>NZ_JADYVQ010000001.1:0-1242500 GCF_020193895.1 Bradyrhizobium sp. NBAIM14 | reverse complement strand
CCTACGAGAGCCGTTCAACGGCAAAAAGCCCCGGAGACATCTCCGGGGCTTTTCGTCGTTTCAAGCGCTGCGAACCGTCGTCGCCTTAAGTCCGCGTCCGCATCCGCATCATGAAGGTATCGAAGCTGAGCTCGGCCACCTGCATCCAGGCGAGCGACTCGCTGCGGAAGGCGGTCAGGCTCGCATACATCTTGCCGAAATGCGGGTTGTTCTTGGCGAGATCGGCGTAGATCTCGTTGGCTGCGCCGTAGCAGGCCTCGAGCACCTCCTGCGGGAACGGCTTCAGGATTGCGCCGGACGCCAGCAGCCGTTTCAGCGCGGGCGGGTTCACCGAATCGTACTTGCCGGTCACCCAGGTGAAGGTGTCCATCGATGCCGTGCTGATGGCGGCCTGGTAGTGCTTCGGCAGCCCATTCCACTTTTCGAGGTTCATGATGTTGTGGCCCTGGCCGGTGCCTTCCCACCAACCGGGATAGTAGTAGTACTTCGCCACCTTGACGAAGCCGAGCTTCTCGTCGTCATACGGACCGACCCACTCGGCAGCGTCGATCGTCCCTTTCTCCAGCGCGGGATAGATGTCGCCGGCCGCGATCTGTTGCGGCACGCCCCCGACCTTTGCGACAATGGTGCCGGCGAAGCCGCCAACCCGGAATTTCAGGCCCTTGAGATCATCGACGGTCTTGATCTCCTTGCGGAACCAGCCGCCCATCTGAGCCCCGGTCGAGCCGGTCGGCACGCCGATCGCGTTGTGCTCTTTCAAGAGATCATTGAGCATGTCCTGACCGCCGCCCCATATCAGCCAGGAAATGTGCTGACGCGTATTGAGGCCGAACGGCAGCGAGGTGCCGAAGGTGAATGCCGGATTCTTGCCCCAATAATAGTAGAGCGCGGTGTTGCCCATTTCGACGGTGCCGTTGGACACGGCATCGAGCACTTGCAGGCCCCCGACGATTTCGCCGGCCGCGAAGGGTTGGATCTGGAATCTGTTGTCGGTGATCTCCGCGACCCGCTTGCAGAAATACTCGCAGCCGCCGTAGAGCGTATCCAGTGATTTCGGCCAGCTCGCCGCCAGCCGCCATTTCACCTCGGGCATTGATTGTGCGACAGCCGGCGCTGCAATTGCGCTTGCGGCAAGGCCCAGTCCGCCTGCCTTCAGAAATTTACGACGTTCCATGCGTTTCCCTCCTGCGGTGTCGTGTCCTCGACGAGGGATCGCGGTCTTGACGCCGCTTCATCTTTCGCCGGTGGCCGACGTTTCTTGGTGTCCGAAATTCAATGCGCAGGCAGCATGACCAAAGGGGAACAGCAAATCAAGCTCGCTTTGGTTGTGCGCCTGCCAAGCCGATCAATGCTGCGGCGCGAACGCGGCTTCCATGGCCTTGCGCGCCTTCACCGTTTCGTTGCCCGGGTCGAATTCGACATCGCTCCAGCGTACCAACGTGCCATGGGCGACGTCGTGCTTAAGCTTGAGGCGATGTGCGAGCCCGATCGGCAGGGCCCCAGCCCTGAGGCTCGCGGCCGCCGGTATCAGCTTGCCCCATACCGTGTAGCCGCCTTCGCCGTCGAGCATCTCCCCGGCACGCAAGTTACGTTTGGCCACGGCGGCGACGTCGCCGCGAAAGCCGTAAGGCTGCCCGGTGGGCTCGCCCCGCAGCGCGGCCGACAGCACCGAGATGTTCAGCTCGAGCCCGATCAGATGGTAGGGCTTGTACATCGCGGCATAGCGTCCGCTCCCATCGGTCTTGAGGCCGTATTGCCTGAAGCAATCGGCGGCATAGTCGTTGGGCGCCTCCAGTACCACATAGACGCCCCAGCGCAGGTCGCGAAACACCGGCCGGCCGTCGCGCTCGAGCGAGGAGACGACTTCGACGACACCGGATCGCTCCAGCACACCGCCGCGCGAGCGCGGCCGCATGATGTGCGGCAGATCATCGACGCCGCACGGCGGAAAGGCCAGGCCGTCCGCGGGCACGTCGAGGCCGCAGGCATTGGCGATCGCGGCCATCTCGATCGCCGATTTGGTGCCGTCGAGGAACGAGTTGAACATCTGCGGATTCATGCCGGCCGACTGCGCTTCGCCCGCGGTCAGGCCGTAATGCTGCCAGACACCGTCGGGCGTCACGTCGTGATAGGCCGGCAGGTACTTCGTGCCCTTGCCGGCGGCAATGACGTGAAATCCGGTGGCGCGGGCCCAATCGACCATCTCCGCCGTCAGCGCCGGCTGGTCGCCATAGGCGAGCGAATAGACCACGCCCGCTTTTCGCGCTTCGTCGGCGAGCAGCGGGCCCGCCAGCACGTCGGCTTCGACATTGACCATCACGATATGCTTGCCCGCCGCGATCGCGGCGCGCGCGTGGGCAATGCCGACGGCGGGATTGCCGGTCGCCTCTACCACCACGTCCATGGCGCCGCCGGCAATGGCGCGCGCGCCGTCATCGGTGAACACGGTCGCGGCGATGCGTTCGGCATCCCAGCCGACGGTCCGGCAGGCCTCGCGGGCCCGGTCGCGGTCGATGTCGACGATGATGGGCACCTCCAGCCCCGGCGTGTGCGGCACCTGTGCGAGGAACATCGAGCCGAACTTGCCGGCGCCGATCAGCGCGACACGGACGGGCTTGCCGGCGGATGCGCGGGCTTGCAGGAGGCGGAAGAGGTTCATGGGGGGTCCGAGATCGCTATGGCTGTCAGGTGACACTGTCAAACTTCGTCATTCCGGGGCGCGCGAAGCGCGAGCCCGGAATCCATTTCTCCACAAGCACTGCGGCCGGATGGATTCCGGGCTCGACGCTCCGCGTCGCCCCGGAATGACAGGTTACTCCGCCGCCTGCCGTGGTGCCCGTGCCAGCCGCAGCAGCGCGTCGTCGTCCACCGTCTTGATCGGCGTGAAATCGCGATGGGCGATGTAATCCGGTCGTGTCGGTGTGCGGATATGGTTCGAGACCGCATTCAGCGTCAGGTACACGATCTTGCGCGGATAGGGCGTGATGTTGCCGCTGGAGCCGTGCACGAGATTGCCGTGGAACATCAGCATGCCGCCGGGCTTGCCGGTGGGCGCGACGATGCCGCCCTGCTTGACGAGGCGCGTGACCGTATCCTCGTCCAGCGTCCATAGCGGATAAGAGGTGGTGGCAAGATCGTGCGAAGCCTCGAGATCGCCGGCGTTCTGGCTGCGCGGCACCAGCATCAGGGGGCCGTTGATCGGCATCACCTCGTCGAGGAAGATCGCGATGTTCATCGCCCGCGGCTCCGGCATGCCGTCATCGCGCTTCCAGGTGCCGTAATCCTGGTGCCATTGCCAGACGTCGCCGGTGAAGGCCGACTTGGCGTTGATCTTGAACTGGTGCATGTAGACGGGCTCGCCGAACAATTGCTCGACCGGCTCGATCATGCGCGGATGCGCGCCGAGGATCGCGAACGCCTCGTTGTAGAGATGCGCGGCAAAGGCCGTGCGCGGAGCGCCACTCTTCTCGCGCCAGACCTCGGGCCGGTTGGCGTCATAGATGGCGACCGCCTCGCGCGCGAGCAGGTCGACCTCCTCTGGGGCGAACAGCTCGGGCAGGAACAGCCAGCCCTCGCGGTGGAAGAACTCCAATTGCTCCTGAGACAGTTTCATGGGTCGTCCTCCTGTTTGCTTTGTTTTGTCATTCCGGGGCACGCGAAGCGTGAGCCCGGAATCCATTCCTCCGCAGTCTCTGCCGCCCGATGGATTTCCGGGCTCGACGCTCCCGGGCCGCGCTTCGAGCGGTCCCGTCGCGTCGCCCCGGAATGACGGCGTGCTACGCCGCCGCCTCTTCCGTCGCCCGCAATCTCTCCTCGGTCATCCGTCCCGCCGTCTGCGCATGCGCGAGCGCGGCGCGTTCGGCCGCTTTCGCGTTGCCGCTGAAAATGTGCGCGGCAATATCGGCATGCTCCGCCCAGGCGCTGGCGCGATAATCGAGCTCGGAGAGCACCGTCGCCATCGAGCGACGCATGTGCGGCCATTGCGGCGCCATGGTCTCCTCGATCACGGGATTGCCGGCGAGCTGATAGATCGCGCGGTGAAAATCGACATCGAGGGTGATGAGCTCGGATAGCGTGGTGTTGCGGTCGCTGCGGCGCCCGGCGGCGAGCGCTGCCTCCAGTCGCGCGCGTCCCGCTGCGTCGCTGGCCGCGCGCTGAGCGGCAAGCCCGGCCGCCAGCGCGTCGATGGCGCCGCGCACCTCGTAGAGCTGGCGGATGCGCGCGGGATCGAGCTGCGTCACTTCAAAGCCGCGGCGGCCGCTCTCTGCGACCAGGCCCTGCCGGTGCAACAGATGCAGCGCATGCGACACCGGCTGGCGCGACACGCCGAGCCGGTCGGCGAGCTCGTTCTGCCGGATGCGCTGGCCGGGCTGAAGCGTGCGGTCGGAGATCGCCTCCAGGATTCGCGCATAGACCTGGTCGATCAGGTTCGGGAGCGGGTCGAGAGGGATCACGCCGGCAGCTCCAAGCCATCTCGGAATACGGAATTCCGTATTCGAACTTACGCTCGGCGAGGTGGAGCGTCAAGCCGTATCTCGGGCGATCCCAAGGGCTTCACGTCACCCGGGTAAGCTGTTGAATTTCCTGAGTCCGTCTACTGTGCATGGGGTTGTTTTCGCGACAACGGGTCCGGATCTGACCCATCCAGCACCTCCACCTCCATCGTGGCGATGTCGTCCGCATCGGCCACCGCCTCGATCGCCCCGATCCGCTCGCCCACGAACGTCACGCGCAGGGCAATGCGCAGCTGTCCGCCGAGGATGACGGCAGCACCCAACTCACCATCGACCAGCGCCGTGCGCGCCGTCCGGGCGCGGCCCTTGTAGAGCTGCGCGACAGCCTCGGCGCCGCGCACCTCCGCCAGCGAGCCGAGCCGCACCGCGGCCTGATCGGCGCGGAAGACGACCTCGGGATCCAGCACCGCGAGCAGCCCTTCGAAATTGCCCTCGCGCGAGGCTTTAAGAAATGCATCGACGATCCTTCGCTGCTGCGTCAGATCCGTCTCGGGCACCGGTGCGCCCTGCACGCGCCGCCGGGCGCGGCTCGCCAGTTGCCGCGAGGCATCGACCGAACGGCCGACGATCGGCGCGATCTCCTCGAACGGGACGGCGAACATGTCGTGCAGCACGAAGGCGAGCCGCTCCGCGGGCTGCAGCGTTTCCAGCACGACCAGCAGTGCCGCGCCGACGGAATCGGCCATCTCCGCCTCTCGCTCGCTTGTATCGTCGACCGGCTCGGGTACGTGCGGACCCATCGGATCCTCGCGACGCGACTTCCGGGCGCGCAGCATGTCGAGGCAGATGCGCGCCACGACCGTGGTCAGCCAGCCGCGCAAATTCGCGATGTCGGACAGGTCGTAGCGGCTGACCCGCAGCCAAGCCTCCTGCACGGCATCGTCGACCTCGGCGCGCGAGCCCAGCATTCGATAGGCGACCGCACGCAAATGATCCCTGCTCGCCTCGAACTGCCCGGTCAGAGAATTTTCTTCGGTCATCGGTCACATTCCCTCGTCGCGATCCGTCATGCCCATGACGAAGCCAATCCGGCCGATGTGACCGGAACCCTCTAAATTCGACAGATGGACACGCAACATGATGCACGCCCGCATGAATCATCCCGTCATGGTCCTGCCGGAGGCCATGAAGGTCCTTCAGTCCCTCGGGAACCTGACAAAGCAGGGTCTGCCGGAAAAGCTCCTCGAACTGGTGCACCTGCGCGCCAGCCAGATCAATGGTTGCAGCGTGTGCGTCGATATGCACCCGAAGGTCGCCCGCCGGCTGGGCGAAACCGACGAGCGCCTGTTCGCCGTCTCCGCCTGGCGCGAGGCACCCTACTTCACCGACGCCGAGCGCGCCGCGCTGGCCCTGACCGAAGCCGTCACGCGCCTCGCCGATCGCGAGGATCCGGTGCCCGATGCGATCTGGAACGAAGCCGCCAAGCACTTCGACGAGCGCGAGCTCGCCACGCTGATCGTTGCGATCGCGACGATCAACGTCTGGAACCGCCTGAACGCGACGATCAAGATGCCGGTCGGCGTGTGGAAGGTGTGAGCTACTCCGTCAGGAATCTGCTCACCACCTCGCCGAACTCGAGCGGCGCCTGCTCGAACATCCAGTGGCCGGCGTTCGCGATCACTGCCGTCTCGGCGCCCGCGATGTGCGCGGCCAGCACGCGCCACATCACCGACAGGCTGCCGGTGGTGGCGCCGCCGCCGATCAGCAGCGTCGGCGTCCTGATCGCCTGCGCATCGCTGAGGGTGTAGGGCCGGCGCTGCTCGTTGATCTGGCCAAGGAAGGTGAGCGCGTTGTCGCGGAGTTGTTGCTTGGCCGCAGCCGGCACGCGCCGCCAGGAACCGTCGCCCTCGATGCCTTCGTAGAAATTCCGCACCGCGCCCTCGAGGTCGCCGCCGCGGATCATCTCGACCGAGCGCGCCGTGCGCGCCGCGAGCGGCGGATGCGCGGGCATGCCTTCGGGAACAGGCAGGGATGGGTCGAGATCGCCGCCGGGCTCGGCCAGCACCAGCTTGTGCAACAGATCAGGCCGCGCCTGCGCCACGCGAAAGGCGATGTGTCCGCCGCGCGAATGGCCCATCAGGTCGACGGGGCCGGGCCTGACCTGCTCGATGAAGGCAATCGTATCGGCGACGTGCTGCGCCATCTTGTAGTCGTCGCCGACGGCGTCCCAATGCTCGGGAAAGAAGTGCCGCAGGCTGACCGCGATCACGCGATGGGATTTCGACAGCGGACCGAGCACCGAATACCAGGTGCGGAAATCACCGAGTGTGCCGTGCACACAGACCAGTGGCGGGCCCTCACCGACCTCGAGATAGGCCATGTCGTAACCATTGACGCGGAAGCTTTGCATGGTCAGCTCGCCAGA
This sequence comes from Bradyrhizobium sp. NBAIM14, assembly GCF_020193895.1. Classification (NCBI taxonomy): domain Bacteria; kingdom Pseudomonadati; phylum Pseudomonadota; class Alphaproteobacteria; order Hyphomicrobiales; family Nitrobacteraceae; genus Bradyrhizobium; species Bradyrhizobium sp. NBAIM14. Next base: position 1,235,621 of record NZ_JADYVQ010000001.1, on the reverse strand, counting down.
AAATCCAAAACCACTTCGGAGAATTTCTGCGGCGCCTGCTCGAACATCGGATGCGTCGCGTTCGGGATGATCGCCGTCTTGGAATAGGGCACATGCGTGGCCAGCGCATGCAGCACTTTCGGCAAGAGGCCCTTGGTCCGCGCGCCCAGGATGAACAGCGTCGGCATCTTGATCGCCTCCGCATCCGCCTTCGAGAACGGCGGGCGGCTGTCGCGGACCTGGCCGATCAGCGTAAAGGCATTGTCGCGCAGGTTCTGCTTCACCATCGCGGGCAATCGCGGCCAGGTGCCTGGGCCTTCCAGCGTGTCAACGAAGACGGCGAGCCCGCCGTCGACATCGCCGGCCGCGATCTTCTCGGCCGAGGCCGTGAAGCGCGCCAGCAGCGGCGAGGGGCCGCCGACGTAGTCCGGATCAAGGCTCGCATCGAGCTCGCCCCCGGGCTCGGCCAGGATCAGCCGGCGTAAGAGATCGGGCCGCTGCTGCGCCACGCGGAAGCAGATATGCCCGCCGCGGGAATGGCCCATCAAATCGACCGGTCCCACATCGAGCTTGTCGATGAAGGCGATGACGTCCTCGACATGCTGGGCGATCGAATAGGTGTCACCGACGCCATCCCAGCGCTCCGGGAAGAAGTGGCGCAGGCTGACCGCGATCACCCGGTGCCGCTGCGTCAGCGGCCCCAGCACGCAGCCCCAGACGCGAAAATCGTTCAGCGATCCATGCACGCAGACCAGAGGCGGACGGCCCCTGTCTTCGCCCACGTCGAGATAGGGCATGTCGTAACCGTTGACGTGGAGGCTCTGCATGATGGACTCGGGAGAGGATTGGAACGCCTGTGCAAGATTCCCGGAAACCGGGTGGATCGCAACTATTTCCAAGCCTAGATTTGGCACGACATCAAAGTGGGGGCCTGCAACGGAAGCAAGCCAGGAACCTAGACATGACCGACCAGCATTTTGCCCTGTTCGACACAAGGATCGGCCTGTGCGCCATCGCCTGGGGCCCGCGGGGCATCAACGGCACGCAATTGCCGATGGGCGGCGAGCAGAAGATCCGCACCCGCATCAGCCAGCGTCATGCCGACGCCGTTGAGACCGAGCCGACCGCCGAGGTGCAACAGGCGATCGACCGCATGACGAAACTGCTCGCCGGCGAGCCGGATGATCTCACCGACATCCCGCTCGATCTCGACGGCGTGCCCGAATTCAACCGCGGCGTCTACGACATCGCCCGCGCGATTCCGCCCGGCAAGACCGTCACCTATGGCGACATCGCCAAGCAGCTCGGTGGCGTCCAGCTGTCGCGCGACGTCGGTCAGGCGCTCGGCCGCAACCCGTGCCCGATCGTCGTGCCCTGCCATCGCGTGCTCGCCGCGGGCAACAAGCCCGGCGGCTTCTCGGCGAATGGCGGCGTGGTCACGAAGCTGAAGATGCTGGAGATCGAAGGCGCGCTGGTGAACCACACGCCGAGCTTGTTCGATTGAAGATGCCAAAGCTTGCTCGGCGTCATGGCCGGGCTTGACCCGGCCATCCACGTCTTCCTTTGCGGTACAAAGAACGTGGATGCCCGGGACAAGCCCGGGCATGACGGTGTTGAGAGCGGCCGCTCTCCCTAAATCTTCGTCGCCGTCTTCGGCCAATACCGATCACGCAAATGCCGCTTCACCAGCTTGCCGGTCGGCGTGCGCGGCAGCTCGGCTTCGAAATCGATCGAGCGCGGGCATTTGATGGCGGAGAGGCGGCTCTTGCAATAAGCGATCAAATCGGCTTCGAGCGCCTTGCCGGTGCGGCTCATGTCGTGCGGCTGCACCACCGCCTTGACCTCTTCGCCCATCTCCTCGTTCGGCACGCCGAACACCGCGACGTCGGCGACCTCAGGGTGCGTGATCAGCACGTCCTCGGTCTCCTGTGGATAGATGTTCACGCCGCCGGAGATGATCATGTAGGACTTGCGGTCGGTGAGATAGAGGAAGCCGTCCTTGTCGAGATAGCCGACATCGCCGAGCGTCGACCATCCCTTGACGTTGTAGGCCTTCTTCGTCTTCTCGGGGTCGTTGTGATAGGTGAAGGCGGGCGCGTCGGCGAAATAGACGGTGCCGATCTCACCGACCGGCTGCTCCTCGTCGTTCTCGTCGAGAATCTTGATCTTGCCGACCACGGCGCGGCCGACGCTGCCGCGATGCTCCAGCCATTGCTGCGAGTTGCAGACGGTGACGCCATTGCCTTCAGACCCGGCGTAATACTCGATCAGGATCGGCCCCCACCATTCGATCATCTTGGCCTTGACGTCGATGGGGCAGGGCGCGGCGGCGTGGATCGCTCCCTTCAGGGTGGAGACGTCGTACCTCGTGCGCACCTCGTCCGGCAGCTTCAGCATGCGCACGAACATGGTCGGCACCAGCTGCGATTGTGTCACCTTGTACTTCTCGACCAGCTTCAGGAACTCTTCAGCGTCGAAATGCTCCATGATGATGGAGGTGCCGCCGAGCACGATCGCCATCATGTTGAAGCGCAGGGGTGCCGCATGATAGAGCGGCGCTGGCGACAGATAGGTGCTCTCCGCATTCATGCCGCACATGTCGGCGCAGAGCACGCGGAGGAAGGCGTTCGGCACGTCGATCCTGTTGCCTTCGAAAGCCTTCTTGATTCCCTTAGGGCGCCCGGTGGTGCCCGACGAATACAGCATGTCGTAGCCGGCGACCTCGTCGGCGATCGGCGTCGTCGGCTGCGCGGCGGCTTCCTTGTCGTAGGAGCGGAAGCCGGGCAGCGGCTCGTCCATCATGTAGAAGATCGGCTCACCGGGCGCGCCCTTGATCAGGCCCTTGATCTGGTCGGCGCATTTCGGCGTCGTGATCACGACCTTGGCGCCGCAATCGGCGATGATGTAATCGATCTCGTCCTGCTTCAGGTAGCGGCTGATCGCGGTGTAATAGAGCCCGCTGCGCTGTGCCGCCCAGCACAGCTCCATGAAGGCGAGGCGGTTCTCCATCAACAGCGCAATGTGGTCGCCGGCCTTGAGGCCAAGCGAGCGGAACAGATGCGCGCCCTGGTTCGAGAGCTCGTCGAGCTCGCGATAGGTGATCGCCTTGCCGGTCCCGGCCATCTGGTAGGCGATCTTGTCGGGCGTCGTCTTGGCGTGGATACAGGGGTGGGTCATGGCGTTTCCTCAAAACGTGAAATGGCGAGTAGCGAGTGGCGAATAGGGAAGAAGGGCAAACCGCTCTTCGCCTACTCACCATTCGCTACTCGCCACTCGCTACTCGCTTTTGTTTTTCTTACAGCCGCTCCACGATCGTCACATTGGCCATGCCGCCGCCTTCGCACATGGTCTGCAGACCGTAGCGCTTGCCGCGCTGGTGCAGGGCATGGACCAGAGTGGTCATCAGCTTGGTGCCGGAGCCGCCGAGCGGATGGCCGAGCGCGATGGCGCCGCCGTTGACGTTGAGACGCTCCGGATCGGCGCCGGTGGTCTTCAGCCAGGCGGTCGGCACCGAGGCGAACGCCTCGTTGACCTCGAACAGGTCGATGTCGCCGATCTTCATGCCGGCCTTCTCCAGCGCGCGCTTGGTGGCGTGCAAGGGAGCATCGAGCATGATCACGGGATCTCCGCCCGTCATGGTCATGTGATGGATGCGCGCGAGCGGCTTGACGCCGAGCTGCTTCAAGCCCTTCTCGTTCACCACCATGACGCCGGAGGCGCCGTCGCAGATCTGGCTGGCGCTGGCCGCGGTCAGCTTGCCGTTCTCGGCGATCAGCTTGACGCCCTTGATGCCGTCGAGCGTGACGTCGAAGCGGATGCCTTCGTCGATGTGGTGGGTGTCCTTGCTGCCGTCGGCACGGGTGATCTCGAGCGGCACGATCTCCTTCTTGAAGTGACCTGCTTGCGTCGCCGCGATCGCGCGCTGATGGCTGTCGTAGGAATATTGATCGAGCTCATCCTTGGAGAGGCCGTACTTCTCGGCCATCATCTCCGCGCCGGTGAACTGGCTGAACACGATGTTCGGATATTTCCTCTCGATGCCCGGGCTCTTGTAGTTGCCAAAGCCGTTCTTGGCCGGAAGCTGCGATGACAGGCCCATCGGCACCCGCGTCATCGATTCCACCCCGGCCGCGATCACGACGTCCATCGCACCCGACATCACCGCCTGCGCGGCGAAGTGCAGCGCCTGCTGCGAGGAGCCGCACTGACGATCGATCGAGGTGCCTGGCACACTCTCCGGCAGCTTCGAGGCCATGATCGCGTTGCGCGCGACGTTGTTGGACTGTTCGCCGACCTGCATCACGCAGCCCATGATCACGTCCTCGACCTGGGCTGGGTCGACCTTGGTGCGGTCGACCAGTTCGTCGAGCACCTTCGCGGCGAGATCGGCCGGGTGCCAGCCGGCGAGGCGGCCCCCCTTGCGCCCGCCGGCGGTACGCGCAGCGGCGACGATGTAAGCCTCGGCCATGTCGGTCTCTCCCTGAATTCTTGATTGGGGTTGGTTGTCGGGGGCGGATTTAAGGGGCCGGAGATCGTTTAGTCAATCGATCAATTAACTCTTGTGATGAGGCGCTGCTTGCGCTTATCTGCGCCCCGCTTCCAGCGGCCAAACAGGGATCTCCGTGGCGACCAGCGTACCGAACAGGCTCCCCAGCGGGAAAAATTCCACGGCAGAGAAATTGCTGGTGGCCGCGAGCGAGCTGATGATCGAACGCTCCTCGATCGAGATCTCACTCTCCGACATTGCGCAGAAGTCGGGCGCCAACGCCGCGCTGGTCAAATACCACTTCGGCAACAAGGACGGCCTGTTGCTGGCGCTGCTCGCGCGGGATGCTGCGACCGAGATGTCCAATCTCGAATATCTGCTGGCGCAGCCGATCACGTCGACGGCGAAGCTGAAGCTGCATATCGCCGGCATCATCCGCGCCTATCACCGGTTCCCCTACATGAACCGGCTGATCCATTATCTGCTGCACGAGACCAGCGCGAGCTCCGCCGATGAAGTCTCGAAATTCTTCGTCGCGCCGCTTCTGGATTTCCATCGCCGGCTGCTTGCCGAGGGCGTCAGCCGCGGCGAATTCCGCCCGACTGATCCGGTACTGTTCTACACCAGCCTGATCGGTGCCTGCGATCACCTGTTCTTCGGCCGGCACGCGATGTCCCGCGCCACCGGCGTCGGCCCGGTCACTGACGATGTCTGCCGGCAATACATCAAGCACATGGAAACGCTGATCTGCGGCGGCATCCTCACGCAAGCCGGGGAAGCCGCTGCGGCCGGATAGTCCGGCCGACACGTGACAAGTCTAGAGAAGAAACGCTCAAGGAAAGGTACAAGCGATGCAATTAAAAGACGTAGCCGTTCTCATCACCGGCGGCGGCTCGGGCCTTGGTGCCGCGACCGCCCGCGCCATGGCCGCCAAGGGCGCCAAGATCGGCGTGATCGATCAGAGCAAGGAAAACGCCGAGAAGGTCGCTGCTGAAGTGAAGGGCGTCGCGCTCCACGCCGACGTCACCAGCGAGGAGCAAATCAAGGCTGCGATTGCCAAAGCGGAAGCCGCCCATGGCGTCGCCCGCGTGCTGATGAACTGCGCCGGCATCGGCGGCTCGCAGCGCATCGTCGGCCGCGACGGCGTCTATCCCCTCGAAAAGTTCGCGCGCATCATCAACGTCAACCTGATCGGCACGTTCAACTGTCTGCGTCTGTTCGCCGAGCGTCTCGTCACGATCGAGCCCGTCGGCGAAGAGCGCGGCGTCATCATCAACACCGCCTCGGTTGCCGCCTACGAAGGCCAGATCGGCCAGATCGCCTATTCGGCCTCGAAGGGTGGCGTCGTCGGCCTGACGCTGCCGGCCGCGCGCGATCTCGCCAGCCAGAAGATCCGCGTCAACACCATTGCGCCCGGCCTGTTCTTCACGCCGCTGCTGATGGGCCTGAACGAAGAGGCCCGCAAGAGCCTGGGCGCCCAGGTACCGCATCCCTCGCGTCTCGGCGATGCCAACGAATACGGCATGCTCGCGGTGCACATCGTCGAGAACCCGATGCTGAACGGCGAGACCATCCGCCTCGACGGTGCGATCCGCATGGCGCCGCGATAGGCGGTTCGTTCTTCCTTCTCCCCTTGTGGGAGAAGGTGGCATAGGCGGCCTTAGGCCGCCGTTCTTAAGAACGCCGAAGCGAAGCTTCGGCTACGGGGCCGGATGAGGGGTTGTCTCCACAATCTAATTTGTGGAGGCAGACCCCTCACACAAGCGATTGTGCGGCTAGCGATTTACATGCCCTCTCCCGCAAGGGGAGAGGGCGCAGCAATCGGCGCCGCGACTCGCGGCAAGTGCGAGGCCCCATGTCCCAACCGCTGCTGATTGAGCATGACGATGGCGTCGACCGGGTGACGCTCAATCGGCCCGAGCACCTCAACGCGCTCGATCCCGCGCTGATCGATGCGCTCAACGATTATTTCCAGGGCCTGCAACGCAATCGCGACACCCGCGTCGTCGTGCTCAAGGGCGCCGGCAGGAATTTCTGCGCCGGCCTCGATCTCAAAGCTGCGATGGCGCGCCGGGCCGGGCAGCAGGAGCCGCCGGGCATCACGGAGTCGCTGGATTCGCAGCGGCGCATCGCCGACATCGTGATGCTGATGCGGCGCTGTCCGCAGCCGATCCTGGCGCTGGTGCAGGGCGCGGCGGCCGGCGGCGGCTTTGCGCTGGCGCTGGCCTCCGACATCCGTGTCGCCACGAGATCGGCGCGGATGAATTGCGCTTTCATCAAGCTCGGGCTCGGCGGCTGCGACATCGGCACCAGCTATTTTCTGCCGCGCCTCGTCGGCGTCTCCGTCGCATCCGAGCTGATCCTCACCGGGCGCTTCATCGGAGCGGAGCGCGCGCTCGCGGTCGGCCTCGTCTCGGAGGTCGTGGACGAGGACAAGCTCGATGACGCGGCCGCGTCTTATGTCGAGGCGATGATGACGGCCTCGCCCGTGGGCCTGCGGCTATCCAAGGAATGCCTCAACATGAGCGTCGATGCCGGCTCGCTCGAAGCCGCGATCGCGATGGAGGATCGCAACCAGGTCCTGTGCAGCCGCTCGGAAGAGTTTTCGGAAGGCATCAGGGCCTTCCTTGAGAAGCGAAAGCCTGTCTATATCAGGCGCTGAACGATGAAGATCCGCAAAGGACAATAATTCCGGGAGACGCAAAATGAGTGGAAGCGCGGCGGCAGTGATGACGAAGCCCGCCTTTCGCAAGGTCCAGTGGCTCGCGCGCGACATCGACGTCGAGCGTCGCGGCGACGGCACGGTGGTGCTGAAGTCGCGCATTCCGCTGCAGCCTTATGAGAAGCACATCCCGGCGTCGCTGGCGAAATGGGCGAAGGAAGCGCCCGAACGCATCTGGCTGGCGCAGCGCGGCGGTCCGAACCGCGAATGGCGTAAGGTGTCCTATGGCGAAGCCAAGCGCATTGTGGACGCGCTGACGCAAGGCCTGCTCAATCTCAAACTCGACGGCCGGCCCGTCACGATCCTCTCCGGCAATTCGATCGAGCATGCGCTGATGACGCAGGCCGCGATGCAGGCGCGCGTCCCGGCAGCGCCGGTGTCGCCGGCCTACTCCTTGATGAGCCACGACCACGTCAAGCTGAAGTACCTGTTCGAACTCATCAAGCCGGCCGTATTGATGGTGCAGGACGGCCCGACCTTCGAGAAGGCGCTGAAGGCGCTCGACCTCCGCGGCGTCACAGTCGTTCACGTCGCTCGGCCCTGCGAGGGCATCAAGAGCGTCAGCTTCGCCGAGCTCGCGGCAACGCCTGTCATGACCGATGTCGAGGCATCGATCGCGAAGATTACGCCGCAGACCGTCGGCAAACTGCTGTTCACATCAGGCTCGACCGGCATGCCCAAGGCCGTCATCAACACGCAGGAGATGATGTGCGCCAATGCGGCGATGATGATGCAGGTGCGGCCGCGCGATCCGAACGGGCCGATCTCGACCATGCTGGACTGGATGCCCTGGAACCACACCATGGGCGGCAATGCCGCGTTCCACCCGATCCTGGTCGACGGCGGCACGCTCTATATCGACGACGGAAGGCCGATGCCGGGCCAGTTCGAGGAGACGCTGCGCAATCTGCGCGAGATCTCGCCGACCTATTATGCCAACGTGCCGGCCGGCTATGCCGCGCTGGCAGCGGCCATGGAGAAGGACGACGCGCTCTGCCGTTCCTTCTTCAAGAATCTCTCGATCATGGCCTATGGCGGCGCGCGTCTGCCCGACGATCTCTACAACCGCATGCAGTCGCTGGCGGTGAAGACGACAGGCGAGCGCATCGTGTTCTACACCGGCTGGGGTTCGACCGAGACCGCGCCGACCTCGACCGGCACCTATTGGGACACCGAGCGCGTCGGCCTGATCGGCCTGCCGTTCCCCGGCGTCGAGTTGAAGATGGTGCCGTGCGGCTCGAAATACGAATTGCGCCTGCGCGGCGTCAATGTCACGCCCGGCTATTTCGGCCAGCCTGAGCTGACGAAGAAGATGTTCGACGAGGAAGGTTTTTATTGCATCGGCGATGCCGGCGTCTTCGTCGACGATTCCGATCCGGTGCAAGGCATCATCTTTGCCGGCCGCGTGGTGGAGGACTTCAAGCTCACCACGGGCACATTCGTACATGTCGGCTCGCTGCGGACCGATGCGATCGCGGCCGCCACGCCCGTGGTGCACGACGCGCTGGTCGCGGGGCAGGACCGTCCCTTCATCGGCCTCCTGGCCTGGCCGAACCTGCACGCCTGCCGCCAGCTGGTCGGCAATCCCGATCTCAGCTTTGCGGATGCTGTGAAGCATCCCGAGGTGATCGCTTGCTTCAGGCGCGGCCTGGAAGCCCACAACCGTGAATGCGAAGGCGCCAGCAGCCGTATCATCGCGCGCGCGATGCTGATGGTCGAGCCGCCCTCGATCGACGGCAACGAGCTCACCGACAAGGGCTACATCAACCAGCGTGCCGGCCTGGAACGCCGCGCCGCGCTGGTGGAGCGGCTCTATGCGGACAAGCCGGATCAGGATGTGATCGTGCTGAAATGAAGACGACACTCGCTCCATTCGTCATTCCGGGGCGCGCGCAGCGCGAGCCCGGAATCCATCGGGCCGCATATGCGTGGCGAAATGGATTCCGGGTTCGCCGCTGCGCGGCGCCCCGGAATGACGGCAATAAATGACAACGAATAAGAGGTAAGCCCGCCATGAACTTCGATTTCTCCGACGACCAAAAACAGCTCCGCGACCAGGCGCGCAAGTTCCTCGCCGAGAAATGCTCGCCCAAGGCGGTGCGTGTCGTGCTCGACGGCAAGGCGCCTTACGACAAGGAGCTGTGGAAAGGCCTCGCCGAGATGGGCTTCCTCGGCGTCGCGATTCCCGAGGAGTTCGGCGGCGCCGGCGCCGGTCATCTCGAGCTGTGCGTAATCGCGGAAGAAATGGGCCGGGCCAACGCGCCGGTGCCGTTTTCCTCGACCGTGTACCTCGCCGCCGAAGCGCTGCTGATCGCCGGCAGTGACGCGCAGAAGAAGAAATGGCTGCCGGCGATTGCTTCCGGCGAGGCCATTGGCACGCTGGCGCTGTTCGAGGGCAAGGGCAACCCGTCGCCGAAGAACGTCAAGCTGACGGCTGCGAACGGCGTGCTCAACGGCGTCAAGAAGCCGGTCGCCGACGGTGCGATTGCCGATTTTGCGGTGGTCGCCGCGCGCACGGGATCGAGTGGGCGCGACAATGACATCTCGCTGTTCCTGGTCGATCTCAAAGCCGGCGGCGTCGATGTGAAGAGCCTCACCAATCTTGATCCGACCCGCGGACAGGCCGAGATCACCTTCAAGGATGCCAAAGCCGAGCCGCTCGGAGCTGCGGGCGACGGCTGGAGCATCCTCACCCAGGTGCTCGACCGCGCCGCGGTGCTGTGCGCGTTCGAGCAGGTCGGCGGCGCCGACCGAGCGCTGGAGATGGGCCGCGACTACGCGTTGGACCGCATCGCCTTCGGCCGCCAGATCGGCTCGTTTCAGGCGGTCAAGCACATGCTCGCGGACATGTACGTCTCGGCGACGCTGGCGCGCTCCAACAGCTATTACGGCGCCTGGGCGCTCTCGACCAATGCGGCCGAACTGCCGGAAGCCGCCGCCGCCGCGCGCATCAGCGCGACGCAGGCGTTCCAGCACTGCGCCAAGAACAACATCCAGGTCCACGGCGGCATGGGTTTCACCTGGGAGTTCGACTGCCACATGTACTATCGCCGCGCCAACGCGATGGCGCTCGGGCTCGGCAGCCTCACTTATTGGGAAGATCAGCTGATCGATCGGATGCGGAAGAAGAACGCAGCGTAACGACAGGTGCGTAGGGTGGGTTAGCCGAAGGCGTAACCCACCCTCGACCGGCAGTGCTCGACAGAATTGGTGGATGACGCCTCCGGCTAATCCACCCTACGGACAACAGAGAAGCAAGATGAACTTCGACGACACCCCGCAGGAAGCCGAGTTCCGCGCCACCGCCCGCGCCTGGATCAGTGCCAACGCGCCCAAGCAATACGAGGACGAGCTGCGCAAATCCTCACTCGGCCGCACCGTGCTCAAGAACGCCAACATTCTCGAAGTGGCGAAGGCGTGGCAGAAGAAGAAGGCCGACGCCGGCTGGGCCTGCCTGCACTGGCCGAAGGAATATGGCGGCCGTGGCGCCTCGCCGATCGAGCGCGTGATCTGGCAGCAGGAGGAGGGGCCGTTCGGCCAGCTGTCCCGCATGTTCATCATCGGTCACGGCATGTGCGGGCCGACCATGATGGCGTTCGCGCGCGAGGAGCACAAGCGGACCTATCTGCCGCCGCTCGCCTCCGGCGAGAAGGTCTGGTGCCAGCTGTTCTCCGAGCCCGCCGGCGGCTCGGATGTCGCGGGCCTGCGCACACGCGCCGAGAAGGACGGCGACGACTGGATCATCAACGGCCAGAAGATCTGGACCTCGGGTGCACATTATTCAGACTACGGCATCCTGCTCACGCGCACCGATCCGACCGTGCCCAAGCACAAGGGCCTCACCATGTTCTTCCTGGACATGAAGAGCCCGGGCGTCGAGGTGCGGCCGATCAAGCAGGCGAGCGGCGCCTCGGACTTCAACGAGGTTTATTTCACCAATGTCCGCATCCCCGACCATCAGCGCCTCGGCGAGGTCGGTGACGGCTGGAACGTCTCGCTGACCACGCTGATGAACGAGCGCAGTGCGATCGGCGCGGCCGTCTCGACCGGTTTCCCCGAACTGTTCGAGTACTGCTCCAGCCTGATGCTCGACGACGGCCCGGCGATCGAGGATCGCGCGGTGCGATCCAAGCTGGCGAACTGGGCGGTGAAGGCAAGCGGGCTGAAATACACCAGCATGCGCGCGATCTCGGCGCTGTCGAGGGGCGAACGCCCAGGACCGGAGAACTCCATCGGCAAGCTGGTGGCCGGCTCCATGATCCAGGACGTTGCGACCTATGCGCTCGATCTGCAGGGCGCGTCCGGAATCGTCAGCGGCGAGGATGGCGAACTGGCGGGCCGTTTCCAGGCCATGCTGCTGCGTGCGCCGGGTACACGCGTCGAGGGCGGCACCGACGAGATCATGCGCAACATCATCGCCGAACGGGTGCTGGGCCTGCCCGGCGACATCCGCGTCGACAAGGACGTGCCGTTCAACAAGATCCCGACGAAGGGAAGATGACTTCGAATTCGTAGGGTGGGTTAGCGAAGCGTAACCCACCACGTTCGCAACGATACTCGACAGAAGTGGTGGGTTACGCCTTCGGCTAACCCACCCTACGCACCGCGCAAGGATTGAGAGGTCCGCCATGAATTTCGACGACACCCCGCAGGAAGCCGCGTTCCGCGAGACCGCGCGCAAATGGATCGAGGCCAATGCGCCGAAGGAATTGCAGGCCGAGCTGTCAAAGTCCTCGCTCGGCCGCATCCGCCTTGCCAATCGCGACATCGTCGATGTCGGCAAGGCCTGGCAGAAGAAGAAGTTCGAGGGCAATTGGGCCTGCCTGCACTGGCCGAAGGAGTATGGCGGCCGCGGCGCGACGCCGATCGAAAAGGTGATCTGGCAGCAGGAGGAGGGCGTCTACGGCAAGCTGACGCAGCCGTTCCAGATCGGCGAGGGCATGTGCGGCCCGACCGTGATGGCGTTCGGCAGCGAGGAGGCCAAGCGCCGTTACTTGCCGAAGCTCGCATCGGGCGAGGAGATCTGGTGCCAGCTGTTCTCCGAACCGTCTGCCGGCTCCGACGTCGCAGGGCTTCGCACCCGCGCGGAGAAGAGGGGCGACGTTTGGGTCGTCAACGGCCAGAAGATCTGGACCTCGGGCGCCCATTATTCCGACTACGGCCTTCTGATCGCGCGCACCGATCCCAACGTGCCCAAGCACAAGGGTCTCACGATGTTCTTCCTGGACATGAAGAGCCCCGGCGTCGAGGTGCGTCCGATCAAGCAGGCCAACGGCATGCAGGAGTTCAACGAGGTCTATTTCACCGATGTCGTGATCCCCGACAGCCAGCGGCTGGGCGCCGTCGGCGACGGCTGGAACGTCTCGCTGACCACGCTGATGAACGAGCGCATGTCGATCGGTGCGCGGCTCGCGACCGGCGTGCCCGAGATGTTCGAGCTCTGCTCGAACCTGATGCTGGAGGATGGCCTCGCCATCGACGATCCCGCCGTGCGCTCGAAGCTTGCGAGCTGGGCGGCCAAGTCGAACGGCCTGAAATACACCAGCTACCGCACAATCTCGGCGCTGTCGAAGGGCGAGCGGCCGGGCCCGGAGAATTCGATCGGCAAGCTGGTCTCGGGCATGATGCTGCAGGACATCGCGACTTACGCCATGGACCTGCAGGGCGCGGCCGGTGTTCTCACCGGAAATGACGAGGAAACGGCCCAGGGCCAATTCCAGCAGATGCTGCTGTCCTCGCCCTCGATGCGCATCGCCGGCGGCACCGATGAGATCCTGCGCAACATCATCGCCGAGCGCGTGCTCGGCCTGCCGGGCGACATCCGCGTCGACAAGGACGTGCCGTACAACAAGATCCCGACCAAGGGGCGGTGATCGCGCGCGCTGAGCATGCACCAAGGGTGGGCAAAGGCGCAAAGCGCCGTGCCCACCCTTGCGTGTTGCTCACTCCACCCCGATCGTCGTCAGATCCTGGAACCAGTGCTGCGCCTGCACGAACTGCTTGATCTTCGGTGACAGCGCGTGCGGGTTGGTATCGTGGACGACCCACACCAGCGTGGCATCGTCCACAATCAGCGCGTGCGCCTGCGCCAGCAATTGGTCCTGCTTGGTGCTGTCGAACGTCTGCTTGGCCTCGTCGATCAGCGCGTCGACCTTGGGGTTCTTGTAGCCGCCCCAATTGACGCCAACCGGCGCGATCTGGCCCGAATGGAAGAAGCGGACGATGGCGTAGAGCGGATCCGAGGTGACATAGGCGATGTTGTTGGAGGTGATGCCGGCGTTCATCTCGTCGGCGGCGCCCTTGCGCCAATGCGTATAGAGCGTCTCCAGCTCGACCACCTTGAAGTCGATCTCGATGCCGATCTCCTTGAAGCTCTGCTGCAGGAATTCGTTCATCGGCAGTGACAGCATCTGGCCGGTGCCGCCTTGCGCGATGATGAAGGTGGTCTTCAGCGGCTTTGCTTTGGAATAGCCCGCTTCCTCCACCAGCTTCTTGGCGGCGGCGAGATCATATTTCAGCTCGAAGCTGGGCTTGCCGAACCACGGGCTCGACGGGTCGACCTGGCCCTTGGCGGGCTTGGCGAGGCCGTTCATCAGCCCGACGACTTCGTCGCGGTTGATCGCAAGATTCAGCGCCTTGCGCAGGCGGATGTCGGTCCAGGGCGAGCCCGGCAGCACGCTGAGGTGATAATTCCACACATGCGGCGTGACGTTGTCGACCAGCTTCATGCCCGCCGCCTTCAGCTGCGGCACGGCATCCGGGGCCGGCGTCTCGATCAGGTCGACCTGGCCGGCGAGCAGCGCATTGGTGCGCGTCAGCGCTTCCGGCATCGGCACCAGCACGATCTTGTCGGCCTTGGGAATGCGCTTCTTGTTCCAGTAGTCCGGATTTTTGCTGAGCTCGGCGAGCTCGCGCGGCACCAGCTTCGTCAGCTTGAACGGGCCGGTTCCGGAGGGCTGGCTGGCGAACTTGTCCCAATCCTTCCCGAGCTTCTCATATTGCGCCGGGCTCGAGACCAGGAACCACAGCATCTGATAGGGGAAGAAGGAATCCACCGTCTTGGTGGTGATCTCCACGGTGAAGTCGTCGATCTTGGCGTAGCTGGCGACGGAGGGAAGGCGGGTCTTGACCTGCGCGCTCTGCCGCTTGTCGAATTGCGGCGCCTTGTCGTTGAGCACCTTGTCGAGATTCCAGATCACCGCATCGGCGTTGAAATCGCTGCCGTCGTGAAACTTCACGCCCTTGCGCAGGGCGAAGCGCCACTTCGTCTTGTCGGCGTCGTCCACCTTCCATTCGGTGGCGAGGCCCGGCACCAGCTTGCCGGGGCGGTCGGCGACGTCCATTTCCCAGGCCACCAGCGGATCGTAGATCGTATAGGCCGTGAACTGATAGGCGCCGGCGCCACGATCTGGCTGGCCAGTGGTGAGTGGAATATCCGCCATCGAGATGCCGTAACGCACCACCGTTTCGGCGTGCGCCGTGATTACGGACACCGCCAATGCAAGCACGGCGAGACAGGTCGATAGGCGAATACGCATGGCCCAAAGCTCCAGGGGGGATCTGGAACCGAACCTGCAATCTTGATGCCAGAATAGGCAGCGCGCCGATTTCGCCCGTGCGTCATCACAAGGACTTGTCGTCGCAGGGGCAATTCGCAGAAAAAGTTTTCCCTTGGCATAGCCATTGCATACGATTGCATCAAAATTAATCATCGGAAGCCGGAAAGGGACTGAGGCGATGTTTATCAAGAACAACAACACACGGGCGGCGCTGATCGCGCTGGTGGCGCTTGGCAGCGCAGCTGCATGGCCGCGGGTGGCGGCTGCCGAAACTGTGCTGCGCATCGGCATGACTGCTGCCGATATTCCGCGCACGCTCGGCCAGCCCGATCAAGGTTTCGAGGGCAACCGCTTCACCGGCCTCACCATGTACGATGCGCTGACCAGCTGGGACCTGTCCTCTGCCGACAAGGCGAGCGTGGTGATCCCCGGCCTTGCCACCGAATGGAAGGTCGACGATGCCGACAAGACCAAATGGGTCTTCAAGCTGCGCCCCGGCGTCACCTTCCATGACGGCTCGCCGTTCAACGCCGACGCGGTGGTGTGGAACGTCGAGAAGGTGCTGAAGCAGGATGCGCCGCAATTCGACGCCAGCCAGGTCGGCGTCACGGCCTCGCGCATGCCGACGCTGGCCTCCGCGAAGAAGATCGACGACATGACCGTCGAGCTCACCACCAAGGAGCCCGACAGCTTCCTGCCGATCAACCTAACCAATCTGTTCATGGCAAGCCCGGCGAAGTGGCAGTCCTTCTACGACAAGGCCGAAGGCGCCGATGCCAAGGCGAAATCGCAGGCCGCATGGACCGCCTTCGCCAGGAGCGCCTCGGGCACCGGCCCGTGGAAGATGGCGAGCTTCACCCCGCGCGAGCGGCTCGAGCTGGTCAAGAACGCGACCTACTGGAACAAGGCGCGCGTGCCCAAGGTCGACAAGATGGTGCTGCTGCCGATGCCGGAAGCCAACGCGCGCACCGCGGCGCTGCTGTCCGGCCAGGTCGATTGGGTCGAGGCGCCGGCACCGGACGCGCTGCCCGAGCTCAAGCAGCGCGGCTTCAAGCTCTATTCCAACGAGCAGCCGCACGTCTGGCCGTGGCAGTTCTCGCGCGTCGAGGGCTCGCCCTGGAACGACATCCGAGTGCGCAAGGCCGCGAACCTCTGCGTCGACCGCGAAGGCCTCAGGGACGGTCTGCTCGCGGGGCTGATGGTGCCGGCGTCCGGCACCTTCGAGCCCGGTCATCCCTGGCGCGGCAATCCCACCTTCCAGATCAAGTACGACAAGGCGGCTGCGCAAAAGCTGATGCAGGAGGCCGGCTACGGTCCCAATAAGAAGCTGACCGTGAAGACGCAGACGTCGGCGTCCGGCTCGGGCCAGATGCAGCCCTTGCCGATGAACGAGTATCTCCAGCAGGCGTTGGCCGAATGCTATTTCGACGTCCAGCTCGACGTCATCGAATGGAATACGCTATTCACCAACTGGCGCCGCGGCGCCAAGGATCCCAGCGCCAACGGCTCGCACGCGACCAACGTCACCTACGCGGCGATGGACCCGTTCTTCGCGCTGGTGCGCTTCCTGCAGTCGGGCATGGCGCCGCCGGTCTCGAACAATTGGGGCTTCATCAACAACCCCAAATTCGACGAGCTGGTGAAGAAGGCGCGCCAGACCTTCGATCCCGCCGCGCGCGACGCCGCACTCGCCGAATTGCACGCAGCCTCCGTCGATGACGCCGCCTTCCTCTACGTCGCCCACGACGTCGGCCCGCGCGCCATGAGCCCGAAGGTGACAGGCGTCGTGCAACCGAAGAGCTGGTTCATCGACTTCTCGCCGGTGTCGATCGCGCAGTAGCTCTGTCGATTTGCTCGGTGCACCCTCTCCCCTTGTGGGAGAGGGTGGCTTCGCTTTAGCGAAGCCGGGTGAGGGGTCTCTCTCCGCGGATGCGGACCCTTCGATTGGAAAAGTTGCGTCCGCGGACCGAACCCCTCATCCGGCGCTTGCGCGCCACCTTCTCCCGCAAGGGGAGAAGGAAGAAAGAAGACCAGTGCTCGCCTATACCGCCAGACGCATTGTCTACGTCGTCCCGATCGTCATCAGCGTCGCGCTGGTGTGCTTCTTGCTCGTGCACATCACGCCGGGCGATCCGCTGGTCGCCGTGCTGCCGGCCGATGCGTCGCAGGAGCTCGCCGCGCAGCTGCGCGCCGCCTACGGCTTCGACCGGCCGCTGCCGGTGCAGTTCGGCCTGTGGCTGTTGCGTGCCCTTCACGGCGATCTCGGCAATTCCATCGCGACGGGGCGTCCGGTGCTGGCCGAGGTGATGCGCGCGGTCGGCAACACCGTCACGCTCGCGATTGCCGCCGCCATCATCGGCTTCACCATGGGCGTCCTGCTCGGCCTGATCGCCGGCTATTTCCGCGAGACCTGGGTCGACAAGGTCGCGACCTCCTTTGCCATCGCCGGCGTCTCGGTGCCGCATTACTGGCTCGGCATGCTGCTCGTCATCATTTTCTCGGTCCAGCTGAACTGGCTGCCCGCGGTCGGCGCCGGCCCCAGCGGCTCCAATTCCTGGGCCTGGGATTGGGCGCACCTCAAATATCTCGTGCTGCCGGCGATCACGACGTCGGTGATCCCGATGGGCATCGTCACCCGCACGGTGCGCGCGCTCACTGGCGACATTCTCTCGCAGGACTTCGTCGAGGCTTTGCGTGCAAAGGGCCTGCGCGAAACCGGCGTGTTCCGCCACGTCATCAAGAATGCCGCGCCCACCGCGCTCGCGGTGATGGGGCTTCAGCTCGGCTACATGCTCGGCGGCTCGATCCTGATCGAGACCGTGTTCTCCTGGCCTGGCTCGGGCTTCCTGCTCAACTCGGCGATCTTCCAGCGTGACCTGCCGCTGCTGCAGGGCACGATCCTGATCCTGGCGCTGTTCTTCGTCTTCCTCAATCTCCTGGTCGACATCGCCCAAGCCGCGATCGACCCGCGCATCAAGCGGGGCTAGCCGATGAGCGAGCTTCCGTTGTCCGCCACCGCCAGCGATGCCGCGCTGCAGGCCGCGCCCGCCACCAAGGCGCGCGGTTATTGGGCGACCGTCGGCCGCCGCATCATGCGCGACAAGGTCAGCATGGCCTGCGCTCTGGTGCTGCTGCTGATCTTCCTGTCCGCGATCCTCGCGCCGTGGCTCGGTCTCGAAGACCCCTACAAGGGTTCGATGATCCGCCGCCTCCGCCACATCGGCACCACAGGCTATCCGCTCGGCACCGACGAGCTCGGCCGCGACATGCTGGCCCGGCTGATCTATGGCGGGCGGCTGTCGCTGGTCATCGGCATCCTGCCGGTGATCCTGGCCTTCTGCATCGGCACCTCGCTCGGCATCATTGCCGGCTATGTCGGCGGCAAGCTCAACACCGCGATCATGCGCACGGTGGACGTGTTCTACGCCTTCCCGTCGGTGCTGCTGGCGATCGCGATCTCCGGCGCGCTCGGCGCCGGCATCCTCAACTCCATCGTGGCGCTCACCATCGTGTTCGTGCCGCAGATCACCCGCGTCGCCGAGAGCGTCACCACCGGCGTGCGCAACATGGACTTCGTCGAGGCCGCCCGTGCCTCCGGCGCGGGCGCTTTCACCATCATGCGCGTCCACATCCTCGGCAACGTGCTCGGCGCGATCTTCGTCTATGCCACCAGTCTGATCTCGGTCTCGATGATCCTGGCGGCCGGTCTGTCCTTCCTCGGCCTCGGCACCAAGCCGCCGGAGCCGGAATGGGGCCTGATGCTGAACACGCTGCGCACCGCGATCTACGTCAATCCCTGGGTCGCAGCCTTGCCGGGCGCGATGATCTTCGCGGTCTCGATCTGCTTCAATCTGCTCTCGGACGGCCTGCGTAGCGCCATGGACATCAGGAACTAGGCCATGAGCGAAACCAACACCTCCGTCGAAATGCTGGAGCCGGTCGAGGACCGCGGTGGGCTCGCGCAGCCGCTGCTGCAGGTCAACGGCCTGACCAAGCATTTTCCGGTGCGCGGCGGCCTGTTCGCCGCCAAGCGCACCGTGCGTGCCGTCGACAATGTCTCCTTCTCCGTCGCCAAGGGCGAGACGGTCGGCATCGTCGGCGAGTCCGGCTGCGGCAAGTCCACGACCGCGCGGCTGCTGATGCACCTGATGCCGCGCGATGACGGCGACATCATCTATGACGGCATGACCGTCGGCCAGTCGCTAAGCTTGCGCGAGCTGCGCCGCGGCATGCAGATGGTGTTCCAGGATTCCTACGCCTCGCTCAACCCGCGCCTGACGATCGAGGAATCCGTCGCCTTCGGTCCAAAGGTCCATGGCATGGCCGATGGCGCGGCGCGCAACCTGGCGCGAGAGCTGCTCGGCAAGGTCGGCCTGCGCCCGGAAAACTTCGCCAACCGCTATCCGCACGAGATCTCCGGCGGCCAGCGCCAGCGCGTCAACATCGCCCGTGCGCTGGCGCTGTCGCCGCGGCTGGTGATCCTGGACGAAGCCGTCTCGGCGCTCGACAAATCGGTCGAGGCGCAGGTGCTCAACCTGCTCGCCGATCTCAAGCGCGAATTCGGCCTCACCTATCTCTTCATCAGTCACGACCTCAATGTCGTCCGCTACATCTCGGACCGCGTGCTGGTGATGTATCTCGGCGAGGTCGTCGAGCTCGGCCCGGTCGACCAGGTCTGGGACAGCCCGGCGCATCCCTATACCCGCGCGCTGCTCGCCGCGATGCCGTCCTCCGATCCTGATCGCCGCACCGAAACGCCGCCGATCACGGGCGACCCACCCAATCCGATCGATCCGCCCTCCGGCTGCCGTTTCCACACCCGCTGCCCGTTTGCGGAGCCGCTCTGCGCAAATGCGACACCAAAGCTCACCGCGCTGGATAATATGGGCCACGAGGCCGCGTGCTACATGGCGATACCGGGTTCAGGCCACAGCCGCGCCCCCAGGGGAGAAACCGCATGACGAGACCGACACCGAAAGAGATCAAGCCGATCGCGCATATCGCCGGCGTCCCCGTGGACGACGAGATCGCAACCCGCATCTCCAATGCCATCGGCACCGCCTTCGAAGGCTTCGCCGCGATCGCCGGCACGCTGCCGTTCGATCTGGAGCCCGCAACTTACGTGCTCGCGCAGACGCAGAAGGTGTCCAAATGAGCCGTGAGCCCGCTCTGATGACGCTCACCGAGGTCGCGCGCGCGATCGCGATGAAGCAGGTGTCCTCGCACGAGGCGACGCGTGCGCTGCTGCAGCGCATCGCGCAGTGGCAGCCGCATCTCAACGCCTTCATGTCGATCGAGGCAGAAGCGGCATTGAAAGCGGCGGATGCCGCCGATGCCGAGCTGGCCAAGGGCAATGTCCGCGGTCCCCTGCATGGCGTGCCGCTTGCGCACAAGGACATGTACTACGATGCCGGCCACGTCTCGACCTGCGGCTCGCTGATCCGCCGCGACTTCGTGCCGAACGTCACGTCCACCGCCTTGCAGCGGCTCAAGGACGCCGGCCAGGTCCGGCTCGGCACGCTGCATCTCGCCGAGTTCGCCTATGGCCCGACCGGGCACAACGCTCATTACGGTCCGGTGCGCAATCCCTGGAACGTCGCCCATATCACCGGCGGCTCCTCATCCGGCTCCGGCTCGGCGGTGGCCGCGCGCCTGACTTATGCGGCGCTCGGCTCGGACACCGGCGGCTCGATCCGCATGCCCGCGCATTTCTGTGGCGTCACGGGGCTCAAGACCACGGTCGGCCGCGTCAGCCGCGCCGGCGCAATGCCGCTGTCGCAATCGCTCGACACCGTCGGCCCGCTGGCCCGCAGCGCCGAGGATTGCGCGCTCTTGCTGGCGCTGATGGCCGGTCCCGATCCCGCCGATTCGACCTGCAGCCACGAGCCGCTCGCGGACTACGTCGCAGCCACCAAGGCTTCGCTGAGGGGTCTCAAGATCGGCGTGCCCGCCTCGTTCTATGTCGACGATCTCGACAGCGAGGTCGCGCGCGTGCTGGACGAGACCATCGCGGTGCTCAAGCGCGAGGGCGCCGACATCGTCAAAGTCGAGCTGCCGGACCAGCGGCAATTGTCCTCGGCCAGCCAGCTCGTGCTCGCCGCGGAAGCTGCCGCCTTCCACAAGCGCTGGATGATCGAGCGTCCGCAGGACTATGGCCCGCAGGTCTTGATGCGGCTTCAGAACGGCCTCGCCGTTCCCGCCATCACCTATCTCGAAGCGATGCGTTGGCGCGGGTCGGCGCTCGCGGCCCACAATGCCGCGACGGCAGGCGTCGATGCGGTGATCGCGCCGGCGTCCCCGGTGCCGGCGCCGACGATCGAGGAGAGCGACGTCGGCGGCGGCCCGAACGCGCCGGCGCTGTTGCAGCGGCTGACGCTGTTCACCCGCCCGGTGAATTTCCTGGGCTTGCCGTCACTGACCATTCCTTCGGGCTTCACCACGACCGGCCTGCCGGTCGGCATGCAGCTGATCGGCCGCTCCTTCGACGAAGCCACCCTGCTGACCATCGGCGCCGCGTACCAGCGCGTCACCGACTATCACGACCGATTGCCGAAGCTGCCGTCATGAGAAACCTCGTCGAGATCTCAGGCCTCAACATCCGCTTCACCGGCGAGCGCACGGTCTATGCCGTGAACGATCTCAGTCTCTCGCTCGGCAATAGCGAGGTGCTGGGCCTGCTCGGCGAATCCGGTTCGGGCAAGAGCGTGACGCTGCGTGCCTTGATGCGCCTATTGCCGAAGAAGCGCACGCAGATTTCGGGGACGGTCAACGTCATGGGACAGGACGTGCTGGCCATGAACGACGAGCAGCTGTCGTCGTTCCGCGGCCAGACCGTCTCGATGATCTTCCAGGAGCCGGCGCTTGCGCTCGATCCGGTCTACACGATCGGCGCGCAGATCGCCGAAAGCGTGGTGCGCCACGAAGGCAAGAGCTTTGCAGAAGGGCGCGCACGGGCGCTGGAGATGCTCGAGGTCGTGCGCATTCCCTCGGCCAAGCGCCGGCTGGATGCCTATCCGCACGAAATGTCCGGCGGCATGCGCCAGCGCGCGATGATTGCGCTGGCGCTGGCCTGCCGGCCAAAAATCCTGCTGGCGGACGAACCGACGACGGCGCTCGATGCCACCGTGCAGATCCAGATTCTGCTCTTGCTGCGGGAGCTGCAGCGCGAGTTCGGCATGTCCGTCATCTTCGTCACCCACGACATCGGCGTCGCCATCGAGATCTGCGACCGCGTCGCGGTGATGTATGCGGGCCAGATCGTGGAGCAGGGCACCTTGCGCGACATCGTCCGCTCGCCGGTGCATCCCTATGCCAAGGGCCTGCTCGCCTCCACCATCCACGGCGCCAAGCGCGGACAGCGGCTGGAGACCATCCCCGGCACGCCGCCGTCGCTGGCCGAGAAGCCGCACAATTGCTCCTTCGCTCCCCGCTGCAAACTCGCCGAGCCGCGCTGCCTGGAGCAATTGCCCGGGAATGTCGCGGTCGGGCCGGGTCGGGCCGCCAGATGCGTCCTGGCGGAGCCGGCCACCGTGCTGTCATAGTTCGGATGAGTTGAACCGGGCTGTGCGAGCCTTTCCAGCATTCACACCCCGTTCATTCCGGTTCCCGTTCCATGGCGCCTTTCACGGAGAGGGACCTCACGGATGTACATTTCCAACGAAGGCCTTCTCGTCGTCCTGTTCGTCGGTCTCGTCGCCGGTTGGCTCGCCGGCAAGATCGTGCGGGGCGCCGGGTTCGGCCTGATCGGCGACATCGTGATCGGCATCTGCGGTGCGCTGGTGGCGAGCCTGCTGTTTCCAAAGCTCGGCATCCGCCTCGGCACCGGCTTGATCTCCCAGATTGTCTATTCTGCCATCGGCGCGGTCATCCTGCTGCTGGTGGTACGCCTTGTGCGCGGCGGGGGCCGGCTCTAGCCTCTGCATTCGGCTGAGCGGAACTTGAGCCGCGCTTTTCGCGGAAGCGGCTGAAAGCCTGCAAGAAAAAGCCGCAAGCCTGTGGAATTCCGGACTTGCGCGGAAGGCTATCGGGGGTAGATGTGGCCCATGAGGCCTCGGATTAAATTCGACCGCGTCGGACGGCCGGAAAACAGATGTTAATCCAAGGCGAGTACTCCTTGAATCGCCTTTGAAATCAGGGCTTTGCCCGTTAGCCGAAAGAGATCAGACTGATGGCAGCCATCCCTGGCGTCCGCCGTTCGGAGCTCGGTGACGCCTTGCGCGCTTGTCGCACGGCCTTCATCGGCGTCGGCCTGATGAGCTGCATGATCAACCTGCTCTATCTGACCGGGTCGATCTTCATGCTGGAGGTCTATGACCGGGTGCTGCCGAGCCGCAGCATCCCGACCTTGGTCGGCCTCATCATCCTCGCCAGCTTCCTCTACATGGCTCAGGGCGTACTGGACATGATCCGCAACCGTATCCTGGGGCGGATCGGCACCGCGCTCGACGAGGCCCTCAACAAGCGCGTGTTCGATACCATCGTGCGCCTGCCGCTGCTGGTCGGCAGCCGCAACGAGGGCCTGCAGCCGCTGCGCGATCTCGACAATGTCCGCTCCTTCCTCGGCAGCATGGGCCCGAGCGCATTCTTCGACCTGCCCTGGCTGCCGCTCTATCTCGCCATCTGCTTCGCCTTCCATGTCCTGATCGGCGTCACCGCGCTGGTCGGCGCCATCATCCTGGTCGGGCTGACGCTGGTGACCGAGTTCATGTCCCGCCAGCCGGCGAAGGAGGCGATGGGCCTCGCCGCCCAGCGCAACGATCTCGCCCAGGCCAGCCGCCGCAACGCCGAAGTGATGGTGTCGATGGGGATGGCCGGCCGGATGAACCAGCGCTGGAGCGAGGCCAACGAAAAATACCTCGCCGGCAATCAGCGGGCGAGCGACGTCGCCGGTGGTCTCGGCGCGGTCGCAAAGGTGCTGCGGATGATGCTGCAATCGGCCGTGCTCGCGGTCGGCGCCTATCTCGTCATCCACCAGGAGGCGACCGCCGGCATCATCATCGCCGGCTCGATCCTGTCCGCCCGCGCGCTCGCGCCGGTCGATCTCGCCATCGCGCATTGGAAATCCTTCGTCGCGGCGCGCCAGAGCTGGCAGCGTCTGACGCGCCTGTTGGAGCAGATGCCGGCGCAGGCGATGCCAACCCAGCTGCAGGCGCCGACCAGCCGGCTCTCGGTTGAGGGCGTCGCCATGGTGCCGCCCGGCGATCAGCGTCTCGTGGTGCAGGATGTCACCTTCGCGCTCGCCGCCGGCAACGGCCTCGGCGTGATCGGCCCGAGCGGTTCCGGCAAGTCGTCGCTGATCCGCGCGCTGGTCGGGGTCTGGCAGCCGGTGCGCGGCAAGGTGCGGCTCGACGGCGCGGCGCTCGATCAATGGACGAGCGACGCGCTCGGCCGCCATATCGGCTATCTGCCGCAGGACGTCGAATTGTTCGGCGGCACCATCGCGCAGAACATCAGCCGGTTCGATCCCGAGGCCACCTCCGAGGCGATCATCGCCGCGGCCAAGGAGGCCGGCGTGCACGAGATGATCATCAAGATGCGCGAGGGCTACAACACCCAAGTCGGCGAGCAGGGCGCCGCGCTTTCCGCAGGTCAGGCCCAGCGCGTGGCGCTGGCGCGCGCGCTCTACGGCAACCCCTTCCTGATCGTGCTCGACGAGCCCAATTCCAATCTCGACACCGAAGGCGACGAGGCGCTGACCCGCGCCGTCCGCTCGGCGCGCGAGCGCGGTGCCATCGTCGTCGTGGTGGCGCACCGCCCGATCGGCGTCGAGGCGGTCGACCAGATCCTGGTGCTGCGCGACGGTCGCATGCAGGCCTTTGGGCCGAAGGAGCAGGTGCTCGCCCAGGTGCTGCAGCCGCGCGTGACGCCGCCGGCGCCGATCAAGATCGTCAGCGAAGGCGGAGTGGCCAAACCATGAGCACGAAGCCATGAGCACGTTGGCCATCGGCGGCACCAAGGCGGCCGCGAAGACCGTCCGCGACTCCATCAGGTTCCACCTGATGCTCGGCCTTGTGATCGTGCTGGTCCTGGTCGTCGGCCTCGGCGGCTGGGCCTCGACCGTCCTGATCTCGGGCGCGCTGATTGCGCCGGGCCAGATCGTGGTCGAATCCAACGTCAAGAAGGTGCAGCATCCGACCGGCGGCGTGGTCGGCGAGGTGCGCGCCCGCGACGGCGACCTGGTCAAGTCCGGCGACATCGTGGTGCGGCTCGACGACACCGTCACCAAGGCCAATCTTGCCATCGTCACCAAGAACCTCGATGCGGCGCAGGTGCGTGCGGCGCGATTGCAGGCCGAGCAGCGCGGCCTCGACCTAATCGAGTTCCCGCAAGGCCTCATCGAGCGGGCGGGTGATCCCGACGTCAAGGCGCTGCTTGCGGCCGAGACCAAGCTGTTCGAGGTCCGCGTCAATGGCCGCACCGGGCAGAAGGCGCAGCTCCGCGAACGCATCACGCAGCTCAACGAGGAGATCGCCGGTCTCAGCGCCCAGGAAAAAGCCAAGGACCAGGAGATCGCGCTGGTGCTGAACGAGCTCACCGGCGTGCGTGAGCTCTACGAGAAGCGTCTTGTGCAGATCTCGCGCCTGACCCAGCTCGAGCGCGACTCGGCCCGCCTCAACGGCGAGCGCGCGCAGTACATCGCCGCGCGCGCCCAGGCCAAGGGCAAGATCACCGAGACCGAGCTCCAGATCATCCAGATCGACAAGGACGTGGTCAGCGAGGTCTCCAAGGACCTGCGCGAAACCAACGACAAGATCGGCGAGCTGATCGAGCGCAAGGTCGCGGCCGAAGACCAGCTCCGCCGCGTCGACATCCGCGCGCCGCAGGATGGCATGGTGCTGCAATCGACGGTGCACACGATCGGCGGCGTCGTCACGGCCGGCGATACCTTGATGCTGATCGTGCCGCAGACCGACGATCTCCAGGTCGAGGCCAAGGTCAATCCGGTCGACATCGACAAGCTCCAGATCGGCCAGAAGACGCTGCTGCGCCTGTCCGCGTTCAACCAGCGCACCACGCCCGAGCTCAACGGTGTCGTCAGCCGCGTCTCGCCCGACGTCACCACCGACCAGCGCACCGGCCAAGGCTACTACACCATCCGCGTCTCGATGCCGCCGGAAGAGATCGCCAGGCTCGGCGACGTCAAGATGATCCCCGGCATGCCGGTGGAAGCCTTCGTCCAGACCGGCGACCGCACCATGCTGTCCTATCTGATGAAGCCGCTTCACGACCAGCTGATGCGCGCCTTCCGCGAGAAGTGACGCACGACAGCGCGTCGTGGTCTCGTAGGGTGGGTTAGGCGAAGCCGTAACCCACCGCTTCTCTAACCGAGGATGCGGAAGTGGTGGGTTACGCTGCGCTAACCCACCCTACAACACCGCCTTCTTTGCTATAGTTCGACTTAGGCCCAATCACCCGGCGGTCGAACCATGCAATCTCCACCCTCCATCCCCACCGCATCCTTCTCCGACGCGTCCCTCGCCGTTGCCCGCCTCGAGGAAATCTACGAGCGCAACACGAAATTCCTGCGCGACCGGTTCGAAGCCTATGTCGGCGGGGAAGCGATCACGACGCGGGTTCGCGCCTACTATCCCTTCGTCCGTCTCACCACCGCGACGCATGCGCGGCTGGATTCGCGCCTTGCTTACGGCTTCGTCGCCGGACCCGGCGTGCATGAAACCAGCGTGACGCGGCCGGATCTGTTCCGCAGCTATTTCACCGAGCAGATCGGCCTCTTGATCCAGAACCACGGCGTGCCCGTCGAGATCGGCGAGTCCGCCGAGCCGATCCCGATCCACTTCGCCTATCGGCGCGACATCAATATCGAAGCCGCCATCACCACCAGCGAGAATTCGCCCGTGACACGCTCGCTGCGCGATGCGTTCGACGTGCCCGTTCTCGCGACCATGGACGATTCGATCGCCGACGGCACCTTCGAGCTCCAGCCCGGCGCGCCCGAGCCGCTGTCCCTGTTCCGCGCCGCCCGCGTCGATTACTCGTTGCGCCGGCTTTATCACTACACCGGCACCGATCCCGAATATTTCCAGAACTTTGTGATCTTCACCAACTACCAGTTCTATGTCGATGCCTTCGCGCAAGCGTGCCAGCAGCGGCTGCAGTCCGGCGAAGCCGGGCTCGAAGCTTTCGTCGCGCCCGGCAACGTGATCACGAACAGCGGCGGCGCGATCAGCGGCACCGCGCCGGCTCGCGCACCGCAGATGCCGGCCTTCCATCTGGTCGCACCTGGCTATCGCGGCATCACGTTGATCAACATCGGCACCGGTCCGTCCAATGCGCGCAACGTCACCGACCACGTCGCGGTGCTGCGGCCGCATGCCTGGCTGATGCTCGGCCATTGCGCCGGCCTGCGCAACACGCAGCGGCTCGGCGATTACGTGCTCGCGCACGGCTATGTGCGCGAGGATCACGTGCTCGATCGCGAGCTGCCGTTGTGGGTGCCGATCCCGGCGCTGGCCGAGATGCAGGTCGCCCTCGAGGAGGCGGTCGAGGACGTCACCGGGCTTGAAGGCTTCGAGCTCAAGCGCCTGATGCGCACCGGCACGGTCGCGAGCGTCGACAACCGCAATTGGGAAATTTCCGGGCCTGAGGTGATCCGCCGCCTGTCGCAATCGCGCGCGGTCGCGCTCGACATGGAATCGGCCGCGATCGCCGCCAATGGCTACCGCTTCCGCGTTCCCTACGGCACGCTGCTGTGTGTCTCCGACAAGCCGCTGCATGGCGAGATCAAGCTCGCGGGCATGGCCAGCGAGTTCTACCGCCGCCGCGTCGGCCAGCACCTCGAGATCGGCCTGAAGGCGCTGGAGCGGCTCAAGCAGCAGGAATCGGAACGCCTGCATTCGCGCAAGCTCCGCAGCTTTGCCGAAGTGGCGTTCCAGTAGGGCCGAAGCCGCACTTTGCTGCTGACAAGCGCAGCGATTTTCAGCATTGTCCGACGCGGGGCTCGACCGGGACGACTTGATGCCGCTCATGCGCCACAAGATCATTGGCCATGATCTGGAACGGCTGGCCTTTCGCTTCACCATGTTGAACGACGGCGAGGTCGTGCAGTGCCAGATCAGCGACGCCGCGATGGACGAGCTCGCGGGCATGCAGGGCACCGAAAGCAGCGCACGGCAGGCGCAATTCCTGTCGCTGCGCGAGACCATCGAGCGGATCGCGTCGGACCTCTACGACGAGGCACCGCGATTCCCGGGCTATGTGGTGCGCATTTTCATGCGGCATTTGGCAAAATAAGCCAGCCTGCATGCGATCCGCCAGGCGGTGAAAGGGCTGCGAAAGGATTCGTTAACGGCAGCCTGTAGTTGCAATGGATGGCGCCGACCCCGGCGTGCGATGATGTCTCGCGGTATTTCACGCCAACATTCTCGCATGACCAGAAGATCACTCCTGCTGCTCGTCGCCGTCGCCCTGCTGGCCGGAAATCTGGCATATGCCAGCCTCTCCGGGCCCAGCGGGTTTGCACGCGATTTCGATCAGAACCTCGCGCGATTCCCACTGGCGGCGTCTATCGCCCGCAGCGATCCCGCCCTCCGGGAGGTCTTGCTCCGAAAGACCGAGGCGGCGTTCAATGAAGGCGGATGGCCCGCCGCGAATGGCGTGCTCAACATCATTCTGGCGAACGAGATGGAAGCCTATGCCGATGACGAACACATCAATGCGGTGGACCGGGCAGAGCTGACAGCCCTTCTGAAGCTGATGAGCGACCCATTGGCATGCAAGTCCTTCCTCATGGCGGGTTCCCAGCGCGGCGAGTTTTCGGACGCAGCACAAGAGCTTGCAGAGCTCGGGGCGGCTCACGGGGCGGCGATCGCGAACGGTTTCGAACGCAAGACAAAGGTGTCGCCCGGGTGCAGGCTGGTGACGAGGAGCTCGGAGCGATCGAGATGCAATTGCGTCGGGGGCCTTTCGCGGAGCTCACCCGGCAGGAGCTCGGGGCAGAGTCGAGATACCTCGGCGGCAACCCCGCTTTGATGTGCAGCGCGGCCATCAAGAAGCAGCTCAATCTGCTGTCAGTAGACAGAGTTTACTCGGCTTACGCCTCGCGCCTGCGGCGAGCCAGGGATAACAAGATCGATGTCGTCGAGGTCCGCGCGAAGCTGTGCCGCGAACCCGGTAATAGCTTGTCTTGCCCCTGAGCGGGGGTATCGATGGTGAGATGAGCGTGGGCTCCGCTCATCCCTCAAGCTTTCTCAACAACAGCTTCAGCGCCGTCGCCGCGAATACCTGCATGTTGCCGAACCGGTCGTTGCTTCCCGTCTCCAGCGTCATCACCTCTGACGCGGGCCCTGCAACCGCCATGCAGCTATGGCCCGCCGAATCGCCGTAGCGGTTGCCGGTGGGGCCGGCGGCGCCGGTCTCGGACAGGCCCCAGTCGCTGTCGAAGCGCGTTCGCATCTGCTCGGCCAACAATTGCGCGTAGGGCTCCGACGACGACCGAAAGCCCTTCATTCCTTCGTCCGAAATATCCATCAGCACGCGCCTGGCATCGCGCGTATAGACCACCGCGCCGCCGAGGAAATAGGCGGATGCGCCGGGCACCGCGAGCAGGCTGGCCGCGATCAGGCCGCCGGCGGAGGATTCGGCAACCGCAATGGTCTGTTTGCGCGCGATCAGTTTGGCGGCGACCTGTTCCGCAATGCCGACGAGCTCTTTCATGTCGTAACCCCTCATTCCTTCGCAACCGAGCTCAGCCTTCCTAGCATATGACAGGACGCTTGGCCGAGTTGCGGGCGGTGGGCAGGCCTGCTTGAATGGCGGGGACAAGAAGAGACATGCGAGAAAACGTGAGAAGGGAGACGTGATGGCATCCCTGATCGCCGGCGGCATCGATTGCGACGTGCATCCGGCCGTGCCGCATCTGACCAGCCTGCTGCCGTACCTGAACGATTATTGGCGCGATCAGGTCACGACGCGCGGCATGGTCGACCTTATCTCGCAATCCTATCCGCAGAACTCGCCGATCACCGCGCGGCCGGACTGGCGCCCCGAGACCGGCAAGCCCGGCGAGAGTCTGGAGGCCATGCAGCGTCACGTGCTCGATGCTTTCAAGCTCGAATACGCCATCTGCAATCCGCTCTACGGCGTGCAGATGGTGTTTTCGGAAGACATGCAGGCCGCCTTCTGCCGCGCGCTGAATGATTGGCTGGCGAAGGAATGGCTCGATCGCGACTCGCGGCTGCGCGGCTCGATCGTGATCCCCACGCAAAGCGTCGAGAAAGCCGTTGCCGAGATCGAGCGCTGTGCACCGGACGAGCGCTTCGTGCAGGTGCTGATGCTGGTCATGGGCGATACGCCGCTCGGCAAGCGCGCGCTGTGGCCGATCTACGAGGCCGCGGAACGTCTGGAACTCCCGGTAGGCATCCACGCCGGGTCCGCCTATCACAATCCGCCGACCGCCGTGGGTTGGGGGTCCTATCACATCGAGGATTATGTTGGGCAGGCCCAGGCGTTCCAGACCCAGCTCACCAGCCTGATCGTCGAGGGCGTGTTCGCCAAATATCCGCGGCTGAAAATGGTGATGCTGGAGTCCGGCGTGTCCTGGATCGCGCCCTATCTGTGGCGCCTGCACAAGTTCTGGCGCGGGGTACGGATGGAGACGCCGTGGGTCGATCGCGCGCCGCTGGAGATTGTGCGCAGCAACATCCGTTTCTCGTTACAGCCATTTGATGCGCCGCCGGAACCTCAGACATTAATTCGCCTGTTTGATCATATGCAGTCCGACGAATTGGTCCTATTCTCCACGGACTATCCGCACTGGCAGTTCGACGGCCAGGACGCGCTGCCCGAAGGTCTGTCCCCCGATCTCGTGCGCAAGATCATGATCGACAATCCGCATGCAACCTATCCCCGCCTGAAATGAGCCCGCTGCCAAAGGAGGCAAGGCGATGAATATCCAGTTCCGCGAGAACCAAGAAGCCGCTTCCCCACTGAACGTCAAAACCGCAATCGCGGACTGCGACATCCATCCGGCGCGTACGACCCACACCGAGCTCTACCCCTACCTCGCCAAACGCTGGCAGCACCATCTCGAGGTTTACGGCGTCCATGCCTATCAGGGCATGATGGAAGGCCCGCCCTATCCGAAGGCCCAGCCCAACGCCTCGCGCCGCGATGCCTATCCGCCGGAAGGCGGCCCGCAGGGCTCCTCGCTCGCCTTCATGCAGAAGCAATTGCTCGATCCCAACAACGTGCAGCTGGGCGTGCTCAATCCACTCAACACCGGGCAGGGCATCCGCAATCACGAGCTCTCGGCCGCTCTGTGCTCGGCGATCAACGATTGGCAGATCGACAAATGGACCAGCAAGGACAAGCGGCTGAAGGCCTCCATCGTCGTGGGCAATGAGGATGGGCTGTCGGCTGCGGCCGAGATCCGCGAGCGCGCCGGGGACAAGAATTTCGTGCAGGTGCTGCTGCTCAGCCGCAATGTCGAGCCGCTCGGCCAGCGTCGCTATTGGCCGATCTATCAGGCCGCGGAAGAAGCCGGCCTTCCCGTCGGCGTGCACGCCTTCGGCTTCGGCGGCAATCCGATCACACCCTCAGGCTGGCCATCCTATTACATCGAGGAGATGGTAGGGCATTCGCAGTGCCAGCAATCGGCGCTTGCGAGCCTGGTTTTGGAGGGCGTGTTCGAGCGCTTCCCGAAATTGAAGATGGTGATGATCGAGGCCGGCTTCGGCTGGGCGCCGTCACTGGCGTGGCGGCTGGACAAGGCCTGGCAGCGGCTCAGGAGCGAGGTGCCGCATGTAAAACGGCCGCCGTCGGAATATATCCGCGAGCAGGTGTGGTGGACGACGCAGCCGATGGAAGATCCTGAAAGGCGCGAGGATCTGTTCGATGTCATCAAATGGATCGGCTGGGACAAGCTGCTGTTCGCGACAGATTATCCGCATTGGGATTATGACGAGCCCTCGCGCGTGCTGCCGGCGGGAGTCAGCGAGGACAATCGCGAAGCGTTCTATCTCGGCAACGCAAAGAAGCTGTACGGGATAACCGCATGATGCGAAAAAGTGTGAAGCGGTTTTTCGGTCAGATCATGCGGAAAACATAGCATGGCGCGGCATGTGATTGCCGCGGTCGACGAGCTTCCGCCGGGCACGCGAAAACTCCTGGAGATCGATGGGCGGCCGATCGCAGTCTTCAACATCAAGGGCGAATATTTCGGCCTGATGAACCGCTGCCCACATCAGGGCGCGGCGCTATGCGAGGGGCCATTGATCGGTCTCGCACAGTCGAGCAATCCCGGCGAGATCGAATACACCAAGTTAGGTGAGATCATCCGCTGCCCCTGGCACGGCTGGGAGTTCGACATCCGCACCGGCCAATCCTATTGCGACCCCCGCCGTTTCCGCGTGAAGGCCTATCCCGCCCATGTCGAGCCGGGCGCGAGCGTGGTGAAGGGACCGTATGTCGCCGAGACCATCCCGGTGAAAGTCGAGAGCGACTACGTGGTGGTCGAGCTGTAGGTCTCCGCTGTCATTCCGGGGCGGTCCGCAGGACCGAACCCGGAATCCATCGGGCAACAGATCCTGTGAGAAATGGATTCCGGGCTCGCGCTACGCGCGCCCCGGAATGACAACCGAGGGAAGCCGCTGCATTTTCACGCCTTATTCTGCGCCGCCGCGAGCACCCATTGCCGGAACGCAGCCAGCTTTGGGGCCTCGCGATGGCCCTCCGGCGCGACCAGGTAGAAGCCGGCGTCCGCCGGCAGCGCGATCTTGAAGGGGACAACGAGCCGGCCTTTGGCGATGTCGTCCTGCACGTAGGAGGTCCGTCCCATCGCGACGCCGATGCCGTCGATCGCCGCCTGGATGGTCATGAAGATCATGTCGAAGGTGATGCCGGGGTGTCTTGCGATATCGGCCGGCAGGCCCGCCGCGGTCAGCCACAGCCGCCAGTCGTCGCTGTTGGTGCTCGACGTGTGCAGCAGCGGATGGTTGCGCAGATCCTCGGGGCGGCGCAGCGGCTTGTCGCCGCGCAGCAGCGACGGGCTGCACACCGGAAACAGCTCGTCCGCCATCAGCCAGTCGGCGCGCAGGCCGGGCCATTGGCCGCGACCATAGCGGATCGCGGCATCGACATTGTCGCGCTGGAAGTCGACGAGGCTGGTCGAGGTGGTGATGCGCACATCGATGCCGGGGTGCTGCTCCTGGAAATCGGTCAGCCGCGGCAGCAGCCATTTGGCGGCGAGCGAGGCCAGCGTCGACACTGTCAGCACCTTGTCGTCGTTCTTGCGCAGGAGACGGTCCGTGGCGAGGCGCAAATCGTTGAAGGCGGCGCGGACGCCCGGCAAATAGTCGCGCGCCTCCGGCGTCAGCGCCAGCGCGCGGTTCTGCCGGATGAACAGGCGGATGCCGAGCTCCTCCTCCAGCCTGCGGATCTGATGGCTGATCGCGGTCTGGGTCACGTTCAGCTCGCTGGCTGCGAGCGTGAAGCTGAGATGGCGCGCGGCGGCCTCGAACGCCCGCAATCCGTTCAGGGAGGGCAATCTGGCAGTCATTTGGCAGCAGGATGCATGACGTTATTTCATGCGAAAAGGTACAAATTGTCGTTTGTCGCGGCGCAGCAGAAGGCAGATATTAGCGGTCAACTTAGCTCCAGGAGCTGAAAATGTCTACATTGACCGACAATTCGATGACAAATCATCATGCACAGGGCGTCCTCTACCAGATCGGCGAGGTCCTTCACGTCTGGCACGAGCGCTACCGGACCCGGCGCGAGCTGACCCACTGGACTGCCCGCGATCTCCAGGATGTCGGGCTGTCCTGGTCCGACATTGCCTACGAGGCCGAGAAACCCTTCTGGCGGGCCTGATAGGCCGCCAGGCCGGCGCCGCCTGAGCACAGGGGCGCCGGCGGTCCCCTTTCCGCAGGGCATGTGTCATGAGCACCCTTCGCCTCGAAGACCTCAAGCAATATTCGGACGTGCTGCGCACCCGGCACGATGAGCGGCTCAATGTCCGCTTCGTCGAGCCGCGCGACACCGACGAGCTGCAGCACTATTTCCGCGCGCTCTCGACCCGCTCCCGCTACAACCGCTTCTTCGGCGCGATCAGCGAATTGCCCAAGGGCCTGCTGCACGATTTCCTCGAGGTCGGCGAGCGCGATCGCTTCACCATCGTGGCGACCATGATGGTCGACGGCTTCGAGACCATCGTGGCCGAAGCCCGCTATGCCTTCCATGCCGAGACCGCGATGCTCGAGTTCGGCCTCTCGGTCGATGACCGCTGGCAGGGCCACGGGATCGCCACCGCGCTGATGAAGAACCTCGAATGCCGCGCGGCCGCGCTCGGCGCCGAGCACATCTACGGCGACACGCTGCGCTCCAACGAGGCCATGGTCTCGCTCGCGCGCAAATCCGGTTTCACGTTCATCAACCACCCCGATGACTGGAAGCTGGTGCGCTTCGACAAGGAGATCAACCTCGCGCCGCAAGACATTCCCTGCGCCAGCTGGCGCCTCGCCGCCCTTTCCCGTCAGGCCGATAGCCCCTCAGCCTCGGCCTGACACCACTGCAGCCCGGCCTGGTTATCCAGAGCCGGGCCTTTTTTGCTGCGCGGTCTCGTCTCAACGTCATTACAGGGCGCGGGGAGCGCGAGCCCGCTGTGAATGTTAGGCGCGCCTACTTCCCCGTGAACACCGCCTTGCGCTTCTCGATGAAGGCCTGCACGGCCTCCTTGTGGTCGGCGGTCGTGGTGAGGCGGACCAGACGCTCGGCCTCGTGGTCGCGCGCGGTTTCGAAGTCGAACAGCAGGGCCTCGTCGAGATTGTCCTTCATGTAGCGCAGCGCGAGGCGCGGGCCTTCGGCGAGGGATTTGGCCAGCGCGAACGCCTCCGTCTGCAATTTGTCGTCGGGCACGACGCGGTTGACGAGGCCGATCGCCTCGGCGCGCGCGGCATCGACGCGATCGCCGGTGAACATGAGTTCGCGTGCCCGCGCGGTGCCGACCAGCCGGGTGAGCAGCCAGGCGATGCCATAATCGCCGCTGAGCGCGATGCGGGCATAGCCGGTGGCGACGAAGGCCGATTGCGCGGCGATGCGTATGTCGCAGGCCATGGCGATGGCGAGCCCGGCACCGACCGCGGGGCCGGGCAGCGCGGCGATCGTCGGCTTGCGCACAGACACCAGCGCGCCAGTGAGCAGCCTCTGCCGCTCCTGCAGATCGGCGACCTTGTCGTCGAAGGACATTTCGAGCTTCTTCGGATCGCGATGCGCGCCCATGCCCTTGACGTTGCCGCCGGCGCAGAAGGCTTCGCCCGCGCCGGTCAGCAGCAGCGCGCCGACATCGGGGTTCTCGCCGCAGGTCCGGATCATCGTGCGCAGCGCCGGCGTCAGCGCATCCGACAGCGAGTTGCGCGCCTCCGGCCGGTTCAGAGTGATCACAGCGACGCGGTCGCGGATCGCGCAGAGGAGCTCGTTGGTGCCGGTGTCGATGGTGGTTTCGGTGGTCATGTCGCCTCCCTCGTTCGTCATTGCGAGCGAAGCGAAGCAATCCAGAATCTTTCCGTAGAGCCAGTCTGGATTGATTCGTCGCTTCGCTCCTCGCAATGACGGGTGTTGTTGTCAGCTTGCCTTCAAAACCTCTCGACCCAGGGCCGCAGCTCCAGCTCCCAGCTCCAGGCGCTGCGCGGCTGCTGCAGTACGTTCCAATAGCTCTGTGCGATCGCATCGGGATCGAGCATCGAATCGGGCTTGTCAGCCGGCTCGCTTCGCGTCGCGCTCCTGATGCCGCCGTCGATGACGAAATGGGCGACATGGATGCCCTGCGGCGACAATTCGCGCGCCATGCTCTGGGCAAGGCCCCGCAGCGCGAACTTGCCCATCGCGAAGGGAGCGGACTGCGCATAGCCCTTGACGCTGGCGGAGGCGCCGGTGAACAGGATTGCGCCGTGCTGGTTCGGCAGCATGCGCTTGGCGGCCTGCTGCGCCACCAGGAAGCCGCCATAGGCGCTGACCGCAATCGCCTGCGCGACGTCGGCGGGCACGAGATCGACGAACGGCCCGCGCGTGCGGCCGGAGGCGTTGTAGACGACGAGGTCGGGCGTGCCGATCTCGCGCTCGACCAGACCGAACAGCCGCTCCACCTCGTCGGGCTCGGTGGCGTTGCAGGCATAGGCCTTGGCCCCGGTCTCGGTGCAGAGCGCGCCAAGCTTCTCGATCTTGCGTGCGGCGAGCGCGATGCGGATGCCCTGCGCCGCTAGCAGGCGCGCCAGCGATGCGCTGAGGCCTTCGCCGGCACCGACGATGAGGGCGATCTTGTACTTCGGGTGTTCCATGGCGTGATCTCTCGGAGGTAGGAGCCGCTGATCTATGCATGGTCCGCGCAGACAACCAGCCGGCGCGATCACAATTCCGCAGGGCGAGTTGCTCCCTCGCGGCGATCATGCCGCCCTGACATTTTGCGGCTTTATCGCTGTCCGCGACTGGAGCATGATCGACATCATCCAAAGCGGCAAGCGCAAAGAATTGCCGTCGGACGGAAACGAAGAGGACGATCATGCCAAGACCGGTTAAAGCGCAGCCAAAAGATATCGCGGCCGCATCCTCCGGCCTGCTGGCGCCCGATACATCCGGCATGAATTTCTACCGCGCCGATCCCGCGCTCACGGACCTTCTGCGCATCCATCTGCCGGAGAATCTGTTCCGCCACATCGAGCCGCATCTCGACCGCCTCGGCGAGCTCGCCGGCGGCCATCTCGACGAATGCGCGCGGCTCGCCGACCGGCACACGCCCATCCTGCACCAGCGCGACAAGTTCGGCCGCGACGTGCAATGGATCGAATATCATCCGGCCTATCGCGAGCTGGAGAACGCCGCGTTCGGCGAGTTCGGCATCCACGCGCTTTCAATCCGCAAAGGCATCATGGGCTGGTCGGACAAATACCCTGTTGTGGCCAAGCACGCCTTCACCTTCCTGTTCAACCAGACCGAATTCGGCATGGGCTGCCCGATCAACGTCACCGATGGCTGCGCCAAGCTCTTGGCGAATTTCGGCAGCGAGGCGCTCAAGGCGAAATATCTGGATGGCCTGACCTCGACCGACATGAGCAAGCTGACCCAGGGCGGCCAGTTCATGACCGAGAAGGAAGGCGGCTCCGATGTCGGCACGCTGACCACGAGAGCCGTGCAGGAAGGCGACCATTGGCGCCTCTATGGCGAGAAATGGTTCTGCTCGAATGCCGACGCCAAGGTCGTGATGCTGTTGGCGCGCCCTGAAGGCGCCGGCCCCGGTACGCGCGGCGTCGGCCTGTTTTTGATGCCGCGTTTCCTCGACGACGGTTCGCAGAACCATTACCGGATCGTGCGCCTCAAGGACAAGCTCGGCACCCGCTCGATGGCCTCGGGCGAGATCAAGCTTGAAGGCGCGATCGCCTATGCCGTCGGCAAGCTCGACCGTGGTTTCGTGCAGATGGCCGAGATGGTGAACTCCTCGCGCCTCTCCAACGGCGTCAAGTCCACCGCACTGATGCGCCGCGCCTATCACGATGCGATGACGGTCGCGACCAACCGCGTCGTGTTCGGGCAGCGCATCATCGATCTGCCGCTGGGACGGCGGCAGATGCTGAAGATCATGCTGCCGGTGGAGCAGGGCCTGTCGATGAGCTTCCTCACTGCTGATGCCCTCGACCGTGCCGAGGCCGGCAGCCAGGACGCCGCGGCGCTGCTGCGCATTCTCACCCCCACGCTGAAATTCCGCGCTACGCGCGATGCGCGCAAGGTTTGCGGCGATGCGCTCGAGATGCGCGGCGGCATCGGCTATATCGAGGAATTCGCCACCGCCCGCCTGCTGCGCGATGCGCATCTCGGCTCGGTCTGGGAAGGCACCGGCAACATTGTCGCGATCGATGCACTGCGGCGGGCAGTCGGCCGCCACGGCGCGGAATCCGCGCTCGCGGCCGATCTGCACGCCCGGCTCGGCGACAGCGCCTCGGTGCCGCAGGCTTGGCGCGATCATCTGCGTGGCCTCACCGACCGCGCCGTCGGCTTCGCACGCGAAGTTGCGGCCAAGTCCGAGAACGAAGCCGATGCGCGCCGCGCTACCAGCGCGCTCTATCACGTCGCCAGCGCAGTCGCGCTCGCCTGGGAAGCACACCGCATTTACGAGATGCGCGGCGATGCACGCCGGCTGCTGCTGTCGCGCCTCGTGATCGACCACCGCGTGGCGCCGAACGATCCGTTCCGGCTGACGGAAAATGCCGCGCAGGCGAAGATGGCCGAACTGCTGCTCGGCGATCGCGCAGCCGGCATGAGCGAGGTTGGCGAACTGGTTCTGGCGGCGTAGGCTGCGCGCTGCGATCAAACAAAAAGCGCGATAGGGAGTGTTCGATGAAGGCCGCCGTCCTCTATGAAGTCAACCAGCCGCTCGTCATCGAGGACATCAGCCTGCCGAAGCCGGGACCGCGCGAGGTGCTGATCCGCACCGCCGTCGCCGGCCTCTGCCACTCCGACCTGCATTTCATGGAAGGGCTCTATCCGCATCCGCTGCCGGCAGTGCTCGGACACGAATCCGCCGGCGTGGTCGAGCAGGTCGGCTCCGATGTCACCTATGTGAAGCCCGGCGACCATGTCGTCACATGTCTCTCCGTCTTCTGCGGCACCTGCGACAATTGCACGACCGGCCGCACCGTGCTCTGCACCGACGCGACGGTGAAGATGCTGCCGGGCGTCTCCAACCGGATGCAATGGTCGAAGCCGGAGAAGCTGCACCAGTTCCTCAATCTCTCCTCCTTCGCCGAGCAGATGCTGGTGCACGAGAATGCCATTGTGAAGATCCGCAAGGACATGCCGCTCGATCTCGCCGCGCTGATCGGCTGCGGTGTCATCACCGGCTATGGCGCGGTGGTGAACACGGCGAAGGTGACGGCCGGCGAGACCGTGGCGGTGATCGGCTGCGGCGGCGTCGGCATGGCCGCGATCAACGGCGCGCAGATCGCCGGCGCCGGCCGTATCATCGCCATCGATACCAATCCCGCAAAACTCCAGCTCGCGACCAAGCTTGGCGCGACCGACATCATCAACCCGGCCGACGGCGATGTCGTCAAGCAGGTCCGCGACCTCACCAATGGCGGCGTGCACCATTCCTTCGAGGTGCTGGGCCGCAAGGAGACGGCCGAGCAGGCTTTTGCGATGCTCGCCTCCGGCGGCACCGCCACCATCGTCGGCATGATCCCGTTCGGCCAGAAGATCGAGCTGCACGGCTTCGACTTCCTGCGCGAGCGCAAGATCCAGGGCTCTTCGATGGGCTCGAACCACTTTCGGGTCGACATGCCGCGCCTGGTCGACTTCTATTTGCGCGGCCGACTGCATCTGGAAGACTGGATCTCGGCCAAGCTGAAGCTGTCCGAGATCAACGAGGGCTTTGCCAACATGAAAGCGGGCAAGACGCTACGCAGCGTGATCGTGTTCGATAGCTAGCGGCCGTTACGGTGTCATCGCCCGGTCAAGCCGGGCATGAAAGTTCGTAGCCCGGATGGAGCGAAGCGCAATCCGGGATCTTTGTCGCGGATCGGCTGTCCCGGATTTCGCTTCGCTCCATCCGGGCTACAGGACTTCGAAGCATCAATCGTCGAACATCTTCGGCGGCACGAAGCCGCCGAACTCGCGCTCGATCAGCTCGGCGAGCTTGAGCGGCGTCCTGTCCTCGAGGAAGGGACCGACGATCTGCACACCGACAGGCAGACCGTGTTTCGACAGGCCGAGCGGAACGGCCGTTGCCGGCAGGCCCGGAAGCGTTGCGATGCCCGGCCAGGCGAGCTGGTCGGAATAGGGGTAATCCTTGCCGTCGATGCTGATCGTTCGCAGGCGTTGTTCCGGCGAATGATCGTGCGGAAAGGCCGGCGTCGGCATGATCGGGCAGATCACCGCGTCGAAGCTCTTGAACAACGCCCGCCATTGCGCGCGGAGCACGGCGCGGGTCCCTGCGTCGAGGACCCAGGCGCGGTGGCTCGCGGTGATGCCGCGCAGCCGCTCCGCGTCAAGGCTGGTGTCCTCCGGTGACAGCTGGCTCGCCCGCGCCTGCGCATCCGCCAGCTCGTCGGGAGGTAGGAACGCGCCGAGGAAACCCAGCAGCATGCGCATGTAAAGCCGGGACGTCTCCGCGAAGTCCGGGAGCAGCGCGCTCTCGCGTGCGACGGTGACGCCGGCCTTCGCAAGATCGATTGCGAGCTTGTCGATTGCGCTGCGGACATCCCTGTCGCTCGGCAGCAGAGGATGGCTGTCGATCACCAGGATACGAAAATCCCGCAGCGACTGATGCCGCGCAGCCGGCAAATCGAGCTTGTAGGCGATACCGATGTCGAGAGGATCGGGTCCCGCCATGACGTCGAGCAGCAAGGACAGATCCGCCGCCGTGCGCGCCATCGGCCCGATGACGGCGAGGTCGCCCTCGCGCGGAACGGCTGGAAACGGCGGCGGGGTCTCGCCGCGCGCCGCGCAGAGATTAAGGGTCGGCTTGTGCGCGAACACGCCGCAATGA
The DNA here is from genome assembly GCF_020193895.1 of Bradyrhizobium sp. NBAIM14. Classification (NCBI taxonomy): domain Bacteria; kingdom Pseudomonadati; phylum Pseudomonadota; class Alphaproteobacteria; order Hyphomicrobiales; family Nitrobacteraceae; genus Bradyrhizobium; species Bradyrhizobium sp. NBAIM14. The sequence continues at coordinate 1,195,386 of NZ_JADYVQ010000001.1, read as the reverse complement.
AATGCCGGCACACGCAGGGAGCCGCCGATGTCCGAGCCGGTGGCGAGCGCGCAATAGCCTGCGGCGAGGGCTGCCGCCGATCCCCCGGACGAACCGCCCGGCGTGCGGCCGAGATCGTAGGGGTTGTTGGTGGTGCCATAGATGTCGTTGTAACTCTGCCAGTCGCCGAGGCCGACCGGCACGTTGGTCTTGCCGAGGATCACGCCGCCGGCCTGCTTGATGCGGGTCACCGCCAGCGCGTCTTCCACGGGCTTGAAGCCCTTCTGCGGCACGAATCCCCAGGTCGTCGGCAGGCCTGCGATGTTGAAGGATTCCTTGATCGTCGTGGGCAGGCCGAGCAGCGGCTTGTGCTCGCCGCGCGCCAGCGCCGCATCCGCCTCGCGCGCCGCAACGAGCGCGCGATCGAAATCGCGCACGCACACCGCGTTGATCCTGCCGTCGTGCCGTTCGATACGCGCAATCGAATCCTGCGTGAGCTCGACCACCGAGACCTTCTTCGCACGCAACGCGGCCGACAATTCGCCCGCACTCTTGAAACTCCATTCCGATCCGGCCACGGCGCTTCTCCCGCTCTGGTTGCTCGAAGATGATGCGCAGTCTGGCCGAATCTCGCAACGGCTGTTTGATGAAGATTGTGGTTCCCGGTCAAATCAGGCCATGCCGGCCCTGGCGAGGAAGTCGAGCAGCAACCGGCTGACCGCGGCCGGCTGCTCCTGCTGGACCCAATGGCCGGCGCCGTCGACGAGATGGCAGCCGAGCATCTTCGTGCACGCGCTGCGCTGCATTGTCTCGAAAGCGCCGGCCCGTTGATAGGTGCCCCAATCCTGCTTGCCCGAGATGAAGCAGGAGGGCACATCGATGCTGCGGCCGGCAAACAATTGCATCTCGTCATTGAGCATGCCCGATGTGCCGTAGCGGTACCATTGCAGCCCGCCCTGAAATCCGGTGCGGCTGTACTCGGCGCTGTAATAGGCAAGGTCGCTGTCCCGCAGCCATTGGTTCGCGGCGATCGCGGCCGGCGAGGGCATCTCCTTCGCGACCGTCTCGGCCATGGTCTCGTGCAAGTCCATCACGTAATAGGTCGGCAGCTTCGCCAGCTCCTGCGCCGACCATGCTTGCAGCGGATAGGGCTTGTTGTCGGTCCAGTCCGCGCTCTTGTGATGATAGTAGGCGCGCAGGAAATCATGCACGCCCTGCGGTGCCTGCTGCATATCGGCATTGGCTTCCCGTGTCGAATAATACCATTGATAGTGCTTGCGTGGCCGCGGCAGCGAGGCGAGCTCACGATGCACCGGGTCTTCCACCGCGGGCTTTGCCGGATTGTCGACCGTGCCGAACGGCAGCGGCGGCGGTCCGCCGAACGGCGCGCTCATCATCGTCACCGAACGAAACACGTCGGGCCGGATCAAGGCGCACCAGGCTGCGACCGGGCTGCCAAAATCATGTCCGACCACATCGACCTGCCTGTAGCCGAACGCCGACACCAGGCCGAGCGCATCGCGCACGAGACTGAGAAGCGAGAACGGCGCGAGAGGGCCGTCGTACTCCGCGCTCCATCCCGTGGTGCGTCCGTAGCCGCGCTGGTCCGGTGCGATCACGTGGTAGCCGGCCGCGCTGAGCGCCGGCATCACCTTGCGCCAGGAGAAGGCGAGCTCGGGAAAGCCGTGCAGCAAGAGGATACAGCGCCGTCCCTTGGTCTCGAAACCGGCCTCCAGCACATGCATCCGCAAGCCGTTGATGCCGTCGACGGTGCGCGAGCGGATTCCGGCGGGCAGGGGAATGTCGGGGAGTGCGGTCATCGTATTCTCCACACGGGCAGTATCGGCGGGTGGGTTAGCCCCGGGGATTGCGCGAAGCGCAAGCCGCGCGGCGTAACCCACCTCTTTATTCTCCGCGGAGGCAGAAGTGGTGGGTTACGCTCGGCGTCTGCGCTTCGCGCAGCCGCAGAGCTAACCCACCCTACGACAGCCAGACTAAACCGCCACACATTCGAACGCGTTGCCCTTGCTCCTGATCTTCCCGACCGACGGCGAGGGGAAATGCGCGGTGCAGCACAGCGTGTCGGTGTCGCAATAGCGTTCCAGGAAGCTGCGGCGCGTCTTCGCGGCTGCGGCCGGATCGACGTCGAACTTGATCGACAGCTCCGGATAGAGCGTCTGCAGCGGCGAGTGCATGAGATCGCCGGAGAACACCGCATCGTCCTTGCCGCGGCCCATCGTGATGGCGATATGGCCGGGCGTGTGACCCGGCGTCGGCAGGATGCGGACGTGGTCGCCGATTTCGTGGTCATTGCCGACGAGCTCGTGCCTGTTGGCCTCGACGACCGGCAACACGCTGTCGACGAAGGGCGGAATCTCCGTCTTCGCGTTCTGCGCGGACCAGTGATCGAACTCTTGCTTGGCGAACAGATAGCGCGCCTTGGGGAAGGTCGGCACCCAGCGGCCGTTCTCAAGCCGCGTATTCCAGCCGACGTGATCGACATGCAGATGCGTGCACATCACGAAGTCGATGTCGTCGACCGAAAACCCCGCGGCGCCGAGGCCGCGCAAATAGGTGTCGTCGGTCTTCATGTTCCATTTCGGCCGCGGCCGCGGCTTGTCGTTGCCGATGCAGCTGTCGACCAGGATGGTGTGGTGCGGCGTCTTCACCACGTAGGACTGGAAGCACAGCAGCAGCACGTCCTCATCGTCCAGTGCCTTCGCCTCGCGCATCCAAGCCCGGTTCTCGGCCAGCACGTCCGGCGTCAGTCCAGGCAGCATCTCCAGCGCCGGGACGAACGAGGTCTCCTGCTCGATGATGCGATGGATGGTGAGATCGCCGACCGAGAATCTGAGGCTCATGAGAACTCCCGAGACTTATGCCGCTGGCGGCACCGAGATCTTGACGGAGGGCCGCTCCAGCATCCTCTGGTGGAATGCGTCGAGCTTCGGAAAGGCCTTACGCCAGCCGCAATCGGCGAAGCGGAAGTCGGCATAGCCGAGCACGCAAACGAGGCCGATCTGCGAGATGTCGAACGGGCCGTTCAGCACGTCAGGCATGTTCTCGAAGCGCGCCATGCCGGTCCAGGCCCTGTTCCAGTGGTCGTCCGACCAAGCCTGCCATTGCAGGCCCTGCGGCCGCACCATCTTCTCGTAGCGGCACAGCAGCATGGAATCGAGCATGCCGTTGATCAGCGAGTGATTGGTCTTGGCTTTCCAGCGCCGCGGGCCGTAATCCGGGATCAGGCTGCCGCCGGCGATCTCGTTGAGATATTCGACGATGACATAGGAATCCAGGATCACGTCGCCGTCATTGGTGATCAGCACCGGCAGCTTCTTCAGCGGCGTGATCTTCGAATAATCCTCGTTGGCGGTGCCCGGCGTGACGCTCGCGGGCACGAGCTCGATCTTGTCGATCAGCCCGAGCTCGATCGCAGCGATGCGCACCTTGCGGGCAAAGGGCGAGGCGGGGGAGAAGGTGAGCTTCATGGAGAGTATCCCACAAATGAACGTTTTGTTTCGTCATTGCGAGGAGCGAAGCGACGAAGCAATCCAGAGTGTTGCCGCGGAGGGATTCTGGATTGCTTCGCTTCGCTCGCAATGACGGCGAGAGGGCGGAGGCTCACGCCGCCACGATCTCCTGGCGCTGCTCGCCGAGGCCTTCGATGCCGAGCGTGACGACGTCGCCGACATTGAGGAAGGTCGGTGGCTTCATGCCGAGGCCGACGCCCGGCGGGGTGCCCGTTGTGATGACGTCGCCGGGCAGGAGCGTCATGAACTGCGAGACATAGGAGATGCACTTGGCCATCGAGAAGATCATGGTCTTGGTCGAGCCGGTCTGGCGGCGCTGGCCGTTGACGTCGAGCCACATCGACAGGTTCTGCACGTCCTTGATCTCGTCCTTGGTGGCGAGCCACGGCCCGAGCGGGCCGAACGTGTCGTGCGACTTGCCCTTGGTCCACTGGCCCAGGCGCTCGATCTGGAAAGCGCGCTCGGAGACGTCGTTGCAGACGCAATAGCCGGCGACGTGGTTCAGCGCGTCGGCTTCCGAGACGTATTTGGCGCGGGTGCCGATGATGGCGGCGATCTCGACCTCCCAGTCGAGCTTGGTCGAGCCGCGCGGCTTCTCGACGGGATCATTCGGGCCCGACAGCGAGGTATTGGCCTTCATGAAGATGATCGGCTCGCTCGGAATCTCGGCGCCGGTCTCCTTGGCATGGTCGGAATAGTTGAGGCCGATCGCGACGAATTTCGAGATACCGGTGACGGGGGCGCCGAACCGGGGCTTGCCGGAGACGGCGGGCAGCGAGGCGGGATCGAGCGCGGCCAGCTTCTTCAGGGATTCAGGCGAATAGGCCTCGCCGGTGAGGTCCTTCAGATGCGCCGACAGGTCGCGCAACTGGCCGGATCTGTCGATCAGGCCGGGCTTTTCCGCACCCTTCTCGCCATAACGAACAAGCTTCATTCTCGTTTCTCCCTGGGAATGGACCGATCGGTTAACTGCTTCATGGAACAGGGCGGCGGGAAATTCAACCGCCCAAAACGGGCATCACCCCAGCGCCACGAACCTGAATGCGTCGCCGTCTCGCTTGATATGTCCGGCGGAATAATGACCGCCGATCACCAGTGTGGGTGTGTCGGCAAAGCGCGAGAACACCGCATGCCGGCTTGCCGCCGAACGCGCGGGATCAGTATCCACAGTCGAGCACCAGTCGAGATGGGCCATCTGGCAGGGATGATGGGCAACGTCGCCGGTCAGAAGCGCCTGCTCGCCGTCGGACTCGATCAGGACGCTCATGTGCCCCGGGCTGTGACCGGGAGTTGGGATCATTTCGATCTCCTCGCAAAGCCGATGGTCACTCGGAACCAGATCGGCCTGGCCGGCATCGACCACTGGCTTCACGGAGTCGTTGAACACCGCGACCTTGTCCGGCTCGGCCGTGTAATCACGCCAATGATCATATTCGGTCCTGCCGAAAACATAGCGCGCCTTCGGGAACGTCGGCACCCATCCGCCGTCAACCAGCCGCGTATTCCAGCCGACATGGTCGACGTGAAGATGCGTGCACAGCACGGTGTCGATGCTGTCAGGCGGAAACCCCGCCGCGGTCATGGTCTCCAAGAACGGCGTGCTGCGGTTGTTCCAGGTGGGGACGCCGCGGCCTTGCTTGTCGTTGCCGAGGCCGGTGTCCACCACGATCCGGCGCGTCGGCGTCTCCACCACCAGCGAGTGGATCGACATTTTCAGCCGGCCTTCGTCGGTGGCGAAATGCGGGATCAGCCAGGGCAGCTTCTGGATCTCGTCATGGGTGGCTGCCGGCAGGATGAAGCGGGTCGAGCCGACCGTCTCCATTTCGACGAATTTCGTGATCCTGACCTTGCCGACCTTCCACTGCATCCGCCGCCTCCCATTTTCTTGCTCTTGCGCTGGAACATGCACGTTTTCTGCCATCGGGCGCAATGGATCATCTGAGGTGATGTGGCGTTATCGCGGGGAACTGGATGCTAGCCGAAGAGGACGCCATGCCAGAGCTTGCGATTTCCGCGGAAAAGGTCGCCTTTATCATCGAGAAGGCGCGCGAATTCGACGTCAAGGAGGGGGCTTCTGATCCGGACTCCGGCTCGAACGCGGCCGACGACGATATGATGGACGTCCTCGACGACGATGGCTCCGATCCTGTCGTCCAGGAGCTCGGAAGCTTCATGATCGCCCTGAACGAGGACGAGCAGCTCGACCTCGTCGCGCTGACCTGGCTCGGCCGCGGCGACGGCACGATCGATGACTGGGACGATCTGCGCGCCCGCGCGTCGGAGGCGCGCCGTGAATATGGCAGCCCACGCCGCGAAACGGTGCACTATCTGCTCGGCGAGCCCATGCTGGGCGATCTGCTCGCGAACGGGCTCGACGAATTCGGCATCGACTGGACCGATGAGCGCACCACCGCCGATTCCTCCGCTCCGAGCCAGCAGGATGAGGACGAGCCGACCAAGCAGCGGTGATGATTTTACCTCGCCCCGCTTGCGGGGAGAGGTCGGCGCGAAGCGCCGGGTGAGGGGGAGTCTCCGCGAGTCCGACTGTCACCGTGCTTGCGGAGAGAGCCCCTCACCCCAACCCTCTCCCCGTAAGAACGGGGCGAGGGAGTACATCTGCAAACGCGACTACAGCGTCCCCGGGAACGCGCCACCATCCAGCAGAATGTTCTGTCCGGTGATGAAGCCGGCCTTGGCGCCGCACAGGAAGGCGCAGGCATAGCCGAATTCGTCGGGCTGACCGAAGCGCCCCGCGGGGTTGAGCTTGGCGCGCTCGGCCAGGATCTGCTGCGGTGTGACACCGCGCTTGTCGGCTTCGCCCTTCGCGGTGCTGGTCAGGCGATCGGTCTCGAACGGGCCCGGCAGCAAGCCGTTGATGGTGACGTTGTTGATCACCGTCTTGCGCGACAGGCCGGCGATGAAGCCGGTGAGGCCGGCGCGCGCGCCATTGGAGAGGCCGAGAATGTCGATCGGCGCCTTCACCGCGGCCGAAGTGATGTTGACGATGCGGCCGAACTTGCGTGCCATCATGCCGTCGACCGTCGCCTTGATCAGCTCGATCGGGGTCAGCATGTTGGCGTCGATCGCCTTGATCCAGTCGTCGCGGGTCCAGTTGCGGAAATCGCCGGGCGGCGGGCCGCCGGCATTGTTGATCAGGATGTCGGGCTCGGGGCAGGCCTTCAGCACCGCCTCGCGGCCCGCCGGCGTCGTGATGTCGCCGACGATCTCGGTGACCGTCACGTCGGGATAGGCCTTGCGGATCTCGTCGGCGGTCTTCTTCAGCGCATCAGCGCCGCGCGCGGTCAGCGTGACGTCAACGCCGGCCTCCGCCAGCGAGAAGGCGCAGGCGCGCCCGAGGCCCTTGCTGGATGCACAGACGATGGCGCGGCGACCTTTGATCCCAAGATCCACTGTTTCACTCCCGTAAATGTCAGGCAGGTTTTGGACGGCGGCTACATTAGCCAACTGTGATGCCGCTGATAAGGGATCGGCCCGCACCAAAATGCATGGCGTGCGCTGCGGCGATGCAAATGCGCGGGCATGATCTGGACTAGATCCGCCGCTCCTGCTTGAGGCGGTCGATTGCGGCGGCAGCCTCCGGCGGCAGCGACTTGAAGCCCATCTGGCCCGCGGTCGAGAACAGCGGCCGCAGATGCGAGCCGGCGAGGAAGGGCGGCTGGCGGTTCGTCGGCACGATCTGATCGAACACCAGCACCAAGGTGGTGGCGACGAGGCCGACCCTGACGGCGCCGAGCGCCGCGCCGCCGAGCCGGTCGCCGATGCCGGCCTCGCCGATCGTGTCGTTCAGCGCGATGCGGCCGATATGGCCGAACAGCATGCCGACGACCACGAAGATGGCGAAGAACCAGATCCAGTTCTGCAGCAGCGGCGAGTTCGGATTGCCGGCGATCTGCGGTGCGATCAGCGGCATCAGCGCCACCGCGATCGGGGCGGCGAGCAGATAGGCGAGGATGGTCATGGCGCTGCGTAGCAGCCCGGTCCTGAACCCCAAGCCGACCGCGACTGCCAGCGCGGCATAGACGGCGAGATCGAAACTGTTCATGCGCGAAAGCCCTGCCTCGACGGAACGAATGAACGCCGAGCCGATCATTCCGGTTTCAGATCGCTAAAATCGTCTGTATTGGTGGCTCCAAAGCTTAAAGGAACCGTCCAAGGAACGCGTCATGTCAGACCTATTCGACGTCAGTAAAGAAACCATCCTCGTCACGGGTGCGAGCCAGGGGCTCGGCCGGCAATTTGCCCGGGTGCTGGCGGCGCATGGTGCGGCCGTGGCGCTCGCCGCGCGGCAGGCCGACAAATTGAAGGGCCTGGAAGAGGAGATTCGCGGCAAGGGCGGCCGCGCCGCGGCGGTCGCGCTCGACGTCACCGACACCGCCTCGATCGCCAGGGCGGTCGATGCCGCCGAGGCCGCGCTCGGCCCCGTCACCGTGCTGATCAACAATGCCGGCATCGCCATCGAGAAGCTCGCGACCGAGCAGACCGAGGCGGATTGGGACGCCGTGATCGGTGCCAATCTCAAAGGCGCCTATTTCCTCGCAACCGAAGTGGCGCGGCGCATGATCGCGCGCAAGCAGCCGGGCAACATCGTCAACATCGCCTCCGTGCTCGGCACCGGCGTCTTGAAGGCGCTCTCGCCTTACGCGATCTCCAAGGCCGGCATCATCCAGGCGACGAAAGCGATGGCGCTCGAGCTCGCTGGCCAGAACATCCGCATCAACGCGCTCGCGCCCGGCTATATCGACACCGAGATGAACCACGCCTTCTGGTCGACGCCGGCAGGCGAGCGCCTCGCCAAGCGCATCCCGCAACGCCGCGTCGGCGCCGAGTCCGATCTCGACGGCGCGATTCTGCTGCTGGCGTCGAATGCGTCGCGCTACATGACGGGCAGCGTGGTGACCGTGGACGGCGGGTTCCTGCTGAATTGAGCCCAACTGTCGTCCCGGACAAGCGCGCCCCAAGCGCGCGCCGATCCGGGACCCATAACCACAGGACGTGGTTTGCCGAAGACTCGGAGTTGCCATCTCGCGGCACGACTTCTCCCTGTGGTTATGGGTCCCGGATCGGCGCTTACGCTTGTCCGGGACGACAGCGGCATATGACGCGACACCGTCGCCTAACTCGCCCGCATCTCCCCCCGGATCATATCCGCTGCCTTCTCCCCGATCATGATGGTCGGCGCATTGGTGTTGCCGCCGATCAGCGTCGGCATGATCGAGGCGTCGACGACGCGCAATCCTGCCACGCCATGCACCTTCAACGCCGGATCGACCACGGCCATCGCGTCGGTGCCCATCTTACAGGTGCCGACGGGGTGATAGACGGTGTCGACACGCGCGCGCAGAATGGCGCGGATGTCCTCGTCCGTCTTCACGTCGGATGTGAACATGTCCTTCTTCTGTAGCGCCCGCATCGCAGGCGTCTCCATCAGTCGCCGCGTCGTCTTGAAGCCGGCGACCATCGCCTCGAGATCCTCCGCCTCGCCCAAGAAGTTCGGGTCGATCATCGGCGCTGCGAGCGGATCGGCGCTCTTCAGCCCAATACTGCCGCGGCTCTTCGGCCTGAGCAGACAGAAATGGCATGAGAAGCCCGCCTCCTTGTGCTTCTTGCGGCCGTGATCGTCGAGCATCGCGATGACGAAGTGGAGCTGGATATCAGGCACGTCGAGATCAGGCCGGGTTTTCAGGAAGCCGCCGCATTCGGCGAAATTGGTGGTCATCACGCCGCGCCGCTCGCGGCGATATCGCTGGATACCGCGCAGCAGGGATGGCAACCGACCGAGCGAGGCGTGAACGAAGTGCGGATAGTCGGAGGCGTAGACGAATACGAAATCCGGATGGTCCTGCAGATTGCGCCCGACCCCCGGCAGGTGATGCACGACGTCGATGCCGTGGGCGGCAAGCGCATCGCCATCGCCAATGCCCGACAGCATCAACAGCTGCGGCGACTGGAAGGCGCCGGCGGCGAGGATCACCTCGCGGCGGGCGCGCAGCTGCCTTGTCTGTTTGCCCTGCACATATTCGATGCCGACCGCGCGCCCAGCTTCGAACAGGATCTTCGTTGCCTGCGCTCCCGTCTCGACCCGCAGATTCGGCCGCTTGCCGAGATGAGGAGCCACATAAGCCCGCGCCGCGCTCCAGCGCTCGCCGCCCCGCTGGGTCACCTGGTAGCTGCCGAGCCCTTCGTGGTCCTCTTCATTGAAGTCCTCGCGGATGCGGAACTGCGCCTCGCGTGCGGCCTGATGGAAGATGTCGTGAATCGGATTGTCCGAGCGCAGCCGGTTGACATGCAGCGGTCCGCCCTTGCCGTGATACTCGCCGTCGAAATCGGCGTTGTCTTCCGAGCGCTTGAAGTAGGGCAGCACGTCCGCATACGACCAGCCGGAATTGCCGAGCGCGGCCCAATGGTCGTAATCCCATTTGTGGCCGCGGATATAGACCATGGCGTTGATCGCCGAGGACCCACCGAGGCCCTTGCCGCGCGGCTGATAGCCGATGCGGCCGTTCAATCCCTTCTGCGGCACGGTATCGAACGCCCAGTTGGCCGCGGCATAGGGCAACGCGAGCCCGAATGGCGTCGTGATCCGCCAGGTGTCGTTGCGTCCCCCTGCATCAAGCAGCGCGACGGATGTGCCCGCATCCTCCGACAGCCGCCCCGCAATTGTGCAGCCGCCCGAGCCCGCGCCCACGACGACGAAATCGAATGTGTCGGTCAATGTTGTTTCCCCCCCGTTTACTGTCATTCTGGGGCGCGCGAAGCGCGAACCCGGAATCTCGAGGTTCGCTTCGCCTCCCGGAACGGCACCCCGGCGTTTTCGGCCTTAATCTTGTTGCCGCAGGCTGGCCGTTTGTGGAACTTCTGGCAAGAGCGCGCGGAACGGCGCGGAAACTCGTCGATTCCCCTGTCATAAAGTCGAAAAAAACGTTCCCGCAGCCCTTTCCAAAGGCAGCCCGCCTTGATACATACCCCCCGCACCCGACGGGCATTGCCCCTCGGGTCGCCTTCCAAGGAAGCCTTTGGGACGGAAGTGGAAAGCCAGCGCGACCAGCGCCGGCCTCAACCGACCGTCCCCAGGATTTAACCGAAGGCACGCAAAGCTTTAACGCGGGGTGGAGCAGCCCGGTAGCTCGTCAGGCTCATAACCTGAAGGTCATAGGTTCAAATCCTATCCCCGCAACCAAATTGACCGGATCCGAGACGACAACGGCCCGCTTGATGCGGGCCGTTTTTGTTTGGCGATGGGATCGCCGCGCTACCTCGCCGCGGTCTGCCAGGCGAGTAGCCGCTGCTCGACCAGTGACATCGCAATCGACGTCAAATATCCGGTCGCGCCGAGCAGGATGACGCCGGCGAAGAGGTCGGCGGACCGGAACGCGCGTGCCGAGAGCAGCACCCAGTGACCAAGGCCGTCGAGGCCGGCCAGGATCTCGCAGACCACCGAGAGGATCAGCGCGACGGTCAGGCTGAGCCGCATGCCCGCGAGGATATCCGGCAATGCCGAGGGCAGGGCGATCTTGGCGATGATTGCGGTGCGCGACATCTGCAGCGAGCGGGCGACCTCATAGAGCCGCGGCTCGACTGCGGCAAAGCCGTGAACGGTTGCGAGCATGATCGGCCAGATCGCGCCGAAGGCGATCACGAACAGCGCCATGCCTTGCGTCAGCCCGAGCATCGCGATTGCGACCGGGATGATCGCCGAGACCGGCAGGGGCCGCAAAAATTCCAGCGACGGCGCGACATAGGCGCGCATCATCCGGGACGAACCGATCAGCGCGCCAAGCGCAATGCCGGCGATCGAGGCGGCGAACCAGCCATAGGCCATGTGCTCCAGCGTGCCGATGAGCTTGCCCGCGAGATCGCCGCTGGAAAAGCCGCGCACCAAAGCGGCCCAGGCGCGGTCCGGACCGGGCAGGAACACCGGCGACACTAGCTTCAGATTGGCGACGAGTTGCCACGCCGCGATGAAGCCGGCTGCGACGAGGGCGCTTGCCAAACGCCAGAGGATCGCGGTGCGCTTCATGGATGGTCTCCGGCGAGCGCGGCGCGGCCGAACAGACGGCGCTGGGCGGCGATCAACAGCATGTTCAGCGCGTAGCCGATCGCGCCGATCCAGACGAGATAGGCGAGCATCAGGTCGGCGCGCAGGGCCTGCTGTGCCAGCATGATGCCGGCACCCAAGCCGATCGGGTTGATGGCGATCTCGACGGTGACCGCGACGATCAGGGCGATCCCGGCCGACAGGCGGAAGGCGACAAAGATCCGCGGCAGTGCGGCCGGGATCACGATCTTCGCGATCCGTTGCGGCGCGCTCAGCCGCAAGGCCCGCGACACTTCCATCAATCGCGGCTCGATGCTACGCACCGCGCTGCGGGTCATGATCAGCATCGGCCAGACGCAGGCGAACGCCACGATCACGATCTCCATCCGGTAGCCGAAGCCGAGCGCGATCAACGCAATCGGCAGCAGCGCGATCGAGGGAATCGGGCGGATCGCCTCGACCGTCACCTCCATCAGCCGGTCAAGCGGACGCGAAATGCCGAAGGCGATGCCGAGCGCAAGCCCGATGGCGCTGCCGATGGAAAGACCCGCGAAGGCAGCGAACAGCGTGTCGCGGGTCGCGATCGGGATCGAGAGATCGGCGAGCGCCGTGGCCAGCGCCGCGAGGATTGCGCTCGGCGGCGCCAGGCTGTCGCTTTGCAGATGGGTGAGGCGCGCCCAGAGCTCAAACGCCAGCACCAGCGCCAGCGGCAGCAGCAAGGGCTTCGCGCGGTCGAGGCTCAATGCTCGGTCGCCTTGATGAAGTCGAACAATTGCCGGCGCAGCCGCAGGAATTCCGGATGCTCGCGGGTGGCGAGCTGGTCGCGCGGACGCGGCAGGTCGACGTCGAGCTCGATCCCGATCCGGCCCGGATGCGGCAAGAGGCCGATGACGCGGTCGCCGAGATAGATCGCCTCGTCGAGATCGTGGGTCACGAAGATCACGGTGGTCTCGCTCGCCTGCGTCAGCGACAGGACCTCGTCCTGCAAGCCCTGCCGCGTCATCGCATCCAGCGCGCCGAACGGCTCGTCCATCAGCAGCGTGGTCGGCTCCTGCGCAAGGCAGCGCGCGATCTGCAGGCGTTGCTGCATGCCCCCGGACATTTCGGCCGGATATTTGTCGGCATGGCCGGGCAGTCCGACCTTGCGCAGCAGCGCCTCGATGCGCGCGCCGCGTTCGCGCGCCGGCACACGCGAGGCTTCCAGCGCCAGCGAGATGTTTCCGGCCGCGGTCCGCCACGGCAACAGCGCCTTGCCGTAATCCTGGAACACGATCGCGACCTCACGCCGCGGCTCGGTGATCGGCTCGCCCTCAAACGTCACCGCGCCGCTGGTGGGGCGATAGAGACCTGCGGCGAGCCGCAGCGCCGTGGTCTTGCCGCAGCCGGAGGCGCCGACGATGCAGAGGAATTCGCCCGGCCGCACCTGAAGATCGAGATTCTCGATGATGGTCTTGCCGCCGAGCCGCAGCGTCGCGGCATTGAACGCGATCAGCGGTTTCTGCCGCCGCGCGGCGCGCGCCTCGCTGAGCCTTGCAACGACGGTCATGATTGCTCCCCGCCCGCCTGCGGATAGACGAAATCGATGGTCGAGTGCAGATGCGCCGCCAGCATTTTTTGCGCGGCGGCCACGTCGCGGGCGAGCACGAGGTCGGCGAGCATCTGGTGACTGCGGATGAATCTCTCGCCGCTGTCGATGGCGCCCATCATCACGCGGCGGTAGCGGTAGGCCTGGTCGTAGAGGTCGGAGTGGGCGGCCAGCATGCGCCGCGAGCCGCAGGCGGCGAGCAGCGCGGTGTGGAAGCCCTTGTGCAGCCGGTCGAACTCCGCCGCGCCCTCGCGGAATTCGTCGCCGGTGCGCTCGATGTGTCGGCGCATCTGATGCAGCGCGCTGATGATGCCGGCCTCCCAGGCAGCATCGCCGTGGAGGATGGCGAGCTTGACCGCCTCGATCTCGACCGCCGTCCGCATGCAGGTGATGTCGGCGAGATCCTCGCGGCTGACCTCGGCGACGCGGAAGCCGCGCTGGCCGATGCCGACGATGAGGCCGCGCGACATCAACCGCGACAGGCCTTCACGCAGCGGCGTGGCGCCGATATCGTAACGTTGCACGAGGTCGACGATGCCCAGCCGCGATCCCGGCGCGAGATCTCCTGCCAGGATGTCCTGCTCGATGAGGTTTGCGGCACGCTCGCTCAAGGTGCCGGCTTCCGTCGGCAGGCGTTCGAGAGTGCGCTCGGGAGCTGGCATCGTCGATATCCCTTAGTTCAGCACCAGTTTCGCGGTGTCGAGCTTCGATTGCAGCATCTTCTGCGACGACATCACCTCGATCCACCAGCTGAGGTTTTGCGGCTTGAGGTTCGGCTCGGACTGGTTCGGCGGCGTCGCCTTGACGAGATCGAGCGGCTGCTTGGTGAACTTGGCGATCGAGGCCGAGGCCTTCTCGCGGTCGCTGTTGACGATCGCGGCGGCCTCCGCGACGGCCTCGCGAAACTTCTTCACGGTGGCCACATTCTTCTCCGCCCAGTCGCGCGATGCGGCATAGAAGATGATCGGATCGGTGCGGCCGAGCTCGGCACCGTAGCGCGCGCCGACCGAGCCGAGCCCCGCATTGCTCATGCGCGTGACGAACGGCTCGGCCGTGAGCACGGCATCAACGCCGCCCGACTTGATGATGTCGGCCATGGTGGGGAAGGTGACTTCGACGAAATTGACGCTTTTGGGATCGACGCCTTTTTCGACCAGCCATTTCACGAACAGCACATGGAGAAAGGCGTTCAGGCCGGGCGCGCCGACCTTCTTGCCGATGAAATCCTTGGGATCCTTGATGGTGATGCCGTTGCGGACGAAGGCGGCGATGGCGGTGTTCGAGGTCGGATTCATGACCGAGGCGCCGGCGATCGCGACGAGGTCGAGGCCGCCGTCGACGGCCTGGAGGAAGACGGTGGAGGTGGGGCCGCCGACCTGAATCGAGTTCGACAGGATCGCCGCCGGGATGTTGGAGTTGATCGCGATCGGCGTCATCTCGACTTGCAGCCCGTGCTTTTTGAAGATGCCTTCGTCGACCGCGACCATGGCCGAGGCGCAGTCGGAGGTCGCGGTGCAGCCAATCTGGATCTTGGCTTGGCCCAGCGCAGGTGCCGTCAGGCCAGCAGACATCCCGAGCACGAGGCCCGCCAACATCGTTCTGCTCGTTCGCCTCACTGCGCTCTCCCCGTTTTGTATTTTTCAGTCTTGTTTATCGATATTTTATCTGATCATATATTTGAAACGATGACAAGGGGTGCCCAAGGTGAAGCTCGCAACGTTCAGATCGGCCGGCCAGGAGAAGATCGGAGCCGTCCATAGCAATGACAGCCAGGTGCTTGACCTCGCCGCCGCGGCCGCACGGGACGGCGGAGCCGATCCGGCCTTCGGCTCGATGCTGGCGCTGATCGACGCCGGGCCCCGCGCGCTCGATCGGGCCCGGGTGCTGCTCGACAAGCACGGAAAGGACGCGACGCTGTCGGCGGCGGTCACCACCGTCGACATCCTCGCGCCGGTGCCGGAGCCGAGGCAAATGCGCGACGGCATGTCGTTCCCCCTGCACATCCTGCAGGCGCCGCGCGGGCAGCAAAAGCTCGCCGCGCGTGCCAAGGGCGACATGGCGGAATTGGCGCGCATCGACGCCGAGCCGCTCGGCGAATTGCCCGAGGTCTATCGCAAGCAGCCGATCTACTACATCACCAACCGCTTCAGCGTCCGCGGCACCAACACCACGGTGAAATGGCCGCGCTACAGCAAGGTGATGGACTACGAGCTCGAATTCGGCATCATCACCAAGAACAAGGGCGCGAACATCACGCCTGCGAGGGCTGGGGATCACATCTTCGGCTACACCATCTTCAACGATTTCTCCGCGCGCGACGCCCAGCGCATCGAGATGGAGGGGCGGCTCGGCCCTGCCAAGGGCAAGAGTTTTGACGGCGGCAACGTGATGGGGCCCTGGATCGTGACGCCGGACGAGATCGGTGATCCCTACAAGCTGAAGATGGAAGCGCGCGTCAACGGCGAGACCCGCTCCAAGGGCATCTCCGAGGGCATGCTGTTTTCGTTCGAGGAGATCATCGCGCACGTCTCCCAGGACGAGACGCTGATGCCCGGTGAATTCATCGGCTCCGGCACGGTCGGCAATGGCTGCGGCCTCGAGCTCGGCTGGTTTCTCGAGCATGGCGATACGATCGAGCTCGAGGTCGAGAAGATCGGCATTTTGAAGAATCGCGTCGAGCGGCAAGAAACCTGAAGGGGGCGTCTGAAGGCGCGCTTGAAGCGACGCCTGACTGCCGCCACAACGAGAACAATCAACGAGGAAGCGCCATGACGAGCAAGCTGATCGACATCTCCGTCCCCCTCCAGAACGACGTGCCGGCCGACCCGCCTGGCAATCATCCGACGATCCAGTACATCAATCATCAGCAGGGCCTGCCGCGCATGCTGCAGTTCTTCGATGGACTGAAGGCCGAGGATCTGCCTGATGGCCAGGGCTGGGCGGTGGAGCAGGTCAGTCTCTCCACCCACAACGGCACGCATCTCGATGCGCCCTGGCATTTTCACCCGACCATGAATCGCGGCGAGCGGTCCTGGACCATCGACGAGGTGCCGTTGGAATGGTGCTTCCAGCCCGGCGTGAAGCTCGACTTCCGGCACTTGCCGGACGGCTATGTCGCGACGGCCAAAGACGTCGAGGCCGAGCTCAAGCGCATCGGCCACGAGCTGAGGCCGCTCGAGATCGTCGTGGTCAACACCAGCGCCGGCGCCAAATATGGCCGGCAGGACTACGTCACCTCGGGCTGCGGCATGGGCTATGAGGCAACCATGTACCTGCTCGAGCGCGGCGTGCGCCTGACCGGCACCGATGGCTGGAGCTGGGACGCGCCGTTCGTTCACACCGCGAAGAAATATGCCGAGACGAAAGACGCCAGCCTGATCTGGGAAGGCCATAAGGCCGGACGCCATATCGGCTATTGTCATCTCGAGAAGCTGCACAATCTCGAACAGCTGCCGCCAACCGGCTTCAAGGTGTCATGCTTCCCCGTGAAGATCGAGCGAGCCTCGGCGGGATGGACGCGAGCGGTCGCGATTTTGGAGGGGTAGCTTATTGTCCCGTTGGGCGCCCATGGTGTCAAAAGGTCGAGCCACCCCGCCCGTCGCTTGTTGTCTCTACCCTTGATGGAATCGAACCCGGTAGTCATGCGGCAGCACGTTCAGGCGGCGGCGGAACGCGCGGCGTAGATGCTCCTCGCTCTGAAAGCCTGCGCGCGCGGCGATTTCCTTGATAGGGGAGGCGGACTCTTCCAGCGCGCGCCGGGCAGCCTCGACGCGAAGCTCTTCGACCGCCTTGGCGGGCGTGCGGCCGGTCTTCTGGCGAAACACGCGCGCGAAGGTGCGCGGGCTCATGCCCGCTCGTTCGGCGAGACTTTCGACACGCAAATCGCGGCCGAGATTTTCTTGCATCCAGCTCGAAATTTTTTCGAGAGCCCGATCTTCCGAGGCCTGCATTGACAGCGGCACGCTGAATTGCGCCTGCCCGCCGGGCCGCTTGAGGAAAACGACGAGGCGCCGCGCGATGCGCATGGCCTCGCGATGGCCGAGATCATCTTCCAGCAGCGTGAGCGCCAGATCGATGCCGGCCGTCACGCCTGCCGATGTCCAGATGCCGCCGTCATGCACGAAGACCGGGTCGACCTGAACCGAAACGTCGGGATGTTTTGCGCGCAGCAGGTCACAGGAACCCCAATGGGTGACCGCGCGCCGCCCGCGCAGCAGCCCGGCTGCGGCGAGGATGAATGTGCCCGTGCAGACCGAGCAGACGCGCCTTGCCTTCGGCGCTGCCAGGCGAAACCAATCGACCAGCGCGGCTTCGGCAGCGGCGCGATGGACGCCGGGACCGCCACCCACCATGAGGGTGTCGATGTTCTTGTGGTCGCAGTCAGCGAGGGCGGTCGTCATCACCTCCAGACCGGACGAGGTTTTGACCGACCCGCCTTTCAACGAGCAGATCTGCCAGACATAGGGCGCGCGCCCCGCTTTCGACGTTTCGCAGGCCAGTTCGAAGGCCTGTAGCGGTCCGGCAAAGTCGAGCAGCAGACAGTCGTCGAAAAGGACGAAGACCACGCGGCGGGGGGCGGAACGGGCCATTAGCAGCGCCTTGAGCAGGGAAGGCTTGGCAGGAATTGCGTGTGTTATGACATTTCGGCAAAGGCCCTCCGCTGTCAACATGGGTTATCCAACGTTAGGAGGGCTCCATGTCCGGCAAGCGGATCGAGATCGGAATTCTGTACTATCCCGGGATGACGCAACTGGACGTCACCGGACCATTCGAAGTTTTTGCCCGTCTGCCGAACGTCCGCATGCACCTGCTGTGGAAGCGCCTCGAGCCCGTCGTCAGCGACGTCGGCCTGCCGCTGCTGCCAACCACGACCTTTGCCGACTGCCCGGATCTGGACGTGTTCTGTATCGGCGGCGGCCCGGGACAGGTTGCCACCATGGACGATGACGAGGTGATTGACTTCGTTCGCGACAAGGGTGGATCGGCGCGCTACATCACCTCGGTTTGCGCCGGCTGTCTGATCCTCGGCGCAGCGGGCCTCATCGATGGATACAGGTCAGCCTGCCATTGGCTGATGAGCGACCAGCTTGCTGCCTTTGGCGCCATCGCTGTCGACGAACGCGTCGTGGTCGACCGCAACCGCATCTCCGGCGGCGGTGTCACTGCCGGTATCGATTTCGGTTTTCAGGTTGCCGCCGAACTCTGCGGCGAAGACGTCGCAAAGAACCTCCAACTGATGCTGGAATATCAGCCGCAGCCGCCGTTCGATATCACCGTGCAGAATGCGCCGCGTGAGCTGATATCCCGCATGCGCCGCGAGGCCGAACCTTGGCTGCAAAAGCGCGCAGCCGCGGTGCAAAAGGCGGTATCTAAACTGAAGGCGAAAGCAACGGCGGCTTAAGCTCGTTCGCAAACAGGGAGGAAAGCAACAGACGCTGTTAGAAAGGTGTTCGCATGAACTGGCACGGCCGCATCGCTACCCTTCTCGTCGTTGGTACTTTCATCGCATCTTTTCCGGCCACTCGCGCCGCCGAACTCTCCGGTGGCGTGGTGCGGATCGGCATCATCAATGACCAGACCGGGCCATTGTCGGATCTGTCGGGATCGGGCTCCGTCACGGCAGCCAAGATGGCGGCGGAAGATTTTCAGAAGTTGGTGCCGTCGATCAAGGTCGAGATTTTGGCCGCCGATCACCAGAACAAGCCCGATATCGGAGTCGGCATTGTCCGCAAATGGTTCGACGTCGACGGCGTCGACATGGTCGCGGACGTGTCCAATTCGGCCGTGGGGCTGGCGATCCAGTCGCTGGCGCGCGACAAGAACAAGATTGCGGTCTATTCGGCGGTGGCGACCACCGAACTGACGGGCAAGCAATGTTCGCGAAACGGCCTGGCCTGGCTGCACGATTCCTACAATTTGGTATCGGGACCGATCCGCACCCTGGTCAGCCAGGGTTACGACACCTGGTTCTTCATCGCGGCCGACTACGCGTTCGGCAAGAACATGGTGTCGGAATCGCAGCGCGTGCTGGCGGCGGCCGGCGGCAAGTCGCTCGGCGCGGTGTATCACCCGATCGGCAACGCGGACTACAGCTCGTTCATCCTGCAGGCGAAGGCCTCGGGCGCCAAGGCGGTCGCCTTCGCCAATGCCGGCGACCAGCTCGTCAATCTGATGAAGCAATGGAACGAGTTCGGCATGAACACGGGAAGCCAGAAGCCGGTGGCCGAACTGATGTTCGACACCGATGTTCATGCGATGGGCCCGAAAACCGCCAAGGGCCTGACCACGCTGACGGCATGGTACTGGGCGTTGGATGACGAGAGCAGGGCGTTCGGCCAGCGCTTCTTCAAGCTTCGCAGCGCCATGCCCACGGCACCGCAAGCCGCGGTCTATTCCGGCGTCAGCCACTATCTGAAAGCAGTCGCTGCCGTAGGCACGGATGCAACTGATCCAGTGCTGGAGAAGATGCGCGCGACGCCCGTCGACGACTTCTACGCACGCGGCGCGAGGTTGCGCGAGGACGGCAAGCTCGTGCACGACTTCTACCTGGTACAGGTGAAGGATCCGTCCGAGGTCAAGGCGCCCTGGGAGTACTATAACGTGCTCGAGAAAATCCCAAGCGGCGAAGTCTACGCTTCGCTGGCTGACAGCGAATGCCCGCTGGTCAAGCGGGGCAATTGAGGTTGGAGTGCCAAACCCGCGATCTGATGGATAATCGTGATCGCGGGCTTGGTCGGCGCGCATTACGGTGACGGTGCTGGACCGCGCCACGGTGACAGTGCTGGACCGCGCCAACTCCGACTGTGCATCGGCCAACGTTGGAGAAAACAAAAAGGCCTGACGAGCCTCAACCGCGCAACTCGCTCGCCGAAAGGCGCCGCCACATCCCGGCCCGCCCGACCTCCTGCGATGATGCCACTATGCTCCTGTTTTGCCCGACGAAGCAAATCGCGAGAGACCCCATTCGGAATGGGCGGCAACGATCGCGGCCAATTCGCCTCGGCTCGCTTGGGCGAGCCGGACAGGCGAGTCACCACGATTCCTCGGCCTCTTGGCTCCTGAAAGCCTGCCCGACCCGCACCCAATCCGGCTCCACACCTAACCCATTGATCTTGCAGCCCCCGTCTACTGTGCATGGGGTTGTTTTCGCGAGTTTTGATCTGCCCCGTGCAATTTGACGTCGCTGACAGCGCCGACTACGTTCCGCGAAACACGAAAGCTCGCGAGCGTTGAGCCGAGCGAAATTCCACGGGGAAGAAATGACCGGCGACATTGCAGCCACCATCTCGAAAGCGCGCGAGCATTCCATCGGCGATCTTCTGCGCCGCTCCGCAGGCCGCGAGCCGAACAAGCTCGCGGTGAGCTGCGGCGATGTCAGCTGGAGCTTTGCCGAGATGGATGCGATCTGCAACCGGCTCGGCCGCGGCCTGCTCGGCCTCGGCGTTGGCAAGGGCGACCGCCTCGCCGTGCTCTCGCGCAACTCGCACGCCTTTGCGGCGCTACGCTTCGCGGCGGCGCGGATCGGCGCGGTGCTGGTGCCGATCAACTTCATGCTCAATCCGGACGAGATCAATTTCATCCTGAAGAGCTCCGGCGCAAGGCTGCTCGCGACCGGACCCGATTTCGTCGGGCCGGCACGCGCGGCGAGCGCGAAGGATTGCGCGGTCGAGAAGATGATCTGGCTGCCGGGCGAGGATCCGGCCGCGCCGCCTGCAGACCTCACCACCTTCGACGATCTCCTGCATCCCGACGGCTCGTTCCTGGACGCCTCGGTCGACAGCCGCGATCTAGCGCAGATCGTCTACACCTCGGGCACGGAATCGCTGCCCAAGGGCGCGATGCTGACCCATGAAGCCGTGATGTGGCAGTATGTCAGCTGCATCATCGACGGCGGCATGAGCGTGGACGACAAGTTCCTGCACGCCTTGCCGCTCTATCATTGCGCGCAGCTGGATGTGTTCCTGGGCCCGCAGGTGTATCTCGGCGCCTCCGGCGTGATCACGGGCAAGCCGACGGCCGACAACATCCTGGCGCTGATCCAGGCGCACAGGATCACCTCGTTCTTCGCGCCGCCGACGATCTGGATCGCGATGCTGCGCTCGCCGAACTTCGACAAGACTGATCTGTCGACGTTGCAGAAGGGGTATTACGGCGCCTCGATCATGCCGGTGGAGGTGCTGCTCGAATTGCAGCGCCGGCTGCCGGCCGTAAAGTTCTGGAATTTCTACGGCCAGACCGAGATCGCGCCGCTCGCGACCGTGCTGCGGCCGGAGGATCAGCTCCGCAAGGCCGGCTCCGCCGGCAAGCCCGTGCTCAACGTCGAGACGCGCGTCGTCAACACAGCGATGGAGGACGTCAAGGTCGGCGAAGTCGGCGAGATCGTGCATCGCTCGCCGCATCTGCTCTCCGGCTATTACAACGATCCGGTCAGGACCGCAGCGGCATTCACCGGCGGCTGGTTTCATTCCGGCGATCTCGCCACGGTCGACGAGGAAGGCCACATCACCGTGGTCGACCGCGTCAAGGACATGATCAAGACCGGCGGCGAGAACGTCGCCAGCCGCGAGGTCGAGGAGATGGTCTATCGCATCCCGGAGGTCTCCGAAGTCGCGGTCGTCGGCCTGCCCGATCCGCGCTGGATCGAGGCGGTGACCGCCATCGTCGTGGTCAAGACCGGGGCAAAGCTCGACGAAGAAACCGTCATCAGACATTGCGCCGGCCATATGGCCCACTTCAAGGTGCCCAAGCGCGTGATCTTCGTGGACGCCCTGCCGAAGAATCCGAGCGGCAAGCTGCTCAAGCGCGAGCTGCGCCAGCGCTTCGTCGGCGGCGAGACGCTCGACAAGGCGGTGCAGAAGAGCTTTGGGACGTAGCAGGCGCCGTTCCGGCGCCGTCGCGGCGAACTCGCCTATTCGGCCTCGCCAGCCAGCTTCCTGACGTCGTCGGGCGTCGCTCCGAAACGGCGGCGAAACGCGCGATGGAAGTAAGAGACGTCGTGAAATCCGGCGAGGTGCGCGATCTCGATGATCTTGCGGCTGCGCATCGCAGGATTTCGCAGCAGTCGTTCGGCGCGCAGCAATCGTTGCTCCAGCACGAAGCCGCTATAGGTGATGCCGGCCTTCTCGAACAGTAACTGGATCGTGCGCGCGCTGATGCGGTGCGTGGCTGCAAGGTCGGACAGCGACAATGCGGGGCTGTCCAGCTGCGCCAGGATGTCGGACTTGAGCGCTTCGAAGCGCGCCGCCGCAAGGCCGCGCAATCGAGCCTCTTCGGCGGCATCGCCGCGTGCGCCGAGCATCAGGACGGCGAGGTCGAACAGGTGCTGCGAGACCGCGTCGAGCTCCGCCGGCGCGAGCTTGTCCGCGTGCGCATGCGCGAGATCGTAATATCGCAGGAACATCGATGTGATCGGGTTGGCGCCGGAGATCGACCCCGCGATCAGGTCCTCGGCATTCGGGCAGGCGCGCAGCAGGGCCTTTCGCGGCAGCAGCGCGGTCTGGAAATTACCATACGCCAGTTGCGTGATTTGGGCCCCCTTGATCGAGGGATCGCCGATCGTGATGTCGCCGGCGGCGACCTCCAGTGGCCGTTTCCCCATGGCCCCACGCAATGCCGAATTGGGCGACGTCGTGATCACCAACTCGTCGTTCGTTCCCAATGACACGAAGGACATCGGCGTGCCGAACGAGGCCGAGAGTCTGAGGCGGGGAAGAATGGCAGGCGCAATGGTTCGGTGAACGCGCCCTTCACCAACCGGCACGAAATCGACGTTCGCTACCTGACGGCAAAACTGCTCGCGCCATTGTTCATAGGCCGCACCGTTCGGGTCGCCATCGAATGAGAGCTGCGGCTGGGTCATCGATCGCCGGAACGCCTATTGCCGATTCATTGCGGTCCGCACTTTCGTCGGCGCGCCGGGGATGCGGCAACTAGAAATGCGCCAGATTGCGCAAAAAACCACTCGCACCTACGCGCTGAGCCAGCGACGAGGTGCCGCAGCCTCCTTATTGGGCAAATCGAGCACGCTGCGCCGCGACCGCCAGGCGCCGGAGAACCTCAATACTTCTTCACCGCCGCACTGAAGGCCAGCCACAGCGCGATCGACGCCAGGCCAAAGCCGCCGAGCAGCAGGAAGGTCGGCCCATAGCCGATCCATTGCGCGATCCAGCCGCCGAGAGCCGGGCTGAGGCTCGCGCCGACGCCCTGCACGGTGATCACGGCGCCCTGGCCGAGATTGATGCGGCCGGTGCCGTTGAGCGAGCGCGCGACCATGCCGGGGACGGCAACCGTCTGAAGCCCGGTGCCGATGCCGTCGAGCACCTGCATCGGCACGACGCCCCACCATCCCGTGACGAAGAAGGCGAGCACGCCCCGGATGGGCAGGAACATGAAGGAGACCAAGATGATCGGCCAGTAGTTGCGCTTGCTCGCGGCCTTCATCGCGATCAGCGAGGTCACGATCATCACGCCCTGTGCGATCACCACGGTGGTTGCGACGAAGCTCGGGCCGTTGGCCTGTCCCTCGGCGACCGCGGCAAGTCCGTACAGCGGCACGATCGCGGCATTGCCGAGGTGGAACAGCGCGAGGGCGAGAGCAAGCACGAGCAACGCCTTGTGCTTCAGCAGCATCGTCATCGCATCCGGCGGCGCCTTGGAATCGTCCTCCTTGCTGCCGCGCGCGGCGCGATCGTCGATCGCCTTGGCCGGAATCATCAGCACGCAAGCGATCGCGATGGCGCCGAACAGGGCCGCCAGCGCGAACACGGCAAAATAGCCATACTTGTAGCCGAGATAGCCTGAGAGCGCGGCTCCGACCATGTTGCCGGCGTGGTTGTACGCCTGGTTGCGGCCGTTGAGCGCATTGAAGCCCTTCTGCTTGGCGATGCCGAGCGTGATGCCCGTGACGGCCGGCACGATTGCGGCGCTCGCCAGCGATTGCGCCACTTGCGAGAACGTCACCGCCCAGAAGTTTTGCGAGATCAGGATGATTGCGGACGCCGAGACAACGCAGATGCCGGGAATGATCACCCACAGCCGCTTGTTGCGGCTGGAATCGATGAAGCCGCCGATCGGAGTCGTGACCAGCATGCCCGCGACGTTGCCGATCGTCATTGCCGTGCCGATCAGGCCGGTCGCCCAGCCGCGTTCCTGAAGGAAGACCCCGACGAACGGCCCGATGCCCGACTGCATGTCGGCCATGAAGAAATTGAGCGCGAACAGGGGCCAGATGCGAGACGTTGAAGGGCGAGATGTCATCGAGACGCTGAACTTGATGCTGCCGATCGAATCGGATCTCGCATGATGCGGACTCGGCGGGCGGGTGCCCGGGCGGACCAGAACTTAACCTGCTCTCATGGCGTTGGTTCCGGTTGCTCTTGCGATCCGGCGAGTGCGACGTCATGTCTTGCAAGACTGGATCATGATGGATCAGCGCGATGCCCCTCTGGACCTGCGCAACCTGCGGCGCTCAATTCCCGGATAGCGGAAAACCCCCTGCGGCCTGTCCGATCTGCGAGGACGAGCGCCAGTTCGTCGGCTGGGACGGTCAAGCGTTCCTCACGCGCGAGGAGCTCGCGCGCAAGCACCGACTGGTGGGGCGCGACGATCTCGGCCTGACCGGGATCGGCATGGAGCCGAGCTTTGCCATCGGGCAGCGAGCGCTGCTGGTGCCCGACGGCGGCGGCTGCGTAATGTGGGACTGCATTCCACTCGCGAGCGACGAGGCCATCCATCACATCACAGCACTCGGCGGTCTCAAGGCCATCGCGATCTCGCATCCGCATTACTATGGCGCGGTCGCCGACTGGAGCGACAGGTTCGGTGGCGTGCCGGTCTATCTGCACGCCGACGATCGCGCCTTTGTCACGCGGCCTCATCCGGCGATCGTGCACTGGACCGGCGAAAGCCATCGCCTCTCCGGCGACGTGCTGCTGCTGCGCACCGGAGGCCACTTCGCCGGCGCCACCGTGCTGCATTATGCGCGTGGTGCGGACGGCAAGGGCGCGCTGCTCACGGGAGATATCGCGCAGGTGACGATGGACCGGCGCTTCGTCAGCTTCATGTATTCCTATCCGAACTACATGCCGCTCAACGCCGCCGCGGTGCGGCGGATTGCGTCAGCCGTCGAGCCGTTCGCCTTCGACCGGATCTATGGCGCCTGGTGGGGCCGCAACATCGCCAGCGGTGCCAAGGCGGCGTTTGCTGCGTCGGTCGCGCGCTATCTCGCGGCCATCGCCTGAGCCGGGTTGCGGATCGGATTTATCTTGCCGGCCTCTAATTAGTGTACTATAAGTACATTATAAGATCGGGCGCAAACGGCGCATCTGGCGGGAGCCGGCATGATCGATGCATCGAAGAAGCCGTGAGGTCTAGCGGCCTCCGTGAGCGGGAGCTGAGTGCATGACGGCGCAGCGCGACTACGACATCTTCGAGGCTGGCGACGTCACGCTCCAATCCGGGTCCGTGTTTCCCGGGCTGAAGCTCGCCTACAAGACCTACGGCACGCTGAGCCCGGCCAAAGACAACGTCATCCTCTATCCGACCTCGTTCAGCGCCCAGCACACCGACATTGAATGGCTGATCGGGCCCGACGGCGTGCTCGATCCTACGCACTACTTCATCATCATCCCGAACCTGTTCGGCAACGGCCTGTCGTCGTCGCCCTCCAACACGCCCGCGCCCTTCCCCGAGGTGAGCTATCACGATGCCATCGCGGTCCAGCACCGGCTGCTCACCGAACGCTTCGGCATCTCGAAGCTTGCGCTGGTCTATGGCTGGTCGATGGCCGGCATGCAGGCCTATCACTGGTCGGCGCTGCATCCGGACATGGTCGAGCGCGCCGCGATCGTCTGCGGCAGCGCCCGCTGCTCACCCTACAACTACGTCTTCCTCGAAAGCGTGAAGGCCGCGCTCACGGCCGATCCCGCCTTCCGCGATGGTCGTTTCCTCGAAAAACCCGTCGCCGGCTACCGCGCCATGGGGCGCGTCTATGCCGGCTGGGCGATGTCGCACGGCTTCTATCGCGACGAGCTCTGGCGCGAGGCCGGCTTCACCTCACTCGAGGATTATCTCGCCCGTGCCTGGGATGCTTCCTTCGCGCGGCGCGATGCCAACGATCTTCTGGCGCAGATCGGCATCTGGCAGCGTGGCGATATCAGTCGGTGTGCGGCATTCGCCGGCGATCTCGATCGCGCGCTGGCGGCGATCAAGGCACACATGCTGCTGATGCCGGGCGCGACCGACCGTTATTTCGACGTGCACGACAACGAGGACGAGCTCGGCAAGCTCGTCAACGCGAGATCGGCGGTGCTGCATCCGATCCCGTCGCTGCATGGCCATCGCGCCGGCAATCCCATCAACAATCCCCGCGACCAGGCCTTCATCAAGGCCGAGATCGCCGAGCTTCTCCGCAAGTAGGGCACGCAACCGACCATGAGCGACGCAACCATTCCGGACGCCGGCCATCGCCTGAAGCCCCTGACGCCCACCACGCTGCGCGAATTGTCGGTTCGCTCCAACATCAGAGGTGCGGTGCAGAGCCTCGGCCATTACAGCGTGATTGTGCTGGTGGGCGTGCTGATCTGGACGGTTTCGTCGAGCTGGGGCGCGCTCTGGGCGCTGCCGCTGATGGTGGTGCAGGGCTATGTCGTCGCCTTCCTGTTCATGGCGGTGCACGAGACCGCGCACAAGACGGCGTTCAGGAGCCGGGGCCTCAATCTCGGCGTCGGCTATCTCTCGGCGTTCATCATCGGGCTGCCTTACGAATATTACTGTCTGTTTCACTGGGACCATCATCGCTACACGCAGGACCCGGAAAGGGATCCCGAGCTGATCGTTGGCGTGAAGCCGACGTCCGACACCCAGCTTGCGCTCGCCTATAGCGGCCTGCTCCAGGTCGCCGGCCGTCTGCGGCTGATGCTCGGCCACGCGATCACCGGCAAGGTCGTCGTGCCATGGATTCCCGAGAGCAAGCGCAGCACCATCGTTGCCGAGGCGCGCGCCTATGTCGCGCTCTACGCCCTGCTGCTCGCGCTGTCGCTGTGGTTCTCTTCAGCGCTGCTGCTCTGGGTCTGGATCGTGCCGCTCGTGATCGGGCAGTTCTTCCTGCGGCCCTATCTCTACGCCGAGCATACCGGTTGCGACCGCACCCGCAGCGCCTTTCAGAACACCCGCACGACTTACACCGGTGCTATCGTCAAATGGTTCGCGTGGAACATGCCGTATCATGTCGAGCACCACGCTTATCCCTCGATCCCCTTTCACGCCCTGCCGAAGCTGAACGCGATCGTCGACGGCGAGATCGTCCATCGCGGCCGCGGCTACATCAGAACGACGCGCGAGACCTGGGCCTGGTTTCGCCGGCAGCGGCAGGCCGGCTAGCTCAACGCAAAACTCCGGCCGCGGTGCGACCGGAGCTTTGTCGTGATATCGAGATATCAGTAGATCCCGTAGGCGCAGACGTTCACGACGCGCACGCGCAGGCCGTGACGGGTCCGGACCAGGCGCTCCTGATAGCAATTGCTGACGCCGGTGTTGAGGTAGATACCGCCAAAGCCCCAGCCGGGACCCCAGTGGTGATGACCATGATGGTGATGGAAGCCGCCGGCCGAGGCCGCGGTGGGGGCGAGAGCGGCAACGCCGAGCGTGCCGGCGGCGATCAG
Organism: Bradyrhizobium sp. NBAIM14; assembly: GCF_020193895.1. Classification (NCBI taxonomy): domain Bacteria; kingdom Pseudomonadati; phylum Pseudomonadota; class Alphaproteobacteria; order Hyphomicrobiales; family Nitrobacteraceae; genus Bradyrhizobium; species Bradyrhizobium sp. NBAIM14. The sequence continues at coordinate 1,167,576 of NZ_JADYVQ010000001.1, read as the reverse complement.
ACCAAGTGCAAGCTTACGAAACATCTTCATTCTCCATTCGGCGCTAGGGCCATTGTTGCGTCCCTGCATTTCCGTCGAGACGAGACGCGATCGCGTTCATGGCAAGCGGGAAGAATCGTGTTTCAGGAATGTTTCGTGGGCTGCGGCAGAATGCGCCGCGATCAGGCTTTCTGCGCCGCGCGATAGCGCACCGCCATCGCCTGCGTCAGCTCGGCCATCTTGTCGCGGAGATCGGCCGGTTCAAGGACTTCGGCTTCCGGGCCGAGCCGCAGCAGTTCGGCCGCGGCATGCCACGATGTCTTTCCGACCGGCACGCGCGCAATGCGCCAGCCGTCTGCATCGGCTGTCTCCTCGAGCTGCGTGCGTGCCTTGACATAGGGCTGGCTGAGCGCGTCGAGCAGCTTCACGCCGAACGGCGACAGCCGGACGATCGCAACATTGGGGTGCATCTCCGCTTCGAGCCGCAGCGTCGCGGCCCGCCAATGGGCGGCGAGGTCGAAGCCGGCTGGACGATCGAAGCGGTCGCCGAGGGCTGTGCAGTCGAGCACGCGTGCGACGCGATAGGTGCGCACGCTGCCGTCGACTTGTCCTGCGAGATACCAGCTGCCGCCCTTCAGCACGAGGCCGAGCGGCGCGACGCGGCGCTGCTTCTCGGATCGCCAGCTCTGGTACCGAATCCTGATCAGCGTCCCGCGCAGCACAGCGCCAGCGATGGTGCGCAGGTGCTTCGGGTCTTCCGCTTCACCGAACCAGCCGGGCGCGTCCAGGTGGAAACGCTCCTGCATCCGCCCGGCATCCTCACGCAAATTCGGTGGCAGTGCCGCCATCAGCTTGTTTTGGGCGGCGATCATCGCAGCATCGAGCCCGAGTGCGGCGGCCGGGCCTGGCAATCCCGCCAGGAACAACGCGCCCGCCTCGCTCTGCGACAGCCCGTTCAGCCGCACGCGATAGCCCTCGAGCAGCCGATAGCCGCCTTCCGCGCCGCGGTCGGCATAAACGGGAACGCCGGACGCCGCGAGCGCGTCGATGTCCCGATAGATCGTGCGCACCGACACTTCGCAGGCCTGCGCGAGCTCGGGCGCGGTGACCTGTCCCCTGGCCTGGAGGGTGGTGAGGATCGACAGCATCCGGCTCGCGCGCATGATCCCTTAGACCATACCTGACACAAGATGTCAGGTATGGTCCGCTACAAGCGGCGCCATCGCCAGCCGGCCAGATGGAGACTGCCATGACCGATCCGAACCGCATCACCCTGTTCTATTCGCCGCAGACGCGCGCCACCGGCACGCGCGTGCTGCTCGAGGAGCTGGGGGCACCTTACGATCTCCATGTCCTCAACATGAAGGCCGGCGATCAGCGCAAGCCCGCCTATCTCGCCCTCAACCCGCTCGGCAAGGTGCCGGCGATTCGCCACGGCGAGGCGCTGGTGACCGAGCAGGTCGCGATCACCATCTATCTCGCCGACCTGTTCCCGCAAGCGGGGCTGACCCCCGCCCTGAACGATCCGCTGCGCGGGCCTTATCTGCGCTGGATCGCCTATTATGGGTCGTCGTTCGAGCCGGCCTTGATCGACAAGTTCATGCAGCGAGAGCCGGCGCCGATCACGCAATCGCCCTATGCCGATTACGATACGATGCTGGGTGGGCTCGAGGCCCAGCTGGCGAACGGGCCCTATCTGCTCGGCGAGCGCATGACGGCGGCCGACGTATTGTGGGGCGTCGCGTTCAGCTGGACCATGATGTTCGGCATCGTGCCGAAGAAGGATGTCTTCGTCCGCTATGCGGAGCGCATGACGGCGCGGCCGGCGTTCCAGCGCATCAATGCCGCAGATGCGGAGATGGCGGCGCAGCATGCCGCCGCGGCGGGTGGATGAGAGGGCGTCAAAATCGCGGTGCCCGCTTGTCGGCGAACGCCTTGATGCCTTCCTTGATCTCGTCGCCGCGCATGCTGTCGCGGTGGCGCCGGTCGGCGGCGCCTTCATCGAGCTCGCCGCGGGCGAACTCGTTGATCGCGCGCTTCATGCCGCGCATCGCTTGGGGGGCGTTGCCGGCGAGGATCGCAGCGAGCGTGTCGACCTCCTCGTCCAGGAATTCCACCGGCACCATTGTGGTGAGATAGCCGATGCGCAGCATTTCCGGGGCGTCGATCTTCTGCGCGGTGAGGAACAGCTTCTTCGCATTGTCGACGCCGAGGCGGGTCACGTAGCGCTTGATGCCGCTCGGGTAGTAATGCAGCCCAAGGCGCGCCGCCGGCATGAACATTTCCGCGGTATCGACGCCGACGCGGAAATCGCAGGCGAGTGCGAGGTCGGTCGAGCCGCCATAGACGCCGCCATTGAGCCGGCAGATGGTCGGCACGCCGAGATCCTCGAGCCGGTTGACGACGGCCTCGAACGCCGAGCCCGCGCTCTGCTGCTCGCCCGCGCTGACCGCGCGTTCCGCGACCGAATTGAGATCGTAGCCGGCGGAGAAGGCGCGCCCGGTTCCGGTCAGCACCAGCACGCGAATATCGGGATCGGCCTCGACCCGGTCGAACAGTCTCGTCAGCTCGTCGAGATCCTCCGCCTGCAGCCGGTTGAGATGTTTCGGCCGGTTGAGGCGGATGGTGGCGCGGGCGCCGATGATTTCGAGCAGGGGGCTAGATGCTGCGTCGGCTATGTCCGACATTCTCGTCTCCGTTGTCGGCGCCAAAGTGCCCGCCCGGGCGGAGGCCGTCAACGACGGCGCCGGTCGTTTGCCGCGCCGCTGCAGCGGGCCTGCCGTCCACGTCGCCGTCCCTGGCGGGGTGCCTTACCTGAAATGTGGCGGCTCGTCGTAGCCGCGGCGGCTGCTGAAGAACAGCAGCACCATCAGCCCGACGCCGACAATGACGGAAAACCCCGCGCCCAGCGCCAGTGCCACATAGCCTTCCGTCGGGATCGGCTCACCTTCGACCGCCATTGCGGAATAGGCGAAGTAGCCGGCCGCCGCCAGCATTGCCAGAAGGAGGATGATGAGGAGTGCACGCATGCCGCGTTCTCCGGTTGCAACCGGAAACCAACGGTTGCGGGTGGGCAGGGTTCCAGACTGGCTGGCGATCGGACGGGTAGCCTCCGTCTCGTGCCCCGGACGCGGCGCAGCACGAAGTGATGCACCGCAGGACCGGGGTCCATGTGGTCACGGATATTGTGCCGGTTCCTGGGTCCGGCTCAGCGCTGCGATGCCTTCGGCATTGCAGCTGTCCGGGACACGACAACGGTGGGGCGGCTGTCAGGCGCTCTGGGCGGTCTTCACCACCACGACATTGCTGTCGTCTGACGGAGCCGGGCCGGCATCGCATACCGTCTTGTCGGCTTCGCCGGCATGACGTTTCAGATAGTCGCGGCGCATGCCGATCTCGTCACGGACGAATTCGTAGCCGAGCTTGAAGGTGTCGAGCCCGTCGGTACTGATCGTGCCGTCCCTGAGGCCGATGACGGCACCGCGCAAGATGGTCTCGAGCTCATCCTGGAGACATTCGAGCTGATCCAGCGAATGGGCGTGCTCGATCCGCTCGCCGATGTCGAGGATGGCGGTCGAGAGCTCGCTGGCCTTCTCCGGCGCGATGCGGGTGATCTTGGCGTAGATCGCGGCGAAGATCGAGCCGATGACGCTGAGCGCTGCGGCGGCCAGATACATCAAGTCGCTGTACTTATCCACGAACGACTTGGTATCGTCGTTGATGTAGTCGGCGGCGCCCCGATGCGCGACCACGAAGGCGTCCTTCTCGACCGAGGCCGGCTCGATCCTGGTGGCAAAGCCGTTGTCGAGCCCGAGCGCCGCCTTGTTCTCGTAGACGATGCGGGCGAGCTCGCCGGCCGTGCTTGGGGACATCCGGGATTGCGCGACCAGCAGCCATTCGAGACCGATCGTGTCGAGATCGTCGTCGGGAATCTGCGGGGATGTCGACACCGAGCCGGCTGTCACGGTCTCATCGGAAATGCCGGGAAATTTGCGCGCCAGCGTCTTGGCTTCTTCGATGGTGTTCAGTGTGAAGCCGCCGCGCTTGGCGGCTTGCTCATAGGATTTGTCCCGGACCGCCTTCGAGGCGTGGACGATCGCGATCACCGCGCTGAAGCCGTTTGCCGGGGCGAACAGCTTGTCGAGCGTCGCGCCCTGCGGCGCCATCTGGATCTTCGCAGCCTCAGGGCCATCGGGGACGTCGAGGATGCTGCGGACGAAGGCGAGCGAGGATTCGTTCTCGGCGACGACCGCGACCTTCTTCTTCTTCAATTCGGCCAGCGACTTGATCTTCTTGTTGCCGGGACCGAGCAGGAGCACGAGATCGTGCTCGAGGATCGCGAGCGTGCGCGCCCGCAGCGGCACCTCGGCGTCGGTGCGCAGCACGGCGAGGTCGGCCTGCCTGCGGTCGAACTGCGCGAGCGCCTTGGCATTGTCGGCGTTGTTGACGATGTTGATCCGCAAGCGCGAAGCGTTGTTCTTCAGGAGGGCGGCGAGCTTGGCCGCGAACAGCGCCTCATCGCTGTTGGGGCCGCCGACGGCAAAGGTCAGCGTCTCCGAATTGTGCACCAGCGTGCGGCCGGCCCAGACGGTGGCGAACGACAGCAGCAGGGTCAGCACGACGTAGAGGAGAACCTGCTGCTGGTTGGTCTTGATCACCTTGGGGCGCCGGGGCGGCGGCATGGTCGGCGATGCGATGGGGCCTTCGGTACTCATGGCGGCACTCTGGCCTTATCGTTTGGCTGGCGGCGGCGCGTGGCTTGGAAGCGCGGCGGGCCCGGTAATTCGTAAACGCCTGAAAAAAGAACGATATTCCCGATCGCCGATGATAGCGCGAAGGCAGCGGAATGCAAATTTCGAGCCGGAGGTAACCTTAGTCGATATGTCCGCGGCGATTGGCCATCCTATCACCGGTTAGCCACACTTGGCGATTTTCCGGTTCCACCCGGCTGCATTCCGCCGCGGGAGATGTCATAAATTGCGCGTCCCGGCGATTTGACCGGTCCAAGAAGAAGTTGCGCTGAACGCTCCAATTCTTCTCGTCACGTCAATGAGGGCGTCAGCTTTGTCGTTTCCACCCATGTCATCGGCGATTCCGGTTGAAGCGCTCATTGGCTGGATGTTGCTGCTCACCTTCAAGCACGTCATCGCCGATTTCGTTCTTCAAACCGCCTGGATGGCGCACGGCAAGGATCAGAAGCATGGCTGGGCCCTGCCGCTCCTGGTGCACTGCCTGGTCCACCTTGCCGTCGCGCTGCCGCTGATCGTGATCGTGGCGCCGCGATTCTGGTTCGTGGCCTTCTTCGACTTCCTGATCCACATCACGATCGACCGCGCCAAGGGATACGTCTCCGCCAATTTCGGCGTCGACCTCGCCCATCCCTGGTTCTGGACCCTGATCGGCGTCGACCAGGCGCTGCACCACCTGACCGGCTTCGGCCTCGCGATCTTCATGGCGGCGAACTGAAGGTCGCCTTTGGGCCTTCGGGGAGAGGCAATCGCCATCAGCACGAGGGATCATCATGCCCGGGCTTGTCCCGGGCCTCCACGTTCTTCGTGCCTCCTGGCTTTCCGTGAAGGGTCGGGACAAGCCCGGCCATGACGCCGCGGAAGACTTTGAAAACCCCACCAAGGCGTCCCACCGATTCGCGGCCGACGCGCAACCACCCCGGGTGACTACCGGGCAGCGTGGTTAACCTTTCGTTAGAGAATTGCGCTGCATCTTCCTTACACGAGGGAGAACTGCAATGTTTTCAAGCCGCGACGCCTTTGAAAGCGATTTCTGCCCGGTCCGCGACGAGCTCCTTGGCGAGATGTATCGCGCCAGCGAGAGTGGCTTGCCGAGGCTGGTTGAGAGTGTTTCCCCTGACGTGCGCGCCAGGCTGGCGCTGTTCTGCTACCGCCGTAGCCATTTGCACTCGCTGGCGGTCGCGATCGCAGCGAGCTGCAGCGAGCGCGACCTGATCGAGAATGGCGGCCGCGTCGGCTCGACGCTCTTCGCGCTGTCGCGCGAAGGTACCGCGAAAGCTTCGACGTCGCTGACGGGTGGGCGCAAGCCGATCACGCTGTCGACCAAGCCGCTCTCGGTGCTCGCACCGCTCGATGACGAGCTCGACGACGAGATCGGCGAAGCCGTCCCCGCCTAAGCGGCCTCGATAACGGGCAGGCCGAACTTCCGCCGCGCCATCGCGCATTCGGCGTCACCAGGCATGCAGGTGCGGCACACCTCCGGCCGCACGTCATAGATGCCGCAGGCCGTCATCCTTCCGATCTCGCCTTGCAATGCCGCGCAGCGATCGCCCTCGCAGCGCATGCCCGATTGCCGGTCGTTGACGAGCGCCTCCGGGATCAGCGCAAGCTCCTCGTCGCTCTCGATCGAGAAGCGCGGCCAGTTCTGCGAATAGCCGCAGCAGGCGCCGCAGCCCTGGCAACAGCTCGACAGCTCGGTCTCGTCCATCGTCCTCACGTGTCCTTCGGCGGACCCCAGACCAGGCTCTGCCGCCATCTCGCGCGCAGCACGTCGCGCCGTTCCGGATATTTCTCGTCGAGGTAGGTCGCATCGACCACGCGGTCGGTGCGGAAGCTGCGGAAGTCGCCGCGCAGCTCGCACCAGGCCGCCAGCAGCCGCACGGCTTCGAGATAGCCGACCGAGATCGGCCAGATCATGCGCTCGCTGGGGCGGCCCTGTTCGTCGCGATAGCGCAGCATGATCTTCTTGCCTTCGTGGATCTGGGTCCGGGTGCGCGCCATGTCCAGGCGGTCCGGTTCCCGGTTCCAGCTCGGACGCGCCCGGCTCGCCGGCTCCAGTACGAAGGGGCGCAGGCGCTCCGGGACGGTATCGGCGATCTTGGCCATCAAGTCTTCGGCCGCGCGCGCCAGCGCGGAATCGGCGTGGCCTGCGACCCATTGCGCGCCCAGCACGGCCGCCTCGATCTCGTCCGGCGTCAGCATCAGGGGCGGCAGGTCGAAACCCTTTTCCAGGATGTAACCCATGCCGGCTTCGCCGCGGATCGGCACGCGCTGGCCGATCAGGGTTGCGATGTCGCGATAGATGGTGCGCTTCGAAGTCTCGAGCTCGGCCGCGATCGCGTCTGCCGTCAGCGGCTTACGCGTGCGCCTTAGCACCTGGATGATTTGAAACAGCCGGTCGGCGCGTCTCATGACAATTCTCTTCTCGAACGACGGATCAGAAATCGGCGCGCGGCTGCTGACAGGATGTTGGCAGCAGGGGGGTTCTATACCGGGACAACACATCGACTGAAGAGGATTTGTCCATGATCATTCCAACCCATTTCGGCCAGGCCGGTCCACTGTGGCGGGCGCAGCTGTGGCACGGCCAAATGTTGCGGGCTTGGGCGTTTGGCCGCCTCGTTCCGCTCGATCTCATGGCCGTTGATCTCCGATTTGCGCTCGCAAGCGTGGTGACACGCTCGCTGAACCATGCCGCGAATGCGCTGGTCCGCCATCTGATGGGCCGCGCCTGGCGCGGGGCCCGCTTCGCAGAAGATATCACGGCTGCTGCCACCATGGTGGCAGCAGCCGGCCGCTAGGTTCCTTCCACTCGTTCGACAGGTTCAGGAGAGCTTGCATGATCACGCTTTACGGTTTTGGCGCCGGCTTCGGCCTGCCGGAAATCAGCCCCTTCGTCACCAAGACCGAGGTGCAGCTCAAGATGGCGGGACTGCCTTATCGGAAAGAGCGGGCGATGCCGCCGGCCTCGCCCAAGGGGCAGCTGCCCTTCATCGACGATGGCGGCGAGGCGGTGGCCGATTCCACCTTCATCCGGGCCCATATCGAGCGCCGCTACGGCTTCGATTTCGATGCCGGCCTCACCTTGGCCGAGCGTGCGCAGGCCTGGGCGTTCGAGCGCATGATCGAGCACCACGTCTATTGGGCGCTGGTGGGCGCGCGCTGGGTCGATCCGGTCAATTTCGCCAAGGGGCCCGCGCATTTCTTCGACGGTGCGCCGGAGCACAATCGCGAGAAGCTGCGCGAGGACGCTCAATTCCGCGTCGCCGAGAACTATCTGCTCTCTGGCCTCGGCCGCCATGCGCCGGATGACGACGTCGATCTTGCCGTGCGTTCGCTGTTCGCGCTGTCGGTGCAGCTCGGCGACAAAGCCTTCCTGATGGGCAACAGGCCCTGCGGCGTCGATGCCACTGCGTTCGGTATGCTCGCCGGCGTCCTCTCACCGTTCTTCGAATCCGCCTTGCGCGAGCGGGCCGAGGGATTTCCGAACCTCACCGCCTATGTCGACCGCATGATGGACGACTATTATCCGGAATTCGCTTGGACGCCGCTACGGCAGGCGGCGTAGCCGCGGTGCATCGGCTGACTCGGTGCAACCTCTCCCGCTTGCGGGAGAGGTCGGCGCGAAGCGCCGGGTGAGGGTTTTCTCCTCTAGGGGGTTTTCTCCGTAAGTCTCGGAGGGTCCCAACGCGGAGGCACCCTCTCCCCAACCCTCTCCCGCAAGCGGGAGAGGGGGCGCACCGGTGCCGGAGCTGCAGCTCACTCCACTAACCAAAACAAAGAGCCGGCCCAGTGGGCCGGCTCTCGTTGTCTCGAATCTTGGCGACGCCTACTTCACCAGCGTGTACTTGCCGTCCTTCACCGTGAGCAGGATGCGCGAGCGCTCGTCGAGGCCGTAGCGGTCCTTTTCGGTGAAGTTGTAGACGCCCTGGCTCGCCGCCAGCTCCTTCTCCGTCAGCAGCGCCTGGCGGATGGCCTCGCGGAATTCCGGCGTGCCGGGCTTGGCCGTCTTCAACGCCGCCGGAATGACGCGCTTGAGGATCTCGAACGCATCAAAGGAATGGCCGGCGAACTGGCTGCGGCTGTTGGGGCCGTACTTTGCCTCGTAGGCGGAGTTCAGCGCGAGGCCGGGCTTCTTGGTCAGCGCGCTGTCCGGCTGTTCCTCGGGGGCCATCACGGGACCCGAGGCCATCAGCACGCCTTCCGCTGCTTTGCCGGCAATGCGGATGAAGTCCATGCTGGCGGCGCCGTGGGTCTGGTAGATCAGGCCCTTGTAGCCGCGCTCGCGCAGCTCGGTCTGCGGCAGCGCGGCCGCGGTGCCGGACGCGCCGACCAGGATGGCGTCGGGATTGGCGGCGACGAGCTTCAGCACCTGGCCGGTCACCGAGGTGTCGGGACGAGCGAAGCGCTCCTCGTCGACGATCGTCATCCCCATCGGCACGGCCTGCGCCTTCAAATCGTTGAACCAGAGGTCGCCGTAGGAATCGGAATAGCCGATGTAGCCGAGCGTCTTCACGCCCTTGGCCTTCATGTGGTCATACAGCACCTTGCCGACGATCGGAATCGGCTGCGGCATCGCCACCGACCACTTCATGCGCTCCGGCGTGATCGGGAAGGGTGCCAGACCGAAGTGGGGGATACCGGCTTCGTTGGCGACATTGGAGACCGCGATGGTCGGCGGCGTCAGCGCCGAGCCCATGATGATGTCGGCCTTGGATTCGGTGACGAAGCGGCGGGCGTTGGTGGTGGCGGTGGTGGGATCGCCGCCGTCGTCGAGCACGATCACCTTCAACGGCACGCCGCCGATCTCCTTCGGCACGAATTCCAGCGCGTTGCGCTCGGGAATGCCGAGTGCCGCACCTGGCCCGGTCGTGGTCGTGGTGATGCCGATGGTGACTTCGCTGGTCTGGGCCAGCGCGGGCAATGCCGGCAGGGCCAGCGCAGCCGCAGTGATGGCAGCGGTCAAATAAAAGCGTTTCATCTATTCCTCCCTTGACGTGTTTATTTGAAAGCAGAAATCGGGGGGTAATTCAGCCCCCTCTTTTGGTGATGCGGCGATTTAGCTTCCCGTGAACTTGGCTACCATTTCCGCCGGGAATGGTGCCGATTTCAATTTGTCTGGGTTAACGGGATCGCGGCCGACCAGGACGCGGGTCTCGAAACCCTCGATCGCGAGCGCCTCGCCCTTGTAGACGTTGTGCTTCACCTCGAAGCTCGAGCGCTTGATGCTCTCGATCTTGGTTTCAATGGTGATCCAGTCGCCATAGGTCGAGGGGATGTAGAACTTGGCACGCGTGTCGACCATGGGGATGCCCACCAGGCCGTATTTGCGGACCAGGTCCTGCTTGGAGAAACCGGCGGCCTCGAACAGGGTCGAGGTCGAATCGTCGAACATCGCGAAATAGCGCGGGTAGTAGACGATGTTTGCGGGGTCGCAATCGCCCCACTGGATCTGGACCTCGCGCCGGTTCACGAACATCTGGCTGGCCTTGCTCGACGAATCTACTTGGGCGCCATGCGCAGCGAACCGTCGAGGCGCACCACTTCGCCGTTCAGGTAGGCATTCTCGACCATGTGCAGCGCGAGCGCGGCGAACTCGTCGGCCTGGCCGAGCCGGCGCGGGAAGGGGATCGCGGCGGCGAGCGAGTCCTGGGCCTCCTGCGGCAGGTTCGCCAGCAGCGGCGTCAGGAACAGGCCGGGGGCGATCGTCAGCACGCGGACGCCGAACTGCGCGAGCTCGCGCGCGATCGGCAGCGTCATGCCGACGATGCCGCCCTTGGAGGCCGAATAGGCGGATTGGCCGATCTGGCCGTCATAGGCGGCAACGGAGGCGGTGTTGATGATGACGCCGCGCTCGCCGGTCGCCTGCGGCTCCAGCTTGGACATTTCGGTGGCGGCGAGGCGCAGCATGTTGAAGGTGCCGATCAGGTTGACCTTGATCACCTTGTCGAAATCCGAAAGCGCCATCGGGCCGTCGCGGCCGACCACGCGCTTGGCGACGCCGATGCCGGCGCAATTGACCAGCACGCGGGCCGGGCCGTGGGCCTTGGTGGCCTGCGCGATCGCAGCTTCAGCGGACGCGGCATCGGAGACGTCGCAGGTCACGGCAATGCCCTTGATCTCCGCCGCGACCGTTTCGGCCAGCTTGGTGTTGAGGTCGCACACCGCGACCTTGGCGCCCTGCGCCGCCAGTTTTCGCGCGGTGGCCGCGCCCAATCCCGATGCGCCGCCGGTGACGATGGCTGCCTGATCCTTCAACAACATGGCGTTCTCCTTTGGCGATATTTTTCTAGGTGACCGATATCACACGGTTCGACGGATTGGCAGCGTAGAGCTCCTCGATCAGCTCGCCGCGATGCTCCAGCACTGCGCGCTGGTTGATCGAGCCCTTGTCGGTGACTTCGCCCTTGTCGATCGAGAGCGGCGTGTCCATCAGGATCGCGCGCGTGATCCGTGTCGAGGATCCCGTGGCCTGGCCGAGGAAACGGGTCAGACGCTCGCGGAACGCCTCGCGCACCAGGCGGTCGCGCGTCGCGACGACGAGATCGTCGGGCGGCAGCGTCGGGTTGATCAGCCGGCAGCCGTCGAGATCGAGCACGACCAGCGCGGAGATCTCGTCGCGATTGATGCCGGCGATGACGACGTCGCGCACCAGGGGCGCGCAGGCCGCGGTGAGGCGCGCGCGCAAGGGGCCGACGCTGACCCAGGTGCCGCTCGCGAGCTTGAAGTCCTCGCTGACGCGGCCGTCGAAATCGAAGCCGGCGTTGAAATCATCGGGATCGGCGGGCTTGAGCGCATCGCCCATCTTGTAAAATCCTTCCTCGTCGAAGGATTTTGCCGTGATGTCGGGTTGGCGCCAGTAGCCGGGCATCACGTTCGGCCCCTTGGCGCGCACTTCCAGCTTGCCGTTGTTCGGCACCAGCTTGGCGTCGTTGCCGGAGACGGGCAGGCCGACATGGCCGGAGCGGCTGGTGCGCGGATTGACCGACATGAAGAACGGCGCGGTCTCGGTCGCGCCGAGACCGGTCAGCATCGGCACGCGATAGCCCTTCTCCTTCGCCGCGAGCTCATCGAGGCTGTCCCAAACGAACGGCGACAGCGCCGCGCCGGAGAAGAACATCGCATGCAGCCGGTCGAAGAACTTGGCGCGCAAGCCCTGGTCGTCGCGCAGATAGGGCAGCAGCGATTCATAACCCTTGGGCACGTTGAAATAGACCGTCGGTGAAATCTCCCGGAGATTGCGCACGGTCTCCTCGATGCCCCCAGGCACCGGCTTACCGGCGTCCAGATACATCGAGCCGCCGTTGTAGAGCGTCAGGCCGATGTTGTGATTGCCGCCGAAGGTGTGATTCCACGGCAGCCAATCGATGATGACCGGCGGCTCGTCCTTCAGGAAGGCGAGCGTCTCGCGCAGCATCACCTGATTGGCGCAGATCATGCGCTGGGTGTTGATGACGGCCTTGGGATTGCCGGTCGAGCCCGAGGTCAGCAGGAATTTTGCGATCGTGTCGGGGCCGATCCTGCCGTGAACGTCGTCGAGATCGCCACGGATCGGCGTCGCCATCAGATCGGCCAGCAGGGTGACGTCGCGGCCCGGCACGTGGCCATAGGACGCGGCGATCTCGGTGCCGAGCGAGACGTTGGCGGCGAGCGCATCGGCGAACTTGTCGGCATCGTCGGCGAAGACGAGGCCCGGCGTGAGCAGCTTCATCAGATAGGACAGCTTGCCGTAATCCTTCGACACCAGCGAATAGGCCGGCGACACCGGGCAGAACGGAACGCCGGCATAGAACGCGCCGAACGCCAGGAGCGCGTGGTCGATCGAATTACCAGAGAGGATGACGACCGGCCGCTCGGCCGACAGGCCGCGCTGGATCAATGCGGAGGCGATGTGACGGCTCGCGGTGAGCAGCTCGGCATAGGTGATCTTGCGCCAGCCGCGACCGCCTTCGCGCTCGGCCATGAAGACGCGGTCCGGCGTCGTCGTGGCCCAATGATGCAGGCGGTCGGTGATGCGGACCGGATAGTCGCCGAGCGGCTGCTTTGGCCGCAGGTAAATCGTGCCGTCGTCGCGCCGCTCGATGTTGACGACGGGATCGCCGAACGAGATGGGCCGCAGCGGGAAATTGCTCGCGCCGCGCTCGATGCCGGAAGAGGACGGCTGGGCGCTCATGACTTTACGCTCATGATTTGGGCTTCACCTTCGCGGTCTTGTGCTCGAGGAATTCGCGGATCCGCCGCTTGGCCTCCTTGTCGCTCTGCGCGACGGTGGCCATCAGCGACTCCATCAACAGGCCGGTCTGCGGATTGGCCTCTGCGATCATCGGCAGCGCCTGGAGCACGGCGAAATTCGTCAGCGGGGCGTTGGACGCCACCTTGGTCGCAAGCTCCAGCGCTTTGCCGAGCCCGTTGCCGGCCTCCGTCAGATATTGCGCAAAGCCGTAGGACGCGCCCTCGGTCGCGCTGTAGACGCGTCCCGTCAGCATCATGTCCATCATCCGGGCAACGCCGATCAGCCGCGGCAGCCGCACCGAGCCGCCGCCGCCGACGAAAATGCCGCGCTGCCCCTCCGGCAGCGCGAAATAGGTCGAGGGCTCGGCGACGCGGATATGGGCCGCGCAGGCAAGCTCCAGCCCGCCGCCGATCACGGCGCCCCGGAGCGCTGCGATCACGGGCACGCGGCTGTACTGGATGCGGTCGAACACCCGGTGCCACATCTGGGAGTGCAGGAGCCCGCCGGTGGCGTCGTGCTCGGTCAGCTCGGAGAGGTCGAGGCCACTGGAGAAATGGTCGCCGATACCGTGGATGACGACCGCGCCGATATCCTCGGGCAGGTTCGCAAAACACTCGCCGATTTCCAGGATGATGCCGTCATTGAGCGCATTGCGCTTGGCCGGCCGGTTCAGACCCACGGTCAGAACCCGGTCCGCCCGCTCGATCCTCAACAGCCCGGAGGGACCCGCATTCGCGGTCTCGGCGTTTCCTTGTGTCATTTGCGTCCTTGTCAGAATAGTTATGTTGTATAACGAATTTTGGGGGAGTCAAGGTGGGGCAAGGCCAGGTGGCCGTGACCCCACCCTCCCGGGAGGCCGAGGCGAGCGCAGGGCTATCGCATTTGAGATTTCCCTGCGGCCATCCTTCGAGACGCCCGCTTGAGGCGGGCTCCTCAGGATGAGGTCGGAGTGCGCGGCAGCAGTTTCAACGGGCACTGACGCCGATTTGCCTCATCCTGAGGAGGCGCGTCAGCGCCGTCTCGAAGGACGAGGCGTGCGCGCAGACCGCCGCCACAAGTCATATGCGATAGCCCTGGGGGCGAGCGAGAAAGCGGTGCAGGCCTACTCTCGCGTCACAAACTTCGCGAACGCATCGGCGTAATCCGGATGCCAGCGCGACAATGGCGGGCGGTTCTCGACGATGTCGCCGGCCGCCCAGAGCATGCGCTTCTCGTCGAGCGCGCGCGGCACGTCATTGTCCGGGCAGAGAATGTAGAAGTCGCCGGCCTCCAGCCGCGCCAGCATGAAATCGACCGTCTGCTCCGGCGTCCAGGCGCCGGCCGGCTTCTCGGTGCGTCCCTTTGCGGTCAGGCCGGTGAAGACGAAGCCCGGGATCAGCAGGTGCGCCGTGACGCGACAGTCATTCGTGTTGCGCAACTCGTGCTGGAGCGCCTCGGTGAAGGCCTTCACGCCGGCCTTGGAGACGTTGTAGGCGGGATCGCCGGGCGGCGTGGTGATGCCCTGCTTGGAACCGGTGTTGATGATGAGGCCGCGCCTGCCACGGGCGATCATGTTTGGCGCGAAGATGCGCGAGCCGTTGATGATGCCCCACATGTTGACGGCGATGATGCGTTGCCAATTGTCCGGCGCGTCGAACAAGGTGCTGCCGGGCTGAATGCCGGCATTGTTCATGAGGACATCGGTGCCGCCGAACCGCGCGTGGACGGCGCGCTCGAGTTCCGTCACGCTCTCGATCCTGCTGACATCGACGGCCGAGGTCATGACGTTTGCGGCCGATGTTACGGATGACAATTTTGTTGCAGCTTCTGCCAAGCGTGTCTCGTCGACATCCGCGATACACACCTTCATTCCAGCGCGCGCAAATGCCGCGGCGGCGGCAAATCCGATGCCGGCTGCGCCACCCGTGATCACGGCAACATTGTCCTTGACGATGGCGGGATGTGACATCGAGCGTCTCCGTGGAAAGCCTTCAGCCGAGCTATAGCATGGCAGCCGTGCGACCCTGCACAAGTCGGCATGGGAGGTCTTCGTTCCCCGCTGCCTTTACGCCTATCAGGCGCGGCTGTATCCTCGGCCGAACGATCCCGCCCAGATCGAACCAATCAATCACCTGACAGGGAGTGCAGCCATGGCTGTGTCGCAGGCTATTCCGATCACGCGCCATCCGTTCGCCAACGGGTCCTACAAGCAGATGCTGATCGGCGGCAAGTGGGTCGATGCAGCCTCGGGCAAGCGCTTCGAGACCCGCAATCCCGCCACCGGCGAGCTGCTCGCAACCGTTGCCGAAGGCGACAAGGAAGACATCGATCGTGCGGTCGCGGCCGCGCGTCGCGCTTTCGAAGGCCCGTGGAGCAAGGTCAAGCCGTTCGAGCGGCAGAACCTGCTCCTGAGGCTCGCCGATCTCGTCGAGAAGAATTTCGACGAATTGTCGCAGCTCGACACGCTCGACATGGGCGCGCCGCTGAGCCGCACCCGTGCCTACCGCCTGCGCGCCGTCGGCATGCTGCGCTATTACGCCGGCCAGACCACCGCGATCCACGGCGAGACCATCGAGAACTCGCTACCCGGCGAGATATTCTCCTACACGCTGAAGGAGCCGATCGGCGTCGTCGGCGCCATCATCCCGTGGAATGGACCGCTGACCGCGACGATCTGGAAGATCGGACCGGCGATCGCGACCGGCTGTACCGTGGTGCTCAAGCCCGCCGAAGAGGCGCCACTGACCTCGCTGCGCATCGCCGAGCTCGCGATGGAAGCGGGCATCCCGCCCGGCGTCATCAACGTCGTGCCCGGCTATGGCGAGACCGCGGGCGCGGCGCTCGCCTCGCATCACGACGTCGACAAGGTCGCCTTCACCGGCTCGCATGTCACGGGCCAGTCGATCATCCGTGCCTCGGCCGGCAACCTCAAGCGCGTCTCGCTCGAGCTCGGCGGCAAGTCGCCGGACATCGTGTTCGCCGATGCCGATCTCGACGCCGCCGTGCCCGGCGCGGCGATGGCGGTGTTCGCCAATTCAGGGCAGATCTGCAGCGCCGGAACGCGCCTGTTCGTCGAGCACTCGATCTACGACGAGTTCGTCGGCCGCGTCGCCGAGTTCGGCAAGAAGCTGCAGGTCGGCAACGGCCTCGATCCCAACGTGCAGATCGGGCCGCTCGTCTCCGAGCAGCAGCTCGAACGCGTCACCGGCTATCTCGACATCGGCCAGAAGGAGGGCGCGAAGGCGCTTGCCGGCGGCGGACGGGTCACCGAAGGCGCGCTGTCGAAGGGCTTCTTCGTCTCGCCGACGGTGTTCGCGGGTGTCGAGGACAACATGCGCATCGCGCAGGAGGAGATTTTCGGCCCCGTCATCTCCGCAATCGCGTTCAAGGACATGGACGAGCTGGTCAAACGCGCCAACAACACCACGTTCGGCCTCGGCTCCGGTCTGTGGACGCGCGACGTCAGCAAGGCCCATGCGGTGGCGAAACGCTTGCGTGCCGGCTCGGTGTGGGTCAACTGCTACCAGGCGATGGATCCGGCCGTGCCGTTCGGCGGCTACAAGATGAGCGGCTACGGCCGCGAATCCGGCAAGCAGCACGTCGAGGAATATCTCAACGTGAAGGCCGTCTGGATCAAGACGGCGTAAGGCCGGCTCTCCTTCGCCTCTCCCCGCTTGCGGGGAGAGGCCGGAATTCGCGCAACGCGCGGATTCCGGGTGAGGGGGACTCTCCGCGAGTCCAACTCTCACCGCGATTGCCGGGGCAGCCCCCTCACCCCAACCCTCTCCCCGTAAGAACGGGGAGAGGGAGAACAACCACCGCCTTCAGGCGGTCAGTCTCCCTCACAATCATCTGCATCCTTTCAAAGACATCCGGGGACCACATGAAATTCGAAGCCTTGTTCAAGCCGTTGCAGGTCGGTCCCTACCAGCTCGCGCATCGCGTCGCGATGGCGCCGCTAACGCGCATGCGGGCCGAGCGCGACACTTTCGCGCCGCGGCCACTCAACGCCGAATATTACGGCCAGCGTGCGACGAAGGGCGGCCTGATCATCGCCGAAGCCTCGCCGGTGCTCTCGCACGGCCGCGGCAATCCGGCGACACCCGGCATCTATTCGGAGGCGCAAGTCGCGGGCTGGCGCAAGGTGACGGATGCCGTGCACGCCAAGGGCGGCATCATCTTTCTCCAGCTCTGGCATGTCGGCCGCGTCTCTCATTCCTCCTTCCACGGCGGCGAGCTGCCGGTTTCGGCCTCGGCAATTCCGATCAAGGCCGAAGGCATGAAGGCGATGACGGCCGACGGAAAGATCGCCGACTACGAGACGCCGCGCGCGCTGG
The DNA here is from genome assembly GCF_020193895.1 of Bradyrhizobium sp. NBAIM14. NCBI lineage: Bacteria > Pseudomonadati > Pseudomonadota > Alphaproteobacteria > Hyphomicrobiales > Nitrobacteraceae > Bradyrhizobium > Bradyrhizobium sp. NBAIM14. The sequence continues at coordinate 1,150,300 of NZ_JADYVQ010000001.1, read as the reverse complement.
AGACTGATGAGGTGAAGGGCATCGTCGAGGCGTTCCGGCAGGGTGCCAAGAATGCGCTCGCCGCCGGCTTCGACGGTGTCGAGATCCACGGCGCAAACGGCTATCTGCTCGAGCAATTCCTGCAATCGCGCAGCAACCAGCGCACCGATCAATATGGCGGCGGAATCGAGAACCGCGCGCGCCTTCTGCTCGAGGTCACGCAGGCTGCGATCGACGTCTGGGGCTCGAACCGTGTCGCTGTGCGGCTGTCGCCCTACGGCATCGCCAATGATTCCGGCGAGCCCGATCCGATGCCGCTCTATACCCATGTCGTGAAGGCGCTCGAGAAGCTGGGTTTGGCGTACCTGCATTTCATCGAACCGCGCTCCAGCGGCTCGGGCCGCGCCGAGGTCAACTGGCAGAACGTGCCATCGGCGATGGTGCTGTTCCGTCCGCTCTACAGCGGCGTGCTGATGACCGCCGGCGGCTTCACCGGGGAGACCGCGAATGCGGCGATCGCCGACGGACATGCGGACATCATCGCCTTCGGCCGCATCTTCATCTCCAATCCTGATCTGCCGCGTCGTCTCGAGCACGGCTACCCGATCACGCCGTATAATCGCGCGACGTTCTACAGCGGCGAGGAGAAGGGGTACACGGATTATCCGGTGTATGACGAGCTGACGCCGGCTTGATCTGTCATTCCGGGGCGCGACGAAGTCGCGAACCCGGAATCCATCGGGCCGCATACCTGGACGTGGGATGGATTCCGGGCTCGATGCTTCGCATCGCCCCGGAATGACGAGCTTGCTTCGCTGCGCTAGCAATGACGACGGAGAGACGTCCATGGCCAAAGCCGCAGCCGCCGCAGGGATCGCCACCGGCCAATGCCTCTGCGGCAAGGTCGCCTTCGAGATCGACGTTCCCGCGCGCTGGGCCTGGCACGATCATTCCGCTGCCAGCCGCCGCGCCCATGGCGCGGCCTACGCCACCTATGTCGGAAGCTGGAAGAAGCGCTTCCGCATCACCTCAGGCAAGACCGCGCTGACCCGCTACGAGGACAAGGCGACGAAGATCGCGCGCAGCTTCTGCTCGCATTGCGGCACGCCGATCATGTACGAGCGCCCGCGCGGGCCGCACATGGTCAACATCCCGCGCGCCCTGTTCAACGAGCGCACCGGCCGCCAGCCGCTCTATCACATCGCCATCGAGGAGCTGCAGGAATGGGCCTATACCGGCGAGCCCCTGGTGCCGCTGAAGGGCTTTCCCGGCGTCGTCTGGCAGCGCTCGAAAAGGAAGAAGCGCGCTGGCGGGGACGACCCGTTCGAACTCGGGCGGGAGGAGATGTAGCGCCTCTCCCGCGCAACGCAGCCATGACCGCGCTTCCTTGCGCCTCTGCCAGCATCTCGGCCATCATGCTTTCGGTCCTTGCGGCAACGGTCCGCTCCTGGAGGAAACATGAAGAACAAGATCACCGGCCGCTCCGCCTTTCTCGCGCTGCTCAAGGACGAGGGCATCACGCATCTGTTCGGCAACCCTGGAACCACCGAACTGCCGATCATGCATGCGCTGAAGGACCATCCCGATCTCACTTATGTGATGGCGATGCAGGAGAGCCTAGTGGTCGCGATCGCCGACGGCTACAGCCGCGCTTCGGGCAAGCTCGTCGCCTGCAACGTTCACGTCGCGCCCGGCCTCGGCAACGCCATGGGCTCGCTCTACAACGCCCAGTTCACGGGCACGCCGATGATCCTGACGGCGGGCCAGCAGGAGCAGGGCCACGGTCTGATGGAGCCGGTGCTCTATGGTCCGCTGGTGCGCATGGCCGAGCCGCTGGTGAAATGGGCGGTCGAGGTGACACGGCTGGAGGACCTGCCGCGCATCGTGCGCCGCGCCGCCAAGGTGGCGATGACGCCGCCGACCGGGCCGGTGTTCATCTCGCTGCCCGGCGACATCCTCAACAGCGAGGCGGGACTCGATCTCGGTCGTTCCACCCGCATCGATGCGCGCACGAAACCTTCGGACGAGGCGCTGAAGGCCTTTGCCGCACGTCTGCTCAAGGCCGAGCGTCCCGTGATCGTGACCATGGACGAGGTGGTCAAGAGCGATGCTTTGACGGAGGCGGCTGAACTGGCCGAGCTGCTCGGCGCTGCGGCCTATCAGTCCTCGACGCCCTACGGCTCGCACTTTCTGTCCGAAAGTCCGAGCTTCGTCGGCACGCTCGCGCGCGTGCAGAAGGCCGCGCGCGATACGCTCGCGCCGTACGATCTCTTGATCGCCCTCGGCGGCGACCCGCTGCGGATGTCGGTCTATAGCGAGGTCGACGCGCTGCCTGAGGGCCTCGGCATCGTGCAGATCGGTCTCATCGATTGGGAGATTGCCAAGAACTACGGGGCCGAGATCGCGCTGAAGGCGGATCTGAAGGAAACACTGCGCGCGCTGATCCCGGTACTCAAGGAGATGGGCGGCGCGGCCCTCGCGAGCCGCGCCAAGCAGCGTCTCGCCGAGCTCGCGCCGAAGAACTGGACCGCGCGCCGCGCCGCGTTGGTCGAGCAGATCGGCAAGAGTGCCGGCCGCACACCGATTGATCCGGACTTCCTGGTGCTGCAAATGGTCGAGGCCATGCCCGATAACGCCATCCTGGTCGACGAAGGTCTCACCTCCAGCCGCCAGATCACGGCCCTGCATCCGCATCGCGACCGCTACGGCTATCACGGGCTCGCCTCCGGCGGCATCGGCTGGGGCCTGCCGGCCTCGGTCGGCGCCAGCATTGCCAATCCCGATCGCCCCGTGGTGTGCTTCTCCGGCGATGGCAGCGCGATGTACTCGATCCAGTCGCTCTGGACCGCAGCGCATCACAAGCTGCCGCTCAACGTCGTCATCGCCAACAACGGCGGCTATCGCATCATCAAGCAGCGCCTGCTCGCCTTCCACGGCGATGACAATTACGTCGGCATGGATTTCGTCGATCCGCCGGTCGATTTCGCCGGCGTCGCCAAGGCACTCGGCTGTGAGGCGATCAAGGTCAGCGATGTTAGCGAACTGAAGGCAACGCTGACGTCAGCGTTCAATCGGCCGGGAACCAAGCTGATCGAGGTGATGGTGGACGGGAAGGTGTAGCCCCGCAGTCGTCCCCGCGAAGGCGGGGACCCATACCGCGTGATCTATCGACTGCGGCTGGTAGGCGTATCGAGCTCCCGAGTCTTCGCCAAACTACTTCCTGTGGTTATGGGTCCCCGCCTTCGCGGGGACGACAGCCTGGCTGTGGCGCGATCTTCCGCCTACCCCTTCTTCCCCACGCGATACTCCGCCGCGGGATGCGGCGCGTCGAGGCGCGCGCGGCCCTCGCCGAACAGTTTTTCCCGCAACGTGCCCTTGGCGTACTCGCTCTTGTACCTTCCGCGCCGCGTCAGCTCGGGCACCAGCATGTCGGCGATATCCTCGAAATCGCCGGGCGAGATCGCGAACGCGACGTTGAGGCCGTCGACATCCGTCGCCTCGAACCATGCTTCGATCTTGTCTGCGACCATCTCGGGCGTGCCGACCACGACCAGGCCAGCGCCGCCGATGCCGACATGCTCGATGACGTCGCGCACGGTCCAGACGCGGTCAGGGTCGGCGCGGGTCACGTTGTCCATCGCGCTGCGGCCGGCATCGTTCTGGACGTGGCGCACCTGCTGGTCGAGGTCGTAGCCGGAGAAGTCGACGCCGGTCCATCCCGACATCAGCGCCAGCGCGCCTTCTGGGCTGATGTGGCGGCGGTAGTCGGCGTATTTTTCCTTCGCCTCGGCTTCCGTCCGTCCGAGGATGATCGTCATCATCGAGAACATCAGGATCTCCGCCGGATCGCGGCCGAGTGCGGCCGCCTCCTGCCGGATTGCGGAGACGCGCGGCGCGATCACCTTGGCTGACGGTCCCGACATGAACACGCACTCGGCGTGCCTGGCCGCGAACTGCCGGCCGCGCGGCGAGGTGCCGGCCTGGTACAGCACGGGCGTGCGCTGCGGCGAGGGCTCGCTGAGGTGAATGGTGTTGTTGATGCGGTAGTTCGCGCCCGCATGATTGACGCGATGAACTTTTGCCGGGTCGGTGAAGATGCCGCGCTTGCGGTCGCGCAGCACGGCATCGTCTTCCCAGCTGCCTTCCCAGAGCTTGTAGACGACCTCCATATATTCGTCGGCGATGTCGTAGCGGTCGTCATGGCCGGTCTGCTTGTCCTTGCCGGCACCGCGCGCGGCGCTGTCGAGATAGCCGGTGACGACGTTCCAGCCGATCCGCCCCTCGGTGAGGTGATCGAGCGTCGACATCCGCCGTGCGAACGGATAGGGCGGCTCGAAGGACAGATTGCTGGTGACGCCGAAGCCGAGATTTTGCGTCACCGCCGCCATCGCCGACAGCAGCAGCAGCGGCTCGTTCGACGGCGTCTGCGCTGCATTGCGCAAGGCTGCGTCAGGGCTGTTGCCATACACGTCATAGACGCCAAGCACGTCGGCCAGGAACAGCCCGTCGAAACGGCCGCGCTCCAGCGTCTTGGCGAGATCGATCCAGTAGAACAGGCGGTTATACTCCGCGGTACGGTCGCGCGGATGGGTCCACAGGCCCGGTGATTGGTGTGCGACGCAATTCATCGCAAAGGCGTTGAGCCTGATCTCTTTGGCCATGCTGGTCCCTCGGCGCCCTGTACTGAGCGCTCTTCGAATGATAGATGTGCGCCCCAACTTGGCGAAGTTCTTGCATATAATTGGCCCTTGGCAAGGGCCAAGATAGAAGGCTTGCGCTTGGCAAGGCCAAAGTCAGCGTCGCAGCTGTGCCTGGCAAGCCAGTCTCAAGGAAGCAAGAACGAAATCCCAAGAGAGCTACAAGAGAACTACAAGAAACCATCCAAGTCCCCGCCACTTTCGAGGGCCAACCCATGTCGGGTAAGGTCCTTCGTCTCACAGTCTCGAAAAGCAAGCATGACCAGAGCCGACGCCATCGCCCGCGCCCGTGAGGATTTCAAGTCCGGCGCGTTCCTCGCTGAACTCGATCGCCGCGTCGCCTACAAGACCGAGAGCCAGAATCCGCAGCGCGGCCCCGAGCTGCGCGCCTATCTGGAGCAGGAGATGCAGCCGGCTTTCGCCGCGCTCGATTTTTCCAGCCGCATCGTCGAATCCCCGAGCGGCAAGGCGCCGTTCCTGTTCGCCGAGCATCACGAGAGCGCGTCTGCGCCGACCGTGCTGGTCTACGGCCATGGCGATGTCGTCGACGGCATGGAAGGCGAGTGGCGTGATGGCCGGGATCCCTGGCGCACCAATGCTTCCGGGACGCGCCTCTATGGCCGCGGCACCGCCGACAACAAGGGGCAGCACAGCATCAATATGGCCGCGCTGCGTGCGGTGCGCGAGGCGCGCGGCGGTAAGCTCGGCTTCAACGCCAAGTTCATCATCGAGATGGGCGAGGAGATCGGCTCGCCCGATCTCGGCAAGGTCTGCGATCTCCATCGCGACGCGCTCAAGGCCGACCTGTTCATGGCCTCCGACGGGCCGCGCCTCTCGGCCGATCGGCCGACGCTGTTTCTCGGCTGTCGTGGAGGCATCCGCATCCATCTCGACGTGAACTTGCGCGACGGCGGCCACCATTCCGGCAATTGGGGCGGCGTGCTCGCCAACCCCGCGACCATCCTGGTCAACGCGATCTCCACCCTGGTCGACGGCCGCGGCCGTCTCCAGCTCGATGCCTTGAAGCCGCCGCGGCTGACCAACCAGATCCGCTCCTATCTCGCCGACGTCGAGGTGGTGCCGACTGCGGACGAGCCGGCGCTGGCCGAAAATTGGGGCGAGGAGGGTCTATCGGCCGCTGAACGGCTCTACGCCTGGAACACGCTGGAAGTGCTGGCGATGTCCTCAGGCAATATCGAGAAGCCGGCCAACGCGATTCCGGGCCAGGCCAATGCCGTGCTGCAACTGCGTTTCGTGGTCGGGACGAAGGTTGAGGGGCTGATCGACGCTGTCCGCGCGCATCTGGTCGGACGCGGTTTTCCGATGGTCGAGGTGCGCGCGGCGCAGAGTTTTGCTGCATCGCGCACCGATTTCGACAGCCCGTGGATCAAATGGGCGGCGGATTCGGTGCGAGAGACCACCGGCAAGGCGCCGGCCGTGCTGCCGAATTTCGGCGGTTCGCTGCCCAACGACGTGTTTTCCGAGATCCTGGGACTGCCGACGATCTGGGTGCCGCATTCCTATCCCGGCTGCTCCCAGCATGCGCCCAATGAGCACATCCTGCTGCCATTGACCGAAGAGGCCTTGACGGTGATGGCCGGGCTGTTCTGGGATCTCGGCGAGTTGCCAAAGCCACCGACTGGCCCGTTAACCTGAGCCGATAATCCAGCCGAAAGTTACATTCTAATCCGGCCCGATTTGTGCTTGCATCCGGGCCGCATCATCCGAAAGGGGAAGAAAAACGTGAAACATTTCCGTCACATCGGGCTCGCGCTCGCCGCGACCCTCGTCGTCAGCCAAGCCGGGGCCCAGGAGCTGACCGGCACGCTGAAGAACATCAAGGACACCGGCGCGATCACGCTCGGCTTCCGCGATTCCTCGATCCCGTTCTCCTATCTCGACGACAACCAGAAGCCCGTCGGGTTCGCGATGGACATCTGCTACAAGATCGTCGACGCCGTGAAGAAGGAGCTCAAGCTCGACAAGCTCGAGGTCAAGCTCAACCCGGTGACCTCGGCGACCCGTATCCCGCTGATGGCCAACGGCACCATCGACCTCGAATGCGGCTCGACCACCAACAATGCCGAGCGCCAGAAGCAGGTCGCCTTCACCAACACCCACTACCTGACCGCCAGCCGCTATGTCTTCAAGAAGTCGAGCGGCCTGAAGTCGATCGATGACCTCAAGGGCAAGACCGTGGTCTCGACCGCCGGCACCACCAACATTAAGCAGCTCACCGAAGCCAATGTCGCCAAGGGCCTCGGCGCTAACATCATTCCGGCCAAGGATCACGCCGAAGCCTTCCTGATGGTCGAGACCGACCGCGCGGTCGCCTTCGTCATGGACGACATCTTGCTGGCGAGCCTCGTCGCCGGTTCGAAGAACCCGGGCGACTACGTTATCTCCAAGGATGCGTTCTCCAAGCCGGAGCCCTACGGCATCATGCTGCGCAAGGACGATCCCGCGTTCAAGAAGGTCGTCGATGCGGCCACGGCTGCGCTCTACACCTCCGGCGAGGCCCAGAAGATCTACGATAAGTGGTTCACCCAGAAGATCCCGCCGAAGGGACTGAACCTCAACACGCCGATCTCGGCCGAGCTGAAGAACGAGTTCGCCAAGCCGACGGACTCGCCGAACCCGGACGACTACAAGTAAGCTAAAACCTCGATCTTTCGATCGGGATCATGTCCGGCCACTCTTGACACTGGGGTGGCCGGACATTTGCATAGGCGCTCAAGACGTCCAATGACGGGCGCGTTCGCGCGGGGGACACGTGAACTACAACTGGAACTGGGGAATCTTCTTCCAGCCGAACCCGATGGGGACCGGCACCTACCTCGACATGCTGCTGTCGGGGCTGGCGCTGACCCTCAAGACCGCGGCGCTGGCCTGGGTGATCGCGCTGATCACAGGCTCGATCGTCGGCGTCATGCGCACGCTGCCGTCGAAGGGCGCCAATTGGTTCGGCTTCGCCTACGTCGAATTCTTCCGCAACATGCCGCTTCTGGTGCAGCTCTTCCTGTGGTTTTTCGTGCTGCCGGAAATTCTGCCGAGGGCGGCCGGGCTGTGGCTGAAGCAATTGCCGAACGCGCCGTTCTGGACGGCGGCGATCGGGGTCGGCTTCTTCATGTCGGCGCGCGTAGCCGTGCAGCTGCAGGCCGGCATCTCCTCGCTGCCGCGCGGGCAGAAGATGGCGGCGACTGCGCTCGGCCTGACCACCGTGCAGGGCTATCGCTACGTGCTGCTGCCGATGGCCTTCCGCATCATCCTGCCGCCGCTGACGTCTGAATTCCTCAACACCATCAAGAACACCGCCGTCGCCATCACCATCGGCCTGCTCGAGCTGACCGGACAGGCGCGCTCGATGCAGGAATTCTCGTTCCAGGTGTTCGAGGCCTTCACCGCCGCGACCATCCTCTATCTCCTCGTCAACGCCGTCGTCGTGACCGCGATGCGCTTCCTCGAGCGCTGGGTTGCGATCCCCGGCTACATCACGGGGAAATAAGCGATGCTCGGCAATCTCGATTTCGACGTCATCCGCCGCGCGCTGCCGTATCTGTTCTACGAGGGCATGACGTTCACGCTGACGCTGACCTTCCTCGCAGCTCTCGGCGGCCTAGTCTTCGGTACGGCGCTCGCCCTGATGCGCCTGTCCGGATTCAAGATTCTCGGGCGCATCGCCGGCATCTATGTCGACTTCATGCGCTCCCTGCCGCTGGTGCTGGTGATCTTCTGGTTCTACTTCCTGGTGCCCTATATCGGGCAGTGGGTGACAGGCGCCTCGCGTCCGATCAGCGTCGGCGCGTTCACGTCCTCGCTCGTCACTTTCATCATGTTCGAGGCGGCATATTTCTCCGAGATCATGCGCGCCGGCATCCAGTCGATCTCGCGCGGCCAGCCGGCCGCGGCGAGTGCGCTGGGGCTGACCTACGCCCAGAGCATGCGCTACGTCGTGCTGCCGCAGGCCTTCCGCAACATGCTGCCGGTGCTGATAACGCAAACCATCGTGCTGTTCCAGGACACCTCGCTGGTCTACGTCCTGTCGATCACCGACTTCCTGGGCGCGGCGAGCAAGGTGGCGCAGCGTGACGGCCGCCTGGTCGAAATGTATCTGTTCGCCGCCGTGGTCTACTTCACCATCTCCTGTATCGCGTCCTACGGCGTCCGCCGCCTCCAGGCGCGCATCGCCATCATTCGCTAGGGCTCCCCGCTCATGATCGAAATCAGCCACGTCAACAAATGGTACAGCCCCACCTTCCAGGTGCTGACCGACTGCACCACCAATGTCACCAAGGGCGAGGTCGTCGTGGTCTGCGGCCCCTCCGGCTCGGGCAAGTCGACGCTGATCAAATGCGTCAATGCGCTGGAGCCGTTCCAGAGCGGCGACATCCTGGTCGACGGCACCAAGGTCAACGATCCCAAGACCGATCTGCCGAAGCTGCGCTCGCGCGTCGGCATGGTGTTCCAGCATTTCGAGCTGTTTCCGCACCTTAAGATCATCGACAATCTCTGCCTGGCGCAGGAGAAGGTGCTGGGCAGGGGGCATGACAAGGCGCAGGCCAAGGCCGTGCAGCTGCTCGAGCGCGTCGGCTTGAAGGAGCAGGCACAGAAATTCCCGGCGCAGCTCTCCGGCGGCCAGCAGCAGCGTGTCGCCATCGCGCGCGCGCTCGCAATGGATCCGATCGTGATGCTGTTCGACGAGCCGACCTCGGCGCTCGATCCGGAAATGGTCAGCGAGGTGCTCGACGTCATGGTCGATCTCGCCCGCGAGGGCATGACCATGATGGTCGTAACCCACGAGATGGGTTTTGCCCGCAAGGTCGCCAACCGCGTCATCTTCATGGACCGCGGCGAGATCGTCGAGGACGCGGCGAAGGACGATTTCTTCGGCAAGCCCCGCAGCGACCGCGCGCAGAAGTTCTTGTCGAAGATTCTTTCGCATTAATCACCGCCACCGTCATTCCGGGGCGCGACGCAGTCGTGAGCCCGGAATCCATAACCACCATCGGGGGTATGGATCCTCAGGTGCGCAATTGCGCACCATAGCTCGCGCTACGCGCGTCCCGGGATGACGAGGGTAGGGTTTATCCAGCCCGCCAAATCCCCTATACCGGTGGCCAAATCCCTTCCCTCCCCAGGAGATCTGCCTTGGACTCGATCGCCTACGTCAACGGCTCATTCGTCCCGCTCTCGGAAGCCAAGATCTCGGTGCTCGATCGCGGCTTCCTGTTCGCCGACGGCATCTACGAGGTCTCGGCCGTCCTCGATGGCAAGCTGGTCGACAATGCTTCGCATCTGGCGCGGCTGGAGCGGTCCGTCGGCGAGATCAAGTTGAAGCTGCCGGAGACCATCGAGCGCATCACCGAGCTGCAGAAGGAGCTGATCGCGCGCAACAAGCTCGTGAACGGCCTCGTCTATCTCCAGGTGACGCGCGGCGCCGACAAGGGGCGCGACTTCCCGTTTCCCAAGTCCGACGTCGGGTCGAGCCTGGTGATGTTCACGTCCGAGAAGGACATCATCAACGCCGCGGTGGCCAAGACCGGCATCAATGTCATCACGGTGCCCGACATCCGCTGGGAGCGCCGCGACATCAAAAGCGTGGCGCTGCTGGCGCAGGTGCTGGCAAAGCAGGCCGCGGCGGAAGCCGGCGCCGGCGAAGCCTGGATGCTGCAGGATGGCTATGTGACCGAAGGCGGCTCGTCCACGGCGTTCATCCTGACCAAGGACGACGTCATCGTCACCCGCCAGAACTCCAACGCGATCCTGCCCGGCTGCACCCGCAAGGCCGTGATTGCGCTTGCCGAGGAGCGTCAGCTCCGCGTCGAGGAACGCTCCTTCACGGTCGCCGAAGCGCTCGCCGCCAAGGAAGCGTTCATCACCAGCGCATCCTCTTTCGTGCAGCCGGTGGTCGCCATCGACGGCAAGACGATCGGCGACGGCAAGCCCGGCCCGATGGCGACGCGCCTGCGCGAGATCTACGTGGACTTCGCCAAGGCGACGGCGGTGTAAGCGGCATACGTAGCTGTCGTAGGGTGGGCAAAGGCGCGCTTGCGCCGTGCCCACGCCTTCTCCCGTTTTTGCTGAAGAATGGTGGGCACGCTTACGCTTTGCCCACCCTACGAGACCGTCCGTTGCCGTCGGTTTAAGCCACTGACGCCTTCACCTTCAGCGGATGCACGGCGCGGAATGCGATCGCGATCCTGTTCCAGGCATTGATGGCACCGATCAGCATGGTCAGGTTCACCGTCTCCTCCTCGGAGAACTGCGCGCGGACCTGTTCGTAAGTCTCGTCGGGCGCATGCGTCTCGGCGATCAGCGTCACCGCTTCGGTCCAGGCCAGTGCGGCGCGCTCGCGGTCGGAATAGAGCGGGGATTCGCGCCAGGCATTGAGCAGGTAGATGCGCTGCTCGGTCTCGCCGCGCTTGCGGGCGTCCTCGGTGTGCATGTTGATGCAGAAGGCGCAGCCGTTGATCTGCGAGGCCCGGATCTTGACCAGCTCGATCAGCGATTTCTCCAGGCCGGTCGACTGGATCTGCTGCTCAAGCGCCACCAGCGCTTTGATCGTATCGGGCGCGGCCTGGTAGTAGTTCATGCGGGGCTTCATGGTCGTTCTCCTTTTCGTTGGTTGATCAGTGGGCTCCGCCGGCCGAGACTTGGCCGGGCCTCTTCAGAAAGAATACGGCGATGAGAGCGACGATCAGCGCCATTCCGAGCAGGTAGAACGTGTCGCTGAAGGCGAAGATGAAGGCCTGCTTCTGTACGGTATGGCCGATCGCGACATAGGCGCGATGCGCGGCGTCCGCACGGTCGATAACGCCGTGATTGACGAAATATTGCGTGAGCTGCTCGAGCCGCGTGCGCGTGGCCTCTTCGAACACAGAGACCGACTGCATCAGCACGTTGGAGTGATATTGCTCGCGCTTGGACAGCACGGTTTGCAGCAGCGCGATGCCGACGGCGCCGCCGAGATTGCGCATCATGTTGAACAGGCCGGAGGCCGAGCCCGCATTCTCCGCTTCGATGCCTGCGGTCGCGACCGCCGACAACGGCGCCATCACCAGCGCCTGGCCGATGGCGCGCACGATATTGGGCCACAGCAGCTGGTCGGCGGCATAGTCGTTGGTCATGTTGATGTTCATGAAGTTGGATGCTGCGAACAGAACGAAGCCGACGCCGATGATGATCCGCGCATCGAACTTCTGCATCAGGCGCGGCACCAGCGGGATCAGCACGAGTTGCGGCAGCCCGGTCCAGGCCAGCACCATGCCGATCTGCTCGGCATTGTAGCCCTGAATACGCGCCAGATATTGCGGCAGGATGAACACGGAGCCGTAGAGTGCAATGCCGAGCAGGAAGTTCGCGAGCATGCCGAAGCCGAAATTGCGACGCACGAGCAGACGCAGATTGAGCAGTGGCTTCTTCACCGTGAGCTCGATGATCAGGAATGCCGTCAGCGCAACAGCGGCGATGATCGAGAGCTTGACGATGAACGGCGAGCCGAACCAGTCGTCCTTGTTGCCTTCCTCCAGCACGGTCTGGAGCGCGGACAGGCCGATCGCCATGGTGATGATGCCGGCCCAGTCGCCCTCGCGAAGCAGCGCCAGCTTCATCGGCTTGGGCTCGAGCGCGTACCAGAGCATGCCGACCATCATCGCGCCGGGAACCAGGTTGACGTAGAAGATGTATTGCCAGCCGAAATTCTCGGTGAGATAGCCGCCGATGGTCGGGCCGATCGCCGGCGCGAAAGTCGCCGACAGCGCGAACAGCGCAAGGCCGACCGGCTGCTTGGCGCGCGGCAGCAGCATGATGATCAGCGTGAAGGCCATCGGGATCAGCACGCCGCCGGTGAAGCCCTGGATGGCACGCAGCACGATCATCTGCGACAGATCCTGCGCCAGTGCGCAGGCCGCGGACAGAACCAGGAACAGGATCGCGTTGGTGAGGAGATAGATGCGGATCGAGAACACCTGCGCGAGCCAGCCCGACAGCGGGATGACCACGATCTCGGCGATCAAATAGGAGGTCGAGATCCAGCCGCCGTCGTCGATGCCGGCGCCGATCGCGCCCTGAATGTCCGCGAGCGAGGCGTTGACGATCTGGATGTTCAGAACCGCCATAAAGGCGCCGAGCGTGGCGCCGATCACCGCGATCCAGGTCTTTGTCGACACCGCCGGCGCGGCGGATGCTACGGGGGCGGGAAGATTGGCGGAGGTGGCGTTGAGGGCCGGTTGGAGCGTGCCCATGGCTTCAACCCCCATTCGCGCGGGGCGTATTGTCGGCAAGGCGCTTGGCCGTCTCGCGCTCGGCCAGCACCGCCTGTTTGGTGTCGACGGTCGGCACCGCGGACATGCCGGGCCGCAGCAAGCCGGTGAGGCTGTGGTCGTCGAGGACGATCTTCACCGGAACGCGCTGCACGATCTTGGTGAAATTGCCGGTGGCGTTGTCGGGCGGCAGCAGCGCGAATTCGAGCCCGCTCGCCGGCGACAGGCTGTCGACATGGCCGCGCAGGCTGATGTTGCGGAAGCTGTCGACGTGCAGCTCGACCGGCTGGCCCGGCCGCACATGCGTGAGCTGGGTCTCCTTGAAATTGGCGACGACGTAGACGGCGTCGAGCGGCACCACCGCCATCAATTGCGTGCCGGCCTGCACGTATTGGCCGACACGCAAGCTGCGGGCGCCGACCGTGCCGTCCACCGGCGCGGTGATCTCGGTATAGGACAGGTTCAGCGCCGCCTGCTGCGCGACCGCGCGGGCGCGTTCGAGCTGGGCGGTGGCCTGGGCGCGCTGGGTGGTGAGCACGTCGACCTTGCGCTGCGCGGCGACGAGGCCGGACTTGGCATGCTGCAATTGCGCGCTGCTGGCGCGCAGCGCCGCGTCGGTCTGCTGCGCGCGCTGGATCGTGCCGGAGCCCGACTTCATGAGGTCGTCGTAGCGGGCGCGCTCCTCCTGCGCGAATTTCAGATTGGCTTCTGCAGCGGCGACGTCGGCGGTGCTCTGTTCAATGATCGGCTGCTGCAGTTCGAGCTGGGCGTCGATGTTGCGGACCGAGGCTTCGCCGGCAGCGACGTCGGCTTTCGCCTGGTCGAGCGCCGCCTTGAAATCGCGGTCGTCGATCTTGGCCAGCAGCTGGCCCGCCCGAACCTTCTCATTGTCGCCGACCAGCACCTTGGCGATGTAGCCGGAGACTTTCGGCGCGACGATCGTGGAGTCCGCCTTCACATAGGCGTCGTCGGTGGATTCGAGGTAGCGGCCGTTGGTCCAGTAATCGTGTCCGTAGTAGGCCATGGTCGCAGTGCCTGCGAGCAGCGCGAGCGCCAAGGCCGCGCGCCGGACCCTGTTCCGGGCCGGCATAGCGGGCGGCGCCTTGGCGTAATCGCGCGTGATTTCAGTGGCTTGCTGGAAGGTCTCGGTGCGGGGCATTTCGGACATTGCAGTCTCCTGTCGGCTCGCTGAGACTATCGGTCTTGCTGGCCCGGATGATAATTGGCTAGATTCTGGAAGGATTATCCATTCAAGGTGGATAATCTGAGCGGTCACCCTGGTTCGTGATGTCTACCGGGTCAGGCGAGCGGCTACGCCAGCGCGATTGCCGCGCGATTGCTGCTGAGGCGCACATCCCAGTCAAGGAAAGCCATGGATCGATTGACCAGCCTCGAAGTGTTCAGCCGGGTGGTCGAGACCGGCGGCTTCTCCGCAGCAGCCCGCAAGCTCAACATGTCGACCACCATGGTGAGCAATCACGTGCAGGCATTGGAAGACCGGCTCGGGGTGCGGCTGCTTCACCGCACCACGCGCAAGGTCAATCTGACCGAGATCGGGAAGGCGTATTACGACCGCTGCGTCCAGATTCTCGCCGATATCGAACAGGCCGACGACATCGCGAGCGAATTGCAGTCGGTGCCGCGCGGCACGCTGCGCATTCACGTCGCCACGCACATGGTGCCGTTCGTCGCGCCGATTGCGGCCAAACTGCTGTCGACCTATCCGGAGCTCAAGATCGATCTGCGCATGGGCGAGGCCGAGGTCGACCTCATCGAAGAAGGCTATGACGTTGCCCTGCGCATGACACAGCCACCGGATTCAAGCCTGATCGTGCGCAGCCTTGCCACCTGGCGCCACGTGCTGTGCTGCTCCCACGATTACATCGAGAAGCACGGCCGGGTGCAGAAGCTCGACGAGCTCACCGGGCACAATTGTGGTCGGCACTTGAACTATCCGTTCGGCGACGAATGGCGCTTCCTCGATCGTAAGGGCACGCCGGCCTCGGTGCGCGTCTCCGGCAGCTTCGTCACCAATAGCGGAGAAGCGCTGCGCGAGGTCGCGCTGGAGGGCGCCGCAATCTGCCTGATGGCGGGGTTCCTCATTCAGGATGATCTCGAAGCCGGCCGCCTCGTGCGCCTGTTGCCGGAATATCGGACGGTCGAGCTCTCCATGAACGCGGTCTATCCGCATCGTCATCATCTGTCGGCGAAAGTGAGGACCTTCATCGACCTGCTCGTGCACCACAGCGCCGAGCAGCAGAAGCTGATCAACCCGTATTCATGAGACTTTCACCGCCGGCTCCACGTGCGGCAGAAAGCGTGTTGACAACGCCGAGTTGCCTGCAACAATACAACCTGAGATATGAATGATGTATTTGGGACCGAGGCATTCGGTTCGATTCTTTTTTGATACGACGTTTCGTCCAGGCCAGCTTTCTAGCTTCTCCTCTTCCATCTGTTGCTCTTCCATGTTTGACGGATCGACCGGGGGCAAGCCGGTCAACGTTCGCTTGCGTGAGAGCTTCGCAAGGGATTGGCGGCATCATCCTGTGATGGAGCTGGATGGCTTGGTCTGGCCCGACTGCGGCTCTAGGGAGGCTTCGATGACCATTGCCAGAACAGGATGGATTGCGACTTTGCTGCTCGGCCTCGTGATGGCGGGTGGCGTGCAGCCTTCTCCTGCTGCGGCCGACGATGTGTGGCCGGTCAAGAACAAGCTGATCGGCAAGGACGGAGGCAAGTCGAAGGATGTCAGCGGCATCGCCTGCACGACCGCTGATGGGTTTCCCCGTTCGTGCCTCGTTATCCACGACAATCTCCAGGGCGCTCAATTCATCGAATTGACCGACGGCAAGCTCGTCGCCGGCAGCCCCGTGAAGTTGATCAACAACACGTTCAATGGCAAGGCGCTCGAACTTGATGGCGAGGGCGTCGCCTTCTCCAAACGGCAGTATTACGTCATCGGCTCGCATGGCCATCCGCGGGACAAGGACCACAAGCTCGACCCCAAGAAAGATGCCGATAAGATTCGGGCGAGGATTGGCGCAAGCAGCCAGATCGTTCGGTTCCGCACGACGGGGGCAGATGGCAATGCGTCGGGCCTCGAGCGTACGGGGCAATTGCGAGAGGTCATCGCGGCCGAACCTGCGCTTCTCGAGTTCATGGATATCAGGCTGGAGAAGAACGGCTTGACCATCGAGGGCGTGGCGATCAAGGACGATCGGACGTTGCTCGCGGGATTCCGGGGCCCCGTCTTGAACGACAATCGCGCCGTCGTCCTCTCGGTAGAGATAGACGCGCTGTTCGGTGATCGAAAAAGCACGACTCACCAGCTGTTCCGACTTCCGCTCGGTGACAACAGGGGTGTACGCGATCTCGCCGCGTTCGGCGATCGCACCCTCATCCTGGCCGGTCCTGTTGCGGACGGGCCGGGAGCCTACGCAATATATTCTTGGGACGGAGAGTCCGAGACCGTGCGGCTATTGAAGGAACTCCCGTTCGATCCAAAGCGAAAGCCGGAGGGACTACTGCCGTTGGGCGCGACTTCCGCCGGACTGCGGGTCCTGATCGTATTCGACAGCGATAAGGAAGGTACGCCCACCCCCATCGAAATACCACGATGAACGGGATCGGACCTCCCCTCGCCTTGTCCAGCCGGCCGAACGAACGAGGCGCCACCTTCCAGCATTTCCGGAGGGAGTCCGTCAGCGAGCCGGTGGCGGCAAGCGCCCGAACGCAGCCTCGAGCGCCATGCCGATCGCGAGCAGGCGGGGATCGCTGCCGGCGGGGCCATCGAGCTCAAGCCCGATCGGCAATCTGCTGCTGGCGCCGAGCGCGATCGGGATCTGGATGCCGGGAATCCCGGCATTGCTGCCTGGGTCCGTGTTCTGAATGAACAGGCCGAAATTCTCGAGGCTGCTGGACTCCGGATTGGAGGGAATGGCGACGCGCGGCGTGGTTGGGAAGGCGATCGCATCGAGCCGGTTGTCGGCAAAGCTCCTGGCGTACAGCGCCTGCAGCGCGGGGCGCGCAATCTCGATCGCGGCGTCGTAGATCGGCTTGGCGTCGACCAGGGTGCCGTCGGGACCAGGCAGCTTGCGCGGGATCACCAAGCCGTCATAGGTGCCCTTCACATCGGCGCTGGCGATCTGCTCCGCCAGTGCCGCGATGGAGAGGCCGGTGCCGGTGTGCCTGAGATAGGCGACCAGATCGTCATAGGCCTCGTACAGCGCGACGGGAAAGCTGACCTGGGCGTCGAGCTCTGCCAGTTGCGGCATCTCGATCTCGACGACCGTGACGCCTTGCACCTTCATTTTCGCGACGGCTTCCTGGAACGCGGCCTCGGTGTCGGCATCGAGATTGGCCAGCATCGATCTCGCGAGGCCGACGCGGACCTGCGTCAGATCCGCCGGCGCAAGCGCATCGCCACCGGCGATGACGCGGTCGAGCAGCGCGACATCCGCCATGGTCGCAGCCATCGGGCCTGCGGTATCGCGGGTGTGCGAGATCGGCGCGATGCCGTCTTGCGGGTAGCGCCCGACCGTCGGGCGCAGCGAGGCGCATCCGTTCAGGGCGGCAGGCACCCGCACCGATCCGCCGGTGTCCGTGCCGAGCCCGCCGGCGACGATCCGCGCGCCAATCGCCGCGCCCGTGCCTGACGAGGAGCCGCCGGCGATCAAAGTGCGATCATAGGCGTTGCGCACGCCATACTCGGCGCCGGTCTTGAACGCGGTGTTGTAGCCGGAGATGCCGAAGGCGAGCTCGTGCATGCTGGTCTTGCCGATGATGACCGCCCCGGCATCGCGCAGCTTTGTCACGACAGGCGCGTCGGCCTTCGGAATGTAATCCTTCAGCGCCGGTGTGCCGGCGCTGCAGGGCAGTCCCGCGACCTCGATATTGTCCTTGATCACGATAGGTACGCCGCCGAGCGGCTTTGTCTTATCGCCTGCCGCGTCGAACGCGGCCGCGGCCTTCAAGGCGCCGGCTTCGTCCAGGGTGACAAAGACATTGAGTTCGGCGTTGGCCTTGGCGCGGGCCAGGGCTTCCCGGGTGAGTGCGGTGCTCGTGAATGTCCCGGCGGCGAGGCCGGCCGCGGCCTCGGTCAGTGTCAACTGGTCGAAATCCATGATGCATCACCCGATCGCAGGAGGCCATCAGAGCGTCCCTTAAGGAGCAGAGGCTGAAGCGTCCGCGGCGCCGCGTCAACCGGTGGCGTGCATCCTTGCCGGCGATGGCGTGTCCAGTTCGGCGAGCAGCCGCTCGACGTCGGCCTTCACCTTCAAAATCGCGATGTCCTTCACCGGGCCATAGCCGCGGATATCCATCGGGCCTTTGGCGATCGCCACGAGATTTGGCAGATGCGCCGCATCGAGCTCGCCCAGCATCCGTTCGATCAGGCCTTCATACCAGGCGATCAATTCACGCTCCGCGCGCCGTTCCGCGGTGTAGCCGAACGGATCGAACGGCGTTCCGCGCAGTGCTTTCAAGCGCGCGAGCATAGCCAGAGGCACCTGAATCCACTGGCCGAAGGCGCGTTTGCGCGGACGTCCCCGTGCATCGCGCCGCGACTTCAGGAACGGCGGGGCGAGGTGGTACTGGATGCTGAAGCCGTCCTCGAATTCACGCTTCAGCTCGTCGAGAAAGCCGCTTCGCATGTGCAGCCGCGCCACCTCATACTCGTCCTTGTAGGCCATCAGCTTGAACAGGCCGCGAGCGACCGCCTCGGTCAGCGCCTCACTGTTCAGCTTGGCCTCGGCATTGCGGACCTTTCCGACCATCGCCCGGTAGCGCGCCGCGTAGGCGTTGTTCTGATAGGCCGCGAGGAACTCGGCGCGCCGGGCAATGATCTGGTCGAGCGTCTCGGCTTCAGGTGCCTTGTCCGAGTTCGGCAGAAAATCCGGATCGGCAGCGGCGATCCGGCCCCAGGCAAAGGCCTGCTTGTTGCGTTCGATCGCGACGCCGTTGAGCTCGATCGCGCGGAGCAGCGCCTGCAGCGAAACAGGGACGAGACCGCGCTGCCAGGCAAAGCCGAGCATGATGATGTTGGCGTAGACGGCATCGCCGAGCAGGCGTTCGGCCAGCGCATTGGCATTGAACGTGTCGAGATTGTGCTCGCCGATGACCTGACCGATTGCGCGCAGGCGGCTTGGCGCAGCGAGATCGGCGTCGCGGAAGCGGACCACGTCGCCGGTCGGCATTTCCGCGGTGTTGACGGCGGCACGGGTGCCGCGGCGATATGTGCCTGAGGCTTTGGGCGAGGAGCTGACGACGAGGTCGCAGCCGATCAGCGCATCGGCCGCGCCCTGGTCGATGCGAACCTGGTGCAGCGCCTCGGGGCTCGCGGCCAGGCGAATGTAGCTCAGCACAGGCCCGAATTTCTGCGCAAAGCCGGTGAAGTCGAGCACCGAAACGCCGCGGTGTTCCAGATGCGCGGCCATGCCGATCAGCGCGCCGACGGTGATCACGCCGGTGCCGCCGACGCCGGTCACCAAGAGATCGTAGGGCCGCTCGAGCGTTGCGGGCGCGGGCAGGGGTAGTGTGGCGGCGCGGCCGGCCACATCGATCCGGCTCGCGCTCTTCTTCCGCCGCGTCGCGCCTTCGACTGTGACAAAGCTCGGACAGAAGCCGTTGAGGCAGGAAAAATCCTTGTTGCAGGCCGACAGATTGATCTGTCGCTTGCGCCCGAACGGCGTCTCCTTCGGCTCGACGCTGAGGCAGTTGGATTCGACCGAGCAGTCGCCGCAGCCTTCGCAGACGAGGTCGTTGATGTAGGCGAAGCGCTTGGGATCGGCCATCTGCCCGCGCTTGCGCCGGCGCCGCTTCTCGGTGGCGCAGGTCTGCTGGTAGATCAGCACCGAGACGCCGGGAACCTCGCGCAGCTCGCGCTGCACGGCATCCATCTCCTCACGCGGATGGATGGTCACGCCGGATGGCAGGTCGGCCGGCCTGAATTGCGCGGGATCGTCCGACACCAGGGCGATGCGCTCGACACCTTCGGCGCGGACGCTGTGGGCGATGGCATGGACGCTGACGGGCCCGTCGACCGGCTGGCCGCCGGTCATGGCGACCGCGTCGTTGAACAGGACCTTATAGGTGATGTTGGCCTTGGCCGCGATCGCCTGCCGGATCGCCATCGAGCCGGAGTGATAATAGGTGCCTTCGCCGAGATTCTGGAACACGTGCTTGCGGCCGGTAAATCGCGATGAAGCAGCCCAGTTCACGCCCTCGCCGCCCATCTGGATCAGCGAGGAGGTCTCGCGGTCCATCCAGCTCGCCATGAAGTGACAGCCGATGCCGGCGAGCGCCTTCGATCCTTCCGGCACTTTGGTCGAGGTGTTGTGCGGACATCCCGAGCAGAAATAGGGCGTGCGCGTCGCGCCGCTGACATTGATCGTGCGCGCGGCTTCCGGCATCAGGGCGGCCGCGCGCGCGGCGAGATTGAGACCCGGAAACATCGGATCGAGCCGGCGCGCGAGCACGTTCGCGAGCGCGCGAGGCGACAATTCGCCGATCCAGGAGATCAGCCGTGCGCCGGTTTCGTCGTGCTTGCCGACCATGCGCTCGGGCTTGCTGCCGGGATAATCGTAAAAATACTCCTTGAACTGGCTCTCGACGATGCCGCGCTTCTCCTCGACCACCAGGATCTCGCGCTTGCCTCTCACGAACTCCATCGCGTCGTGCAGCGCCAGCGGCCAAACCATCCCGACCTTGTAGACGTCGATGCCGAGGCGGCGGCAGGCGGCTTCATCGAGGCCCATCAGCCGCAGGGCTTCCATCAGGTCGAGATGCGCCTTGCCGGTGGTGACGATGCCGTAGGTGGCGCTGGGGATATCGTAGATGTGCCGGTCGATCGGGTTGGCCTTGGCAAAGGCGTAGACCGCGTGCTTCTTCGCTTCCAGCCGTTCCTCGATCTGCGGGCCGGGCAAATCGCGCCAGCGATAGTGCAGGCCGCCCGGCGGCGGCGTGAAGTCTGGCGTGCGGAAGACGCGCGGCGGGCGTAGCGCGATGGATGCGCCCGATTCCACGATCTCGGAGATCGCCTTGAAGCCGACCCACATGCCGGAGAAGCGGCTCAGCGCGTAGCCATATTCGCCGAACGCCAGATATTCGCCGACGTCCGAGGGGTGCAGCGTCGGCATGAACCAGCTCATGAAGGCGACGTCGGACTGGTGCGGCATCGAGGAGGAGACGCAGCCATGGTCGTCGCCGGCGACCACCAGCACGCCGCCATGCGGCGAGGAGCCATAAGCGTTGCCGTGCTTGAGCGCATCGCCGGACCGATCGACGCCCGGGCCCTTGCCGTACCAGAGCCCGAACACGCCATCGACCTCGCGGTCGCCTTGCGTCTCGACCTGTTGCGAGCCGAGTACAGCTGTCGCCGCGAGGTCCTCGTTCACGGCGGGAAGGAATTCGATGCGGTCCTGCTTGAGCCGCTGCTGGATGCGCCAGAGCTCGAGATCGATGCCACCGAGCGGCGAGCCGCGATAGCCGGAGATGAAGCCGGCGGTGTTGAGCCCGGCCGCACGGTCTCGTCGCGCCTGGTCGAGTGCGATGCGGACGATGGCCTGCGTGCCCGTGAGGAAGACGCGGCCCTCCTCGCGCTCATAGCGATCGGCGAGCTCGTACGTGTCGATTGACGGAATGGCGTCCATGGCGGACCTCGCGCGGCATCCTGCCCAGTGCTGGAAGGTTATGCCCGGGCCGCTGGTAGGTCTTACCTATTTATCCCTTCTGTTATGGAAATCCGGTAGAATTTTGCATGCAGGCGCCCAATCTGGTAGATCTGCTCGAATCGGAGCCTCCCATGATCGAAGAGCAGGACACCCGCATTCTCGCCCATCTCCAGCGAGATGGCCGCGCCACCAATCAGCAACTCGCCGACGGGGTCGGCATGTCCACCTCGGCCTGCTGGCGGCGGGTGCGCGCGCTGGAGGAGAGCGGCGTCATCCAGGGCTATGCGGCGCTGGTCGCGCGCGAGCAGGCGGGCTTTGCGATGTCCGCCATCCTCCACGTCTCGCTGGAGCGGCACGATGCGAAGTTCGTCGATGAATTCGTGGCGAGGGTCACCAAGCGCCGCGAGGTGCTGGAGTGTTTTGCGACCACCGGGGACGCCGATTATCATTTGCGCGTCATCGTGCAGGACATGGCGGCCTACAACCGCTTCCTCGACGAGTTCATGTTCCGCATCCCCGGCATCCGCTACGTCCGCAGCAACGTGGTGCTGAAGGAGATCAAGACCAGCGTGGCGCTGCCGTTTTGAAGGAGGTGCTACGGCACCGCGATATCAACCTCCCGTAAACCAACACAGGCTGCAAAGTGGTAACTGAACATGCCATTCGTAGGCGGTTCGGCGTCGCAGCGGTATTCCGGTCAGTTTTGTCGCGCTCGTTCGCAGCTCGTTCACTTTGATCGACGGTTTGCGCCGCGC
The DNA here is from genome assembly GCF_020193895.1 of Bradyrhizobium sp. NBAIM14. Lineage (NCBI taxonomy): Bacteria > Pseudomonadati > Pseudomonadota > Alphaproteobacteria > Hyphomicrobiales > Nitrobacteraceae > Bradyrhizobium > Bradyrhizobium sp. NBAIM14. The sequence goes on along the minus strand of NZ_JADYVQ010000001.1, from coordinate 1,127,936 downwards.
AATAACGACGACTTAGGCGATCGCCGCGCATAAAGGTCCCGGGATAAATAGGCAGAAATGCCTGGGAGCTGAGATCGTGCCGACGACACTCGCGCGCACCTTTGCGGCGTTGAGCGCCATCAATGAAGCGATCCTGTACGCGAGATCGCCGGAGGAGCTGTACCAGAAGGTCTGCGACGCCGGGTTTTCGAGCGGGGATTTTCTGGCCGTTGCCGTTTTCCTGGTCGAGCCGGACGGCCGAAGGCTGCGCTACGCGGCCGGTTGTGGCGATGACGTTGCGCGGCTCCGCTCGATCGTGATCACGACGGAAGCCGGGACGCCTGAAGGATCCGGCGTCGGCGGCGAGGCGTTTCGCGATCAGAAGCTGTGCGTCAGCAACGACTATCTGAACGATCCGCGCTCGCTGGCGTGGCGCGAAGGCGCCGCCAAGGCGCATATCGGTGCGGCCGCGGCGCTGCCGCTGCTCTGCAATGGCAAGAGCGTCGGCGTATTGTATGTGACGCGGAGCGAGGCCAACTCGCTGAACGAGCAGATGGTGTCACTGTTCGAGCGCATGTCGGCGAACATTTCCTACGCGCTGGACAATTTCGCCCGTGAGACCGCGCGGCAGACCAGCGAGCGGGCGACGCGGCGGCTCAACCGCATGTTCGGCGCCATCAGCGCCACCAACGAAGCCATCCTGCGCGCCAAGACCGAGCGGGAGCTATACCAGCTCGTGTGCGACGCTTCGGTCCACAGCGGCAAGTCGCTGGCGACCATCGTGCTGCTTCGCGAGCCGGACTCGCACTGGATGAAGCCTGTCGCCGCCACCGGGCAGAACCTCGATCTCGTCACCCAGGCACGCTATTCGGTCGATCCGGAGAGCCCTTACGGCAAGGGCATATCGGGCGAGGTGTTCCGGACGCAGAAAGCCATCGTCGAGGACGATCTCGCCAGCCGCACCAGGGGCACGCCGTGGGAGCAGGCCAACGTCAACACCGGCGTCGCCGCCTGCGTGGTCGCGCCGTTGATCAGGCACGGCGAGAGCGTCGGCGTGCTGCTGTTCTTCATCAGCCGGTCCTGGGCCAAAGACGAGGAGATCGTCGCGCTGCTGCTGCGCATGGCCGAGAACGTCTCCTTCGCGATCGAGAATTTCGGCCGCGAGGCCGAGAAAGCCCGGATCTCCGCCGAAGAAGAGTGCCTGGCGCGCATGTATGCAGCGCTCAGCGCCACCAACGAGGCGATCCTGCGGGCACGGTCGCGGGCTGAGCTGTTCGACCTCGTCTGCGAGGCGACCGCAACGGGAGCAAAGTTCACCTCAGCCACCGTCGCGCTGGTCGACGATCGGACCGGGCTGCTGCGCGTCGTCGCCTGCTACGGCCCGAATGCGGATCAGGTTCGCAACTTCACGTTCTCCACCTCCGACCAGGTGCCCGAAGGGCGCGGCTTGACCGGCACCGCGTTTCGCACGCGCCAGCCCGCCGTCAGCAACGACGTGCTCGCCGACGACCGCATTGCGCCCTGGCAGGCCAGCGCCCGCCGCACCGGCATCGCATCCTCCGCGGCCTTGCCGCTGTTCAACGGCGACCGGGTCGAGGGCGTCTTTCTGTTCAACTCCCCGGAGCGCGGCACCTTCACGCCGGAGCTCGTCGAGCTGCTGCGCAAGCTTCAGGCCAACGTCGCCTTCGCGCTCGAAAGCTTCGACCGTGCCGATGAGAAGGCGCGGGCGGACAAGCAGCGCAATCGTCTGAGCGGAATGTTCGAGGCGCTGAGCGCGACCAACGAAGCCATCATGCGCGCCAAGACGCGCGAGGAGTTGTTCGACGCGGCCTGCCAGGCGGCCGTGCTCGGCGATCTGTTCGCCTCGGCGACGATCGGCATCATCGACGAAGCACGCGAACTCGTCCGCGTCGTTGCCGTCAAGGGACGCTTGCAGGAGCGCATGAGCGGGCGTACCTGCATCATTTCCGCCGACCATCCCGAGGGCCAGGGCATCATCGGCACCTCGCTGCGGACGTGCCGGCCCAGTGTGATGAACGATTATCTGAACGAGCCGCGCTCCGCATATTGGCGCGCGCAGGCCATCGAGGATGGAACGCGGGCTGCGGCGAGCTTCCCGCTTCTGAGAGCGGGACGGGAACCGGTCGGCATTCTGCTCTTCCTCGCACCGGAAGAGAATACGTTCACGCCCGATCTGGTCGAGCTGCTCGGGCGGCTCGCGGAGAACGTCTCCTTCGCACTCGACAATTTCGAGCGCGCCGAGGAGAAGGCCCGCACCGAAGCGCAGAAGGAGCGCCTGACGCGCATGTTCGCGGCGCTGAGCGCGACCAACGAGGCGATCATGCGCGCGAAGTCGCGGGCCGAGCTGTTCGACCTCGTCTGCCTTGCGGCGTCGAACGGCGCCAAGTTCACTTCGACCACGATTGCCCTGGCCAGACCCGGCACGGACCAGCTCGAGATCGTCGCCGCCGCAGGTCCCTCCGCCGGCACCACGCGCAATGTCCGTCTTTCCGTCGATCCCGAACGGCCGGAAGGGCGCGGCATGAGCGGCACGGCGTTCCGCACGCGCCAGCCCTGCATCAGCAACGATTATCTCAACGACGACCGCGTCCGTGTCTTCCACCCCATCGTGCGCGCGGACGGCGCGCGGTCGGGCGCCGCGTTTCCGCTCATCGTGCACGACCAGGCGGTCGGCGTCATGATCTACATGTCGACCGAACCGGCGACCTTCACGCCCGAATTCGTCGAGCTGTTGCAGCGCCTCGCCGACAACGTCTCCTTCGCGATGGAGAACTTCGATCGCGCCGACGAGAAGAACAAGGCTGACGAGCGCATCGAATACCTCGCCTCGCACGACAGCCTGACCGATCTGCCGAACCGCGAGACCTTCAACGCCCTGCTGCGCGAGGCGATCGATGCGGCGCAACGCCACGATCACCGCTTTGCGGTGCTGTTCATCGACCTTGACCGCTTCAAGGTCATCAACGATTCGCTGGGTCACGAGGCGGGCGACCTGCTCCTGCTCGAGGTGGCGAACCGTCTGCGCGGCGCCCTGCGGGCGAGCGACGTGGTCGCGCGGCTCGGCGGCGACGAGTTCGTGGTGATCCTCGACCAGTGTGGCGAGATCGAGGACGTCCAGCGCATCGCCACCGGGCTGCTCGCCGCGCTCGCCGAGCCCATGCAGCTGGCCGGCCACGAGTGCCATTCCACCGCCTCGATCGGCATCGCGATGTATCCAGCCAACGGCTCCGACGCGCAGACGCTGACCAAGAACGCCGACATGGCGATGTACCTCGCCAAGGAGGACGGCAAGAACGGCTATCGCTTCTTCTCCAACGAGGTGAAGACGCAGTCGATCGAGCGGCTGTCGCTGGAGAGCGCGCTGCGCCGCGCGCTGGAGCGCGAGCAGTTCTCGCTCAACTACCAGCCCAAGGTGGACATGGCGACGGGTCAGATCACGGGCGTCGAGGCGCTACTGCGCTGGGCGCACCCCGATCTCGGCAACGTCTCGCCGGCACAGTTCATTCCGCTCGCGGAGGAAACCGGGCTGATCGTGCCAATCGGCCGCTGGGTGCTGAAAGAGGCCTGCGCGCAGGCCATGGCCTGGCAGCGCCGCGGCCTGCTGCCGCTGTCGATGGCGGTCAACCTGTCGCCGCGGCAGTTTGCCGACGAGCATCTGTTGCAGGACGTCGACGAGGCGCTGGCGGCCTCCGGCATGTCGCCGGTGCTGCTCCAGCTCGAGGTCACCGAGAGCATGATGATGCGCAATGTCGGCCGCGCGCTCAAGGTGCTCGACTCCATCCAGAGCCGCGGCATCCGTCTCGCCATCGACGATTTCGGCACCGGCTATTCGTCGATGTCGCTGATGAAGCACTTCCCGATCGACACGATCAAGATCGACCGCTCCTTCGTGCGCGACCTGCCGCAGGATTCGGAGGATCAGGCCATCGCGCAGGCGATCATCAGCATGGGCAAGGCCCTCGGCATGACCGTCGTCGCCGAAGGCGTCGAGAACGCCGAGCAGGAGGCCTTCCTGCGCGCCCATGGCTGCGACGAGATGCAGGGCTTCCTGATCTCCAAGCCGCTGCCGGGGCGGCAGATGGGCGAGCTGCTGCGGCCCATGGCGCTGCCCGTCGCGCCGCCGCTCCAGCCGGAAGTGGCCGACGAAGACGCAGGCTCAGGGCTGAAACGCGCTGTCGTCTGACGGCTGCGGGTGCAGCTCGCGCACCTCGTGCTCTTCCCCCTCGGCCTTGCTCGGAAAGTCCTGGGGACCGGTCAGTGACGTCTGCTCGGTGAACAGCGCGAGAATGGCGCGCGCGCCCTCGGCGAAGCTCGTCCCTTCGCTCACGTTCAACGCGCAGCAGCTTGTTGCGCTCATCGGCTCCTGGTCGTCGACCACGGCCATCGCGGGCCCCCACCACCAGGCGGGCGCGGGCGAACGCTCGTTCTCCGGCACCACATGCCAGCGGACGAACTCCTCCATCACGCGCTCGAATTCCAGGCGGGCAGCCTGATGCATGTGGTCGATGCTCCCGGAATCGCGTCCGACGACGGGTCGACACGCTGATTTGATCGTCACGTCGTTCGGAAAAATCGGCTCGTGCAAGCGAGCCGAACCATGCAGGCCGACGTCGTCGTCGGCAATGCGGAACGTGCGGCTGCCGGCAATGAGCCGACGCAGCCGCGACAAGTCATTCTAGCCGCTGCAGGGCACGGCAAGCAAGCGATCGGAGCCGCGATTGCCTAACGCGGCCTGAACGGATGCGCCTTCTGATGCCAGGCCCAGGCCGTGCGGACGATCGTCGGTAGGTCGGAGTGACGCGGAACGAAGTTCAGCACCTTTCTTGCAGCAGAGGGATCGGCGACCAGAAAGGTGGGATCGCCGGCGCGGCGCGGCTTGATCGTGTGCGGCACCTCGCGCCCGGTCTCCTGCCTGATGGCGTCGAGGATCTCGCGCACGGAAAAGCCGGAGCCGGTGCCGAGATTGAAGCTGCCGCCGGCATGGCCTTGCTCCAAGAGCCTCAAGGCCGCCACATGCGCCGCCGCAAGGTCCGTGACATGGATGTAGTCGCGGATCGCGGTGCCGTCGGGCGTGTCGTAATCGTCGCCGAACACCGCGAACTCGACATGGCCCTGAAGCGCCATCATCGCGCGGGGGATGAGGTGGGTTTCGTTGTCGCGCAGCTCGCCGATGCCACCGGCCGGATCGGCGCCGCTGGCGTTGAAATAGCGCAGGCAGAACGCGCCGAAGCCATAGGCCGTGCGGTAATCGGCGAGCATGCGCTCGATCATCAATTTCGACGCGCCGTAAGGATTGATCGGCGCGCAAGGAAAGTCTTCCGGCAGCGCCTTGGAATCGGCGTTACCGTAGACGGCGCCGGTCGAGGAGAACACGATGCGATGGCAGCCCGCGTTGCGCATCGCCTGCAGCAGCGACAGCGTGCCCTGAACGTTGTTGATGTAATATTTCTGCGGGTCGGTCATGGATTCCCCGACGAGGCTCGCCGCCGCGAAATGCATCACCGCCGCGATCTTGTGGTCGGCGAAGGCGCGCGCCAGCGCCGCGCCGTCGAGCAGATCGCCCGTCACCAGCGGGCCGGATACGAAGCTGCGATGACCTGTCGAGAGATTGTCATAAACGACGGGCTGATAGCCGGCGGCGGACAATGCACGGCAGGCATGCGAGCCAATATAGCCAGCGCCCCCGGTGACGAGGACGGTCGGTCGGTCGGTCATGTCGTTCTGCTCTTCTCTTAACGGAGGGGCCGGTTGCGGCTGAAGAGAAGATAGAGCGCGCGGGGGTTGGTGGTCAAATAACGCCAGAGCAGACGGCGCGGCTCGAGCAAGGTGCGCCAGGCCCATTCGAGCCCGATCTTCTGCATCCATTGCGGCGCGCGGGAACGACTGCCTGACAAGAAGTTGAACAATCCGCCGGATGTCTTGATGACGCCAACATTGGTCAGATGCGGCGTGAATTCCTTCACGAATGCCTGTTCGTTGGGCACACCGAGCGCGACCCACAGATAGTCCGGTGCCAGGGCGTTGATCTCCTCGACCTTGGCACGCAGCGCCTCGCCGCGCAGATAGCCGTGGCTGTGCCCGACGATCTTGAGATGTGGATACATTTTCTGGACGTTCGCGACCGCCGCGGCGTTCTCGGCCTCGCTTGCGCCGAACATGTAGAAGGTGCGGCCGGCGGCTTCGGCCTTGCGCGCGACGACGTGGAACAGGTCCGTGGTTGCGACGCGCTCCGGCAGCGGGAACCAGGATTGCAGCTTTGAAGCGGCGACCAGCGGCTGTCCGTCGGCGTTGATCAAATCGGCGGCACGGAACAGCTGCTCGGTCTGCGGCTCGGTCGAGCAGCGCGCCAGCACCTCGCCATTGGCCGAGGTCAGGAACAGCGGACGGCCGATGCGATGGTCGGGATTCGTCGCCTCGATCATGAAATCGGCGGTCTCTTCCAGGTCGATCGCGGCCATGCGAAGTCCGCCGACGGTGATTCTCGGCACCTCGGCAGTTGCTGCCCGTCCGTCGAGGTTGACGCGGCGCTCAAGCATATTGTCTGCCTCGCTGGCGCGTTTGCATTGCAGGGGTGAGCTCGTCGAGCACGACGCCGACGAGCTTGCGCTCGGCCGGGCCGAGCGCGGCCAGGATCTCTTCCAGGCTATCGTTGACGTCGAGGCTGGTCGGCAGCACGGCCACCAGCGAGTCGATGTCCTCGAGCAGCTTGCGGCCGCCGGCCGCGAGCGGAATGGCCGGGCCGTCGAGGATCACGAGATCATAGCCTCCCGCGGAACGGGCCTGCGCAATCGCCTTGTGGATGGCATCGGCGGCCTTGCCGGCGTCGCCTTCCGCGGCCGGCAGCACCGAGATGCCGTTTACCGTCTTGATCTCGCGCGCGTCCTTGCTGCCGATCGAGAGCCAGCCGAGCCTGCTCGGCTCGCTCTTGCCGGGACGGATGACCCTGTTCGAGAGCGAGCGCGCCTGATGGTCGGCATCGATCATCAGCACGCGGGCGCCGTCGCGTGCGGCCGCCAGCGCGAAGTTCAGCGCGGCCACGCTGCGGCCGCTGGTCTTACCGGTGCCGACGAGCGCGACGACCGGCATCGCCTTGCCGCCGGCGCGCCGCGTCAACGCGGCGCGCATGTCGCGCCAGGCGTTGAGCAAGCTCGTCATGGGAAAGCCGGGGCGCAGCGTCGGCCAACCCAGCCGTGTGAGATCGACGCCGCCGCCGGTGGGAAGTATGGCGCCGAGCGTATGGATGACGTCGGCCTCCTGGAAGCGTGCGATCAGCGGCTTCTCGATCATTGGCTGCTCGACCATCGAAGGCTGCAGCGGGGGCGCGGCGAGCTCCGGCATCGACGGCGCAGCTTTAGGAGCGCGCGGGGCCTGGCGCGGCTGAGCAACCTCCGCAGCGCGCGGGAGCTCCGGTGCTCGGGACGCCTGCGGCGCCGACGAGCGCTCACGCCGGGCGGGTGTCGGCGTCGCGGGCGCGGCTGCACCGGCGAAAAGCAAATCTGCAACGACGAACCAGCTCGATGCTGCGATCGCCCCGAAGATGAAGCCGATCATGGCGAACAGGCTCATGGCCGGCGGGAACGAGCGCCGCTGCGGCACAGTCGCCTCGCCGATGACGCGGGCGGCCGAGGTGTTCAGGCTCTCCTGCTCCTCGGTCTCGCGGGAGCGCTTGAGAAAGGACTGATAGACGTCACGGCTTGCGTCGGCCTCGCGCTCGAGCTCGCGCAGGCGCACGGCGGCCTGGCTGAGCTGAACGCTCTGCCGCTTCTGCGCTTCCAGCGCGCGGTTGAGCGAGGCCTCGAAGTCGCGGGCGCGCGTCAGATCGTTCTTGGCGGACTGGGCGAAGCGGTCGATCTCCTCGTTGATGGTGCGCTTGAGGTCCTCGACCTGCTTCTCGGTCTGGCGCAGCGCCGGATGGCGCGGGCCGAGCTCACCGGCCTGCTCCGCATATTTCTTCCGGGCGTCGGCATATTGCGCGCGCAAATTCGCAATGGTCGGCGATTGCAGCGCCTCCGGAATCGCGCCGGCATCGGCAGCGGTGCGGCGGCTCGCCTCGATCTGGTCGAGCCGCGCCTGCGCGTCCATCGTCGCCGCGCGGGCCGCGGAAAGCCGCTGGTTGCTGGCGGAGAGCTGCTGATCGCTGATCAGCGCATCCTGGGTGCCGACGAAATTGTTCTGGGCCTTGTAGGTCGCCAGCGCGGTCTCGGCGTTACGCAGCCGGTCGCGCAGCTCCTTCAGACGGCTGGAGAGATCGTTGGTGGCGCGCCGTGCCGCCGAAGCCTGCGACTTGCGGGATTCGGAGAGATAGGCATTGGTCAGCGTGTTGGCGAGCATCGCCGCCTTGGCGGGATCCGTCGACCAGACCTCGATGTCGACGATGAAGCTCTTCTCGGTTTTGCGGATCGCGATGTGCTTGTTCAACGCATCGAGCGCCGCGAGCTCCACTTCCCTCTTCTCCGCAGCGGAGGGCGCGCGCGGTTGCAGGCCGATCAGGCCGAGCAGCGACGACATCAGGCTCCCAGCCTCGCCGCCTCCGAATTCCGGATCCTTGTCGAGGCCGGCCTGCTGGATCACCTGGAGCAGCACGCTGTTGGAGGTGATCAGGCGCGCCTGACTCTCCACCACCATGGCCATGCCGGTGACGTCCTGGGCCCGGGGCGTGAGCTCGCGGTCGACGAGCTGAAGCTCGCGCGGGTCGACATAGAGCTGAGCGGTGGCGGTGTAGCGGGGCGTCACGCTCTTGCCGATCGTGACGGCAAGCGCCGCACCGAGCAGGGCGGCCGCGGCGATCGCGACCTTCCGCCGCCAGAGCAGATTGGCGAGCTCCAGCACGTTGAAGCCGGCCTGAGGCTTCCGTTGCGCGGCCTCCGGTCTGGCTCGATCGATCGGCTGGCTATAATCAAGCATGATCCCCAGCTTTCATTCCAAGTGCCGCGGGCTGAGGGGTTACTCTTCGCTTTACGCCACGCACCCGGGATATAGGTGCCCAATCAACGCAACAGGGAAAATTAACCATACTCATTGAGGGACTATTCACCGAAATGGCAAACAAAGCGTTTAAGCGCATGCCATCCCTTGGCGCGTCCCTATGACGCCCGCGATACCCGCCGCTTCCAGGAATTAACGGTTCGTTACCGCGCGCAGCATGGCTGCGAGCCGTCGTTTTTCCGTTGATGGGCCGCGCACATGCCATCGCCGTCAGATCCTCCGAAGGATGACGTGATAGTCGCCGCGGCGGACGTCGGTGCCGCGCGGCAGCACGGCGTTGAGCACCGCGGCGCCGGCGTCGACCAGGGCCGCAACCAGCGGCTTGCGCCGGCGCATCTCGGGATAGCGCGGACTCTCGACCTCACGACGATAGATCATCTCGAGGCCGTTGGCGGCCGCGAATGCTTCCAGCCGGGGCAGCGTCACCAGCGGATGGAAGAACGTCGGGAACGGCGGCTCGCCCGGCAGGCCGGCGTCCTTGATGCCGCGGATGTGCCGGTAGAACCAGACGTGAAACCAGTGCGGCGAATATTTAGTGACGACCCCGGAGAGCGAGCGCGGATTCGGTGCGCCGATCAGGATCATCCCGCCGCGCCTCAGCGCATCGCGGAAGTTCAAGAGCGCGGTGTCGACATGGGGCAAGTGCTCGATCACGTTGTAGCAGATCACGAGATCGAAGGTCTCGCGGGCGAAGCTGTAGGTCTGGACGTCGCCGAGGATCGCCTCGTCGGCGTAGGTGTTGTTGCGGACCTGGTCCTCGTCGATGTCGACCACGGTGACCTTGCTGCGGCTCAGCAATTCCGGTGGCAGAACGCTGCACGAGCCGCCGCCCGCCTCATAGATCGCGAGGCGGCCCTGCGGCAGCTCGCGGCACAGCACGTCGTGGACGGCGAGCAGGCTGTCGCGGGCTTCGCCCGGAACGAGATCATGGAGCGCCTCGGCATATGGTGCAGCCGCGGGGAATTGGATCGCCGTGGCTGTCGCGAAATCGATCGGGGCTGGCTTGTTCATGGATTCTGACCGCGCTTGTTCTATTCAAATTTACAGGAAAAAATGCGCCTGCCCGAAGAGCAAATCCGATGCCGCACCGTCTCACCGGTCGCAGTGCTTACGGCCCGGTTAATGCGCATGCGCATTAACTACGGTATTGTTCATGTTGGAGCGCTGTCGGCGCATGGACCGCCAATTGCAGCACGACGCGCGGCGAACTTGGTGGCTATGTGCCGCGCGGCAGCCGTTCATTTTGAAACGCATCTGTCCCGCGGCGATGTGCCGTCGTGGGACGCGCGATCGAAGCAGGGATTCTTCAATACATCTCGGACATCTAGATCTCATGACATTGATCCCGACAGACCTGTCTGCGGCCCGGATCGCGGATGCCGTGCGCGATCCCAACCGGGAGATCGTGGCGAGCTCTCGCGTCATCGACCTGTCGGTCGGCATCGTCGTCTGCGTTCCATGCTTCCGTCGTCCGCAACACCTGCGCCTGACGCTGGAGTCGCTCGCGAACCAGCGCACCCCGCGTTCCTTTGCCGTCGTCATGGTCGAGAACGATGCGGTGCGGCGCGAAAGCGCGCCGGTTGCTGCGGAGTTCTTGGCCGATGGGAGGCTTCAGGGCGTCTGCCTGATCGAGAAGCGACAGGGAAATTGCCAGGCGATCAATGCTGCCTTCGAGACGGCGCAGCAGCTGTTTCCCGCCGCCACCCGTTTCCTGATGATCGACGACGACGAGATCGCATCAAGCGACTGGCTCGAACTGATGGTCCGCACCGCGGAGGCGACCGGCGCCGAAGTGGTTGGCGGGCCGGTGCTGCCGGGCTTCGACGACGACAGCAAGCCCTGGCTTTCGCGTCATCCCGCCTTCTGTCCCGCCTACGACTACAGCGGTGCGGTGCCGCTGATCTACGGCTGCGGCAATTGCCTGATCACGCGGGCCGCCTTCGAGCGGTTCGACCGTCCCGCGTTCGACCTGCGCTTCAATTTTCTTGGCGGCGGCGATTGTGATTTCTTCGTGCGGTGCCGTGACGCCGGTATGCTGTTCCACTGGACGGCGGAGGCCGTCATCACCGAGACCGTGCCGCGTAGCCGCACCAGCCTCGGCTGGATCGCAAAGCGCGGCTTGCGCATCGGCGCGATCAATTATCGTGTGCAGTACAAAGCCGCCCCGAGCGCAGCAGCGCGGGCGCGGGTGTTTGCGCAGATGCTGGGCCGCTTGCCGCTGTCGCTGCTTCGCGCCGCCGCCTTGTTGCCGTCGTCGAAAGCCGTCGTCGCGATGCATCCCGTGATGGTTGCGTCTGGCGCCGCCCTGGCGGCCCTCGGCCTCGAGCCGAAGCCTTACGAGGCCTCGAAGATCGCGTCCTGACGCGGCGAGGATTAGATACCGAAACGGGCGAGGGCGACCCGGATTGCCGAGCGTGGCAGCGATTTGAGCGACTGCCGGCCGATCATCGCGAGATAAGCGAACGCCTGGCGATACCTGCCGAAGCGGACCGCTTGCATCGCCGAGTAGGTAACGAGATGAATCTCAGCGGCAAGGCGCAGCCCGGCTGTCATGTGCTCGGGCAATCTCGCCAGGATCAATCCGTCATCGAACACCCGCGCGATGGCCGGGAAGAAGTCCTTCGGCGTCCGGATCGCGGCGTTCATGGTGTTGGTGGTGTGAAGACGATAATCGAGCAACAGCTCTGGCGCGAACGCGAACTCCCCGATCGCAGCGAGGCGGCACCAGCAATGCCAGTCCTCGCAATACTTGAGGGACGTATCGAAGCCGCCGATGGCGCGGAAAGCTTCCGCGCGTGCGAGCGCGATGCCGCCATTGACGATGAAATTGCCGGCGGCGAGCCGCGTCAGCACGTCTCCGGACGGCTTCCGGCGCCCCTTCAAGAGGCCGCGCCGGCCGATCTGGCGGCCTTCGCTGTCGATCGTGTTGTAATCGCCATAGACGAGGACGGCGCGCGGCGCGCCACGCGCAGCAGCGAGCAGCGCCGCCACCGCGCCTGAGCGCAGGCGGTCGTCGGCATCGAGGAAGAGCAACCACTCGCCGCTTGCCTGTCTTGCGCCGAGATTCCGTGCGGCCGATACGCCCGCGGAATCGTTGTGGAACAAGTGCAGCCGCGGGTCACGCATGCCGCGGACGATCGCAACGGTTTCGTCGTCCGAGCCGTCGTCCACGACGATCACCTCGGTCACCTCGCGCTGCGCCAGAGCGCTGGCAAGCGTTTCGCCGACATAGGCCGCAACGTTCTTGGCCGGAATGACGACCGATACCGGTGTGGTCGAGCCGACCTGAAGCGGCAAGCGCGCCGGCGCTGCCGCGCGGGAGGCGGCTGGCAGTTCGAGAACCTCTTCAGCGGTGATCAAGCTACGGCTCGCCTTTAATGATCCGTTAACCAGGACCCCATGTGCCGCGCTGGTAATGCTGGCGATCTGCAAGTCCGGCGTGCGCGCATGATACTCGCATTCCGCTCGAACCGTTGCCGAGAAGGGCCGTGTGCCGCCGGTTTCGTAGAATAACGTTAAGCCGCTGGCATTAAGCCTGTGGCAAATTTGGAAGAGTGCGGCGGACTGCCTCGTGCGAGAATGCGCATCGGACTGCCGCGGATGGAATCCCGTGCCCGCAAACACGTTCGAACACGCCCCCGATACGATGATCCTGAACCTCTTTTACGAGGACAAGGATGACCGCTGGTTTCCGGGCGACAGGCATCTGCGTCGCATCGCCCGCCGGTTGTTGCTCGGCGAGCCGCGCATGAGTGGCCAGCTGCGCGTGTTCCTCAATCTCTGTGCGGGGCTCGACCGGCTCGGCATCCGCTACCGCGTCAACGATTACGGTTACATCGCGGAACATCCCCACGAGCTTGCCTGTATCGTCGGGCGCACGTTCCTGCTCGACAAGTTCCTATGGAAGAACCCGATCCTGCTCGGCGCTGCCGTCCACAATCATCCGCTCGACGACCTTGATCTATTCAAGCGTCTGCCGGTGAAGAAGGTCGTGGTGCCCGGTCCCTGGTACGTCGATATGTACCGGCCATATTGGCCCGAGACCGAGGCCTGGCCTGTCGGCATCGACACGAATCTCTGGGCGCCGTCGGCTCGAGCGCAAAAGACCGTCGATGTCTTGATCTACGACAAGGTCCACTGGGACCGCGAGCGCTACGCGTCGGAGATGATCGAGCCCGTGCGCGCCCGGCTCGTCAAGGAAGGCCGCTCGTTCACGGAGCTGCGCTACGGCAGCTACAAGGAAGCCGATTTTCAGGCGGCGCTCGCGCGTTCGCGCGCGATGATCTTCCTGTGCCAAAGCGAGAGCCAGGGCATCGCCTATCAGCAGGCCTTGTCCTGCGGCGTGCCGGTGTTTGCCTGGGATCCGGGCGGGCCATGGCGCGACCCCGACTATTATCCGCATCGCGTGCAGTTCGCGCCAGTGTCGTCGGTGCCGTACTGGGACGAACGCTGCGGGGTCAAGTTCACCGACATCGCCGGCTTCGAGACGGGCTGGGACAATTTCTGGGCCGGGTGCACCGCGGGCGCGTTCGATCCGCGCGGCTACATCCTGGACAATCTCACGCTGGAGCAACGGGCGCTGCAATATTACGAGATCGCGCGGAGCATCATGCGGCAGCCCGCGATGTCGCAGACCTCCGCAAGACCCGTTGACGAAGCCTCGGAAGGGTTGAGCCGCGACCCCAAGCTTCACTGGCGTTACCGAATGTCTTGAGCCATGGACCGCAGTGCCGCCAACATGACCGACGTCGGGGCCCGATCGTTCGGCCATATCCTGCGTGATCGCCTCGCAGGGCTCGATGCCGTGCAGGTGGCGCGCTGCCTCGTCGCGGTCGGGGCGCTGCTGCTGGTGCTGGTGACACTCGATCCGTTCCCGGACCTGCGCAATCCCGACGTCACCATGATCGTCGGCGGACGAATGGCGCTGACCTATATCGCCTGGGGTCTGCTGGCTGCGGTCGCTATACTGTGTGTCGCTGCCACCGATGCGCTCGCGCTGAAGAGCCTGGTGACGCCGCTGCATCTCTGCCTGCTGGTCTGGCTTGTGATCAACATCGTGTTCTCGGAAAGCCGCGGCGTTTCGATGCAGCGATTCGTGCTCACGGTCAGCGTGACGTCGCTCGCCATCGTGTTGCCATTGCTGCCGCCGACGCGGCGCAGCTTCAACCTTTGCCTGGGCGGCGCCGCGCTCGTGCTGCTCGCGCTGTGCTATCTCGGCGTCTTCCTCGCGCCGCAATATGCGGTCCACACGGCGCTCGACGTCACCGAGCCGCAGCTTGCCGGCGACTGGCGCGGCAGCTTTGGCCACAAGAACATCGCCTCCGCCGTGATGACCATCCTGGTCTATGTCGGCATCTACCTGTCCGCCGTAGGCTCGTTCGTGATGGGGCCTGTGATCGCCGTGCTGGCCGGCACCTTCCTGATCTTCACCGGCGGCAAGACGTCCTCGGTGCTGTGCCTTGCGATCTACGTGCTCGCTTCGCTGGTCTATGTCACGCCAAGCCTGTGGCTGAAGCGGCTCATCTGCTTCGTGCCGCTGGTTGCGATGAACCTGTTGACCGTCGGCAGTGTCGTCAGTCCGGTGCTGGCGGCGATGACACGGCTGCTTCCGCTCGATCCCACCTTCACCGGACGCTCCGCGATCTGGGACTTCGCGCTCGCGGCGGTCGCGGAGAAGCCGATCATCGGCCACGGCTATTCTGCGTTCTGGGACGACGTGAGTGCGCGGGCCACCGCGGAAGGAGCCGAATGGGCGACATCGGCGGCGCACAGCCACAATAGCTACCTCGATCTCGCGGTCACGATCGGTCTGCCGGGGCTGCTGCTGGTGATCCTCATCTTCGTGCTCGCCCCGCTCCGCAATTTCCAGACGGCGCAGGCTCACAGCCGCAGTGGCGCACTGGCCAAGCTGTTCCTGACCGTGTGGCTGTTCGGCCTGTACTACGGTGCCACCGAGACCTTCCTGCTCGAACGACAGAATCCGATCTGGTTCATGTTCGCGCTGGCGGTGGCCGGCCTGCACTTCCTGGCGAGGTTCCAATGCATCGAGCAGACCGAGCCCCGCGCATGACCTTCCTCAGCGTTGATCAGCCCGACGATCTTGCGTCCAGCGCGTCGGCCATCGCGGTCGATTTCCTGCGTGACTGGCGGCACGCGGCCTCGCGCCTGAGCGCCGGGCACCGCACCGCCTTCCAGCATGCCGACTGGCTCGGCGCCTGGTACGAGTCGTTTCACGACGTCGCGCCACTGATCGCCGTGATCTCCGATGCTACCACCGGCAAGGACATCGCAATCGTGCCGATGATCAGCCATGTCAGGCGCGGCATCCGCATCGTCGAGTTCGCGGACCTCGGCGTCTCCGACAACAACGCACCGATCCTGGCGCTCGATGCCGCGTTGGATGCGGGCGCGACGGACGCGATCAACACGGCGCTGATCGGCGCGCTACGCGCTCTGCCCGACCGTTTCGATCTGCTCCGCCTGAAGAAGATGCCGGCGGAGGTCGGCGGCAAGCCGAACCCGCTGGTATCGCTCGGCCGGATCGGATCCTCCTCGCTCAACGGCAATCTCGTGTTGATGGGCGACGACTATGGCGGCTATCAGGCCGCGATCAAGCGCCTGCAGATGCCGCGCTGCTGGCGGGTCTTCAGCCGTCTTGCCGGTGCGCGGTTCGAGATCGCCGCCGATGTCGGGCGTGCGCACGAGCTGTTGGACGTGATGGATCTCCAGCAGCAGGCACGCATGCAAAAGCTCGGCTCGCGGTTCGTTCTCAACGACGAGACCCATGCGCGATTCTATCGCGCAGTCGTTCACGACGGGCTCGCGGAAGGTTATGCCATGGTGTCGGCGCTGGTCTGCGACGAAGGCGTCGTTGCCACCGCATTTGGCGTCAAGCACGGTGCGACCTATGTCTTGCTGCGCATCAGCCATGCTGGCGATCCATGGTCGAACTGCTCGCCGGGTCTGCTCGTCATCGAGCGCACCATGGCTGCGCTGCATGCACTGGGCGTGCGCCGTTTCGACCTCAGCGTCGGCAATCAAGCCTACAAGCGCCGTTTCGGCGCCGAGAGGGTGCCGCTGACCGATGTCAGCGTCGCGCTGTCCTGGCGCGGCCTGCCCTTCGCCTGGCGCGATCACGTCGCGCAGGGCCTTCGGCGCTATCCGAAGCTCGCCTCCCTCGCGGCGAGGGCGATGGGCAAGGGAGCGCGCTGACGCCACGCAGGGTTGCAAGGTCACTCGAACATCGCGTTCGATGTGCTATCGTCGCCGCAATAGCGGAGACGACATGGAAGACCGTTCGGCAAAATATCGTGCATTCTATGCGCAGCTGATTTGCGGTGCTGCGAAGGCTGCAGACCCTCGCCTCGAGCAGGCCTTTCGGACCGTCAGGCGCGAGCCGTTCGCCGGGCCCGGGCCGTGGTCGATCTGTCTCGGCGGTCATCCCTATGTGGTCACGCCTGACGATGATCCCGCCTTCCTCTATCAGAACGCGCTGTTGGCGCTGGACCCGGCGCGCGGTCTGAACATCGGCATGCCCGGAGCGCACGCCTATTGGCTCAGCGGCTGCGCCGTGAAGGAAGGCGAGACCGTGGTCCAGATCGGCGCCGGCAGCGGCTATTACACCGCGATTCTCGCGCATCTCGTCGGTCCCGGCGGTCGCGTTCACGCCTATGAGATCGATGAACGTCTGGCGGGACTTGCGCGCGACAATCTGAAGGACGTCGCCCATGTGGACGTGCGCGGACGCTCGGGCATCGCGGCGGATCTGCCGGCGGCCGACGTGATCTATGTCTGCGCGGGCGCGGCACAGCCGGCGGCGGAATGGCTCAATGTGCTGCGGCCCGGCGGGCGGCTGGTGTTTCCGCTCGCGCCCGAAGGCATGCTCGGCGGCATGTTGATGATCACCCGGCCGGATGACGGTGCGATCTGGCCGGCGAAATTCCTCAGCCGCGCCCAATTCATCGGCTGCGCGGGATTGCAGGATGCCGAGGCCGGCCGGCGATTGGGTGAGGCGTTCGCGAAAGGTTGGGAAGGGGTGCAGTCGTTGCGGAGAGAGGGCGCCCCCGACGAGACATGCTGGTTTGCCGGTGAGGGCTGGTGGCTTTCGACGGCGCCCGCACCTCTACCGACGGAGCCGGTTCGGCCTCACGCCGACATCACGCAGATATAACGGTGATCCTGTCCCAATCCCGGATTGGGGCGGCATTCCCGACTGAGAATGCCGCCCGGGTCGCATCAGCCATGCAGCTTTTTGGCGGTCTCCGCGATCTGGCGGCCCTGGTAGCGCGCGCCGGCGAGCTCGTTGGCGCTGGGCTGGCGGCTGCCGTCGCCGCCGGTGATCGTGGTGGCGCCATAGGGCGCACCGCCCGTGACCTCGTCGAGCTTCATCTGGCCGGCAAAGCCGTAGTTCATGCCGACCACGACCATGCCGAAATGCAGCAGGTTGGTGATGATCGAGAACAGCGTGGTCTCCTGGCCGCCGTGCTGGGTCGCGGTGGCCGTGAAGGCACCGCCGACCTTGCCGTGCAGCGCGCCCTTGGCCCAGAGGCCGCCGGCCTGGTCGAGGAAGTTCGCCATCTGCGAGGCCATGCGGCCGAAGCGGGTGCCGGTGCCGACGATGATCGCGTCGTAATTGGCGAGGTCCTCGATCTTGGCGACCGGCGCGGCCTGGTCGAGCTTGTAATAGGAGGCTTTCGCGACCTCGGCCGGCACCAGCTCGGGCACGCGCTTGATGTCAACGGTCGCGCCGGCCTCGCGCGCGCCTTCGGCGACGGCATTGGCCATCGCCTCGATATGGCCATAGGCGGAATAATAGAGGACGAGAACTTTGGTCATGGTGGTCTCCGTTGGGATTGGGTGAGGTGATTGGCTGCTTGATCGTCACGCCGCGTCGACGAGCACGAGCTCGGAATCTTCGAGCGCCGTGATCTTCAGCCTGGCCTCGTCGCGGATCGCGGCGCCGTCGCGGGCATTGACGCGGACGCCGTTGACCTCGACAACGCCTGCCGCCGGCACCAGGTAGAGATGTCGCGACGTCTGCGGCTCATACTCCGCGCTCTCGCCCGCCTTCAGCGTGGTGGCGAGCACCCGGGCATCGGCGCGGATCGGCAGTGCGTCCGTGTCGCCGGCAAAGCCGCTCGCGATGGTGACGAGCCTGCCGGAGCGGTCTGCCTTCGGAAACGGCTTCGAGCCCCAGGTCGGCTGTCCGCCGCGCATCGCCGGCTCGATCCAGATCTGGAAGATCCGCGTCCTGGTCGGCTCGAGATTGTACTCGGAGTGGCGGATGCCGCTGCCGGCGCTCATCACCTGCACGTCGCCCGCTTCGGTGCGGCCCTCGTTGCCGAGGCTGTCCTGATGGGTGATCGCGCCCTCGCGCACATAGGTGATGATCTCCATGTTGGCGTGGGGATGGGCGGGAAAGCCGGTGTTCGGCGCGATCTCGTCGTCATTCCACACCCGCAAGGCGCCGTGGCCCATGTTGTTCGGGTCGTAATGGCCAGCGAACGAGAAATGATGCTTGGCCTTGAGCCAGCCGTGATCGGCGCCGCCGAGCTTCGCGAAAGGTCTGAGTTCGATCATCTGTGCAATTCCTTGATGTCGGATTGACCTGTTGGATAAGCCTTCGCCTGTGGTATAGAAATAGAAACTGTCGAAACGCATTGTTTCCTTAAATGCCCCATCGGGACCGGCTGCCATGGCAAAACTTCCAGATTTCGAA
This sequence comes from Bradyrhizobium sp. NBAIM14, assembly GCF_020193895.1. Taxonomy (NCBI): domain Bacteria; kingdom Pseudomonadati; phylum Pseudomonadota; class Alphaproteobacteria; order Hyphomicrobiales; family Nitrobacteraceae; genus Bradyrhizobium; species Bradyrhizobium sp. NBAIM14. Next base: position 1,109,233 of record NZ_JADYVQ010000001.1, on the reverse strand, counting down.
GCGCTCGCGATCTTCGCCAAAGTCGTGGAGCTGCGATCATTTGCGGGGGCTGCGAGCGAGCTCGGGATGTCAAAGGCCACGGTGTCCAAGGCGGTCACGCGATTGGAGGAGCGGCTCGGCGCGCGGCTGTTCAACCGCACCTCGCGCCGGCTCGCGCTGACCGATGCCGGCCACAAGCTGGCCGAACGCGCGACGCGCCTCTTGGCCGACGGCGAGGCCGCCGAGAACGAGGCGCTGGCGCAGTCGGTGGCGCCGCGCGGCCTGGTGCGGCTCGCCGTCCCCATGACGTTCGGCATCAAGGCGGTGGCGCCGCTGCTGCCCGAGTTCTTCCAGGCCTATCCGGAAGTCTCCGTCGATCTGCATTTGAGCGATGCGACCGTCGACCTGATCGGCGAAGGTTTCGACATGGCGGTTCGGATCGCGCGGCTGCCGGACTCTTCGCTGATCGCGCGGCGGCTCTTCACCATGCCGCGGTACACGGTCGCCGCGCCGTCCTATCTCAAGAAACACGGCCGGCCGACGCACCCGATGCATCTCGCCGCGCACAAATGCTTCAGCTACGCCTATCTCTCCACGCCCAACGCCTGGCACTACACCAATTCGGCCGGCGAGCAGGCCAGCGTGCGCCCGGGCGGCCAGCTTCGCGTCAACAACGGCGAAGCTGTGATGCCGGCGTTGATCGCGGGGCTCGGCATCGCCGAGCTGCCGGAATTCATCGTCGGTGAGGCGATCTCGTCGGGCGAGGTCGAAGTCATCCTGAAGGACTGGAAGCAGGCCGAAGGCGCCGTGCACCTCGTGACCCCGCCCGGCGGCCCCCGCCCCGCGCGCGTCGAAGCGCTCGCCGATTTCCTCGCAGCGAAGCTGCCGGGCACGTGCAAGCGCCGGCCGCGCGGGAAAAGCAAAGCGTCGTAGGAGCGCGCGCGGCTTCAACGCTCTCCGTCATTGCGAGCGCAGCGAAGCAATCCAGCATGTCTCCTCGGAGAGATTCTGGATTGCTTCGTCGCAAGAGCTCCTCGCAATGACGAACTACGACACCTTCACGCCATGGATCGCGACGACGCGCAGGCTTGGCTTCAGCGTCCCCTCCAATTGCGCCTTCAATTCGTGAACGCGTGGGTCGCTCGACCGCGCCGCACACACACCATATTGATGGACGGATCGCGCCAGCGCGCGCCGCGCTTCCGGCGTTCGCGTCAATTCGGGCGTCGAAAGCCGCAACACGATCGCTGCGAGATTCACCAGCATCTCGTCCAGCGCAACGTCGATAGTCGCCAGATTCCGCATCATCCACTCTCCCTGGGAAGGCAACAGCGGGCCCGGACATGCGTTCCTGAAGGAGCCCGATATGGCTAACGCTTCGTAAACGTCTTGTTCTTGCCGCCTGGCGCGTTAGCCTGGCAGCGAAACAAGAAAATCAGGCGAGGGCAAATCATGGATCGACGCGGTCTCTTGCGTGCGGCTGCGGCATTGCCGCTGACGGAGTTTTTGCCCAGGCAGTTTGCCAAGTTGAAGAAACGCTAGGGCCCTCGCGTTGCGGTCATGAACTTTGTTGTCTATACCCGCGCCGCGTTCTGTTTCCTGCTTCCCGTTTCTCAACAACCCGACGACCGCTACATGATGCTTCGTCTTATTTGCCTCTTACTCTTCGCACTGTGCCTGGCCGGCCCCGCGCAGGCGCAAACCAACCAGCCGGCGACGGTTGCCAAGCCGGCAAAGAACGCGCCTCCCAAGCCGGCACCTGCTTCGCAGTCCACGCCGCAAGCTGCAGGACCGTGCGTCGGCGTGATATCGCTGCTGGGCGATCGCTTCATCGTGAAGAAGATCGGCGTGACCGTGTTCGGCAACGAGAACAAGGAGGTTCCGGTCGACGGTTTCGGGCTCGATGACCTCGTTGTCGAACGTGTGAGGGCCGCGGTCGGCTCTGGTTTTGTCGTCCGCAGGATCGCTGCCGATAGATCCGCATTCAGTTCCTACGATCCCGGGCTTGGCATGTTCGTTCGCAGCGACAAGGCCGGCGCCATCGTCCGCCAAGTTGCCGGTCAGGCCGGATGCAAACGCTATGTCGTCGTGATCAAGGGAATACGCCAGGGTGGATTCTTCGGCATCGGTGTCATGAAGGTCAGCCCGCTGTACGACATCGCCGACATCTACGCGGTCATACGGATCTACGTTCATGACGGGCAAAGCTTCGATATTCTGAAGAGCGGCGAAGGCTCGATCAGCGGAAGCAACTTTATGACCGGGCCGCCGGCCCTGCGTATCGATTGGGCGCAGTGGCCAGAACCGCCGGAAGCCGCCAACAATCCAGTGATGCGCGCGTCGACGCGGCAACTGCTCGGCAACGTCCTCGACAAGAGCCTGCCCACCCTGTTGCAGTCGCAGTAGTTGGGGAGATGCGGCCAACCGGCCGCCCCCTCCAGGCCCCGCCGGGGAGGGTGCAAGCGCACGGCTATCGCAACACAATCCATTCCGGTTAGGCTGCCTCCCAATCACGAAAACAATCGGGGAGGTACCCACCAATGAACCGCCGCGAACTTCTGAAGGCCGCTGCCGTGCTGTCCCTCGCACAGGCCGCTTGCTCTCGATCAAGCTTTGCCCAAGCTCTTTACCCCTCGCGCAACATCACCATGATCGTTCCGTTCCCGGCCGGCGGACAGGCCGATCTCGCTGCGCGACCGGTCGCGACGGCATTGGAGCGGATCCTCGGCAAGCCTGTGATCGTCGACAACCGGGCGGGAGGCGGCGGCGGATCGGTCGGCAATGCCGCGGCCGCGCGTGCCGAGCCCGACGGTTACACGCTGCTGATGACGCTGTCCTCGCTCGCGGTGCTCCCCGAGGCCGACCGGCTGTTCGACCGACCCGTCGCCTACGAGGTCTCGCAGTTCATGCCGATCGCGCGCGTGCTCGCCGATCCCACGCTGCTCGCGGTGCCGGCCTCGGCGCCCTGGAGAACCGCGCAGGATTTCGTCGAGGATGCGAAGAAGCGGCCGGGCCAGATCGCCTATGGCTCGTCCGGGCCGTACGGCACGCTGCATGTGGCCATGGAGATGTTCGCGAGCAGCGCCGGCATCAAGCTGCTGCACGTGCCGTTCCGCGGCGCAGGTCCTGCGCTGACTGCGATCCTCGGCGGCACCGTGCAGGCGATCGCCGCCGCACCCGGCACGCTGAAACCGCAGGTCGACGATGGCAAGCTGCGCGTGCTCGGCAATTGCGGCGCGCAGCGCATCGCGAGCTTCCCTGATGTGCCGACCTTCCAGGAGCTCGGCTACAAGGATGTCGAGTTTTACATCTGGGCCGGGCTGTTCGCGCAGAGCGCTCTCCCTGCGCCGATCGCGATCCGCCTGCGCGAGGCGATGACGCAAGTGATGACGAGCCCTGATGTGCTCAAGGCATTCGAGACCTCGGGCAGCCTCGTCGCCTATCAGGACGCGCCGGCCTTCTCTGAGTTCGTCGCGACCGACAGCAAGCGGCTGATCGCGGCGGTGAAGAAGATCGGCAAGGTGGAGTAGGGCCGTTCAGAATTCGCTGCGGACCAGGCCGCGCAGCGTGTGACGGTCGTATCCCGGCGCGAACGCGCCCTCGTACGAGGCCTTGAACGATGTCGCGGTCGTCAGGTCCCACCGGATTTCGGCGCCGGCAAGCGCCACCGTGCGCGCGCGCTCGACGCCGGTGATCGCGAACGGAATGCCGGGTGCGCCCTCCAGCGCCGCCGTCGTGGTTGCCGCGCTGCCGGTAAACTCATGACGAACGGCAATGGTCGCGCCGAACTGTGCCGCGTGGCCATTCGGCATCATCATGCGCTGGCTGCCGCGCAGGCCGGCCGTGCCATAGCCGAGGTCGAAACTGCCGCCTCGCACCAGCTGATTGACCCCCGGCGCACCTGCCTCTGAAAAACTGCCCTGGCGTGTCGCGTACCAATCAGCCTTGGCAAAGGGCTCGGCGACAAGACCCCATCCGGTCTGGAACGGCCGCGAGATGCCCAGCGAAGCGGCAAAGGTGTTTGCACGCGAGGCGGCAGTTGCCGTCTCGCCGAGGAACGCGATCGTGCGCGAGGAGTCGAGCGCCGCAAAGGAATAGCTGATCGCCGATGCGAGATTGAAGCCGCCGGCTTCGCCGCGCGCGTAGACGCCGGCATGCCCGGCATTGGCCTCGATACGGTCGGCGCGGCCGGTCATTCGCAGTTGGCCGGTCGATGCGCCGACCGCGAGGCCTGCCGTAAAGCCCGGCATGTGCCAGAGGTCGGCACCGAGCGCGGCGCCGGCGATGGTCGTGTTGGTTCCGAAGGCAATGTCGCTCGCGGCCACCTTGTCCCAATTACCATAGCCGCCAAACCAGACGCTCTGCATCGGCGCCGCGCGGCGGCGGTTCAACGCCTTGCCGATCGGGTCCCTGGGCTCCGGCGCGTAGGCGGACGCGGTCATCCGAACGGTCTCGCCGCGCGACTGCGTCCCGGCATTCCACATGAAGCTCTGGAACATGTCGGCCTGATCCGCAACGAAGCGGCGTCCATTGGCGTGGATTTGACCGGCCAGGTCGTCGAGGCCGGCCTTGATGCCTGGCGTATTGAGCGCGGCGAGTGTGTTGATCGCAGTGGCCAGCGGTCCCGATGCGCCGCCGAGCTGTACCTGGTCGAGTGCGCCGGCCACCGCGGCCTGGTTCGGCGTCAGCCCCGACAACGTTCCGAAGCCGCCGATCTGCTGCAGCAGGAAGTAGACGTTGTTGGCGTCATAGCTGAGCTGCCCTGTGACTAGCGGGCTGCTAGAGCTCGTGAGCGCGGCGAACGTGCCGCTGACGCCGCCCGCCGCCGTGAGGATGGTGTATTGCGTGTTGGCGATAAAGCCTGCGCCGAGCGGCACGATCTGCACCGTACCGCCGTTGAGCGTGGCGGTCCCGGTCGCTGCGATCCTGTGGGACTGGCCGCCGGGGTTGATCTCGACCTGGAAGGTCGAGCCGGCATTGAAGGCGACGTTGCCGTTGACGTTGAGCGTCCCGATCGAATTGCCGGGCGCGACCATGCCGCCATTGTTGACGACGAGTCCGCCGACGGTGCCGGTGCCGCCGAGATAGCCGCCATTGATCGTGACGACCGAGGGCAATGTGCCGTTCACGACCAGGCCGCCCGCGTCCACTGTCGTCGCGCCGTTGAAGGCGGTGGTGCCGGTCAGCGTCCAGACGGAGTTGCCGTTCTTCTTCAGTTGCTCGAACTCGTCATATTGCAGGCCGGGGCCGAGATTGCCGAGGTCGAACATGGCGCTGCCAATGCTGCCGAAGTTCAGCGTATCGGTACCGCTCCCGCCGCGAACATTCCCGGTGATCGTCGCGCCCGGCGCGAGGCCGAGCTGATCATCGCCGCCATTCAGCTCGATCGCTCCGCTGCCGCCGCCCGAGATGGTGCCGGCGTTGAAGATGGTGTCGCTGCCGGAAGAGCCCTGGATGGCGAGGAAGAAGCCGCCGGAGATCGTGCCGCCATTGACGAGCGAATTGCCGCCGGCGATGAATTGCACGCCGGTATGGCCGCCGCCGATCGATCCGCTGTCATAGACGAGGACGACATTGCCGCTCGACGTCCCGCTGATCCGCAGTCCCGTCGTGTTTCCTCCGGTGCCGACGGCCGTCCCGCGAATGTTGAGGAGGTTGTCGTTCGAATTGTCGATGACGATGGCTGCTTCGGCGTTGCCCGTACCCTCCGCGATCGCACCGGCGGCGACCGTCACATTGTTGTGGGTCGATCCGTTGGAGAGCAGAACCGCTCCGCTGGAGGTCGAGACTGTCGCCTGATTGTTGACGGTGACATGCGAGGCGATGGTGGCGTCGAAAACGATCGCAGGTATGCCGGCGCCGGGCAGCAGCGATGTCGTGGTGCCGTCGCCGACATTGACGGTGACGTTGGTGCCGCCGGTGGCGTTGATGTGATCGGTGTTGCCGAGGCCGGTGCAGGTTGCGACATCGCCCGAATTGAGTGCGCCGATCGTGCCGGTGCCGGCCACGGTGCAGGCGGCGCGCGCCGGGCTGGACGTCAGGACCAGGAAGGCCAGCACGAGGGGCGCCAGCGCGGTGGTGACCAGCAGCTTGCGGCGAAAGATTGCGGCCGTGGCGACGTTTTGCGCACAGACCGGTCTTGCAGTCGGCATCGACATTCCCCTCATTGCAGCCCATTGCTAGCGGGAGCGCCGTGATGATTCTTGGCGTCAGGCGAAATGCCTTATGGCGAAAGGCGCAAGAGGCCGGTTTGCTTCTGCCCTGTTGCTGGGGCGCCACGGACCAAGGCGTCAGCGGGAGCTGCCATGGTTCCAGTCGCGCTTTTCACATTTTGTTGTTGGTCCAGAACAAGCTCGCGTCTCATTGATTGAAGAGAATTCGAGAGACTTGGGAAGGATCTGGACATGCGAACAGAGCGGATCGCGCTAGGTGTGGCGCTTGCGGTCGGCGGCATCATGGCGCACAGCGCTGCATCCGCGCAGGAATACCGCGGCACGATGGAACAGCAGATGGCCTGCACACCTGATGTGTGGCGCCTGTGCAGCGATCAGATTCCCGACGTGAACCGCATCGTGGCCTGCTTGCAGCAGAATACGCCACAGCTCTCGAGCGGCTGCCGTGCGGTGTTCCAGTCCAGCAACCAGATGCCGCCGCAGCAACAGGTTCCGCGCGGTCGCGCCGCGCCACCACCACGCTACATTGCTCCGCCGCCTCCACAGCGGCCTTACGACGAGGACGAATAGCCCCGCTCAGGGCCTGTGCTCGCAGACGTCGACCCATTCGGCCGCGGTCAGCTCGGCCATCCGCTCCGGTGTGATGCGCACCGCGCTATGGGTCGAGCCGGCAGCCGGCACCACGACATCGAAGGCCTTCAGCGAGATGTCGCAATAGATCGGCAGCGGCGACTTCAGGCCGAACGGGCAGACGCCGCCGACCTCGTGTCCCGTGATGTCGGCGACTTCCTCCAGACCCAGCATCTTCGGCTTGCCGCCGAACTGCGCCTTGACCTTCTTGTTGTCCATGCGCGAGGTGCCGGCCGCGACGATCAGGATCACGCGCTCGCCGATCCGCAAGCTCAGCGTCTTGGCGATCATTCCGGGCTCGACACCATAGGCTTCGGCCGCCAGCGCCACGGTCGCGGAGCTGATCGGGGATTCGATGACGGAAATGTCGGGGGCTTTCTCGGCGAAGAAGGCGCGAACGGATTCCAGGCTCATTCCGGGCAGCTCATTCCAATCTTACAGGCGGGCGACGACCCTTAAGTGATTCCCGGCAACTCGGAGAGGGCGCGGACGCGATGATCCGGCTCAAAGCCGAGCTCGTCCATCTGGGTGCGGATCGCCTTGAACATGGTGAGCGGTGCCACGAGTTCGTTCTCGACGCAAGCCAGCGCCATCGCTTCGGGCGTCACCCGCTCGATCCAGGCAACCTTCAGTCCGAACGATTTTGCCCCGGCGGCGTCCCAGGGATTGGAGGAGACGAACAGAACCTCATCAGGCGCGGTGCCGAGCACCTCGCCGATCCGCTCATAGGCCTGTGGGCTCGGCTTGAAGATCTTTTTCGCGTCGACGCTGATGGTGGCATCGAGCAGGCGGTCGAGCCCGGAATTGCGTACCAGCGCATTGAGCATGTCCGGGCTGCCGTTGGAGAGGATGGCGAGCTTGCGCGGTCTTAAGGCCGCAAGCGTTTCGGCCGCATCCGGATAGAGATCGAGATGCAGATATTTCTCGATGACGCGCTCGAATGCCTCGCTCTCATAGGCGAGTCCGAGCACACGCAGCGTATAGGCGAGCGAGTCGCGCGTGACCGCGTCAAAATCCTGGTAAGCTTGCATCAGCGAGCGCAGCCAGGTGTATTCAAGCTGCTTGATGCGCCAGACCTGCGTGATGATCTCGCCGTAGCCGGGAAACGCATCCTCAGTGACGTCAGCGACCGACTGGATGTCGTAGAGTGTGCCATAGGCGTCGAAGACGACGGCTTTGATGGGCATTGGCTGTCCTTCCGGGGTTGTGGTCACAGGAACTCCCATTGGGGCGTGCGCATAATTCGTCAGCTTACCAGAGCAAAGCGGACGTCTGCCACTGCAGGTGTGATCGGCAGCTTGTGACCCAAGACAGACATTGCCGGGTAGTCGCTATAATTTGAACTCTATTCTTCATGCGGGCGTGCTTAGCTATTGTAGTTGTAGGGCAATAAGGCGCTTCGTCCCATGCCGAAATGGCTTGTTGTACTTGTCGCTCTCCTCGCGGCTACGGCCTACGTCCCTCAGGTCCGCCACAGTGTGATCAACTGGCTTAAGACGCACCCTGCGCTCATTGGACCAGCTCTGACCGTCGCCGGAATACTGGCAGTCTTGTATCTGTTCATCGATCCTACCACGGTCCTGTTCTTGGCGGTTGTCGCTGTCGTCTCCGCTCTCGCTGCATTCTTTGACCCAAGAACCTATTCGAGCCGATGAGACCCTCGTATGAACGACAGCTCGCGGCCCTTGAAGCTTCGTACAGGGAGTTGCTTCTGTCGGCACTACAGGGGTGCGCTAAGGGACAGTGGGGACTCTTCGGCTCGTACGAACGAGTTGGTTTGCGCGACCCCGCACGGGAGGAGCTCCTTGAATTAGGCTCCAAAATCGAGCGCCTGCGCCACAAGTGCGGCATTGAACCCTTCCAGCTCCACGAGCGGTTCCTGCAGATGGGCTCTCGCCTTTCAAACACTCCGGGTGAGCCGAAATTGGCTCAGCGGTGGTTGGACGAACTGACGTAAGCAATCACGCGGTTATGGCCCTTACACAAATGCGCACAGTTTTCCTGCTCTGGCATAGCTATCCGCGCGAAGATGCTCTGGATGAGAATGATACCGAAGATAAACTCGTCGGGGTCTATAGCAGCGCGGCCGAAGCAGATGCAGCAAGACTGCGCAAGCTGCGCTTTGAGGGCTTTCGCGACTATCCCGATAATTTCCAAGTCAGCGAGATGGAAATCGACAAGGACGCGTGGAGTGAAGGATTCGTCACCGTGACAACGTAAACCGAATATCTCATCGAGCATGGAAGAGCACTCTTTCGTCGTGCCTAAAGAGCGTGAGAGCAATCGCTCCGATACGCGCCCGTTGATTTGGTGGTTCGTCCTCGCCCTTATAGCGCTAGTTGCGTCGCAAGTTATGCGGCTGCATCAACATCAAGCGGCAAGTTGGCTTCTCTGGGACTATGTGGGTCGGATCACTGCTCTCACCATTTTGGCGGCAGTGCCTTCTGCTCGGATCGCTGCATTTCGAACAGGTGGACGTCAAATTTCACTTTTTGAGATTGTCATTTGGATCGTCGGAATTTGCTTGCTAGATCGCTTTGTCCAGTTGCCGCAATCTTTCCTCAATGCGGCATTCCCTACAACCGTTCTCGGCGCATATCCGCACCCGACCGGATGGCTAAAAGCGTTCGATCTTTTTTTTGGCTTAGCCTTGGTAGCTATCAGCGAAGAAGTCATATTTCGCCGATACATCCGGCTAGCATTCCGGCCTTATCTGGGTGACGGCATCTTTGCCGTTCTCACGACGTCAGTTTTGTTCGGCGCAATTCATTGGTGGGCCGGCCTTGGTAATGTCCTTTCTACGGCTACTGTTGGCCTTTTCCTCATGTTAATGCTGCGGCGGTCGGGTGTGCTATGGCCGGTGGCACTCGCGCATTACCTGCTAGATTTGATCAATTTCGCCTAACGCGCCTTGCAGGTTCGGAAGTCATACGACTGCTCCTGGCCCGAAGGGGCCGACGCGATACCTCCGTCGGATGTCAGCTGCTCGGGGTGTAGCGGACCCGATATGCTCGACCTGAGTTCTTCCGGGCGTGACCCGAAGCGGACCTGATGCTTTCAGTTTCCGAGGCCACTCGAGCAGCCATATCCGAGGCAATAGTTGTAGATCAGGCGACCTTTGATCCCTAGTTCGCGCGGAGCCTCTGCAGCCGCTTCACGGCAAATTCGTCGCCTGGATTTAGTCTTAAGACGGTCTCGTAGTCGCGATACGCACGATCAAGCTCACCTGCCCGTTCATAGGCTAGCCCTCGGTACCTGAGGGCTGTAGTCGAATTGGGGTCGAGTTCGACAGCCTTATCCAAGCTTTCGGTCGCGGCCTTCTCATTCTTCAATGTGATCTGAGCGACTCCGACGCCCACGCGAAGTCGATAGGTATCGCTTCGCGTGAGATGTCCGAGTGCCAACGCCTTGTCGTAATCCTCCAGCGCGGTTTGCGGTCGGCCCGAACGATTGTAGGCCTCGGCCCTTCCAAGCATGAATAGACCTGATGTCGGCTCAAGCTTTATCGCTTCGTCAAACCGTGTGATCGCTTCGTCAAATTTGCCCTGCTCCATAAGCGCCAGCCCCTGACCGTTGGGGAAAGCTCCGTTATCCGGGAACAGCCTCGCCGCAGCGGTGTAGTCGGCCAGCGCAAGCTCGAAGTGACCTCGGTGGTGATAGAAAAAGCCGCGGTCCCGATAAGCGCGCTGGTCGGTAGAGCCGACCATTTCGACGGCCGCGGTAAAATCGGCTTCGGCTTGATCCCATCTTTTTGCCAGCTGAGCGGTTACACCCCTCATCAGCAGCAGCTCCGCCCGGTCCTTGAGACTGAATGGCTGCTCGAGCCCTTTGGAGTAGATTTGAATGGCTCGGTCAAAGTCCAGCTTGCTTACGGCAACGGCAGCAGCCGTCTGGTAAGTCTCGGCGTCAGACGCAATTGCCGCAGAACAGAAGGGCCAGAGCACGGACAGGAAAGCAATCCCGCGCAGGACCCGCCTTAGCTCTAAACCCACTTTCATTTGCTGCTCCGGGCTGAAAGACGCTCTTGCCGATGGTAACTCAATCGGCAGCAAGGCCCCATGGAGCACTGCAACGTTAACGCGGATTTCGGTTAAACAATCGTCAAGCGAGTAGAGGCTATTCGCCATTGCGAAGCTGGATAGCGTGGCCTTCGCATGTCATTTGTTGGCCCAAGTCGGACGCAAGTCGAGTTGCGGCAACGCGCTGCTATCAGGGGCGGAGCAGACTTCGGACGACGAGTAGCGCGAGCTAGCCGGTCGGCTGACGTCCTGGCCGCGTCCAGGTCGCCCGCTCTGCGAACACCCGGCTGACCTCCGCCATGTGCTCGGTGCCCCACGTGCAGAGCGGCACCAGCGCTTCGGCGAGGCTCTGGCCCAGAGGCGTGAGGCTATAGTCTACCCGCGGCGGCACCTCCTTGTAGTCGGTCCGCTTCACCAGGCCATCGGCCTCCAGCTCCTTGAGCTGCTGGATCAGCACCTTGTCGCTGACGTCGCGGATGGCGCGCCGGAGCTCGCCGTAACGGGTTGGTCCGTCCTGGGCGACGAAGTACAGGATCAGCGGCTTCCACTTGCCCGAGACGACCCGCAGGGTCGCGTCGAGGCCGCAGGTGAAGCCGGGCAGGTTCGGCGTGCAACGTTGGACGTCTGCTTGGGCTTGCGCCGGCGGGGAGATGAGGTCTGAACGATCTGACGACATTTTTTGGGCACTTACCAAAAGGTGCATACTTGTCGATAGGTGGGTACGCCGCCAGCTCAGTGCAACCTCAATGAAGGAGCACATCATGAGCAGACTACAAGGCAAGACGGCGGTGGTGACGGGCGGCGGAACGGGCATCGGGCTCGGAGCCGCCAAACGGTTCGTCGATGAAGGCGCATTCGTCTATCTCTTCGGGCGACGGCAGGAGCCGCTCGATGCTGCGCTCGCGCAGCTGGGGTCCTCGGCGCGTGCCGTCAGGGGTTCGGTCACCGATCTGTCCGACCTCGACCGACTGTATGCGACGGTGAAAGCCGAACGCGGCAATGTCGACGTTCTGTTCGCCAATGCCGGGACCGGCGCGTTTGCGCCGCTCGGCCAGATCACGCCCGAGCACTACGATCAGATCTTCGATGTCAACGTGAAGGGGCTGGTGTTCACCGTGCAGAAAGCCCTGCCGTTGATGCGCAGGGGATCGTCGATCATCCTGACCGGCTCGAGCACGGGCGTGATGGGGACGCCGCAGTTCAGCATCTACAGCGCGACCAAGGCCGCAATCCGCAATCTGGCGCGCAGCTGGGCGCTGGACCTGCGCGGCACGGGCATCCGCGTCAACGTGCTGTCGCCGGGGCCGACCAAGACGGAGCTGGCGCTGGAGGTCGTGGGCGAGGAAGCCTTCGATGCACTCGGCAGCGCCACGCCCATCGGGCGCGTCGGCGACCCCAGCGAGACCGGCGCGGTGGCCGCATTCCTGGCGTCCTCGGACAGCAGCTACATGACCGGCGGCGAGGTCTTTGTCGATGGAGGCTTGGCTCAAGTCTGAAGCCTTCGTCTGAGTGCGAGGGCTTTGGTCAATGGGATCGAAGCCCTCATGCGCTGCGATGAGGATACGATTAGAGCGAAATGGCTTTAGGTTGAATTGATCGGTGGGGCTCGTTCACCTCTCCCGCTTGCGGAGAGGCATAGGCGGCCTCTGGCCGCCGTTCTCTAAGACGCCGATGCTTCGCATCGGCTATGGCGCCGGGTGAGGGCTTTGTCCTCTTGGGGATTGTCCCATTGCGGAAGCACCCTCTCCCGACTCTCTCCCGCAAGCCTGCGGGAGAGAGAGGGCACCTCTGTTGTTGCAGCGATCAAGCACTCGGCGAGCGATACGTGATGCCGCTGTCCGATCAGATGCGTCATGAGAAAGCTCCCCGCATCATCTTCGGTGGCGCCCACGCAGAGCCCGCCATTGCATCATACTATTGCGTGGTCCCATCCGCCGTAATGGGCGGCGCTACGGGTGCCGCGTGGCAGGCTCAGCCCGATGAGGAGGACACCGGTTGCAACGTTGGCTATCGTCGCCGTTGTCGTGGCGCCGTCGAGGACAAAGGGGGAGATTGCCACCCATGCTCCGAGCGCGACGTTGGCGAACCGCGCGGCGCGCGCCACCTCCGCCATCGCCGTAACGGCGACGAGGATGACAAGGCAGCCGGTGATATGGTCGCTGAAGTAGAGGATCGGGCTCGTGCCGAAGGCAAGCGGCGTGATCATCAGCAGCATTCCAAGGAAAGAGCTCGCGACCAGCGTCCAGGGAAAATTGACGCCGCCGGTGACTATGTCGCGCAGCACCGCCGATAACGGGCGGTCGAGATCGGGCGTCGGCGCCTGCTTCTCGGAGAGCGCCGGGCCACCGCGCCAGAAAGTGCGCCAGAACGGCTGGCCCGCCTGCTTCGCGCCCCAAAGATACTGACAGCTCGCCAGGACCTCATCTATCGAATAGGGGATGAGCACTATCGTGATCGCGGCCTGGATGATGCAGAGCGTACACAGTGCACCGATCAAAGGGGGCTGGATAATGATGAAGCTGACGCTCACGAGCCCGAGCGGGATAACCAGTAGGCCGAACAGAATCACCATCCATGGCATTGTGCGCCAGCGGCGACGGTCGCCGATCGCGCCTGCCAGGGCATCTAGCGCGTAGGCGAAGGCGCCAAACCCGGCATCGGCGACCGGAAAGCCCTTCGAGACCCAGGAGGTCACCACCGCCTCGCTGCCATTGGCGACCGCTGCATCACCTGGGCCGAAGAAAGGATCCCACAACCCGTCGATATGACCGAGTTGATAGGCGGCGAGATAGCGCGAGACGAACAGGCCGACAAAGGCCAGAGCAATGATGTGGAGGCGCTGGCTGAATGTGGATGGCGAGTAGGTCCAGCCGAGGGGGCGATCATCGTCGGCGGCGAGGGCTTGGCGGCTGATGCCCGGTGTTGGAGGAACCATCACCGCGAGCGTCACGATCAGCATGCCAGCAAGCGTATCGGTGGCGTAGGCTCCAGCGCTCGTGGTCCAGAACACGAGAGGTGCGAACATGACCCATATGCCGACGGCAGCGGTGAGCCACTGCAACCAGCGCCAGCGCCGACGCATGCCGATGAGTGCGAACGCGACGACAAGAATGCCGGACACGATCTCGCTGATGCCGAGCCTGCCGTCACGTGTCTCGGGCGAAGCGATCTCATGTCCCAGCGCCGGTGGAATTGGCGCCGCGGATGGATCGAAGAGACCAAGCGTGACAGGCGAGGCGACGAGCCACAGTCCAATCGCTGCATTGGTCAGCGGCGCCCAGAGCGTGCGCGCCCGATGCCGTTCCGTCTCGGCCTCAACCTCATCTTTCGAAGGCTCCAGCGATTGCCGCAGTCTCTCCGCGGCCTGGTCGAGCTCGGGTTCGGAAGCGGCGACCGTCGCAGGATGAAGTTTGTTCGTCTCGTACCAGTCCGTCGGGTCGACCTTAAGCCGCCGGATCATTTCGGGCAGCGTGGCGGTCAGACTGTGTCGGGGTTTCCACCCCAAGAGGCTCCTCGCTCGCGAAGTATCGATCTCATAATGGTCGTCGGCATTCTCGATCATCCACGACTTGATGTCGGTATCCTGATCGAGAACCTTCTCCTGCATCCAAGTGCCGAGCTTCGTCATCTCTTTCGGGAGGGACATCGTCCGCCATCTCTCCCCATGCACAAGCTGGCCAATCCGCCTCTGCATCTCGTCGTAACTCGGCGTTTCCTCTTCGCCAATGAGCAGTGTCGTTTCATCAGCAAGATCATTGCGTCGATCGACCACGCGTACCACGGCCTCGACGAGGTCGTTCTTGTGGAGATAGGGCTGGCCAGTGGTGATGTCGCCGGTGAAGAGATAAGCGGTCGGCAAGCGCTCGAAGATGCGGGCGATCTGCTGCGCGATGAATGCCGCACGGCAATCCTCGTCATAGACACCTGCAAGCCTCAGGATCGCGACCTTGATGTTGCCATGCTCGTTCAGGATCAGGGTCTCGGTCTTCGCCTTTGACTGCGGATAGGCCCAAGCTGGTTCGATCGGCGAATCTTCATCGATCTTTCTTCCCTTTGCGGAGCTAGGAGCATGCACGAGCAGCGTGCTCGAGAAGACGAACTGCTCCGTGTCGAATGCCTGAAGGGCCGCCAGCAGTCGGCGCGTTCCCTGAACGGTGACGGCATCGTATCTCGGGTTGTCCTCGCCGGTCGTGTCGTAATAGGCGGCAAGGTGAATGACCGAGGCGATCCGACGGCCTGTTCGCGCACGAACCTGGTCCAGCGCCTTCGCCACGATTGCATCCGAGGTGAGGTCGATCTCAATTGTCTCGATGCCGGACAACGGCTTCTTAGGGCGGCTGACATCGAGGCCGATGACCTGGTAACGATCCATCAAGCCGCGCGCGATCGCCTGGCCGAGAAAGCCGCTGCTGCCGGTGATCAGGACGGTGGGGCGAGACATGGCATTCGCTGCTCAACGTGTCTTAGCGAACGACCCGGGTACCCGAAAGTTTCCCTCCAACCTGCTTTTGCGTCCTGGATCGCCGGAGTATCACGCGCCCCATCCACCTACTTCGACGCCGCTGGTGAGCAGCCCAAGCTTGAATCGGGTGGAATCACACAACGTCGTGAGGTCGATGTGGACCGCGGCCCGGCCGCCAGCCTGAAAGAACTGTGGGTACGATGTCGGTCGCTCTGACGTACCCAGAGGATCCGGAGCAGGCGGCGCGCGTCGTGTTCGAGGTACTCTACGCGCCGTCCGAATCCGGACCAGAGATGGAAGGGATACGCTAGGCTACGCCAGCCGAGATGTACCCCGTGGCCAAACCTAGTTGCATGCCGGTTTCATGGAAGCGGATCGTCTAGATCCCCAGCAGCTTGCGCGCGTTCGCCTTCAACACCTTCGGCCGGATTTCGTCGCGGATCTCGATCTTGGCGAAATCGGACAGCCAGCGGTCCGGCGTGATCACCGGCCAGTCCGAGCCGAACAGCATCTTGTCCTGGAGAATCGAGTTGATGTAGCGCACCAGGATCGGCGGGAAATACTTTGGCGACCAGCCCGACAGGTCGATGTAGACGTTCGGCTTGTGGGTCGCGACCGAGAGCGCCTCTTCCTGCCAGGGGAAGGATGGGTGGGCGAGAATGATCTTGAGGTCGGGGAAATCGGCCGCGACATCGTCCATGTACATCGGGTTGGAATATTTCAGCCGCATGCCCATGCCGCCGGGCATGCCGGAGCCGACGCCGGTCTGGCCGGTGTGGAACAGCGCGATCGCGCCGCCATTGTTGATCTCTTCGTAGAGCGGATAGGCCATGCGGTCGTTGGCGTAGAAGCCTTGCATGGTCGGATGGAATTTGAAGCCGCGTACGCCGTATTCCTCGATCAGCTTGCGCGCCTCGCGGGCCCCGAGCTTGCCCTTGTGCGGGTCGATCGAGACGAAGGGGATGAGCACGTCGAGATGCTCGGAGGCGATCTCCAGCATCTCCTCGTTCTTGTAGCGGCGGAAGCCGGTCTCGCGCTCGGCATCAACAGGGAAGATCACCGCGGCGATGTTCTTGGAGCGGTAATAGGCCGCGGTCTCCGGCACGGTCGGCGGATGCTTGTGCGGCGACTTGAAATACTCCGCCATCTGCGCCTGGAAATCGTCGTAGCCGTCGTCGGGATGGGTGCCGCAGGGCTCCTCGGCATGGGTGTGGATGTCGATGGCGACGACTTTGTCGATATCAGGCAGCTTCAGCTTCGGCATGGGTGTCCTCCCGACGGGTTGCCGAATTGATTATAGGATATAACGAATTTGGCAAGGCGCTGGTGGCGGCGAAAGCGCAGGTAGCGACAGTCTTTGCCGGGCCTGACCTCCAATGGGCCGGATCGGGCCGATCCGGCCGCTTCTACTGTGCATGGGGTTGTTTTCGCGATTTTGCTCGTTGGGAGCCTGGCAGTTAACATTGACATGACCTCCCGCCATGCCTTAAGAACCGCTCCGTCCCGGGCGGTCGGTCCGCCAGCGGGAAAAATCTCATTTTGCCACATTCGCGCGTGCCGAAACGGTAGTGCCGAACACGGCCTTTCGAACGTTCAGGATTCTGCCATGAAGGTCCGTAACTCGCTGAAATCGCTGCGCGGTCGCCATCGCGCCAACCGCCTGGTCCGCCGCAAGGGCCGGGTCTATGTGATCAACAAGGTGCAGCGCCGCTTCAAGGCGCGCCAAGGCTGATCTGAGCGGCTGATCACGCCCCGCCGGGAGCCTTCGCGCGCCCCGCAAGATCACGGTCTCACACGAGTTTGACGCCGCCTTTGCTTTGCAAGGGCGGCTTTGCGCGTTTAGACTTCCACCATGGCAGTGAGATTCCGTTTCGCGCGCACCCTGTGTCTGGCCCTCGTGCTGGGAACCGCCGGCCTTGCGCCGGCGGCCCTGGCCCAGCAGGTCGAGCCGCCCGGCAAGCAGAAGAAGCTGCCGGAGGCGCCGTCAAAGCTGCCGAAGGTCGACCGCAGCAAGAATCTCGATTTCCTGTTCGGCGCGCTGAAAGCGGCGCCCGACGAGGCCAGCGCCAAGCATGTCGAGGCGCGGATCTGGGCGATCTGGCTGCAGACCCCGAGCGACACCGCCGCGCTCCTGATGTCGCGCGCCAAGACCGCCGTCGATGCGAAGAAGATCGACGTCGCGATCAAGCTCCTGGATTCGATCATCAAGCTCAGGCCCGATTACATCGAAGCCTGGAACCGGCGTGCGACGCTCTATTACATGCAGAACGATTATGGCCGCTCGCTCGCGGACATTCAGCAAGTGCTGATCCGGGAGCCCCGCCATTTCGGCGCGCTCGCCGGCCTCGGCATGATCATGCAGGAGGTCGGGGACGAGAGGCGCGCGCTCGAGGCCTACCGCAAGGCGCTCGCCGTCAATCCGCACCTGGAAAAGATCCCCGACCAGGTCAAGGCGCTGACCGAAAAGGTCGAAGGCCGCGACATCTAGCTATAACTCGATCACATCTTGAGCGATCGCGGCCGCCGCGGATTAACCACGATCCGAGCCGGGACGTTGCAAGGACTATTGCAAGGCCTGTTGCAGGCCTACCTGCATGGCAGGAGCGAAAGCCATGAAGCATTTGATGGTCGCAGCGACGTTGCTGCTCGCGTCGGGGACGGTGAGCTTCGCCGACGGACTGTTCTGGGTGGTCGGCAACCGTGCCACCGGCAAATGCGCCATCGTGACCAGCAATCCAGTCATCATTGGCGACATCTGGTTCGGCGACGGTCCCTACAAGTCCAGGGCCGATGCCAAGCTTGCGCGCTCGACGATTCGCGTCTGTCCCCCGGTCACGCCCGAGGAAGAAAAGCAGGAGGAGGGGGCGAACTAGGCTGCGCTTAATGCAGCACGCTGCTGCCGCGCTCGACCAGGCCGCGGTCGGCGGCTGCGGCGTAGGCCTTTGCCAGCTCGGTCTCGAGATGCTCGTTGATCAGGAGCAGCGCCCGCACCGCACCGCGCAGGTCGCCGTTGCAGCTCGCGACGATTTCGTCGATTGCAGTATCGTTCGATCTGAAGCTCATCGAAATTCTCCGGTTCAAACCAGGACAATCCTGCCGGTCTTTCCCGCATCCCCCTGATGTTGCGGGGAGGATCGGCGCCCACCCGCGCCTAGATGGCGGAACCGACCATGGCGATTATATGGAAGCTGCGATGACGCCCGCATGAAGCTGGTCCGAAGCTTGCGTGCGGCTTAGAATGGCTCTGATTTCATTGAGTTTTCTCGATCAGCAATTATGCACATATCCACAGCCCCAGCATTTTTGGTGGAAGCGCGCACCGCCGGCGGCGAAACTGCCGGCCGAGCAGACCCGTAACTGCCCCGTGCCCAGGATCACCCGGATTCTCTCCATGATCGTGATGTCAGTCGTGACGGCGCTGGTCCTGCTGGCGCTGCTCACGCAGGCCGGAATCGTCGCCGTGCAGCGGGCCTTTCCGCCGCAGGGGCGCATGGTCGAGGTCGAGGGCGCCGCGCTTCACGTCGTCGAGATCGGCCCGCGCGAGGCCGCCCCGCCGATCGTGATGCTGCACGGCGCGAGCTCCAACCTCGAAGCGATGCGGCGGCCGCTGGGCGATCTCCTCGCCCGGGATCATCGCGTGATTCTGATCGACCGCCCCGGCCATGGCTGGAGCACGCGCGCAAGCCGGCAGGATTCGACGCCGCAGATTCAGGCGCGCATGATCGACGAGGCGCTCGGCAAGCTCGGGATCGATCGCGCGGTCTTCGTGGTGCATTCCTGGAGCGGCGCCCTCGGCGCGCGGATCGCGCTCGATCACCCGCGCCGCGTGGCAGGTCTCGTGATGCTCGCGCCCGTCACGCATCCCTGGCGCGGCGGTGTCGGGCGCTACAACGAGATCATCGCAACGCCCGTGATCGGCCCGCTGCTCGCCTACACCATCACGCTGCCGCTCGGCTATTTCATCACCGAAGCCGGGGCCCGCAACGTGTTCCTGCCGCAGATCATGCCGGATGGTTTCGTGCAGGACTCCGCGACACCGCTCTTACTGCGCCCGCGCGAGTTCATCGCCAATGCCTATGATCTGGTGACGCTGAAGGAGTCGGTCGCCGCGCAAGTCGCGCGCTATGGCGCGATCACGGCGCCTGTTACGATCATCGCCGGCGAGCCCGACAAGACGGTGAGAACCAATATCCACGCGCGTCCGTTCGCCGCGGCGGTGTCGAATGCAAAGCTGATCGTGCTGCCCGATCTCGGCCACATGGTGCAGAACGCCGTGCCGGATCTCGTGAAGGCGGAGATCGAGACGATGATCGGAAACATCGCCCCGGCGCAGGCGGTCGCCGACTAAAGCGTTTTCGAGCGAAGTGGAAACCGGTTCGCGCGAAAAAACGTGTCAGAACAAGAAAGCCAGAGCTTCGATTCTGGTCCGATCAGAACCGAAGCTCTAGCGTCCGCCTCGTGCGCTTACTGCTTGATCTTCCCGTCCTTGTCGTATTGGGCAAGGAAGGCCCAGAGATTGTTGATCTCGGTCTCGTTCTTGATGCCGGCGAACGCCATCTTGGTGCCGGGGATCTTGGCCTTGGGATCCTTGATGTATTCCTTGAACGTGGCCTCGTCCCAGGTGATGCCGGAATTCTTGTTGGCGTCCGTGTAGCTATAGCCCTCAACCGCGCCCGACTTGCGGCCGTTGAGGCCGTTGAGCTCCGGGCCAACCTTGTTCTTGGCGCCTTCGCCGATCGCGTGGCAGGCCAGGCACTTGTTGAACGATGTCTTGCCGGCCGCGACATCCTGCGCCATCGCGGCGGGTGCGGTGGCAATGACGGTGAGGATTGTCACCGCGCCGAAAGTCAGTTTTGTCATAAGTGTGCTCTTCGTCTCTTCCCGGGTCAGATGGAGGGTCGTGGTTTTGGCAGGTCCGGTGCAAGTGGACAAGCCGCGAAACTCTGACAGGTTTCCTGCTAGCAGACTTGCCCCAGAGAGAACTTGCGCTGCAACAAAGCAATGCGACCTTCGGAGGACCTACCCAAAGTCCGCAAGACATGATTGATTTGCCGAGATAATTCCATCCGTCGGACGAAGGCTTCTTAAAATGGCCATCATGATGCCCGCAAGCGACCAGGCCGTGCTGGCGCGTCGCAGCGAAATCGTCGCCGCCTTGCGCGCAATCGTGCCGGGCGAGGGCGTGATCGACAGCCTCGCCGAGATGCGGGCCTATGAATCCGACGGGCTGACCGCCTATCGGCAGCCGCCGATGGTTGTGGTGCTGCCCGATACGACCGAGCAGGTCTCGCTCGTCCTGAAATATTGTGCCGCGCAAGGCATCAAGGTGGTTCCGCGCGGCTCCGGCACCTCGCTGTCCGGTGGCGCGCTGCCCCTCGAGGACGGCGTGCTGCTCGGCCTCGGCAAGTTCAAGCGCATCCGCGAGATCGATTTCGACAACCGCGTCGTCGTCACCGAGCCCGGCGTCACCAACCTCGCAATCAGCCAGGCGGTCGCCCATGCCGGCTTCTATTACGCGCCCGATCCGTCCTCGCAGATTGCCTGCTCGATCGGCGGCAACGTGGCGGAAAATTCCGGCGGCGTGCACTGCTTGAAATACGGCATGACCACCAACAACGTGCTCGGCTGCGAGATCGTGCTGATGAGCGGCGAGATCCTGCGCATCGGCGGCAAGGGCTGCGAGAATCCCGGCTATGACCTGATGGGCGTCATCACCGGTTCCGAGGGCCTGCTCGGCGTCATCACGGAGATCACGGTGCGCATCCTGCAGAAGCCCGAGACGGCGCGCGCGCTGATGGTTGGCTTCGCGCAGGTCGAGGCGGCCGGCGAATGCGTGGCGCGCATCATCGGCGCCGGCATCATCCCCGGCGGCATGGAGATGATGGACAAGCCCGCGATCCACGCCGCGGAGGCCTTCGTCCATGCCGGCTACCCGCTCGATGTCGAGGCACTGCTCATCATCGAGCTCGACGGGCCCAAGATCGAGGTCGACGAGCTGATCACGCGCGTCGAGGCCATTGCGAACGCCTGCGGCTCGACCACCTGCCAGATCTCGACTTCGGAGGCCGAGCGCAACCTGTTCTGGGCCGGCCGCAAGGCCGCGTTCCCCGCCGTGGGCCGCATCTCACCCGATTATCTCTGCATGGACGGCACCATCCCGCGCGGCGCGCTGCCGAAGGCGCTGGCGCGCATCCGCGAGCTCTCGGAAAAGTACCAGCTCGGCTGCGCCAACGTGTTCCACGCCGGCGACGGCAATCTGCACCCCCTGATCCTCTACGATGCCAACAAGCCCGGCGAGATCGAGCGCGCCGAAGCCTTCGGCGCCGATATCCTGCGCGCCTGCGTCGAGTTCGGCGGCGTGCTCACCGGCGAGCACGGCGTCGGCATCGAGAAGCGCGACCTCATGCCCGACATGTTCAGCGAGATCGACCTCAACCAGCAGCAGCGCCTGAAATGCGCCTTCGACGCGCAGGGCCTGCTCAATCCCGGAAAAGTATTTCCGACCCTGCACCGCTGCGCCGAGCTCGGCCGCATGCACGTCCACGCGGGCAAGCTGGCGTTCCCGGATTTGCCGCGGTTCTAGGTCGCCTACTGCGCCAGAGCCAGGATGCCGCCGGCAAATGCGTGCCACGCCGCCGTTTCGCTGACCGGCCAGTTGAGCACCTTCACCGCCAGAAGCGCGAGCGTGCCCGTGATGTATACCGGATGCACGCGGCCCTCGGCGCGCCAGTCGCGCACCATGGCGACGACAAGCAGAATGGAGGCGACCACAGCAGGCGCGATCGTCACGGGCACCGGCGGCGGGCCGGACGGTCCTGATGGTGCGAGGAAGGTCAGGAACCAGCGCGCGATCGCGGCGTCGAGGATCGAGACCGCCGCGATCAGCATCAGGCGCTTGTGAACCTCGAGCCTGCGCGTGTTCATGATGGCGAGCGCGAACACCACGGCAAAGAATGTGATGCCGCTCAGCGGCACGATCGAGAAGGCGATGCCTGCATCGGCCTGTCCGAGCGCCGCGGCGTTCTTCATCGAGGTCACGGACGCGAAGAAGCCAGAAATGACCATCGCGGTCGCAAGCGAGACGCCGACGATGCCGAACGAGCGGTGATTGACCACGCGGCCGGAGGCCGCGAGCCAGGTCTGGAGCACGAAATAAAGCGACCAGGTGAAGAACAAGAGTCCGTGAAAATGGATCACCGGGCTTGCGGACAATGTCCGGTGAGCGAGCGGCACCCAATAGGTCGGTGCGAAGCCGAGAAAGGCAGTGGCGGCGCAGGCGAGCGCCATGTGGAGATAAAAATATCGTGCAGGCGACGCATCACGCGCGCGTACACGACGGTCGTCAATCAGGGTCGTCATCAGGGGTGAGTCTGGAGAGGCGGGGTTTGGTTCAAGCTGCGGGATGCTGCGTGTGACTCGGCGCACATTGCAGAGCGCCCAAACTCTTGTCGGGACGACAGCGGAGAGACATCATCCGCCGGCGCTCAATTCTGCGCGATCGAGCTCCTCCTCGAGCCGATGAAACGCATCGTCGCCGATCACCTCGGTGGCGCGCAGGTCGAAGATCGCCTTGCGCGCGGCCTCGATAGCGCGGCGGCGCAGGGGATCGGCGGGCAGTTCGCCGTTGCTGATGCCGCCGTTGGGATCGGTCTCGGCCTGCATCAGGATGGCGCGATATTCGAGCCGCAGGATTTCCCCCTCCTCCGACGGATCGCTCTCGATCGCATCGAGCGCGGCGCGATAGGCCACGGCGCGGCCGCGGGCGACCTCGATGCCGACGGGATCGTCGTCCTTGAGGTTGAAAGCGAGGATCAGCGGCCGCAGCGTCAGGCCCTGGATCACCAGCGATCCCAGCACCACCGCAAACGCGATGAAGACGATGAAGTCACGATAGGGAAAGTTTTCCGGCAGGGCAAAGGCGGTGGCGAGCGTGACGAGGCCGCGCATGCCGCACCAGGAGATGATGAGCCCGCCCTTGGGCGAGGCCACCTGCTGCGGATCCTTGGGATGATAGAGCCCCTGCGCGATCAGCACCCGCAGGCTCGTGCGATAGAACGTCACCCAGAACAGGCGTACCAGGATCACCGTAAGCAGGATCCAGGCGGCGGCCACGCAATATTCCCAGCGCACGTCCGCATCCAGCCGCGTCCAGATCGGCCGCATCTGCATGCCGATCAGCATGAAGGCGAGCACGTTGAGCACGAACACGGTCGTCTCCCACACCGCATAGGACGGCACCCGCAGCCGCGCCGGGATGCGCGCCGGTGCGGTGCGCGCGACCGTGATGGCGTAGACCACGATGGTGAGGATGCCGGAGAGACCGAGATGCTCGGCGGCGATCCAGACCATGAAGGTGGTGGCGAACTGCACGATGATGGCGCTCGGCGCCTCCGTCACCCGCTCCATGAACAGCGGAATGATGCGGCCTGCGGCCAGACCAGCGATGACGCTGCCGACCAGCGCCAGCGCCATGGTCGGGGCGACCTGGCTCCAGGTCAGATGCTCGGTGGCGACCGCGCCGACGGCGATGCGATAGATCAGCAGCGCGCTGGCATCGTTGAGCAGGCTTTCGCCCTCCAGCACCTTGACCATGCGGTGGGGCAGCTTGACCTGGCTCAGGATCGCAACCGCAGCGGCCGCATCCGGCGGCGCCACGATGGCGCCGAGCGCGACCGCGGCGGCCCAGGGCATGTCGGGCATCAGCCGGTGCGCGACATAGGCCACGGCGGCCGTGGTGAGGCCGACCGCAGCCACCACCAGGGTCGAGACCGGAACCCAGTTCTTGCGAAGGTCGCGCAGCGACGTGTCGAAGGCGGCATCGAGCAGGACCGGCGCGACAAAAAGGGCAAGGGCGAGGTCCGGCTCCAGCGTCCAGGACGGGCTCGACGGCACGAAGGCGATCAGCGCGCCGCCGATGGCGAGAAAGGTCGGGTAGGGCACCTTGATCCGCCGCGCCAGCGCCGATAAGCCAACCGCGCCGAGCAGCAACACAATGATCCATTCGAATGTCGACACGATGATCCCCGAAGCCGATTTCAGCGGCGCCACAAGCTAGCACCAATCCGGCCGTATGATGGATAGTGCGGCTTCAAGGCAAGAGCTTAACATCGACGACAAGGCTTCGACTGCAACGCATGCGTTTTCTCATTCAGCTGATCGGCGCCGGACTGCTCTATGCGCTATCGTTCGCCCCGGCCGATGCCGCGACCGGCGGCGAGCCGGTGGCTGTGACGCAGGTCGATGTCGCGCCCTGCCTCGCCGCGGCCGCAGCCGATGACATGGACAAGGCCGCCACTGCCTGCGCCGAAGTGATCGACAACGAGAAGACGACGAAGGCCGATCTGATCAAGGCTCTGATCGCGCGCGGTGCGCTCTATGCGCGGCACAATCAGGTGGACCATGCCATCGCCGACGACAGCCGTGCTCTTCTGCTCGATCCCGGCCTTGCCGACGTCTTCAATGCGCGCGGCGAACTCTGGCTGAAGAAGGGTGACAAGCCGAAGGCGGTGCAGGATTTCGGCGCAGCGCTCAGGATCGATCCGAACCACGAGAAGGCCAAAGCCAATCACAAGGCGATGGCGCGCGAGATCGAGCGGATCGGCGCGCAGATGGCGGTCGCCGGCAAGCCCAGCTTCAATTGCGGGCGAGCGCGTCGGGCGGTGGAACGGGCGATCTGCGGCAATCGCGAGCTCGCCGATCTCGATCGCGAGGTCTTTGCCTCCAATGCCCGTGCGATCCGGGAGGCGCGCAATGCGGCCGAGGCCAAAGCGCTCCAGCGCGAGCAGGTCGAGTTCATCGCGCGCCGCAATGCCGATTTCGGCCGGCCGGGATACGACCTGAAGAAGGCGATGCAGCAGCGCTTGCAGCGGCTGAACGGTGTGGATGGATATTGAGATTTTCGCCTCTCCCCGCAAGCGGCAGGGCAATCGCATTTGAATATTGCAGGGGTCGTCATGCCCGGGCTTGTCCCGGGCATCCACGTTCTTTGTGCCCTGTGAAAAGGCGTGGATGGCCGGGACGAGCCCGGCCATGACGCTGTGGAGACAGCCGGTGCCCATAGCCACATCTCATATGCGATAGTCCTGCCCAAGCAGGGCGAGGGAGAGCCGGCAGCGCTCCGTCCCTCCCAGGCCCGGTTTGAACCCATCGCTTGCCAGCTGCGACAACGGTGAGAACCCGACGTCACGGAGCCCTATGTCATGTGCGGCACTCACGCCTCCGCGCAAGCGCTTTCGCCTGCCAAAATCTCGCTTCGCGCCCTCTTTCTCGGCGCGGCCATGAGTTTCGTTCTCGCGGCTCCCGCCGCGGCGAGCACCGAGTGCGTGCTGGGAAGCAAGGCCGCCCCGGTTGAGTTGATCTCCGCGTGCAGCGCCATCATCGACCAGACCGCCAATTCGGCCGCCGAACGCAGCGCGGCCCTCGTCGTCCGCGCCGAAGCCAATGCGCAGACCCTTGGAGGCCAGTCACAGGCGCTGCGGGATCTCGACCGCGCCATCGCGCTCGACGGCAAGAACGCGAAGGCCTGGCGCGTGCGCGGCGATCTCCTGCGCGAGGCCGGCGGCGACCTCAATCGGGCCGCGGCGGATCTGACCAAGGCGATCGAGCTCGACCCTCAGGATGCCGAAGCTTACGAGCTGCGCGGCGTCGTCTACACCAATCAGCGCCGCCTCGACCGCGCGCTCGCCGATTACGACCAGGCGATCAAGCTGAAGCCGGACGATGCGCAAGCCTGGTCCGACCGCGGTGTGGCCTATTATCTCGGCGGCGACAACGAGAAGGCGATCAGAAATTTCGACGAGGCGCTGCGGCTCGATCCCGACCGCGCGCGCACCTACACCAATCGCGGCGCGGCCTACAAGAAGCTCGGCCAGCTCGACAAGGCGGTCGCCGACGACGGCGAGGCGATCAGGCTCGACCCGAAGGTGCCGGAATATTACGACAACCGCGGCCTGACCTATGCTGCGATGGGCGAGTACGACAAGGCGATTGCCGATTACGACCAGGCGATCCGGCGGGAGCAGCGCGCCAACTTCCTGACAAACCGCGGCGACTCCTACCAGTTCAAAGGCGAGCTCGGGGCGGCGCTGAGCGACTACGAGGCTGCGCTGAAGCTCGATCCGAATTTCGCCAAGACCTACAACAACCGCGCGGTGCTCTACAAGAAGATGGGCGAGCGCAAGAAGGCGCTTGCCGATTATGAGACGGCGCTGAAGCTGGATCCCGGCAACGAGAATGCAGCGAACGGCCGCCGCAGCATGATTGCCGAGATCGCCAGGTTCGGCGCGGCGTCGCCGGGCCCAATGCATGCGCGCTCGGCCGACGATAGCGGTCCGTCCTTCAAGTGCGCGACCGCCAAGCGCGAGGTCGAGAAAGTGATCTGCGCCGATCCGCAGCTCGGCGTGCTCGACCGTCAGATCGCCGAGACCTATGAACGCGTGCTGAGGGCTTCCAAAGGACGTTCCGCTAGCGACCTGCGCAAGACCCAGCGCGAGTTCCTCACGACGCGCAATGCGAGCTTCCGCCGCCCCGGATACGATCTGAAGAAGATCATGCAGGACCGCTTGCAGCGGCTGAACGCGATGGAGAGCTGAGAGGCGAAGGAGCTGAAGCCTTGCGGCTGGTTCCGTAACCTCTCCCGCCTGCGGGAGAGGTCGACGCGCTCGGAGAGCGCGGCGGGTGAGGGCTCTCTCCTCTTGGGGACCTCATGGATCTTGCACGATCCCAACGCGGAGACACCCCCACCCCAACGAGGGAGCCGACTGCCGATGCCGCGCAAGCTTCACACCTCTCCGCCAAAAACCCATCCTTTTCACCTTGAACCGCGGCCCGTTCCCGGGAAAATGGGCTCCAACAAGGCCGGCAATTGATCCTGGTCATGGCGGGGCGCCTGTCCTGCCACGAGGTTCAAGCCAGGTGAATCAAGGGAACGGGAGCGCGGGAATGAATATCCAGGGCAAAAGCAGCTATCATGAAGTCCATGCGCGCTCGCTGGCCGATCCCGAGGGCTTCTGGGCCGAGGCGGCGAAGGAGATCGACTGGATCGAGCCTGCGACGAAGGTCTTCGATCCCTCGCAAGGAACCTACGGCCGCTGGTTTGCCGGCGGCGTCGTCAACACCTGCTACAACGCCCTCGACCGCCACGTCGAGCGCGGCCGCGCCGACCAGGTCGCGCTGATCCATGATTCGCCGCTGACGGGCTCGGTCACCAAGCTCACCTATGCCGAACTGCTGAACGAGGTCCGGGCGCTCGCCGCAATCATGCAGGATTTCGGCGTCGCCAAAGGCGATCGTGTCATCCTCTATATGCCGATGGTGCCGGAGGCGGTGGTCGCGATGCTCGCCTGCGCGCGGCTCGGTGCGGTGCACTCGGTGGTGTTCGGCGGCTTTGCCGCGAAGGAGCTTGCCACCCGCATCGACGATGCGCAGCCCAAGCTGATCCTGTCCGCTAGCTGCGGCATCGAGCCCGGCCGCATCGTGCAGTACAAGCCGCTGCTCGACGAGGCGATCAAGCTTGCCAGCAGCAAGCCGAAGGCCTGCATCGTGCTGCAGCGTCCGCAGCTCACCTGCGAGATGACGCCGAGCCGCGATTACGACTGGGCCAGCCTGCGCCGCAAGGCGCTGAACGACGGCAAGCGCGCGGCTTGCGTGCCTGTCGCCGCGACAGACCCGCTCTACATCCTCTATACCTCGGGCACAACAGGCGTGCCGAAGGGCGTCGTGCGCGACAATGGCGGGCATCTCGTCGCGGTGAAATGGTCGATGTTCAACCTCTATGGCGTCAAGCCGGGCGAGGTCTGGTGGTGCGGCTCCGACATCGGCTGGGTGGTCGGCCACAGCTACATCGTCTACGGCCCGCTGCTGCATGGCGCGACCACGATCATGTACGAGGGCAAGCCGGTCGGCACGCCCGACGCCGGCGCGTTCTGGCGCGTGATCTCCGAGCACAAGGCGGTGGCCTTCTTCACCGCGCCGACGGCCTTCCGCGCCATCCGCAAGGAAGACCCGGAAGGGAAATTCATCCGGCAGTACGACCTCTCGAAATTCCGTACCCTGTTCCTCGCCGGCGAGCGCGCCGATCCGCCGACCGTGGAATGGGCGGAGCAGCAGCTGAAGGTACCGGTGATCGACCATTGGTGGCAGACCGAGACCGGCTGGTGCATCGCCGGCAATCCGGTCGGCCTCGGCATGCTGCCGGTGAAGCACGGCTCGCCGACGGTGCCGATGCCGGGCTATCAGGTCGATGTCGTCGACGAAGCGGCAAAGCCGGTCGGCCCCAACACCATGGGCTCGATCGTCATCAGGCTGCCGATGCCGCCGGGCTGCCTGCCGACGCTGTGGAATCAGGACGCGCGCTTCAAGGAGGCTTACCTGAGCGAATTCCCCGGCTATTACAAAACCTCCGACGCCGGCTACAAGGACGAGGACGGCTATATCTTCGTGATGGGCCGCACCGACGACATCATCAACGTCGCCGGGCATCGCCTCTCCACCGGCGGCATGGAGGAGATCCTGGCCTCGCATCCCGATGTCGCCGAATGCGCCGTGCTCGGCGTCAAGGACGCGATCAAGGGCGAGGTGCCCTGCGGCTTCCTGGTGCTGAAAGCGGGCGTGAAGCGCCCGCCGGCCGAGATCGAGAAGGAGATCGTCGCGCTGGTGCGCGACAAGCTCGGCCCGGTCGCCGCGTTCAAGCTCGCCATCACCGTCGGCCGCCTGCCCAAGACGCGCTCCGGAAAGATTCTGCGCGGCACCATCAAGAAGATCGCCGACGGAGAATCCTGGACCATGCCGGCGACGATCGAGGATCCCAAGGCACTCGAGGAGATCGGCGAGGCGCTGAAGGGACGGATGTGAGGCGAAGCGTCATCCCGGGGCGGGAAGGGCGTTGCTTCACCGCTCTCCACTGTCATCGCCCGCCTGTGCGGGGAACGACAGCGAGCGTGGAACGGCGTCCAGGGACTTACAATCTCCGCATTCCGCGCTAAACAGGGCCGGCCGATAGGGGACCTCGTATGCCACTTGCCGCCGCGCCACGCCTGCTGACCGCCTTAGCTCTCGCCGTCGCTCTCTCCGCCTGCTCGGCGCGCTACCAGAATCCGGTGGCGGCGGGCGGCGATGATGACGACGCCGTCTGCCAGAGCCGCGGCTATGCGCAGGGCTCGCCGGAATACGTAGCCTGCCGCAAGGACCGCGACGTCCAGCGCAACGCGGCCACCGCGCGCGCCGACCGCCGCCAGCGCGATCTCGGCGAGTACATGCTGAACAACCCCGTGCGCCCGTGATGTGAGCTGCGGCACTATGCTGCCGCGCCACCCGCTTCGCATTCGCGGTTTCCGTGACACATCTGCAACGCCGGGGGCCAAATCGCGTCGCGATAGTCCTGGTTTGATCGGCATCAAATCCTTCACCATCCTCTTTCTGCTCTGACGCTGATGTCGCGCAACGACGCGTCGACATGGTTGAAGGGGATTGAAAATGGATGGAACGATAAGAAACTTGGCGCGGGTCGCGACGCTCGGCGCGATGCTCGTGGGCACTTTTGCATCAGTGCAGGCGGCAGATCTGCCGGTCTACAAGAAGGCGCCGGTGCCGGTGGAGGCGTTCAATCCGTGGATGATCCGCCTGCGGGTGCTCGGCGTATTGCCGGATGCGGGCGGGAGCACCGTCAATGTCGCGGGCGTGCCTTCGCTGTCGTCGCCGAATTCAGGCCTGTCGATCAGCGACCAGGTCGTCCCCGAGCTCGACATCAGCTATTTCTTCACCAAGAACATCGCTGCCGAATTGATCCTGGGCGTGACCAGGCATTCGATCAGCGGCACCGGCTCGCTCGCGAATCTGCCGATCGGCAAGACCACGCTGCTGCCGCCGACGCTGACGCTGCAATATCACTTCGACCAGTTCGGCGCGTTCAAGCCGTATGTCGGCGCGGGCGTGAACTACACCGTGTTCTTCAACAATTCCGCGGCCAATGCGCCTTCCGCGATCGCCGGTCCGCCCGCGATCGTCGCCACCACCACCAACCTGCACGTCAGCAACGCCTGGGGCGGCGCCGTCCAGTTCGGCTTCGACTACATGATCGACCGGCACTGGGGTCTCAATGTCGACGTCAAGAAGCTCTGGCTGCGCCCGAACTACAGCGCCATCGTCTCCGGCCTGCCGGTCACCGGCACCGCGCATATCGATCCGTGGCTGGTCGGCGCGGGTGTGACCTACAAGTTCTGACCTGAAGCCCAGCTCGGGCGTACAAACAAAACGCGGCAGGTTTTCCTGCCGCGTTCGCGTTGATGGTGGATGAACGGGAGGAATTACTCCTCCTCGTCCTCGTGCTTCTTGCCGCCGAGCGTCTTCAGCTTGGCAAACACGGCGTCGACGTTGAGGTCGTCGCTGGACTTCTCCGCGGGCTCGTACTCGTCCTTGCGGGTGGTCTCGGAGGCCGGCAGCAGGGTGGCGCCGCCATAGGCTGCGTCGATCGGCTTCTCCTTCGCCGCGCGCTGCACCTCGAAATCGAGCTCGATCTGCGAGCACAGGCCGAGCGTGACCGGGTCGATCGGGGTCAGCGCCGAGGTGTTCCAGTGGGTACGGTCGCGCACGCTCGCGATCGTGCTCTTGGTGGTGCCGACCAGGCGCATGATCTGGGCGTCCTTGAGCTCCGCATGGTTGCGCAGCAGCCAGAGGATGGCGCTCGGGCGCTCATGGCGGCGCGAGACCGGGGTATAACGCGGGCCCTTGCGCTTGGGCTGGGGCGGCAGCACCACCTTGCTCTCCTGGAGGCGGAGCCGGTAGTCCGGGTTCTTCTCGCCCTTCTCGATTTCCTCGCGGGTCAGCTGGCCATTGGAGAGGGGATCCATGCCCTTGATGCCCTGGGCGGCGTCGCCGTCGGCGATGGCACGCACCTCGAGGGGATGCATCTTGGTGAAATCGGCGACCTGGTCGAAGGTCAGCGCGGTGTTGTCGAGCAGCCAAACGGCGGTCGCCTTGGGCATCAGAGGTGCGTTGCTCATGGCAAATCTCCTTTGTGCTTCGCCCACCCCTCTGGAGGCGAAACCGGTGGTCATCAGCGATGACAGGGAATTCGCGCTATATAAGCCCGGAGGGGGTAGCCATGCAATGGTTCTGCTATAGATAGTGCCTTGACACCGCCCGAAAGGGGGCCCAATTCCCTTTGAACCGCTGTAAGGTTCAAGCCGACAGTTTTAAGCCAAATTCCCATCCATCGACCGCCCCGGCAGAACGCGATCGGGTGATTCGGTCCCGAGATCGCTCAATGTCAGCCAAACCAGACCTCAAGATCGTGCTTTGTTCTCCCCGCGGCTTCTGTGCCGGGGTGGTCCGGGCGATCGACACCGTGGAACGGGCGCTCGATAAGTACGGCGCCCCCGTCTATGTTCGCCACGAGATTGTGCACAACAAGTACGTCGTCGATGGGTTGAAGAAGAAGGGCGCCATCTTCGTCGAGGAGCTCGCCGAAATCCCCGAGAATACCACCGCCCCGGTGGTGTTCTCGGCCCATGGCGTACCGAAATCGGTTCCGGCCGACGCCCAGTCCCGCAACCTGTTCTCGCTGGATGCGACTTGCCCGCTGGTGACCAAGGTGCATCGCGAGGCCGCGATCCATTTCAAGCGCGGCCGCGAGATCTTCCTGATCGGCCATTCCCACCATCCCGAGGTAGTCGGTACGCTCGGCCAGCTGCCGCCCGGCGCAGTGACCCTGATCGAGACCGCCGAGGATGCCAAGACCATCACGCCGAAGGACCCCAACAACCTCGCCTTCGTGACGCAGACCACGCTGTCGATCGACGACACCGCGGAGATCGTCGCGCTGCTCAAGGAACGCTTCCCCAACATCAACGGGCCGCACAAGGAAGACATCTGCTACGCCACCACCAACCGCCAGCTCGCGGTGAAGAAGGTGGCGCCGGTGGTGGACGCGCTCATCGTGGTCGGTGCTCCCAACTCGTCGAACTCGCAGCGCCTGCGCGAGGTTGCCGAGCGCGAGGGCTGCAAGATCGCGGTGCTGGCGCAGCGCGCCGCGGATCTCGACTGGACCAGGTTCGGCAACATCAAGAGCCTTGGCATCACCGCTGGCGCGTCCGCGCCTGAGGTGATCGTCGAGGAGATCATGGACGCCTTCGCCGAGCGCTACACGCTGCACGTGGAGACGGTCTCGGCCGCGGAAGAGAACGAGTTCTTCCCGTTGCCGCGTCAGGTGCGCCCCGAAGCTGCCGCCGAGTAGACCTTGATGGCGGTCTACACCGACGTCGCCGCCGACGAGCTTGCGGATTTCCTGAAGCAATACGATCTCGGCGAATTGCTCTCCTACAAGGGCATCGCCGAGGGCGTCGAAAATTCCAACTTCCTGCTGCACACAAGCAAAGGCTCGTTCATCCTCACGCTGTACGAAAAGCGCGTGGCAAGGAACGATCTGCCGTTCTTTCTCGCGCTGATGACGCATCTGGCCGAGCACGGCGTCAATTGTCCGCTGCCTGTGAAGGCAAGAGACGGCGAGGCGCTGCGCGAGCTGGCAGGCCGGCCCGCAGCGATCATCACCTTCCTCGAAGGCGTCTGGCCGCGCAAGCCGAACGCGACCCATTGCGCCGGGGTCGGCGAGGGGCTGGCGAAGATGCATCTGGCAGGCGCGAATTTTGCGATCAAGCGCACCAATGCGCTCTCGGTTTCCGGCTGGCGGCCGCTGTTCGACGCAGCTTCAAGCCGCGCCGACGAGGTGCAGCCCGGTCTGCGCGATTTTCTTGCCGCCGAACTTGATTATCTCTCGAGCGGCGTCTGGCCGAGCAACCTGCCCGAAGGCGTGATCCACGCCGACCTTTTCAACGACAACGTCTTTTTCCTCGGCGACAAGCTCTCGGGGATCATCGACTTCACCTTCGCCTGCAACGACATGCTGGCCTATGACGTCGCGATCTGCCTCAACGCCTGGTGCTTCGAGCCGGATCATTCCTTCAACGTCACCAAGGCGCGTGCCTTCCTCAACGCCTATGGCCGGGTGCGCAAGCTGAGCGAAGCCGAAGAGGCCGCGCTGCCGCTGCTGGCGCGGGGCGCGGCGATCCGCTTCCTGCTGACGCGGCTGGTCGACTGGCTCAACGTGCCCGCAGGCGCGCTGGTCAAGCCGAAGGATCCGCTCGAGTATGTCCGCAAGCTGCGCTTCCATCAGAGCGTGACGAGCGTGCGCGATTATGGGCTGATGCCGTCGGGGCTGGTGGCGTGAGCGAGCTACCCAATGTCACGATCTATACCGACGGCGCCTGCTCCGGAAATCCCGGGCCGGGCGGCTGGGGCGCGATCCTGAAGTTCGGCGACAAGGAGAAAGAGCTGAACGGCGGCCAGCCGCACACCACCAACAACCAGATGGAATTGATGGCGGCGATTTCGGCGCTCGAAGCGCTGAAGCGGCCGTGCACGGTCGACCTCTACACCGACAGCCAGTATGTCCGGCAGGGCATCACCGGCTGGATCTTCGGCTGGAAGCGCAACGGCTGGCGCACCGCCGACAAGAAGCCGGTGAAGAATGTCGAGCTATGGCAGCGCCTCGACGCAGCGCTGAAGCAGCACGAGGTCCGCTGGCACTGGGTCAAGGGCCACGCCGGCCACCCCGAGAACGAGCGCGCCGACCAGCTGGCGCGCGACGGCATCGTCATGGCGCGGTTGCAGCAGCGGGTGAGGGAGTAGGGGGCGCCATCGTCGCCTCATTCACCACTGTCATCGCCCGGCTTGACCGGGCGATCCAGTACTCCGATACGTTTCTGATTCAACCGAGAAGCCTCGGCGTACTGGATGCCCCGCCTTCGCGGGGCATGACAGCGTCATGTGTGGCTAAGACCGGTGGCGCCTCACAGCTGCCCGAGCAGCGTATCGCCGCCGGAGACCTCGACCTTGCCGGGCATCGCCTCGAGGTTCAGCTTCTTGACCACGCCGTCCTCGATCAGCATCGAATAGCGCTTGGAGCGGATGCCGAGGCCGTTGGCGGAGGCGTCCAGCTCCATGCCGATCGCCTTGGTGAAGTCGGCATTGCCGTCGGCGAGGAAGACGGCCTCGTCGCGCTGGTCGGTGTCGCGCTTCCAGGCGTTCATGACGAAGGCGTCGTTGACGGAGACGATGGCGATGGTGTCGACACCCTTGTCCTTCATGGCATAGGCGTTGAGGAAGATGCTCGGCAGATGCATCTTGTGGCAGGTGCCGGTATAGGCGCCGGGGACCGCGAACAGCGCCACCTTCTTGCCCTTGAAGATGTCGTCGGTGGTCTTCACCTGCGGGCCTTCCGCCGTCATCACGCGGAATTTCGCCTCGGGCAGCTTGTCGCCAATCTGGATCGCCATCGTCACTCTCCCTGAAAATCGGTCCCGCTTTTTAGACCGGGCGGCGGGCCTGCACAATATTGCCAGTGGCGGAAGCGGCGAGGATGGCGGCCGTTCACCGTGATGTCATCAGCCGGCAAAACCGCCGCCGTCGAGGAAGGCCTGCTCCTCCTCGGTGGTGTCGCGGCCGAGGAGACGGTTGCGGTGGGGAAAGCGGCCGAACCGCGCGATGATATCGGCGTGGTCGCGCGCGTATTTCAGGCTTTCGGTATTGTCGGTGTTTCGAAACAGCGCGACGCAATGCAACTGGTCGGCCAGGTGCTCGGAATGCATGAAGGGCAAATAGAGGAATTCCAGCAGGAGGGGATCGAGCCTGCGATCGACGCCGCGCGCGATGGCGCGGCGGGCGACGTCGCGCGCCTGTGCGTCGCTGGCAAAGGCCTGCGGCGTGCCGCGAAACATGTTGCGGGGAAACTGGTCGAGCACGATGACGAGTGCCAGCACGCCGTCGTCGCTTGTCTCCCATGAGGCAAGCTCGCCGGCGGCTGCCTTCTGCCACAGCGAGAGAAAGCGGCGTCGTATCTCCGCATCGAAATCATCGCTGCGCTCGTACCAGCGTTGGCGCCCGGCCTCTCGCCAGAAGGCGAGAACGCCTGATGGCGTGATGTCGCGGGCGTCAGCCATGAATGGAGGCGCGCCTTACGCCGCCTCCGCCTTCTTCTCGTCGCGCAGCTGCCGACGCAGGATCTTGCCGACATTGGTCTTCGGCAGGTCATTGCGGAATTCGACGTGCTTGGGCACCTTGTAGCCGGTGAGCTGGTCGTGACAGAACTTGATCACGGCATCCGCCGTGAGGTTCGGATCCTTCTTCACCACGAAGGCCTTCACCGCTTCGCCCGACTTGGAATCGGGGATGCCGATCACGGCGCATTCGAGCACGCCTGGATGGCTCGCGATGACTTCCTCGACCTCGTTCGGATAGACGTTGAAGCCGGAGACCAGGATCATGTCCTTCTTGCGGTCGACGATCTTGATATAGCCCTTCTCGTCCATCACGCCGATGTCGCCGGTGCGGAAATAGCCGTCCGCGGTCATCACCTTGGCGGTCTCTTCCGGCCTGTTCCAGTAGCCCGACATCACCTGCGGGCCCTTGGCGCAGATCTCGCCCGCCTGGCCGAGCGGGACCTCGTTGCCCTCGTCGTCCCGGATCGAGATGTAAGTCGACGGCACGGGGATGCCGATCGAGCCGGCGAACTCGGTCGCAGTCGGCGGATTGCAGGTCAGGACAGGCGACGTCTCCGACAGGCCGTAGCCCTCGGCGATGCTGCAGCCCGTGATGTTCTTCCATTGCTCGGCAACGGGGCGCTGCACCGCCATGCCGCCGCCGTTCGAGATCTTCAGCTTGGAGAAGTCGAGCTTCTTGAAGTCGGGATGGTTCATCAAGGCGTTGTAGAGCGTGTTCACGGCCGGGAAGGTGTTGACCTGGTATTTCGCCAGCTCCTTGATAAAGCCGGGTATGTCGCGCGGGTTCGGGATCAGCAGGTTGCAGCCGCCGGCGCGCACAGCCAGCAGATAACAGGCCGTCAGCGCGAAGATGTGATAGAGCGGCAGCGCGCAGACGATCATGAGCTGCTCGACATGCGGCGGCGAAGCGAGCGCCGGCTGCAGCCAGGCATCGTTCTGCAAGACGTTGGCCACGATGTTGCGATGAAGCAACGTGGCGCCCTTGGAGACGCCGGTGGTGCCGCCGGTATATTGCAGGAAGGCGACGTCACCGGGCGACAGCTTCGGCTTGTTGAACGTCATGCCACGGCCGGCGGACAGCGCGTCGTTGAAGGAGACCGAGCCCGGCAACGACCAGGCCGGTACCATCTTTTTGACCCGGCGGACGACGAGGTTGACGATCACGCCCTTGAAGCCGAGCAGGTCGCCCATGCTGGCGACGATGACGTGCTTCACCTGCGTCTTCGCGATCACCTGCTCGACGGTGTGGGCGAAGTTCTCCAGCACGATGATCGCTTCGGCGCCCGAATCCTTCAGCTGGTGCTCGAGCTCGCGCGGCGTATAGAGCGGGTTGACGTTGACCACCGCGAAACCGGCGCGCAGCACGGCGGCCGTCGCGACCGGGTATTGCAGCACGTTCGGCATCATGATGGCGATACGCGCGCCACGCTGCAGCCCGCGGCCCTGCAAGTAGGCGGCAAGCGCGACCGACATCTGGTCGAGGTCGCGATAGCTGATCGACTTGTCCATGCAGATGAATGCCTTGCGGTCGGCGAACTTGGTGAAGCTCTCCTCCAGCAGGTCGACCAGCGATGCGTATTGCGTCGGCTCGATATCGGCAGGCACGCCGGGCGGATATTGCTTGAGCCAGATGCGCTCCATGGAAGACTCCCCTCATTGACCAGGGCCCGTTGTTCTCGGGCTTGCCTCGTTGTCGCCAGTATCCAGCTTGCCGGAACGGGTGGCAAGCCGTCGTGGCTTAGGGCAAAGGTCGGGCCGTCGCTACTGGAATCGTCGCAAAACGGTGCTGCCGCAGGTGCGAAGCGGGGCTGCGGTTTAGTGCAGAGCGGCGTTAACTGTTGTTGGCCGGTTTGGCCGCGGCGGGAGGCTTCGTCGCGGCGGGGGTCGTCGCTGCCTTGGGCTTGGCGGGCTTCGCCGCCTGATCGCCGCCGGCCGAAGGCTTCTCGGCGGGCTTCGCCACCGCATCCGGCTTGGTCGCGGCATGCTTGGCGCCAGCCGGCTTGGTTGCGGCCGGTTGGGGCGTGGCCGGCTTGGCCGCCTTGCCGTCAGTCGGCTTGGCATCCGGCTTGGCCGCCGCGGTCTTGGTGTCCTTGGGCTTATCGGCCGGCTTGTCGGCGGCGTCTGGCTTCTTGGCGACGCGCGGCTTCTTGGCGCGCGGCTTGGACGCGGCCTGCTGGTCGGCATCGGCTGCCACAGCGGCAATCAGGGCGGTGCCGGTGCGGGTCGGGCCGGTATAGACCAGCACGGGCTCGGTCGGAGCCGCAGCCGAGGCCATCAGCTCGGAAGCTTTCATCAGCGGCGGCTGCAGGCCTGCCGTGAAGAAGGTGAACTGGGCCGCGCCGCCGGTGGCGGAGCCCGATCCGGTCGCGCCGCCACTGGCCGCAATCAGCGCATCGTCGTCGTCGCTGGCCGGCCGCTTGCGGTTGGGTCCGCACATCTCGTCGCGCAGGTTCGGCGGCGTGGCATCGACCGGCACGAGATTGTCGACCGTGCCGAGCGAGGGGCGCAGCCAGGTGAGGTTGTCCGGAGCGAAGCCACGCTCCAGCAGCTGCGCCGCCTTCACCGCGCGTGCCGTGCCGGAGTTTGCACCGAGCACCACCGCGATCAGCCGGCGGCCGTTGCGCGTGGCCGAGGCGACGAGGTTGTAGCCGGAGGCGCAGATGAAGCCGGTCTTGAACCCGTCGGCGCCGGGATAGCGGCCGATCAGCTTGTTGAAATTGCCGGTGACGCGCTTGCCGAAGCGGATCGCCGGGATATGCATGTAGTACTCGTATTCCGGCAGGTCGCGCAGGAAAGACCGCGCCAAGATGCCGAGGTCGCGCGCAGAGGTGATCTGGCCTTCGGCGGGCAGGCCGTTTGGATTGACATAGCTCGTCTGCGCCATGCCGAGCTTCCTCGCGGTGTCGTTCATCACCGCGGAGAAGCCGTCGACCGAGCCGCTGACGCCTTCGGCGAGCACCACGGCCATGTCGTTCGCCGACTTGACCATCATCATCTTCAGCGCGTTGTCGACGGTGACTTGGGTTCCCGGGCGGAACCCCATCTTCGATGGCGATTGCGAGGCCGCGGTCGGCGACACCGTGAGCAGCGTGTCAAGCGTCAGCCTGCCGTCCTTGACCGCCTTCAGCGTCACATAGGCGGTCATGATCTTGGTGACGGAGGCCGGGTACCAGGGAAGGGTCGCGTTTTCGGCCTGCAGCACCTTGCCGCTATCGGCCTCGATCAGCAGGAGCGCTTCGGCGCTCGCCGTGCGCGGCGCGAGCATCGCGGCACAGGCGAGCGTCGCAGCGAACAGGTTGAACAGGGATTTGCGAAGCAGCGGGCGAAGGGCGTGCACTATCCGATTCCGGTCCTTGGAGATCCGCCTGATACGGCCGGTTCTCGTGATCTGATTGTCGGTTCTGAAATCCAGCGCCGCCGCTTGCGGCGTCGCAAACCTATACCGGCTGGTGCGTCGAGAATAGGGGGATCGGCGCGGTATTCCGCAACGAAGTAGGCCGAATTTCGACGGTCCTCTCGGGACTTGCTAGGGGGATTTGACAGCTGTCGCGGCAGCCTCGGCGGCCGTCACGCTGGCCCGTGCGTTCTCCTGCACCATGAACTGGGCCTTGGCCATCTCGGCAAAATGGCCGCCTTTGGCCACGAGTTCATCGAAAGTTCCGGTTTCGATCACCCGCCCATTCTCGAACACCAGGATGCGCGTGGCGTTGCGGATGGTGGAGAGGCGATGGGCGATCACGAAGGTGGTGCGGCCCCTCATCACTTCGTCGAGAGCGGCGTTCACCTTGACCTCGGTGACCGCGTCGAGCGCGGAGGTCGCCTCGTCCAGGATCAGGATCGGCGGGTCCTTCAGCAGGGCGC
The DNA here is from genome assembly GCF_020193895.1 of Bradyrhizobium sp. NBAIM14. Classification (NCBI taxonomy): domain Bacteria; kingdom Pseudomonadati; phylum Pseudomonadota; class Alphaproteobacteria; order Hyphomicrobiales; family Nitrobacteraceae; genus Bradyrhizobium; species Bradyrhizobium sp. NBAIM14. Next base: position 1,070,058 of record NZ_JADYVQ010000001.1, on the reverse strand, counting down.
GGGCGATCGAGAGCCGCTGCCGTTCGCCGCCGGAGAGCATGCGGCCGCGCTCGCCGGCATTGGTCTCGAAGCCGCCGCTGCGTTCGATGAATTCCAGCGCCTGCGCGCGCTCCGCCGCCTTACGCATCTCGGCCTCGGTCGCATCCGGCTTGCCGACGCGCAAGTTCTCCGCGATCGAGCGGTTGAACAGCAGCGCTTCCTGGAACACGACACCGATGTTCCGCCGCAGCGAGGTCAACGTGACGCCGCGCACGTCCATGCCGTCGATCTTGATGACGCCGGATTGCGGATCGAAGGCCCGGTGCAGGAGCGCAATCGCGGTGGACTTGCCGGCTCCGGTCGGGCCGACCAGCGCAATGGTCTGGCCCGGCAGCGCGGTGAAGGTGAGGTCCTCGATCGCCGGCCGCTTGCCGTCATAGGAGAACGTGACGTCGTGGAACTCGACGAGGCCCGACAGCCTGCCGGCATCGATTGCGTCGGGCCGGTCGTGCACCGCGGGCACGGCGTCGAGCACATTGAAGAACTCGCGCAGCCGCGGAGCTTCCATGAACACGTTGTTGATGAAGCTGACCACCTGCTCGAGCTTCTGGATCAGCAGCGTCGCGAAGCTCACGAACATCACGATCTCGCCGACCGAGGTCAGGCCCTGGTCGTGCAACGCGATGCCGAGGGTGAAGATCGCGAGCACCGTGATGGTGGTGGAGGCGCGCGTGATCACCGTGACCAGCGCCCACCACGACAACACCGGCATCTGCGCGGCCAGCAGCTCGTCGGCGACCGAGCGCAGCCCCTTGACCTCGGATTCGACGCGCACGAAGCTCTGCACCAGCGCGACGTTGCCGAGCGCATCAGACGCGCGCGCGGAGAGCTCGCTGTAGTGCTCCTCGACCGCCATCTGCATGCCGAAGGTCCTGCGCACCACGAAGGTGGTCAGCGCCGTGAAAACGATGCAGAGCACGAACAGGAGGATCGCCAGCCGCCAGTTCAGGTAGAGCGACAACGGCAGCAGCACCAGGACCGAAAGGATCGCGGCAAAATGCTCGCGGAAAAAGCCGAGCCACAGCCGCCACAGCGCGTCCGTGCCGTTGAGCATGACCTTCATCAGCCGGCCGGAATGGGTGCCGGAGTGGAAGGTCAAGGGCAGCTGCAGGATGTGCTCGAAATAGTCGGTCAGCACCGCCTGGCGCTGACGATGCGAGAGCCGGTCGGCCTGCAAGGCCACCAGCGCGCTGCAGACGATGGTGAACAGTCCGAACGCGACCCAGGCGACCAGGAACGGCCAGGCCGAGCTCGAGCCGGCCACGGTCTTGCCCGAGAGCACGTCGACGATCCGGCCGAACAGCACGGGCTCGGCGAACTGGGATCCCGCCAGCAGGAGGTTGGCGACCGCGAGCAGCCAGCCCAGCCGCGCCTCCTTGCCGAGCAACTCGAGAACGCGGGTGTAGAGTCGGAGGATGGACATGCGGGCGGGGACTCGGTGACGACGGAGCTCACATTCTAAGCAGGGACCGCCGCGAGATACAGCGCAAGCTTTCAGTTTTGCTCAGTTGATCAGCCGCTCTGCCAGCGGCGGCAGGAACTGGCCGTCGAAGACGTCGCGAGCCGTCGGCCGTTTGCGGAATTTGAAGTCCCGCGCGATCTGATCGATCGAACGTTCCAGGCGCGCCGGCTCGACGCCGCCGAGGCCGTAGCGCTTGACCTCGTCGGTCAGGATATTGTCGGCAAGGACCGCGTGCAGGCGCTTCAGCTCCAAATTGCGGTCGCCGTCCTCGATGCGGCTCGCGGCCTCCTCCGCCGCACGCGCCGGCTCCCTGGCCGTCGCGGTGATGCCCGCAATCAAGGCGCGGACGAAGCCTTTCACGGCATCCGGCTTCGCTGCGGCGAAGGCGGTGTTGGCGACTACGGCAAAGCCGTAGGCCTCACAGCCGTAGTCCGCATAGCGCAGCACGACGAGATCGGCTTCGGGTACGCCGCGATCGCGCAGGTTCACCGCCGAGAGATAGCTGAACCCGGCGACGGCATCGACCTGTCCTGCGGACAGGATCGGCTCGCGCACCGCGGCACTGATCTTGTGGAATTTGACGTGCGATGCCTTGATGCCGTTCTGCTGCGCCAGCGCCGGCCACAGCCGCATCGACAGATCGCCGTCGGCAACGCCGACGGTCTTGCCGTCGAGGTCGGGCAGGAGACGGATGCCGCGGCTTTTGCGCGCGACGATCGCGTAAGGCGCGCGGTCGAACAGCACGAACACGGCCTTGACCGGCGCCGCGTCGTCCTTGTCACGAAAGCGTATCAGCTCGTTGATGTCGACGAGCGCGAGCTCGCTGTCGCCTTTGGCGAGCCGTGCGAGCGCCTCTGGCGATCCGCTCGCGCTGTTGAAGGACACGTTGAGATGCTCGGCGCCGAACCTGCCGTCCTTCGCCGCAAGGAAGAATGGCGCCATGCTCGCATCGATAGGACGGTCGAAGGTGAAACGGATGGCGGTCGAGGGAGTGCCGCTCTCGGCCGCAATTGCTTCGCGCACGGTCGATGCGGCGAACGAGATTGCAAGGGCCAGCAGGCACTGAAGGGCGATCGTCTTGAATCCGGACATCGGTCGCGCCGGCCCCGCATTGTTATGGTTTCGTGACGCTTGGCAAGCGCCGGCCCGCGACGAACGTGCGCGCGCGAACATGAACGGCGGATGAGCGGGCTTGCGGCATCGTTACGCAACCCCGTTCAGCTTGTGTTGGGATTGGGGAACCTACTTAGGTGGTGAGTGTTTGACAGACATCAGCCTGTCGTCAGGCACAAATCGAGGTCCCAAGGAGGGTCCAGATCATGTTTGACAGCCTTTCGAAGTTCGTCGGCCGCAAGGCCGTTCTGGCCACGGCCGCCGTGGTGGCCCTGACTGCCGCTGCACCCACCGCCTCTTACGCTGGCGGTCGTCATTGGCATGGCGGTGGCGGCGGCGCCGCTGCTGCCGCGATGTTCGGCCTCGCCGCGACCGGCCTCGCGATCGCAGCCAGCCGCAATGCCTACGCCTATGATCCGGGTCCGGGTTACTATTACGAGGGCGGCCCGGTCTATTACAGCGGCCCCGGCTATGGTCCCTATTACTACGACTCGGGCCGCCGCTACACCTATGGCGGCTACAAGAACCCCTGCGCCCACGGCTATTCCGGCTACAGCTGCTATTGACGGATCGGCCATTCTGATCGACGAACAGGCCGTCGCGCTTGCCGCGGCGGCCTGTTTTTTGCTTACATTGCCGCGTGTTAACACGCCGGCCATTTGTTTCGAGTAGTTTTGCGTACCATGAGTGATTCGCTTGAGCGGCTATATCTGGCTGTGCTCGCGGCCAGAGACCTTGATCCGGCAACATCGCGCACGGCCCGGCTGTTTCAGCGTGGGCCCTCAAAAATGGCAAAGAAGCTCGCCGAAGAGGCCATCGAAGTCGTCATCGATGCGGTCAATGGCGATAGCGAGGCCGTGATCCGGGAAAGCGCCGACCTGCTCTACAATCTCACCGTGCTGTGGGCTTCGGCCGGAGTGCGCCCCGAGGACGTCTGGCGGGAAATGACGCGGCGGGAGGACATGCTCGGAATTGCCGAGAAACTGCCGAAGTCGCCGCCGAAATTGCCCAAAGTCGCGTCACCGCGCATGGCCTCGCGGCGGCCTATTGTCGCGCTCGACGGCCGTGCCGCGCGCAAGCGCCACTAGAAACGTCACAAATCGCTCAAAAACTGGCGATGGACAAATCCGTCCCATGGTGCTTCATCGCGGCGCCATGCTGAAACGAATGTACGACTGGTGCATCGACGCCGCCCACAAGCCCTATGCGCTCTGGATCATGGGCATCGTGTCCTTCGCCGAAAGCTCCTTCTTTCCGGTCCCGCCGGATGTGATGCTGATTCCGATGTCCCTGGCGCGGCCGCAGCGCGCCTGGTTCTATGCCGCGATCTGCACCGTGACTTCGGTGCTCGGCGGCGTCGTCGGCTACGCCATTGGCGCGCTGCTGTTCGACTCGGTCGGCCAGTGGCTGATCCAGGTCTACGGCCTCGCCGACAAGGTTGACGCCTTCCGCGCCTCCTATGCGGAATGGGGTGCGGTCATCATCCTGCTCAAAGGACTGACGCCGATCCCCTACAAGCTCGTCACCATCACCTCGGGCTTTGCCGGCTACAACATCCTCCTGTTCGTCCTGTGCTCGATCGTCGCGCGCGGCGGACGCTTCTTCGTCGTCGCGATCCTGCTCAACCGCTACGGTGACTGGATCCGGGTCAGGATCGAGCGGCATCTCGGATTGTGGGTCGCGCTCGGCGCGATCGTGCTGGTGCTCGGCTTCGTTATCGCCATCAAGCTGATCTAGAGCCGCGGCGCTTTGCCGCCGCGCCGGCTTCGGCTACGGTTGTCGTCATGATGGTTCGATCCGGCAATCCGGCGGCACGGCATGGGACGCTGATGTCGACAGCGCTGCTGCTGCTGCTCGCTGCCGGAGGGACGGCCCGGCCGCAATCCGCCCCGCCGGCGCTCGGCCTTCAGCAGCAGGGAGCGCAGGCCGGCCCGTCGCCATCGACGCCCGCTCCCTCGGCGCCGCCGGCGCGCGAGGAGAATCCCGGGCTGATCAACGAAATGGGCAAGCTGTTCGACAAGCTGCCTTCGATCCTGCCGCCGATCAAAAGCCCCAGTGAAACCATGGACGACCTGTCGCGGCTGGCCAAGCCTTCGACCATGGTGTCAGGGCGCGTGATCTGCCCGGTCTCTGCGAACGGCGCGCCCGACTGCAAGCAGGCGGCCGACCAGCTCTGCCAGGGCAAGGGCTACAAGGAAGGCAAGAGCCTGAACGCCGACTCCGCGGAAAAATGCTCGGCCAAGGTCCTGATCCCGGGCCGGCAACGTAAACCGGACGACTGCCGCACCGACACTTTCGTGACCAGCGCGCTGTGCCAGAACTGAAGGCCGGCGCGCGAGAACCAAGGAGCGCCCATGAGCCGCACGGAGCAGGACTTCCTCGGACAGCGTGAGATCGCCGACGACATCTATTACGGCGTCCAGACCATCCGGGGTAAGGAGAACTTCCACATCACCGGCATTCCGATGAACCAGGAGCCTTACTTCGTGAAGGCGCTCGGTTACGTCAAGAAGGCCGCCGCGATGGCCAATCGCGACCTCGGCGCGATCGACGCCAAGGTCGCGGACGCCATCATCCTCGGCTGCGACCGCGTCATCGCGGGCGACATGATGGATCAGTTCGTCACCGATTTCATCCAGGGCGGTGCCGGCACGTCGACCAACATGAACGCCAACGAGGTGATCGCGAACCTCGCGCTGGAATCGCTCGGCTTTGCCAAGGGTGACTACCAGCACGTCAGTCCGAACGATCACGTCAATTACGGCCAGTCCACCAACGACACCTATCCGACCGCCTTTCGGCTGGCCCTGATCCTGCGGCTCGAGAGCTACATGACGGCGTTGCGTCAGCTCCAGGAAGCCTTCTTCGCCAAGGGACGCGAGTTCGAGCGGGTGCTGAAGATGGGCCGCACGCATCTGCAGGACGCGGTGCCGATGTCACTCGGCGCGGAATTCCGGGGCTGGGGCACCACGATCGGCGAGGAGGTCGACCGCATCTCGGAAGCGCGCGCGCTGCTGCGCGAGATCAATCTCGGCGCCACCGCGATCGGCACCTCCGTCACGGCGGCGGTCGGTTATCCCAAGCTCGCCGTCCGGCACCTCAGCGCGCTCACAGGCGTCGATTTCATCCTCGCCGGCGATCTCGTCGAGGCGACCTCGGACACCGGCGCCTATGTGCAGCTCTCCGGCGTTCTCAAGCGCACGGCCAGCAAGCTGACGAAAATCTGCAACGACATCCGTCTGCTCGCTTCCGGTCCGCGCGCGGGCTTGAACGAGATCAACCTGCCACAGCTTCAGCCGGGCTCCTCGATCATGCCCGGCAAGGTCAATCCGGTCATTCCCGAAGTCGTCAACCAGACCAGCTTCCTCGTCATCGGCCTCGATACCACGGTGACGCTGGCGGCAAGCGCCGGCCAGCTCCAGCTCAACGTGATGGAGCCGGTGATCTCTTTCGCGCTGTTCTTCTCGATCCGCACCATGGAGCGCGCGGTCAACAGCCTGCGCGAGAATTGCGTCGTCGGCATCACCGCCAACGAGGAGCACACCCGCAACATGGTGCTGAACTCGCTCGGCATCGTCACGGTGCTGAAGCCGCTGCTCGGCTACAAGCAATGCGCCGAGATCGCGCGCGAAGGCTACAAGACCGGCAAGTCGCTGCACCAGATCGTCGTGACCGAACGCAAGCTGCTGACGCAGGAGAAGTGGGACGAGATGTTCTCGTTCGAGCGGCTGATCAACCCGGATTTGATCGGGTAGGCGGTCGCTGTCATTCCGGGCGCGCGAAGCGCGAGCCCGGAATCCATTTCGCCACGCGTGCTGACGCCCGATGGATTCTCTGATGCGCAATCGCGCATCATAGCTCGACGCTCCGCCTCGCCCCGGAATGACGGGTGAAGGAATTCCGCTGCTTGGAATTGCGGCAATGGCCTCCGCTGCGGCGCCAAAACGCAATACTTGACAGTGGAAAGATTGCCTTGTTGGTATGGCTCCCAACTTCAATTTGACCGGCTGAGAGGATCGTACCGCAATGTCCATGCCTGCCTTGTTCAAGGGCCGCCTGTCGATCCCCGTGATCGGCTCGCCGCTCTTCATCATCTCGGTGCCCGATCTCGTGATCGCGCAGTGCAAGGCGGGTGTGGTCGGCTCGTTTCCGGCGCTGAATGCGCGGCCGCCGGAGCTGCTGGACGAATGGCTGGCGCGGATCACCGAAGAGCTCGCGGCCTATGACCGCGCCCATCCCGACAGGCCGTCGGCGCCGTTCGCGGTCAACCAGATCGTGCACAAGTCGAACAACCGGCTCGACCACGACATGCAGCTCTGCGCCAAGTACAAGGTGCCGATGATCATCTCGTCGCTCGGCGCCCGCGAGGAGCTGAACCAGGCCGTGCACGGCTGGGGCGGCATCGTCTTCCACGACGTGATCAACCAGAAATTCGCGCACAAGGCGATCGAGAAGGGCGCCGACGGCCTGATCCTGGTCGCGGCCGGCGCCGGCGGCCATGCCGGCACCATCTCGCCGCTGGCCTTCGTGGCCGAGACACGAAAATGGTTCGGCGGTCCGATCGCGCTGTCGGGTGCGATCGGCAACGGCAAGGCGATCCGCGCCGCGCGCATCCTGGGGGCCGACTTCGCCTATATCGGCTCGGCCTTCATTGCGACCAAGGAGGCCAATGCGGTCGAGAAGTACAAGGAGATGATCGCGGGCTCGAGCGCCGACGACATCGTCTATTCCAATCTCTTCACCGGCGTGCACGGCAATTATCTGAAGCCCTCGATCCTGGCGGCGGGCATGGACCCCGAAAATCTGCCGACGTCCGATCCCTCCAAGATGAACTTCGGCACCGACGCCTCCGGCGAGCGCGCCAAGCCGAAGGCCTGGAAGGAGATCTGGGGAAGCGGCCAGGGCATCGGCAGCATCGACAAGGTCGTGCCGGCGGCCGAGCTGATCGCGCGCTTCAAGAAGGAATACGACGAAGCGATCGATCCGCCGTTGTGATCGCACCCAGATCGAGTGCTGCATGCCCCCCATTTACCGCGTCGACGGCAACGACGTCGTCACCAGCCCCGATGCAGCCGGCCCCTGGGACCGGCGCATGCAGCACGGCTCGGCACCGGCATCGCTGGTGACATGGGCGGCTGAGCGCATCCCTGCGGCGGTGCCGATGGATGTCGCGCGCGTGACCATCGATCTGATGCGCCCGGTACCGGTGGCGCCGCTCACGATCGCCACCGAAATCTTGCGCGAGGGCCGCAAGATCCAGCTCTGCGGGATCAAGCTGGTCGCCGACGGCGTGCAGGTGGTCGGCGCCACCGTGCTCAAGATCAGGCGTCAGGCGCTGACGCTGCCCGACGAGGTCGAGGAACTTCCGGTCACGTTGCCGTCGCCGGAGGATTCATTGGTCGAGGACGGTCACGCCGCCACCAGCCCGTTCGTGCGATCGGTCTCGATGCGCGCCGCGCGCGGCCGCTTCGGCCAGGCCGGCGCCGGCGCGATCTGGTTTCGTGTCGACCATCCGCTGATCGAAGGCGAGGCCGTCTCGCAGGCGATGCGCGCCGTGGTCGCCGCCGACTTCTCCAACGGCACCGCCTCGACGCTGGATTTCCGCGCCTGGACCTACATCAACGCCGACCTCACCGTGAGCTTTGCGCGCCAGCCGGTCGGCGAGTGGATCCTGCTCGACGGCCATTCCTGGATCGGCCCCGACGGCGCGGGCCTTGCGATGTCACGCCTCGCCGACCGCCAGGGCTATTTCGGCCGCGCGGTGCAGAGCCTCGTGATCGAGAAGCGGTGAGAGGCGCTATGTGCGATCAGCCGGGCGATGACACCGATGGTGTGAGAGCTCTCTCGCGTATCGCGGGATTGAACGGCAGACTTCCGCCGCCGCGGAAGGGATGCAAGGTCGTGTTCGACCAGGGCATCCTGCCAGTTCACACACCGTAGAAGATCTTGATCCCCCACAGCACCACGATGATGGCCGTGATCAACGTGATCGCGGCGACTGCACTTTCCAGGGAAGCGACTCTCATTTCACTCTCCGCTTCCCAGCCCCGTCAGCGGTCTAGTTGATTCCCTGATTCGCCGGCAATTGCGCGGGCATCGCCGTCGCAGACTCCGTTGCGGGCTGTGGTGCCGAAGCAACAACGACACCGTAGAATTCCGGAGTATTTACCCCACCATCCGGTCTCGCCCGCTCCAAAAGCCCGCGCGCAGCGCCTTCTTGTCGACCTTGCCGACGCCGGTCATCGGCAATTGCTTGACGAACTGGATCTGCTTGGGCGCATGCGCCGAGCCCTTCCGCGTCTTCACCAAGTTGATCAGCTCGTCCGGATCGGGGTTCGTCCCTTCGCGCGGGACGACGATGGCGGTGACGGCTTCGCCCCATTTCTCGTCGGGAATGCCGACGACCGCGACCATCGCCACGTCCGCGTGCTGCGACAGCACGTCCTCGACCTCGCGGGGGAAGATGTTGAAGCCGCCTGTGACGATCATGTCCTTCTTGCGGTCGAGGATGAACATGTAGCCGCGCTCGTCCTGACGCGCGATGTCGCCGGTGTGGACCCAGCCGTTCTTCAGCGTCTCGGCGGTGATATCGGGCCGCTTCCAGTACTCCGCCATCACATGCGGCGCGCGCACGCAGATCTCGCCGGCCTCGCCCGTCTTCACCTCCTGGTCGTTGTCGTCGAGGATCTTGACTTCGCAGGCCGCGATCGGGAAGCCGCAGGACAGGAACAGCTCCGGCCGCTGGGGATCGTGGTCGGCCTTGCGCAGCACCGAGACGGGATAGCATTCGGTCTGCCCGTAGAGCTGCGAGAACACAGGGCCGATGCGTTCGATGCCCTCCAGCAGTCGGCTCGGCGACATCGCGGAGGCGCCATAGAGCACGAGCTCGAGCGAGGAGAGGTCGGTCTTGCCGAGCGCGGGCTGATCGAGCAGCACATAGATCATGGTCGGAACGAACAGCGTGAAGTTGATGCGCTCGCGTGCGATCGTTGACAGCACGGCTTCGGGATCGAAGCCTTTCAGCATGTGCACGGTGCCGCCGCGCATCAGGGTCGGCAGCACCTTCGTGCCCGCGACATGGCTGATCGGCGCGACCGTGAGGTAGCGCGCAGCCTCGGGGATCTCGAAGTCGGCCAGGATCGCGCCGGCGGCGCCGGCATTTTCGCGGTGATAGCGCAGCGCGCCCTTGGATTTTCCGGTGGTGCCGCCGGTGTAGTTCAGTGTGGCGAGATCGTCGGAGCCGGCGAGGCACTGTGCGCTGGCGTGCCCCGCACTCTCGACCGCCGCCAGCAGATCGACGCCGTAGCCGGCCGGTCCCATGTTGAAGACCGCCTTGAGCCGGCCGGCCTTCGCGGCGAGCTCGCCGCCGCGGTCGCGGAAGGCGGCCGCATCCACCACCAGCATCTCGGCTTCGGAATCCTCGAGCTGAAACAGCTGGTCCTCCAGCGAGCCCAGAGGGTGGAGCCAGGTGATGCAGAGGCGGGCCAATTGGGCGGCGACGCCGGCGCACCAGCTGTCGGCGCGGTTCGCGGTGAGGAAGGCTACGCGGGCGCCGGGCTCCAAGCCGAGCCGCATGAACACGCCCTGGATCCGTCCGATCAGGTCGATGGCACCCCGATAGCTCAGCGATCCCTCGGGCCAGGCGAAAGCAATGCGGTCGGGATAGCGCGACAGCGCCCGTAGCGTCTGCGCACAAGCCGGGGATGATGCGTGGAGCGGATCAGGCATATGTTTCCTCGTTGCTTTGTCACCGGCTTATGGCGTGCCAATGTTGCTGACGACGCTAGCACAGAGACTGCGGGAGGAAACCACAAAGCCCGCGCGAGGGAGGCATGCATGCCATCAGATCGACTGCAACGCTTCCGCGATCGTCTTGCTCTGCCGCTGATCGCGGCGCCGATGTTTCTGGTATCGGGCGTCGAGCTCATGGTTGCAGCCTGCCGCAACGGGGTGATCGGCAGCTTTCCCACCGCGAATTGCCGTGGCGCGGAACAGCTCGATGAATGGCTGACCGAAATCAAGCTGCGGCTGCGGCAGCATGAAGATCAAACCGGGCGAAAGGCAGCGCCACTTTGCCCGAACTTGATCGTCCACCGCTCCAATGCGCGGCTGGAGCAGGATCTCGCCGTGCTGCTGCGGCACAAGCCGGAGATCGTCATTACGTCGGTCGGCTCGCCGGCGCCAGTCTTGAAGCCGCTGCACGACGCCGGCGCGCTGGTGCTGGCGGACGTGGCCTCGATCCGCCATGCCGAACGCGCCGCGGAAGCGGGGGCGGACGGGCTGGTCCTGCTCACTGCCGGTGCTGGCGGCCAGACCGGCTGGCTCAACCCGTTCGCCTTCGTCCGTGCGGTGCGCGCATTCTACGACGGCATCATCGTGCTCGCGGGCGGAATTAGCGACGGTCGCGCGCTGCGTGCCGCCGAAGTGCTCGGCTGCGATCTCGCCTATATGGGCACGAAGTTCATCGCGACGCGTGAGAGCATGGCGGACGAGCGTCACAAGCAGATGCTGGTCGAGAGCAGCGCCGACGACATCTTGCTCACCACCGCGTTCACGGGCTTGCAGACCAGCATGCTGAGGCCATCGATCGCGGCCGCCGGGCTCGATCCCGACAATCTGCCGGCGCGCGGCGCGATCAATATCACTGAGGATATCGACGTCGCCGCCCGCGACAGCCGCCCCAAGCGCTGGCGCGATATCTGGAGCGGCGGGCATTCGACCTCGGGTGTCACCGATGTGCTCGCGGTCGAGGATCTCGTTGCGCAGACCATCGCCGAATATCGGGAAGCGGGTGGGCGGTAGCGTCGTCGCCTCTCCCACAGGGGATCGGGCAGGGTTAATCCCGCATGCCTCCGGCCCATCCCACTTAACGGCGGATTAACCATCGCCAGCCAAGAATCCCTCTTGTGGCCGCCAATCAGGACGAGAGGGACAGGCGATGGACTTCAATTATCTCAACGGCAAAACGGCTGCGACCCTGGACGAGATCCGCGTCCGCGTCGCCCATGCGCTGGCCCGCCACCCGCTGTGTCGCAACGTCCGGTTTGACATCGTCAGCGTCCCCCGGACCCGCCGAGGCGGCAATTGGACGGTGACGCTGCAATCGGTCGAGCCGCGCGCGGTCTGGGAAGCCTCGGAGATCGTCGCCGACATCCAGGATGCCTATACCCTTGCGGCAGCAGCCTGATTTCGTTGGGGGTTTCCGGGCGATGTCGCCTTAGTCCGCGCGATTGCCGCCGCAATAGCACGGTTCAGCCTTAATTATCGCCCAGTTTCCGGGCAGTGATCACGTGGACTTGAAGTCGGACGCGGAGAGACGTTTGTCCAAAGCCATCACCATCGTCGCGCTGACCTGTTTCCTCGTCCTCGGCGCCGCCACCACCGCTATCCTCGGCCGCGACAGCGTTCCCAGCGTCAGCGCCGCGATGATCGCCGAGACGCCCCAAGCCAAGCCGCTCGCAACCAACCGCGCCGCCAAGGCCGACCGTCTGGTTCCGACGCTCGCGCTGGCCTCGGCCGCGATTGAGCCGGTCCAGGTTGCCGCCGACAAGCTGGCGCAGGCACCGGTCCTGACCGAGCCGCTGCGTCAGGCCTTCGCCGCCGCCACCCCCTCCGATTTTCCGATGCCGAAGCCGAGCGCGCACGAGGCGCCCGCCGCGACCGAGGTTCCGGCCGTCGAAGTTCCGGCCAAGCCGAAAGTCGTCGCCAAGCCGCAGCCGCAAAAATCCTACTCGCTGCTGTCCGACGTGCAGATCGCAGGCATCAGGGATCGCCTGAAACTCTCCTCGTCTCAGGAATATTACTGGCCCTCGGTCGAGACCGCGCTGCGAAACGTCGCGCGCAAGATCCAGGCGAACAGGCTGTCGAATCCGAATGCACCGCCCAGCGCGCAGATCGATCCGAATTGCGACGAGGTGCAGCAGCTGAAGTCGGCCGCGATGCCGCTGTTGTTCCAGCTTCGCGACGACCAGAAGGAAGAAGTGCGCAAGCTCGCTCGCCTCATCGGGCTTGAGAAGGTCGCGCAGCAGATCTGACGCACGCGGTTCCTCGTCGAGGAGCCGCGGCTTATCAGGAACATCTGGCAATCCCCACGCGTTGCCCGCTCCGAAAGAGGGAGTGGATGAATGCGCGCCTCGACAGCCTATTTTGTCGGTGCCGGAACCATCGTCGCGGCCATCGCCATTGGTCTCGGTGGCGGCATCGTTGCCGGCAACATCATGAATCCGGTTGCGTCCAAGCAGGGGCCGGACACCAGCAAGATGGCGCAGCGCGCGGCAACTCCCACGCCGGCCAGCACCAACGCTCCCTCCGAGCGTGTGAACTATCTCACCGGCTCACAAGCCTTCGGTGCGATGATCGCCGCGCCCGCACAGGCCGAAGCAAAGTCTGAACCCGCAAAACCCGACACGCCAACCACGCAGGCGAATGTCGCACCGGCGCCGCAACCCTCGCAAGCCGCTGCAGTCGAGCCGCCGAAGCCCGCCGCTGCGCCACAGGCCGCAAGGCCTGCCGAGCAGCAGGCCTCGACCGAGCCGTCGTCCTTACCGAATAACGCCTATGCCAAGGCAAGGGATTCCGATGTGAAGCGCGCCGCGTCCGAACGGCGCCGAGCCGAGCGTCGCGAGCGCTGGGCCGAGCGCCGCTATTATTACGAGTCCCGCGAGCCGCGCGGCCTGCGCGACCGCACCGATTGGGATGACGTCGCGCGCAACATCCGCGAGGATTCCGATGCGCGCGATTACGCAGGGCGGTCGCGCAGCGGCTTCCCGCAGATCAGGCTGTTCGGGCCTGACGACGATTAGCACCTGACACGGGGATCAAGCGGAGCGGTCGCGCCAGCGACCGTCACGTCATTCCGGCGCGCCGCAATCCCTCGAGATAGTGCGTACGATCCTCTTCCCGCAGCATCGGCAGCTCGCGCGTGATCCAGGCCAGCGAGACCTCGGGCTGGGTGCGGCGCAGGCCTTCCAGGGCGGATGCCGCGAGGGCGGGATCGCCGAGCATGCCGGCGGCGGCCGTCAGCACGCGGTGGGCGCCGACGAAATCCCCGCGCTGGCGCATCGATTCCCGAGCCATCTGCACGGCGCCCGCGTAGTCGCGGCCGACGAACCGGGCATAGGCCGCAACCCCGCAATAGATCGCCGCGAGCGGGTCGCGCGGGCTCAGCCGCAGCGCGCGGCGGGCGGCGGCATCGCCGTCCTGCCAACGTCCGGCATAGCACAGCGTCACGCCGTGGAAGGCATGCGCCATCGCGAAATTCGGATTGAGCCGCAAGGCCAGCTCGAATTCAGCCAGCGCGTCGTCGAAGCGGCGGCGGAACAGGTAGGTGTAAGCAAGGCCGTGATGGGCCCAGGCATCCTCGCGGTCGGCCTCCACCGCCGCGAGCGCCGCACGCTCGGCGACCGGCATGGTGGCAGCCATGTCGGCCCAGCCCATATGCGCGCCGAAGATATGGCTGGTGGCGAGCAGGCCGAGCGCCTTGCCATAGGCGGGATCGACCGCGACCGCTTCTTCCAGCAACTTCTGCGCGGCGGCATTGTCCTCGCGGGTGATGCGCCAATAATGCGACAACGCGCGCATCACGAGGTCCCATGCATCCAGGCTGCCCGGCGGCTTCTGCTGGGCCCGGAAGCTTTCGGCAGCATAGAGCTGCGGCTCGATGGCGGCGACGATCGCTTCCGTGATCTCGTCCTGCACGGCGAAGATGTCGGCGAGCTCGCGGTCGTAGCGTTCGGCCCAGAGATGGCTGCCGGTCGAGACGTCGTTGAGCTGGGCCGAGATGCGCACCCGTTCGCCGCTCCGCCGCACGCTGCCCTCGACCACGTAGCGCACCCCGAGCTCCCGCGCGACCTCGTGGATGTGCACGGCGCGGCCCTTGTAGACGAAGGAGGAGTTGCGCGCGATGACGAAGAACCAGCGCAGCTTCGACAGCGCCGTGATGATGTCCTCGCTGATACCGTCGGAGAAATAATCCTGCTGGACCTCGCCGCTCATATTGGTGAAGGGCAGCACAGCGATCGCGGGCCGCTCCGGCAGAGCGAAGGTGGCCTGGGACGGGGCGATCCGGACCGGCTCCGGCGCGACCGCGCCGATTTGCGTCTGGACGTCGCCGACGAAGCGAAAACCCTTGCGGGTGATGGTGCGGATCAGCGACTGGCTCGCGCCATCGTCGCCGATCGCCTTGCGCGCCGCGTTGATCCGGCTGGTCAGGGTGGATTCGGAGACGCTGCGGCCGTGCCAGATCTTGTCGATCAGCTCGTCCTTGCTGACGACCCGGTCGCGGTTCTGCATGAGGTGGACGACGAGGTCGAAAACCTGCGGCTCCACGGCAATGGGAACCTGCTCGCGGCTCAGCTCGCGCCGGTCGGTATCGAGAAGGTGGTCCCGGAACAGAAACTGCACGTCGAAAACTCGGGCCTCATTGCGAAATCGGGCAAACAAACAAAATGAAATTTGGGTCGAAAGATCGTGTGTCTGCCGAAGGGGGCGTTTGGTTCATCGCAATCGCGTGATGGCAGCCATGTGGTTTTCCGAGGGGAATACATCCGCAGCTAGAATGTTGCGGTGTAAATCTGGCGACGAGATCAGGCGCCCCTCCAGCACCGTCATCCTGGAGCGCGGGAGCGTAGCGCAGGCCCTCTCAGCGACAACGGCTTCGCCATTGCGCGGGAATGCCGTTTTAGTGGCGCGCACAACGGGGAATGCCCTTTGCCGATCTGCCCTGCGTACGTAAGGTACACCGACAGAAAACACCAACCCAGAAGAAGTGTCCATGCCTGCTTTCCCCGCCGCCACCACTGTGCTCGACTCCCTGCTGTTTCGCGACGCCTTCGGTACGCCTGAGATGCGCGAGGTGTTCTCGGACGTCGCGACGGTCGCACGCTATGCCGAGGTCGAGGTGGCGCTGGCGAAGGCGGAGGCGAAGTGCGGTGTGATCCCACACGAGGCGGCCGCAGCGATCGCGGCGCGGACCGACATCGGCGCGCTCGACTTCGATCTGCTCAGGCAGGAGACCGATGTCGTCGGCTACCCGATCCTGCCTTTGGTGCATCAAATGGTGAAGCAATGCGGCGAGGCGGGCCGCTACGTGCATTGGGGCGCCACCACGCAGGACATTATGGACACCGCCGTGGTGCTGCAACTGCGCGCCGCGCTCGAGATCGTCGAACGTGACATCGCCGAGCTGCGCAAGATCCTCGCCGATCTGTCGAAGCGCCATCGCGACACGGCGATGGCGGGCCGCACCCATCTGCAACAGGCGCTGCCGGTGACCTTCGGCTACAAGAGCGCGATCTGGCTCGCGATGTTCGACCGCCACGCCGAGCGGCTGGCGCAGCTGAAGCCGCGCGTGCTGGTCGGTCAGTTCGCCGGCGCGGCCGGTACGCTGGCTTCGCTCGGCGACAGGGGGTTCGAGGTGCAGGAGGCGCTCTGCAACGAGCTGAAGCTCGGCGTTCCCGCCTCGACCTGGCACGTCGCGCGCGACGGCTTCGCCGAAGCCGTGAACTTCCTTGCTCTCGTCACCGGCTCTCTCGGCAAGATCGCGCTCGACATCATGATCATGGCCTCGACCGAGTTCGCCGAGGTCTACGAGCCCTTCGTCAAGGGGCGCGGCGCCTCCTCGACCATGCCGCAGAAGCGCAACCCGATCTCCTCGGAGCTGATGCTTGCGGCCTCCAAGGCGGTGCGCCAGCACGCCGGCCTGATGCTCGACGCCATGGTGCAGGATTTCGAGCGTGCCACCGGCCCCTGGCACGCGGAATGGATGGCGATCCCGGAAAGCTTCGTGCTGACCGCCGGCGCGCTGCATCAGGCGAAGTTCGCGCTCGCGGGCCTCATCGTGGACGAGGCGAAGATGAACGACAATCTCGCCATCAGCCGCGGCCTGATCGTGGCCGAAGCGGTCATGATGGGCCTCGCCCCGCAGATCGGCCGGCAGGAGGCGCACGACGTCGTCTACGACGCCTGCCGTCAGGCCAACGAGAAGGGAATGAGCCTTGCTGACGCGCTATCCGCAGATTCACGGATATCGAGCCGCATCGATCATGCCACAATCGAGGCGCTCACTTCACCGAAAAATTACCTCGGCCTTGCGCCCGCCATGGTCGACCGGGTGCTGAAATCGGCAACGCGTTGAAAACCAAAATGCGTGAAACTGCGTATCTTTCCAAGGCCGCAAGACGCTCGCATACTTGTGTCTCGCGGTGCTAGACTTAGATTGGGTGAGCGACTTTCGGCAGAGGGCCCGGCATGACTGATCAACGCAATCCTTCCACTCCCATCGATCCGGCGAAGCTCGACCGGCTGGCCGAGGTGGCGGTGAAAGTGGGCCTGGGCTTGCGGCCGGGACAGGATCTGCTTCTGACGGCGCCCGCGATCGCGCTGCCGCTGGTGCGGCGGATCGCCGTGCATGCCTACAAGGCCGGCGCTGGCCTCGTGACGCCGATCCTGTCGGACGAGGAGATGACGCTGGCGCGCTACCGCCACGGCCACGACAACAGTTTCGATCGTGCCGCCGGCTGGCTCTACGAGGGCATGGCCAAGGCGTTCTCCGACAACACTGCACGGCTTGCCATCGTCGGCGACAACCCGATGTTGCTGTCCGGCGAGGATCCTTCCAAGGTGGCGCGCGCCAGCAAGGCCAATTCGATGGCCTATCAGCCTGCGCTGGAGAAGATCGTCAATTTCGACACCAACTGGAATATCATCGCCTATCCGAGCGCGTCCTGGGCGAAGCTGGTGTTCCCGAACGATCCCGACGACGTTGCGGTCGGCAAGCTCGCAGACGCGATTTTCGCCGCGTCCCGTGTCGATCGCGAGGACGCGATCAGCAATTGGGCGAGCCACAATGCGGTGCTGCGCGAGCGCACCAACTGGCTCAACGGCCAGCGTTTCCGCGCGCTTCAGTACTCGGGTCCCGGCACCGATCTCACCATCGGCCTTGCCGACGGCCACGAATGGGAAGGCGGCGCCTCGCTGTCCAAGAACGGCATCAGCTGCAACGCAAATATCCCGACCGAAGAGGTCTTCACCACGCCGCATTGCCGCCGCGTCTACGGCCACGTCGTGAGCTCGAAGCCGCTGTCCTATCAGGGCACGCTGATCGACAACATCGCGGTGCGGTTCGAGGACGGCAAGATCGTCGACGCCAAGGCCTCGCGCGGCGCCGAGGTGCTGAACAAGGTGCTCGATACCGACGAGGGCGCGCGGCGCCTCGGCGAGGTGGCCTTGGTGCCGCATTCCTCGCCGATCTCGCAGAGCGGGCTGTTGTTCTACAACACGCTGTTCGACGAGAACGCGGCCTCGCACATCGCGCTCGGCCAGTGCTATTCGAAATGCTTCGTCAACGGTGCCCAGCTCACGCCGCAGCAGATCGCGGCGCAAGGCGGCAACCAGAGCCTGATCCATATTGATTGGATGATCGGCTCGGCCGAGACCGACATCGACGGCATCTTGGCCGACGGCAGCAAGGTGCCCGTCTTCCGCAAGGGCGAATGGGCGAAGTCGTAATCTAGATTTTGGTCCAAATAGGCAGCCCAGGACGTGGTCAACCTCTCCCCGCTGGGGAGAGGTGAACGTCCTCGCGTCAGTCTTCCCCCTCACGCCGCCGCGTTGCGCAGGGTCGGGCTGTTGTCGATGCTGAAGCGGCTGAACAGCGTCGTGAACGGGCTGCCGTCGGTGGCCCGCACGATCGCGTCGGACGCCGCCACCGCCTCGTAGAGCGCGCCAACCGGATCGTCCGCGTCCGCCAGCGCGAGCGCGCCGCGGATCTGTTCGCGGGCCTCGCTGACGTCATCCTCGTCTTGGAGCCTTGCCTCCAGCGCATCCGCCGCGCGGCGCATCTCTGCAAGGTCGCCGCCCCCGGAGAATTTGAGGATGTCGCGCCAGTAGGGACGGGCAACGACAAGCTGGATCAATGCATCGAAACTTTCCGCGATGATGCCCGCGCGGCCCTCTGACGAGACATAGAGCACATTCTGCGACGGCAGCAGCACGAACGCGCTGCCGGAGCCGTCACTGCCGATGTGCCGCGGACTTTCGACGCCGTCGATGGTGAACCAGGGCTCCTCGTCCGGTTCCAAGGAGACGTCGAGACTGCGGAGCCTGGCGACGACCTCGCTGTTGGCTGTCAGCATCTCCGGCGTGAGGGGCATCGGTGCGGCTCCTTCCCAAGACTTCGCGCACTTTGTCGCACCCCGGACAAGCTAGGTTCATATGTGCGAATTCGCAGAGGAAATCGTGACGTTAACCGTATCGCACCCGCAACTCGGGGCTGATTGTCGAGTGCCATGTAAGAAAGAATTAAAAGCAGCCTACTAGCGTCCCAACTTCTTTCGAAGCAATCCGGGCCGAGACCCGGCCATTCATATTTAAATCTTCTGGGGAAGCAGATGTCGCGCACATTGATTGAAATCGGTAGTTGCAATGTGGACCTCGAGCTGCGGCCGATCGAGCCGTCCTGGATCATCGAGGGCAATCCGGTATCCCGCTCCCGGGTGCTGTCGACCAGCGCCGATGGCACCGCGCAGACAATCATCTGGCACTGCACCGAAGGCCGCTTCAACTGGTACTACGACATCGACGAGACGATCATGATCATGGAAGGATCGATCGTGCTCGAGAGCGACGGCATGCCGCCCAAGCGCTACGGCCCCGGCGACGTCATTTTCTTCCGCGACGGCGCGCATGCCAAATGGCATGTCGAAGGCCACGTCAAGAAGATCGCCTTCTGCCGCAAGACCAATCCGGTGATGATCGGTTTCCTGATCCGCGTCGTCAACAAGCTAAAGAAGATCTTCACCTCCACCGCCGCGCCGCGTCCCGCCTCGCTGATGGGCACTGGCTAAGCGGACACCCAAAGGTTTCAAGGACGCTTCCCAGCGGCCACGACGAAGAGGGGTCGGGATCCATGTCCCGGCCCCTCTTTTCGTCATGACGGCAGCTCGAGCCGGTAGACGTCGATCGCGGTCTGCGAGAACAACGCCGTCTTGTCGGCCTCGCTCAGCTTTGAGGCGATACGCTTGAAGGCGTTGAAGATCACCTGGTAACTGCACTGGCCCTTGTCCGGGGGGAAATTGCTCTCGAACATCGCGCGCTTCGGGCCGAACGCCTCGATGCAGGTCTCGACATAGGGCCGCCAGGCCGCGGCAAGCTCCTCGGATGTCGGCGGCCTCTCGCGCAAATGGAAGTCGTAGCCAAGCAGGCACATCGCGAGACCACCGAGCTTCACCACCACATTTTCGCATGTCGCGATCTCCCGGATCGAGGCGCGCCATTGCGCAAACACCTCCTCGCGCCGGCCCGCGAAGCGGCCGGTTCCGACCGGGCCGCCGCAATGGTCGAGCACAATCCTGGTGTCGGGGAAGGCGCGCGCCAGTGCCGTGAGCTCACCGATTTGCGGGTGGAACAGCCAGGCATCGAAGCTGAGTTTGAGGGGCGCGAGGCAGGCAAAGCCTTTGCGGAAGGTCGGATCCTGCAACAATCCCTTCGGTCTGTTCGCATACATGCCGGCGACGACAGGATCTTCGTCCCAGGCCGATGAATGCCTGATGCCGCGAAAGCGGCCGTTGCCAGCGGCGATCTCGGCTTCCAGCACGCCCTTTGCGGCGTCGCCGAGCAGCAGATTGGCATGGCTCACGATGCCAGCGCAGATCGCGGCCTTGCCGTAGCCACCGCTTGCACTCATGGCGGCGACGCCGTTGGCGAACTCGACCTCGCCCACGGGCCGGAACGCCTCGGGTCCATGCGCGCGGTACATCGAACGGCAGTCGACATAGACGGTGGCGATGACGTTGTGACCGGAGGCGATGTCGGCGGCCATCTCCTCGATCAGATAGCGGTGCCCGCGATTCCACAGATGGTGATGGGGATCGACGATCGGCCGCAAGGGATCGATGGTCTCCTCCCGATGCAGCGCGAGCCAGTCCTCACGCGGATCGACGAACAGCCCGCTCGTGTTGGCGGGCACACCGCTTGCTGCCATCGGCCTTCGCTCCCTGATGTTTTGTGTCGGGAGCCTAGCACCTCATTTCCGCATGCAGCAGCGCGCCTTGCGCAACCGCACCCATCATCACGAGCAATGCGGTATGCTCGTCAGCCCGTCCGCCGTCTTGCTCTTACTTCGACCATCAGCCGCCAGTCCACTGCCGTGGCCGGCTTGATCTCCCCACGCCAACGGAAGGAGTCCCCGGTAATCTCAGTAAAGCTCCAGCGCGTCAGCTCGCCGGATTCGGTCGTGCCTTCCTGCACGATGTCCTCGCCGCGGGGACGGCCGAGCTGCTGCCGGAACACGCGGCGGCCCGGATCGAACCAGGAAATCCGCCACGCATCCATGGCCGGATCGTAGACGCGCAGCGTGGTGCCGTACCAATTGCCGGCGATCGGAAAGGCTGCGCTGCCCGCCGGCCGGGGAATGATCCAGACGTCCTGCACCGCACGGCCTTCCAGCACCCAGCCGAAATGGATTTCGCCCGGCGCGGTGTGGCTTCTGCCGTCCGGTCCAAAGGCGGTGATCTCGGCGTCCCAGTCGCCGACGAAACGGCCGTAGAGCCGGAGCGCGGCCGCGTGCTCGGGATGCGGTGCGCTGGCGTGAAGAAGTCTCGCAAAGTCGTTCATGTTGCTCTCCTGCTGCGGAGGATTCAGCACGGATGAGCCGCGGGCGACTTGGAGAAAATTGCCGTCGGTCGTCAGGTCTTGCGCAGCGACAGATGTCTCATGGGACGATCGGCCTCCGCCTGCGTCGACCGATTGCTCGAGCTCTCAGCACGCCAGATGGCGACAACGGCGACAATGACGAGACTCGCGCCCACGAGCATCATGCGAGAGAACGGCTCTGCGAGCACGAGGGTGCCGAGCAGCACCGCGATGACCGGATTGACGAATGTGTAGGTCGAGACCAGGGAGGTCGAGACATTCTCGAGCAGCCAATTGTAGGCGGCGAAGCCGATGACGCTGCCGGAGACGATCAGCCAAAGAGCTGCTGCAACGGACGTCATTGAAACCTCGCTCGGTCTAAAACTCTCCAGCTCGCCCGTCAGCCAGCTGATCGCGAACAACACGGCGCCCCCGATCGACAGTTGCATGCCAGACAGCGCGATCGCGGATGCTTGATGCGACATGCTGCGCGACAGCACGGTGCCGATCGACCACGACAGCGCCGCCGCGAGCAGCCAGACGATCGGAAGCATGCTGATGCCGGCCTGCTCGGCATTTTGCCATGCCACGAGCCCGACGCCCACGAAGCCGGGGATGAGCGCGAGCAGCGCGATCGGCCGCGGGCGCTGATCGCCCGGAAAGAGCGTGTCCGCCAGAAGGATCCAGAACGGAATCGTGGCGAGCACGATGGCGGCCACGCCGGACGGAACCGATTGTTGTGCGAAGGCGAGAACGCCGTGGCAGCCGACGAAGAAAAGCAGCCCGCAAAGGCCTGCCTGCAACCATGTCCGGCCCGGGGTATTCGCGACATGCCTGCCGCTGAAGGCGAGCAAGATCATGCCGCCGCATAACGATCGAACGGCCATCAGCAGAAACGGCGGTATCGATTGCAAGCCCAGCGTGATGGCGAAATAGGTGGAACCCCACAGGAGATAGATGGCCGCAAACGAGCCGATGACCAGGAACCGTCTGCTCATGATTGCTCCGACTGAGGTGGGTCTTGGAGCAACCAAGTCGTTGACGGGTGATGCGTTCCGGTTCTGAGTCAGACCCCGTCGAGGATGATCACCGTCGGCTTCGTCGGCAGCGTATCCCGTGACATCCGGAAGGAGCGCTCGACGCGCCGGTCGATCTCGAACTGCTGGCCGATCCGGCGCATGAAGTCGTCGAGCGGGGTGGCGAAGCGGTGCATCGGCAATACCACCGAGGCGCGCAGCCGCTTGGTGATCTCGGAGATGCCGTCGAGCGTCATGGTATAAGTGCCGTCGATCGGCACCATCACGATGTCGAGCCGTCCGATCTGGGCGAAATGGCTGTCGTCGAGCTTGTGATGGAGGTGGCCGAGATGGCCGATGCAGAGGCCGGCTGCCTCGAAGATGAAGATGGAATTGCCGTCGCGGATCATGTCGCTGCCGGCATCGTCGCCGTAATAGCGGCGGATGTCGGTGGTGACGTTGCGGATGAAGGTGTCGCTGATGCGCTGCGACACGATCGCCGGCTTGCCGTCCTCGCTCCAGCCATGCAGCACGTGGGGAATGCGCTTGTCCGGAAAGAGAGTGTAATGGGTGCTGTGCGCCCGGTTCATGGTGACGACATCGGGCAGTCGCCCGACCTGGTAGGCGCCGCTATAGTCGGTCGCGATGCGCAAGCCGGCGGGCGTGTCGATGAAATAGGTGGAATGGCCGGCATAGGTGATCTCGACCTCGGGCGCAGCTGCAGCCTGCCTGAAGACGACCGGCATGATCCGCGGCGCCGCGTTGGCCATCGCCAGGCATTCGCTGCGCAGTGGTTGCTGGGCCAGGGCAGGGGTCAGGAATGCGCCGAACAGCGCGATAGCCGCCAAAACCAGTCGTCGCATGGATCCGTCCCCGATGACTTCACAGCGAAGTCTAGCGTGCAATGCGGAGCATCGCCAATGGGGTGCGATCAACAGCGCGTCAGTGTCGCACCTATTGCTCGCGCTTCGGGCTGAACTTCCAGGTGACCGCGACGAGGCCTGCGGTAATCAGGCCGCTGATGAGGCCGGCCAGGGGAAGGGCGAGCAGCAGTGCGGCGGTGGCGGCCCAGCCGATCGATGAGAAGGCCTCGGCGAAGGTTGCAAGCCGCGAAGACGTCTGACGGCGCCGGAATTGGCTGCGCCTTGCCTGCACCCGGAACCAGAGCTGGATCGCGGTCGCCGAGGCCGCGCTGATGATGATCGCACCCGCGCTGATTGCGGCTTGGGATGGCGAGGCAAAGGCCAGCGCCGCGAGCAGCGGAGCGAAGATTGCGGCAATCGCGATCAGCACCACCTCGATCTTGGCACGGATGATGCCGGACGGCATCAAGGGCGCGGTCGCGACCAAGTCGGGCGCGTCCTCGCCCGAGATCGTCAGCCAGGCGAGCCCGCCGGCGAGCTGTCCGGCCGCCATCACGATGACGGGTGTGATCAGTGTCAGCGCCGCGGAGCTGTCGGCGAAATTACGCCAGAGCAGCAGCGCCGGCGGCACCAGATAGAGCAGCTGCATCAAGGTCTGCGAGATCAGCCATGGATCGCGCCACAGCAGCATGAATTCCTTGCGACGCAGCGCCTGCTGGCGCGATCCGCCGCGGAACGGGCGCTCCTTGGCACGGACGCGGCCGGACGTGGCGTAGGCCGCCGCATCGATCGCGGTGTCGGCAAAGCGGTGCGAGAAGATCGCCATCACGCCGCCGAGCATGACCAGAGCGAGCGCGAGAAGCAGCGCCAGCGCCTCGCTGTCGCCCATCGCTGCCCGCGCCGGCCACCACCAGATGCTGTCGACGTCGGGGGCGTAGGCGGCAACGCTGCCCGAGGTCAGGATGGTGAAGCGCGACAGCGTGCCGTAGGACATGATCGCGGCGACCTGAAGCGCGATCACGAAACCCGCACCGATGATGGCGGCGAGGATCTGTGCGATCAGGCGCGTCCGCGCCGGGCCGATCAACCGGAACAGGAGAATGGTGACGGCGATCGCGATCGCCGCCGCGGACAGGCCCATCGCAATGACGACGCCGAAGGCCGCCAGCCAGCGCGCGCCGCCGCCGATCACCAGAACGTCGATGAAGGGCGTCGAGAACAGCAGCGCCAGCACGGTGACGGTCAGCGCGATCGCGGCGATGCGGACCGAGAACAGATTGGCCAGCCGCGCCGGCGAGGACATGATCAGGTCGAGATCGGCGCGGGCGTAGAATACCCGCGTCACGGATTCGATCGCCTGCGACAGCATCAAGGTCCAGGCGAGAAAGATCGTCGCCGAAATCACGATCAGAGAGGATTTGTCGAGCGGCAACTGCAGGTCGGCGAAACGGCCGATCACCGCCCAGGCCGGCAGGTGGAGCAGCGCGGCGAAGCACATGAGGCCGATGATTGCGGCGCGCCCCCGTTTGCGCCGCCCGCCCGTCATCATGGCGAGCCAGGCGAGCCGCAGCTCGTGGCGGGCAAACCAGGACAGCGCGGTGGCCGAGCTCATGCCGCTTCCTGAAGCGTCACCAGCGCGATGAAGAGATCTTCCAGGCTGGTGTCGGCATGGCCGTTCTGGTGGCGCAGCTCGGTGAGCGTGCCTTCCGCGACCAGGCGGCCGGAGGCGATCACGCCGATGCGGTCGGCCATGCGCTCGGCGACTTCGAGGATATGCGTGGTCATGATGACGGTGCAGCCGGCGCGGACACGCGCGCTGAGCAGGCCCTTCACATGGCGGGCGGAAACCGCATCGAGCCCCGTCAAGGGTTCATCGAGAATGATGAGGCGGGGATCGTGCACCAGCGCCCCTGCGAGAGCGACCTTCTGGCGCATGCCCTTGGAAAAGCCTTCGCAGCGCTCGTGGCGGTGCGCCTCGAGGCCGAGCGAATCGAGCAGTTCCTCGGCGGCCGGTTGCGAGATTGACGGCGCGATGCCCCAGAGGCCGGCGACGAATTCGAGATATTCGAGCGGGGTGAGCTTGTCGTAGATCATGGGCTCGTCGGAGACCCAGGCCATCACCTGCTTGGCGGCGACGGGGTCTTGGAGGGCATCGATGCCGAAGATCGAGACGGCGCCGGCATCGGGCCTGAGCAGGCCCGCAACCATGCGTAAAGTGGTGGTCTTGCCGGCGCCATTGGGGCCGACCAGCGCGTAGAATTCGCCGGCGTGAATGGTGAGATCGAGGCTGTCGACCGCCAGACGGTCAAAACGCTTCGTTAACCCTCGGACTTCCAGGGCCGAGTTGTCCGGCTTCATGACGGCCACACCATCCGGTTTGCATCGCCCGCGACCATGACCCGAAGATGTTTCGGCACCGTGAATCGCACTGCCGCAAATTCCGCCAACCGGATTGGACTAAAGGCAAGGCATCCCGACAAGTCACCGTTTGTTGACAGCGCGCGGGCGTTCAGGCTGAATTGATTCCGGACAAATGGCGCTAACGCGGCGAAACGACTGCGTAGCGACTGGACACAAGATGCGGCAAGGCGGCCTCGAAGAACGCCGGTTGCATCGGGGAGGACGCGCGTCAATGCTGGATTTCGTTCAGCAGCTGGTCAGCGGTATTGCGCTCGGCTGCGTCTACGGCCTGATCGCGCTCGGCTTCGTGCTCGTCTACAAGGCCACCGAAGTCGTCAATTTCGCCCAGGGCGATCTGATGATGCTGGGCGGTTTCTTCGCCTTCACCTTCATCGGCATGATGGGCCTGAACTACTGGATCGGCTTCGCCGGTGCGGTCGCCGCCATGGCGCTGTTCGGCATGCTGGCCGAGCGCGTGGTGGTGCGGCCGATCCTCGGCTATCCGCAATTCTCCATCATCATGGTCACAATCGGTCTCGGCTATTTCCTGCGTTCGGTCGCCGGCATGATCTGGGGCACCGACGACCTGAAGATCGAGACGCCTTTCAGCCAGGGCGTGCTGCGCATGGGCTCGCTGGTGCTCGCCTACGACAAGCTCTCGGTGATCGCAGCGACGATGATCCTGTGCACGCTGCTCTGGCTGTTCTTCAACAAGACCACGCTCGGTACCGCGATGCGCGCCAGCTCCGAAAATATGCTGGCAGCCTATTACATGGGCATTCCGGTCAAGCGCGTGGTGTCGGTCGTCTGGGCGATCAGCGCTGCGGTCGCGACCTGTGCCGGCGTGCTGCTGGCGCCGATCACCTTCATCCACTCCAATGTCGGCCTCGTGCTCGGCCTGAAGGCGTTTCCCGCCGCCGTGCTCGGCGGCTTCGGCTCGATCCCGGGCGCGGTGGTCGGCGGCGTCCTGATCGGCGTGATCGAGAGCATGGCCGGCTTTTACCTGCCCGAGGGCTGGAAGGACGCCGCGCCTTACATCGTGCTGCTCACCGTGCTGCTGCTGAAGCCCGAGGGCCTGTTCGGCCTCCACGTCCGCAAGAAGGTCTGAACGCCATGCGCTTCCTGTTCAAGACCGACTACGAGGACGACATCAAGCTGTTCCCGCATTCGGGCTACGTCGTCACCTACGGCGTCCTGCTCGCGCTGCTGCTGATCGCGCCTCACGTGCTCTCCAGCTATCTGATGAGCCAGCTCGTCTTCGTCTGCATCTATGCGATCGTCGGCGTGGCGCTGCTGATTCTGACCGGCTTCACCGGCCAGGCCTCGCTTGGGCACGCGGCGTTCCTCGCGATCGGCGCCTACACGGCGGCGTACTTGCAGAAGTACAACGTGCCGTTCCCCGTCTACTTCCTCGCGGCTGGGCTGTTGACCGGCATCATCGGCGCGATCGTCGGCTTTCCGGCGCTGCGCCTCACCGGCATCTATCTCGTCATCGCCACCATCTCGTTTGCCCTGATCGTGGAGGAGATCCTGGCGCGATGGGAAAGCGTTACCCACGGTAACGAGGGCATGCGGGTCAAGACGCTGTCGCTGCTCGGCGTCGCCGTGCCGCGCGACAGCCCGACCTTCTATTACCTCTGCCTTGCCGTGCTGGTGCTGACCATCGTCGGCACGCTCAATCTACTACGTTCGCCGACGGGCCGCGCCTTCGTCGCGATCCGCGATTCCGAGACGGCGGCGCGCAGCATGGGCGTCAATGTCGCGCTCTACAAGGTGAAGTCGTTCGCGATCTCGGCCGCGATCACCGGCTTTGCCGGCGTCCTGTTCGCGCACAAGCTCTCCTTCATCTCGCCGGAGATGTTCACGCTTCAGCTCTCGATCGAGTTCATCATCGTGATCCTGATCGGCGGCACCTTCAGCCTGCACGGCGCCGTGCTCGGCGCGATCTTCATCGTGATGATCGACCCGTTCCTCACCTATCTCAAGGACGACATGCCCGGCATCATCGCTGGCATTGCCGCGACATTCGGCGCCGGCACGGCGACTGCGGGCAATATCCAGGCGAAGGTCGCGGCCTTCGCCTCGCTCAACGGCCTGAAGGGCGCGATCTACGGCATCATCATCGTGCTGTTCGTGCTGTTCGAGCCGCTCGGGCTCTACGGCCGCTGGCTCAAGATCAAGCTCTTCTTCCAGCTGTTCCCGCTCTACAAGCGCGCCACCTTCAAGCGGCAGAAGATCTACGTGAAGTCGGAGCGCAATCGATGAGCTATTTCCGCGCCGAGAACCTGTCGCTGCATTTCGGCGGGCTCAAGGCGGTCGATGCGGTCTCGTTCGCGGTGGAGAAGGGCGAGATCCTCTCGATCATCGGGCCGAACGGAGCCGGCAAGAGCTCGATCTTCAACTTGATCTCGCGGATCTACCGGCCGACCTCGGGCCGCATCTTCTTCGAGGACCAGGACATCACCGAGCAGCCGCCCTACGACATCGCCAAGCTCGGCATCGCCCGTACCTTCCAGAACATCGAGCTGTTCGAGAACGCGACCGTGCTGTCGAACCTTCTGGTCGGCCGCCACCGCCATTCGACCACGCAGCTGTGGCAGGAGCTCTTGTTCCTGCCGAGCGTGCGGGCCAACGAAAAGGTTCACCGCCGCCGGGTCGAGCAGGTCATCGAATTCCTCGACCTCGAACCCTATCGCGACAAGCTGATCTCGGGCCTGCCTTACGGCGTGCGCAAGGTGATCGAGCTGGCGCGCGCGCTGTGCTCGGAGCCGAAGCTGATCCTGCTGGACGAGCCGTCCTCGGGTCTCAACGTGGAGGAGACCGGCGATATGTCGTTCTGGATTCGGGACATGAGAACCGAGCTCGGCATCACGGTGCTGATGGTCGAGCACGACATGTCGCTGGTCAACCGGGTCTCCGATCGCGTCATCGCACTGAACTACGGAAGGGTGCTGGCGATGGGCTCGCCCGCTGAAGTGCAGCAGCACCCCGACGTCGTCGCCGCGTATCTGGGAGCCTGACCGATGGATGCCGCTGCGCCCCAGGATATCATCCTCAAGCTCTCCAACATTGAGAGCTATTACGGGCCGATCATGGCGATCCGCGGCATCTCGCTGGAGGTGCCGCGCGGGCGCATCGTCACGCTGCTCGGGGCCAACGGGGCCGGCAAGACCACCGTGCTGAAGACCATCTCCGGCATCCTCGATCCGCAGAAGGGCGCGATCGAGTTCATGGGCAAGCCGATCCAGCGCATGGAGGCCGACCGCATCGTGCGGCTCGGCCTCAGCCACGTGCCCGAGGGGCGCGAGGTGTTCCCGTTCCTCTCGGTGCGCGAGAACCTGATGATGGGTGCCTATCCGCGCAAGGACCGGGACGGCGTCGCGGAAGACATGGATCGCGTCTACGGCTATTTCCCGCGCCTGAAGGAGCGCATTAACCAGCCGGCGGGCCAGCTCTCCGGCGGCGAGCAGCAGATGCTCGCGATCGGGCGCGCGCTGATGAACCGGCCGACGCTGCTCTTGCTCGACGAGCCATCGCTCGGCCTGTCGCCGCTGCTGGTGAAGGAGATATTCACCATCATCCGCCGGGTCAACGAGGAGCAGGGCATGTCGATCTTGCTGGTCGAGCAGAATGCCAAGGTGGCGCTGGAAACCGCCCATTACGGCTATGTGCTGGAGATCGGCCGTATCGTGATGAACGATACCTGCGACCGCTTGATGCATTCCCAGGACATCCAGGAATTCTACCTTGGCGCCAAGGAAGCCGGCGCGCGCGGCGAGCGGCGCTGGAAAAAGAAGAAGACGTGGCGGTGAGGACGAGCTGGCAGTAAGATGAGCTTGCCCAACGTTGAGCAAAGACCGGCCGGCAAGGCAGGCAGCGGAGGGAAGGCGACAAGGAGGAGAGGTGCATGGCCCGACCGGCGGTGCTGACGGTCGCTGATACGATCGCGAAGAGCTTCTTGCGCGCCGCCGAGACGCGGGGCGACAGGCCGGCGATCCGCGAGAAGAAGTTCGGCATCTGGCAGCCGACGAGCTGGCGAGAATGGCTGGAGATCTCCAAAGAGATCGCCTACGCGCTCCGCGCCGTCGGCTTCATGCCCGGCGAGGTCGCCTCCATCATCGCCAATGCCGTGCCCGAATGGGTTTATGCCGACATGGGCATATTGTGCGCCGGCGGCGTCTCTAGCGGAATCTATCCGACCGATTCTTCGTCCCAGGTCGAGTATCTCGTCAACGACTCCGCCACGAAGGTGATCTTCGCCGAGGACGAGGAGCAGCTCGACAAGATTCTCACCTGCCGCGCGCGATGCCCCAGCTTGCAGAAGATCATCGTGTTCGACATGGAGGGCCTCAGCGGTTTCTCCGACGACATGGTGATGTCGCTGGACGAGTTTCGCGCGCTCGGCCGCAACCACATGGTCGGCCGCGAAGCGCTGTGGCAGGAGATGATCGACAGCCGCAGCGCCGGCGATCTCGCGGTCCTCGTCTATACGTCCGGCACGACCGGCCCGCCGAAAGGCGCGATGCACGCCAATCGCAGCGTCACCCACCAGATGCGGCACGCCAACGACTTCATACCTGCGCGAGAGGACGAGAACCGGCTGGTCTTCCTGCCGCTCTGCCACGTCGCAGAGCGTATCGGCGGCTATTACATCTCGGTCGCGCTCGGCTCGGTGATGAATTTTGCCGAGAGCCCGGAAACCGTGCCTGACAATCTGCGCGAGGTGCAGCCGACCGCCTTTCTGGCGGTGCCGCGCGTCTGGGAAAAATTCTATTCCGCCATCACCATCGCGCTGAAGGATGCAACGCCGCTGCAGCAATGGGTCTATCGCCGTGCCATCGGCATCGGCTACCGCATGGTCGATTGCCGGCTCGAGGGCAAGGCGCCGCCGCTGTCGCTGCGCATCGCCAACCGCATCTCCTACCTGGTCGCGTTCCGCAACATCCGCCGCATGATCGGGCTCGACCGCTGCCGCATCGCGTTCACCGGCGCAGCCCCGATCGCACCGGAGCTGATCCGCTGGTATCTGGCGCTCGGCATCGACATGCACGAGGTCTACGGTCAGACCGAGAATTGCGGGGTCGCAACCATGATGCCCGCGGACAAGATCAAGCTCGGATCGGTCGGCACCGCGGTGCCCTGGGGCGAGGTCGCGCTGTCGCCCGCCGGCGAGATCCTGATCAAGGGCGACTTCCTGTTCATGGGCTATCTGAACCAGCCGGAGAAGACCGCAGAGACGATCGATTCCCGCGGCTGGCTGCACACCGGTGACGTCGGCACCATCGACAATGAGGGCTTCGTGCGCATCACCGACCGGATGAAGGACATCATCATCACCTCGGGCGGCAAGAACATCACGCCGTCCGAGATCGAGAACCAGCTCAAGTTCTCGCCCTACATCTCCGACGCGGTCGTGATCGGCGACAAGCGGCCCTATCTCACCTGCCTCGTGATGATCGACCAGGAGAATGTTGAGAAGTTCGCCCAGGATCACGACATCCCCTTCACCAATTATGCCAGCCTGTGCCGGGCGAGGGAGATCCAGGACCTGATCGGGCGCGAGATCGAGCAGGTCAACGGCAATTTTGCCCGCGTCGAGACCATCAAGAGGTTCTACCTGATCGAGCGCCAGCTCACGCCCGAGGACGAGGAGCTGACGCCGACCATGAAGCTGAAGCGCGGCTTCGTGAACAAGCGCTACGCCGCCGAGATCGAGGCGATGTATCGCGAGCGTGCGGTGGCGTGACGAGTCGGTCCATTTCGAGAAAGCGAAGGAGCTGTGGCCCCGCCCTTCGTGCAATACGGGCCTTTAGGAGAGGAGACGTCAATGTCGAAATCGTTCAGCGCATTCGGCCTTGCTGTGGGTGCCGTGGTGCTCACCTGTCTGCCGGCCGCAGCGCAAACCAAGGTCACCAACGAGGGCATCTCGGCAACCGAGATCGTCATCGGCACTCACCAGGACCTGTCAGGCCCGATCAAGGGGTGGGGCGTTCCGGTCGCGAACGGCATGAAGATGGCGGCCGAGGAGATCAATGCGGCCGGCGGAATTCACGGCCGCAAGATCCGGCTGGTCGTCGAGGACAGCGGCTACGATCCGAAGAAGGCCGTGCTGGCGTCGCAAAAGCTGATCGAGCGCGACAAGATCTTCGCGATGGTGGGGCCGATGGGATCACCGACGGTGCTCGCCGCGCAAGACATCCTGTTCGATGCCGGTGTCCTGCAGCTGTTCCCGCTGACGGCGGCCGAATTCACGTTCAAGTTCGATCCGGCCAAGCCGCAGGAGCGCCTGAAGTTCAACAATTTGCTGCCCTATGTCGAGAGCACGCGGGCTGCGGTGAAATACATGATCGAGTGGAAGGGCTTCAAGAAGCCCTGCATCATGCATCAGGACGACGAGTACGGTAAGAACGTGCTCGATGGCTTCAATCAGCAGCTCACTGCCATGAAGGCGCAGCCGGCCTCGATCACGAGCTACAAGCGCGGCGCCTCCGATTTCAGCGCGCAGATCGCCAAGATGAAGTCAGATGGCTGCGACCTCGTCGTGCTCGGCACCGTGCTGCGCGAGACCATTGGGGCGATGACCGAAGCCAAGAAGCTCGGCTGGGACGTCACCTTCCTCGGGGCCACCCCCACGAACGTGATGGAGGTTCCTGCGCTGGGTAAGGACGCCGTCGAGGGTCTCTATGCTGCCAGCGGCTTCGAGATTCCTTATGAGGACACCGCCAAGGGCAAGGTGAAGGATTGGCTCGTCAACTACAAGAAGATGTTCAACGCCGACGCCAACACGCAAGCCATCATCGGCTACAATGCCATGATGACTTTTGCGTTCTATGCCAACAAGGCCGGCAAGGATCTCACCGGGCAGAAGATGCTCGATGCGCTCGAGTCGGGCGAGAAATTCCTCGACATCTTCAACTCGCCGCCCACCAAGTTCTCCAAGACCGACCACCTCGCCAACACCATCACCCAGGTGCAGCAGGTCAAGGGCGGCCGCTGGGTGCTGGTGAAGGACAATCTGATGTTCTGATGCGGGCTCTCTTGCGTCGAGCTCAGTGCACCCTCTCCCCTTTTGGGAGAGGGTGGATCGCCGCGAAGCGGCGAGCCGGGTGAGGGGTCTCTATCCTTCACGCACGGTCTTGCGTGCGGAGAGAACCCCTCATCCCGCGCGCTTGCGCGCGCGACCTTCTCCCACAAGGGGAGAAGGAAGAGAGAACCCTACGATCCTCCGCCCGCGGTGCCCGAATTCACCGGGGCGAGCTCGTCTTCCCGGCAGCGCCAGCCGTCGGCGGCTTTGACGAAGGCGAAGGTTCGCTGGACCCTCAGCCGGCGCGTGACGTTGAAGACGTCTGCTGGGCGCGTCTTGTTGCCGGCTCCCTGCTGCGGCCGACCCGTCGTGGCGTCCCAGCAGGTGCCGGTGCAGATGGAGGCGATCCTGCTGCACACGGTGAAGGGAGCGAGCACGGCCATTTCGATTTCGCCCGTGACCTGTGCCTCCTGGTCGGTCACCTGGCTGTCGAGCGCATAGACGCGGTTGATGCGCAGGAAGTTGCCGCAGGAATTGGCCGCATGAATCCGCGCGGCGCAGAAATCGACGGCGTCGGCGTCGGGAATGCGGGCCGCGACCTGCCGGCCGAACACTTTTTTGGGATCGCCCTTCGCGGCGCGGATTTCATCTGTCTTGCGCTTCAAATGGTCGGCGAGACAGTCCTCCGCGGATTCCAGCTCCTGCAGCGGCACGTTCTCCTTGCCGACCAGATTGCATTTGCGGTCGCGCTCGCGCGTCCACCGTCCATATTCGGCGAAGGCAAAGCGTGCCGCAGTCGGGTCCAATTTGCCGATCAGGCCGAGCACCTGGCCGTTGAGCTCGGTTTCGGCAAGCGTCAGCGAGGGGTCTGCGCAGATCACCGCGCCCGCAGCAGTGTTGGCCGCAAGGCAGTCGAAATCCGGATCGCGAACGATCGCGGCGCGCTCCTCGGTGACCTTGAGCAGGCACGCCTTGACCGTCTCGAATTGGTCGGGGCGGATCGCGGTCTGGCCGACGATGCCGCAGCTGAGGTTGCGTTGGCGGACCCAGATCGCATTCTCCTCGATAGCGGGCAGGCGATCCGGCAGGCGGGCGAGCCGCTCCTCGATCGCGATGCTCAGCTTCTCGGCGGCGGCGGCAAGCGCGGCATCACCGCAGAACAATTGGTTGCCGGGGTCGCGAATCGGCTGGCAGTTGTTCCTGGCAAACAGCGGCAGCCTGTCGGCGATCGCGCGGTCGGATTGCGCGGACGCGGGCACCGCCGGCAATGCCAGCAGCGCAAGCACAGACAGCACGATGAATCGCATTCCAAGTCGCCCCCGCACGGAAGGCGCCATGCTAGCGTCTGGTCTTGCGCGGTGAAATGGGTTTGTGGGGACGAGCAGTGGAAGGTCTGTAGCCCGGATGGAGCGCAAGCTTAATCCGGGGCCGGTGCGAGTGGTAAGAGTCCCGGATTTTGCTGCGCTCTATCCAGCTACGAACAATCAACGTGCCTCGGCGGCCGCCATCGAGACCTGCACCGGCTCGTCGACATATTTCAGCACGGCCGACTGGTGGAGCACGAACAGTGGCTGATAGCTCCGCGTCGCGTCATCCTTGACCATCGCCATGCGGCGATTGTCCAGCATCAGCCATTGCCCGTCGAGCTTTGCCGCGGCAATTGCGTGCGCCTCGCCGGCCCTGACGTCTCGCACCACAACGATGCGGAGGTCCTCAGAGGCAATTCCCGCCAGCCGCAACGCGGCCAGCTTGGCGATGGCATAGTCCTCGCAATCGCCGGTCCCGCGCGCGAAGGTCGAAAGCGGCGAGCTCCAGACGTCGTCGGTGCCATCATTGGCGGCATGGATGGCGAGATTGATGGCGCGGTTGACCTCGCCGAGCCGCGCGCGACCGTCGCGGGCGCGGGCGTGGTCGACTATGGCGAGCAGCTCGAGCGCTGCCGGTGAAGCGCAATTGTCCCGGTCGCCGTCGCACAGCGCGAGCTGCACCATGTCGTCGTCGAGCTTGTCCTTCAGCACGGACCATCTCTGCTGCAGGCTACCGGACGAGATGGCGAAGGCGAACACGCCGAACGGTTCGGCGGATTTGCGCACGAGGACGCCGGCGCCGGGCGACAGCAGCGTGCCGGCGCGAAGCTCGGCGGCCGATCCGAGCAGGATCAAGCCGCACATGACAAGGATTGCGCGCCAGGCGCGCGAGCGAGCAGCGGTCTCCATCTGACATCCCCTTCCCAGGCTTCACGAGATCCCCCTCGATCTCGACGTGCCGGGCTTTGTTGCTTTCGCGGAGATAGTGCGAGACGGGCCGTTTTGTTCTGCTTAACGCGCCCGGCAGGGGTTCCAAAACCGGGTGACAGGCTGAAATGGGCCTACCGAAATTGCGTAAAATTTTACGATTCGCCGGCTAGGAGGTGTCGCGTTGCCGCGAAATGGAGCCAATTGCAGACACAGGTTGTGGCAGTGCCGAATCTGGGTCCTATGGCTAACAACCCCCATTTCATGGGGTTCTGTTAGATAGGTCACAGATTTAACTCCGTATTTGCCGCAGGATGCTGCGGGAGCTCGCGAAGGAAAGATGATGAAAGTATCTGCTTCGTAACTATACAGCAGGTTACTTTGGATGACTGGAAATGCGTGGAAGTAGGCTGAATTCGACATACGAATATTTGAGGAATTACTTTCACTCCTCTGTCGCGGCGCCACGCCGTGGGGCCTCCCGGGGCCAAGTGATGCGAAATCACACAAGCAATAGATGGTATCGCTAAGGACTTGCTAATGCTATGCAAGCTTAGGCGGTCGATACTTACTTAAATTTTAACCCTTTATACGGTGCCCGGTTGAATTACGCTGGCCAATTTGACGGCGCGATTTCTTTGGACGGCCAGGGTTCCCGCTCGCCCGTCGGGGCAAATATCGATTCTTTTACCGCAAAGGCGAACGGTCACGCGCCCGACGGCGCGTTCGTCGTTCCCGACCCCAATCTGATCTTCAACGGCGAGTTCAAGCGTGCCGGGCTCGACCTTGTGCTGTCCCACGACGGTCATGAGTTCGTCGTTCACGATTATTTCAGGGGCGACAAGCGCGCCGCGCTCGCTTCGCCCGACGGCGCCCACCTCAGCGGCGACGTCGTCAACGCCCTCACCGGCCATGTCCAGGTTGCCCAGGCCGCGCCCGGTGCCGGTGCGGGCCAGGTCATCGGTCACGTCACCAAGCTCGTGGGAAGCGCGACCGCGATCCGCAACGGCGTCTCGGTCATCCTGAACAATGGCGACAACGTCGAGAAGGGCGACGTGGTCTCGACCGGGGCCGACTCGACGCTCGGCATCACCTTCATTGACGGCACCGTGTTCGGCCTGTCCTCCAACGCGCGGATGGTGCTGAACGAGATGGTCTACGACCCCAACGGGTCGAACAATTCCTCGCTGCTCAGCCTGGTCGCGGGCACCATCACCTTCGTCGCCGGCGAAACCGCCAAGCGCGGCGACATGAAGGTCGACACGCCGGTCGCCACCATGGGCATCCGCGGCACGGCGGTGCTGACCCAGATCAACTTCGTCGTTCCCGCCGGCGGCGGCGATCCGCAGCCGCAGGCGAGCTTCCAGGTGCTGGTCGAGCCGAACGGCACGACCGGCTCCTACATCCTGTTCGACAAGGTCACGCTGCTGCCGATCGCGACGGTCAACCAGGCCGGCCAGATGATCCAGATCAGCGGCGGCAACGTCTCGATCACCAATGCACTGATGTCGCCGGAGGTGCAGAAGCTGATCACGGACGTGTTCACGCTGAAGTTTACCGACAACAACACCAACACCAAGCTGACCACGAACTACACCGATACGATCACGCCGTTCGGCTATGAGGTGTTACTCAAATCGTCGTCCGGCCCTAGCGCCACCGCAACATTCGTCAATCTCAATCCGCAGGGATCGGAGACGCCCACCACCTCCACGCCGCTCATCGTACGCATTCCCGGCCAGCCGATCGCGCAGAGCTTCGACGCGAGCGGCAACGTGAAGACGGCGTTCGCGTTGACGGAGCGTGCGGACACGACCGGCGACACGCGCGCCGACACGATTTCCGGCGTGATCAGGTTCGTCGATCAGAACCTCGGCGACCGGCCGACGGTGAGCATCAGCCTCGCCGAGGCGCCGAACTACGTCTACAAAACTGCGGGCCAGAACGACGTCACCGGCTCCCTCTCGGAGCTCCAGAAGCAGGGCATCGCGGCGACGCAGATCCAGATCAGCGTCGTCCCTGACCCCGCCAACAACAACAACGGCTCGGCGGTCTGGACCTACACGATCCCCGACCACGTCTTCGACTTCCTCGCGGCCGGCGAAACCCTGACGCTGACCTACATGGTCCGCGTCGACACCAATTTCACGGTGAACCCCGAGTCCAGGTTCATCCCGATCACCATCACGATCACGGGAACGAACGACAAGCCTACCGTTGCGACGTCAGGCGGCACCGTCGTCGAACAGGTCGGGACCGGCAACGAGGCGCTGGACATCATCACGGGCACGGTCACCTTCACCGACGTCGATCTGACGGACCGGCCGATCGTGAGCGCGGCGCTCTCGTCCGTCGAGCCGTTCAAATATCTCGATGCCGAAGGCAACGATATCACTGCGTCCCTGACGCCGGAGCAACTCGCGGCGATCGCTGCCGTCAAAGTGCCGCTGACCGTGGTTCAGGGTGCCGGAAACAGCAACAACGGCACGGCCACCTGGACCTACAGCGTTCCCGACCATCTCTTCGACTTCCTGGCCGAGGACGAGAAGCTGATCCTCAACTACGTGGTGCAGGTCGATGACGGGCACGGCGGCGTCGTCAGCACGCCGATCACCGTGTCCATCGACGGTGCGGACGTCAATGTCGAGGGCACCAACGACGTGCCGACGATCGTCGAGGACTCGACGACGCCCACCGGAGAAGTGACAGAGGATACGGCGGCAACCCTGACGGCGAACGGCACCGTCGCCTTCAACGACCCCGATCTCACGGATACGCACACTGCCAGTTACGTCCTGAAGTCGACGACGTCGAACGCGCATCTGCCCGGCTTCGGCAGCGGCACCTCGCATATCGGGACCTTCGCGCTGACCGCGGTGAGCGAGAGTCCGGGTGTCAGCACGCGCGGATCAGTGGGTTGGACCTTCACGCTCAACGACAACGATCCGGTGCTGCAGTCGCTGGCCGAAGGCCAGACCATCACCCAAGTCTACACCGTGACCGTCGACGACCATCACGGTGGCACCGTCACCCGGGACGTCACGGTCACCATCACCGGCACCAATGACACGCCGACCATCACGAGTGATGCAGACGCTGCAAAGGGCAGCGTCACCGAGGATGCCTGCGCGACGCTGTCGATCGAGGGCACGCTCGCGATTCAGGATCTCGATCTGATCGACACCCACACCGCGCAGGCCGCATTCAAGTCGGCGACGTCGAACGCGCATCTGCCGGGCTTCGATGGTAATGCGCCGCTCGGCACCTTCACGATCGATTGCGAGGTCGCGGAGTTCAACACCGATACCGACAACAGCGCGACGCTGGGCTGGCACTTCAGCCTCGACAACGACAATGCGGTGCTGCAATCGCTGGCGCATGGCCAGACCATCACCCAGGTCTACACCGTCACCTTTACTGACGATCACGGTGCGCAGGTCTCCCAGGACGTCACTGTCACGATCAACGGCGCCAACGACGCGCCGACGATCACGAGCGATCCCGAGGCGGCAACGGGTGCGGTTACCGAGGATGACGGCGCCTCGCTGACGACCAGCGGTACGCTGGCGATCCAGGACGTTGACCTGATCGACACCCATACGGCGCAGGTGCAGTTCAAGTCATCGTCCGTCAGTTCGGCTCTGCCGGGATTCGAGGACGACAGCACGAATATCGGCACCTTCTCCATCGGCGCGGTGTCCGAATCCAACGCCGACACCAGCACCGGCGCGACGCTCGACTGGCACTTCACGCTCGACAACAACGATCCCGTGCTGCAGTCGCTGGCGGAAGGGCAGACCATAACTCAGGTCTACACCGTCACCTTCAAGGACAATCACAACGCGACTGTCACGCAAGACGTCACTGTCACCATCACCGGCACCAACGATGCGCCGACCGTCTCCTATGTGACGTCGGACTACATGAACTTCGACGGTGCGACCATCGCGGTCGGCGACGTACCGACGGTCGCCACCGACGACGTGACGCTGGACGGCTGGGTGAACTGGAACGGAGACGCTGCCTCCGCCAGCCAGGTCTTGTTCTACAATGGCAATACCTCGACCACCGGTTTCGGCCTCATGGGCACTGTCATCAGCGGCAAGCTGGAGATCGCGATTCTCGAGGGCGGCGTCGAGATCCAGGATACCGGCTTCGCGCTTACTGCGGGGCAATGGCATAACCTCGCCTTGACGCGTGACGACGGCATCTTCACGCTTTATGTCGATGGCAACGCCGTCTATTCCCACAGTGGCGGCGTCAACGCGATCGCTGGCGCTCAGGAGCCGTCCTACATGATGATCGGAGCGGCGAGCGGCAGGTACGCTCCGGGCTTCGGTACGCAAGGCTTCACCGGCTCGATCGCCGATGTCAGCGTCTGGACCACCGCACTCACGCAGGCGCAAATCCAGTCGTACGACTTCACCGCGCTCACCGGCAACGAGGCCAATCTGGCCGCCTATTATACGCTTGGCGACGGCAGCGGGAGCACGGCCTCCAACACGGTCAACCCAACCAAGAGCCTCGCCATTGAAGGTGATGCGGATTGGGCCAGCGGGACCTCCGGGCCGGGCGGCGCATTTGCCGATCTGACGGAGACCAATGGCGGCCAGCTCTCGCATGGCGTGCTGGCGGTCTCCGACGTCGACGCGACCGATCACGTCACGGTATCGGTCGATGCGGTGCAGGTTAAGCTCGACAACGTGTTGCAAACGGGCAGCGTCGGCGGGCTGTCGCATGCCGATCTCCTGAACTATCTGACCGTGCCGTCCGGCGACATTCTCAACGGCACGGCGACCCACGCCCAGTTTACCTGGCAATTCAACTCGGCCGGCCAGGCCTTCGACTTCCTCGCCGCCGGTCAGACGCTATCGCTGCAATACACCATCGTTCCGTCGGATGCTCAGGGCTTTGGAACTAGCGCGGTCGTGACCATCAACATCACCGGCACGAACGACGCACCGACGCTGTCCGATCTCCACATCGGCCCGCTCACGGACACCGCTGACGACGACACCTTCTCCAATCTCACCGGGCAACTGGCGGGGACCGACGCCGACAGCGGTGAGACGGCGACGCTGACCTATGCCGTCCTCAATTCAGATCACCAGGCGGCCACGACGGTCGCGGGACTCTACGGCTCGCTGACGGTCAATTCCAACGGCAGCTACAGCTACGTTCCGAATGATGCTGCGATCAATGCGTTGGCGGACGGATCGTATGTCGATACGTTCACGGTCCAGACCACGGATATCCATGGTGCGACCGACACGGCAACGCTCAAGGTGAACGTGACCGGTGCGGACGACGGTGCGGGCCCGGTCATCAACACCGAGAGCTTCCAGGTCGAGCACATCACCGAGAACAGCAACGAGATCATTACCGACCTCGTCGTCATGGACGCCGATCCCGGCGCTGCGACGGACACTTTCACGGTCACGCTGTCGACCGCGAATCCGGACGTCAGCCTCGCAAGTGTTTATCCGACGACCGGCACGCTCGAGCAGATCAACACCGCCCTCGCGCAAGGCGCGGGCATCGTCTACGAGCCGACCGGCGCTGATCCCGAGGCGGGACTGCCAGCCACCGATCAGATCACGCTGACCGTTGCCGATTCGGCGGGCCGCTCGGACACGGTGAACTTCATCTTCGTCGAAGGAGCCGAGAGCCAGGGCATGACCCTGCAAGGTACCGCCGGCAAGGACGTCATTTTCGCGACCGAGTCGAGTGATACGCTGATCGGCGGCAGTGCCAAGGATCAGTTCGTATTCGCACCGGCCTCGTCGCAGGATTCGGTTCAGCACACCGTGAATGATTTCGAGTACGGCCTCGACAAGCTCGACCTGCGGCAGTTCAGCGGCATCAGCTCCTTGAACGACCTTGCCCCGACCGCCGCGCAGGATGGCGGCACGTTGCTTACGCTGGATAGCCACGAGACGATCCTGCTCAAGGGTGTCGCCGTCGCGAATCTCCAGTCCAGCGATTTCATCTTCGGCACTCACGTCGGCTAGTGGAAGCAGGCGGCGCTTCCGGTTTGCACCTCGACCGCGGCAAAAAATCCATAATCCTCAGCACTCGGGGAATAGCCAATCGCACGCCGACGCTTCATGATCGGTGCGCCCGGCATGATCTGGGTCAGGAAGTCTGACTGGCATGAAGCGTTTCAAAATCCTGCGGCGGTGGTTTGCGCGGAAGTTTGGCCTTGCGCGGCTGATCTGCCTTGCGCTGCTGGTCTTGTTCGCAGGCGCGCGCCTGTGGGATCCGCCGCCGATCCAGGAATTGCGGCTGCGCACCTTCGACATGTTTCAATTGATCGATCCGCGCGAGAAGGCGGCGCGGCCGGTCGTCATCGTCGATATCGACGACAAGAGCCTCACCAGACTCGGACAGTGGCCGTGGCCGCGCACGCGCATCGCCGACATGGTCCAGAACCTCACCAAGAACGGCGCGGTGGCGATCGGCTTCGACATGGTCTTCTCCGAAGCCGACCGGCTCAACCCGGAGCAGGTCGCGAGCCAGATGCGCTATCTCGACGACGCGACCCGCGCCAAGCTGCGTGAGCTGCCGAGCAACGATCAGATCCTCGCCGAGGCGATCAAGCGCTCGCACGTCGTGCTGGGCGAGACCGGGCTTCCGGAGGTCTTGTCCGAGCTCGACAAGTCGCTGCCGTTCACGGGGGTTGCAACGGTGGGGGAGGACGGGGCCGAGCGTTTCCTGTTCGAATTCCCCGGCCTGCTCCGCAACGTGCCGGTCATCGAGAGGGCAGCGGCCGGCCGCGGCCTGTTCTCGATCCGGACCGAGCGTGACGGATTGATCCGCCGCGTGCCGATGATCATGCGCGCCCAGGGCAACATCATGCCCTCGCTCAGCCTCGAGATCCTGCGCGTCGTCACGGGCACGCCGACCCTGCTGGTCCGTACCGACAAGACGGGCATCAAGTCGATCCGCCTCAAGGGTTTGGAGGTTCCGACCGACAAGAACGGTCAGCTCTGGGTGCACTATGCCCGCCGGGATCCTTCGATCTACGTCTCCGCGGTCGACGTGCTCGACAATGCGGTGCCGCCCACGAGGTTTGCCGGCAAGCTGGTGCTGGTCGGCACCTCCGCGGGCGGCTTGAACGACATCAAGACCACGCCGGTATCCCGGGCCATGCCGGGTGTCGAGATCCATGCCCAGGTGCTGGAGGGCGTGCTGAGCCGCGCGGTGATCTCGCAGCCGAACTATGCGCTGGGCGTCGAGCTGATCGCGGCGCTGATCATCGGCCTGCTCGTCATCATCTTCACGCCGAATCTCGGCCCCGTCCGCCTCGTGCTGGTTGGAGCGGCCTTCGCGGCCATCCTGATCGGCGTGTCCTGGTTCTCCTACACGCAGCACCGTTATCTCATCGACTTCACCTATCCGCTGCTGTCGACGACCGCAGTCTACCTGACGCTGATCTTTGCGAGCTTCGTGCGCGAGCAGCGCCAGCGCGTGCAGATCCGCGGGCAATTCGCGCAATATATGTCGCCTGTGCTGGTCGAGCAGCTGGCGCAGTCGCCGGAAAAGCTCGTGCTCGGCGGCGAGGAACGCGAGATGACGATCATGTTCTCCGACGTGCGCGGCTTCACCACGATCTCCGAGAGCTACAAGCACGATCCGCAGGGGCTGATCGAGCTGATGAACCGCTTCCTGACGCCGCTGACCGACGTCATCATCGACCGCAAGGGCTATATCGACAAGTACATGGGCGACGCCATCATGGCGTTCTGGAACGCGCCGCTCGACGACGCCGAGCACGAGATCAACGCCTGCGAAGCCGCGATCCAGATGCTCGAGCAGATCGACGAGGTCAACAAGGAGCGCGAGCAGGAGGCCGCCGACGGCGGCCACGTCTATATCCCGCTCAATGTCGGCATCGGTCTCAACACCGGCATCGGCGTGGTCGGCAACATGGGGTCCGACCTGAAGAAGAACTATTCGGTGCTCGGCGACAGCGTGAACCTGGCCTCGCGCCTCGAGGGCCAGTCGAAGGCATACGGATTTCCGATCATCGTGGGCTCGCGCACGGCACTCGCTGCCAAGGAGAAATTCGCGATCCTCGAGCTCGACTTCATCATGGTCAAGGGCAAGACCGAGCCGGAAGTGATCTACGCCATCGCCGGCCGCGAGGACGTGATGCATTCGGCCGCGTTCCAGCGCCTGCGCAACATCACCATCGAGATGCTCGGCTGCTACCGCAGCCGCGACTGGCAGGGCGCCCTGGATGCCATCGAGCGCGGCCGCAAGAGCGAGGACGCCGACACGCTGGAGAAGCTGTTCAGGCTTTACGAGGCGCGGATCAAGGATTTCCAGATCGATCCGCCGCCGGAGGGCTGGACCGGCGCCTATGCCCTGCTGACCAAGTAGTCGTCACGGTCACCGCTCGTGCAGGGTGGGCAAAACATAGCATGCCTACCATATGCAGGTGCATCGAGGTA
Source organism: Bradyrhizobium sp. NBAIM14 (assembly GCF_020193895.1). Lineage (NCBI taxonomy): Bacteria > Pseudomonadati > Pseudomonadota > Alphaproteobacteria > Hyphomicrobiales > Nitrobacteraceae > Bradyrhizobium > Bradyrhizobium sp. NBAIM14. Next base: position 1,026,821 of record NZ_JADYVQ010000001.1, on the reverse strand, counting down.
AGTATGGTGGTGGGACGGCGCTTGGCGCCTCTGCCCAACCAAAAGAAAAAAGGGCGAGCTGAGTGATGGACGCACAAGTGAGACAGAACGACCGCATCGGGGTGCTCGAAGAGCTCCTCAACGAGCGCTACTCCGTTCGCGCATTTCTCCCCAAGGAGGTCGATCGCGCCACCATCGAGCATGTGCTGGCGACCGCGCAGCGCACGGCGTCCTGGTGCAACAGCCAGCCCTGGCAGGTCATCATCGCCAGCGGCGAGGCCAAGGAGCGCTTTCGCAAGGCGATCTACGCGGAGGCCTCGAAGGGCCTCGGCGATGACTACGACTTCACGCCACCGCGCGAATATGTCGGGGTCTATCTCGATCGCCGCCGCGAGAGCGGCTTCCAGCTCTACAACACGCTCGGCATCGCCCGCGGCGACAAGGCGGCCTATGCCAAGCAGGCGCTGGAGAACTACAATTTCTTCGGCGCACCGCATGTCGCCATCATCCACACCAACGAGCCGCTCGGCATCTACGGTGCGATCGATTGCGGCGCCTATGTCTCCAACTTCGTGCTGGCGGCGCAGGCGCTCGGGCTCGGCACCATTCCGCAGGCCGCGCTGGCGCGGCATTCCGGCCTGATCCGCCGCCACTTCGATCTGCCCGATGACCGCCGTGTCGTCTGCGGCATCTCGTTCGGCTATGCGGACCATGCGCACAAGGTCAACAGCTACCGCACCTCGCGGGCGAGCGTGGCCGAGACCGCAACATTCGTGGATGTGTGATCGCGACGTAAGCCGGACGCATCGCGCGCGAAGACAGCCGTGGAAGCGGCCGTCTTCGTCTCGTTCCGGTGCGATTGACGGCGGCGGTCAGCCGCCGCTGCCGCCGATCACGGCCCGCACGGTCTCGTCAGGCCCAAAATCCTCGGCGCCGTCGACATAGAGCAGCGCGGCGAGCTTCGAGCGGGCGCGGTTCACGCGGCTCTTGATGGTGCCGACTGCGCAGCCGCAGATCGAGGCCGCGTCCTCATAGGAGAAGCCGGACGCGCCGACCAGGATCAAGGCTTCACGCTGATCCTGCGGAAGCTTGTCGAGCGCGGTGCGAAACTCCTCGAATTCGAGGTGCGCATTCTGCGAGGGCTGGGTCTTCAGCGTCTTGGCGTAATTGCCCTCGGCATCTTCGACCTCGCGCCGCCGCTTGCGATAGTCCGACCGGAACAAATTGCGCAGGATCGTGAATAGCCAGGCCGGCAGGTTGGAGCCGGGCTGGAACGAGTCGATGTTGGCGAGCGCACGCAGCAGCGTCTCCTGGACCAAATCGTCGGCGCGGTCCGCATTGCCGCTGAGCGAGATGGCGAAGGCGCGCAGACTAGGCACGGCCGCCAAGATGTCGTTACGCAGGGAGTCCGTGAGAGGCATTAATCCCTCCCATTGTTGTTGTCGTTGGATCCGCCCTCATTTTCTACGTGGGGTGACGCTCCCGGCGCATCAAGCTTCTTGATCAGTTCTGCGAACCGATCCGGAACCCCCTGTCGCACGACATCGTCGTACATGGCGCGCAACTGGTGCCCGATCCGGGATTGAATCTCCGGAGTCAGGCCTCCCTTGCCGGGGGTCGTGCTTCTGCTGGCTTGAGACTTGAGATCTTTCATGACCTGTTCCACGTTTCCCCGAGTTAAGTGACTGTAAAATCGAGAAGTTTTCTCAACCGGGAGCCGTTCCCTGGATAGGCACAATTCCAGCTGCGCCAAAAAGTTCCCAGCTCGGCGGAACTTTTGTTGTCGTGAGGCGTAGACAGCCCAGCAGGGGAACCTGGGCCCCCCGCGTGATGCCTGACCTCAGGATTGGACCTCAAGGTTGGCCCAAAGACGAATGGAGTGGGGATGTCCCGTTCACAGGTAGTTGCTGAACACTTGCCGTTGTTGCGCAGGTACGCGCGGGCTCTGACAGGCAGCCAGGCCTCCGGTGACGCCTATGTCGCCGCCATGTTGGAAGCCATGCTGGGCGATCCGTCGGTGCTCGACGAGAACCATGGGCCCCGGGCCGGCCTGTTCCGGCTCTTCACCCAGATCTGGAATTCAGTCTCGATCAACGACGATGCCGAGGTGACGACCTTGCCGATGCCGCCGGAACGGCGGCTGTCGAACATCACCCCGCTGCCGCGCCAAGCCTTCCTGCTGCTCTCGCTCGAGGGCTTTTCGGAAGAGGAAGTCGCCTTCATTCTCGGCACCGATGTTGCCGAGACGCGCCGTCTTGCGGACGCAGCCGGACGCGAGATGGCCGCCGAGATCGCCACCGACGTGCTGATCATCGAGGACGAGACCTTCATCGCCATGGACCTCGAGAGCCTGGTGAAGAATCTCGGCCACAACGTCGTCGGCGTCGCGCGCACCCATGCCGATGCGGTGGCGCTGGCCAAGAACAAGCGGCCCGGCCTGATCCTTGCCGATATCCAGCTTGCCGACGGCTCGTCCGGCCTGGACGCCGTTAACGAGCTCCTGCGCACCTTCGAGGTGCCGGTGGTGTTCATCACGGCCTATCCGGAGCGCTTCCTCACCGGCGAGCGTCCCGAGCCGGCGTTCCTGATCTCAAAGCCGTTCCAGCCCGCGATGGTATCGGCGGTGGCGAGCCAGGCCCTGTTCTTCCAGCGCAACTCGCGCAATCGCACGCCCAAAGCGCCTGCGGCTTAACAAGGCGCCTGCGGCCGTCCCAATAGCGAAGTCCGGCGTGCCCAAGGCACGCCGGACTTTTTTCATGCCGCCGGCCCGCTTGACGGGCGCTGAATTTCGCCGCCCATAGCTCATGTAGCAGCTGCGCGTGCGACCACGCCAATCGGAGACGTGCCCATGGACCAGCAACTCCTCGATCGTCTCGCCATCCGCGATCTCGTCGAGAACTGGGCGGTGTGGCGCGATGCCGGCGACTGGGAGCGCTTTGCCACGGTTTGGCACGAAGAAGGCTGGATGTCCGCGACCTGGTTTCAGGGGCCGGCCCGGGATTTCATGCGGGTCAGCCAGGAGGGTTTTGCCAGGGGCGTGCGCATCCTGCATTTCCTCGGCGGCACCAGCATCGATCTTGCGGGTGCGCGAGCGATCGCGCAGACCAAGATGACCATCTCGCAGCGCGGCCTCGTGCACGACGTGCTCTGCGACGTCGTCTGCACCGGACGCTTCTACGATTTCCTGGAGAAGCGGGACGACCCATCAGGTATCGGCAAATGGGGCATCGTCCGCCGCCAGCCCATCTACGAGAAGGACCGCATCGACCCGGTCGATCCCGCCGCGACGCTTCGGCTCGACCAGGATGCGCTGGCTGCACTCCCCGAGGGCTACCGCCACCTCGCCTACATGCAGGAGCTGATCGGCTACAAGGTGAAGCGCGACATGCCGGGCCTGATCGGCCCCGAGGTCGAGAAGCTCTATGGCGAGGGCCGGGAGTGGCTGGCAGGAAAGGCGAAGTAGGCCCCAGATAAAAGTAAGGCGCGACTGGCATCACCACAGTCGCGCCCTACGTCGCCGGCTTATGGGGCAGGGGGGAATAGCCGGCTGCTGAGACGACTCCTGTGCGCGAAAGTCGTTCCAAGGCGCGCGAAATATTTTGCCGTCTGCTGCATTTTTCGCACACGGTTAAGTGATCGTAGCTGTCGAGAACCCCCGATCCTGCGGCGGCGTTGTTCCCGTGCCCGCCATGGGGCGAGGGATCGGCAGCCATGTCACAGATTCAAAAGGTTTTTTTGAGCGCAATTGCGGTCGTCGCCACCCTCGGTGCCGTGCAACTGGCCTCCGGGCATGATCTCGCAGACCGCTGGCAGGCGGTCGCCGACCTCCCCAGCCACGGTTCCACCGTCGCGGTGGGTCACAACGTCAACCGCACCGCCAAGGCAGACCGGCTTGCAGAGATCAAACCCGCAGCCGTTCCCACCCGTACCGTCTCGATGCGGCTGAACGACCTCGCCGATACGTCGGTGCTGCTGCGGGTCCCCGCCGTGATCGAGACCGGCAATGCCAAGACGCCGGTGCTGCTCCAGAACCAGAAGAAGCCTCGCAACAAGCCGACGATCGCCTGTGAGCCGATGGTCAGCTCCCTGACCGAGGTCGCAAGGCTGCTCCAGCCCGGCCGCTGCGTGACCTGACCCCCTCTCCGCGAGGGGTGGTTTGGCGGACCCAGACTTCACATCCTCTTGATCCGCCATTGCCTCGCGCTATATCCGGGTTCCCTCCCTTTTGTTTGACCGGGTAAGCGCATGACGACGTCAGATACGGCTGTGCATACGCAGCCTTTCCAGGCCGAAGTTTCCGAACTGCTGCACCTGATGGTGCACTCCGTCTATTCGGAAACCGACATCTTCCTCCGCGAGCTCATTTCCAACGCCTCCGATGCCTGCGACAAGCTGCGCTACGAGGCCATCGCCAGTCCCGCCCTTCTGGGCGAAGGCGACGCACTCAAGATCCGCATCATCCCGAACAAGACGGCCAAGACGCTCACGATCGCCGACAACGGCATCGGCATGGAGCGGCAGGAGCTGATCGACCATCTCGGCACCATCGCCCGCTCCGGCACCAAGGCGTTCGTATCCAAATTGAAAGAGGCCAAGGATGGGCTCGGCCTGATCGGCCAGTTCGGCGTCGGTTTCTATTCCGCCTTCATGGTCGCAGAGAAGATCGTCGTGATCAGCCGCCGCGCCGGCGAGAGCGATGTGTGGACCTGGACGTCCTCCGGCGGCTCCGGCTTCGAGATCGCCCGTGCCAGCGACGAGGAAGCGGCGCGCCTGACGCGCGGCACCGAGATCGTCCTGCACCTGAAGGACGATTCCAAGAAATATCTCGAGACCTACGAGATCGAGCGTATCGTCACCGCCTATTCCGACAACATCCTGTTTCCGATTGAGCTCGTGCCCGAAGACGGCGAGCCGCGACAGATCAATTCGGCGAGCGCGTTGTGGCAGCGCTCCAAATCCGAGCTCACGGCTGACGATTACAAGAAGGCCTATCAGCAGATCGCCTCTGCCTTCGACGATCCCGCGATGACGCTGCACTACCGCGCGGAAGGACGTTACTCCTACGCCGTGCTGCTGTTCGCGCCCTCGACCAAGCCGTTCGACCTGTTCGAGCCGAACCGCAAGGGCCGCGTGAAGCTCTACGTCCGGCGCGTCTTCATCACCGACGATGCCGACCTCTTGCCGGGGTACCTGCGCTTCATCCGCGGCGTGGTCGACAGCGAGGATCTTCCGCTCAACATTTCGCGCGAGATGCTCCAGAACAATCCGCAGCTGGCGCAGATCCGCAAGGCGGTGGCGACGCGTGTGGTGTCCGAGCTCGAAAGCCTTGCCGACAAGGACCCCGAGAATTTTGCCAAGATCTGGGACGCCTTCGGCCCGGTGCTGAAGGAAGGCATCTACGAGGATTTCGAGCGGCGCGAAAAGCTGCTCGCACTGTCGCGCTTCACCACCACGTCGGGCGAGAAGCGGTCGCTGAAGCAGGTCATCGCCGATTTCAAACCGAACCAGACCGAGATCTATTATCTCGTCGGCGACAGCATTGAGCGGCTGAAGTCCAATCCGCGGCTGGAAGCTGCGACCGCGCGCGGCATCGAGGTGCTGCTGCTGTCGGATCCCGTCGACGCGTTCTGGACCTCGATGCCCTCGGATTTCGAAGGCAAGCCGCTGAAGTCGCTGAGCCAGGGCGATCTCAATCTCGATTTGATTCCGCGTATCGACGATAAGGACGAGGCGAAGAAGGACGAGCCGGCTGCGGACGAAGCAGCCACCATCGCGGTGATCAAGGCCGCGCTGGGCGAGCGCGTCAGCGACGTCAAGGTCTCGACGCGCCTGACCAGCTCGGCCTCCTGCCTCGTCGCCGACAGCCAGGGTCCGAGCCGCGAGCTCGAGCGCATCTTGTCGCAGCAGAACCGCGGCATGAAGACCAAGCCGATCCTCGAGATCAATTTGCGCCATCCGCTGGTCACCGCGGTCACCAAGGCGCAGGCTGGCTCGACAGTCGTCGACGATATCAGCCTGCTTCTGCTCGAGCAGGCGCAGATCCTGGACGGCGAATTGCCGGAAGACCCGGCGGCGTTCGCGGCACGGCTGAACCGGCTGGTGTTGCAGGGGCTCGGCGGCTAGCGCTGCCTCGCAGCATCATTCGGACCGCCAGGTTGTCAGATCGCTGATCGCGCAACGCCTCTGGCGCTGCGCGTCTCACTCACCTTGACGTCATCAGGTCTCAGGAACAGTCGCGGACGGCGAGATGTTGTGTCATATGAAGCGACGTCACCAGTTCGAGGATTTCCCATGCGCTTGTCATTCCTCACTCTTACCGCGGTCTTCACGCTGCTGGGCGCAGCGGATGCCAGCGCGCAGCGATACGATCCGGCCTATCCCGTCTGCATGCACCGCTACGTCGGTGGCGGCCCTGGTGGCGGAGGCAGTGACTATTTCGACTGCTCGTTCACCTCGTTGGAGCAGTGCCGCGCCACGGCGTCGGGCCTTGCCGCGACCTGCGACCTCAATCCCTATTACGCCTTCAACGAATCGCCGCCGCCGCGCCGGCGTCCCAAGAAGGTGCACTGAGGCGAACGGGACCAAGGCCGGGAATTCTGTATTCATCGCTCTTTCGACCTGGTCACACCCGTCGGCGCGCTGCCGGCGGGTGCGACCTTGGCTGCGCGCTGCCGACAGTTAATCGCGCCCTAACCGGGTTTTACCTTGTCTCTTAACGCCTGGGTCAGGGCGCGCGGGCTAAACTGCCGGAAACCGCAGACCGCCCGAAAGAGTAAACAATATGACCACCGGCGTCATCGAGAAGCCGAAAGCCGCGCGCGCACCGTCGGCTTCCAAGATCTGGTTGAGGGCGATCGAGCTCACCGCGCGGATCGAAACGCTGCCGGGCCGCCTGTTCGCCGACGTCGTCGACGATTGGGCGCAGCGCCAGCCTAACCGCGTTGCTCTGGTGGCGGACGAGGCAAGCCTCGATTACGAAGGCCTCTCGAAGAGGATCAATCGCTACGCCCGCTGGGCGCGCTCGCTCGGCCTGTCCAAGGGCGATACCGTTGCGCTGATCATGCCGAACGGCATCGATTATATCGCGGCCTGGCTCGGCATCAGCCGCGTCGGCGGCGTGGTCGCACTGATCAACACCAAGCTCGTCGGGCAATCGCTCGCGCACTGCCTTGATGTCGCGAAGCCGATGCATGTCATCGTTGCGCATGAGCTAGCGGGGATGCTGGACAGCGCGGCACCTCATCTGAAGACGGCGGCAAAAGTCTGGACGCATGGCGATAGCCGCAGCGAACGTGCGATCGACGTCGCGCTTGCCGTTCTCGACGACGGCCCGCTATCGCCGGAGGAGCATGGCGAGGTCACCATCGACGACCGTGCGCTGCTGATCTACACCTCCGGCACCACCGGCCTGCCGAAAGCGGCCAGCATCAGCCACCGCCGCATCCTGAATTGGGGGTTTTGGTTCGCTGGCCTCACCGGCGCGACGCCGCAGGATCGGCTCTACGATTGTCTGCCGCTGTTCCATTCGGTCGGCGGCATCGTCGCGCCGTGCAGCATTCTGGCCGCCGGCGGTTCGGTAGTGATCGCCGAGAAATTCTCGGCCTCGCATTTCTGGTCCGACATCGTCCGGCACGACTGCACGCTGTTTCAATATATCGGCGAGCTCTGCCGTTACCTGCTCAAGGCCGCGCCCTCGGAATACGAGAATCGGCATCGCCTGCGGCTCGCCTGCGGCAACGGGCTGCGCGGCGATATCTGGGAGGATTTCCAGGCGCGCTTCGCCATTCCGCGCATCCTCGAATTCTACGCCGCGACCGAAGGCAATTTCTCGCTGTTCAACGTCGAGGGCCAGCCGGGTGCGATCGGCCGCGTCCCGGCGCTGCTCGCGCACCGCTTTCCTGCCAGGCTCGTCAAGCTTGACCCCGATAGCGGCGCGCCGCTGCGCAATGAAGAGGGCTTCTGCATCGCCTGCAGCCGCGGCGAGGCCGGCGAAGCGATCGGCCGCATCGGCACCGCGGACGAGGGCGGTGGGCGCTTCGAGGGCTACACCGATGCCGGCGAGACCGAGAAAAAAGTCTTGCGTGACGTCTTCGTCAAGGGCGATGCCTGGTTCCGCACCGGCGATCTGATGCGGATGGACGACAAGGGATTTTTCCATTTCGTCGACCGTATCGGCGACACGTTCCGCTGGAAGGGCGAGAATGTCGCGACCTCCGAGGTGAACGATGCCGTGCGCGATTTCATTGGCGTCGTCGATGCCGCCACCTATGGCGTCAGCATTCCCGGCGCCGACGGCCGGGCCGGGATGAGCGCGATCGTCGTGAACGAGGGCTTTGACATCAGCGCGCTGCCCGCCCATCTCGCGCAACGCCTGCCGGTCTACGCCCGCCCGCTCTTCATCCGTATCTCGCGCGAGCTCGACGCCACCGAGACCTTCAAGCAGAAGAAGGGCGAGCTCGCCCGCGAGGGATTTGACCCGGCCGCGGTCGCCGATCCGCTGTTCATGCTCGACCCGATATCCGGCGTCTACGTCGCGCTGGACGCGGAGACATATGCGGCCATCTCGGGCGGTACGATCAGGCTGTAGGGCAACCAAAATCGAGAGATAGGTCCAATTTTATCTGAATTGTCCAAGAAGCCATTTACTTCTGTCGGGTAAACAGACCGCGATGGGGAGGCGGTCAGCAAGAGCCGCCGCAACAACGAGATCGATAACAAAGCGAGCCAGCCATGTCGGTAAGGTCAAAGGTCATTGAAGCGATTCAGCAGATCGCCAAGGAGCAGCACGTCACGCTTCCCGCCCTCTCGGACGATCTGTCCCTGCATGAGACGGGCTTCGACTCGCTCGCCTTCGCCATCCTGGTCGCCCGCCTCGAGGACGAGACCGGCGTCGATCCCTTCACCATTTCCGAGGACGCAGCGTTCCCCGCCACGGTGGGCGATTTCGTGCGGGCCTACGAAAATGTCCCCGCGTGAGATCTTTGCACTTCGCGACCATCTTGGCGCGGAGCTGAAAGGCCGCACCATCTCCGATGCGCATGATGTCGTATCGCTGACGGGCATCCTGTCGCACACTGTTCTGGGCGGGCGGCTGCACGAGCTCTCTGGCCGTGCCGTGCTGCTCAAGCTGTCGGACCAGCTCCGGTCCGGCCTTGCCATGATCGAGCTCGACGGCATCGCCCGCCGCATGCTGTTGTGTCCGCCGGACCTCAACCCGGCGCATCTCGACGCCTTGATCGCGGATGCCGGGATCGATGCCGTCGTCACCGACGAGCCCGAACTCTGGGCGGCGTCCGGCGTGCCGCTGGTCGTCACCGCGCAATTGCCCCCGCAAGCCGCCGCGCCGGCCAAGACCGCGCGCGGCACCGAATGGCTGATGCTCACCTCGGGCACCTCGGGGGTGCCAAAGATCGCCGGCCATACGCTGGAAGCGCTGACCGGCGCGATCGTCGCCGAAGGCCCATCGCGCCGACCTGCACCGGTCTGGGCAACGTTCTACGACATCCGCCGCTATGGCGGCCTGCAAATCTTTCTCCGTGCCATCCTCTCCGGCGGCTCGTTGGTGCTGTCCGATCCCCGTGAGGCGCTCGCCGATCACGTCGCGCGGCTGAAGGCGCGCGGTGTCTCGCATATCTCCGGCACGCCTTCGCATTGGCGCAAGCTTCTGATGAGCGGCTCGGCCGCCCAGTTCGCCCCGGCTTACGTCCGTCTCTCCGGCGAGATCGCCGACCAAGCCGTGCTCGACGGCCTGAAGGCGGCATTCCCCCATGCGTCCGTCGGCCATGCCTATGCCTCGACCGAGGCCGGCGTCGGGTTCGCCGTCAATGACGGCCTGGAAGGCTTTCCGGCCGACTATCTCGGCAACCGCAACGGCGTCGAGATGAAAGTCGTCGACGGCTCGCTGCGCATCCGCTCGACGCGCACGGCTCATGCCTATATCGGCCGCAACGCCTCCGCGCTCACCGACGACGACGGCTTTGTCGACAGCGGCGACATCGTCGAGCTGCGCGGCAACCGCTGTTATTTCGTCGGCCGGCGCGGCGGCATCATCAATATCGGCGGGCTGAAGGTCCACCCCGAGGAGATCGAGGCGGTGATCAACCGCCATCCGGATGTGCGGATGTCGCGCGCGAAGTCGCGCAAGAGCCCGATCACCGGCGGCATCGTCGTCGCGGACGTGATCCTCACCGAGGGCACCGATCCGGCGCGCGCTAAAGAGATCCGCGACCAAATCCTGGATCTGTGCCGCGCCCAGCTCGCATCCCACAAGGTGCCGGCGGTCCTCCGCTTCGTCGAGGCGCTCGACGTCACCCCGGCCGGAAAACTGGCGCGCACCGATGCATAATGTTCTCGTCACCGGCGGCAGCCGCGGCATCGGGCTTGCGATCGGCAAGCGCCTTGTCGCGGCCGGCTTCAACGTCATCGCGGCGGCGCGGCGCGAAAGCGAAGAGCTCAAGGCGGCCATCGCAGCTGCCGACGGGCGCCTGCATTTCCGTGCCTGCGATCTTGCCGTGATCGATGCAATCCCGGCCTTCGCAAAGCTCGTGCGCGACGAATTCGGCCCGATCTACGGCCTCGTCAACAATGCCGGTCTCGGCACCGAAGGCCTGCTGGCCACCATGCACAATTCCGAGATCGAGGCGCTGGTGCAGCTCAACGTGCTGTCGCCGATCATCCTCACCAAATATGTGGCGCGCCAGATGATGGCCGACGGCACTGGGCGCATCATCAACATCTCCTCGATCATCGCGACGACAGGCTATAACGGCCTCTCCGTCTACGGCGCGACCAAGGCCGCCGCGACCGGCTTCACCCGCTCGCTGGCCCGTGAGGTCGGCAAGCTCGGCATCACCGTGAACGCGATCGCGCCGGGCTTCATCGACACCGAGCTCACCCACAATCTGTCTGAGGAAGGCCGCAAGCGCATTGCGGGCCGCAGCGCGCTGCGCCGGCTGCCGGAGACGGATGACGTCGCGCGCATGGTGGAATACCTTTTGGGCGAAGGCGGCCGCAACGTCACCGGCACCGTGTTCACCATCGATGCCGGGAACACGGCGTAGACGGAACCCGGCTGCCACAATTGCGTTGATCGTGCGCAATGACAGCCAGCCGGATTTGGTCGTAAGATGCCCCGCAATCGATTGGTTTACGTCAATCGATCTGCCCTAAACGAAGGGGAGCAGTCGATGGCCACTTCAGACATGACCGCTTCAAGCCGGGCCCTGAAAGAGCCGGTGCGTGTGAAGTCGGATGAGGTCCGCTGCCCGCCGATGTCGCATCAGAATTCCGGCGATCACGGCCACGAGGCGTATCCGCAGCAATTCGTGCGCCTGATCGGCTGCCACGACGTCCCTGCATCCCAGCTGCGCAAGCGTCAGGACGAGAAGCTGCACTAGCCGCTCACGGCCGCTGCTTCGGCAGGTCGATTCGTTCGTGTGAAAATTCCGGCGGCCCTTCGGTGAGGCGGCGAATGCGGCGCTCGCGCTCGTCTGGCGGCAATGCCGGATCGAGCAGTAACTCGATCTCATGCACTGCGATCTCTTCGATCTTGGTCGCGTCCGATACGACCGGGTGCGCGGGCGCGGAGACGGGGAGTGCCAACTTCAGCCCCAGCTCGATCAGCTTGCAGATCGCATCCGAGCGGGTCAGGCGGTGAGCTTCAGCCCAGGCATCGACCGCCTCCGTCAATCTTTCCGGCATCTTCACCGCGCTGATCGGGTCGACACCCGTGCGCCGGCGGACCGGAGAGGTGGAGTCCTTGCTGCTGAAGTCGGACACCTCGATTTTCCCATGCAACCCCTTGGAGCCGACCGACGATAGCCGCTCTCCCCGGATGGCCGTTTGATGCCGATCAATGATCCCGCCGAGGCATTGCAAGGCGGCCGCATCTTGTTGTCCGGGCCACTTTCGGCCAATGATCGAAAGGGGGCGCGAGCCAGCGAACCCGGATCGATCCTGCCACGTATCTTGCTTCGCATTCCAACAGTCCGGCAATCCCGATGAGCTCAGGCGAGTCCTTCTATGGCGGCATTCCCGTCTTCCGAGGCTTCACCAGCCTGATGGATCCTGCGCTTTATGCGCCGCTGCCGGACGACTGGAGCATCGGTGTTGCCGATATCGTCGATTCGACCAAGGCGATCGCGGCGCAGCGCTACAAGGCCGTGAACATGGCCGGTGCCGCCGTGATCGCGGCGGTGACCAATGCGCTGCAGGGGCGGGAATTTCCCTTCGTGTTCGGCGGCGACGGCGCCAGCTTCGCGGTGGCGCCAGACGACGTCGAGCTTGCCCGCCAGGCGCTGGCTGCGACCGCGACCTGGGTGCGCGAAGACCTCGATCTGACCCTGCGCGTCGCCTTGGTGCCGGTCAGCGTCATTCGCACACACGGCCTCGATGTGCGCGTCGCCCGGTTCGGGCCGTCGGCCAACCTGTCCTATGCGATGTTTTCGGGCGGCGGGCTCGCGTGGGCCGACGCAGCGATGAAGCGCGGCGAGTTTGCCGTCGATGAGGCGCCCGCCGGCACGCAGCCGGACCTTTCGGGCCTGTCGTGTCGTTTCGAGGTGATGCCGGCGGCGCGCGGCCTGATCCTGTCGGTGCTGGTGATGCCGGCGCGCGGCGTCGATCAGGTGGCCTTCCGCAGGGTGATCGAGGACATCATTCATCTCGTCGAGCGCAGCCCGGAGGGCGGCCGGCCGGTGCCGCCGCAGGGGCCGCCGCTGAAATGGCCGCCGCAGGGCGTGGAATTCGAGGCCCGAACCAGGCGCGGGGGTCCGCTGCTCGCGCGCAGAGCCAGCGTACTCGCCTATACGTTATTCGCCTATTTCATCATGCGCTTCGACATCAAGATCGGCGGTTTCGTGCCCAGCCTCTACAAGCGGCAGGTGGTCGAGAACTCGGACTTCCGTAAATACGACGACGGCCTGCGCATGATTCTGGACTGCACGCCGCAGCTCGAGCGCGCGTTGAACGATCGTCTCAAAGCCGCTGCGCGCGAGGGCATCGTGCGCTACGGCCTCTACCAGCAGGACGCTGCGATGATGACCTGCTTCGCGCCGTCGGCGCTGCGCAGCGATCACGTCCATTTCATCGACGGCGCGCGCGGCGGCTATGCCTCGGCGGCGACGGCGTTGAAGGCGATGATGGCGGCGGGTTAGCGCCCCGCGCGCGTCCAGGTCTCACCGCCGCAGAGCGCGCCGACGCAGCCTTCGACCCGCAGCGCGTCCGCGCCAGTCAGGCTGATGTTGCTCGCATAGGTGCTGCCGTCGTCCGCATTGTAGATCTGGCCCGACCATTTGTTCGGTCCCGTCGGCTCCATGCCGCTGAACAATGGCAGGCCGATCATCGGGCGCCTGGCGAGCGCGGGATTGGGATTTTTGCTGTCGGTGGCGGGCTGACCGGTCGCGCTGTCCATGGGCTCGCGCAGCCAGACGATGTGGCCGCAGATGCCGCCGCCGCATTTGCTGATCTTGACGCGTGCATCGCCCGCCTGCGTGAGCCAGGTCCCGTCGGCGCTCTGCGCATAGGCGGAAGGCGCACCGATCAGCGCAGCCAGAATGACGGTGAGAGCGACGAATCTGAATGTCATGGAGAGGAGCCCTGGAATGGAGGCGACTCCATAGCAGCAAATCGAGCGCGCGCAACGCCCGAGGGAATCACATCTCTGAGCTTATCTGCCGGCGCTTATTTGCCTGCGATCATTTGCCCCAGCGCGCGAATGCGACCGAGGCGGCGGTCGAAAGCCCGAACACGACCATGGCGCCCCCGACCAGCGCGAACAGGGTCCAGGCCGGAGCCTGCGCGGTCATCAGTCCGATGCCGCCGATCGCGACGATCAGAAGCCGTGCCGTCGAGGCGAGCACGGGCCCGCCGACGCGTGCGGCGCCTTGCGAGGAGAAGTAAAGCGACACGCCCATGCCGAAGAACACGAAGGCCGGACCGGCCCAGTGGAAATAGCTGTGCGCTGCGGCGGTGACGCCGGGATCGCGGGTGAAGAGCCCGACCCACAGTGACGGCGCGAGCGCAACGACGAGACCGATCAGCCCCACCGTGAGTCCCGAGGCGGCAGCCGCGGTCCAGGCGACACGCCGCGCGCGCTTCACATGCCCGGCGCCGATCGCCATGCCGACCATCGGCACCGAGGCGATGCCGAAGGCGAAGGTGATCGGGATCAGCAGAAATTCCAGCCGCGAGCCGATACCGTAGCCCGCCAGCATCTCGGTGCCGAAGGTCGCGAGGATCTTCGTGAAGATCAGAATGGTGAGCACGGTCTGCAGCGGCGACAGGCAGGCCACCGCGCCAACTTTGAGAATGTCCAGGAACATCGCGCGCTCGAAATGAAAGGCGCGGACATCCAGCGGCAGCCGGCTGCGCCCCGACAACAGATACCAGATGAAGAAGATCGCCGCGCAGCTGAACGCGATCAGCTGCCCGCTCGCCACGCCCGGCATGCCGAATTGCGGCACTCCGAACAGGCCGAGCCCCAGCGTGCCGCCGAGCACGATCTGCAGCGCGCTCGCGCCGATCAGAATCATCGAAGGCAGGCGCATGTCGCCGGTACCGCGGATCACCGAGGCCAGCGTGTTGACGAGCCAGATCGCGACCGCGCCGGAGAACAGCACCTGCGAATAGCCGCTGGCCTCCTCGAGCACGCGCTCGCGTCCGCCGAGCAGCGCGAAGAAGGAGCGGCCGAAGGCGAGCATCATCACCGTGAAGAACAGCCCGCCGCAAAGGCCGATGATGGCGGCATGCAGCGCCAGCGTCGCGGCGCGGTCGCGATCCCCTGCGCCGAGAGCGCGGCTGATTGCGGACGAGACGCCGCCGCCCATCGCGCCCGCGCTCATCATCTGCGTCAGCATCGCGAACGGAAACACCAGCGCGATCGCGGCGAGCGGGATGGTGCCGAGCCGGCCGATATAGGAGGTCTCAGCCACTGCGACGAGCGTGCTGCCGACCATCGCGATCATGTTGGGGATCGCGAGCCGCAGCAGCGTCGGCAGGATCGGCGCGGTCAGGAGGCTCGCGATGGGGGAGGCGACCGGCGCAACCGGCGGGATGGCATCTGCGGGGGCGTCGATCGTCATGTTCACCGGGCGGAAAATTAAATGATGACCGACATATTATAAGAGAATGAGCCGGCCGGCGCAGCCCTGGCTCACGCAGGGCTCACCACGGCAGGCCGCATAGGTCGATGGTGCCCAGCGTCGGCGCACGCACGATGTGGAAGACATAGGGCGCCATGTAGGTGAACCGAATCCGCCCTTCCGGCTGTTCGCAATAGACCTCGCCTTTGAACGGCAGCCAGCTCCGGGCCTCGTAGAACGCGAAATTGTGCGGCTCGCAGACCAGTAGGGCGAACCGAACCGCCTCGTTGGCGCGCATGGTATGCACCGCCGCGTCGATCGCCACGGTCGCATAGCCACGGCCGCGCTGGTCCTCGCGCGTCGAGACGCCGCCGATGCCGCCGATATGAACCTTCTGTCCATTCCAGGTGATGGTGCGGAAGTAGATGCCGACATGGCACACGAGACCATCCTCGGGCGTCTCGACCAGCACGCGGAGATCGGCATTGGCCCATTTGACATGAGCCCAGGGCTTGCCTGCGACCAACTGCGGTGCCCAGACCGCCTGAAATAGCGGCTCGGCCCTCGGCCACGAGGCGTCGCCGTTCAATATGTCGATCTCGATGCTCATGGCCTCGTCCTCCACAGCTCCGCTTCTTCGCGCGTTTGTTCTGTCTTAAGCGCCTCAAAGGCAATGATATTTTACAGCGAACCGCAGGTCTGATCACGGCGGCCGGATTGCGGCGAACTTGTGCATTCAAGCAGGACGCGCCAAGTCACGCCTTTTCGCAAATTCTGAGGTATTTAATGGCCGCGGAACCTTCTATAAGGGGTGACCGTTAGAACTCGTTCCCCACCAGTTGCGGACAAGAAGCCATGACCTTTACGCTGCCCCCACTTCCTTACGCCTATGACGCCCTCGGCCAGTACATGTCGAAGGAGACGCTGGAATATCACCACGACAAGCATCATCAGGCCTACGTCACCAACGGCAACAACGCGCTCAAGGGGACCGAATGGGAAGGCAAGTCCCTTGAAGAGATCGTCAAGGGCTCGTTCGGCAAGAACCCCGCGGTGTTCAACAACGCCGGCCAGCACTACAACCACATCCACTTCTGGAGCTGGATGAAGCCCAATGGCGGCGGCACCAAGCTGCCGGGCAAGCTCGAGAAGAAGATCAACGAGGACCTCGGCGGCTTCGAGAAGTTCAAGACCGACTTCCAGGCGGCCGGCGTCGGCCAGTTCGGCTCCGGCTGGTGCTGGCTCCAGGTCAAGAACGGCAAGCTCGAGATCTCCAAGACCCCGAACGGCGAGAATCCGCTGGTGCACGGCGCCACACCGATCCTCGGCTGCGACGTCTGGGAGCACTCTTACTACATCGACTATCGCAATCGCCGTCCCGACTATCTCAAGGCGTTCGTCGAGAACCTCGTGAACTGGGAATACGTGGAGTCCCTGTTCGAGAAGGCGTGACAGGTGTCATTCCGGGGCGCGCGAAGCGCAAGCCCGGAATCCATTTGTCTGCTCGGGTGGCGCCCGATGGATTCCGGGTTCGGCGCTGACGCGCCGCCCCGGAATGACAGAAACAAAGGCGGTCGCAGGCGCGACCGCCTTTTTGCTGTGCGGAATTGCCCTGCGTGGCGCGCGCATGGGTCTGTCGTCACACCGTTTGCATCGGGGGAACACCGCCCTTAATCAGGACGGGCATCACCCTCGAGCGACCCAGCCCGTTGTCAGGACCTTCCCCGAACCATCCAGCGCCTTCCGGCGACGCGGAATCCGAGCCGCGGCCGGGCCGGGTCCGCAAGCCGATCGGCTGGTCGACCGTCATCATCGCAGCTCTGGTGGCGGTGAGTGCTGCACTGGTCTGGCGGCGGGACGGCACTGACGGCGTTCTGGACATCCTCACCCACGATCTCTCGCTGTTCTCGGGCATCCTGCCGCGCGTGCTCGCCGGCTGCCTGCTCGGGGCCTTCATCTCGGAGATCTTGCCGCACGAGAAGGTCTCGCGCTCGCTCGGGCCGAAATCCGGCCTGATGGGCCTGCTGATCGGCACCGCCTTCGGCGCGATTCTGCCCGGCGGTCCCTTCACCGCCTATCCGGTCGCGAGCGCACTGCTCGCGGTCGGCGCCGATTTCGGCGCCACCATCGCCATGGTCGTGAGCTGGACGCTGATCGGTTATGGCCGGGCGGTCGCCTGGGAAATCCCGATCATGGGCACCGATTTCACGCTGTGGCGGATCGTGATCTCGCTGCCGCTGCCGGTGCTCGCCGGCGCCCTCGGCCGCTTCGTCTATGTCAGGCTCTATCCGAAGCCGCTCGCGAAGGACGACGAGAGTTGAGCGCAGCGCTTCTGATCGACATCCTGCTGTGGGGCTCGGTGCTCGGCGTCGGGCTGATCGCCTTTCGTCGTGGGCGCCCGGTGTTCGTGGCCTCGCTGCGCGAAGGCACGATGGATTTCGTCAACATCGTGCCGCGGATTGCGCTTGGCGTGATCGGCTCCGGCTACATCGCCGCCATCATCCCGCAAGAGGTGATCACCGGCTGGCTCGGCCCTGATAGCGGCTGGCTCGGGGTTGCCACCGCCGTGGTCGCCGGCGCCGCCACGCCCGGCGGTCCCGTGGTCGGCTTCTCCATCGGCACCGTGGCGTTGAAGTCGGGGGGCGGGGTGCCGCAGGTGGTTGCCTATGTCGTCGCCTGGGCGCTGTTCGCCTTCCAGCGGGTGATCTTGTGGGAGATCCCGTTCATGCCCGCCCGTTTCGTCTGGTTCCGCTGCGCCGTCTCGGTGCCGTTCCCATTCGTGGCAGCCGCCATCGCCATGGTGATCGGCAAACCCTGAGCCGCGATGTCAGTCCCGCCGTGGACAGGCGTAATGTTATAATATAACGTCCGCAAATGGCTCCCGCCGCGTCCCACGCCCACCAGCACGACCATGCTCATGGCCATTCCCATGGTCACGGCCATGGACATTCGCACGGGCACGATCACGCCCACGCCCATGTCCACGATGCGACCTCGCCGCATCCGGCCCAGACCGCGCCTTGGTCGATCCTGCGCATGACCATGGCGGGCCGTCTCGCGGCCGCGCTCGCGGTCTGTGCCGTGCTGTGGGGCATCGTCTTGCTGGCGATGAGGTGACGATGGCAGCGTTGCACTTTCACAACGTCACGCTCGGCTATGATCGGCACCCCGCCGTGCATCATCTCAGCGGCGAGGTCGCGCCGGGCGCGCTGGTCGCCGTGATCGGCCCGAATGGCGCCGGTAAATCGACGCTGTTGCGCGGCATCGTCGGCATCCTCAAGCCGCTCGACGGGACGATCCATCTCGGCGGGCTCGACGCCCGCGACATCGCCTATCTGCCGCAGAGCGCGGAGATCGACCGCAGCTTCCCGATCTCGGTGTTCGATTTCATCGGCACCGGGCTGTGGCGTGGCACAGGCCTGTTCGGCGGCATCGGCAAGGCCGCGCGCGACAAGATTCTCCGGGCAATCGGAGCAGTTGGCCTCAGCGGTTTTGAGAACCGCCCGATCGGCACGCTCTCCGGCGGTCAGATGCAGCGCGTGCTGTTCGCCCGTGTGCTGCTCCAGGATGCCAGCCTGATCGTGCTCGACGAGCCCTTCAACGCCATCGACAGCAAGACCACCGCCGATCTGCTCGCGCTGGTGAAGCGCTGGCACGGCGAGGGCCGTACCGTGCTCGCCGCGCTGCACGACATGGAGATGGTGCGCAACCACTTCGCCGAAACGCTGGTGCTGGCGCGCGGCCCGGTCGCGTGGGGCCCGACGGCGGAGGTGCTGACGCCGGAAAATCTGCTGGTCGCGATGCGAATGTGCGAGGCCTTCGACGACAGCGCCGCGGCCTGCGCGGCCGATGATATCAGCTCGCGGGCGGCCTGATATCCGATGCTCTATGACGCGCTGATCGGTCCGTTCACCGAATTCGAGTTCATGCGGCGCGCGCTCGCCGCGGTGATCGCGTTGGCGCTGGCGGGGGCGCCGATCGGCGTGTTCCTGATGCTGCGGCGGATGAGCCTCGTCGGCGACGCCATGGCGCACGCGATCCTGCCTGGCGCGGCGGTTGGTTTCCTGCTCTCCGGCCTCAATCTGTTCGCGATGACGGCCGGCGGCCTGGTCGCCGGCTTTGCCGTCGCGATCCTCGCTGGCGTGGTCGCACGCTCGACCGGGCTGAAGGAAGATGCCTCGCTCGCCACCTTCTATCTCGCTTCGCTTGCGCTCGGCGTCACCATCGTCTCGATCAAGGGCACCAACATCGATCTCCTGCACGTGCTGTTCGGCAACATCCTCGCAATGGACGATCAGACCCTGCTGGTGGTCGCCTTCAACGCCACGGTGACGCTGCTGGTGCTCGCGGTGATCTACCGCCCGCTGGTGATCGAGAGCGTCGATCCCCTGTTCCTGCGCACCGTGAGCCGCGCCGGCGGCCCCGCCCATCTCGCCTTCCTCGCGCTGGTCGTCATCAACCTCGTCAACGGCTTTCAGGCGCTGGGCACGCTACTGGCGGTGGGGCTGATGATCCTGCCTGCGGGCATCGCAAGGTTCTGGTCGCGCGATCTCACCGCGATGATCTGCATCGCCGTCATTGCTGCTGCGGTGTCCGGCTATGCCGGCCTCGTGCTCTCATTTCAGACCCGCGTGCCTTCGGGCCCGGCGATCATCCTGGTGGCGACGGTGCTCTACATCGTCTCCATCCTGTTCGGCCGCGTCGGCGGCATCGTCCGGCAGCTGTTTCCCGGCCGGCATCTGGAAGCATGACGATGCGGCTCATCCTGGTCTTTGCACTGTTGCTGATCGCCTCGCCGCTGCGGGCCGCGGAGCGGCTCAACGTCGTCGCGAGCTTCTCGATCCTCGGCGATTTCGTCCGCAATGTCGGTGGTGACCGCGTCAACCTGACGACGCTGGTCGGGCCCGACAGCGACGTCCACGTCTATACGCCGGCCCCTGCCGATGCCAAGCGGGTCGCGGCGGCGAAGCTCGTCATCGTCAACGGGCTCGGGCTGGAGGGCTGGCTGCCGCGCCTCGTGCAATCCGCGGGCAGCAAGGCCAAGGTGATCACCGCAAGCGCCGGCATCGCGCCGTTGAAATTGGGTTCGGCCGCTGATCCCCACGCTTGGCAATCCATCCCGAACGCCAAGATCTACGTCACCGACATTGCGAGCGCGCTCGCCACGGCCGCTCCTGACGATGCAGAGTTCTTCCGCGCCCAGGCCAAGGCCTATCTGGAAAAGCTCGAAACACTGGACCGCGAGGTCCGCGACGCTGTCGCAAAAATCCCACCGGAGCGGCGCAAGGTGATCTCCACCCATGACGCCTTCGGCTATTTCTCCAGCGAATACGGTATCCGGTTCATCGCCCCCCGGGGCGTCTCCACGGAGACCGAGCCGAGCGCGCGAGATATCGCCGCCATCATCGGCCAGATCAAGGCCGCGAGGATCCCGGCCGTGTTCCTTGAAAATATCAGCGACGATCGCCTGATCCGGCGGATCGCCGCCGAGACCGGCGCCAAGGTCGGTGGCATCCTGGTTTCGGACGGTTTGACCGGCGAAAAGGGCCCTGCACCCACTTACATTGACATGGTCAGGCACAATATAAAGGCCCTGACCAGCGCGCTTGACCATTAGGGCAGGGGCCACCCCGCCTCGCGTCGCGCGAAAAAGCCTTGAAGTCCGGAGTTGTTATGTCTGACGCGACCTCCCAGAAGATTCCCGTGACCGTGCTGACCGGCTATCTCGGCGCCGGCAAGACCACGCTGCTCAACCGCATCCTGTCGGAGAACCACGGCAAGAAATACGCCGTCATCGTCAACGAATTCGGCGAGATCGGCATCGACAACGACCTCATCATCGGCGCCGATGAGGAAGTGTTCGAGATGAACAACGGCTGCATCTGCTGCACCGTACGAGGCGACCTCGTCCGCATCATGGACGGCCTGATGAAGCGCAAGGGCAAGTTCGACGCCATCATCGTCGAGACCACCGGTCTTGCCGATCCCGCCCCCGTCGCGCAGACTTTCTTCGTCGATGAGGACGTGCAGAAGAACGCCCGGCTCGATGCGGTCGTGACGGTCGCCGACGCCAAATGGCTGTCCGACCGGCTCAAGGACGCACCCGAGGCCAAGAACCAGATCGCCTTTGCCGACGTCATCGTTCTGAACAAGACCGACCTCGTCAACAAGGGCGAGCTCGCCGAGGTCGAGGCCCGCATTCGCGGCATCAATCCCTATGCGAAGCTGCATCGCACCGAGCGCTGCGCGGTGGCGCTGGCCGACGTGCTCGACCGCGGCGCATTCGACCTCGACCGCATCCTCGACATCGAGCCTGACTTCCTGGAGGCCGACGATCATGACCACGATCATGATCATCACCACCATCACGGCCACGATCACCATCACCATGATCACGGCCACGGCCTGAAGCACTATCACGACGAGGAGATGCAATCGCTCTCGCTCAAGACCGACAAGCCGCTAGATCCCAACGTGTTCATGCCCTGGCTGCAGAACCTGGTGCAGGTCGAGGGCGGCAAGATCCTGCGCTCCAAGGGCATCCTCGCCTTCCACGACGACGACGATCGCTACGTCTTCCAGGGCGTCCACATGATGCTGGAGGGCAACCACCAGCGGAAGTGGAAGGAGGGCGAGCCGCGCGAGAGCCGCCTCGTCTTCATCGGCCGCGAATTGCCCGAAGAGGCGATCCGCAAGGGTTTCGAGAGCTGCATCGTCTCGTGATGAAAGAGTTTACGCCAGCGCCCGAGTCCGCTTCGATCGTTTCCGTCACCGACCGCGTCCAGCCGATTGCGCTCGGCATGGCCGTGACCTCGGTGCATTTCCTGAAGGATCGCGCCGCCTTCGTCGGCGGCGAGGAGAACGTCGCATTCGTCGATGCCAATTGCGAGATCACCACGGTTGCCGTGCATAGCGGCGGCATTCTCTCGACCGCCTCCGACGGCAAGCGCCTCGTCATGGGCGGCGACGACGGCAAGGTCGTCTCGATCGATGCCAAGGGCGAGGTGACGCTGCTCGCCACCGATCCCAAGCGGCGCTGGATCGACGCGGTGGCGCTGCACGCCGACGGCGCGTTCGCCTGGTCGGCCGGCAAGACCGCGACCGTCAAGAGCGGCAAGGCCGAGGAGAAGTCGATCGACGTGCCCTCGACCGTCGGCGGCCTTGCCTTCGCGCCGAAGGGCCTGCGGCTCGCAATCGCGCATTACAACGGCGTGACGCTGTGGTTTCCGAACATGGCGGGATCGGCCGAATTCCTGCCCTGGGCCGGCTCGCATCACGCGGTCACCTTCAGCCCCGACAACAAATTCCTGGTCACCGCCATGCACGAGCCGGCGCTGCACGGCTGGCGGCTCGCCGACAACAGGCACATGCGCATGACCGGCTATCCCGGCCGCGTCCGCTCGATGTCGTGGAGCGCCGGCGGCAAGGGGCTGGCGACGTCGGGCGCCGACACGGTGATCATCTGGCCGTTCGGCAGCAAGGACGGTCCGATGGGCAAGGAGCCCGCGATGCTCGCGCCGCTGCAGGCGCGCGTCTCCGCGGTCGCCTGTCATCCCAAGAACGACATCCTCGCCGCCGGTTACAGCGATGGCACCGTGCTGATGGTCCGTCTGGAGGATGGCGCGGAGATCCTGGTCCGCCGCAATGGCACGCCGCCGGTGGCCGCGATCGCCTGGAACGCCAAAGGCACGCTGCTGGCCTTTGCCGACGAAAATGGGGACGGCGGTCTGCTCGAGCTTTAATCTGTCATGGTTCCCGCCGTATAGGGAACCATGCGATTTCTGACGACCTTCCAGCTTGCCGACTTTGGCGACACCCTGGTCAGTCTGATCACGGCTTTCGTGCTGGGCACCTTGATCGGCGCCGAACGGCAATACCGTCAGCGCACCGCGGGGCTGCGCACCAACGTGCTGGTCGCGGTGGGCGCTGCCGCCTTCGTCGATCTCGCCATGCAGCTGGACGGCGCCGACGGCGCGGTCCGGGTGATCGCCTATGTCGTCTCCGGCATCGGTTTCCTGGGGGCCGGCGTCATCATGAAGCAGGGCATGGACGTGCGCGGGCTCAACACCGCGGCGACCCTGTGGGCCTCGGCCGCGGTCGGCTCCTGTGCCGGCGCCGACATGATCGCACAGGCGGCCGCGCTGACCGTGTTCGTCATCGCCGGCAACACCATGCTGCGCCCGCTGGTCAACGCCATCAACCGCATCCCGCTGAACGAGAAGGCGCTGGAGGCGACCTACTATTTCAAGCTCGCGGTTGCGGCCGACGCCTTGCCCGACATGCGCGACCGCCTCGTCGACAAGCTCGAAGCGGCGAAATATGCCGTGGCCGATATCGAAGTCGCCGAGATCAGCGAGGGCATTCTGGAGATCGCCGCCAAGCTGGTTGCGACTGCGGTCGACCCGAACGATCTGAACGCGGTCGCGACCGATCTGCAGCATCTGCCGGGCGTGCGGCATGCAACCTGGGAAGTCAGCACGACGGAGTAGCGCGGCGTTTTGGCGCGTGCGGGTGGGTTCCGCGCGTTTTCAGGTTCCGGAACCGGCGCGCCCCAGTTTCGTTGATTCCGCGAACAAAGGCGGTGATCGACATGCCCGGCCGAGATGACAAACGTACACTGAAGCTCAACCTGACAATCGCCGGTGCGCTGTTCGCAGCAGGCGTTGCGGTGTCGGTGATGTCCCTGGCGCAAATCCGCGCCGAAAGCCGCATGCAGCTGGCGCAGGCGACGCCCCCGCTCCAGGGCACCCCGTCCGACGAACAGAGCAAGGTGCCCGCGGAGGCGAAGCCCGGCGGCGATCGGCCGACGACGCCGGCCCCCGAGCCCGCACGGCCGGAGCCGCAGACTCAGGGCGCGGCTGGTGCGGCCAAACCGGCGCTGCCGCCGGCCCCGGCCGAGAAGATCGCGCCGCCGATGGAGAAGAAGTAGTTTTTCCGGTCATTCCGGGGCGCGCGAAGCGCGAACTACAGTGCGCAATTGCGCCAGAGTCTGCCGCCCGATGGATTCCGGGCTCGCGCCAAGTGGCGCGCCCCGGAATACGGGCGGAGAGAGCCCGCCTCACCGCACCAGAATATTCCGGAACTGCCAGGGATCGCTGGTGTCGATGTCCTCCGGGAACAGTCCCGGACGATCCGTCAGCGGCGTCCAGTCGGTATAAAAACCCTTCACCGGGCCGAGATAGGGCAGCTGAATTTCGAGCAGGCGCTCGAAATCCATCTCGTCGGCCTCGACGATGCCTTCGTTCGGGTTCTCCAGCGCCCAGACCATGCCGCCGAGCACGGCGGAGGTCACCTGCAGGCCGGTGGCGTTCTGGTAGGGTGCGAGCTCGCGGGTCTCTTCGATGGAGAGCTGCGAGCCGAACCAATAGGCGTTCTTGTCATGGCCGAACAGCAGCACGCCGAGCTCGTCGATGCCGTCGACGATCTCGTTCTCGTCGAGGATGTGGTGCTTCTCCTGCATCTTCCCGGCGCGGCCGAACATTTCATGCAGCGACAGCACGGCATCGTCGGCCGGATGGTAGGCATAGTGGCAGGTCGGCCGGTAAATCGCCTTGCCCGACGCATCGCGCACGGTGAAGTAATCGGCGATCGAGATCGACTCGTTGTGGGTGACGAGGAAGCCATACTGGGCGCCGCGGGTCGGGCACCAGGTGCGCACGCGCGTGTTGGCGCCGGGCTGCATCAGATAGATGGCAGCGCCGCAGCCGGCTTCATGGGTGTGCGCATTCTCGGGCATCCATTTCTCGTGGGTGCCCCAGCCGAGCTCGGATGGCTGCATGCCTTCCGACAGGAAGCCTTCCACCGACCAGGTGTTGACGAAGACGTCCGGCTCCTTCGGCTTCTTCGAACGCTGGGTGTCGCGCTCGGCGATGTGGATGCCCTTGATGCCGGCCTGCCGCATCAAATCCGCCCATTCGCCCTTGGTCTTCGGCCTGGGCGCATTGAGCTTCAGATCGGCCGCGACATTGAGCAGCGCCTGCTTGACGAAGAAGGAGACCATGCCGGGATTGGCGCCGCAGCAGGAGATGGCTGTGGTCGAGCCGGCGGGGCGCGCCTTCTTGGCGGCCAGCGTCGTTTCGCGCAGCGCGTAATTGGAGCGCGCTTCCGGACCCTTCGAGGAATCGAAATAGAAGCCAAGCCAGGGCTCGTTGACGGTGTCGATGTAGAGCGCGCCGAGCTCGTTGCAGAGCTCCATGATGTCGGTCGAGCCGGTATCGACCGACAGATTGACGCAGAACCCCTGGCCGCCGCCCTCGGTGAGCAGCGGGGTCAGCACCTCGCGGTAATTGTCCTTGGTCAGCCCTTTCTGGATGAAGCGGACATTGTGCTTCTCGCAAAGCGCCTTGCGGCCCTCGTCCTTGGGATCGAGCACGGTGATGCGCGACTTGTCGTAGTCGAGATGCCGCTCGATCAGGGGCAGCGTGCCTTTGCCGATGGAGCCGAAGCCGACCATGACGATGGGGCCGGTGATCTTCGCGTAGATCTGCGAGGGAGGGCTCATGGGATGGGTTCTCCGGAACGTGCTGGCAGTGAGGGATGGATCAGGCGCTGCGGCGCTTGTCAGATGCTGCGGCGCTTGGCGGTGACTTCGATCTCGACCTTCATCTCGGGCCTCGCCAGACCAGAGACGACCAGCAAGGTCGCCGCCGGCCTGATGTCGCCGAGGACCTCGCCGCAGACGGCGAAGTGGGCATCGATATAGCTGGCGTCGGTCACGTAATAGGTCGCACGGACGATATCGGCCATCTCGAATCCGCCCTCCTGCAGGGCGGCGGCGATGGTCTTGAAGCAGTTGCGTGACTGGCTCGTGACATCTGATGGCATCGTCATCGTGGTGTAGTCATAGCCGGTCGTTCCCGCGACGAAGGCGAACTCGCCGTCGATCACGGCACGGCTGTAGCCGACGGACTTCTCGAGCGGGGAGCCGGTGGAGATCAGGCGACGGGACATGGTCATGGGCCTCGACTGAAGGGGGTGTTTCGCGGGGTTAAAGGGCGTTTCCGGCGCCTGCGCAACCCCAAAGGAACGGGCCTCGCGCAGGCGCGGCAGGGCGTTGCCGCTCAATGCGGCTGCGGTCGTCGCTACACGAGCGATCCCTCAGGCCGCGTGCGCCTCAGGCGCGCGAACCGACCTCCGTTTGGGCAGGGCCGCGCCGGTCGGGACGATCATCCCGGCGGCGCCATCAAGCGCGCCATCAGTGAACTCGATCGCCAGCAGGCGGTTGCGCTCGAACGGGCCGGGCAGCGACAGCTCGGCGGTCTTCTCGGCTGTGAAGCCGAAGCGGGCGTAATAGGGGGCATCGCCGAGCAGGATCACGGCGCCATGCCCGCGCGCCCGGGCGGCAGCCAGCGCTTGTTGCATCAGCGCGGCGCCGATCCCGAGCTCGCGGCAGGCAGGGTCGACCGCCAGCGGTCCGAGGACCAGAGCGGGCCTGCCTCCGGCGCTGACATGCCACAGCCGCACGGTTCCCACGAGCTTGCCCTCGCGCATCGCCGACAGGGCAAGGCCTGCGGCTGGCGCGCGTCCGTCGCGCAGGCGCTGGCAGGTGCGGCCATGGCGGTTCTCGCCAAAGCAGGCATCGAGCAGCGCTTCACGCGTCGCGACGTCTCCAGCACGTTCCGCACGGATCACGAACGGAGCGGCTTTCGAGGTGAGGGCAACTTGCGGCTTCCGAGGAGCAGTCATGGCACGTCAGTCCCCGCTTGAACCGGCGTGCGCACAGCACGCCTGTCCAAGACGTCGTCAGAAATCGAGATGTTGGATGAGGAGCCGGCGGACCGGCTCCCGGGTTCGTCAGGCCTCTGGAAAAGAGAGGCGGATCAGATGTGGTACGTCCGCAGCGGCGGAATGCCGTTGAACGCCACCGACGAGTAGGTCGACGTATAAGCCCCGGTGCCTTCGATCAGCACCTTGTCGCCGATCTCGAGCGTCACCGGAAGCGGATACGGGGTCTTCTCGTACAGCACATCGGCGCTGTCGCAGGTCGGACCTGCGAGCACGCACGGGGTCATGTCCGCGCCGTCGTGACGGGTGCGGATGGCGTAGCGGATCGACTCGTCCATGGTCTCGGCGAGACCGCCGAACTTGCCGATGTCCAGGTACACCCAGCGCACCTCGTCCTCATCGCTCTTCTTCGAGATGAGCACGACCTCGGATTCGATGATGCCGGCGTTGCCCACCATGCCGCGGCCCGGCTCGATGATGGTCTCCGGGATCTGGTTGCCGAAGTGCTTGCGCAGCGCGCGGAAGATCGAGCGGCCGTAGGTGACGACCGGCGGCACGTCCTTCAGGTACTTGGTCGGGAAGCCGCCGCCCATGTTGACCATGGACAGGTTGATGCCGCGTTCGGCGCAGTCGCGGAACACCTGCGAGGCCATCGCCAGTGCACGGTCCCACGCCTTCACCTTGCGCTGTTGCGAGCCGACATGGAAGGAGATGCCGCACGGCTCCAGGCCCAGGCGCTTGGCGAGGTCGAGCACCTCGACCGCCATCTCCGGGTCGCAGCCGAACTTGCGCGACAGCGGCCACTCGGCGCCGGCGCAGTCATAGAGGATGCGGCAGAACACCTTCGCACCGGGAGCGGCGCGGGCGATCTTCTCGACCTCGGCGGCGCAATCGACCGCGAACAGGCGAATGCCGAGCGCGAAGGCGCGCGCGATGTCGCGCTCCTTCTTGATCGTGTTGCCGAAGGAGATGCGGTCGGGCGTCGCACCCGCAGCCAGCGCCATCTCGATCTCGGCGACAGTGGCGGTGTCGAAGCAGGAGCCCATGGACGCCAGCAAGGCCAGCACTTCCGGCGCCGGGTTCGCCTTGACGGCATAGAACACGCGGCTGTCGGGCAGCGCCTTGGCGAAGCTCTGGTAATTGTCGCGCACGACCTCGAGGTCGACGACGAGGCACGGCTCGGTGTCGAGGCCTTCGTTGCGGCGGTTGCGCAGGAATTCCTGGATACGTTCGGTCATGGCACTCTCCAACGGTCCCAGCGACGGGAGCCGTATCAACGTGACGTCTGATGAGAGTGCTTCGGCCGCATCGCGCGATGGAGGCGCGCTGGGGCCAAAAAACTCAAACCAGACTGTGCTGCCGTGGATTGGTTGGGAGAGTTTCCCGCCCGCTCACCTGGCAATGAAGGACAAGCCTTTTCAGTAGCCCGCGCCGGCGTTGGACTGCCGGTAGAGACCAAAAAAGCCCGATCCGTCGTTGCTTTAAGTCGCGTCCCCCGTTGAGAGCGGGGTGCGCCGGTTCGCCTCCGGCTGCCAGTCACGGTTGCAAAGAGCGAAGTCACCTTCGACATGGCATCTCTTTGAGAGAGATGCTGGGCGCTCCGGGTTTGCTTCGGTCGCTCGACGTTTCAGTCTCGACTTCCGCACTTCCGAAGAGCCCCTCGGCTTCTTCACCCCTTGGCGGCTGTCCGGCCTCTTGTCCGGATACCTACCGACTGACACACGACCACAGGCACGTGCGAAATTGGGCAAGTCCGCACATAAGCGTTTTGACTCTGGTTCGCAAGAATTTTTTTAGGCTGCGGACAGGATTGCCTAACATCTGCTTGCGCACTGTTGCGCGAGCGACGCGGAAGATGAACGCGCGTTAAGTTTTCGCCGCGCAGCGCGTGCTGCCCACGCGCGAGACGCGTCAGCCGCGCTTGGTGAAGGGCTCGATGCGCTGAGCGCCGCGGATGAAGGCGGTCATCACGAGCACGCCGAGTGCGAACAGCACGGCCTGCAGGATATGGGCGCCTTGGTCGCCGAGCCCGAACAGGATCGCGAGCGCCCAGCCGCCGGCAAACGCCGCGCCGAACACCTCCGCGCCGATCAGGATGGCGGCGCTGATGACGGTGATGACGCTGGACCAGACGATCTGGCGGGACGATGAGGAAGGCGCGTTCATGGCTTCAGGGGATCCTGGCTTCGAGGGCCGCAATCTCCCCGAAAAGGCGGCCGGGGGCAAGGGCAAACGGCCCAAAAAAGCCCCACGCGTGCTATAGCTGGCCGCAACAATCGAGCCACGAAATCCGGGACTTGCGATGTCAGAAACCCGCCAAACTACGGACGCCGAGACCAATCCGCTGCTGAAGGCCTGGGTGACGCCGTTCGCGACCCCGCCCTTCGACGAGATCAAGCCGGAGCATTTCCTGCCGGCCTTCGAGCAGGCCTTCGCCGACCACGCCGCCGAAATCGCGGCGATCACCAACGATCCCGCGGCGCCCGACTTCGCCAACACCATCACGGCGCTGGAGCGCTCGGGCAAGCTCCTGAGCAAGGTCGCGGCGGTCTTCTACGACCTCGTCTCGGCGCATTCCAACCCGGCCATCCTGGAGATCGACAAGGAGGTCTCCTTGCGGATGGCGCGGCACTGGAATCCGATCATGATGAACGCCGTGCTGTTCGGCCGCATCGCCCATCTGCACGAGAACCGCGCGGGTCTCGGTCTCACGCCCGAGCAGCTCCGTCTGCTGGAGCGCACCTACACCCGCTTCCACCGCTCCGGCGCCGGCCTCTCCGAGGAGGCCAAGACGCGGATGGCCGAGATCAACGAGCGGCTGGCCCAGCTCGGCACCAGCTTCAGCCACCATCTGCTCGGCGACGAGCAGGACTGGTTCCTGGAGCTCGGGGAGTCCGACCGCCAGGGCCTGCCCGAGAGCTTCGTCGCCAGCGCCAAGGCTGCGGCGGAAGAGCGCGGCATGGCAGGCAAGGCCATCGTCACGCTGTCGCGCTCCTCGGTCGAAACGTTTCTGAAGAGCTCCGCCCGGCGTGACCTCCGCGAGAAGGTCTACAAGGCCTTCATCGCGCGCGGCGACAACGGCAACGCCAATGACAACAATGCGACCATTGTCGAGATCCTGAAGCTGCGCGAGGAGAGCGCCGGGCTCCTGGGCTATCCGACCTACGCCGCCTACCGGCTCGAGGACTCCATGGCCAAGACGCCGGACGCGGTGCGCGGCCTGTTGGAGCGGGTCTGGAAGCCGGCCCGCGCCCGCGCGCTTGCCGACCGCGACGAGATGCAGGCGCTGATCGCGGAGGAGGGCGGCAATTTCAAGCTCGCCCCCTGGGACTGGCGCTTCTACGCCGAGAAGCTGCGTCTGCAGCGTGCCAATTTCGACGATTCCGCGATCAAGCCGTATCTCGGTCTCGACAACATGATCGCCGCCGCCTTCGACTGCGCCACGCGCCTGTTCGGCGTCACCTTCGAGGAGCGCAAGGACGTTCCGGTCTGGCACCCGGACGTCCGGGTCTGGGAGATGAAGGACAGGGGCGGCAAGCACAAGGCGCTGTTCTATGGCGACTACTTCGCCCGGCCGTCCAAGCGCTCCGGCGCCTGGATGACCTCGCTGCGCGACCAGCAGAAGCTCGACGGCGACGTCGCGCCGCTGGTTCTCAACATCTGCAATTTCGCCAAGGGCGCCGGCGGCGAGCCGTCGCTGCTGTCGCCCGACGATGCCCGCACCCTGTTCCACGAATTCGGCCACGGCCTGCACGGCATGCTCTCCAACGTGACCTATCCCTCGCTGTCGGGCACCTCGGTGTTCACCGACTTCGTCGAGCTGCCGTCGCAGCTCTACGAGCACTGGCAGGAGCGGCCGGAGGTGCTGCAGAAGTTCGCCCGCCACTACCAGACCGGCGAGCCGCTGCCGGACGACCTCCTGCAACGCTTCCTCGCGGCGCGAAAATTCAACCAGGGCTTTGCCACGGTCGAGTTCGTCTCCTCGGCGCTGGTCGACCTGGAATTCCACACCCAGCCGGCAGCCGCCGCGCAGGATGTCCGCGCCTTCGAAAGGCGCGAGCTGGAGAAGATCGGCATGCCCGAGGAGATCGCGCTGCGTCATCGTCCCACGCAGTTCGGCCACATCTTCACCGGCGACCATTACGCCGCCGGCTACTACAGCTACATGTGGTCGGAGGTGATGGACGCCGACGCCTTCGGCGCGTTCGAGGAGGCCGGCGACATCTTCGATCCCGCCGTGGCGAAGCGCCTGCACGACGTCATCTATTCGTCGGGCGGGTCGGTCGATCCGGAAGCCGCCTACGAGGCCTTCCGCGGCCGTCCGCCGGAGCCGGACGCGCTGCTCCGCCGCCGCGGCGTGCTCGAAGACGCCAAGGCGGCCTGATGAACATGCGCGCCCTGTTCGGATGCCTGCTCGCCGCCGCGATGTCGCTCGTATCAGGTGCGGCGAGCGCGCATCCCCATGTCTGGATCACCGCGACCAGCGAATTGCTCTATGCTGCCGACGGCAGCGTCACCGGCGTGCGCCACGCCTGGACCTTCGACGACATGTTCTCGGCCTATGCGGTGCAGGGGCTCGAGAGCAAGACCAAGGGCGCATACACAAGCGAGGAGCTGAAGCCCCTGGCGCAGACCAACGTCGAGTCCTTGAAGGAATACGCCTACTTCACCTTCGCCAAGGCCGACGGGAAGAAGGAGCGGTTCCAGGAGCCGGTCGACTATTTCCTCGACTACAAGGACACGGTGCTGACCCTGCACTTCACCTTGCCGCTGAAGAATCCGGTCAAGCCCAGGCAGCTGGTGCTCGAAGTGTTCGACCGTTCCTTCTTCATCGACTTCCAGATGGCCAAGGACAGTCCGGTCAAGCTGGTCGGTGCGCCCGCGGGGTGCCAGATGAAGCTGGAGCGGCCGAACGACGGCACCGCGAGCGCGCAGAAGCTGAACGAGCAGACCTTCCTGAACGGTGAGAACTCGAATTTCGGCATGATGTTCGCCAACAAGATCACGGTGGATTGCCCTTGAAGCCGCAACTCTCTCCGCTCGCACGTGGGCTGCTCGCCTCTGCCGCTGTGCTGCTGGTCGTGGCTGTGACTGATGCCGCGCTTCATGATCTGCTCGCGCAAAACCCGTTCGGCGCGCCGCGGCCGGCGCAGGCGGCCGAGCCTGAAGCAAGCGGCCTCATCGGCTGGCTCCTGGCCAAGCAGTCGGAATTCTATCGCCAGATGTCGGCAACCATCCGCGCCGCGAAGTCCGATGGCTCGGCGGTGTGGACGCTGCTGTTCATCTCGTTCGCCTATGGCATCTTCCACGCCGCCGGTCCCGGCCACGGCAAGGCGGTGATCGCCTCCTATGTGGTCGCCAACCGCGAGACTGCGCGGCGCGGCATCGCGCTGTCCTTTGCCTCGGCCCTGATGCAGTCGGTGGTCGCGATCCTCATCGTCGGCATCTCGGCCTGGGTGCTGAATGCGACGGCCAAGACGATGTGCAAGGCGGAAGGCGTGATCGAGATAGCGAGCTACGCCCTGATCGCGCTGTTCGGCCTGCGCCTGGTCTGGGTCAAGGGCCGCACCTTCATCGGCGCACTTCAGGCCACCCAGCCGGTGCCGGCGATCGCAGGCGTGCCGCACGACCATGATCACGATCATCACCATCATCGTGATAGGCACGATCATCATCACCACGATCACGGCCATGATCATCACGGCCACGCTCACCATCACCACGGGCACGACCACGTCCACGACGAGCATTGCGGCCATTCCCACGGACCCACGCCAAGCGAACTCGCCGGCCCCGGCGGCTGGCGGCGCGGCTTCGCTGCGATCCTGACCGTCGGCATCCGCCCCTGCTCGGGCGCAATCCTGGTCCTGGTGTTCGCGCTGGCGCAGGGCCTGTTCTGGGCAGGGATCGCCGCGACATTCCTGATGGGGTTGGGCACCGCGATCACGGTGGCGGCCATTGCTGTCGTCGCCGTCTCCGCCAAGGACATTGCCGCCCGCCTCAGCGCCGGACGCGACGGCGGTGGCGCGCTGTTGATGCGCGGCATCGAGTTCGGCGCCGCGAGTCTGGTCCTGCTGTTCGGCGTCGGCCTCCTGTTCGGCTACATCGCCGCCGAACGGACCACGTGTTTTTGAGGCGATAGATGTCGCGCGAACACTTCTGGTTCTTCCATCCGTTCCGGGTGCGCTATTCCGAGATCGACGGCCAGGGCGTCGTCTTCAACGCGCATTATTTGACCTATTTCGACACCACCATCACCGAATATTTCCGCGCGCTCGGCTTCGACCAATATGCGGATGCAAAGGCGAGCGGCATCGATTTCCACGTCGTCAAATCGCTGATCGAGTACAAGGCGCCTGTTAGGTTCGACTGGGAGCTCGACGTCGGCGCGCGCGTGGCGCGGATCGGCAATTCGAGCCTCCTGTTCGAGCTCGCCATCTTCCGGAAGGGCGGCACTGAGGCTCTGGTAACCGGCGAGATCGTCTGGGTCTATACGGACCAGAACACCCATCGTCCGGTCACGATCCCGGCATCAATGCGGGCACTGATCGCGACGCGAGAACGCCATCTTTCGGCGTGAAGCCGCTCACACCGGCAGAAACCGCTTCAATGCCGGCATGAAGAAGATGCCGAGATTGATCGCAAAGCCGATGCTCCAGAGGATCGAGCGCAGCGTCGGGCGGTTGCCGAGATACGTCAGCACATAGGCAATCCGCACGATCAGGAACAGCGCCGCGAGCTCGTCGATCAGCCGCTGCGGCGCTTCCCTGTATTCGGCGAGCAGCACCGCGAACGCAAAGAACGGAAACGTCTCGATGCCGTTCTGGTGCGCGCCGAGCGCGCGTTGCGACAGGGCGTCCTCATAGAAGGCGGGGTCGCGCGGCCGGGAATTGTCGAAGCGGCGAAACCTGATCCATTTGACCGTGACGATCGTCGACAGATAGAGCAGCAGCGCCCCGAAGACGCACCATTCCGCGAGTGTCATCCTGCCTCCCCCCGCTTGGGTGCGACCCTAGCGAACCCCGGCTCATCTTGACAAGTTCGGACCAACGCGCGACCCAACCAGTCATGAACAGCGTCCTCCCCCTCGAGACCGCGAAACCGGCCACCCGATCCGCCCTACCGGGCGTCGGCGTGCTCCTGATCAATCTCGGAACGCCCGATACGGCCGATGCTCCGGGCGTGCGGGTCTACCTCAAGGAGTTCCTCAGCGACGCCCGCGTCATCGAGGACCAGGGCCTGATCTGGAAACTGGTGCTGAACGGGATCATTCTGCGCAGCCGTCCGCGCACCAAGGCGCTCGACTACCAGAAGATCTGGAACAATGAGCGGAACGAGTCGCCGCTGAAAACCATCACGCGCTCGCAAAGCGACAAGCTCGCGGCCGCATTGTCGGACCGCGACAACGTCGTCGTGGATTGGGCGATGCGCTACGGCAATCCGTCGATCAAGTCGGGCATCGACGCGCTGATCGCGAAGGGCTGCGAGCGTATCCTGGCCGTGCCGCTCTATCCGCAATATTCGGCCTCGACCTCGGCGACCGTCTGCGACGAAGTCTTCCGCGTGCTCGCGCAGCTGCGGAACCAGCCGACTCTGCGGGTGACGCCGCCCTACTATGACGACAAAGCCTATATCGAGGCGCTCGCCGCCTCGATCGAGGGCCATCTGGCGACGCTGTCCTTCAAGCCGGAGCTGATCGTGGCATCCTTCCACGGCATGCCGAAAGCCTATGTCGACAAGGGCGATCCCTATCAGCAGCACTGCATCGCGACGACCGAGGCGCTGCGCCGCCGGCTCGGCATGGACGAGACCAAGCTGCTGCTGACCTTCCAGTCGCGCTTCGGCAACGACGAGTGGCTGCAGCCCTATACCGACAAGACCATGGAGCGGCTTGCCAAAGAGGGCGTGCGCCGCATCGCGGTGGTGACGCCGGGCTTTTCCGCCGACTGCCTGGAGACGCTGGAGGAGATCGCGCAGGAGAACGCGGAGATCTTCAAGCACAATGGCGGCGAGCAGTTTTCCGCGATCCCCTGCCTCAACGACAGCGGACCGGGCATGGACGTGATCCGCACCCTGGTGCTGCGCGAGCTCCAGGGCTGGATCTGATGGGCGTCCCATGAACCGCCGCCGGTGCCTGGCGCTTCTGGGGATGCTCGCGGCGCTGCCGGCCCCGGCCCTGGCGCAGCAGCCGAACGCGACACGGCGGCTCGGCGTGCTCTCGGTCACGGCTGCTGATGATGCGATCGGCCAGACGCGCAGCATGGCCCTGGTCGAAGCGCTCGCCGGCCAAGGCTGGAAGGAGCGCGACAATCTCAAGATCGATTGGCGCAACGGCGGCGGCGAGCGCGCCCGCATCGCGCAGCTCGCCGACGAGCTGATCGCGCTCAAGCCCGACATCCTGCTTGCGGTCGGCACACCCTCGGTCGAAGAGCTGCGCCGGCGCACCACGACGATCCCGATCGTGTTCGCCGTCGTCACCGATCCCGTCGGCCAGGGCTTTGTCGAAAACCTCGCGCATCCCGGCGGCAACCTCACCGGCTTTACCGATTACGACGGTCCGCTCGCCGGCAAATGGCTGGAGATGCTGACGCAGGTCACGCCGAAGGTGTCCCGCGTTGCGGTCGTCTTCAATCCCGCCACCGCGCCGTTCGCGCCACTGATGTTGCGCGCCATCGAGGACGCCGCACGGACGCTGCGCCTGACGGTCGAGCCCGCGCCCGTCCATGACGCCGTCTCGATCGGGGCGCTGGCTTCCAGGCAAGACGGCGCCATCCTGGTCCTGCCGGACTTCTTCACCATGGCCAACCGCGCGCAACTGCTCTCGGCGATCGCACAGGCGCGTGTACCCGCGGTATTCTGGAGCCGGACGTTCGTCGATGAGGGTGGGCTGATGTCCTACAGCACCGACAGCGTCGAGCAGCTTCGCCGCGCCGCGGACTATATCGATCGGATCCTGAAGGGCGCACGGCCGGCCGACCTGCCGGTGCAGAATCCCACCAAGTTCGAGCTGGTGATCAACCTGAAGGCGGCGAGAGCGCTCGGCGTCACGCTTTCCCCGGGCCTGCTTGCAATTGCGAATGACGTGATCGAATGAACCCGTCCGTGACGGACGCCTCGCCCGAATTCGTTAATTTCCGCCGCTAGAGCATGATCCGGAAAAGCGTGAAGCGGTTTTCCGAAAAGATCATGCTCAAACAATAACCTAAAGCGCGATGACGATTCATCCTGATCGCATCGCGGTTCAGGCCTGCGCCCGCGCGCTTTCAAGAGCCTGTCGCAAATACATATCGCGACCGTTCTCTTGCTGTGCGTCTTGTGTGGAATTGCTCCGATACCGACGTGAATTGCGACCGCTGAACCGGTAGGATCGTGATCCCGACCAATGACAGCGCCGGAAAGGGCTTTTTCCTGACGTCTTGTCCCGGCTTGGAGGAGATATGAGCGGCTTCGACATTTTCGCGATTGTTCTGGTTTTGCTCGTCATCGTCACGCTGGTCGCCGGCGTGAAGACGGTGCCGCAGGGCTATGACTGGACCATCGAGCGGTTCGGCAAATACACCCAGACGCTGAGCCCCGGGCTCAATTTGATCGTGCCCTATTTCGATCGCGTCGGGCGCAAGATCAACATGATGGAGCAGGTGATCGACATTCCCGAGCAGGAGGTGATCACCAAGGACAACGCCACCGTGACGGTGGACGGCGTCGCCTTCTATCAGGTGTTCGATGCCGCCAAGGCGAGCTACGAGGTCGCCAACCTGAACCAGGGGATTACGGTGCTCACCATGACCAACATCCGCTCGGTGATGGGCTCGATGGACCTCGACCAGGTGCTGTCGCACCGCGACGAAATCAACGAGCGCCTGCTCCGCGTGGTCGATGCCGCGGTCTCGCCCTGGGGCGTCAAGGTCAACCGCATCGAGATCAAGGACATCGTGCCGCCCGCCGACCTGGTCGAAGCCATGGGGCGGCAGATGAAGGCCGAGCGGGTCAAGCGCGCCGACATTCTCGCGGCCGAAGGCCAACGCCAGTCCGAGATCCTGCGCGCCGAGGGCGCCAAGCAGGGCCAGATCCTCCAGGCGGAAGGCCGCCGCGAGGCCGCCTTCCGCGATGCCGAGGCGCGCGAGCGGTCGGCGGAAGCCGAGGCCAAGGCCACGCAAATGGTCAGCGAGGCCATCGCCAAGGGCGATGTCGCTGCGCTAAACTATTTTATCGCCGACAAGTATATCAAGGCATTCGGGCAACTGGCCGACTCGCCGAACCAGAAGGTCATCATGCTTCCGGTCGAAGCGATGAGCATGCTGGGCTCGCTCGCCGGCATCGGCGAAATTGCGAAGGCCACGTTCGGGGAGAGCGCGGTGGCCGCGGCCCGCCGCGGCGGCTCGGTACCGTCGTCGGGCCCGACACCGCCGTTCGTGCCGCAGCAGTAACGGGACTATTCACAGAGGTCTTGTCATGACCGACATGTTCGTATCGCTCGGCAACTGGAACTGGCTGATCCTCGGCTTCATCCTGATGGCCCTGGAGGTGCTGGCGCCCGGCATCTTCCTGTTCTGGCTTGGGCTCGCTGCGCTGTTGGTCGGCCTGATCTCGTTCGCGGCTGCAATCTCCTGGCAGATCCAGCTCGTGATGTTCGCGATCTTTGCCGCCGCTGCCGTGCCGGTCTGGCGCCGCCTGGCCAAGCCGAAGCCGGACGCCAGCGCCAGTCCATTCCTCAACAAGCGTACCGAAGCCCTGCTCGGCCGTGAGTTCACGCTGGAGAAGCCGATCATCGACGGCACCGGCACCGTGCGCATCGGCGACACGGTATGGCGCGTGGCTGGGCCCGATACGCCGGCCGGCACGCGGGTGAAGGTGGTACAGGTCGACGGCGCGAACCTGACGGTCGCCGCGGCGTGAGGACTTTTCCCCTCTCCCCTTGCGGGAGAGGGTGGATCGCCGCAAAGCGGCGAGACGGGTGAGGGGTGTCTCTCCGCGATAGCTAAGCTGAGTTCGTGGAGAGAGACCCCTCATCCGGCGCTTCGCGCCACCTTCTCCCACAAGGGGAGAAGGAACACCAGCGCGTGGCAACGAGTGATGCTCACCTTCTCCATCGCTCCGCAAACCTGTGCAGTGGCATGAAGGTCTCGCACAATTCCCGGCCCAGCGGTGTCAGTCCGTAACCTCCGCCGTCGCCCAGCTCCACGAAGCCCGCCTCGCGCAGCTCGGTCAGCCGGGCCTGCAGCACCGTGGGCGAGGCCTCGTCGCAGGCGCTGCGCAGGGCGCGCGAGGTGAGGGGCTCTCCGCGCAACTCCCACAAGATCCGCAAGGCCCAGCGCCGGCCGAGCAGGTCGAGCAAAGCCATGATCGGCCGTCCGGTGCGCGAGCCGCGGACGCGGCGTTCTGCTGTTGTCGCCCGTTTCGCCATGGTCACCTCTTGCGTCATGCTACGGATAATGTAGCGTAGTGCTACGGTAAATGTAGCAACGGAAATCGCTCATGTCCCAGGCCTCACCGCGCATCGCCCCGCTCTCGCCGCCTTATCCCCTGGACATCCAGGCGCAGTTCGACCGCATCATGCGCGGTGCGCCGCCGCTGGTGCTGTTCCGGGTGATGGCGGGCCATGACCGGGCCTGGGACAAGTTTCGCGCGGGCGGGCTGCTTGATCCGGGGCCGCTCTCGCTGCGCCAGCGTGAGATCGTCATCGACCGCACCTGCGCGCTGAACGGATGCGAATACGAATGGGGCGTGCATGTCGCGATCTTCGCCGGGCCGGCGAAGCTCACCGCGGAGGAGGTGCGTGCGACGGTGCTGGGTGATACGAATTCGGCCCTTTGGTCGCCGGCCGAGCAGGCGCTGATCGCAGCCGTCGACGCGCTGCATCATCGCGCGACACTCGCGGACGAGGAGTTCGCCGCGCTGTCGACGCATTACGACGAGGCGCAGATCCTGGAGATCATGCTGCTGTGCGGCTTCTATCGCACGGTGTCGTATCTGGCGAACGGGCTGCGCTTGCCGCTGGAGGAGAACGCGGCGCGGTTTCCGGCGTAGGTCTCTCCACCGTCATTGCGAGGAGCGTCTCATCCTCACCGTCATTCCGGGGCGCGCGAAGCGCGAGCCCGGAATCCATCGGGCAGCGACCTCGGGGTGAAATGGATTCCGGGTTCGCGCCAAGTGGCGCGCCCCGGAATGACGGGTGAAGCGGGCTGCGCGCCCTACGCCACGCCCGCGCGCAGCAGATCGTGCAGATGCACGATCCCGACCACCTTGCCCGCTTCCGTCACCAGCAGCGAGGTGATCTTGCGGGTGTTCAGCACCTCGATCATCTCGGTCGCGAGCATCGAAGGCGGCACGGTCTTGGGCTGCTTCGTCATGATCTCGTCGACGGTCACCGTCAGCAGATCGGGCCGCATGTGGCGGCGCAGATCGCCGTCGGTGATGATGCCGACGGCCTCGCCCGCATCGTTGACGATGCAGACGCAGCCGAGCCCCTTCGCCGACATCTCGACCACGGCTTCCGACATCTCGGTGCCGAGCGGCTTGAGCGGAATCTCAGTGCCCGTGCGCATGTAGTCGCGGACGAATTTCAGCATCGCGCCCAGCTTGCCGCCGGGGTGGAAATGCGCGAACTCCAGCGCGGTGAAGCCGCGTCCCTCCAGCAGCGCGATCGCGAGCGCGTCGCCGATCGCGGCCTGCATCAGCGTGGAGGTGGTCGGCGCCAGATTGTGCGGGCAGGCCTCGCGCGCCTTGGGCAGCTCGATCACGAGGTCGGCGGCCTGGCCGAGCGAGGACGACGCGCTCGAGGTCACCGCGATCATCGGGATCGCAAAGCGCGCCGAATAGTTCACGAGGTTCTTCATCTCCGGCTGCTCGCCGGACCAGGACAGCGCCAGGATGACGTCGTCGGGCGTGATCATGCCGAGGTCGCCATGACCGGCTTCGGCGGCGTGCACGAAGAAGGAAGGCGTGCCGGTCGAGGCCAGCGTCGCGGCGATCTTGCGGCCCATATGGCCTGATTTGCCGAGCCCGGTGACGATGACGCGGCCCTTGGCGTTGCGGATCAGCTCGACCGCCTTGGCGAACGGCTCGCCCAGCGGGCCGCGCAGCGCGGCGGCGAGCGCGTTGATGCCGCCGCTCTCCGTCTCCAGGGTGCGGAGCGCGGATTCGACGCTATCGGGAATGGAGCCGGATGATTGGGTCATCAGCGGTTTCGAGCTCGGCATGGTCGGGTCCAGGGAGGAGGGGCGTTCGCCCAACGGCGCCTGCTTAGCACGCCCCGATCAGCGAGGCGACGCGCGGCCGGATGCCCTCAACCGGTCATTAACCATAATTGTTTTAACTCCATTAACGATGGTTCTCGCCAGCCGGCGGGGATGATCGAGAAAGTGTTGATTTCGTTGGGGTAATTCCATCGTGGGGTCGTCTCCAGGCAGGAGCCGGAGCAAGGTCGCGCATTTCCTGCGCGCCGCTTTGCCGTGCCTCATGCTGACAGCCCTCGAAAGCGGCCCGGCGGCGGCCCAGGGCCTCACGCCCGACCTGTTCAATCCCAACCGCGGCGCCTTTGCTTCGCCTGAGACGCTGCCAACCCGCCGCACCGCCGGCGTGCCGCAGGCGCCCTCCGACGCCTTGCCGAAACTGCCTGATCCTAACGCCGACCCGCGCCAGCGCCAGCAGGCGCCGGCGAGCTCGCGTGTCGGTCAGGTCCCGACCTACGGCCTGCCGGCCGCCACCGGCGCGAGCGGCTCCGGCTACGATTCGCTCAACCGCAAGCGCCAGCAGCCCAAGCTCTATCCGGGCCAGCCGAAGCCGAAGCGCGCCGCCGGTCCCGGCTCACCGCCGCCGCCCGCAACGCCGGCCACGACGCTGGGCCCGCCGCGCATCGCGCCACCGCCCTCCGAGACCGCGCACAAGGTCCC
The DNA here is from genome assembly GCF_020193895.1 of Bradyrhizobium sp. NBAIM14. NCBI lineage: Bacteria > Pseudomonadati > Pseudomonadota > Alphaproteobacteria > Hyphomicrobiales > Nitrobacteraceae > Bradyrhizobium > Bradyrhizobium sp. NBAIM14. The sequence continues at coordinate 986,149 of NZ_JADYVQ010000001.1, read as the reverse complement.
GGTGCCGGCGGCGATGGCGGGCAACGTGCCCGGCCAGCCGCTGCGCCGCCGCCTCAGGGCCGATGACGATCCGTTCGGCGCGGTCGGCGATTACGCCGGCAGCTTCCTGATCAAGGGCGGGCTCGAACTCTCCGCCGGCTACGACAGCAATCCGACGCGCCTCAACAGGCCCGTCGGCTCGCCGGCCTATGTCATCGCGCCCGATCTGCTCGTGGTGTCGGATTGGGAGCGCCACGCGCTGGTCGCCGATCTGCGCGGCTCGTTCTCGGGCTACACCAAGGACATGCCGGCGACGATCAACGGCTTGGCCTCGCCGTCGCCGGTCGAGGCCAATCGTCCCGATTTCAACGGCCATGTCGATGGCCGCCTCGACGTCACCCGCGATTTCAAGCTGACCTCGCAGCTGCGCCTGCGGCTCGCCACCGACAATCCCGGGAGCCCCAACGTGCAGGCCGGCCTGCAGAGATATCCGGTCTACGCCGCCTATGGCACGACGCTCGGCTTCGACCAGACCTTCAACCGCTTCCAGGTCGCGGCCGGCGCCACCATCGATCGCACCGCCTACACCGATTCCAAGCTCACCGACGGCTCGACCTTCAGCAACGACGACCGCAACTTCAACCAATATGGCGGCGTCGGCCGCTTCTCCTACGACCTCAAGCCCGGCCTAAAACCCTTCGTCGAGATCCAGGGCGATACCCGCGTCCACGACCAGGCTTCCGACCGCAACGGCTATTTCCGCGATTCCAACGGCGGCTATGCCAAGGTCGGCTCGTCCTTCGAGTTCTCGCGCATCCTCACCGGCGAGATCTCGGTCGGCTATTCCGCGCGCAGCTACACCGATCCGCGCCTCAGCCAGCTCGCAGGGTTTCTGACCACGGGCTCGCTGATCTGGAGCGCCAGCGGCCTCACCACGGTGAAGTTCTTCACCGACACGCAGATATCGGAGACCACGGTCCCCGGCTCATCCGGCGTCCTGGTGCGCACTTACTCCGCCCAAGTCGACCACGACTTCCGCCGCTGGCTCACCGCGGTCGGCAAGTTCACCTACGGCACGCTCGACTACCAGGGCCAGAACCGCAACGACAAGACCTACTCGTTCGAAAGCAATTTGATCTACAAGCTCAACCGCAACATCTGGGTCAAGGGCACGCTGCGCCACGACATCCTGAATTCGAGCCAGCCGGGCTCGAGCTCGCAGGGCACGGTGGTGCTGCTCGGGGTGAGGCTGCAGAATTGAGGCGCTTGTTAGCGCGTCGCACGAGACGAAGCCGAAAGGCGCGGCTCTCTCCAATTGTCATTCCGGGGCGCGCCACTTAGCGCGAGCCCGGAATCCATCGGGCGTCTGGGTTGGTGATGAATGGATTCTCAGGTGCGCAATTGCGCACCATAGCTCGCGCTTCGCGCGCCCCGGAATGACATCTCAGCGCGGCAAATCCGTCTTCCCCATAAGGAACGTATCGATCGACCGCGCGCACAGCCGGCCCTCGCGGATCGCCCACACCACCAGCGATTGCCCACGCCGCATGTCGCCGGCGGTGAACACGTTGGGGCGCGAGGTCTGGTAGTCCAGCGTGTTGGCCTTGACGTTGCCGCGGGGGTCGAGCTCGACCGCGAGCAGCTTCAAGAGGCCCTCGTGCACGGGATGGACGAAGCCCATCGCGAGCAGGACGAGCTCGGCATCGAGCTCGAACTCGGTGCCGGCGATCGGCTTGAACTTGTCGTCGACGCGGACGCAGTGCAGCTTCTTGACCTGGCCGTTCTCGCCCGAGAACTTCTGGGTCAGCACGGCGTATTCACGGACGGCGCCTTCGGCCTGGCTCGACGAGGTCCGCATCTTCAGCGGCCAGTTCGGCCAGGTCAGGCCCTTGTTCTCGCGCTCGGGCGGCGCGGGCATGATCTCGAGCTGCGTCACCGAGAGCGCGCCCTGGCGCAGCGAGGTGCCGATGCAGTCGCTTCCCGTGTCGCCGCCGCCGATGACGACGACGTGCTTGCCGCCGGCCAAAATCTCCTGGACGCCGCCGAGCGGCTCCTCGGAGACGCGGCGGTTCTGCTGCGGCAGGAAGTCCATGGCGTAGTGGATGCCGGCGAGCTCGCGGCCGGGGATCGGCAGGTCGCGCGGGGCTTCCGCACCGCCGGTCAGCGCCACGGCGTCGTACTCGTTGAGCATCTCGCGCGGATCGACGTTGCCCTCAGCGCCGACATGGCTGTTGTAGTGGAAGGTGACGCCTTCAGCTTCCATCTGCGCCACGCGGCGGTCAATGACGCCTTTCTCCATCTTGAAGTCGGGGATGCCGTAGCGCAGCAGGCCGCCGGCCTTGGCGTACTTCTCGTAGAGGTGGACGTCGTGGCCGGCGCGCGCCAGCTGCTGCGCACAGGCCATGCCGGCCGGACCCGAGCCGATCACCGCGACTTTCTTGCCGGTCTTCACAGTCGCGACTTCCGGCTGGAGCCAGCCATTGTCCCAGGCGCGATCGACGATCGCGCATTCGATGGTCTTGATGGTGACGGGGTTGTCGTCGATGTTGAGCGTGCAGGACGCCTCGCACGGCGCCGGGCAAATGCGCCCCGTGAACTCCGGGAAATTGTTGGTCGAATGCAGGTTGCGCGAGGCTTCTTCCCAATTGCCCTGGTAGACGAGGTCGTTCCAGTCGGGAATCTGGTTGTTGACCGGACAGCCCGGCGTGCCCGGCGCGACCGAGCCGGTGCCGTGGCAATAGGGAATGCCGCAATTCATGCAGCGCGCGGCCTGGTCGCGCACCTCCTTCTCGGAGAGCGGAACGACGAATTCCTTGTAATGCTTCACGCGCTCGGCGACCGGGGTGTACTTGCGGTCGTGCCGTTCGATTTCCAGAAAACCCGTGATCTTGCCCATTAAACCCGAAGTCCCTGCCGCTTAAATTCGTCTTGTTGTTTCCTCACCGTCATTGCGAGGAGCGAAGCGACGAAGCAATCCAGTCTTTTTTCCGCGGAGAGATTCTGGATTGCTCCGCTTCGCTCGCAATGACGAGGTGTAATGCCTTACGCCCCGATCGCGATTTTCGGCTCGGCGTCCGCGTTGGCCGCCATCTCGCGCAGCGCGCGCCGGTACTCGACCGGCATCACCTTGCGGAATTTGGGCAGCCAGTCCTTCCAATTGGCAAGGATGTCGGCGGCGCGCTTGGAGCCGGTGGCTTTGGCGTGGCGCGAGATCAGGACGTGCAGCCGCTCGACGTCGGAGGCGAGCAGGTTCCTGAACACGTCGACCCGGCCATGCGCCTCGAGGTCGCCGGCATGGTGATAGGTGCCGGCGTTGATCAGCTCCTCCGACAGCACCGGCTCGAGCTCGACCATGCTGAGGTTGCACAGCTTGTCGAAGTCACCGGCCTCGTCGAGCACGTAGGCGATGCCGCCGGACATGCCGGCCGCGAAGTTGCGCCCGGTCTTGCCGAGCACGACCACGATGCCGCCGGTCATGTATTCGCAGCAATGATCGCCCGCGCCCTCGACCACGGCGACCGCGCCCGAGTTACGCACGGCAAAACGCTCGCCGGCGATGCCGCGGAAGTAGCACTCGCCCTCGATCGCGCCGTACATCACGGTGTTGCCGACGATGATGCTCTCTTCCGGCACGATGGCCGAGTTCCTCGGCGGCTTGACGATGATCTTGCCGCCCGAGAGGCCCTTGCCGACATAGTCGTTGCCTTCACCTTCGAGCTCGAAGGTGACGCCGTGGGCGAGCCAGGCGCCGAAGGCCTGACCTGCGGTGCCCGTGAGGCTGACATGGATCGTGTCGTGCGGCAGGCCGGCATGGCCGTAGATCTTGGCGACCGCGCCGGACAGCATCGCGCCTGCGGAGCGGTTGGTGCTGTTGATGGCGGCCTCGATCTTCACCGGCGCGCCGCGGTCGAGCGCTGTTTGCGCCTTCTCGATCAGCGTACGGTCGAGCACCGCCTCCAGATGATGGTTCTGGCGCTCGGAGTGATAGATCTTCTGGCCCTTCTCTTCCTTCTGCTTGACGAAGAGCTTGGAGAAGTCGAGCCCCTTGGCCTTCCAATGCGCGACCAGCTTGGTCTGGTCGAGCAGCTGCACCTGGCCGACCATCTCGTTGAAGGTGCGGAAGCCGAGCGAAGCCATGATCTCGCGGACTTCCTCCGCGACGAAGAAGAAGTAGTTGATCACGTGCTCGGGCTGGCCGGTGAAGCGCTTGCGCAGGACGGGGTCCTGGGTCGCGACGCCGACCGGGCAGGTGTTGAGGTGGCACTTGCGCATCATGATACAGCCGGCCGCAATCAAGGGAGCGGTGGCGAAGCCGAACTCGTCGGCGCCCAGCAGCGCGCCGATCACGACGTCACGGCCGGTGCGGAAGCCGCCGTCGACCTGGACCACGATGCGGCTGCGCAGCCGCTCGCGCACCAGGGTCTGGTGGGTTTCGGCGAGCCCGATTTCCCACGGCGATCCCGCATGCTTGATCGAGGTCAGCGGCGAAGCACCCGTGCCGCCCTCGAAGCCCGCGATGGTGACATGGTCGGCGCGCGCCTTGGCAACGCCCGCGGCCACAGTGCCGACGCCGATCTCCGAGACGAGCTTGACCGAGACGTCGCCCGTCGGGTTGACGTTCTTGAGGTCGTAGATGAGCTGCGCCAGGTCCTCGATCGAGTAGATGTCGTGGTGCGGCGGCGGCGAGATCAGGCCGACGCCCGGCGTCGAGTGCCGGACTCTTGCGATGGTCGCGTCGACCTTGTGGCCGGGCAGCTGGCCACCTTCGCCGGGCTTGGCACCCTGCGCCATCTTGATCTGCATCATGTCGGAGTTGACGAGATACTCCGTCGTGACGCCGAAGCGGCCCGAGGCGACCTGCTTGATCGCCGAACGCATGGAATCGCCGTTCGGCATCGGCTTGAAGCGGTCGGCTTCCTCGCCGCCTTCGCCGGTGTTCGACTTGCCGCCGATCCGGTTCATGGCGATCGCGAGCGTGGTGTGCGCCTCGCGCGAGATCGAGCCGAAGCTCATCGCACCGGTGGCGAAACGCTTGACGATCTCCTTGGCCGGCTCGACCTGGTCGAGCGGGATCGGCTTGCGCTTTTCCTCCTCCGCGTTCTTGATCCGGAACAGGCCGCGTAGCGTCAGCAGGCGCTCCGACTGCTCGTTGAGGATCTTGGCGAAGGCGCGGTAGCGCTCCTGCGAATTGCCGCGCGCGGCGTGCTGCAGCAGCGACACAGACTCCGCGGTCCACGCATGGTCCTCGCCGCGGCTGCGATAGGCATATTCGCCGCCGACATCGAGCGCGGTCTTGTAGACCTGCGCCTCGCCGAACGCGTCGGCATGGCGGCGCACGGCTTCTTCCGCGATCTCCCCAAGGCCGACGCCCTCGACGCGGGTGTGCGTGCCGGCGAAGAACTTGGCGACGAAGTCGGCCTTGAGGCCGACCGCGTCGAAGATCTGCGCGCCGCAATAGGACTGGTAGGTCGAGATGCCCATTTTGGACATCACCTTGAGCAGGCCCTTGCCGATCGACTTGATGTAGCGTTTGACGATCTCATAGTCGTCGAGCGAGCCGGGCAGGCGGTCCTTCATCGCGGTGATGGTCTCGAACGCGAGGTACGGATTGATCGCTTCGGCGCCGTAGCCGGCAAGGCAGGCGAAGTGATGCACTTCGCGCGGCTCGCCGGATTCGACGACGAGGCCGACCGAGGTGCGCAGGCCGGTGCGGATCAGGTGATGATGCACGGCGGCGCAGGCGAGCAGCGATGGGATCGGCACGCGGTCGGTGCCGACCATGCGGTCGGACAGGATGATGATGTTGACGCCCTCGCGCACTGCGCTTTCGGCGCGTGCGCAGAGCTCGTCCAGCACCTGGTCCATGCCCGCCGCGCCGAGACCGGCGTGGAAGGTGGTGTCCAGCGTGCGCGACTTGAAGTGCGACTCCGCCACCTCCGAGATCGAGCGGATCTTTTCCAGGTCCGCGTCGGTCAGGATCGGCTGGCGCACTTCGAGGCGCTTGGTCGTGGCCATGCCCTGCAGGTCGAACAGGTTCGGCCGCGGCCCGATGATCGAGACCAGGCTCATCACCAGCTCCTCGCGGATCGGGTCGATCGGCGGGTTGGTGACCTGCGCGAAGTTCTGCTTGAAGTAGGTGAACAGCGGCTTGGCCTTGTCCGACAGCGCCGAGATCGGCGTGTCGTTGCCCATCGAGCCTGCGGCTTCTTCGCCCGTGGCCGCCATCGGCGTCATCAGGATGGTGATGTCTTCCTGGCTGTAGCCGAACGCCTGCTGGCGGTCGAGCAGCGACAGGTTTGAGCGCACGCCTGTCGTCGGCACCTTCGGCAGGTCTTCGAGCACGATCTGGGTCCGCTCGAGCCACTCCTTGTAGGGATGGCTGGCGGCGAGCGAAGCCTTGATCTCGTCGTCCGGGATCAGGCGGCCTTGCTCGAGGTCGACCAGCAGCATCTTGCCCGGCTGCAGCCGCCACTTGGTGATGATCTGGTCCTCGGGGATCGTCAGCACACCCATCTCGGACGCCATGACGATGCGGTCGTCCTTGGTGACGAGATAGCGCGCGGGCCGGAGGCCGTTGCGGTCGAGCGTGGCGCCGATCTGGCGGCCGTCGGTGAAGGCGATCGCGGCGGGGCCGTCCCACGGCTCCATCAGCGCGGCATGATATTCGTAGAAGGCGCGGCGCTTCTCATCCATCAAGGGATTGCCGGCCCACGCCTCCGGGATCATCATCATGACGGCGTGCGGCAGCGAGTAGCCGCCCTGCACCAGGAATTCGAGCGCGTTGTCGAAGCAGGCGGTGTCCGACTGTCCCTCATAGGAGATCGGCCAGAGCCGGTTGATGTCCTTGCCGTAGAGCTCGGAGCTGACCGAAGCCTGGCGTGCCGCCATCCAGTTGACGTTGCCGCGCAGCGTGTTGATCTCGCCGTTATGCGCGATCATGCGGTAGGGATGCGCCAGCGACCAGGCCGGGAAGGTGTTGGTCGAGAAGCGCTGGTGCACGAGCGCGAGCGCGCTCTCGAAGTCAGCCTCGTGCAGATCGGGATAGTACTTGCCGAGCTGGTCGGCGAGGAACATGCCCTTGTAGATCACGGTGCGGCAGGACATCGAGCACGGGTAATAGCCGGCAAGGCCGCGGTCGCGGCGCTGGTAGATCGCCTGCGAGATCGACTTGCGCAGGATGTAGAGCCGGCGCTCGAACTCGTCCTCGGTCTTGGCGGTGCCGTTGCGGCCGATGAACACTTGCATGCAGGCGGGCTCGGTCGGCTTCACGGTGACGCCGAGCGAGGAATTGTCGGTCGGCACGTCGCGCCAGCCGAGCAGGGTCAGACCCTCTTCCTTGATCTGGTCGGCGACGATGCTCTTGATCACGTTGCGCCAGGCGGTGTCGCGCGGCATGAACAACGCGCCGATGGCGTATTCGCCGGGCGCCGGCAGCTTGAAGCCGAGCTCTGAGGCCTTGCGGCTGAAGAAGGCGTGCGGGATCTGCACCAGAATGCCGGCGCCGTCACCGGCGCGCGGGTCGGCGCCGACGGCGCCGCGATGCTCGAGGTTGCAGAGGATGCTCAGCGCGTCCGAGACGATTTCGTGCGACTTCTTGCCCTTGATGTTGGCGATGAAGCCGACGCCGCAAGAGTCCTTCTCCAGGCCCGGATCGTAGAGGCCTTCGGCTTTGGGGCGCGAATTGTGCTCTTGAATCGGTGAGGTGATCGGATCGGTCGTTTTCGAGGCGACCGTCGCCGACAGCTCTTCTGCCACGATGTTTGCGCGCTCGAATTGCGACCCGTTCATTGTTCCTGTCCTCTCCATGCGGCAAGCTGCCTCACCGCCATCTTCGGCGCACCTTGGGCGTCCCGCGGCACCCGCTCCTGGGCCACCGCTCGTCCTCTGCGAGCCGCATTTTCTTAAATTCAGGCCTAGGCGTTCTTCGTCCCCGAGAACGGCTTTGCCTGGTACCTTGCCGGCGCTCGAGAGCACCAGTTCTCGCTGCAATCCCTATGCCGGAACCGCAGGCAAAATTGAGACAGTCTTCCTGTCCTAACCATCACCTTGCCAAATTTTTGTCTAGCACACAAGCGCGCGGAAGTCCCGATTCCGCAGAAGTCAATCGATCGCTTTCCAAAAGTTGCGCAGCCCCGGTTTTGAGGCAAACACGCCCTGATCCGGCCCCGGCGGCGCCGAAATCCCAAATGAAGCTTCGGATCAACCCTTCGGAAGGCGCGCCACGCCGCGAGAAGCGAAAGAGGGCGGCCACCGGAGGGCCTGACAGGAGCGTCTGGATCATGAAGTTTTTCACAGGATGTGTGGCCGCCGCCGTGCTGGCGCTGGGTGCCAGTGCGGGGCAGGCCCAGGTTCCCGCGAGCGGTATCGCCAGGGCCGTCATCGCGGTCTCGGATTTCGACGGGCCCTATGCGCCGCCGGAAGCCGCCCCGCCGCCGCGCTACGGTTATGGCTACGAGGAGCGCGGCCCTGCGCTGGCCTTGTTGCCGCCGACCGAGGTTTACGCCGTGCTGCGCGAAAACGGCTTCTCGCCGCTCGGCATTCCGCGCCTGCGCGGCGGCGTCTACACCATCGCGGTGATCGACAGAAACGGCGACGATGGCCGGCTGGTGATCGACGCCCGCGACGGGCGGATCATCCGCTTCATGCCCGCCCCTGACGCCTATGGCATGGCGCCCGCCTATGACGAGCGCGCGGTCGCGCCCTACGGGCCGCAAACCGCACTGCCGCCGACCGTGGTCCGCGGCGGCCCGCCGCGCCCGCCGGCGTCGATCCCGCATGTGGCAAGCCGCGCCGTGCCGCTGCCGAAGGCCGCCCCGCGGCGCGCTGAGACGCCGGTCGCCGCGAAGCCGGCCGCGCCCACCGCGCAGCAGGCTCAGGCAGTGCAGGCCCAGCCGGCGCAGCAGGCCGCCGTGGTGCAAGCCAAGCCGGCCGAGGCCGCCCCGCAAGCAATCGCACCAACCGTCGGTCAGGCCCGGCCGGCTCCGACCATCCTGCCGACGCAGGACATGCCGGCTGCGCAGGGGCTGGACTAAGCGTCAGCGAACGGAAAGCGCCCGAGAATCTCTCGGGCGCTTTTGCGTGAACTGACCGCGTGTCAGCTCCGCGGATACCCCGCCGCATCCAGGATCAGATTCGCCACCTCCTTCGGATGCGACACCAGCGAGAGGTGGCCGGCATCGAGCTCGATCGTGGTGGCGTTCATGCGCTTGGCGAGGAAGCGCTCGAAATCGGGGTTGATGGTGTAGTCGTTCTTCGACACCGCGTACCAGCTCGGCTTGGAGCGCCAGGCCGCCTCCGTGGTGCGGCCGGCGAAGATCGAGGCCGCCGTCGGCCATTGCACGGCGTAGAGCTCCTTGGCCTGCGCCGGCTTCACGCCGTTGGCGAAGTACTTCAGGAAGGCCTCTTCCGAGAGCTTGGTGTAGCCGTCGCGCTCGACGATGCCGGCGCGCGCCGGCCCGGCCGGAAACTGCTTCGACAGCGCCACGAAATCCTCGTTCGCATCGGGCGCGCGTGCGGCGACGTAGACGAGGCCGGTGACCTTCGGGTCGGTGCCGACCTGGCTGATCACGGTGCCGCCCCAGGAATGCGCGACCAGCACCGTCGGCCCGTCCTGCTCGGCCAGCGCCCGCTTGGTCGCCTCGACGGAGTCGCTGAGCGAGGACAGCGGATTCTGCACGGCGGTCACATGCAGGCCTGCAGCCTGCAGGATCGGGATCACCTCCGACCAGCTCGAGCCGTCGGCCCAGGCGCCGTGCACCAGCACGACGTTCTTCGCCTTGACCGTCTGCGGTGTCTGGGCATGAGCGAGGTTGAGGGGAGCGGCCAAAAGGCTCGCGGCGACGAAAAGGCTGCGCCAGAGTGACATGATCTTCTCCGTGTTTTTGGTTCGATGCCCAAAGGACGGAGAGCGAGGCGACGGTGTTACGCCATCACTGCTCTGTGATGCATTGCAACGAAAAAACGCCCCGGGGCACCGGGGCGTTTTCGCAACCTGGAAGTCGCTGGGTTGGTCGCCTGGCTCAGGCGGCCTGCGCGGCGGAGTTCTCGATCACCTGCGCCTTGGCGCCGGCGTTGATCGCGATCTGGCGCGGCTTCTTGGCCTCGGGAATCTCGCGGACGAGGTCGACATGAAGCAGCCCGTTCTCGAGCGAGGCGTCCTTCACCTGCACGAAGTCGGCAAGCTGGAAGGCGCGCTCGAAGGCACGCGCGGCGATGCCGCGGTAGAGCACTTCGGATTTCGAGTTCTCGTTCGCGACTTTCTCGCCCTTGATCGTCAGCGTGTTTTCCTTGGCGACGATGGAGAGCTCATCCTTGGCAAAGCCCGAGACCGCAACGGTGATGCGGTAGGCGTTCTCGCCGGTGCGCTCGATGTTGTAGGGGGGATAACCGGGGCTGCCGTCGGAGCTGGCCTGGTCGAGCAGGTTGAAGAGACGGTCGAAGCCGACGGTGGAACGATAGAACGGAGTGAGATCGTAGCTACGCATGGTCAAGTCCTCCATTGAGCGACTGTTGGTAACCCGCCCGCCAATCGGGCCGGGCTTTAGTCTGTGTGCAGCCTGATGTTCCAGTTCCGAAACACTGGTAGCGGCCTGCACGAAGGTGATATGGGTGGAACGAGACGGCGTTCAAGAGGGCGGGACAGGCGCCTTTTCGGCGCTTTGGCCCCTTGATTTGCAGCACTTCCCGCCCAAGCACGCCCAATGACGCTGGTCTCGATTCCCGCCAATCCGGTCCCCGAAAACGTCGTCAGCGGCACCATCAAGACCCCTGATGGCGTCGAGCTGCGCTTTGCGCGCTGGGCGCCGCCGGCGAACCGCAAGGGCACGGTCTGCGTCTTCACCGGGCGCAGCGAGCAGATCGAGAAATATTTCGAGACCGTGCGCGACCTGCGCGACCGCGGCTTTGCGGTGGCGATGATCGACTGGCGCGGGCAGGGCCATTCGTCGCGCCGCCTGCGCGATCCGCGCAAGGGCTATGTGCGCGACTTCGCCGATTTCGAGATCGACGTCGAGACCTTCGTGCAGCAGGTGGTGCTGCCGGATTGCCCGCCACCCTTCTTCGCGCTCGCCCATTCCATGGGCGGCACGGTGCTGCTGCGGGTGGCGCATGCCGGCAAGCGCTGGTTCGACCGCATGGTGCTGTCTGCGCCGATGATCGACCTGCCCGGGCGCACCACCTCGCTCCCCGTGCGTGCGCTGCTCAAGACGATGCGCCTGCTCGGGCAGGGCGGCCGCTACGTCCCCGGCGGCAGCGACCGCCTCACCGGGCTCGAACCCTTCATCAACAATCCCTTGACCAGCGATCCCGTCCGCTATGCGCGCAACGCCGCGATCCTGGAGGAAGACCCGACGCTTGGCCTAGCCTCGCCGACGGTCGCCTGGGCCGATACCGCCTTCCGCGCGATGCACACCTTCAAGCGCGTGAACTACCCCTCCCAGATCCGCCAGCCGATCCTGATGCTGGCGGCCTCCAACGATACCGTGGTCTCGACCGCGGCGATCGAGGAATTCGCCTATCATTTGCGCGCCGGCTCCCATCTCGTGATCGCCGGTGCCAAGCACGAGATCCTCCAGGAGCAGGACCGCTACCGCACCCAGTTCTGGGCCGCCTTCGACGCCTTCGTGCCTGGCACGCCGCTGTTCAAGTGAGAAGAGATCGGGAGCCTCCACGAGGACGGTGAGAATCGGAGTCGAGGAGCGTCCTCATTCTCCGTCATTGCGAGGAGCTCTTGCGACGAAGCAATCCAGGCTATCTCCGCGGCGACAGCCTGGATTGCTTCGCTGCGCTCGCAATGACGAAGCAAGATTCTTTACAGCGTCTTCAGATACTCGATCAGGTCGTAGCGCTCGGCGTCGTCCTTGAACATGCGGCCGATGACGCCGGGGCGCTTCGACTCACCGTCCTTGCGCTCGAAGGAATGGCCGAGCACGCTGTTGCCCTGGATCGGCTTGCCGTCGGAGCCGGTCGCGGAGAACTCCGTTTCACCGGTCTTGCAGCGCTCGTTGGCGGTGACTGCGAAACCGACGCTGTCGGGGTCGTAGTCGCGGCGGCCCATGCAGAATCTTTGCGGACGCTCGTTCTGCGGCTTCAGCAACCAGTACAGCGAAGGCACCGAGCCGTTGTGCAGGTAAGGCGCAGTGGCCCAGATGCCGTTCAAGGGCCGGGCGCGATAGCGCGGGTCAGGCGCCGGATTGAGACAGTTCTTGCGCGCCATATTCCACATTTGCGCCCGTTCGGCCTCCGGGATCTTCTCGTCGTCCATCCATTTGCGGGCGACGAGATCGACCACCGTCATGAGCCCGAGTGCATAGACCATCTCGTTGGGCGATTTGCTCGCGGTCGGGATCTCGCACTGCCACCACGTCTGCAGGTCAGCCGTGTTGACTTTCAGAAAGCCGGGCACGTCGACGGTCCGCTTGCTGAGAACGAGGGACTGCTCGGGATCGGTCTTGATCTCGTCGAGCGGGATCGTCACCGCATTCAGCACCTTGCTGTCGCCGCTCGGCTCCCAGCGCTTCGACGACCAGAAGGCCGGGGTGTTGATGTCAGGCAGATGGCATCCGGAGCACATCTCCGCGTAGATGGCGCGGCCGCGTTCGACCCGATCGGGCTTCAGCTTCCAGGCATCGCCGAGGATGTGCGAGGGCCATTTCGGTGCGAGCAGGCCGCCGAACTTCGGACCATCAGCCGCCTTGAATGGATCGGGGCCTCTCAGCATGTCCTCGATCCAGCCGAGCGTCCTGATGTTCACCGAGGAGCGCCACAGCCTGTCCTGCGGATAGGCATCGGACAAATTGAGCAGCGCCGTCACGCCGAGGGCTTCGCCGGCGTTGCGGATCAGCGGCTGCTCGATCGAGGCGTCGTACTGGGCGAATTTGAACCAGGGCACCGTCCAGATCGCGGGATAGCTGACCGGCGCGTCCTGGGCGTGCAGGTTCTTCTCGAATCCCTTGACCCCGCTCATTGCGAGGTCCTGCGAAAACACCTGGTTGCCGATGCGGTTGAGGGCATCGAGCCGGCCGAACCCTTCCTCGGTGTCCTGCTGCTGCTTGCCGTCCCAGGTCGTCTTGCGTTCGATCGTCTTCTCGTAAGTCTTGGCCCAGTCGATCAGGAAGCTGCCGATCGTGCTCAGCTTCTGCTTGAGCGCGGCGCGGTCCGCCTTGCTGGCGTCGGGGCCGAGCACGCGATCGGCGAAACGCTGGAAGCGGAACGGGACGTACAGCGTGTAGGCGATCGACAGGCCGGTCGCGAGCTCGAGCTTCTTCAGGTCGGTCATCGCCGGGCCGCCGTCGAAACGGACGTCGATGCCCTGGTAATGGATCTGGCCGGTATGACAGGCGGCGCAGGTCAGTCCGATCATGTCGTCCTCGCGGCGGCTCGTCGCGGGATCGACCACGCCGGTCATGCGCGCGAAGCCGACCGGCAGGCCGTCAACGTTCTCCGCCGGCGTCCAGCGCGTCGACCAGTCCGACGCTTGCGTGGTCTCGTAGACATTGGCGTAGCCGAAGCGGCGCAGCGTCGCCGTGTCGGTCTGGATCGTCTGCGGGCTCGGGATGAAGCCGAAGCGTTCGAGATAGGCGCTGTCCTTGATCAGGCCCGGTTTGGAGAACAGGTGGAGCTGCGGCTGCTCCAGCGCCACGAACCACTCATAGGGCACCGGGAACGTCGCGGTGCCCTGGCTGGCGTGGTGGAACCAATGTCGGTCCTTGAGCGACCAGTTTTGCTCGAGCCAATAGGCAGCCTTGGTTTCGGGCATCGCCGGCAGGGGCGGCGGCAGGAGATTCACCAGCACGCCCTTCTGCGGCAGCATGGCACGAACCTGGTTGGGGAATTCGGCCACCGCGACCAGGGCGACGAGGCCGAGGCCGATGACGAACGCCGTGAGCGCGACCGCCCAGCGAAAGCGGAGCTGGCAGGACGACAGCAGCGGCTGCGATACGATCCGCTGATTGATGCGGTCGGGGAATTGGCGCTGTTCGAACAGCGTGCGCACGTCGGCCACGCTGAGATAGCGCTCTTCGCCCTGCTTGCCCTTGCCGATGATCTTCAAAAGGATGGGCCATTCGAACTTCATCAGCAGCGGGTAGTACCAGCGAGCGGCGCTGCCGGCGCGCTCGAGGTTGTCACGCATGAAGGTCTTGATTTCCGCGGCGTTGAGGCCGGGCTCGCTGCTGCCGGTGTTCGGGTCGGTGTAGTTCCGGCCGAAGCTCGCGAGCCGCGCGATCTCGTCCTCGTCGATCTTGCCGTCGACGCCGAGGATGCGCGAGCCGGCGCCGCGCTTGTCCAGCGGGCCGCCGCGCAGCGCGTCGAGCTGCGCGCCCGAAAAGATGCTCTTCAGAATGTGCTTGACGCCGTTGGCGATCATCGCGACGCCGCGGACCTGGATGCGGGCCGAGACCTTCTTCAGCCCCGTCTCACCGGTCGCATTGGCGATGGTCTGCGACAGCGTGTTGAGCGGGACGGTGCCGCCCTCGACGAAGCCTTCGCCGACGAGGCCGCGCAGGAACGGGCAGGGATTGTTCGGCGAGACTGGAATCGAGGGATCGAAGGGCGGCTTCGAAGCGGGGTGATGCATGGCCCAAATCCTGAAAGCAGCGAATCTTGAAAAAGCAGGCGCGTTGTTAGAGCGCGGAAAGTCCTAACAAACCGACAGCACGATATACTACTTCAGCGTGTGACGAGTGTGGCCCATTTCACTGTCGTGTCAACAACGAGCAGGCGGTCGCACCGGAACCACGTCGGGCCTGCGGCCCCCTTCGTTCAGGATTCGGCGGCCCGTTTGACGTCGCTCTGGACCAGCGTCAGCTTGCCGAGCGGCACGCCGGCCTTCAGCAGCCCCTCGCGATAATGGGCGATGTCCTCGGGCCGCTTCCAGTGGAAGTTGCGCAAGTGCCTGTCGACATTCAGCGTTGGATAATTTGCCATCAGCACGCGGGCAGCTTCGCTGGCCTCGTCGCTTCGCCCGAGCTGCGCCAACGCCGCGGCGCGGATCGCCAGCGCCTGCATGTGATTCGGGTTGATGTAGAGCTGCTCTCGCGCCCATGACAGCGTCGCGTCATATTGGCGCAGAAGGTAATGACTAAACGCGTTCAGCGCCGCCCATTGATAGCGCGGGTCGCTGTTGTCGCGTTGCGCGGCCATCGAGAACAGCTCGATCGCCTGGCGGTGCTCGCCGATCATGAAATGGCAGATGCCGAGCACGCCGCGCGCGCCATTGTCGTAAGGGTTGAGCGCGACTGCGCGCTTGGCGGCGTCCATTGCTGCCTCGTGATGACCCTCCAACGCGTGCGCCCAGGTCAGGATCGAGAACGCAAAGGAGGAGCGCGGATCGAGCCGGACGCTGGTTTCGGCGAGGCTCATCGCCTCGGCCCACATCTCGCGCGTGCCCTTGACCCAGCCGAACTGAATGCTCTGGATCTGGATCGTGGCGAGATAGGCATGCGCGATCGACAGCTTGGGATCGAGCCCGATGGCCTCGCGGAACAGCTCGACAGCGGTGGCCAGATCTTCCTTGGTCTGCCGGTAGTAATGCGACAGCCCCTTGAGGAAGCGGTCCCAGGCGGTGACGTCGGTCGAGAGCCGCGCCGGCGCCGAGGCCTCGGCACGGACGATCTCGGTGGCGATGGCGGCGGACAAGTTGGTGGTGATCTCGTCCTGCATCGCGAACAAATCGCCGATGTCGCGGTCGTAGCGGCCGGTCCAGAGCTGCTCGCCGGTCTCCGGCGCGATCAGCTCAGCGGTGACGCGGATCTTGGCGCCGGCGCGCCGCACCGAGCCCTGGATCAGATAGGAGGCGTCGATCTCGCGCGCGATCAGCCGGGTGCCCACGTTCTTGCCCTTGAAGGCGAAGGTCGAGTTGCGGCTCAGCACCCGGTAGAAGGATTGCAGCGACAGCGCGTGGATCAGGTCCTCGGTGAGGCCGTCGGAGAAATATTCGTCCTGGGCGTCGCTGAGATTGGCAAAGGGCAGCACGCCGACGATGGCCGTTCGGTACTGCTGCGACAGCGCCGAGGCCTCACGGAGCTCGGGGGCAAGCGCCGGCGCCCCTTCGGGCGTCCAGGTAAAGACCCCGATCGCATCCTTGATGTTCTTGAAGCGATGGTTGCCGGCATCGGTCAGCGGCACCGAGAGATGCTTGCTCGCCTCCCGGTAGGCCTTGGCCGACATCGCGAAGCCGCCGGGGCTCGCCACCGATTCCAGGCGGACGGCGATGTTGACATCGTCGCCGAAGACCTCGTCCTCGTCGGCGATGACGTCGCCCATGTGGATGCCGAGCCGGAACTGCATGGCGCGGTCGGCTGGCAGATGGCGGTTGCGTTCGGCCATCAGCGTCTGCATCGCGATCGCCGCCTCGGCGGCGCCGACGATCGAGGCGAATTCCAGCAGGAAGCCGTCGCCGGTGTTCTTCACGACGCGGCCGCCGTGATTGAGGATGATGGGATGGATCGCGGCGCGATGGGCCTTGAAGGCGGCATGGGTGCCGGCCTCGTCGCTGCCCATCATGCGCGAATAGCCGGCGACATCGGCGCAGACGATGGCGGCCAGACGTCTTTCCATATCCTCAAAGCTCCAAGGGATCAGATGACCGGCCACAGCGTGGCGGTTGCCGCGAATCCCGCATTTCAAGAACCCCACCTTTATAGAGCAGATGCGCCGCAGCGGAAGCATGATCCGCATTGCAAATTCGAGGTAAATCCTGCGCAATCCCGGCGGTGGACGGGAACGGGCGAACCGACTAAGCGGAACCAGGACCGTCAGGACGGCAGCGGAGGACCTTCATGCTGGGCATTCACGAGATCGGGCTTTTCATCCTCTCGGGCGTGGTGCTCAACATCACGCCGGGGCCGGATTCGGTCTATGTGATCGGCCGCAGCATGCAGATGGGCTGGCGGGGCGGCGCCGCTGCCGCCCTGGGCATCAGTTGCGGCTGCTTCGTCCATGTCGCGGGCGCGGCGATCGGGCTTTCGGCTCTGCTGATGGCCTCGTCCACGGCCTTTTCGATCCTGAAGCTGGTCGGCGCAGCCTATCTGGTCGTGACCGGTCTCCAGATGCTGTGGTCGCGCCCGGCGCTGGCTGCAAGCATCGACGAGCCGGCGCGGAGCTCATTGCAGCGGGTCTTCCTCCAGGGTGTCTTCACCAACGCGCTCAATCCCAAGGTCGCGCTGTTCTTCCTCGCCTTTCTGCCGCAATTCGTCGCAGCCGATGCCCCGCACAAGCCGCTCGCCTTCCTGACGCTCGGCCTGATCTTCATCTTTACGGGGACACTGTGGTGCCTGGTGCTGGCGGCGTTCGCCGCCAGAGCCGCCTACCGGCTGCGCAAGTCCGAGGGCGCGATCGCCTGGGTCAACCGCGCGCTCGGCGGCCTCTTCATCTATCTCGGCATCCGCGTCGCCATGCTGGAGACACGGTAGCTCCTTCTAGTGAATGAGAAGCGGTCCGATCGAGGCTGCGCTCGGGAGGTTTCGATGATCCGTGGAAGCTGTCTGTGTGGCGCCGTGCGGTTCGAGATCGAGAAGGTGCGCGCGCTGACGCACTGCCATTGCGTCAATTGCCGCAAGCTGAGCGGCGCGGCCTTCGCCACCTACGCGCATGTCGATGCCGACAGATTTCGCTTCGTGGCGAGCGAGGACATGACGGCATCTTACGAATCCTCGCCGGGCAGTATCCGCTATCGTTGCAGGACCTGCGGCTGCCCGACGCCGGGCAAGGCGAGCTATCTCCCGACCGTCAGCATTCCCGCTGGCCTGCTCGATGACGACCCGGAAGTCCGGCCTCGCCTCCACGTTTTCACCTCGTCGCGCGCGTCGTGGTGGACAATCCAGGACGACCTGCCCCAGCACGAAAAATGGGTGCCGGGCTACGGGCCGAAATCGTAAGGCGCTTAAGCGAATTCTTTCGCCAGCGCGCTGCCGGCGAGGTAAAGGCCGAGCAGGATCATCGCGATCAGGAACCAGCGGCGAAACGCCTCCGCCGGCATCCGCGCCCGCACCGATTGGCCGATGAACATGCCGGCAAAGGCCATGGCGAGTCCGATCGCGCCCGGCACGGCATTGGCCGGCGTCAGCAATCCGACCGCGGTCAGGTTGAAGGCGAGCGCCAGCGTCGCGGTGGTGAAAAACACCCCGAGTGCCTGCACCAGCTCGTCCTTCTCCATGCCGATCGCCTGCATGAACGGCATCGACGGGATCACCTGCACGCCGGTCGAGGCCGAGATCACGCCGGTGATGACGCCGACCACGCCGCCGACCCATTTCTCGTTCTCGGGCGCGACGCGGAACTGGAACTTGTTCAGGCCGATCACGGCGTAGACGACCAGCAGGGCGCCGAGCACGATCGTGCCGTAGCGCGCATGCGGCCCGGTCAGCGCGCCGGCATTGAGCCAGCAGCCGACCACGGTGCCGATCATCAGCGGCCACAGCCGCTTCAGGATGTCGCGCAGATGAGGGCCGACGAAGGTCTGCCAGATGTTGGTGACGATGGCCGGCACGATCACGATCGCGATGGCGCGGCTCGGCGCCATGCTCACCGCAAGCAGCCCCATCGACACCGTCGGCAGGCCGAGCCCGACCACGCCCTTGACGAATCCGGCGAGCAGGAACACGGCGGCGATGAGGATGAGCAGCGGGTCGATCATGCCAGCACATTGACCGAAGCCGCGCCGGCGCACAATCTGGAGGTTACGGAGAGAGCCTTCGGCCTCAACGAAGGCTCAGGGAGCTCAGGGAGACATCGCATGCGCTTCGACCTGGTCGATCTCCAGCTCTTCATCGCGGTCGCCGACCAGCGAAGCATCACCCGCGGCGCGGAGCGCTCACATCTCGCCCTGGCCTCGGCCAGCGCGCGTATCAAGGGGCTCGAGGATGCGCTCGGCGTCGCGCTGCTCAAGCGCGGGCGCCGCGGCGTCGAGTTGACCGCGGCCGGCGAGAGCCTGCTCGATCATGCCAGGCTCGTGATCCACCAGATCGACGCCATGCGCGGCGATCTCGCCGGCTTTGCCAGCGGCGTGCGCGCCAGCGTGCATTTTCTCGCCAACACGTCGGGCCTGTCGGAGCATCTGCCGAAAGCGCTCGCCGGTTTCCTGCGCCAGCATCGCGACGTCGCCGTCGACATCGAGGAGCGCGAGAGCACCGATATCGCGGCGGCGATCACCGCAGGCGCCGCCGATCTCGGCTTCGCCGCCGAGCACGCGCTGCCCGAGCATATCGAACGCTTTCCCTTTAGCGAGGATCGCCTGACGCTGGTGACGTCGAAACGCGGCCCGTTCGCCGGCCGCCGCCAGATCGACTTTCAGGAGGCGGGGGCTTGCGACTTCGTCGGCCTCACCAGCGCCACCGCGCTTCAGATGCACATCTCGAAGCACGCTGCGCGGCTCGGCATGCGGCCGCATTTCCGCGCGCGCCTGCGCGACTTCGACGCGATCTGCCAGATGGTCGCGGCCGATGTCGGCGTGGCGCTGGTGCCCGAAGCCGCCGCCCGCCGCTGTGCCAGGACCATGCCGCTCGCCATGGTCCGCCTGCGCGATGCCTTCGCCAACCGCCGCCTCGTGATCTGCGCGCGCAGCTTCAAGGCGCTGCCGAAGCCGGCCAAGCTGCTGGTGGAGCATTTGCGAGCCGAGGCGGTGTGAGGAGCTGTTACCCTCCCCTGGAGGGTCAATCGCAATTGAATTTTGCAGAGGTCGTCATGCCCGGGCTTGCCCCGGGCATCCACGTTCTTTGTGCCGCGTGGAAAGGCGTGGATGGCCGGGACAAGCCCGGCCATGACGCTGCCATAGCGGCATCTCATATGCGATAGCCTTGGCCCTCCAGGGGAGGGTAAGACACCTACTTCGCCATCTCCGCTCCCGCGTCGGTGATGCAAGCCCTCCGCCCGCGCGCTACTGGTTCAAAAGCTTCAACGCTGCCTCGTGCACCCGCGCGTCGCCAGCGGCGATGATGCGGCCGCCGCCCTGGGCCGGCTTGCCTTCCCAGGTGGTGACGACGCCGCCGGCGCCGGTCACGATCGGGATCAGTGCCGCGATGTCATAGGGCTTCAGCTCGGTCTCGACCACGAGGTCGACGTGGCCCGCGGCAAGCATGCAATAGGAGTAGCAGTCGCCGCCATAGCGCGACAGCCGCGCGCTCTTCTCGATGTGGCCGAAGATGGCGCGGTCGCGCTCGTTCATCAGCAGCGGGCTGGTGGTGTAGGTCGTGGCCTCCGACAGCGAAGCGCAGCGGCGGACCTGGAGCCGGCGCTCGCCCGACGGCCCTTTATAATTGGCCGAACCGTTGTCGCCGGAAAAGCGCTCGCCGATGAAGGGCTGGTGCATCATGCCGAACACCGGCGTGCCCTTGTGCAACAGCGCGATCAGCGTGCCCCAGATCGGAAAGCCGCCGATGAAGGATTTGGTGCCGTCGATGGGGTCGAGCACCCAGACATAGTCGGCGTCCTCGCGCTCGTTGCCGAATTCCTCGCCGACGATGCCGTGCTGGGGGAAGTTGGCCTTGATCAGCCGCCGCATCACCGCCTCCGCGGCGCGGTCGGCCTCCGTCACCGGGTCGAAATCCTTGGTCTTGCTCTTGTCGTCGATCGACAGCGAGGTGCGGAAGAACGGCAGGATGGTTTCGCCGGAGGCGGTGGCGAGCCGACCGATGAAGGCGGAGAAGTCGATCACCGTCACAGGCGAAATCCTCGAAGCGAAGTTGGAGAGCTTGCCTCCTGCCTAGCTCAATTCGCCTGCCGCGTGCAGCGCTGTCTTGATGTTGCTCCCTGGTATTTTGGATGCCGGGGCGGGCTGCCCCATTCCAGTCATCTGCTGGCCAAATATCGATCATGGAGTTGAAATCTTAGTTCCGACCTTGCCTTGTTCGTATGCAAATGACTATCAACCCATTGAATTCCCTTATCAAAGAAACTGAATCTGGGTTTCCATAGAAGCAACTGAGCCATGTGCGATTTGCATGGGAAACCGCGCAAAAGCCCTTGCACTTTGTGCGGCGCGGTCGCATATTGTTGCGGTGCGGTAGCGCCTCGCGTTACCGCTGCCCTCCTTGGGCGTTTCCTCCCTAGACTTGGGCCGCTTGCGTCATTCGCGAGCGGCCCTTTTTTCTGAGCCACGCCGTTTTCATTTCGGGCGCGCAAGCTTGCGAAGCGAAAACGCAGTCGCGCGCAAGGCCTCGTCGTTTCAGAGAAGAAGCTGCGTCCTATTCCGCCGCGGCCTGGAATGGGCCGAGATCGGCGAACGGAATCGTGGTCGCCAGCACGTCGGCGAGAACGCCGAAGTCGGAGGCCACTTGCGCAAAGCGAGCGCTGCGCTCGCGCCGCCGCTCGTCCATGTAGATCGCGCGGTTGAGCTCGAGCTGCACGGCGTGCAGGCCGCTCGCGGGATTGCCGTAATGCTCGGTGATGAAGCCGCCGGCATAGGGCTTGTTGCGGCCGATCGAATAGCCGAGCCCGCTCATGGTCTCCTCGACGCGATCGGGCAAGAGCGGCGTGCAGCTGGTGCCGTAGCGATCGCCGATCACGACGTCGGGCCGGCGCGGCTCGTCCCTGCTGACGCCGACCGACGGCATCGAGTGGCAGTCGACCAGCACCACCGTGCCGAACATCTGGTGCACCTTGTTGATCAGCCGGCGAAGCGCGCGATGGTAGGGCTTGTACAGCGTCTCGATCCGCCCCAGCGCATCGTCGACTAGGAGGCGGTCGCGGTAGATCTCTTGGCCGTCGCCGACCACGCGGGGAATGGTGCCGAGGCCGCCGGCGACCCGCATCGAGCGGGTGTTGGCGAAGCTCGGCAGCCGGCCGGTGAACATGCGCGGGTCGAGCTCATAGGGCTCGCGGTTGACGTCGACATAGGAGCGGGGAAAGTTGACCCGCACCGTCGGAAACCCGCGCGCGCTCAGATGGCCGATCAGCTCATCCATGAACGAATCTTCCGACCGTCGCAGCGTGGGCAGGTCGATCCGCGACGCCGCCAGGAATTCTTCAGGATAGGTCGAGCCGGAATGCGGCGAGTTGAAGATGACGGGCGCGCGCCATTCGGCAGGCTCGAAGATCTCGAAGGCTGGCGACATGTCGCCGTCAAAGCGGGTCATCTTCTCAGGCTTCGTCCCTTCGTGCCGCACGATCCGGACAAGCTCCGGGTCCAATGATTCGGCCGATCTCGCGGCTCTTATGTGTCGTCATTGTCCGGAATCGCAACCATTCTGCCAAGCGAAAAGATGTCATGGCCCCTTGGAACACGTCTTAACCGTGCAGGCATCGGGATGGGGACGCGCCGGTCCGGCTCGATTGATCTGGACCTCGTTCCGGTCCACAAAGAGCCGGCAGCGGGGCCGGCGCAGGGTTAAGATTTTCACCCCAAATTTACCCTCTGTCGGGCTTAGTGACCTCTGCTGATATCCTCTGGGGATTCGACGTTTCCTGCCATGCCAAAGATCCTGCTCGCCGAAGACGACAACGACATGCGCCGTTTCCTGGTCAAGGCGCTGGAAAACGCCGGTTTTCAGGTCTCGTCCCACGACAACGGCATGGCCGCCTATCAGCGGCTGCGGGAAGAGCCGTTCGAGATGCTGTTGACCGACATCGTCATGCCGGAAATGGACGGCATCGAGCTCGCCCGCCGAGCCTCGGAACTCGACCCCGACATCAAGATCATGTTCATCACTGGCTTTGCCGCGGTCGCCCTGAACTCGGATTCGGACGCCCCCAAGAACGCCAAGGTGCTGTCCAAGCCGGTGCATCTGCGCGAATTGGTCAGCGAAGTGAACAAGATGCTGGCGGCCTGAATCGGCCCCCTTCCGTCCTTGCGCCGGCTCCCCTGAGCCGTTATAGGGACCCCACCCGATACAAGTGGACTTTAGGGCACGTAGCTCAGCGGGAGAGCACTACCTTGACATGGTAGGGGTCACAGGTTCGATCCCTGTCGTGCCCACCACGCTTCGCCTTCGGCTTCGCGTGGCACAGCCTGGAAGATTGCGGCGAAGCGTGTCCGGCGCAGCTCGAAGAGCGAAGACGGACTGGTGCGGCTTGCTCGAAAGCTTCTAGCCCGTTGCAGCGACGCGCAATCCGGCCGCAGTTTCCCGGCCGCTGTCCCGGATGACCCTGCACTCTATCCGGGCTACAATGACATCTCCGACACGAGGCCGCCCATGACCGTGTCCGTCATCGAGCAAGCGAAGATCCAGGCGCAGGTGCTGGTGCCGCTGATCAAGACGTTGCAGGCCGAGCTCGGCGAGGCGCGCGCCAATGCGCTGGTGCGCAAGGCGCTCGGCGATCTCTATCGCGGCTTCGGCGAGGCATTCTGGAAAACCAAGAACGAGAGCAATCTCGGCAAGGCCGTGTCGTCGGCCTTCCGCACCTATGCCCGCGACGATGCGCTCGCCTATGACGTGATCGAACAGACGGCGGACGCCTTCGCGTTCGACGTGACGCGCTGCGCCTATGCCGAGTTCTACAAGGCCCTGGGCGAGCCCGAACTCGGCTTCCTGCTGATCTGCACCGCGGACTTTGCGACCGCGGAGGGGTTCGGTCCCGACGTCAGGCTCACGCGCACGCAGACCATCATGCAGGGCGCCTCTCATTGCGATTTCCGCTACCGCCGGGATGGAGGCGGATCACAGTGAGAGGAGCGATGCGGACGATCTGTCTCGCCATGGCGATGCTGGCGCTGATGGCGCCGCGCGCCGACGCCGCGATCGTCGACTGGCAAGCCGAGCTCCAGCGCTGCCGCAGCTTGCGCCAGAACGTGGCGCCGCTGCTTCAGGCCGGCGAGGGGATCTCCGCCGTCGGCCGCTCCAGCAGGTCCGTCCGCCGCTGCATCTGGATCCAGCGGATGGCGGTGCGGAAGAAAATTCCCGGCGCGGAGGTGTGGTAGCCTGACCGAGCTCATGGTCCCGGCGTGACGAAGGCCGAGATGATCGTGCCGTCGTTGCCGAGCGCGATGTGCCAGTGCGAGGCTGCGCCACCCTGATGCCAGACGGAATAGACGTCCTGTCCTTGTGCGTTCACACCGAGGAATTCGATCGAGGTGATCGGACCCATTTCGGCAAGGCCCGGCTGCAGGCGCGGCAATTGCTTGCGTGTCGCCTCGGCCAAGTCGGCGCTCATCTCGCCGTAATTGGGCTGGCCCGATGCGACGCTCTCGATCAGACGGCGAAGCGCGGCCGCGGTCCCGGGATTGGCGGACCGGCTGCTCATACGAGACTCGATCGCGCGTTGGAGCTCTTGCGCCGTGCTCGTGTCGATGCGTGGCATGGTGTGATCGTTGCCGTGCTGGCGCAGGATCACGGCGGTAGGCACCCCATCCGGCCCGAGGGTAAACCGTAGCTCGACATCGATCTCCCGCGCGGCGAATTCCGTTTCGCCCACCGCGTAATATTGCGCCGAGCTTTGACCGCTCAGCCGTCCGGACAGATGATCCTGTTCACGCGTCACGGTGAAGACGGCGCTATGGAATTGGTATGTTCCGGCATAACGATCCAGCACCGCCTGCGGCAACTGAGTTTCTTTGGCTCTCGAGCGGAGCTGATCCGCAGCATCGGTCTTGGTGCTTTCCTCGTTGCTGCGGCCCGAGCCGGCCTGCTCCGCAGAACGGATTCGGGCCGCCAGGACATTCCAATCGGCCAGCCCGAATAACCTCGCGACGAGCTCGAGGCTCTCGCTGACGGTGAGGGAGACCGATCGGGCGTTGAGGGATTCTCGGAGCGTCTGCGCCATGGCTTTGGCGTCGCGGAAATCGCGCATACTCTGTTCCTTTGCAACATGAACGGAGAATGTCAGGGCTTGCGTTACTGACCCGTTCGCGTGAGCAAAGGAAGCGGGCGGCGGTCCGATACACTTCACCATACCCCGAAGGGCGCAAGCGGCCGGCGGTATCAACCTTTCGAAATTTGCTTGAGAGCGCCATGCTTGTCAACTGACGTCGTCGGCGTCTCGACATGGATCACGCATCACTCTTCCGTTGATGCACGACGCGCAGGCTGCAGCAGCAAGTCCTTCAGTCCGGTCGGATAGAGCTTCGGCCCGCCGTCCAGGTCGAGATCGGCAAGGTCGAACCACCGCGCGACGATCTGCTCTCCATTGTCCTCGCGGAAGTCGATGCGCTCCCGGCCGGCGAATGCGCCATCCGGAAACGCGACCTCCGCGATGTACATCACCTCGTGCCCGGTCGATCCCTCGTGCACAAAGATGTTCTCCAGCATCAAGGGCTCACCCACGATGCCGACGTCGATGCCGAGCTCTTCGTTGAATTCCCGCACCAAGGCCGCGCGCCAGCTCTCGCCGAACTCGATCTCGCCGCCGAGCGGGCGCACCCCCTTGATCCGCCCCGCATCGTCGCGCACCTCGGCCGCCAGCAGCCGCCCGCCGCGCCAATGCAGGCCGATAGCGACGACGCGGATACCGGGATGTGGGCGCCAAGTGGTCATGGCGGATCGTTAATCCGTGTCGCATGCTTTCGCAACGAGGGACGAGATCGTGTGCTTGCGATGGCGAGATGAGAGACCCGTCACTCCACCAGATACTTCTTCACCGCCGCTTCGTCCCACGCGATCCCGTTGCCCGGCTCCTCGCTCGGCAGCGCAAAGCCGTCCTTGATCTGCAGCCGCGTTGCCAGCACCGCGTCGGCCCAGTCGACATATTCCAGCCAATGCGCGGTCGGCGTCACGCAGAGCAGATGCGCGCTGACTTCAGAGAACAGGTGCGACGACATCTCGATGCCGGCAGCATGGGCAAGCGAAGCGGCGCGGAGCCAGCCGGTGACGCCTCCAATGCGCTGGACATCAGGCATCACGTAGTCGCAGGCCTCTGCCGAGAGCGCGGCTTGCATGGAAAACGCGCTGTCAAAATTCTCGCCGATCTGGACCGGCGTCTGCAGCGCGTCGGCAATGCGGGCGCAACCGGCATGATCGTCGTGGCGGATCGGCTCCTCGATCCAGCTGAGGCCCTCGTCGTCGAGCATCTCACCGCGGCGGATCGCTTCGGTGACCGTCAGCGCCTGGTTGTAGTCGCACATCAGCGTGACCTCGTCGCCGACGGCCTTGCGCACCGCGCGCACGACGGCGAGATCCTCCCGCGCATCGCGTCGGCCGACGCGGATCTTTGCGGCGTGAAACCCCTCGGCCAGCAGCTTGTGGGCTTCCTCCACCGCGGCGCCTGCCGGCATGATGCCGAGCCCCTTCGAGTTGTAGGCGCGCACTGGCTTCGGCGTGCCGCCGAGCAGGCGGGCGAGCGGCAGGCCGCGCGAGCGCGCCAGCGCGTCCCATGCCGCCATGTCGATGCCGGATTGCGCCAGCCGCTGCAGGCCGGCGAGGCCCAGCAGCGTGAAGCGCTGGCTCAGCTTGCGCTCGATCTCGAACGGCAGCAGCTCGTCGCCGGCGACGAGGTCCGACATTTCCGTGACCATCGCCGCCAGCGGCTTCAAGGCCGAGGGCGTGAGCGAGAACAGATAGGAATGACCCACCGCGCCGTGGTCGGTCTCGCAGTCGATCAGCACCAGCGGTGCCTTGGCGACCGCCCCGGTCGCGGTCTGGAGCGGCAGGTTCATCGGCACGATCACGGGACGTGCCTGGAAGCGCTTGATGCGGACGGTCTCGGTCATGGCTCTCTCCCGGCGGAGCGGATGCAGGTCGGCGCCGATCTTAAGCATCCGTGATCAAACGAAAAGGCGCTTGCTGCGACCACCATAAAATGGGGTTGCGCCGGCCGGCAATTCTTGGCTCTGTGCCGCCGCATGCATTGTCTCGGATTCCGGAAGGATTTGCGACAAAATCGCACAGAACGGAGCCACAGGGTGAAACAAGAGATCTCCGAACAACAGCGCAAGAGTGGCATTCTCACCGGCGCCGTGATCGTCTTCCTCCTGCTCGCCCTGCCGGTCGCGGTGTGGCTGGACCTGACCGAGCTCAGCAAGACGGCGCTGCGCCGGCAGGCGATCGATCTCAACTCGGTGATCACGAGCGTGCGCAGCTACTACGCCTCCAACGTGGTCGGGCGCGTGCTCGCCAACCCCAACGGCAGCACCAAGGTCGTGCACAATTACGAATCGGTGCCCGGCGCGATCCCGATCCCCGCGACGCTGTCGCTGGAGCTCGGCCGGGTGATCGGCGCCCAGCAGGAGAACATCACCTATCGCTTCGTCTCGGACTTCCCGTTCCAGAACCGCGCTCCGCACCAGCTCGACAAGTTCGAGAAGGACGCGCTCGATGCGCTGCGCCGGGATCCCGAGCAGAAGATCGTGGAGACCGAAACCTCGCTGTTCAACGACAAGGTCCGCCTGGTTGCGCCCGTCACGATGGGGCCGGCTTGCGTCAGCTGCCACAACAGCCACCCCGAAAGCCCGAAGAAGGACTGGAAGGTCGGCGACGTCCGCGGCATCCAGGAGGTGATCATCGCCCAGCCGATCGCCGCCAACATTTTCTCGTTCAAGTTCCTGCTGGCCTATTTCGTGATCGCCGCCGGGAGCGGACTGGCGTTCCTGTCATTGCAGCGCCGTCAGGCGCGCCGCATCAAGAACATGAACAAGGAGCTCGAATCCGCCAACGACTTCCTGGCCTCGCTGTCGATGAAGATCTCGCGCTACATCCCGCCGCAGGTCTACAAGAGCATCTTCTCGGGCCAGAAGGACGTCACCATCCACACCGAGCGCAAGAAGCTCACCATCTTCTTTTCCGACATCCAGAATTTCACGGCGACCGCGGAACGGCTCCAGCCGGAGCAGCTGACACAGTTGCTCAACGAATATTTCACGGAGATGTCGGCGATCGCCCACGAATATGGCGGCACCATCGACAAGTTCATCGGCGATGCCATGCTGATCTTCTTCGGCGACCCCGAGACCAGGGGCGACCGTGCCGATGCACAGGCCTGCCTGCAGATGGCCTGGCGCATGCAGCAACGCCTTGCCGAGCTGAACGCGAAATGGCGGGCGTCCGGCATCGAGCAGCCGTTCCGCTCGCGCATGGGCATCAACTCGGGCTATTGCAATGTCGGCAATTTCGGCAGCGCCGACCGCATGGACTACACCATCATCGGTGCGGAGGCGAACCTCGCTGCGCGCCTGCAATCGATCGCCGAGCCCGGCGGCATCGTGCTGAGCTACGAGACCTTCGCCCTCGTCAGCGACATCGTCCGCGCCCACGCGCTGCCGGCGATCACGATGAAGGGCATCAGCCGCGAGGTGATCCCCTATTCGGTGGATGCACTGAGCGACAAAGCTGCGGAGAACAGCGGCATCATCACCGAACGCGCGCCGGGGCTCGAGCTCTATCTCGACCCCGCCGTGGTGAAATCAGGCGACGCCGCACGCGTCCGCTCGCTGCTGGAGAACGCGCTGGCCTCGCTCAAGCCGGCGTGAGGGGAGGGTAAGTGACCTCACCTTGCCGCCCCTTCCGTGAACGCCGTCTCGATCACATCCCCAAATGGCTGCCACGACCGCCCGTCGAACTGCACCAGCCGCATCTGCCTGATCGGCAGGTAGCGGTTGGGCGAGGTGTTCATCCTGATGTTGGGCAATGCGACCGAAGGCTGATAGTCCCTGAGCGAGGCCGCCTGGCGCATGATGTTGTCGCGTGAAAAATCGTCGCCGCATTGCTTCAGCACCTGCGTCAGCGCCTCGGCCGCGGCGTAGCCATAGACGGCCGCACTGTTGTTGGTGCTTTCGACCCGATGGTATTTGTCCATGAAGGCGAACCAGTCCTTCATGCCGGGATCGTCCTTCCAGGCGGGATCGCTCGGATCCTTCAAAAAGGCCGCCGAAATCACGCCGGCAGAGTTTTCCAGCCCCGCGGGCGCCATCGCGTTGGCGATCGAGGCGGAGGCATCGTTGACGATGAAGACGGGACGCCAATTCAGGGACGCTGCCAGCTTGATCACCTTGGATGCGGTCGAGGGCACGCCGAGGAAGACGAAGATGTCGGCGCCGGCGCGCTTGAGGATCGAGACGTGCCCGTCGAGATGCTCGTCGGCAAGGTCGAAGGCGATGTCGACCAGGACGTGACGGTTGAGATCGCCGAGGCCCTCCTGGATGCCCTTGTAGAGCATGCGCCCGAACTGGTCGTTCTGCCAGAGCACGACGATCTTCTTCCTCGGGTAAGAGGCCTGGATGTAGTTGGCGTAGATGCGCCCTTCCGACCGGAACGACGGCTGCCAGCCCATGGTCCAGGGAAACGCGCTCGGCTGGCTCAGCTCCTCGTCGCCGGAGGCGACGAACAGTTGCGGGATCTTCTTCTCGTTCAGGTACGAGCGCGTGACGAGATTACCGGGCGTGCCGAACGAGCCGAACATCAGGTGCACGCCGTCCTTCTCGACCAGCTTGCGCGTCAGCTCCAGCGCGGTCGACGGATCGGAATTGTCGTCGCGGGTGATGAAGCGGATCTTGCGGCCATTGATGCCGCCGCGCGCGTTGACCATGTCGAAATAGGCCGCTTCCGCCTGGCCGATCGCGCCGAATTCCGAGAGCGGCCCCGAATACGGCATGACATTGCCGATGCGGATTTCCTCATCGCTTGCGGGTTGATCCGAGTGCTGCTGCCGCGACATCGCGCCCAGCGATGCGATGGCAATCACGGAAACGAACAGCATCCTGCCGATGACGCGCATGTTCGATGCCTTGTGGTTGGCCCCCAACGAGGTCGGCTCAATCCCCACCAAGGCCGCTTGATCTAGGTCAAGCGTTTGGCAATCGTGTGGCTGTCGCGCTTCGATGAAAGCGGCAGGCGTGCTGCCGCAACGCGTTACGGCAACCCTCGCGCTTCCAGCTGACGCACCAGCAGCAGCGTCGGCTCCGCGAGGCTGTCGCCGGAACCATCGAGGCCGAAGGCGTTCGCGATGCCGTCGCGGCTGCGCAGCAGCGTGCTGCGCGGGCAATGGCCGGCGCCGCACAGCGTCTTCTTCAGCGTCTCGCCTTGCGCCACGAGGTCGGCGGAATCATCCGCGGCCCAGGCCAGCACGATGGGCACGTCGACATTGAGGATGCCGGGGAATACCGAGCGCTTGTCGTACTGGGTGGCATCACCGCCGAGATAGGCCTTCTCGCTGTCGCTCGCGTCCTTGCCGACGCGGTAGATCCCGGACACCAGCACCACGCCCGCGACGTCGGCGCCGGCGGTCTGCAGCTCGGGATGCGCCAGCATGGTCGCGACGTGGAAGGCGCCGGCGCCGTAGCCGACCGCGACGATCTCGCGGGCATCGCCGTTGAAGAGGTCGATATTGCCATGAACCCAGGACAGCGCCGCGGCCACATCGGTCGCGCCGGCCGGCCAGGTCGCCGCGGGCGCCAGGCGATAATCGACGCGGACCCCGATCATGCCGTTGCGCGCGGCAAAGCACATCGCCTGGTCCTGGATCTGGCGCGACAGCTCCGGCGCTCCGCGGTCGCCGGTGAAGGTATCTCCCGTCACGAACAGCAGCACCGGCCGCGGCGTGTCGGCCTTGGTTGCGCTGGTCGCGACATCGAGCACATTGGCCTCGCTCTCGCCATAGCGCAGGCCGCGCGAGAAGGTGACCTGCTCGCAGAGTCGTGCGGTGCCGCCTGCGGTGGTGTCGGAATCGGTGAGGCCCGCCTGCACGAGACCCGAGGGCGGCCGAAGCCGGCCCGGCACGGGTCCGTGCGCGAAGGCCGTGGTCATGGTCAGAAACAGGAAAAATGTCAGATAATTCTTCATGGATGTGGCGGCCTTGCGGGGCTCCATATCGGCTCGCTGATCTGGCCCGTCTTTTCAATTCATCTCATTAGTCAGCCGGCCTTGAGGCGAATTCGCGGCACCTTGGATGCGCAGCCGCCGTTTATCCCGATCCGTCAGGCCGCTGTCCAGCGCCGCCGAGGCTCGCGCCGGAAACCGCCTCCTACTGTGCATGGGGTTGTTTTCGCAGTTTTGTTTTGGATGGTCCGTCAGGCCCGCTTCATCGTCCGGAAGGTGATGGAATAGCGCCGCGCCGCGACCGGCGGGATGCTGTGCTCCCATTGCGACCGCGCCTCGCCATCCATCATGTAGAGCGAGCGCGGCAGGGCGGTGAGCGTGTGGCGCTCCCAGGTCTCGCCCTTGCGGCGGCGGAAGCGGAAGTTGCACGGCGAGCCCAGTGACAGGCCGAGGACCTTGTCGAAATGCGGCTTGTCGCGATGCCAGCCGATGCCGACGCCGACCTCGTATTCGGTGCATAGCACCTGCCGGACGCTGCCCTCCGGCAGCCCGGCCCAGGCCTCGACCTGGCGCGCGACCGGCCGCACCCAGTCCGGGATCGGATCGGCCTCGGCGAGACGCTGCAGCGTGTAGTCATAGCGATAGCCGAACGACGCCACCCGGCGGTTGCCCTCGAACGCGCCGAACTGAAAGCGCTGGAGCGGCAATGCTGCGATGCGGCCGATCAGATCCTGCTCGGCGGCCCGATCGATAAAATCGTCCGTGTAGCGAAGTCCGGCCGGGCCTTCCTGCGGGTCGGCGAACAAACCTAGCTGCGTCATGCCTCGCATTTCCGTGATGGAACCTCTTTGCGGCTGATGCGACTTATCTATGACGCGGGAAGAAACGTGCGAGGCTGTCATGGCAGAGAAGCATACCGCCGATCCGGTTGAGATCATGCGGGCGACCGGTCATCCTGAGTTGGAATACGCCGCCGGCTGGACCATCGCCGGTCTCGCCACCATCGGCACCATCGTCGCCGTCTGGGTCTTTGCGATCTAGGCAACCGGAAACTGGAGCTCGAAGGCTGCGCCCTCGTCGGTCGGCTTAAGCCTGATCGAGCCGCCATGGCTCGCCATCACCGCGCGCGCGATCGCCAGCCCCATCCCGGTGCCGCCCTGGTCGCGGCGGGTGGTGAAGAACGCATCGAAGATCCTGTCGCGGTTCGGCGCCGAGATCGGCTCGCCGTCATTGCTGACCGTCACAAGCACGGTCGTCCGGGCGTCGACCGCCTCCAGCCTGATTGTCCCGGCCTTGTGCCGCACCGCATTGTCGGCGATGTGCGACAGCACGATCAGCGCCTTCTCCGAGGACATTCCGATCGCCCGGTCGAGGCTGCCGCTGGCCTCGATCGCGCTTGCCGGAAACCGGCTTCTGAGATCGGCGATCACGGGCGCCAGCTCGGTGCGCTCGTTCTGCGGCAGGCTCTCGGCGCGGGCGAGCTCCCGCAGCCGCTGCGCCATCGCCTCCAGCCGCTGGGTATCCGACAGGATGTTGGCGATGAAGGTGTTCTGCTCGGCCGGCGTCAGGCCCTCGGCCTTGCCCTGAACCGAATCCTGCAGCAGCTCGGCCGCGCCCTTGATCGAGGTCAGCGGCGATTTCAGCTCGTGGGTGAGATGGGCCGAAAAGGTCGCGATATAGTCGGAGCGCCGCGCCAGCTGCTCGGCCATGCCGAGAAAGCTGTGCGAGAGCTGGGCGAACTCGCGCGTGCCGTAATGCTTCAGCGGCTGGAACGCCTCCCGGTCGCCGCGGCCGATTCGGGCGGCGCGGTCGATCAGCTCGCGCATCGGCAGCGTGATCGTGCGCGAGAACACGAGGCCGATCGCGATGGTGCCGAGGATGACGGCAAGGCCGGCCAGCACGAACTTGGCCCGCTCCTGATAGAGATGGTCGAAAATGTTGCTCGGCGTGCGCGTCGTGTAAATCACGCCGGCGACGCGGTTGTTGACGATGACGGGCATGGCCGAAAACACGTGCACGCCGAGGCCGCGGCTGAAGGAATAGATCGGCGGCGGCGGCTTGTCCGGCACGCGGTTGCGTAAAGTCGCGCGGTATTGCCCGTGCAGGGCGTCCGCGACTTCCTCGATATGGGCGAGCGACTGCCCGACCTCCTGCCGCCCGGCAATCACGACGCCTTGCGGATCGAGGATGCGAAAGCCGGCCAGCGTCACCTTCTGGGTCTCGCGGATGATCGGCGTCAGCCTGGCCCCGATCTCGACATAGGCTGCTTGCGCCTGCCCCGGCGCGGGCAATGCGTCGGGCCGCCGCCGCAACAGGTCGTTCGCGGTGAGGTCGAGCGCGGGGCGGATCGGTGTGACCTGGTCGCCGGGATCGGGCAGCACGCCCGGCGGCACCTCGGCGCCGAGCACGAGGCCGCTGTCGAGCCGGGCCGTCACCTCCTGCGCATAGATCGTCGCCAGCACGCGGCTCTGTGCGATCAGCTCGGCCTGGGTCTGGCGGATCAGCTGGTTGTCGTAGAGACGGAAGAAGAATAGGCCGACCAGCGGCAATATGCCGACCGTCGCCAGCACCGTGAAGATCACGAGGGTGAGTGACGGCCGCCATTTGTCGGGCGCGGCGCTCATGCCTCTTTCTCGCAGCGGCCGAGCTTGAAGCCGACGCCGTGGATGGTCTCGATCACGTTGTCGCAAGCAAGCGCCGCGAGCTTGGCGCGGATGTTGCGGATATGGCTGTCGATGGTGCGGTCGGAGACCTGGATGTTGAGCTGATAGGCTGCGCGCATCAACTGCTCGCGGTTGAACACCGATGTCGGCCGGGACAGGAACGCGCGCAGGATGCCGAACTCGATCGCGGTCAGCTTCAGCGGCGTGCCGGCAAAGGACGCGACATGCTGTTCGGGATCGATCAGCAGCCCGCCTTGCGTCAGCGCGGTGGGCCCGGCCTTGGCCTCGCCGTTGCGCGGGCTGAGGCGGCGCAGGATGACATTGACCCGCGCCACCAGCTCGCGCGGGCTGAACGGCTTCGTGACGTAGTCGTCGCCGCCGATCTCGAGGCCCAGGATACGGTCGATCTCCTCGTCGCGCGCCGACAGGAACAGGATCGGCACGTCGGAGCCTTTGCGAATCTCGCGGCAGACGTCGAGGCCGTCGAACTCGGGCATGCCGATGTCCAGCACGATGAGATCGGGCCTGTCGGCGGCAAAGCGGAGAAGCGCCTCCTTGCCGTCGCGGGCCTCGATCACGTCCATGCCGGCCTTCTTCAGGGCGACGCGGATGACCTCGCGGATGTGGCCTTCGTCGTCGACGATGAGAATGCGATGCGCCAAGAAACTCTCCGTGTCCTCGTCAACTCGCCGGCTGGCTGCCGGCCTGAGCTTTCGCCTCGGCGTCCAGCCTGCGCTGGAGTCGCCAGTTGCGAAAGCCCCAGCTTCGCCAGGCCAGGTCCTGACGCTGCTGTTCTACAAGGCGGTCGCGGCGTGACACAAGGCAGCCCTCTTTGACGGCGGGCCGTAGCGCGATCGCCTTGTCGATGGCTGGCACAGCCTGCGGCCCGAGCGTCAGGAGATAGTCGATGTCGATCTGCACGCCTTTTCCCGAAACTTCCCGGCTGTGGACGACATTGTAGTCGGCGATGAAGGCGTCGAAGTTCACGAGCGAGCAGCCATAGAGCACGATCGCCAATGCGGCGAGATTGGCGCCGATCAGCCATTGATTGGACCTGTCGAGCACGATGCGCGCGACGATCAGGATCAGGCCGAGCGCTACCAGTCCCATCCAGACGAACGCTGCAATCCGCCAATAGGTCAGCATGTAGATGTCGACATAGAGATCGAGCCGGCGGATGGAGGAGACGACCAGCAGCACGTTCTGTCCGACCCAGAGATAGACCAGCGGCCGGATCACCTTCGATTTCTCGGCCGGCCCGCCCGGACGCATCGCCACCAGCACGAAGGCAGCGGCGAGGAGGGCGGTCGCGATCAGCGGATAGGCGCCGCGATGGGAGTAGGTCGCATAAGTCATGTTGTCGGGCAGCGCCACGTGACCCCAGAGATAGATGCCGTCGAGAATGGACTGCGCCGCGAACAGCAGGTTGAACAGGATCAGCGAGCGCAGGATGGTGGAGGGGCCGAGAAATTCCGCCGAGACCATGGGCGGCAGCGGCGGTGGCACGGGGCCCTCGGCGACGGCGGCGGCGACGACCGCCCTGCGCCGCCAGCGCACATGGATGAACGGCCAGACCAGAGCCAGCATCAAGGTCCAGAACAGGACGCGCCACATATTGACATGGTTGAAGATAACCTTGGGATTGAGCAGGGACACCCATTGCTCGATCACCGGATTGGCGGCGGCGAACAATGCGATGAAGACGGTGCTGAGCGCAGCGGGCATCAGCCAGAGCGCGATGCCGCGGGTGAACGCCGACATGTTGAACATCTGGGGCGCCTCGAGGAAGAGCCTGAAGGGACCGACCAGGAGGAAATTGCACAGCGCGCGGGCGCGGTCGGTGACCCCGGTCGTATCAGGATTGGTCGCAAGCAACAGCGCAATCGTCAGCGACGCGACGAGGATCAGGAAGGACAGCGTGTTGAGCTCCTCCACGGCCGGCGCGAGGCCGGCGGCGACGATGGCCCCGCTGATCATCGCGCGCCGCCAGTCCAGGGCCGCGTGATTGAACAGCAACGAAACGCAGGCGGTCGCGATCGCAAACAGCGCCAGCGACAGCCCGATCCGCTGACCGTAGAACAGCCAGTCGGCGAGCCCGGCCAGCAGCAGCGCCATTGCGAGCTTGGCCGACAGTGCAGAAGGCCTGATCGGTTGGATATCCGTCGTCGAAGCCAGGCTCGTCATGTCCAGAAAGTCTCCGTGAATGGTGGCATCACGAATTCTGAACGGCACTTGTGCAGACGGCGGGATCATCGTCTGCACGGCTTCAGGAGTTTCTTGCAGTTTTCGTGCAGGCGCGCTTTTGCCTCTCGCGCAGCGCGATTCGCTTTGCTAGGTGCGAAACATTCATCGCCCATCGCACCTGGTGCATCATGCAATTGCTCAACCGCATCGGTCTCGTCCTGCTCTGGCTCGCCGCGCCGCTCGCTGCATTTGTCGCCGCGAACAAGAACGATCCCTATCTGCTCGTGCTGCGTGGCGCCGGAAACATCTCCCTTGTCGTCGCAAGCATCGCAATCGTCGCTCTTTTGTTGCGCAGCGGTCACTGGCGCACCTTCGCCGGCAAGGCGCTCGTCGTGCTCTGGTGCGTGCCGCCTGGCTTGATGTCCGCCGCGCATCTGAAGTTCGAGCTGCGCAAGCATGACGTTCTCGGCGCCGGCGCCGCCGAAGCGCGGCAGCTCGGGCCGCACTTCATGGTCGGCTATTCCTCCTTTCCCGAGGTCGCGCGTCTCGCCGAGCAGGGCCTGATCGGCGGCGTCTATGTCACCCGGCACAACATCCGCGGCCGTGCCATCGAGACGCTGCGGGCCGAGATCGCGGCGCTGCAGGATCTCAGGCGCGCAGCCGGCCTGCCGCCGCTGATCGTCGCCGCCGATCAGGAGGGCGGCATCGTCGGGCATCTTGCGCCGCCACTGACGAAAGTGCCGGCGCTGGCGACGCTCACGGGACTGGCTTCCGATGCGCAGCAGGCCAAGGCCGAGGAGTTCGGCCGCATCCACGGCCGCGAGCTCGCCCACGTCGGCGTCAACCTCAATCTTGCGCCGGTGCTCGACCTCAAGCCGCCGGCGCGGCGCAACCGCCTCGATTTTCACACGCTGATCGGCCAGCGCGCGATTGCGAGCGATCCCGCCGTCGTCAGCACCATTGCGAGCGCCTATGTGCGCGGGCTGGAAGAGACGGGCGTCGGCGCCACGCTCAAGCATTTTCCCGGCATTGGCCGCGTGCGCGCCGACACGCATCATTTCAGCGCCAATCTTGACACGCCGGTGAAGGAGCTGGAAGCAACCGACTGGCTCCCGTTCCGCGAGGTGCTGTCGCATTCGCGCAGCGCCCTCATGGTCGGCCACGTCACGCTCACAGCCGTCGATCCCGATCGCGCCGCCTCGCATTCGAAGCGCGTTGTCGATGGGATCATTCGTGGGACGTGGGGTTACCAGGGCGTGGTGATGACCGACGACCTCATCATGG
This sequence comes from Bradyrhizobium sp. NBAIM14, assembly GCF_020193895.1. Lineage (NCBI taxonomy): Bacteria > Pseudomonadati > Pseudomonadota > Alphaproteobacteria > Hyphomicrobiales > Nitrobacteraceae > Bradyrhizobium > Bradyrhizobium sp. NBAIM14. The sequence goes on along the minus strand of NZ_JADYVQ010000001.1, from coordinate 949,425 downwards.
GCGCGATCTACCAGAACGACGTCTGCAAGGCCGTGGTCGAGGCGATCAATGCCGGCGTCGATCTGCTGCTGGTCGCCTATGACGGCGCGCAGTTCTACCGTGTCTTTGCCTGCGCCCTGGAAGGATCGCGACAGGGCAGGCTCGACGCTGCGATGCTGCATGCGAGCACCGCGCGCCTGGAGCGCGGCTTTTCGACCATGCAGGCACGAGCTGCCTCACGCGCCATCAGCGTCGCCCGGCAGAACTAGCCCTTCGCGAACTGGCGGTAGTCCGGTTCACGGTGAAACCAGAATTCGTAGCCGGAGATGCCCTTTTGCATGGCAACGTCGTGGATCGGCTGGTTGAGCGGAACCACGGGGACGTCGCGCATACAGAGCGCGATGAAATCCTTCACCGTCCTGTCGTATTCGGCGGCATCGGTGGTGAAGCGCGCCTTGTCGATCAGGGCGTCCATCTCCTTGTTCTTGTATGAGGAGATGTTGAAGATCGAGTTGTTGCCGTGGAAATTCCAGTAGAAGTAATATTCGGGATAATCGAGCCAGCCGCTGAAGCGGTTGAGCGCGAGCGGCAGCTCCTTCTTGTTCAGCGTCGTGCGCCAGTTCGCGCCGGGAATCTTTTCGATTGCCGCCTTGATGCCGATCTTGGCGAGATTCTCCTGGATCAGGATCGCGGTCGGCTCGCCGACGGTGGCGGTGCCTGTGTCCAGCGACAGCGTCGTCTCCAGGCCGGCTTCGAAGCCCGCTTCCTTCAGCAGAGCCTTGGCCTTGTCGAGATCGGTGACGTAAGGAAACGGTTGCGGCCACACCGGCTTTGAGACTTCGGCGGTGCCGCCATACATGGGAACGGCGCGGCCGAAGAAGGCGCTGGTCTGAATCTGCTCGTACGGCATGGCCCAGGCGATGGCCTGGCGCAGCTTGACATTGTCGAACGGCGGCTTGGCGGTGTTCAGCGCGACGTACCACAGCGCGTTCGGGATCGGCACGCCCGAGACCTTGACCTTGCCCTCCTTGATGATCTGCTCGAAATCGCGCGGGGCAAAGCCGCTGGAAATATCCGCATCGCCCCGCTCCAGCATGGCACGCCGCGTGCCGGCGGAGGGAACGTCGCGGGCGATCACGCGCTTGACCTTCGGCAGCGGCCCGCTCTTCCAGTCGTCGAAGCGCGTCAGCACGGTCTCGCTGCCCGGCTTCCAGCTCTCGATCTTGTAGGCGCCGCCGCCGGCCTCGTTGTTCTTCAGCCAGGCCAGCGCCCACGGATCTTCCGGCGTCGCGTTCTTCCTGGCGAGCTCGGAATTGATGATGAAGGGCACGACGACGGCCACGTTGAACAGCAGCATCTTGTCCTTGCGGACATAGTCGATACGGAAAGTGTGGTCGTCGACCACCACGAACTGCTCCGGCTTTTCCAGCGATCCCGCCGACATCTGGAAGGTCGGAAAGCCGCCGACCTTCACGGCGCGGTCAAACGACCATTTGACGTCCTTGGCGGTCACAGGCGTGCCGTCGTGGAATTTTGCGTCCTTGCGAAGCTTGAAGGTGCAGGACATGCCGTCGGCGGCGACCTCCCAGCTCTCGGCGAGCTCGGGCGCGAGCTTCTCGCGGTCATACGACAACGTGCCGTCCGGCAGTGTCTTGGCGGCGTAGGTGAGCAGGCGGTCGTAGCAATTCCAGGACAGGCCGTCACGGTCTGGTTGGAGCCGACGCCCTGCATGTCCAGCGAATTCGGCCCCAGCTCCTGCACCACCAGCAACGTCTCGCTGCGTCCCTGCGCCCAGGCAAGACGCGGCGCAAAGGCTGCCGTACCGGCGACACCGAGGCCGCCGAGCATGACGCTCCGGCGGTTCAAATCGAGGGGTGAAATGCTCAAGAGTGCCTCCCGTTCCGGAATTGTCCGGCATCGAGAGGCAAGCTGTATGCCAGAGCCAGGAAGCCCCAAGCCGCCCCGCGACAAGGCGAGGCGGCTTGGATCGATAGGTGTTGCGCGTCGGCGCGGACTACTCGGCCTGCTCCAGCGCGGCGGGCATCTTCGCCACCGACATCAGCGATCGCGCGACCTGGTTGAGCAGGAGATCGGCATTCTCTTCTTCCGCAAGGGATTTGGAGAGCAGGGCGACGATCGCGCTGTGGCGCAGCTGCTGCGCGAGGTTGCGCGCGGTGGTATAGCCGGACATCTCGTAATGCTCGACGCGTTGCGCCGCGGAGATCAGCGCGAGGTCGGCGGCTGCATCCTCCTTCTCTTGGCTTTCCTTCATGACCTCCTGGCCTTCCTCGATCAGGCCCATCATGCCCTTGCAAGGCTTGGCGCGAGCGTTCTCGCCGAGCAGCTCGAAGCACTCGTTGATGCGCTCGACCTGGTTTTCGGTCTCGGCCAGATGCTGTTCGAACAGTTCCCGCAACTGGTCGAAGCGGGCGGACTGCGCCATCTTCGGGAGCGCCTTGGTCAGCTGCTTCTCGGCATGGAGGATGTCACGCAGCTCATGGAGCAGCAGATCGGTCAGGCCGGCCTCGTCTACAGGCGGCGAGCTCTCCGTGACGATCGGGGTGGCAGCGCCCGGATCGGCGGATTGCAGCGCAGGCGATTCCGTGAACACCCAGTCCTCGCCCTCGTTCCACGGGCCGCGGGTGTCGATTTCGCCATGGTCGCCGCTGCCGGTGGAATCGTTGAAGTACTGGTTCACGAGGCCGGGCGTCGGGGCAATCCGGCCGATGCTGAAGGCCGGCTTCGACAGGCTCTCGAGTGCGCGCGCGAACGCCTTCATATGCGTGATCTCGCGCGTCATCAGGAATTGCAGCGCGTCCTTGCTGCCGGCATCGTCGCAAAAATTGATCAGGCGCTCGTAGACGATCTTGGCACGCGCTTCTGCCGCGATGTTGCTGCGGAGATCGACGTCGAGCTCGCCCGTGATCTTGAGATAATCGGCGGTCCAGGGATTGCCTTGCGAGTTGAACAGATTGACGCCGCCTCCGCCGGCAATCGCGATCAGCGGATCGGCCTCCGCCGCCTGGCGGTCGTTCCGCGAGGGCGCAAGATGCATCCGGGCGAGGCAACCGACGACCTCGAGATGGCTGAGCTCTTCGGTGCCGATATCCATCAAGAGGTCCTTGCGGTCGGGATCCTCGCAATTCAGTCCCTGAATCGAATATTGCATCGCAGCCGCAAGTTCGCCGTTGGCGCCGCCGAACTGCTCGAGGAGCATATTGCCGAAGCGCGGATCGGGTTCGTCGACGCGCACGGTGAACATCAGCTTCTTGACGTGGTGATACATGGGGAGACTCGCGTGCTGGAGAGAAACTACGCGACAACGAGGCCTCCAGCCGTTCGTTCCTAAGTCTCTCCAGGATCGAGGCTGTCGTTGCCCCGGACCTCTGCCAGGGAGCGCGATGGCTTACGGCGTCACCGCACTGCGCGCGACGGCGCGCGGGGCCGTCAGTTCCTTCCAGGTCGAATTTGCCACATGCACCGGCGAGAAGGCGGGACGTTCGACGTATTGTCCATCGCCGGCCTCGGCGCGCAGGTCGCCATCCTTCCAGACGATACGGCCGCGCGACAGCGTCGCGGCCGCACCGCCGGTGCAGGCAAAACCCTCGAACACGTTGTAATCGATCCGGCTCATCTGCCGCTTGGCGCTGATGGTCTTGCTCGCCTTGGGATCCCACACCACGATATCGGCATCCGAGCCGACGGCGACCGCGCCCTTGCGCGGATAGATGTTGAGGATGCGGGCGATGTTCGCCGAGGTCACCGCGACGAATTCCTCTTTGGTCAGCCGCCCCGTGGCGACGCCCGCGGTCCAGAGCAGCGCCAGGCGATCTTCGAGGCCGCCGGTGCCGTTCGGGATCTTCCTGAAATCGCCGCGCCCGAACCGCTTCTGCTCGGTGGTGAAGGCGCAATGATCGGTCGCAACCACCTGGAGCGAGCCGGCTTGCAGGCCGGCCCAGAGGCTGTCCTGATGCTGTTTGTCGCGGAACGGCGGCGACATCACGCGCTGTGCGGCATGATCCCAGTCCTTGTTCTGATATTCACGCTCATCCAGCAGCAGATGCTGGATCAGCGGCTCGCCATAGACGCGCTTGCCGGCGGCGCGTGCCCGCGCGATGGCCTCATGCGCCTCGCGGCAGCTGGTGTGGACGATATAGACCGGCGTGCCCGTCATGTCCGCGATCATGATGGCGCGGTTGGTGGCTTCGCCCTCGACCTCCGGCGGCCGTGAATAGGCGTGGCCTTCCGGGCCGGTGACGCCGCGCGCAATCAGCGCGTCCTGCATCAGGGCGACGACGTCGCCGTTCTCGGCATGGACGACAGGCATGGCGCCGAGATGGGCGCAACGCGCGAACGAGTTGTAGAGCTCGTCGTCGTTCACCATCAGCGCGCCCTTGTAGGCCATGAAATGCTTGAAGGTGTTGATGCCGTAGGTTTTGACCACAATCTCCATCTCGTCATGGATCTGCTTCGACCATGACGTCACCGCCATGTGGAAGCCGTAGTCGCTGGCCGCCTTCTCGGATTTGTGCCGCCACTCCTGATACGCCGCGAGCATGGATTGGCCGGGATCGGGCAGGCAGAAATCCACCACCATCGTGGTGCCGCCGCTCAGCGCCGCCTTGGTTCCGGATTCGAAATCGTCGGCGGTGACGGTGCCCATGAACGGCATTTCGAGATGGGTGTGCGGATCGATCCCGCCCGGGATGACGTAGGCGCCGCCTGCATCGATGACCTCGCTACCTGTCGGCGCATCGAGCGCTGCGCCGATCGCGACGATGGTCTCGCCGTCGATCAGCACGTCCGCGCGGCGCGAATGATCGTGATTGACGACGGTGCCGCCGCGGATGAGGAGGGGCATGAGGTGCTCCGAGAGGTGAGGGACGGCTCGAAGGCTAAGCGCGCGACTGGCGATGCGACAGGTGAAATTTTAGTCAGCCGCCGCCGCTCCTTTCACGTCGTGCGCGATCAGCCCGTCGATCATCGCGCGCACGAGGCCCGTGATCTCCTTGCGCAGCGCCGGCAGCGGCACGGCCACCAGCTTCTGCTCCAGCCCGAGCGCCACCATGCCATGCACGGCCGAGAACAGGCTGCGTGCGGTGATGCCGAGTTCCTCCGGGCTGCGCCCAGGAAACAGTGCGGCCAGCGGCTGGTAGATATGACGGAACAGCTGCATCTGGTCGTGCACGGACCAATCCGGCACCAGCTTGCCCGTCTCCATCCGGTGCTCGAACAGCGCGCGCCAGAGCTGGAGGTTTTCGGCGGCGAAATCGCAATAGGCGAGGGCGATGCGGACCAGGGATTCCCGTGGCGATGGCTCGCCGGCATTTGTTGCGAGATTCAGCGTCTCGTCGAGCCGGAGCAGCGTGCGCGAGCCGACCCGCAGGATCAGTTCGTCGACATCAGCCACGAGATTGTAGACCGCGCCATTGGCGCAGCCGATCTCGCGGGCCAAATCGCGGGTCTTGAGACCCGCCAGCCCCCGCTCGGCGATCATCTGTTCGGCCGCCTGGATCAGGGCCGCACGCAATTTCTCTCGCCGTTCCAGGGCCTTAGTCATTCTTAACCAAATTCTTGAGCGTCGCTCAAAATAATATTGAACGATGTTCAAGGTTCCTGCTACAAACTCTGTGAGCAACGCTCATAGATAGGGAGCAACCAATGTTCAAGACCGTCGTGACCCTCTTCCGCGGCAGCGTCGCCGCTGCGGGCGAGGAACTGGAAGATCGCACCGCCCTTCTGATCCTGGATCAGCAGATGCGCGATGCAGCCGCAGCCGTCGAGCGCAGCAAGCGCACGCTGGCGCTGGCAATCGCGCAGGACCAGCAGGAAGGCCGCAAGCTCGAGGCCACGAATGCGCGTATCGCCGATCTCGAGACCCGTGCCGTTGCGGCGCTGGATGGCGGCCGCGAGGACCTCGCCAAGGAGGCCGCCGAAGCCATTGCGGCGCTGGAGGCCGATCGCGATGCGGCCATGACGGCGCGCGCGCTGTTCGCGACCGAGATCATCAGGCTGAAGCGCCACGTCGCCAACGCGCAGGCCCGCATCACCGAGCTCGATCGCGGTCGCCGGATCGCCCGCGCCTCGGAAGCGGTGCGCTCGCTTCGCCGCAGCGGCATCGAGGCCGCGCGCCCCTATGAATCGACATTGCCGGAGGCGGAGGGGACGCTGAGGCGTCTGCGCGAGCGGCAGATGGAGGCTCAGGCGGCCGACGATGCCCTGGTCGAGCTCGACGCGGCCACCGGCCCGCTCGCCACCGCCGAACGACTCGCCGAGCAGGGCTTCGGCCCGCGGCTCAAGACGACCGCCGACGATGTGCTGGCGCGCTTGAAGTCCAGGCGCATGCCGGCGGCCTGATCTCAAGTTCCAATCCGAACGCAATCATCATTCCAATCGACAGGAGACCATCATGAACCAGAATGGCCAGCCCCACAGCGGCGCCTGGGTGAGCTTCACCTACGCGTCCTTCGCAGCTTCCGCCTTCCTCGTCGCCATCGGCATCTTCTTCCTGCCGATCGACCTCTGGATGAAGGGTTATCTCACCATGGGCATCGTGATGATGATCCAGACCTGCGTCACCCTGACCAAGACCGTGCGCGACAATCATGAGAGCAGCCGCCTCGTGAACCGCATCGAGGATGCCAAGGCCGAGCGGCTGCTGATGGAGGTCTCGAAGGCGGCGTAAGGCGAACGGTCGCAGCGCGCGCTCTGGGGCGACAGGGGCGCGCGCGGCAGGCAGGGTGCATTGTGCTTCGCGTGCAGGTGCGATATGGCTCTCGCGCTTTCCAGAGGCGGAGACGAGCTTTGTCGAAACAATCCCTGCGCGAGGAGGCCGAGCGCCTGATCCGCGAATCGATGGAAAAGAAGACCATCGTGGTCAAGCAGGGCACGACCCGCATCGAGGCTGTCTGCGGCAAGTGCGGAGCGCCGAACCGGGTGCAGGCGGAGAAGGGCCAGACCCGCGTCAAGTTCGCCTGCAAGAACTGCGGGCATAAGCAAGAGACGTTGTAGGCGTCTTCACCTCATCCGGGTCGCCCCCGGCGATGCGCAGCATCGTCCGGCGCGATCCGGCTAGAGGCCCTACGGCCTCTCCCTCACATCACCTGATGCACGTCGATCACGACGCGATCCGCATGGCGCGCCGCTGACGCCACGAAGATGTGCTCCATCAGCCAGCGGTACGTCTCGTGCCCGGTCTCGAACTTCGGCACGGTGCGGAAATAGATCAGCTTCGGATCGACCGGCTCGCCGCGCTTGAGCTTGTGCAACAGCTCGACCGGGCCGAAGCGCATACCCTTGTTCTCGACGTAGACGGTCGCACCGTCGTCGGTCTCGAAGGCGTATTTCGCTTCGAGATCGATCAACTCGTTGGGCCGGATGGTCTGGAAGTCGGCGCCGAAGGGGAGCACCTTTCCGCTGACCGCGCCCGTCACCTCGCCGCCGATGATCGGAATGATGCGGCGGACGCCGATCCCGGTCTCGCCCGCGGTCACGACGTCGCCGATCCGCGCGGTGATGGTGAAAACGTATCTTGTTTCGAGGGTCGGGGTGGTCATGTCTGCCTCCAATTATCGACGAGCCTTCCCTTCTCCCCTTGTGGGAGAAGGTGGCGCGAAGCGCCGGATGAGGGGTCTATCTCCACACGCGTGCTCGCGGAGAGAGACCCCTCACCCGTCTCGCCGCTATCGCGGCGAGCCACCCTCTCCCACAAGGGGAGAGGGGAAGCAGCCACGCCGTGCGGCATTCAATCTTGTCACCTCTAATGCGCCATCATTCGCGTCGGTAGCCAGGTCGCCAGCAGCGGCAAGGCGATCAGGATCACGAGGCGCACGAGGTCCGTTGCCACGAACGGGCTTACGCCCTTGAAGATGGTGGAGAAGGAGACGTCCTTCACCACGCTTTTTATGACGAAGACGTTCATGCCCACGGGCGGAGTGATCAGGCCGAGCTCGACGGTCACGACGATGATGATGCCGAACCAGATCGGATCGAACCCCAGATGCATGATCACCGGGAAGATGATCGGCACGGTCAGGATGATCATCGCCATGGCATCCATCAGGCAGCCGAGCACGAGATACATCACCATGATCAGCGCCAGCACGCCGTAGGGGCCGAGGCCGAGCCCGGTGAGGAATTCCGTCACCTTCTGCGGCGTCTGCGTCACCGTGAGGAAATAGCCGAAGATCAGCGCGCCGATCAGCACGGTGAACACCGCAGCCGCGGTGCGCGTCGCCTGCAGCAGCGAGGCCAGCACCTTCTCGCGGTCGAGCCGGCCGGTCAGCACGCCGATGATGAAGGCCCCGGTCGCGCCGACGCCGCCGGCCTCGGTCGGCGTGAAGCGCGGCAGGAAGGGCAGGCCGTAGAGGCCGCCGATGACGAAGATGAACAGCAGCACCGGTGCCCAGATCTCCTTCAATCCGGCAAAGCGCTCGCGCCACGGCGTCACCTTGCCCTTGGGCAGGAACTCGGGGCGGAAATAGCCGATCAGGGAGATCGTGATCATGTACATGGTCATCGCGAGCAGGCCCGGGATGATGCCGGCGATGAACAGCTTGCCGATGTCCTGCTCGGTGATGATGCCGTAGACCGCAAGAACAGTGGATGGCGGCAGCATCGCGCCCAGCGTGCCGCCGGCCGCGATCACGCCGGTGGCGAAGGATTGCGGATAGCCGAAGCGCCGCATCTCGGGATAGGCGACGGCGGAGAAGGTCGCCGCGGTCGCGACCGAGGACCCGCAGATCGCGGCAAAGCCGCCGCAGGCGCCAACGGTGGCAATGCCGAGTCCGCCGCGCAAATGTCCGACAAAGCCGTTGGCGGCGCGGAATAGCTCGCGGCTCATGCCGGAATTGCTGACGAAGGAGCCCATCAGCAGGAACATCGGGATGACGCCGAAGGTGTAGTCGGTCACGGTGCGCATGGTGACCTGACCGACCATCTTCAGGGCCGGTGTCGAGCCCACGAGATAGCTGAAGCCGCACACGCCGACGAGGCCCATGGCCATGCCGACCGGCACGCGCAGCAGCATCAGGGCGAACAGGGCGACGAAGCCGATGACGGCGACGGCGTCGGTACTCATGGTTACTCCGTCACCTTGATCTTGGGTTCATGCATGTCTTCGGGGTGGAAGATCAGCCGGTACGTGCGGATCGCGATCAGCAGCACGGCGCAGACGTCGCCGATCCACGCGACGAGGAAGAACGGCCATGTCGGCATGTGCAGGTCGAAGGTCTGAACGTTGTCGTTGTAGGTCAGCCGGACCTTGTCGAACAGCGTCCAGGTCTGCACGGTGACGACGAACAGCAGCACCAGGGTCGCGAACACGTCGATCCAGCGCTGATGGCGCGGCCCGACATTGCCCCAGACCAGGTCGACCGTGATGTGGGTGCCGCGATAGGAGGTTGCCGCGATGCCCCAGAAGATGAGGATGCCGAGCAGCATTCGGCCGATGTCGAAGCTGTCGGGGATCGAATAGTTCAGCGTGTTGCGCAAGAGCACCGACAGGAAGATGTCGAGCGCGACGATGCCGACGAAGCCGGCCGCGATCCATTCGATCGAGTCGATCACGCGATCCATCCAGGAGCGCTTCATGGGTGTTTCCTAAGCACTGCTATTCTCATTCTCGGCTCTGGCGGCGGCACTTCGCCTCTCCCCGCTTGCGGGGAGAGGCCGACACGCGAAGCGTGGCGGGTGAGGGGGACTATCCACGCGTCCGATTGTCACCGTCCCTGCGGAGACTCCCCCTCACCCCAACCCTCTCCCCGCAAGCGGGGAGAGGGGGAAGAGACACGGTGCGCTCCTCAGCTGCTCTCAGCTTGCAAGGCAACGGCGGCAGGACCAATCCCGCCGCCGCGTTTCCTTCGCCACCGCGTCACTCCGCCAGCGCGTTGTATTTCTTCAGCGAGGCCTTGAGATCCGCGAGCGCGGCGTCGGGATCGGCACCGGCCTTCTTGGCGCCGTCGCCCCAGGTCTTGACCAGCGGCTCGGCGGCCTTCTTCCAAGCCGCGGTCTGCTCGGGCGTCAGCTTGTAGACCTCATGGCTGGATTCCGCCTTCACCTTGGCGATGCCGGCGTCCTCGAACTTGCCCCAATGCTCGCCGACCGCGCCTGCCATCTCGACCGTGCAGTTCTTGTCGATCGCGGCCTTCTGCTTGTCGGACATCGCATTGTACTTGTCCTTGTTGATCACGAACACGAAGGTCGTGGTGTAGAGCGGCGCCTCCATGTCGTACTTGGTCACCTTGTCGATGCCGAACAGCACCAGTGAGCCCCAGGGGAAGGTGACGCCGTCGGCGACGCCGCGCTCGATGATGTCGCGCACTTCCGGCGCCGAGGACTGCACATTGGTGCCGCCAAGCGAGGTGACGAAGTTCGCCATGGTAGCGTGCGCCGGGCGGATCTTCATGCCCTTCACGTCCTCGGGGTTGACGATCTTCTTGGTGCGGGAATGGAACGAGGAGGGCGAGTGGACGAAGGCGAGGCAGTATTTGACGTCCTTCATCTCCTTCTCGGCAAATTTGCGATACCACGCGTCGAGCCCCATCGAGCCGCCCTTGGCATCCGAGATCAGGAACGGCAATTCCCCGGCGCCGATGATCGGGAAGCGGCCGGGCTGGTAGCCGGGATTGACATAGGTGACGTCGGCGATGCCGTCGCGCGCCATGTCGTAATGGTCGAAGGCCTTGCCGAGCTGCTGGGCCGGAAACACCTTGCCGGTAATGGTGCCGCCGGAATCCTTGTTCACCGCAGCCACCCAGTCTTCCAGCGATTTCTGCAGCGGATGCGATGCCGGCACCCAGTGCGAGACCTTTAGGTCAAATGTCTTGTCCTGCGCGAGCGCGGGGCTCACGCTTGCTGCCAGCAGCAAGGCCAGACAGGCTTTCCTCATCACGCGTCTCTCCCTTTTGCGACGGCGGGCTTCGTTGGCCCGGTCTCGTTAATTAACATGTTATCTAATTCGCCGGCGCGTTCAAGCCGGAACTGAGGCCCGCCGTGTCGCGCCATCTACGTCAGTCATGTTGCATGGATTTGTCGCTGCTCGGGCGACCACCGCTCTCCCTTTGCGCAAACGTTATATGGTATAATTATCGCCTGCGAGCCTTTGCCACAAGCAGGCTGCGGCCAAAGCCTAACAGGATCGGAAGCAGCATGTATTGCGGACAAAGGTCGCAATCGTCGGGCCGTTGCGGCGATGGCGGGGCTCGTTTCAAACATCTGCACAAATTCCGTTTAAAGCTTTGTAGGTGATGCATTCCTCGCGTCATTCGCTTCCAATGCAGCCGAGGCAATGAAGCGAGACCGCCATGACCCGCACCGACATCCCCGCCGGCTACGAGCCACATTTCCGCAAAGCGCCGCTGACCGATCCCTGGGAGCCGCTCTATTCGAAGAAGACCGATAAGGGCGTCACCGTCGGACTGCGCCTGGCGACGCCGCACACCAACGCCCGCGGATTGATCCATGGCGGGCTGATCGCGGCGCTCGCTGACGCCGCCATGGGCTACAGCTGCGCCCAGGCGACGGGCTGGACCACGTCATTCGTCACCATCTCGCTGTCGGTCGACTATGTCGGCGCCGCCGAGATCGGCCAATGGCTGGCGGTCGAGGGCGAGGCGATCAAGACCGGGAACACGATCTGCTTCGCGCAGTGCCTGGTGAAGGCGGACGACGCCGTGATCGCGCGGGCCAGCGGCACGTTTCGGGTAGTGCCGAAGAAGGGGTAAGGCCCAACTCTCTCCGTCGTCATGCCCGGGGCAAGCCCGGCCATGACGGAAAAGATCACCCAAACCTCCACTCCGCCGTCTCCACCACGAGGTCGACGAACGCGCGCACCTTGGCCGAGAGCAGGCGCGAGGTCGGGTAGACGATGTGGATCGGCAACGCCGGCTGCTCGTATTGCGCCAGAACGATCTTCAGGCGTCCGCGCTTCAGGCCCTCGGCGGCCTGATAGGCCAGCACCCGCGTCACGCCGCCGCCGGCCTCGGCATATTGCAGGGCGGCGTCGGCGCTGTTGCTGATGAAGCGAGGCGACAGCGGCAGCCCGATATCGCGGCCGTCGCGCAGGAAACGCCATTCGGACCAGGGGCCGAACTGGATGGTCTGGTGCGTGGCGAGCGCTTCCGGCGTCTTCGGCTCGCCGTTGCGCTTGAGATAACCGGGCGCGGCCACCACGATCCGCCGCATCTCGCCGACCTGGCGCGCCACAAGCGAGGAATCAGCGAGATGGCCGATCCGCACCGCGGCATCGACGGCGTCCTCGACGAGGTTGACGAGATGGTCGGACAGCCTGAGTTCGGCGGCGACCTCGGGATAGCGCTTGAGATAGGCGGTCATGAGAGGCCCGACATGCAGCCGGCCGAAGCCGACCGGCGCGGACACGACGAGACGCCCGCTCGGCCGATTGCGCTCCTCCCGCGCCGAGCCGTCAGCCTCCTCGACGTCGGCGAGGATGCGCCGCGCGCGTTCCAAATAGCGCGTGCCGACGTCGGTCAGCGCCACCTGCCGCGTGGTCCGCTGCAGCAGCCGCGCGCCGAGATGCTCCTCCAGCGCCGCGATCATCCGCGTCACCGCCGACGGCGACAGCCGCAGTTTGCGCGCGGCCGGCGCGAAGCCGCGCAGGTCGGCGACCGTGACGAAGACGTGCATGGCTTCCAGGCGGTCCATGGACATTATTGCATAAATCGCAATGATGAAGTGTCAAGCTGCTGAATTGTTTTAGACGCCGAAAGGTCCAGATTAGGCGCGGAAGACGCAGCAATGCGCCGGGATTTCAGGAGATGTTCCGATGACGGCAGTTCACACCTATGCCAGCGACGTGGCCTTTTCGCCGGCGGTGAAGACGATCCAGGCGCGCAAGGGCTCGCGCGAGGCCTATGCGCGCAGCGAGCAGCGCGGCTGGCGCACCGAGGTCGACGACAATCTCGCCGCGTTCCTGGCCGACGCCAACAGCTTCTATTTCGCCACGGCTTCAGCCGACGGCCAGCCCTACATCCAGCACCGCGGCGGCCCGAAGGGCTTTCTCAAGGTGCTGGACAAGCAGACGCTCGCCTTCGCCGACTACGCCGGCAACCAGCAGTTCATCACGCAAGGAAATCTCTCGGAGAATCCCAAGGCCTACATCTTCGTGATGGACTACGCCCACCGCCGCCGGGTGAAGATCTGGGGCGAGGCGCGCGTGGTCGAGAACGACGAAGCCCTGACCACGTCGCTGATGCCGAAAGGCTACCGCGCCCGGCCCGAGCAAGTGATCCTGTTCAAGATCGCGGCCTGGGACACCAACTGCCCGCAGCACATCCCGCAGAAGTTTGATGCAGCCGATGTCGCGGCCGCGCTCGCCGCGAGAGATGCGAGGATCGCAGAGCTGGAGGCGGAGCTTGCGGCGTTGAAGGGGTAGGCGGCGAGCTTAGCCTCTAACGAAAGCTGAAGCAGGCTGCGCGGTGCACCCTCTCCCCTTGTGGGAGAGGGTGGATTCGATGCGAAGCATCGAAGCCGGGTGAGGGGTTCTGTCCTCTCGGACGGTCTCACGCGCGGAGAGAACCCCTCATCCGGCGCTTCGCGCCACCTTCTGCCACAAGGGGAGAAGGGAAGAAGAGCGCTGAATCGCTAAATCACACTTTCGCCTTCGTGCTGGAAGCCGAGATAGCTCGCGGCCACCCGTTCGTTGGCGGCGATGTCGCTGGCCTTGCCGCTGAGCACGAACTCGCCGAGCTCCATGACATAGGCATGGTCCGCGATCTTCAGTGCGGCCTGCGCGTTCTGCTCGACCAGCAGCACGGAGACCCCGGCGGCGCGGAGCTCGGTGACGATACGGAAGATGTCGGCGACGATGATCGGGGCCAGGCCCAGGCTCGGCTCGTCCAGCATCAAGAGCTTCGGCTCGCCCATCAGCGCGCGGCCCATCGCGAGCATCTGCTGCTCGCCGCCGGAGAGCGTGCCGGCGAGCTGCTTGCGCCGCTCCTTCAGCCGCGGAAACAGCGCATAGACCCGCTCCATCGAGGCTTTGGCCTTGCTGCGCTCGATCCGGAACGCGCCCAGCTCGAGATTGTCCTCGACATTCATGGTCACGAACAATTCGCGATGCTCGGGAACGAGACCGAGGCCCATCGCGACACGGTCCTCGATGTCGAGGCGGGCGAGATCCTGCCCGGCAAAGGCGACGCGGCCCTTCAGCGGCAGGATTCCCATGATGGCCGAGAGCAGCGTGGTCTTGCCGGCGCCGTTGGCGCCGACAATGGTGACGATCTCGTTGGCGCCCACCTCGAGCGAGACCGAACGCACCGCCTCGACCTTGCCATAGGCGACATGCGCGTCGGTGACGGACAACAGCGTGCTCATGCCGCCACTCCGAGATAGGCCTTGATCACTTCGGGATTGGTCTTGATCGTCGCCGGCGTGCCTTCCGCGATCTTGGTGCCGAAATCGAGCACCACGATGCGGTCGGCAAGGTTCATCACGAAGCCCATGTCGTGCTCGACCAAAAGGACGGACATCCCGCCGTCGCGCAGCTCGCGGAGCAGTGTTGCCAGCCGCTGCTTTTCCATGTGGCGCAGTCCGGCTGCCGGCTCGTCGAGCAGCAGCAGCATCGGATCGACGCAGAGCGCGCGGGCGATCTCGACGATGCGCTGCTGGCCGAGCGAGAGCGAGCCTGCCAGCTGGTGCATCTGCTCGGCGAGGCCGACGCGCTCGATCTGGCGGGCGGCCTCGGCGAGCAGCTTGGCCTCGTCAGCGCGGTCGAGCCGCAGCATCGAGGAGATTGGGCCGGAATGGCCGCGCAAATGTGCGCCAATCGCGACGTTCTCCAGCACGGTCATGTCGGGGACGAGCTTGACGTGCTGGAAGGTCCTGCTGATACCGAGCTTGACGATCTCCTGCGGCGGCGCGTTGTCGACCTTCCTGCCGAGCACCGAGATCGAGCCCGAGGTTGCCGACAGCACGCCGGTGATCAGGTTGAAGGTCGTGCTCTTGCCGGCGCCGTTCGGGCCGATCAGCGCGACGATCTCGCGGGCCTGCACGTCGAAGGACACGTTGTTCACCGCGACCACGCCGCCAAACTGCTTTCGCGCCTTCTCGACCTGAAGCAGGACGCCGGTCTCGGCGGGCGCGCGGGTGCGATGCTCCAGCTTCAGCGAGGTGTCCGGCTTCCTGCCGTCGGTGCGCTCGGGGAAGAACGACATCAGCCAGGGCCAGAGGCCGCCGGGCGCAAGCTGCAGCAGCGCCACCAGCATGATGCCGAACACGATGGTCTCGACCTGGCCGGAGCCCGGCAGGATCAGCGGCAGATAGCTCTGCAGCACCTCTTTCAGGATCACGACGATCGCCGCGCCCAGCACGCCGCCCCAGACATAGCCGGCGCCGCCGACCACTGCGATGAAGAGATATTCGATGCCCATATGCGCGCCGAACGGCGTCGGGTTCACGGCGCGCTGGAGATGGGCGTAGAGCCACCCGGACAGGCCGGCGAGCACCGCGGCGTGGATGAACACCAGCAGCTTTGCCCGCGGCGTGTGGACGCCGAACGCTTCGGCGGCGACATGGCCGCGGCGCAGCGCGCGGATGGCACGGCCGGTGCGGGAGTCCAAGAGGTTCATCGTCAGCAGGGCCGAGAGGATCACGGCGACCCAGATCGCGTAATAGATCGAGCCGGGCGAGAGCATCTTGAAGGCACCGATCGACAGCGGCGGGATCGCCGAGATGCCGTCGTTGCGTCCGAGAAACTCCAGCTTGCTGAACAGGTAGAACAGCCCGAGCCCCCAGGCGAGCGTGCCGAGCGGCAGATAATGCCCCGAGAGGCGCACGGTGATTAGCCCCAGCAGCACCGCGAGCGAGCCGCTGACCACGAGCGACAGCGGCAGCGTCAGCCAGGGCGACAGGCCATAGGCCGTCGTCAGCACGGCGGTGGTGTAGGCACCGAAACCGACGAAGGCGGCCTGCCCGAACGAGGTGAGGCCGCCGACGCCGGTCAGCAGCACGAGGCCCATCGCGACCAGCGCGGCAAGGCCGATATTGTCGAGCAGCACGATCCAGAACGGGGGCACGCCCGGGATGAGCGGGATCGCCGCCATGAGGATCGCGAAGACGAGGATGGGAAGCCGGCTCTGCATCGGGCTCAGTCCTTCTCTTCCTCGACCGCGGGCGCGGCGAGCGAGCGCAGCAGCAGCACGGGGATCAGCAGCATGAAGACGATCACCTCCTTGTAGTTGGAGGCATAGAAGGACGAGAACGCCTCGACGATGCCGACCACCAGCGCCGCGACGGCGGTGAGGGGATAGCTGACGAGGCCGCCGATGATCGCGGCGACGAAGCCCTTCAGCCCGATCAGGAAGCCGGAGTCGTAATACAGTGTCGTGATCGGCACGATCAGGATGCCGGAGAGTGCGCCGATCACGGAAGCCAGCAGGAAGGCGATCTGGCCCGACAGCGTGGTGCGGATGCCGGCTAGCCGCGCCCCGAGCCGGTTGACCGCGGTCGCGCGCAGCGCCTTGCCGTAGAGCGTCAGGCCGAAGAACAGCCAGAGCGCGACGATGAAGGCGATGGTGATGGCATAGACGGTGATGCTCTGGCCGGTGAAGCGCAATGCGCCGGCGGTGAAGGCGCCGGACAGCACGGCAGGCCCACGCTGGCCTTCGGCGCCGAAGAACAACAGGCCGAGGCCCTGCAGCGCGAGGTGGACGCCGACCGAGGCGATCAGCAGCACCAGCACCGAGGTGTGCGCCAGCGGCTGGAAGGCGATGCGATAGAGATAGAGGCCGATCATCGCCACGATCACCAGCGACAGCGCGATGCAGACTGCGACCGGCGGCTTCTGCGCGGCGAGGGACAGGGTCAGCGCCAACACGATCGCGGGCAGCACGACGTTGGCGATGAAGCTGCGGACGACCAGCCGCCCGTGCAGCGCCTTGCGCGCGACGAACAGGTCGAAGACGAAGGCGCCGATGCCGAGCGCCAGCGCCAGCTTTGCCGTGCCCGGCATCTGGCCGGCGGCCAGCGAGGCATAGGTCAGCGCGCCGTAGGTGACGAATTCGCCCTGGGGAATGAGGATGACCCGGGTGACGGCGAACACCAGCACCAGCGCCAGGCCGAGCAGCGCATAGATCGCGCCATTGGTGATGCCGTCCTGCACCAGGAACAGCATGATGGTGGTATTCAAGACCGGACGCTCCCCCTAATCCGGACCGGTCCCCTCGATTGCGGTGGACGGTCCGCTCACAGCCATTGAAAAACGCAGGCGATATTTGGTATGGTCCATAACAATTATCAAATATAACTTCAAGGGTGGGAACGACCCGCCCCGGAATTTAGCGGGATTACGAGCACGAGGCGATGACCGTTTCCAAAACCGCTGAAAAGTCCTCCGACAAGTCGGCCGACGCGGCCAAGGGCCGCAAGGAGGCAGGCGAGCCGCAGGCGGAGGCCCTCCAGCTCGGCGAGCTTTCCGAGCAGCTCGGCTATGTCCTGAAACGTGCGCAGCTCAAGGTGTTCGAGAATTTCCTGCGCTGCATGGCCTCGCTCCAGCTGACGCCGGCGCAGTTCTCGGTGCTGCTCCTGGTCGAGAAAAACCCCGGCCGTAACCAGACCGAGATCGCCTCCACGCTCGGCATCCTCAGGCCGAACTTCGTAGCCATGCTCGACAATCTGGAGAGCCGCGACCTCTGTGCGCGGATCCGCTCCACCAACGACCGCCGCTCGCACATCCTGGTCTTGACCGACAAGGGCAAGGCCGTGCTGGCGCGCGCCAAGAAGCTCGTCGCCACCAAGCACGAGGCCCGGCTGAACGATCTGCTCGGCCAGGCCAACCGCGAAGCCCTGATCGAGATGCTCGCGAAGATCGCCAACGAGTTTTGACTCTTACCCTCTAGGGGAGGGTAAGCGAACGTCAATCCACCAAAATCACCCTGATGTCGTTCACGTTGGTCAGCGTCGGTCCAGGCTGTAGCAGGTCGCCGGTCGCCTCGAAAAACGTGGTGGCGTCGTTGTTGGCGAGATAGGCCTGCGGCTCGAGCCCCAGCGCCTTCATCTTCGCGAACGTCGCCGCATCGATCAGCGCGCCGGCGGGGTCGGTCGGGTGGCCGGCGCCGCCATCGGCGCCGTCGGTGTCGCCGGCCAGCGCCGCGATGCCGGAAGTGTCCTTCAAGAGCGAGGCCAGGGCCAGCGCGTATTCCTGGTTCGGCCCGCCGCGCCCGTTGCCGCGCACGGTGACCGTGAGCTCGCCGCCGGAGAGAATCGCGACGCGCTTGCCCTGGCTGCGTGCCTGAAGCGCCAGCCTGGCGTGATCGGCGGCGACCTCGCGCGCCTCGCCTTCGAGATCGGCGCCGAGATCGATGGTCTCGTAGCCGGCCTCGCGCGCGAGCTTGACCGCAGCGTCCAGCGACTGCTTGGGCCGCGCGATCAGCTCGAACGAGGCGTGCGCAAAGGCGGCGTCGCCCGGCTTGCAGCTCTCGTTGTTGGGATCGTCGAGCGCGCGCCGCACCGCATCGTCGATGTCGAGCCTGTATTTCGCCACGATCGCGCGCGCATCCGCCAGCGTGGTCGGATCGGGCACGGTGGGGCCGGAGGCGATCGCGGACGGATCGTCATGCGGCACGTCGGAGATCGCGAGCGTCACGATCTCCGCGGCGTTGCTGCCGGCGCGCGCCAGGCGGCCGCCCTTGATCCGCGACAGGTGCTTGCGCACGACGTTCATCTCGCCGATCGGCGCGCCCGAGCGCAGCAGCGCCTTGTTGACCGCCTGCTTCTGCGCGAAGCTGATGCCGTCCACCGGCGCGATCCAGTTGGCCGAGCCGCCGCCGGTGAGCAGCACCAGCAGGAGATCGTCCGGCCCGGCCTCGCCCGCGAGTGCGAGCGTGTCGGCCGCGCCCTTCAGGCCGGCTTCGTCAGGCACGGGATGACCGGCCTCGACCACGCGAATGCTGCGCGTGGGCACGCCGTAGCCGTGGCGCGTGGTGGCGATGCCGACGAGGCGCTCCGGCGCCAATCCCAGCGCATCGAGATAATGCCGCTCCGCGGCCGCGGCCATCGCGCCGGCGCCCTTGCCGGCCGCGAGGCAGATCACGCGCCCCCTGGGCGCAGGCCGCAGGTGAGGGGCCAGCACCATTTCGGGATGGGCGGCGGCGACGGCAGCGTCGTAGAGCGCGCGGAGCAGGGGACGTCGGTCGGTCATGGACAATGGCCTTGCGCAGACTGGACTGGCGGCGAGGAGGTCGCCGCCATCTGCCTACCGCATCGTGTGCCGAAGCGTAAGCGCCTTCGCCGTCATTCGATTGTGCAATCGCGTGATCATAATTGCCACACAAGCAGAAGCCCCCTGCGCGATCAGCGCAGGGGGCTCGTTGTCCGGGCTTTTGAAGCTTCTAGCCGCCGGCGTCGGCGCTGATCACCTCGCCGAACAGGTCCCACTTGTCGCCCTTGAACTTCATCAGCTGCAGCGAGCTGATCGGTGCGAAGTCGTTCGGCCCGGTACTGATCTTGATGCCGGGCAGCAGCACTTCGGTGCGGAAGTCCTTCAGGCTCGCCGCCTGCTTCATGACGTTCTCGCGCGTGAGATTGTCGCCGCACTTCTTCAGCACCTCGACCAGCGTCTGCGCGACGCCGTAGCCGACGATGGTGCCGCCGTCGAGCTTGTCGCCCTCGGGGAAGTACTTCGTCATGAACTCCAGGAACGCCTTCATGCCGGCGTCGTCCTTCCACTGCGGATCGGAGACGTCCTTCAGATAGGCGGCCGAGATGATGTCCTGCGAATTCTCGAAGCCGGCGGGCTTGATTACGCTGCCGACCGAGGCCGAGACGTTGTTGAGGAAGTGGGTCGGCTTCCAGCCGATCTCGGAGATCTTCTTGATCGCCTGCGCCGCGAACTTCGGCGTGGTGATGTTGATGAAGACGTCGGCGCCGGTGGCTTTCAGCTTGACGATGTGGTTGTCGATGGTCGGCTCCGAAGTCTCGTAGCTTTCCTCCAGCACGATCATGCTCGCGGCCTTGGCCCCCAAGCCGTCCTTCAGGCCCTTCAGGTAATCCTTGCCGTAATCGTCGTTCTGGTAGAGCACGCCGATCTTGGCGTTCGGCATGGCCTTGAGGATGTATTTCGCGTAGATCTGCGTCTCGCTCTGGTAGTTGGGTTGCCAGCCCATGGTCCACGGGAAGTTCTGCGGATCGTTCCACTTGGTGGCGCCGGTGGCGACGAACAGCTGCGGCACCTTCTTCGAGTTCATGTATTTCTGGATCGCGGAGTTCGGCGGCGTGCCGAGCGAGTTGAAGACGAGCAGCACCTCGTCGCTCTCGACCAGCTTGCGCGCCTGCTCCACCGTCTTCGGCGGCGAGTAGGCGTCGTCGTAGGAGACGAAATTGATCTTGCGGCCGTTGATGCCGCCCTCTTCGTTGATCTTCTTGAAATAGGCGGCTTCGGTGCGACCGATGATGCCGTAGGCGGAGGCCGGTCCGCTGTAGGGCATGATGTTGCCGATCTTGATCTCGGTGTCAGTCGCACCGGTATCGTATTTCTTCTGGGCCGTTGCGGTTGAGGCCGAGGCCGCGATGAGCGCGAGCGCCAATGATGCGGCCGCAAGCTTGCCGGTGACAGCAGGCATTCCAATCTCCCTGTTTTTCTTTGTGTGTGCGTCCCTTTTCTTGTCTCGTTTTTCTTCGCGACGCGGCCGCAATTCAATACGATTTGCCTGAACGCTTCAAGGAAAAGCCCCTGCGGCATGGCCGCAGGGGCTGCGTCTTTACTCGATTTGGCTACATCTTGAGCAAGTGGTTAATGGTCAGCCGCCGACGTCGCCGCTCAGCACCTCGCCAAATGGCACCCAATGCTCGCCCTTGAACCGGATCAGTTGCAGCTGCGACAGCGGCGCGAAGTCGGTGGCCGAGGTGTTGACCTTGATGCCCGGCAACAGGCCCGCCGGCTCGAAGTCCTTGATGTTGGCGGCCTGCTTCATGATGTTTTCGCGGGTCAGATTGTCGCCGCAGGCCTTGAGCACGTGAACGAGGCCCTGGGCGACGATGTAGCCGTACATTACCGAGGCATCGGCGCGGTTCGCTTCCGGATAGTACTTATCCAGAAATTCGTTCCAGGCGATCATCGCCTTGTCGTTTTTCCACTGCGCGTCGGTGGGATCCTTGAAGTACTGCGACGAGATGATGTCCTGCGCGTTCTCGAAGCCGGCCGGCTTGATTACGCTGCCGATCGAGGCCGAGACGTTGTTGAGGAAGTGCAGCGGCTTCCAGCCGATCTCGGCGTTCTTCTTGATCGCCTGTGCCGCGAATTTCGGCGTCGTGATGTTGAAGAACACGTCGGCGTTGGTCGACTTCATCTTGACGATGTGGGAGTCGATGGTCGGCTCGGAGACTTCGTAGCTGTCCTCGATGACGATCATCGAGGCGGCCTTGGCTCCGAGCCCGTCCTTGAACCCCTTCAGATAGTCCTTGCCGTAATCGTCGTTCTGGTAGAGCACGGCGATCTTGGCGTTCGGATGGTTCTTCAGGATGTACTTGGCGTAGATGATCGACTCGATCTGGTAGTTGGGTTGCCAGCCCATCGTCCACGGGAAGGTCTGCGGGTCGTTCCACTTCGTGGCGCCGGTGGCGACGAACAGCTGCGGAACCTTCTTCTGGTTCATGTACTTCTGGATCGCCGAGTTCGGCGGGGTGCCGAGCGAGTTGAAGATCAGCAGCACCTCGTCGCTCTCGACCAGCTTGCGCGCCTGCTCCACGGTCTTCGGCGGGGAATAGGCGTCGTCATAGGTGATGAAGTTGATCTTGCGGCCGTTAATGCCGCCTTCTGCGTTGATCTTGCGGAAATAGGCCTCTTCGGTCTTGCCGATCACGCCGTAGGCGGACGCGGGACCGCTATAGGGCATGATGTTGCCGATCTTGATCTCCGTGTCGGATGCGCCGGTGTCGTATTTCTTCTGCGCGAGCGCTGTCGTGGACAGCGTGGCGGCTAGCACGAGGGCAGCCGAGAAGGCCCCCAATCGCACATGCATTGCAGGCATTTTGATCTCCCTGGACAGGATTGAATGTGTCGTTTGTTCTTATTGGGAGCGATCGTTGCGCGTCGCTCCGTCACGCATTCAATACCTATCCACGGCCGTCAGCAAGAAGAACGCCTGCACGGGCCTCGCGCAGGCGGCGATCTCGTCGAAGGCGGTGCTGAATATTCCGGCGCGTGAGATTCTTTTTGCGGGGCAAACTCACCGCTTGAGTTGCTTTACGAGAAAGCGGCTATTTTGAATTGCGTCGTTCAGTGGCTCATCTCGCTCGAGATGATGTCGCCGAACAGCTCCCATTTCCTGCCCTTGAAGCGCATCATCTGCAGCTGCTCGATCGGGGCGAAATCGTCGGGCGCGGTGTTGATCTTGATGCCTGGCAGCAGCGTGTCGGGTGCGAAGTCCTTCAGGCTGGCGGCCTGCTTCATGACGTTCTCGCGGGTGAGATCGTCGCCGCACATCTGCAGCACCTTCACGATGGTCTGTGCGGCGGCATAGCCGTACACGACGCCGGCATCGAGCTTGTTGGCCCTGGGCTCGTATTGCGCGAGGAAACTGTAGAACTTCTTCATGCCGTCGTCGGCATTCCACTGCGGGTCGGAGCCGTCCTTGGTGTAGGTCGCCGACAGGATGCCTTGCGAGACTTCAATGCCCGCCGGCTCCAATACGCCGCTGACCGAAGCCGAGACGTTGGAGATGATGTGCATCGGATGCCAGTTGATCTCCGCGGCTTTCTTGATTCCCTGCGCGGCGAATTTCTGGTTGGTGAGGCTGATGAAGATATCGGCGCCGGCCGCCTTCAGCTTCACGACTCGCTCGTCGATTGCGGGCTCGGACGTGTCGTAGGCCTCCTCCCGCACGATCATCGAAGCCTTGGCGCCGAGGCCCTCCTTCAACCCGTTTAGATAGTCCTTGCCGAAATCGTCGTTCTGGTAGAGCACGCCGATCTTTCCGTTTGGCTTCTCCTTCATGATGTATTTGGCATAGATCCGAGCCTCGCTGACGTAGCTCGGCTGCCAGCCCATGGTCCAGGGATATTGCTTGGGGTCGTTCCATTTCGAGGCGCCGCTCGCCACGAACAATTGCGGCACCTTCTTCTCGTTCATGTACTTGCGGATGGCGCTGTTGGTGGAGGTGCCGAGCGAGCCGAAGATCAGCAGCACGTTGTCGCTCTCGACCAGTTTTCGCGCCTGTTCCACCGTCTTCGGCGGCGAATAGCCGTCGTCATAGGAGATGAATCTGATCTTGCGGCCGTTGATGCCGCCCTCGGCATTGATCTTGTTGAAGTAGGCTTCCTCGGTCCTGCCGATCGCAGCATAGCCGGAGGCCGGACCGCTGTAGGGCATGATGTTACCGATCTTGATCTCGGTATCGGAGGCGCCGCTGTCGTATTTCTTCTGCGCCAGCGCCTCGCCGCTCATTGCAGTGCACAAGGCAAGCGCGGCCCAGAGCGTCGCAACCTGGGAACGAACGGCGGCCATTGCTCTCCTACCCCGGGATGGATCGATCGCATTGAACAAGATTGGCGCCTGTCGTCAACAAAAAGCCCCCGCGACTGTCCGCGGGGGCTCCTCGTCCTCGATCATCGCGTCACGCGTCACTCGGAGGCGACGTCACCGCTGATGATCTCGCCGAACAGTTCCCACTTCTCGCCCTTGAAGCGCATCATCTGCAGCTGCGCGATCGGAGCGAAGTCGGTGGCGCTGGTGTTGATCCTGACACCGGGCAGCAGCGTATCCGGAGCAAAGTCCTTCAACGAGGCGGCCTGCTTCATGATGTTGGCGCGGGTGAGATCGTCACCGCACATCTCCAGCACCTTGGCCAGCGTCGAGGCGGCGCCATAGCCATAAACCATGCTGGTGTCCGACTTGTCGGCACCCGGCATGTACTTGTCGACGAACTCGTTCCACTTCTTCATGCCGGGGTCGTTGGCCCATTGCGGATCCGTGGAGTCCTTGGCGTAGGCGGCCGACAGCACGCCCTGCGCGTTCTCGAAGCCGGCCGGCTTCATCACGCTACCGACCGAGATCGACACGTTGGTGAGGATCTGGAGCGGCTTCCAGCTGAGCTCGGCGGTCTTCTTGATGGTCTGGGCCGCGAACTTCGGCGTGGTGTAGATCAGGAGCACGTCGGGATTGGCGGCCTTGATCTTGACGATATGGCCGTCGATCGACGGCTCGGAGACCTCGTAGCTCTCCTCCATGACGATCATGGACGAGGCCTTGGCGCCGAGGCCGTCCTTGGTGCCCTTGAGGTAGTCTTTGCCGAAATCGTCGTTCTGGTAGAGGATTGCGATCTTGGCGTCCGGCTTCTCCTTCATCAGCCATTTCGCGTAGATCTGCGCTTCGCTCTGGTAGGAGGGCTGCCAGCCCATGGTCCAGGGGAAGTTCTTCGGGTCGTTCCACTTGGTGGCGCCGGTCGCGACGAAGAGCTGCGGGATCTTCTTGGAGTTGAGATACTTCTGGATCGCACTGTTCGAGGGCGTGCCGAGCGGGTTAAAAACGACCAGCACCTCGTCGCTCTCGACCAGCTTGCGAACCTGCTCGACAGCCTTCGGTGGCGAATAGCCGTCGTCATAGGTGACGAAGTTGATCTTGCGGCCGTTGATGCCGCCCTTGTCGTTGATCATCTTGAAATAGGCTTCTTCGGTCTTGCCGATGATGCCATAGGCCGACGCCGGACCGCTGTACGGCATGATGTTGCCGATCTTGATCTCGGTATCGGACGCGCCGGTGTCGTATTTCTTTTGGGCGAGTGCAGCGCCGGAGGTGAGAGTGATGGCCGCCGTTGCCGTGATCAGCGCGGCGGCTCGCAGTGTTCTTCCAAAATACAATTCGGTCTCCTTGGTTAATTCAACGGGTCTTCAGTTCTTCCTGAGCTTGCCGACGAGTTGCTGGCCCAGGATCGCGACCTGCCTTGCGCCATGCGGCACGAGGTAGATGACGAGGAACAGCAGCACGCCGAATACCGCGCCGGAGAGGCCCTTGGAGATGCTCTCCGCCATGTTCGGCACGAAGATGATGAAGGCCGCACCGACGAACGAGCCGGGCAGCCAGCCGACGCCGCCGACCACCATGCCGAGGAACAGCGAGATCGCGAGCGTGATGGTGTAGCTGTCGGGCGCGACGAATTGCACCGCGATGGCGCCGAGCGAGCCGGCAACGCCGGTGATGCCGGCGGACACGCCGAAAGCCAGCGTCTTGTACAGCGCGACGTTGACTCCCATCGAGGAGGCCGCGATCTCGTTGTCGCGGATCGCCATGAAGGCGCGGCCCGAGCGGGAACGCAACAGGTTCACCGAGAAGATGTAGATCGCGACCGTCACGGCGAGCGTGAAGTAGTACAGCCACATGTCCTGCGACATCGGCAGGCCGAACGGCGCGTCCGGCTTGGTGACGACGAGGCCCTGCACGCCGCCGGTCCAGTGCTCGAGGAAGTTCAGCTTGAGCAGCTGCGGCATCGCAGTCGCAAGCGCGAAGGTCGCGAGTGCGAGATAGATGCCGGACAGCCGCAGCGCCGGCTTGCCGAACAGGTAACCGAATCCGAAGCAAATCACGGCGGAGATCGGAATGGTCAGCGCGTAGTTGACGTTGGCATGTTCCATCAGCACCGCAGACACATAGGCGCCGACGGCGTAGAACGCGCTCTGGCCGAGCGAGAACTGGCCGCTTCCGCCGGTCAGGATGTTCAGCGCCAGCACCGCGAGCCCGTAGATCAGGAGCATCGTCATCTGGAAGATGATGAAGTTCTTGACGAACATCGGCACGATCAACAGCGCGGCCAGCACCACCAGCGAGGTGCCGGTGCCCAGCGTCATGGCCCGCTTCGGAACCGCCTCGACCGCCTCGTGGCCCTCAGCGACGACTTCTTCTGCTGCGCTCATGATCAAACTCGCTTGACGATATGCCGGCCGAACAGACCAGCGGGTTTGACGACCAGGACGGAGATGATCAGCGCGAGCGCGATCGGGAGTTTCAGCTCATTGCCGACGCCGGGAATGTAGGTACCGGCGAGATTCTCGAACACGCCGACCAGGAAGCCGCCGACCACGGCGCCGAACGGGCTCGACAGCCCGCCGAGCACCGCCGCGGCGAAGCCGTAGATCAGCACGCCGCCCATCATGTTCGGCTCGAGGAACACGACAGGCGCGATCAGCATGCCGGCGATCGAGCCGATCGCGGTCGCCATGCCCCAGCCGAGCGCGATCATCCAACTCGTGTTGATGCCGACGAGGCGGGCCGATTCGGGCACCGACGCTGCGGCTCGCATCGCAAGGCCGATGCGCGTGTACTGGAAGAAGAAATAGAGCGCGAGCAGCAGCGCCACGGTGACGCCGATCATGCCGGCCTGGTGCGTCGAGATCAGCTGGCTGCCGAGGAACGGTGCGGAGCCGAACGGGGTCGGATATTGCTTGATCGTGAAGTCCCAGATCAGGCCCGCCGAGGAGTTGATGATCGCAAACAGCGCGATGAAGCCGGCGACGTTGGTGAGCACCGGCGCCTTGACGAGCGGCTTGAACAGGATGCGCTCGATCGCGATGCCGGCAACGAAAGAAAATGCCAGCGTGATCAGGAAGGCAGCCCAATAAGACACGCCCCACTGCATCAGCTGCCATGAGATGAAGGTCGAGAACATCGCCATCTCGCCTTGCGCGAAGTTGAGATGGTCGATGGCCTGGTAGATCATGACCACGGCGAGCGCCATGCAGGCATAGATCGCCCCCGTGGCGATGCCGGCCAGGACCTGGTTGGTGAACAGCTCCATTGTGCCGGCTCCCTCAGTAACCCAGATAGGATTTGCGGATTTCTTCGTTGTTCGCGATGTCCTTGGCCTTGCCCGACATCACGATGCGCCCGGTCTCGATCACATAGGCCTGATCGGCGAGCTCGAGTGCGAGCTGGGCGTTCTGCTCGACCACCAGGATCGAGACCTTGTCCTCGCGGTTGATCTTGCCGAGGATGCCGAACAGGTCGCGCACCACCAGCGGCGCGAGGCCGAAGGAGGGCTCGTCGAGCAGCATCAGCCGCGGTCGCAGCATCAGCGCGCGGGCGACCGCGAGCATCTGCTGCTCGCCGCCGGAGAGCGTGCCGGCCTGCTGGGTATGGCGCTGCTTCAACACTGGGAAATGCGCGTACATGCGCTCGATGTCGGAGACGATGCCGGCGCGGTCCTTGCGGGTGATGGCCCCGAGCTGGAGATTCTCCTCCACCGTCATGTTGGTAAAGGTGCCGCGGCCCTGCGGCACGTGGGCGATGCCGAACCGCACGATGCTCTCGGTCGAACGGTTGTTCAGCGGCTTGCCTTCGAACTCGACGCCGCCGGTGGAGCGCACCATGTTGCAGATCGCGCGCAGTGTGGTGGTCTTGCCGGCGCCGTTGGCGCCCAGCAGCGTCACGAGCGAACCCTCGTTGAGCGAGAAGGACAGGCCATGGAGCGCCTGGACCTGGCCGTAATAAGCGCGCAGGTCCTTGACGTTGAGCAGTGGCGTCATTGATCCTTGCTCCCGAGATAGGCCTTGATGACGTCCGGGTCCGCCTGCACCTGGGCGGGCGTGCCTTCCGCGAGCTTCTTGCCGAAGTTCAGCGCGACAACGTGGTCGGCGATCGACATCACGAGGCCCATGTGATGCTCGACCAGGAGCACGGTCATATGGCGCTCGTCGCGGATTTTGCGGATGAGGTCGCCGAGTACATGAACTTCCTCGTGGTTGAGGCCGCCGGCGGGTTCGTCGAGCAGCAGGATCTTCGGATCGGCCGCCAGCGCACGCGCCAGCTCGACCCGCTTCTGCGTACCGAACGGTAGGCCGGACACGACGGTATGGGCGACGTCCTCGAGGTCGAGGTAAGCAAGGATCTCGTGCACCTTCTTGTTGATGCTGGTCTCGCTGCGCCGGACCCAGGCAAGCTTCAGGGAGTCGCTGATAATGTCGCTCGAGGTCTTCGAATGGGCGCCGACGCGGACGTTGTCCATCACCGAAAGGTTGGGAAACAGCGCCACGTTCTGGAAGGTGCGGCCGATGCCGATCTCGGCGATCCGGTGCGGCGGCCGCGTCAGGATGCTCACGCCGTCCATCAAGATGTCGCCGGACGACGGCTGGTACAGCCGCGACAGGCAGTTGAAGAGCGTGGTCTTGCCGGCGCCGTTCGGGCCGATCAATCCGAGGATGGCTCCCTTGTGCATGTCGAAGGACACGCCGTTGAGCGCGACGATGCCGCCGAACACGACGCTGACGTCGCGAACCGCGAGCAGGGGCGATGTACCCTGCGCGAGCTGTGCCTGCGTCATCTCGTCTCGCTCACGACGTACAGTGAGCGATGGGGCGATGCGAGCCGCTCCCGATGATGACAAAGGCTATCTGAATCCCTCGGCCACACGCGCAACTTTTCCTCCTGATTTCAGCTTTTTGCTGATGTCTTTTTTTGAATGCGGCATCAGACCCCCGAGCGCCGCCTCGATGTTCCTTACCATCGCTAAGAGACGCGGTCCAATGTCGTTGATCAAACGCTCTTCCGTGAAACGGAATGCGGGCGCGCCGCAATTGAATGCGTAAGGCCCGGTTCCGTCGTTGAGCTTGAGCGCGACGCCGGCGGCGCCGATGTCGTCGTGCCAATCGCCGACCGAAATCGCAAAGCCGTATTTCGCGACCGTCTCGCCGGAACGTTCCAAGCCCTCGCGCATCTTCGGCCAGCGGCTGCCGTAATGTTCGCGCAGGATGCGCGACACTTCGGCGCGACCTTCGTCATCGAGTGCCCAGAAATAGGCGCGGCCCATCGCGCTGGTTGCAATCGGCACGCGCGAGCCGACGTCAAGTTGAACGCCGACGGTCTCGCTGCCGCGGCTCTGCCCGAAATAGATCATGCTGTGGCGGTCACGGCCGCCGACGGCGACGGCGCCGCCGGTCGCGCGCATCACCTCTTCGCGGAACGGCTCGGACAAATGCCGAACGCCCAGATTGGCCAGCGCCGCGTAGCCGAGCGACATCGCTGCCGGGGCGAGCTGGTACTTCTCGAAGCGGGGAACCGGCGTCAGATAGCCAAGCTTGGTCAGCGTGTAGGTCAGCCGCGACACGGTGGGCTTGGGCAGATTGGTGCGGGACGCAATCTCCTGATTGCCGAGCAGGCCGTCATTGGGTTGGAACGCGCGCAATACTTCCAGTCCGCGGGAAAGCGCGACGACGAAATTCCGATCGGTCGCGGTCTTCTTTCCTGTACGCTTCATCCCTGATCTGCTTCTTGCGCGGAGTCGTTGACAACGTCCGTGCTTCAAAATAACCCTGCCGTCAAGATGCGGAATTAAATTCCGCAATGCGAAATCGAATAAAAGTAAATCCCCACCAAGGAGGGACACCGTGAGCGAAGTGGTCAAGCTTGAGCGTCATGATGAAGTCGGGATCGTCACGGTCAACAGCCCGCCGGTCAATGCGCTGAGTGCCGCAGTCCGAGGCGGGATCCTCGAGTGCATCAAGGCCGCGATTGCCGATCCCGCCATCAAGGGCATCGTGCTGACCTGCGCCGGCCGCACGTTCATTGCCGGTGCCGACATCACCGAGTTCGGCAAGCCGCCGAAGCCGCCCGCGCTCAACGACGTGCTGTCCGAGATCGAAAACTCGCCCAAGCCGGTCGTTGCCGCGATCCACGGCACCGCGCTCGGCGGCGGCCTCGAGGTCGCGCTGGCCTGCCATTTCCGCGTCGCGGTGAAAGAGGCCAAGCTCGGCCTGCCCGAGGTGAAGCTCGGACTTCTGCCCGGCGCCGGTGGCACCCAGCGCCTGCCCCGTGCGGTGGGCCCGGAGCTTGCGGTCAAGATGATCGTCGGCGGCGACCCGATCGGGGCGGCGGAGGCGCTGAAGAACGGCCTGATCGAGGAGATCGTCGAGGGCCCGGCCTCCGGCGGCGAGGCTTTCGTGCGCAAGCTGCTCGCGGAGAAGCGCCCGCTGCGCCGCCTGCGCGACGACGATTCCAAGCTCGCAGCCGCCAAGGCCGACCGCTCGATCTTCACCAATGCGGTCGCGGCCATGACCAAGAAGTCGCGCGGCCTCGAGGCGCCGTTCGCCGCAGCCGACGCCGTCGGCTATGCCATCGACCTGCCGTTCGACGAAGGCCTGAAGAAGGAGCGCGAGGGCTTCCTCAAGCTCGTCGCCAGCGACCAGTCCAAGGCGCAGCGTTACGCCTTCTTCGCCGAGCGCGAGGCCAACAAGATCGCCGGCGTTCCTGAAGGCACCAAGCCGCGGCCCGTGAACCGCGTCGCCATTCTCGGTGCCGGCACCATGGGCGGCGGCATCGCGATGTCCTTCGCCAATGCCGGCATTCCCGTCACCCTGATCGAGACCGGCGAGGAGCAGCTCAAGCGCGGCATGGGCATCATGCAGAAGAACTGGGAAGCGACCGCCGCGCGCGGCGGCATCCCGGCCGATGCGCCCGCCAAGCGCATGGCGCTGATCAACGGCGTCGTCGGCATCGAGAATGTCGGCGATGCCGATCTCGTCATCGAGGCCGTGTTCGAGACCATGGCGGTCAAGAAGGAGGTGTTCGGCAAGCTCGACCAGTACGCCAAGCCGGGCGCCGTGCTCGCCTCCAACACCTCGTATCTCAACATCGACGAGATCGCGAAGTCGACCAAGCGTCCGCAGGACGTGCTCGGCATGCACTTCTTCTCGCCGGCGAACGTCATGAAGCTGTGCGAGATCGTGCGCGCCGACAAGACCGCGCCGGATGCGCTGGTGACTGCGGTGACCATCGCGCGAAAAATCGCGAAGGTGCCGGCCGTGGTCGGCGTCTGCGACGGCTTCGTCGGCAACCGCATGCTGGCCCAGCGCGGCAAGCAGTCGGAAAAGCTGCTGTTCGAGGGCGCGCTGCCGCAGCAGGTCGATGCCGTCGTCACCAAGTTCGGCATGCCGATGGGCCCGTTCGCGATGAGCGATCTCGCCGGCCTCGACATCGGCTGGCGCTCGCGGAAAGATCGCGGCATCAAGTCGGAAATCGCGGACGCGCTGTGCGAAGCCGGCCGCTTCGGCCAGAAGACCGGCAAGGGCTATTACAAGTACGAGCAGGGTTCTCGTGCGCCGCTGCCGGACCCCGATGTCGAGAAGCTGATCGACGAGACCCTGCTGCGTCTCGGCCGCAAGAAGCGAATCGTCAGCGACGAGGAGATCCTCGAGCGCATGATGTATCCGATGATCAACGAGGGCGCGAAGATCCTCGAAGAGGGCATCGCCGCGCGTCCCAGCGACATCGACGTGGTCTGGCTCTACGGCTATGGCTGGCCGATCTATCGCGGCGGCCCGATGTATTGGGCCGACAGCGTCGGCCTCAAGCACATCGCCGATCGTCTCGCCTTCTACGCCAAGGAGACCAACGACCCCAGCCTTGAGCCCTCCCCGCTGCTGAAGAAGCTCGCCGCGGAGGGCAAGACGTTTGCGTCGCTGGCTGCGGAGTCGAAAGCAGCGTGATCGGGGCTTCGTCCCAACCTTCGTCATTCCGGGATGCGCCGCAAGGCGCAGGCCCGGAATCCATAACCCCAGCTGGTGGTTATGGATTCCGGGCTCGCGACTTCGTCGCGCCCCGGAATGACGGTCTGTGTTAGTTGTTCGCTCGAGCAATCAGGAAAATGACCCATCCCGGCGAACAGTTTTATCCCGAGGGCGTGCGGTGGGACGACACCATCGTCCAGGGCACGCTGCCGGACCTTCTCGCCAAGGCCGCCGCCGATTACGGCCCGCGCACCGCGCTGGAATTCCGCGACCGGCCGATCAGCTACACCGAGCTCGCAAGCTTGGCCGATCGTGCCGCCGCAGCGTTCCTGCGCGCCGGCTGCGGCAAAGGCGCGTCGGTCGCGCTGTTCCTCGGCAACACGCCCGATCATCCCGTCAGCTTCTTCGGCGCGCTGAAGGCCGGGGGCCGCGTCGCGCATCTGTCGCCGCTCGACGGCGAGATCGCGCTGACGCACAAGATCACCGATTCCGGCTCGCGCCTGCTCGTCACCTCCAACCTCCAGGCCCTGCTGCCGACCGCGCTGAAATTCCTGGAGAAGGGCCTGATCGACACGCTGGTCGTCTGCGAGGACGATCATTGGGGCAAGGTCGGCACGCCGCAGGCGGCGATCCCCGACGATCCCCGCATCGTCACCTTCGCGGCTTTCGTCGAGGGCGCCACCGCGCCCGCGCAATGGCCTGTTGTCGCGGCCGACGACGTCGCGCTGCTGCAATATACCGGCGGCACCACCGGCCTGCCGAAGGGCGCGATGCTGAGCCACGGCAATCTCACCTCGGCGGTGTCGATCTACGACGTCTGGGGCAAGCCGGCCCGTGCCGCCCGCGGCGAGACAATCGAGCGCGTGATCTGCGTGCTGCCGCTGTTCCACATCTACGCGCTCACCGTGGTGCTGCTGTCCTCGCTCCGCCGCGGCAATCTGATCTCGCTGCATCAGCGCTTCGACGTCGAAGCCGTGATGCGCGACATCGAGGTCAAGCGTGCGACGTATTTCCCAGGCGTGCCGACGATGTGGATCGCGATCGCCGCGCTGCCCGATCTCGACAAACGCGACTTCTCCTCGCTGGTCACCATCGGCTCCGGCGGCGCGCCGCTGCCGGTGGAGATCGCCAGCTTCTTCGAGCGCAAGGTCGGCAAGAAGCTGAAGAGCGGCTGGGGCATGACCGAGACCTGCTCGCCCGGCACCGGCCATCCGCCCGAGGGCCCCGAGAAACCGGGCTCGATCGGCCTGACGCTGCCCGGCATCGAGCTCGACGTCGTCGCGCTCGACGATCCCAGACGCGTGCTGCCGCCGGGCGAAATCGGCGAGATCCGCATCAAGGGCCCGAACGTCACCAAGGGCTACTGGAACAAGCCGGAGGGATCGACCGAGGCCTTCGTCGATGGCCGCTTTCTCACCGGCGACATCGGCTATGTCGATGCCGACGGCTACTTCTTCCTGGTCGACCGCAAGAAGGACATGATCATCTCCGGCGGTTTCAACGTCTATCCGCAGATGATCGAGCAGGCGATCTACACCATCCCGGGCGTGCACGAGGTGATCGTGCTCGGCATTCCCGATCCCTATCGCGGCGAAGCCGCCAAGGCCTTCATCAAATTGAGGCCCGAGGCAAAGCCGTTCTCGCTCGAGGAGCTGCGCGCGCAGCTTGCCGGCAAGCTCGGCAAGCACGAATTGCCGGCCGCGGTCGAGTTCGTTGACGACCTGCCGCGCACGCCGGTCGGCAAATTGTCGCGCCACGAATTGCGCCAGCAGCAGAAACCATCGTCCGGGATTCGCGCTGCCGATGCCCCCGCAATGACGAAAATGAAGTAACGTTTCACAGGAGGATCCAATGGATCTCGCATTCACTAGAGAAGAGCAGGCGTTTCGCGACGAAGTGCGGCAGTTCTTCCGCGACAACGTGCCGCCGGATACGCGGCGCAAGCTGGTCGAGGGCCGTCACCTCTCCAAGGACGAGATGGTGACGTGGTGGCGCATCCTCAACAAGAAGGGCTGGGGCGTCAGCCATTGGCCGAAGGAATATGGCGGCACCGGCTGGACCAGCGTGCAGCACTACATCTTCAACGAGGAGCTGCAGTCCTATCCGGCGCCGCAGCCGCTCGCCTTCGGCGTCAGCATGGTCGGCCCCGTCATCTACACCTTCGGCAACGAGGAGCAGAAGAAGAAATATCTTCCGCGCATCGCCAATGTCGACGATTGGTGGTGCCAGGGTTTTTCCGAGCCCGGCTCCGGCTCCGACCTCGCCTCGCTCAAGACCAAGGCCGAGCGCCGTGGCGACAAATGGATCATCAACGGCCAGAAGACCTGGACCACGCTCGCCCAGCACGCCGACATGATCTTCTGCCTCTGCCGCACCGACAACAACGCCAAGAAGCAGATGGGCATCTCCTTCATCGTGTTCTCGATGAAGTCGAAGGGCGTCACCGTTCGCCCGATCCAGACCATCGACGGCGGCCGTGAGGTCAACGAGGTCTTCTTCGATGACGTCGAGGTTCCCTACGAGAACCTGATCGGCGAGGAGAACAAGGGTTGGGACTACGCCAAGTTCCTGCTCGGCAATGAGCGCACCGGCATCGCCCGCGTCGGCGTCTCCAAGGAGCGCATCCGCCGCATCAAGGATCTGGCCTCGAAGGTCGAATCCGCCGGCAAGCCGATCATCCAGGATCCCGCCTTCCGCGAGAAGCTGGCGGCCTGCGAGATCGAGCTGAAGGCGCTCGAGCTCACCCAGCTGCGCGTCGTCGCCGACGAAGGCAAGCACGGCAAGGGCAAGCCCAATCCGGCCTCCTCGGTGCTGAAGATCAAGGGCTCGGAGATCCAGCAGACCACCACCGAGCTGCTGATGGAAGTGATCGGCCCGTTCGCCGCGCCTTACGACGTGCACGGCGACGATGGCTCGAACGAAGCCATGGACTGGACCGCCCAGATCGCGCCGAGCTACTTCAACAACCGCAAGGTCTCGATCTACGGCGGCTCCAACGAGATCCAGCGCAACATCATCGCCAAGGCGGTGCTGGGGCTGTGATCTGCCACCTCTCCGCGACCGCGGGGAGGGCAATATTTCCACCGTCATTCCGGGGCGCGACGAAGTCGCGAACCCGGAATCCATCGGGCCCATACGCTGAGGCGAAATGGATTCCGGGCCTGGCCCTTCGGGCCATCCCGGAATGACGAAATCAAATAAGTCCGGGTACGAGGAACCAAAGAAATGGATTTTGATCTGTCCGAGGAGCAGCGGCTTCTCAAGGAAAGCATCGACGGCCTGCTGACCGATTCCTACGATTTCGAGCAGCGCAAGAAGTACATGGCGGAGAAGGGCGGCTGGAGCAAAACGGTCTGGCTCAAGCTCGCCGAGCAGGGCCTGCTCGGTCTGCCCTTCGCGGAGGCCGATGGCGGCTTCGGCGGCGGCGGCGTCGAGACCATGATCGTGATGGAAGCGCTCGGCAAGGCGCTGGTGCTGGAGCCGTATCTCGCCACCGTCGTGATCGGCGGCGGCTTCCTGCGTCATGCCGGCACCGATGCGCAGAAGGCCGCGCACGTGCCCGGCATCATCGACGGCAGCAAGACGTTTGCGTTCGCCCAGCTCGAGAAGAACTCGCGCTACGATCTGTTCGACGTCGTCACGACCGCGAAGAAGAAGGGCGACGCCTACGTGATCGACGGCGAGAAGTTCGTCGTGCTGAACGGCGAGAACGCGGACACCCTGATCGTCACCGCGCGCACCAAGGGCGACCGCCGCGACAAGTCAGGCATCGGCGTGTTTCTGGTTCCGGCCAATGCCAAGGGCGTCGCGAAAAAGTCCTATCCGACCCAGGACGGCCTGCACGCCGCCGACATCACCTTCACCGGTGTCGAGGTCGGTCCCGACGCCGTGCTCGGCAACCCCGAGGATTCGCTCGCGCTGATCGAGCGCGTGGTGGACGAAGCCCGCGTCGCGCTCTGCGCCGAGGCGGTCGGCCTGATGGACGAATCGCTCAAGACCACGGTCGAGTACATCAAGACGCGCAAGCAATTCGGCGTCGCGATCGGCTCGTTCCAGTCGCTGCAGCACCGCGCCTCCGACATGTTCGTCGCCACCGAGCAGGCGCGCTCGATGTCGATGTTCGCGACCATGGCGAACGACTTCGAGGACGCCAAGGAGCGCAGCAACGCGATCGCCGCGGCCAAGGTGCAGATCGGCAAGTCGCTGAAATTCGTCGGCCAGCAGTCGATCCAGCTCCACGGCGGCATCGGCATGACCATGGAGGCCAAGATCGGCCACTACTTCAAGCGCCTCACCATGATCGAGAACACCTTTGGCGACACCGACTACCACCAGCGCCGTGTCGCGGATGCGGGCGGGTTGATCTGAGTTGACCTAGACCACACGACGACTGTCATCCCGGGGCATCGCGCAGCGATGAACCCGGGATCCATCGGGCGGCAATACGCGCGGTGAAATGGATTCTCAGATGCGCAATTGCGCATCGTAGTTCGCGCTATGCGCGCCCCGGAATGACCAGGAGGAGGCAACAACAATGAAGAACACCCCGTTCGATCTCACCGGCAGGGTCGCCGTGGTCACCGGCTCCAGCCGCGGCATCGGCCGTTCCTCCGCCGAACTCCTCGCCAAGCTCGGCGCCAAGGTCGTGGTCTCCTCGCGCAAGGCGGAGGCCTGCAACGAGGTCGCCGACCGCATCAATGCGTCCGGCGGCGAGGCAATAGTCATCCCCTGCAACATCGCGCGCAAGAACGAGGTCGAGGCGCTGATCGCGGGCGCGACGAAGCATTACGGCAAGATCGACATTCTCGTCTGCAACGCTGCCGTGAATCCCTATTACGGCCCGCTGCTCGACATATCAGATGAAGCCTTCGACAAGATCATGGGCTCGAACGTCAAGAGCAACATCTGGCTCTCCGCGCTCGCGATCCCTGAGATGGCCGAGCGCGGCAAGGGCTCGGTGATCATCATCTCCTCGATCGGGGGCCTGCGCGGCTCCACCGTAATCGGCGCCTACGGCATCTCCAAGGCCGCAGACTTCGCGCTGTGCCGCTCGCTCGCCGGCGAATGGGGGCCGAAAGGCGTCCGCGTCAACTGCATCGCGCCCGGCCTCGTCAAGACCGACTTCGCCCGCGCCCTCTGGGAAGACGAAGCCAATCTGAAGCGCCGCACCGCCACCACGCCGCTCCGCCGCATCGGCGAACCCGACGAAATCGCCGGCGCCGTCGCCTACCTCGCCTCCGACGCCTCGAGCTTCATGACCGGCCAGACCATCGTCATCGACGGCGGCGTGACGACGGCGGCGGTGTAGGGTTCTTCCCCTCTCCCCTTGCGGGAGAGGGTGGCATAGGCGGCCTTCGGCCGCCGTTCTCAAGAACGCCGATGCTTCGCATCGGCTATGGCGAAGCGGCGAGACGGGTGAGGGGTATCCCTCCGCGTGTGACTCTTTTGCGGCTGTGTTCGCCGAAGCATACCCCTCATCCAGCGCCGTAGCCGAAGCCTTGCTTCGGCGTTCTTGAGAACGGCGGCCGACGGCCGCCTATGCCACCTTCTCCCACAAGGGGAGAAGGAAGAGCAGCGGCCCCCACTGATCCAAACCTTGACCTTGCCGCCCTAATCCGCTCCCTTTGGCGCGACACAATGACCCCTCCAGGGAAAAACGCCCAAAGAAAACGCCAAGGTAAGCCGCCATGTCTTTCGTCCTCGCCATCGACCAGGGCACCACCTCTTCGCGCGCGATCGTGTTTCGCGGCGATATTTCCATCGCGGCGAAGGCGCAGGCCGAGTTTCCGCAGCACTTTCCGGCCTCCGGCTGGGTCGAGCACGAGCCGGAGGACATCTGGACCTCGACCGTGATGGTCTGCCGCGAGGCGATCGAGCACGCCGGCATCAGCGCCAAGGATATCGCCGCGATCGGCATCACCAACCAGCGCGAGACCACGGTGGTGTGGGACCGCGCCACCGGCCAGGCCGTGCACCGCGCCATCGTCTGGCAGGACCGCCGCACCGCCGACATCTGCACCAAGCTCAAGGCAGAAGGCCGCGAGCCCGTGATCTCTGAGAAGACCGGCCTGATCATCGACCCCTATTTCTCCGGCACCAAAGTCGCATGGATCCTCGACCACGTCCCCGGCGCCCGGGCGCGCGCCGCGCGCGGCGAATTGATGTTCGGCACCATCGATTGCTATCTGCTCTGGCGCCTCACCGGCGGCAAGGTGCACGCCACCGACGCCACCAACGCCTCGCGCACGCTGCTGTTCAACATCCACACCGGCGCGTGGGACGACGAGCTCCTGGAGATCATCGGCGTGCCACGCTCGATGCTGCCCGAGGTGAAGGATTCCTCCGCCCGCTTCGGCGAGAGCACGCCGGACCTGTTCGGCGGCCCCATCGTCATCGCCGGCATCGCCGGCGACCAGCAGGCCGCCACCATCGGCCAGGCCTGCTTCCGCCCGGGCATGATGAAGTCGACCTACGGCACCGGCTGTTTCGCGCTGCTCAACACCGGCACCACGCCCGTCGTCTCCAAGAACAAGCTGCTCACCACCGTCGCCTATCAGCTCGATGGCAAACGCACCTACGCGCTGGAAGGCTCGATCTTCGTCGCCGGCTCCGCCGTGCAATGGCTGCGCGACGGCCTCGGCATCATCAAGCATGCCGCCGAAACCGGACCGCTTGCCGATCAGTCGGACTCCATGCAGAGCGTCTACCTGGTCCCCGCCTTCGTCGGCATGGG
The DNA here is from genome assembly GCF_020193895.1 of Bradyrhizobium sp. NBAIM14. NCBI lineage: Bacteria > Pseudomonadati > Pseudomonadota > Alphaproteobacteria > Hyphomicrobiales > Nitrobacteraceae > Bradyrhizobium > Bradyrhizobium sp. NBAIM14. Next base: position 911,270 of record NZ_JADYVQ010000001.1, on the reverse strand, counting down.
CGCGCCCTATTGGAATCCGCGCGTCCGCGGCGCGCTGTTCGGCCTCACCCGCAACACCGGCCCCGCCGAGCTCGCCCATGCCGCGCTGGAAAGCGTCTGCTACCAGACCTTCGATCTCTGGGCCGCAATGCGCGCGGACTGGCCGAGTTCGGAAACCGCAAGCGTCGTGCTCCGCGTCGACGGGGGCATGACCGCCTCCGACTGGACCATGCAGCGCCTCGCCGATCTCCTGGATGCGCCGGTCGACCGCCCGGTGATCCAGGAGACCACGGCGCTGGGCGCCGCCTACCTCGCTGGCCTCCAGGCGGGCGTTTATCCCGAGCCGACCAAGTTCGCCGACAATTGGCGCCTCGAGCACCGCTTCAAGCCCAACATGAGCCAGGCCACGCGCGAGCGGAAGCTCGCCGGCTGGGCGCGCGCGGTAAAGGGCGTGCTGGCGAGCGACGAGGGGGAGGGGTAGCGGCAAATGTCGTAGCCCGGATGGAGCGCAGCGTAATCCGGGTCCGCTGTCGATGGTGGCACAAATCCCGGATTGCGCTGCGCTCCATCCGGGCTACACCACCGCCTCTACACCGTCATTGCGAGGAGCTCTTGCGACGAAGCAATCCAGACTGCCTCTGCGGAAAGATCCTGGATTGCTTCGCTGCGCTCGCAATGACGGAGTGTGGCGCTGCTGTGGTGCCTCAAACGGCGCCGCCCGCTAATCGCTAACAAAAGAAGAAACGAAGCATGATCGTCCCCGACGGCTATTCCGACGTCCCGAACGGCAAGATCGCCGCAATCGTCACCCATCTGGAGATGACTGCACCGCCCGCGCGCCGCGATGATCCGCCCGGCGCCTGGACCTTGCGCAAGGTCGATGCCCCCGCGCTTCCCTGGTACCGCGATCTCTTCCGCCGCGTCGGCGAGGGCTGGCTGTGGTTCTCGCGCGCGCGCATGACCGACGCCGAGCTCGCCGCGATCATCCATGCGCCTGGAATCGAGGTCTATGCCCTCGTCCTCGACGGCCGAGACGAAGGCCTGCTCGAGCTCGACTTCCGCGAGCCCGGCCAGTGCGAGCTGACTTATTTCGGCGTCACGTCTAGCTTGATCGGCACCGGCGCCGCCCGCTTCCTGATGAACCGCGCGCTGGAGCGCGCCTGGTCACACGACGTCCGCCGCGTCTGGGTCCATACCTGCACCCTCGACCATCCCGCCGCCGTCGCCTTCTACCAGCGCTCCGGCTTCCGCCCCTTCCGCCGCCAGATCGAAATCGCCGATGATCCGCGCCTCGACGGTACGGCACCGCGCGATGCAGCGAAGCATGTGCCGATCATCGAATAGTGCGCGGCTGCCTCCTCACCGTCATTGCGAGGAGCCCTTGCGACGAAGCAATCCAGAATGTCTGTACGGAGAGATTCTGGATCGCTCCGCTGCGCTAAGGACGGAGTGCTGCGCTGCTGTCAATCTTCCAATTGGCGGCCGTGGATGGGGTAACGGGCCGACCCATTCGGATTGTGCGCTACGGACTACTGGATTGCACCAGCACTCGGCTCCGGAAGGTCATAGGAAACAAGACACCATAATCGCTCCGGAAGCGGCTGCACGGGAGGAGCCTGAAGCTCTCCGTAGCTGGAAAGCAGTGGGAGGCTAGGCACCCAGCGATGGATGACGAATACCACGCGATATTGCTTCGCCGCAGGCAGCCTTTGCTTGTAGTCGGTCTCAATCTCCGTCTCGCCGTCTGCCGTCAGGAACATCTCGTTCCACGCCATCTCCGAGTGGTCCTTGGGGTTGGACGGGTCAATCTGAGCAAAGTCATGGGGATTAAATCGTGGGTCCGGATTCTTCACCAGCACCTCGAGAACCGCGGCGTCGTCCATATAGAAACGCAGCTCGCCTTCCCAATCCTGCCGCTCTTCAGGAGTCAACGGCACGATCTCGTCACCCCTGCCGCCGTTACGGAGGATATCCTTAACTTCTTCGCTGAAATTAGGCGGATCGTGGGAATCGATCAGCTCCCGGATGAAGCGCGCATAGGCGGCCTTGTCCGCGCTGAACGAGTAGACGCCCAAGATACTGAGCGATGGCTTCTGGTCGGCATTCTTGTCGTTCTGGTCGAGCTTCCTCAAAACACCTCCTGCCTCCCCCTTGCCAGCGAAAACCCCCGCTGCATCGCATTGAAGCACGTCAATCCCGTCTGCTCCGACCGGCAGGTGAATCCCCCGCGCTGCCACACCTCGCCATAGGCCAGCACCGGCAGCGAGGGGTCCATCACGGTGTCGCCGGCGCAGATACGGCCGGCAGTGCCCTTCGCGCTCATCTCGAAGGCGTGGCCCCAGTCGAGCTCGCAATCGGCGGGCCGGCGCGGGCGCGCGTCCATGTTCATGATGTCGCAGCGGAGACGCCCTGACCGTTGTCGGTGAAGAACTGGCAGGCGATGTTCTTCGACGGTGTCAGAAAGCCGATCGGGCGCTCCTGGGATTGGGCGGCGCCGATCATCGGCAGCAGGATCGCCATCAGGATCAGTCCGCGCCGTGCCGTCATGTCATTCCCGCTCAGCTCTCGAAATTCACCGCCGTCGTGTTTGCCCCGCAGACCAGAACTGCGACGCGCTCGGTAGGTGAGGGACGATAGCGGCCGGAGAGCACCGCGGCAAATGCAGCTGCGCCGCCGGGCTCGGCCACGAGGCGCAAGTGCGACCACAGCGCGGCCTGGGCCTGCCGGATCGCATCGTCGCTGACCAGAACGACGCGCTCGACATGGGCCCGCGCGACCGGAAACATCAGCTCGCCGACGCGCCGCGGCGCCAGGCTGTCGGCGGCGATGCCACCGGCCGGCGCATCGACCGGCGCGCCCGCCTCGAACGCTTTGTGAAGGGTCGGCGATTGCTCCGGCTCGACCGCGACGATGCGTGTCCGGCCGCCGTACCACGCCGCAATGCCGCCGATCAGCCCGCCGCCGCCGACCGCCACCAGCAGCGTGTCGATGCCGGGCGCATCCTGCTCAAGCTCCAGCCCGACGCTGCCCTGGCCGAGCAGGGTTTCGGCTTGATCGTAGGCATGGACGGCCAGCGCGCCGGTCTGCGCGACATGCGCCTCGCTCGCGGCGAGCGCATCGGCGTAGCGGCTGCCGGCGATCACGAGCTTTGCGCCATAGGTCCTGATCAGCTCGGCCTTGGCCGGCGAGGTGATGTCGGGCACGAAGATCGTGGCGGGAATGCCGAGCCGATGCGCGGCATAGGCAACGGCGGCGCCGTGATTGCCGCCGGATGCGGCGACCACACCGGCCTGCGGCACCTGCTGCAGCAGCAGATTGGCGAAGGCGCCGCGCGCCTTGAACGATCCGGAATGCTGCAGCATCTCGAGCTTGAACGTGACCGGCGCGGCCGGCAGGCCGAAATCGGCGAGGTCGGCCTGAACAAGCGGCGTGCGCCTGATATGCGGACGGATGACCGGCTCGGTCGCCGCAATCCGCTCCCGTGTGATGTCCATTGTCGCTGTCATGATGCCGTCCAGGATAACCCAACTGAGAGTTGACATCAATTAGGTAATTAGCAAAATGGCTAAATGAAATTTGCCGTCGCCCTGCGCGCGCTCGCTAACGAACGCCGCCTGCAGATCCTGGAATGGCTGCGGGATCCGCGGAAGCATTTTCGCGAGCAGGAAGACGGCGACCTGGTCGAGGACGGTGTCTGCGGATTGCTGATCGCCGAAAAGCTCGGGGTCAGCGCGCCGACATTGAGCGAGCACATGCGGGTGCTGACGGCAGCCAAGCTGGTGCGCGCCAAGCGGATCAAGCAGTGGACGATGTACAAGCGCAACGAGACCGCCATTGCCGCGATCAAGCGCTCGATCCAGGACGGCCTTTGAGCGTGGTGCGCGGTGAGGCCGTCGCGGGTCGTTGCAGCCGGCGCAATGCTCCGTTTCCGAGATATTTGTTGCGCCGCGCCGAGCTGGTCGTGGAGACTGATCGGCCCTGCCTTGTTCAATGATAGAGAAGAGCGAGAACCATGTTCCTGATCGGCCAATATGATTCCCCCTTCGTCCGCCGCGTCGCGATTGCGCTCCGGCTTTACGGGCTCGCCTTCGAGCACAGGCCATGGTCGACCTTCGGCGATGCCGACAAGATCGCGCCGTACAATCCGCTCCGCCGCGTGCCGACCTTGGTGCTCGACGACGGTGAGGCTTTGATCGAGAGCACGATCATCCTCGATTATCTCGATGACCTCGTCGGCGCGGACAGGGCCATGCTGCCGCGCGGCGGCACCGAGCGGCGCAAGCATTTGCGCATCTGCGCGCTCGCTTCCGGCCTCGGCGACAAGGCGGTGAGCCTGCTCTACGAGCGCGTGCTGCGGAAGGAGCAGCTCGCGCTGTGGGTCGAGCGTTGCCAGGCGCAGATCGCGGACGTGCTGAAAGTGCTCGAGGCCGAGCGCGCCAAGGTGACGACGCCGTACTGGCTGGGTGACCGCATCGGCCACGCCGACGTTGCCGTCGCCTGTGTCGTCCGCTTCACCCGCGAAGCGCATCCGCAGCTGTTTGATGCCGCGCGCTATCCGGCGCTCGCGGCCCATAGCGAGCGTTGCGAGGCACTGGCGCCGTTCAAGGAGATCGTGCAGCCGCTGTCCCCGCCGAAGGGGTGAAGCGCTCTGTCATTCCGGGGCGCGCGAAGCGCGAGCCCGGAATCCGTGCAGCGGATGATGTGGAGCAATGGATTCCGGGCTCGCGCCAAGAGGCGCGCCCCGGAATGACAGCGCGGGGCCTGGCGAGAGTATCGGACGGCCACCGCAGTCGATGATGCAATAATACCCCTGTTTTGCCCGACGCCGCAACCGTGTTTTCGGCAAGTCAGAAAACGTCAAGCCTTCTCAACCCCATCGCTACTGTGCATGGGGTTGTTTTTCACGTTTGTGTTTCGGCGGCGTCTACCCCGCGCCGGCGCGCTTCTTCTGCCAGACCAAGTGCACCGCGCAGGTGCAGCCCGGCGGATGCGAGGCGAGGTCTTTCGGCATTTCGTCGTTCGCCGGCGTGGCGGCGAAGGGCTTGTCCTGCGACGGGATGTAGTTCAGCACCGGCGCGAGCCAGCGCTCGGCTTCGGCCACGCTCATGCCCTTGCGCGCGGCGTAGTCCTCGACCTGGTCGCGCTCGATCTTGCCGACGCCGAAATAATAGCTTTCGGGGCTGGCAAAATAGAGCCCGGAGACCGACGAGCCCGGCCACATCGCAAAGCTCTCGGTCAGCTTCACGCCGGCGGTGGCTTCAGCATCGAGCAACTCGAACAGCGTCGCCTTCTCGGTGTGATCAGGCTGCGCGGGATAGCCGGGCGCGGGGCGAATCCCGGAGTACTTCTCCAGGATCAGCTCCTCGTTGGAGAGCGCCTCGCTAGGTGCATAGGCCCAGAACTCGCGGCGGACGCGGGCGTGCATGCGTTCGGCAAAGGCCTCGGCGAGGCGGTCGGCCAGCGCCTTGCACAGGATCGAGGAGTAGTCGTCGTTCGCCATCTTGAAGCGGTCGGCCACGGCATCCTCGCCGATCCCTGCGGTGACGACGAAGCCGCCGATGTAATCGGGCACACCGGCAGGCGCGATGAAGTCGGACAGTGCGGCGTTGAAGCGGCCCTCGCGCTTCTCCAGCTGCTGGCGCAGCGTGTGCAGCGTCGCGATGCTCTTGGTCCTGTTATCGTCGGCATAGAGCACGATGTCGTCGCCTTGCGCGTTCGCCGGCCAGAAGCCGATCGTCGCCCGCGCCCGGAACCACTTCTCCTTGACGATCGTGTCGAGCATCTTGCGCGCATCGTCATAGAGCGAGCGCGCGACCTCGCCGACCTTGGAATCGTCGAGGATGGCGGGGAAGCGTCCGGCGAGCTCCCAGGTCTGGAAGAACGGCGTCCAGTCGATATAGGGCACGAGCTCGGCGAGGTCGTAGTCGTCAAAGCTCCTAATACCGAGGAAAGTCGGCTTCACCGGCTTGCTCTTGGCAAAATCGACTGGCACGCGGTTGGCGCGCGCGTCAGCCAGCTTCAGCCGCTTCTTGTCGGCCTGCGCGCGCAGATGCGCCTCCGAGATCTTGGCGTATTCGGCCCGCACCTCGGCCGCATAGGCCTCGCGCTTCTCCGGCGACAGCAGCGCGGAGGCGACGCCGACCGCGCGGCTGGCGTCGTTCACATGCACGACGGGACCGGCGCGATAGCTCGGGTCGATCTTGACGGCCGTATGCACGCGGCTGGTGGTGGCGCCGCCGATCAGGAGCGGCAGCCTCAAGCCTTCGCGTTGCAATTCGCCGGCGAAGAACGCCATCTCGTCGAGCGAGGGCGTGATCAGGCCTGACAGCCCGACGATGTCGGCCTTCTCCGCCTTCACCGTCTCGACGATCTTGGCGGCCGGCACCATCACGCCGAGATCGATGACCTCGAAATTGTTGCACTGGAGCACGATGCCGACGATGTTCTTGCCGATGTCGTGGACGTCGCCCTTGACCGTCGCGAGCACGATCTTGCCGGCGGACGAGGAGCCCTCGGTGCCGATGCCGCTCGCAAGGTTGCGCGCCTTCTCCTCCTCCATGAACGGCATGAGGTAAGCGACGGCCTGCTTCATCACGCGCGCGGACTTCACCACCTGCGGCAAAAACATCTTGCCGTCGCCGAAGAGATCGCCGACGACGTTCATGCCGGCCATCAGCGGGCCCTCGATGACGTCGAGCGGGCGCGAGGATTTCTTGCGGGCTTCTTCAGTGTCCTGCTCGATGAACTCGGTGATGCCGTGCACCAGCGAATGCGACAGCCGCTTCTCCACCGGCCATTCGCGCCAGGCGAGATCGGCTTCCTTGCTTTCCGTCTTCTTGCCGCGGAATTTCTCGGCGAGCGCGAGCAGCCGCTCGGAGGCGCCCGGATCGCGGTTGAGGACGACGTCCTCGCACACTTGCCGCAGCTCGGGATCGATGTCGTCATAGACGATCATCTGACCGGCATTGACGATGCCCATATCCATGCCGGCCTTGATGGCGTGATACAGGAACACCGAGTGCATCGCCTCGCGCACCGGCTCGTTGCCGCGGAACGAGAACGACAAATTGGAGACGCCGCCCGAGACATGCGCGCCCGGCAGGTTCTGCCGGATCCAGCGCGTCGCCTCGATGAAGTCGACGCCGTAATTGTTGTGCTCCTCGAGGCCGGTCGCGATCGCGAAGATGTTCGGATCGAAGATGATGTCTTCCGGCGGGAAGTCGACCTTGTTCACCAGGATGTCGTAGGCGCGCTTGCAGATCTCGGTCTTGCGCGCGAACGTGTCGGCCTGGCCGACCTCGTCGAACGCCATGACCACCACAGCCGCGCCGTGGCGGCGGGCGATCTTGGCCTCAAGGATGAACTTCTCCTCGCCTTCCTTCATCGAGATCGAGTTGACGACCGGCTTGCCCTGCACGCATTTCAGGCCGGCCTCGATCACCGAGAATTTCGAGGAATCGACCATCACAGGCACGCGCGCGATGTCGGGCTCGGCGGCGAGGAGATTGAGGAACGTCACCATCGCCGCTTCGGAATCGAGCAGGCCCTCGTCCATGTTGACGTCGATGATCTGGGCGCCGTTCTCGACCTGATCGCGCGCGACCTGGAGCGCGGCGGTGTAGTCGCCAGCGGTGATCAGCTTGCGGAAGCGGGCCGAGCCGGTGACGTTGGTGCGTTCGCCGACGTTGACGAAGGGGATCGCGTCGGTCAGCACGAACGGCTCGAGTCCGGAAAGCCGCAGGCGCGGGGTGATCTCCGGCACGATGCGCGGCTTGTGCGGGGCCACTGCCGCAGCAATCGCCGCGATATGGTCCGGGGTCGTACCGCAGCAGCCGCCGACGATGTTGACGAGCCCGTCGCGCGCGAACTCGCCGATCAGCCGCGCCATGTATTCGGGCGTTTCGTCATACTGGCCAAACTCGTTCGGCAAGCCGGCATTGGGATAGGCGCAAACCAGCGTGTCGGCGACGCGGCCGATATCGGCGATATGCGCGCGCAGGTCTTCGGCGCCGAGCGCGCAGTTGAAGCCGATGGTAACGGGCTTGGCGTGCCGCACCGAATTCCAGAAAGCTTCCGGCATCTGGCCCGACAGCAGGCGGCCGGACTTGTCGGTGATGGTGCCCGACACCATCACGGGAACGTCGATGCCGCGCTCTTCGGTGATCTCGGCGATCGCATAGAGCGCCGCCTTGGCGTTGAGCGTGTCGAAGATGGTCTCGACCAGCAGGAGATCGACGCCGCCGTCGATCAGGCCGCGGATCTGCTCGCCATAGGACTTGCGCAGATCGTCGAACGTGACGGCGCGGTAGCCCGGATTGGAAACATCGGGCGAGATCGAGGCCGTGCGGTTGGTGGGGCCGATGGCGCCGGCGACGAAGCGCGGCTTGCCGTCCTCGGCTTCGACGCGCCGTGCGGCATTGCCGGCGAGGCGGGCGCCTTCACGCGCCATCTCGTAGACGATGTCGGTGAGGTCGTAATCGGCCTGCGCGATCGAGGTCGTCGAGAACGTATTGGTCGCGACGATGTCGGCGCCGGCGCGCAAATAGGCGGCGTGGATGTCCTCGATCGCCTGCGGCTGGGTCAGGATCAACAAATCGTTGTTGCCGCGCAGGTCGCGATGGAAGTTCTTGAAGCGCTCGCCGCGGAAGGCTTTCTCGTCGAGCTGCAGGTTCTGAATCATCGTGCCCATGGCGCCGTCGAGCACCAGGATGCGCTCGCGCGCGGCGTTCAGAAGGGCAGTTCGCTTCGGAGAGACGGTCACGGTCATGTTCTCTTACGCCGCCTTCTGCGCGCTCTTGGCGCGAATGCCGAGCAAATGGCTGATCGCGAACACGAGATCGGCGCGGTTCATGGTGTAGAAATGGAAGGTGTCGACGCCGTGCTTGGCGAGCTTCTGCACCTGGCCGGCCGCAACGGTCGCGGCCACCAGCTTGCGCGTTTCGGCATCGTCATCGAGCCCTTCGAACTTCGCCGCGAACCAGTCGGGCACCGTGGTGCCGGCACGGGTTACGAAATTGCGCGCCTGCTTGAAGTTGTGCATGGGCATGATGCCCGGCACTACGGGGATGTCGATGCCGCGCGCACGCACGCGGTCGAGATAGCGGAAGTAGAGATCGTTGTCGAAGAACACCTGCGTGATCGCGCGCGTCGCGCCCGCATCGACCTTCGCCTTGAGCGTGTCGATATCGGCATCGAAGTCGCGCGCTTCGGGGTGCTTCTCGGGGTAGGCAGAGACCGAGACCTCGATGTCGCCGTGCCGCTTCTTGATGCCGGCGACGAGCTCGGCCGAGCTCTGATAACCCTCGGGATGGCTCGAATAGGGCGTGCCGATGCCGCCGACGGGATCGCCGCGCAAGGCCACGATGTGGCGGACGCCGACCTCGTGATAGCGGTCGACGATCTCGTCGATCTCGCCGCGCGAAGCGCCGACGCAGGTCAGATGCGCCGCCGGCAGCAGCGCGGTCTCTTTCAGGATGCGCGTGATGGTCGAATGGGTGCGCTCGCGGGTCGAGCCGCCGGCGCCATAGGTCACCGAGACGAACTTCGGCTCGAGCGGGGCCAGCCGGTTGATGGTCTCCCAGAGATTGCGCTCCATCTCTTCCGTCTTCGGCGGAAAGAACTCGAAGGAGATCGCGGGCCGCTTCAGGTGCCTGTCCTGCCGGTCGGCTGTCGCAGGCGTCGTCAGGTCAGTCATGGCGCCACTCACTCCAATGTCAGGCCGGCAATCGGGGTCTAGCCTCGGAGAGCTAAAATACGGCAAAGGCCCCTTGATCGACAGCCCATCATGCATGGGAAGTTGCCCATTCAGGCGCATTTAGATGGGTCATTCTTGCGAATCATGTTTTGGGTGGGAAGCGCGCTGCATGACATAATGTGTTGAATTTTCAGATATTATCTTTCGTAAGCCATCTTTTATGAACGATTTTCTTGGTGGGCAGATGAGAATCGTCTGCAAAGTAGCGGCGGTTGTCCCAACTCCAGCCGCTGGCGTGCCAGCCCGTCCGTACACGTCAGGCCTGCGCAGCCTGCCCATTGTCGCCGCGACCGCCTCCATTAGGTTAAGCCGCCATGATCCCGCTCTCCGTCCTCGACCTCTCCGTCGTCACATCAGGCACCAAGCCCGCCGCGGCGCTGCGCAACAGCATCGATTTGGCGCGTCACGTCGATGGCCTCGGCTATGTCCGCTACTGGCTCGCCGAGCATCACAATCTCGCCTCCGTCGCGAGCCCCGCGCCCGACCTGATGATCGGCCAGATCGCGGCGGTGACGAAGCACCTCCGCGTCGGTTCCGGCGGGGTGATGCTGCCCAACCATGCGCCGCTGGTCGTCGCTGAGCGCTTCAAGATGCTGGAGGCGCTATTTCCGGGCCGGATCGATCTCGGTCTCGGCCGCGCGCCGGGCACCGATGGTGCGACGGCTTACGCGCTCAGGAGCCGGCTCGACCGCCGCGAGGGCGACGATTTCCTGGAGCGGCTGCACGAGTTGATCCTGTGGGAGACCCGCGAATTCCCCGCGGGGCACCCCTACAACAACGTCGTCGCAATGCCCGACGACACCAGACTGCCGCCTATCTGGCTGCTCGGCTCCAGCGATTATTCCTCGGAATTGGCCGCCCAGGTCGGCATGGGCTTCGCCTTCGCCCATCATTTCGCGTCCCACGACGCGATCGATGCGATGGTGCATTACCGCAATCGCTTTCAACCCTCGGCCTGGCGTGCGAGCCCACATGCCATTCTCGCGGTCGCCGTCATTGCGGCCGATACCGACGAGGAGGCCGAAAGGCTCGCCTCGTCCTTCGACCTCAACCGTCTTCGCCGCGACCGCGGTCAATATCTGCCGCTGCCGAGCGTCGAGGAGGCGATGGCCTATCCGTATACGGACGCCGAGCGCACCTCGATCCTGCGCAACCGCTCGCGCCTGTTCGTCGGCAGTCCCGCGACGGTGCAGAAGAAGCTGCAGCCGCTGATCTACGCAAGCAAGCCGGACGAGCTGATGGTGATCACGGCGGTGTATGACCACGCGGCGCGAAAGAAGTCGTATTCGCTGCTGGCGGAGGCATTCGGGCTCAGAGCGGCGGGGTAGCTTACCCTCCCCTGGAGGGGGCGGGTCGATTGCGCGCAGCGCGAGCGGGGTGATCTCTCCACTCGGGCAGTATTCGACGTGGAGAGACCGTCACCCACCCCGCTACGCATTGCGCTGCGCTCCATGCGTAGCGACCCACGGGCGAGCTGCGCTCGTCCCGGACCCCTCCAGGGGAGGGTGAGGGATCAATCCTGCACTTCGCTGAACGTGGCGCGGAACGGATGGCCCGGATATACGCCGACGATGCGGAATTCGCGCGAGAAGAATTTCAGCTCCTCGATGGCGAAGGCGAGGCCCTTGTCATCGGGATGGCCGTCGACGTCGGCATAGAACTGCGTGGCGAAGAAATTGCCGTCGACCATGTAGCTCTCGAGCTTGGTCATGTTGACGCCGTTGGTGGCGAAGCCGCCGAGCGCCTTGTAGAGCGCCGCCGGCAAATTGCGCACCCGGAAAACAAAGGTCGTGACGAGCGGCCCGGTGCCTTGGGGCGCCCATTTCGGCTCGCGCGCCAGTACCACGAAGCGCGTGGTGTTGTGGGCCTCGTCCTCGATGTCCTCGGCGAGGATGTCGAGACCGTAGATCTTTGCAGCAAGGCGCGAGGCGATCGCGGCCACCGTCTTGTCCTTGCGCTCCGAGATGTCGCGGGCGCTGCCGGCGGTATCGGCATGCACGATCGGCTTGATGCCGAGCTTGCGGATGATGCGCCGGCACTGGCCGAGCGCATGCACATGGCTCTCGACGCTCTTGATGTCTTCGAGCTTGGTGCCCTTCACGGCCATCAGCTGATGCCGGACCGGCAGAAACCATTCGCCGACGATGAAGAGGCCGGACGCCGGCAGGAGGTGATGGATGTCGGCGACGCGGCCGGCGACCGAATTCTCGATCGGGATCATGCCGAGATCGGCCTCGCCCGACGAGATCGCCGACAGCGCGTCTTCGAATGTGGCGCAGGGCATCGGTTCGGCGTCGGGATAGGCCTCGACGATGGCGATGTGGGAATTGGCGCCAGGCTCGCCCTGGAATGCGATCTTCATCTTGCTCATGCTCGGCCTTGTAGCAGCGGCTCAGGATTTGGAAAGGATGCTGCGCGCGGTCTCGAGGTCCGCCGGCGTATCGACCCCGCGGGGCACGGTGTCGACGATGGTGAAATCGATGCGCATTCCGGCCTCAAGCGCCCGGAGCTGCTCGAGCTTCTCCTGCAATTCCAGCGGAGACGGCGGAAGAGAGACGTAGCGCTCCAGCGCGGCGCGGCGAAAGGCATAGAGGCCGATATGGTGATAACGCGGTCCGTCGCCGGTCGGGGCGGTCGCGCGGGTGAAATAAAGTGCGCGCATCCGCCTGCCGCCAACCGAGGTTCCGATCGCCTTCACCACGCTTGGGGCGAGATCCTCTTCCTCGGTGTGGATCCGCGAGGCCAGCGTCGCGATGTCCACGGCCGGGTCTTGCAGCGGCGGCAGCACCTCGCGGATGTTGTCGATCGTGATGGTCGGGAAATCCCCCTGGACATTGACCACGATCTCGGCCTTGCCCTCGGGATCGAGCTTCTGCATGGCCTCGTGGATACGGTCCGAGCCGGAGGGGTGGTCGCCGCGGGTCATCACGGCCTCGCCGCCATGGGCGGTCACGACCGAGGCGATCTCGTCGGTGTCGGTGGCCACCGCGACCCTGCCGATTGCGGCGGCCTCGGCACGGCGCAGCACATGCACGATCATCGGCAATCCCGCGATATCGGCGAGCGGCTTGCCGGGCAGGCGGGTGGCGGCCATGCGAGCCGGGATCAGCACCAGGATGCGGGGATCGATCATCGGGTTCAAAGGTCTGAGGTCAAGAGCCTGAAAACGGAGCGTTTTCCGCACCGGGACATGGGATGGGGACGGGCCTGAAGCCGGGTCGCTTATACGGGTTGCCAGACCCCGGGCAAACCGATATCTCAATGGCAAAACTCGGGGAAACAATAAGGAACGTTTGATTCTCCGAGGCTCGTCCTGCGGCCATCCGGGCCGCTGTTTCCTTCTTGCGGTGGGGCCTGGCCGGAAATGGACTCTTTCGAACTCAACAAGATTCTCGGCGCCGTGTTCGGCACCTGTCTCTTCCTGCTGGTGACGAGCTTCACCGCGAGCGCGCTGTTCTCTCCCAAGATGCCGGAAAAGCCGGGCTTCGAGATCGCGGTCAAGCAAGATGCCGGCTCCGGCAAGGAGGGCGCCGCCGCCGCACCGTCCGAACCGATCGAAAAGCTGCTCCAAACCGCCTCCGTCGAGAAGGGCGCCGCGGCCGCCAAGAAGTGTGGCGCCTGCCACACCTTCGAGAAGGGCGGCCCGAACCGGGTCGGTCCGAACCTCTATGGCGTCGTTGGCGAGCCCAAGGGCCAGGGCCGTGGTGGCTTCAACTTCTCGGCAGCCATCAAGGCTAAGGGTGGCAACTGGAGCTTCGACGACCTCAACAAGTTCCTCGCCAATCCGAAGGGCTTCATTCCGGGCACCGCGATGGGCTTTGCCGGTGTTGCCAAGGATTCCGAGCGTGCCGATATCATCGCCTATCTGAATTCGCAGTCGGAGAAACCTCAGCCGCTGCCGACGGCGTCAAAATAAGGTCCCAAGAACCGGCGCTCGAATACGGCCAGGCTGAAAAGTCTGGCCGTTTCCTTATCCGGGCCTCGCGGCGACGTTATCGGGGCGTTTGGCCGCATCCGATAGGCCGGCCGGGCTTCCAAGATGAGGAAAAAGCAACATATTCGGTCGAAACCTCGCCTATATTGGGAACTTAAAGGAGTAGCCTCCTTCAAGACAGGGATGTTGATTTGGCCATTACCCGACGCGATCTCCTGCTCACCGGCACTGCAGCCGCAGCGCTTCCAGCCCTTGGCTCCGTCGCGGGCGTTCCCGTCGGCGTGGCGCATGCGCAATCAGCAACTGAGCTGCCTTCCGGCGGGTTGCCTTGGCGCCACGCGCTGTCGCTGTTCGGAAAGGTCAAGTACCCCGCCGACTTCAAGCGCTTCGACTACGTCAATCCGGACGCCCCCAAAGGCGGTGTCGCGCGCCAGATCGCCGTCGGCACGTTCGACAATTTCAACATCGTCGTCTCCGGTGTGAAGGGCCAGGTCGCCGGTGCCGTCGCGTTCATCTATGAATCGCTCCTGACGCAGTCGCTCGACGAGGTCTCGACCGAATACGGCGCGCTGGCCGAAGCGGTCAGCCATCCCGACGATTTTTCCTTCGTCACCTATCGCCTGCGCCCGCAGGCGAAATGGCATGACGGCAAGCCTGTTACGCCGGAGGACGTGATCTTCTCGCTCGATTCCTTCAAGAAGAACCATCCGATGTACTCGGCCTATTACAGCCATGTGGTGAAGGCCGAGAAGGTCGGCGAGCGTGACGTGAAGTTCGTGTTCGACGCACCCGGCAACCGCGAGCTGCCGCTGATCGTGGGACAGCTGATCGTCCTTCCGAAACATTGGTGGGAGGGGACGGACGCGCAGGGCCGCAAGCGCGACATCTCCACCACAACGCTCGAAATGCCGCTTGGCTCGGGCCCCTACAAGGTCAAGGAATTCGTCGCAGGACGCTCGATCGCGCTGGAGCGCGTCAAGGACTATTGGGGCCGCGATCTTCCCATCAATGTGGGCCGCAATAATTTCGATGAGCTGCGCTACGAATATTTTCGCGACGGCACCGTTGCGATCGAGGCCTTCAAGGCCGACCAGGTCGATTGGCGCACCGAGAACAGCGCGAAGAGTTGGGCGACCGCCTATGATTTCCCGGCCGTGACCGAAAAGCGGGTGATCCTCGAGGAATTCGTCAATCGCAGCTCGGGCGTGATGCAGGCCTTCGTGCCGAACCTGCGCCGCGCCAAGTTCAGCGATCCGCGCGTGCGTCGTGCGCTCAACTACGCGTTCGACTTCGAGGAGATGAACAAGCAGATCTTCTACGGTCAGTACAAGCGCATCAGCAGCTATTTCGACGGCATCGAGGAGCTGATGGCAACGGGATTGCCGCAGGGTAAGGAGCTCGAAATTCTCGAGACCGTCCGCGCCCAGGTACCGCCCGAGGTCTTCACGACGCCCTACACCAATCCGGTCGGGGGTAGTCCGGAGGCGGTGCGCGACAATTTGCGTGAGGCGCTGCGCCTGTTCAAGGAAGCCGGCTACGAGGTGCGAGATCGCAAGCTGGTCGACGTCAAGACCGGTGCGCAGTTCTCGCTGGAATTGCTCAACTCGGATCCCAGCTTCGAACGAATTACGCTGTTCTACAAGCCGTCGCTGGAGCGGCTCGGCATTGCGGTGAGCGTTCGGACGGTCGATCCGACCCAGTATGAGAACAGGACGCGCGAGTGGGACTTCGACATCGTGACGAACTCCTGGGGCGAGTCACAATCGCCGGGCAACGAGCAGCGCGAGTTCTGGTCCTCCAAATCGGCCGACATCGCCGGGTCGCGCAACATCGCCGGCATCAAGAATCCGGCCATCGACAAGCTGATCGAGCGGGTGATCTACGCCACTGATCGCGACGATCTCGTCGCGGCCACCAAGGCCCTCGACCGCGTGCTGCTGTGGAATCACTACGTCGTGCCGCAATGGACCTACAACAAGGTGCGCACCGCGCGCTGGGATCGCTTCGGCCGGCCGACGGAATTGCCCAGGTATGGTCTGTCCGGCTTCCCGTTCATCTGGTGGTACGACGCAGACAAGGCGGCACGGATCGCAAAGAAATCGTGAAGGACAATCCCCGCATGACGCAGATGTCACGCCGCCATGTGCTGGTCCTGGGTGTTGGCGGCGCCCTCGGGGCGTCCGTCGGCGCGCCGCTGCTGCGCAGCGCGCGAGCATCGGAAGCGGCGACCGAGGCGCACGGCATGTCGGCATTCGGCGATCTCAAATATCCCGCCGACTTCCGTCATTTCGATTACGTCAATGTCGACGCGCCGAAAGGCGGCACGTTCTCGCTAATCCCGTCGGTGCGGGCCTACAATCAGTCCTACCAGACCTTCAACTCGCTCAACGCCTTCATCCTGAAAGGCGACGGCGCACAAGGTATGGGTATGACGTTCTCGCCGCTGATGATCCGCGCAGCTGACGAGCCCGACGCAATGTACGGGTTGGCGGCCAAATCCGTGCAGATATCGCCGGACAAGCTGGTCTACCGCTTCGCGATGCGACCCGAGGCGAAATTCCACGACGGGACCAGGCTCACCGCCCACGATGCAGCCTATTCGCTGACGACTCTGAAGACCAAGGGGCATCCGCTGATCACCGTGCAGATGCGCGACATGGTCAGTGCCGAAGCCCTCGACGATGCGACGCTCGTCGTCACCTTCGCCAAGGGACGTGCACGCGACGTGCCGCTCTATGTCGCCAGCCTGCCGATCTTCTCGAAGGCGTACTACGCCTCCCGCCCGTTCGAAGAATCGTCGCTGGAGATTCCGCTCGGCTCGGGCCCGTACAGGGTCGGCAGGTTCGAGGTCAATCGCTACATCGAGTTCGAGCGTGTGAAGGACTGGTGGGCCGCTGATCTGCCGCCCTGCCGCGGCAGCTACAATTTCGATGTGGTCCGCTATGAATTCTACCGCGATCGTGACGTCGCCTTCGAGGGCTTTACCGGCAAGAGCTATCTTTATCGCGAGGAGTTCACTTCGCGCATCTGGGCGACGCGCTATGACTTCCCGGCCGTGAAGGAAGGCCGAGTCAAGATGGAGGTCGTGCCCGACGATACGCCCTCCGGCGCGCAAGGCTGGTTCATCAATACGCGGCGCGACAAATTCAAAGACCCCCGCGTGCGCGAGGCCCTGATCAACGCTTTCGATTTCGAATGGACCAACAAGACAATCATGTACGGCGCTTACGCTCGTACGGTGTCGCCGTTCCAGAACTCGGACCTGATGGCCGGCAATGCGCCGCCTTCGCCGGAAGAGCTGAAGCTGCTGGAGCCGTTTCGCGGCCAGGTTCCTGACGAAGTGTTCGCGGCGCCATTCACGCCGCCGGCCTCCGACGGCTCCGGACAGGACCGCAGCCTGCTCCGCAAGGCGCAGCAATTGCTCACCGAGGCCGGCGTGCCCATCAAGGACGGCAAGCGGGTGCTGCCGAACGGCGAATTGTTCAAGATCGAGTTCCTGCTGGACGAGCCCTCGTTCCAGCCGCACCACGCGCCTTACATCAAGAATCTCGCGACGCTTGGGATCGAAGCGAGCGTGCGCCTCGTCGATGCCGTACAGCACAAGGCCCGGCAGGAAGATTTCGATTTCGACATGACCATTCAGCGCTTCAGCATGTCGGCGACGCCAGGCGATGCCATGCGCGCGTTCTTCTCCTCGCAGGTCGCAAACACCAAGGGCTCGTACAATCTGGCTGGCGTCGCCAGTCCGGCGATCGACGCCATGATCGAGAAGATCATGGCGGCCGACAGCCGCGAAGAGCTGACCGTCGCCTGCCGCGCCTTCGATCGCCTGTTCCGCGCCGGCCGCTATTGGGTCCCGCAATGGTACAACAAGACGCACCGGCTGGCCTATTGGGACCAGTTCGGCCATCCACCGAGGTTGCCGCGTTATGCCAACGGCGTCGGCGCGCCCGACATCTGGTGGTATGAGCCCGCCAAGGCGGCCAAGCTCGAGCAGGCAAAATAGCCATGAGCGCCTATATCGCCCGCCGCCTCCTGCTAATGATTCCGACCCTGCTTGGGATCCTCTTCGTGTCCTTCGTCGTGGTGCAATTCGCGCCCGGCGGCCCGGTTGAGCGCGTGATCGCGCAACTCTCGGGCGCCGACACCGGCGGCACCTCGCGTATTTCCGGCGGCAGTGATTTTGCGCAGCGCGCGCCGGGACAGGTCGGTGCCGGCGGCGATTCCGTCAACTCGAAATATCGCGGCGCACAGGGCCTCGACCCCGATTTCATCAAGAAGCTGGAAGTGCAGTTCGGCTTCGACAAGCCCGCGCCGGAACGCTTCCTGCTGATGGTGTGGAACTTCGCCCGCTTCGATTTCGGCAAGAGCTATTTTCGCGACGTCAGCGTTCTGCAGCTCATCAAGGAAAAGCTGCCGGTCTCGATCTCGCTTGGCCTCTGGCTAACACTTCTGACCTACCTGATCTCGATCCCGCTCGGCATTCGCAAGGCCGTGAACGACGGGGCGCGGTTCGACACCTGGACCTCGACGGTGCTCGTGCTCGGCTATGCCATCCCCGGTTTTCTGTTCGCCATTCTCCTCATCATCCTGTTTGCCGGCGGCTCCTTCTTCAACTGGTTCCCGCTGCGCGGACTGACCTCGGACGGCTGGTCGCAGTTTCCCTGGTATTGGAAGATCATCGATTATTTCTGGCATCTGACGTTGCCACTTATCGCCATGGGGCTAGGTGCCTTCACCACCATGACGTTCCTGACCAAGAATTCGTTCCTGGATGAGATCCGCAAGCAATACGTCATGACCGCCCGCGCCAAGGGCTGCAGCGAGAACCGGGTGCTCTATGGCCACGTCTTCCGCAACGCGATGCTGATCGTGATCGCCGGCTTCCCCGGCACTTTCATCCACGCCTTCTTTTCCGGCTCGCTGCTGATCGAGACCATCTTCTCGCTGGACGGGCTCGGACTGCTCAGCTTCGAGAGCGTTCTCAATCGCGACTATCCCGTGGTGTTCGGCACGCTCTACATCTTCTCGCTGGTCGGCCTCGTGATCAACCTGATCTCCGACCTGACCTATATGTGGATCGACCCCCGGATCGATTTCGAAGCGCGGGAGGTCTGATGACGATCACCGCGCCGACGCCGATCGAGACCACAGCGAAGTCGCCGCTCGGCGATGCCGTTCCGATCACGGGCAAGCCGTTCGCTCCATCGCCGCTTAACCGGCGGCGGTGGCAGAACTTCAAGGCGAACCACCGCGGCTACTGGTCGTTCTGGATCTTCATCGGCCTGTTCGTGATCTCGCTGTTCGCCGAGCTGATCGCGAACGATCGGCCCTTCCTGATCAAGTTCGATGGCCGTCTCTATTGGCCGGCTTTCGTCACCTATTCGGAGACGACGTTCGGCGGCGATTTCGAGACGGCGGCCGACTATCGTGACCCCTACTTGCAGAAGCTGATCAAGGAGAAGGGCGGCAGCATCGTCTGGCCGCTGATCCGTTACTCCTACGATACCCACAATCTCGATCTGCCGACGCCGGCGCCGTCGCCGCCGACCTGGATGCTGACGGAGAAGCAGTGCAAGCCGGTGGTGGAGAAGAAGGGACTGAAGAGCTGCCGCGATCTCGAATACAATTGGCTCGGCACCGACGATCAGGGCCGCGACGTGGTGGCGCGGCTGATCTACGGCTTCCGCATCTCGGTGCTGTTCGGCCTTTGCCTCACCATCGTTTCGTCGGTCATCGGCATCGCGGCGGGTGCGGTGCAGGGCTATTTCGGCGGTTGGGTCGATCTGATCTTCCAGCGTTTCATCGAGATCTGGACCGCGATTCCATCGCTGTATCTTCTCCTGATCCTGTCCTCGGTGCTGGTGCCCGGTTTCTTCGTGCTACTCGGCATCTTGCTGCTGTTCTCCTGGGTCTCGCTGGTTGGCCTCGTGCGGGCCGAATTCCTGCGCGGGCGCAATTTCGAATACGTCCAGGCGGCACGTGCGCTCGGCGTCTCCAATCCTCTGATCATGTTCCGCCACCTGCTCCCTAACGCGATGGTCGCGACCATGACGTTCCTGCCGTTCATCGTTTCGAGCTCGGTGATGACGCTGACGGCGCTCGATTTCCTCGGCTTCGGCCTGCCACCGGGATCGCCCTCGCTCGGCGAATTGCTCTCGCAGGCCAAGGCCAATGTGCAGGCACCGTGGCTCGGCTTCTCCGGCTTCTTCTCGGTCGCGATCATGCTCTCGCTGTTGATCTTCATCGGTGAAGCCGTGCGCGACGCCTTCGACCCGCGCAAGACGTTCAGGTAAGGCCATGGATGCGATCAACCAGCCCCTGCTCGCCGTTCGCGACCTCTCGGTGGCCTTTCACCAGGGCGGCGCCACCACGCTTGCGGTCGACAAGGTCTCGTTCCAGATCAAGCGCGGCGAATGCGTCGCGCTGGTCGGCGAGTCCGGCTCCGGCAAGTCGGTCAGCGCACTCTCGATCCTGAAGCTGCTGCCGTATCCGAATGCCTCCCATCCCTCCGGCAGCATCCGCTTCAAGGGCCAGGAGTTGATCGACCAGTCCGAGCAGCAGATGCGGGAGATCAGGGGCAGCGACATCTCCATCATCTTCCAGGAGCCGATGACCTCGCTCAATCCGCTGCACACGATCGAGGCGCAGATCGGCGAGATCATCCAGCTGCACAATCCGACCAGCAATGCGCAGGCCCGCAAGCGGACGCTGGAGCTCTTGACCCAGGTCGGCATTCCCGATCCAGAGACGCGGCTGAACAGCTATCCGCACCAGCTCTCCGGCGGCCAGCGCCAGCGTGTGATGATCGCGATGGCGCTCGCCAACGAGCCGGACCTTCTGATCGCGGACGAGCCGACCACGGCGCTCGACGTCACCGTGCAGGCGCAGATCCTGGCGCTGCTCGCCGAGATCCGCGCGCGGCTCGGCATGAGCCTGCTGTTCATCACCCACGATCTCGGCATCGTGCGCCGCATTGCCGACACCGTCTGTGTCATGAAGGGGGGCGTGATCGTCGAGCAGGGTCCGGTCGAGCAGGTCTTCAAGACCCCGAAACATCCCTATACACGCGACCTGCTCGCGGCGGAGCCCAAGCCCGATCCGGCGCCGCCGCAGCCGAATGCGCCGGTGGTGATGTCGGCCAATGACCTAAAAGTCTGGTTCCCGATCAAGCGCGGCCTGATGCGCAAAACGGTCGGTCACATCAAGGCGGTCGATGGGGTCAGTGTCGCCGTACGCAAGGGCGAGACGCTCGGCGTGGTCGGCGAATCCGGCTCGGGCAAGACCACGCTGGGGCTGGCGCTGCTGCGGCTGATCTCCTCGAACGGACGCATCGTGTTCTTAGGGAACGACATCCAGGGCCTGCGCTTCAAGGAGATGCGTCCCTTCCGGCGCGACATGCAGATCGTGTTTCAGGATCCGTTCGGCTCGCTCTCACCGCGCATGTCGGTCGCCGACATCATCGCCGAGGGCCTGTCCGTGCATCAGCCGGCGCTCTCGCGCGAGGAACGCGAGGCGCGCGTGGTCAAGGCACTCGAGGATGTCGGACTCAATCCGGAGACGCGCTTCCGCTATCCGCACGAATTCTCCGGCGGCCAGCGTCAGCGCATCTCGATCGCGCGCGCGATCGTGCTGGAGCCTGATTTCGTCGTGCTGGACGAGCCGACCAGCGCGCTCGACATGCTGTTCCAGGCGCAGATGGTCGATCTGTTGCGCGAGCTCCAGCGCAAGCGCGAGCTCACCTACATGTTCATTTCGCACGATTTGCGTGTCGTCGCCTCGCTCGCCAGCCACCTCATCGTGATGCGCGGCGGCAAGGTGGTCGAGGAGGGGCAGGCGGCCGAATTGTTCAGGAATCCGAAGACGGATTACACCCGAGCGCTGTTCGCGGCCGCGTTTCGGCTGGAGACGGCCGGGAACGGGGCGGTGGCGACGTAGCGCTCCGTCAGAGCCGCTTGATCGCGACGACCTCGCTGCCAGCCGCCTTGATCCGCGCGATCGCCGGCTCGATCGGCTCGATCACCGTTGCCATGTGATGCGCATTGGCGTGAACCATGGTGGTGGCGTCGCGCACGATGGCGACATGACCTTTCCAGAAGATCAGATCGCCGCGCTGCGAGCTGCTCCGCTCATGCGGCTCCAGCGTGCGGCCGAGACCGGCGAGCTGCATGTCGCTGTCGCGCGGGCAGCCGATCCCGGCTGATGTCAGCGAGACCTGGACGAGGCCGGAGCAATCGATGCCAAAGCTGCTCTTGCCGCCCCAGAGATAGGGCGTGCCGACGAAGCGCTCGGCCACCGCGACGAAATCCGGCTCGCGATGATCGAGCGGGATGAGATGCGTTCTCGGCAGATATCTGCCGTCGTGCGTCACGGCGAAGCTGCCGTCCTCGCGCGCCACGGCAAGCTTCGATCCCATCACGAGCGTGTCGGCCGGCGGCAGCTTGATCGAGGGGCCGGGGAACGCAAACGTCCGCAGTGCGCCGACCACGTGCGTTGGGGCGGCCGACGGCTTTGCGAGCGCCGCATCCGGGAGCCAGCCGACATAGCCATCGCTACTGAGCTGGCCCCAGGCCCAACCCTCGCCGTTGCGGTCGTAGATGGTGACGCGTTCGCCGCGCAGCGCTTCGGTCATCAACGTCGCGTTCGAGGACGGCTGCTCGCGTATGGGCGCGATCGGCTCGACGACCTCGAACTCGTCACCCTCGACGAAGCGCTGCGCCTCGACCTTGCCTTCGAGATATTTGGCGGCAAGGTCGCCCCGCGCCGGCGTCAGCCTCGGGTCGTGTCCTGGATCAGGCATAGCGCTCGCTCAGCAGTGCGTAGATGGCGCGTGCGGCCTGGCATTCGCCGCCCTCGGGCCGCGCCGGCTTCGCCGACGGCGTCCAGCCATAGATGTCGACATGGAGCCAGCTCTTGGCGTGCTCGACGAAGCGTTGCAGGAACAGCGCGCAGGTGATCGAGCCGGCGAAACCGCCCGAGGGTGCATTGGTGATGGTGGCGGCCTTGGAGTCCAGCCAGGCATCGTAGGGCGGCCACAGCGGCATGCGCCACAACGGATCGTTCTCCCTCATCGCGCAGCGCGCGAGGTCGGCAGCCAGCGTCTCATCATGGGTGTAGAACGGCGGCAGATCCGGCCCCAGCGCGACGCGGGCGGCGCCGGTCAGCGTGCCCAGGTCGATCAGCAGATCGGGCTCCTCCTCGTCGGCCAGAGCCAGCGCGTCGGCGAGCACGAGGCGGCCTTCGGCGTCGGTGTTGCCGATCTCGACGGTGATCCCTTTGCGCGAGGTGAAGATATCGAGCGGACGGAAGGCATTGCCGGCGACGGCGTTCTCCACCGCCGGAATCAGCACGCGCAGCCGCACCTTCAGCTTCGCATCCATCACCATGCGCGCCAGCGCCAGCACGTTGGCTGCGCCGCCCATGTCCTTCTTCATGATCAGCATGCCGCTCGACGGCTTCAGGTCGAGCCCACCGGTGTCGAAACAGACGCCCTTGCCGACCAGCGTCACCTTGGGATGATCAGGATCGCCCCAGACGATGTCGATCAGCCGTGGCGCGCGGCTGGAGGCCATGCCGACGGCGTGGATCAGCGGAAAGTTCTTCGCCAGCTCCTCGCCGACGGTGCAGGAAAAGCTCGCGCCGAACTCGGCGGCGAGCGCTTGCGCGGCTGCGGCGAGCTCATCCGGGCCCATGTCGTTGGACGGCGTGTTGATGAGGTCGCGCGCGAGCATTGCCGCATCGGCAATCCGCTCGATCTCGGCCGCGTCGACACTGTCAGGCGGCACCAGCCGGATCTCGGGGCGATCTGCCTTGCGGTAGCGGGCAAAGCGGTAGCAACCCAATGCGAAGGCGAGCGCGGCCAGCCGCGCATCGTGCGGTGCATTGGCAAACCGATAGGTGCCGGGCGGCAAGAGGCCGGGCAGGGCGCCGGGCCGAAACAGGTCGCGCGATCTTGCATCCTCTTCCTCGAGCCCGAACAGCACCTGCGCAATGGTGCCGTCGGTCGCGGGCAGCGCCAGATAGCTGCCCGGCTTGGCGGCGAAGGCGCTGGCACGCGCGAACTGGCGTTGCGCCGGCGGCAGCGTTTCGGCGACCTGATCCCAGCTCGATTTGGTGACGAAGGTGATCGGGGTGGCGGTGGATGACGTCTCGAAGACAGAAGGCATTGGCGGGTCCGGATCGTCAGTTCAGGCGAGTCATGCGAACGGACGAGACTTCGCAGAGTTTGGCCGCCGCTGCAATCGGCTTTGCCGTCACCGTTTAGCGAGCCGCTACTCGCCGCAAGGTGGGCATGCGGTTCGATGCGCTCGACGAGATCCGCGAGCGGCTTGCCATCGAGTATCGACCGGGCGCGACGAAACCGTCCGCGGACAAATCTCGTATCTCACGCCGAGAGCTGCCGTTCGCAACGCCACGGCCCCAGGGCTTTACTAGCGCTTCGGTTGTGGCATTATCGACGAACATTTTAGATTGTGTCGCTTGTTCTGCATGAACCCGAACGCAGACACGCGGCGGCATGGTGCCTGCCCAGGTTGGATCGATACGGCTGAATCTGCTCGTCGAAGCATTTTTCTCATTGTTTGGGCGGCGCAGAATATGCAGATGAGCGGCGCAAAATGGATAGATCGTTCGTTGTTGCGCAGATTTCCGACCTGCATCTGGACGGGTCGGGCCGGCTGCTTCCGGCCATCGAGACGCTCAGGGCCGCGATTTGCGAGAAGATGGCGGCTGCCGCGAATGTTCCCGATCGCATCCTGCTGATCACGGGCGATCTGGTGGACGACCCAACGCCGCGCGCGTTCGACGAGGCGCTCGCCGTCATCGCATGCTTCCGGCAGACGGGGCTGTTCACCGACATCCAAGCCGTGGCAGGCAATCACGACGTCAAGCGGCCGAACCAGCGTGCGGGCCGTCACGACGCCTACGACTACCTGCACCTGCCGCGGACCGCGAAGAATGTCTATTACCGTCAGGCAGGCCTCGACCTGGTGCTGCTCGATTCCAATCGCGCCAACTTGAAGGCGCTCGCGAGCGGCAAGATCGACGAGAGCGCTTACAAGGCGATGGTCGCCGATTCCGCCCGGCTGAGCGCCGAGGTCGCGGGAAGCATCGGTTCGGCCGGGCGCGCCGACTACGCCGAGCCGGCGGAAAATCTGGTTCGTGTGCTGGCCCTGCACCATCACCCACTGCCGCAGGCCACCGGCGAAGGAAAGCGCTTTCTAGGCATGCCGGACGAGCCGCTGATGTATCTCGCCGCACCCGCGACCTTTCTCGAGGCCGCCACCTCGCTCAACGTCGATCTGGTTCTGCACGGTCATCGCCATGTCGAGGGGCTGACCCGCTATTCCATCCCCGATCCGCGTGCGACGTCGAGCGAGAGCGGTGAGGCGTTCTGGCGCACGATCTACGTGCTCTCCTGTCCGTCCTCGACCGGGCAAGCCGGCGACGATGCCGGTTTCAACCTCGTCCATTTCGGCCCCGCGTCCCATGCCGGCCGCAACGAGCACCGCTTCGCGATCACCCGCTATACGAGGCTCCGCAACGATGCGGCCTTCAGGCCGCTCGATTCCAACCTGCCGGGCGGCGTCATCAGGCTGCCGGCGGGGCGGGATTTTTCCCGCGATCCGGCCGTCCAGTCGGCGATCGAGGCGGCCTCGTCCCGCACACTGAAACGCGACCAGGTCGCGGCGATCGTCCGCCGGCTGTTCATGCGTGGCAGCTTTTACGATGAGGCGGAGCCGAACTGGGCGATAGCGCTCTACACCTACATGGTCTCGGCCCATGCCTGGGCGGAGCTCGAGCGTAAGGCCGCGAGATCCCGGCCGGGATTCGACAGCGACGCGCTCGCCGCGGTGAAAACGTTGCTCGGCCGATTGATCGAGCAATCCGCTGACGTGCTCGGCATCGATCGCGCTCAGCTCGATGAGCTCTACGGGAGAGGCCTGATCAATTGTAACGACTTCCTGCGTCAGGTGCCGCGGCTGCCTTCTGAAGGTGTCGACGTTCAGCGGCGGGGGCGGCAGAGGCTGCAACTGCTGCTGGAGCTGGATCAGCAGGTGCAGGCGCTCGGCCCCGATCTCGGCCTCGGCGGCAAAGCGCCGCCGCAACCATCGCCGGCGTGAGAGAAGCGCGTCTGAGCGCTGTTAACCGGCCGTTAGGGTTAACATTCTACTGCTGACACGTTCGGCTCGATCGAGCAGCTCGAGAGTCAAAGCGTCATGCGTCAACGGATCAGGCTTACCCGGCTACTTGCTTCGACGTCGCTGGTCGCGACGGTGGCGATGAGCCTCGGCGGCTGCACGGCGATGTCGAAGCTCTCGGAGGTGACGGGCTCGGTCGGCCCCCGGGCGGACGCGGCCTCCGCCGACCGCGCGCCCACCGATCCGGCGCGTGCGGTCGAAGCCTATGGCGAGCGCTACCGCGCCAATCCCAAAGATGCCGACGCCGCGCTCGCCTATGGACAGGCCTTGCGCGCCAACGGCCAGCGCGCCCAGGCCGCCGCCGTGCTCGAGCAGGCGACCATCGCCAACCCCGGCAACAAGGCGCTGCTTGCCCAGTACGGCCGCGCACTCGCCGACAACGGCAATTTCCAGCAGGCCTTCGACGTGCTGTCGAAGGCGCATTCGCCCGACAATCCGGACTGGCGCCTGCTCTCCGTGCAGGGCACCGCGCTCGACCAGATGGGCCGTCATGAGGAGGCGCGATCCTATTACGCGAGCGCGCTCAAGATCGCACCGGGTGATCCCGGCGTGCTCTCCAACCTCGGCCTGTCCTACATGCTGTCGAAAGAGCTGCCGAAGGCGGAAGAGGCGCTGCGGCAGGCGCATGCCTCGCCGCGTGCCAGCGCCCGGGTCCGGCAGAACCTCGGCCTGGTCGTCGGCCTGCAGGGCCGCTTCGCGGAGGCGGAGACCATCGTCAAGGCGGACCTGCCGCCGGACCAAGCTGCGGCCAATGTCGCCTATCTCAAGGAGATGCTGAGCCGTAGCGAGGCCCCGCGCGGCGCGCCGAAGCGGACGCCGGTCGCTTCGCTGAGCCAGCCCGGCTGATCATCTGACTTCCTGGCCTTGGTGGCGGACCGTACGGTCCAGCCCGGCTCATTGCATCTCGGTGACCTTGATGGCGGTGGGTCCGAGAATGACCACGAACAGCACAGGCAGGAAAAACAGGATCATCGGCACCGTGAGCTTCGGCGGCAGCGCGGCCGCCTTCTTCTCGGCCTCGTTCATGCGCATGTCGCGATTTTCCTGCGCCATGACGCGCAGGGAATGGCCGAGCGGAGTGCCGTATCGTTCCGCCTGTTGCAGCGCCAGACACACCGACTTGACGCCCTCGAGCCCGGTGCGCCGTGCCAGGTTCTCATAGGCGACCTTGCGATCCTGCAGGTAGGACAGCTCGGCCGTGGTCAGGGTGAACTCCTCCGACAGCGCGATCGACTGGCCCACGATTTCGGTCGCAACTTTCCGGAATGCCATCTCGACCGACATGCCCGATTCGATGCAGATCAGGAGCAAATCGAGCGCGTCGGGAAACGCACGCTTGATCGAGAGCTGGCGCTTGGAGATCGCGTTCCTGAGGAACAGCATCGGCGCCTGGAGGCCGAGATAGGCGGCGCCGATACAGATGCCGATCTTGATCGGCATCGCCTGTTGCATGTTTCCGATCACGAACACGTAGAGGGCCGAGCCGATCAAGAACACGATCGGGGCGACCATGCGGGCAAACAGGAAGGTGATGTAGGGCGCCTGGCCGCGGTAACCCGCCATGATGAGCTTGTCCCGCGCAGCCTCCTGCGCGAGCCACTTGGTCAGGTTGAAGTCCTCGACCACCTTGGAGACGAGTTGCTTCGGCGTCTGGCGCAGTGAAACCTTCTCGCTCTTGTTGAGACGCTCACGCTCGCGCTGCCGGATGCGTTCACGCTCGCTCGCCACCGCCTTCATGCGCTTGGAGAGGCCCTCGCCGGCGAACAACGGCATCACCAGCGTATAGACGGTGGCGCTCGCGGCGATCGCCGCGAGCAGCATGGTCATGAAACGGACGTCGTGCAGTTTCGAGACGAGGAATTCGACCATGCGACACCGTCAGAAATCGAAGTTGATCATCTTCTTCATCACCAGGATGCCGATCGACATCCAGACGACGCAGCCGACCAGCATCAGCTGGCCGGTGGGATGAGTCCAAAGCACCGAGATGTATTGCGGCGTCGTGAGATAGACCAGGAACATCACGATCGGCGGCAGCGAGCCGATGATGCCGGCCGAGGCCTTGGCTTCCATCGACATCGCCTGGATCTTTTCCTTCATCTTCTTGCGGTCGCGCAGCACCTTGGAGAGGTTACCGAGCGCTTCGGAGAGGTTGCCGCCCGATTTCTGCTGGATCGACACCACGATCCCGAAGAAATTGGCTTCCGGCAGCGGCATGCGCTCGTAAAGCCGCGCGCAGGCCTCGCCCAGCGGCATGCCGATCGCCTGCGTCTCGATGATGGCCAGAAACTCGCTGCGCAGCGGCTCGGGCGAATCGGCGGCTACGACCTTGATCGATTCGAACAAGGGCAGGCCTGCCTTGATGCCGCGGACGATCACGTCGACCGCGTCGGGCAGTGCAGCCAGGAACTTGGTTTCGCGACGCTTCTTGAGGAAGCCGAGTGCCCAGCGCGGCAGGCCGAAGCCGCCGGCAAAGGCAAGACCGGCGGCGCCGATCAGGCCCCCGCCCGCGAACATAGCGGCCGCGAAAAAAACGCCGGCCACCACGGCGGACACGGTCCAGAACTTCTGCGGCGTCCAGTCGAGCCCGGCCTGCGACAGGCGGACGCTGAGCGGAGCGCTCTTCTCCTGGGCGCGCCGCGCCTCGAGGTCCTTCAGCGTGGACTCGACCTGCTCGCGGCGAGAGCGCTGGGTTTTCTCGGCCTGCCGGGCCGTGGGCGCTTCGGCGCGCGCGACCGAGGCACGGCGGCTTTCCGCCTTTCGCTCCCCAGACAGCACCGGATAGAGGAATACCCAGGCGATGCCACCAACTGCTGCGGTGGCGAGGAAGGCGAGGGCGAGGACCTGCATGTTCATGGCGCTGCCAATCTGCTCACGTCTTCGGCGCGACTTCCGCCGCGTCGAGCGCCGCGGCGAGGCGCTTCTCCTCGCCGTAATAACGGGCGCGTTCCCAGAACTTCGGACGGCCGATGCCGGTTGAGCGGTGCCGGCCGATGATCTTGCCGTTGGCGTCCTCGCCGACCATGTCGTAGAGGAAGATGTCCTGGGTGATGATGGTGTCACCTTCCATGCCCATCACCTCGGTGATGTGGGTGATGCGGCGGGAGCCGTCGCGCAGGCGCGCGGCCTGGATGATGACGTCGATCGAGGCGCAGATCATCTCGCGAATTGTTCGCGACGGAAGGGAAAAGCCGCCCATCGTGATCATGGATTCGCAGCGCGACAGCGCCTCGCGCGGGTTGTTGGCGTGCAGCGTGCCCATCGAGCCGTCATGGCCGGTGTTCATGGCCTGCAGCAGGTCGAAGGCTTCGGGTCCGCGGACCTCGCCGACGATGATGCGTTCGGGACGCATACGCAGGCAGTTGCGCACCAATTCGCGCATCGTGACCTGGCCCTCGCCCTCGATGTTGGGCGGACGGGTTTCCAGCCGCACCACGTGAGGCTGCTGCAGCTGGAGCTCGGCGGCGTCCTCGCAGGTGATGACGCGCTCGTCGTGCTCGATGTAGTTGGTGAGGCAGTTGAGCAGGGTCGTCTTGCCCGAGCCGGTACCGCCGGAAATCAGCACGTTGCAGCGGACGCGGCCGATGATCTGAAGGATCTCGGCGCCTTCCGGCGTGATCGCGCCGAACTTGACAAGCTGATCCAGCGTCAGCTTGTCTTTCTTGAATTTGCGGATGGTGAGCGCGGGGCCGTCGATCGACAGCGGCGGCACGATGGCGTTGACACGGGAGCCGTCGGCGAGGCGCGCGTCGCAGATCGGCGAGGATTCGTCGACGCGCCGGCCGACCTGGCTGACGATGCGCTGGCAGATGTTGAGAAGCTGCTGGTTGTCGCGGAAGCGGATGCCGGTACGCTGGATCTTGCCGCCGACCTCGATGTAGACGGTGTTGGCGCCATTGACCATGATGTCGGCGATGTCGTCGCGCGACAATAGCGGCTCGAGCGGGCCGTAACCGAGGACGTCGTTGCAGATGTCGTCGAGCAGCTCCTCCTGCTCGGCGATCGACATCACGATGTTCTTGATCGCGATGATCTCGTTGACGATGTCGCGGATTTCCTCGCGCGCGGACTCCGAATCGAGCTTGGCGAGCTGGGCGAGGTCGATGGCCTCGATCAGCGCGCCGAAGATGGTCGCCTTGACCTCGTAATAATTGTCCGAACGCCGGCTCTCCATGGTCGGAGGCGGCGGAGCCTTGGCGGGCGCAAGCGGCGGCGAGGCGACGGCCGGCGGAGGCGGAGCGCGCGACACCGTCGGCGCCTGAGCCGGGGCAGGCTCGAGCGACACGGCGCCGGGCTTGGGCGCCCGAAGGTCGGTGTCTGTTCCGCTACGCTTACCGAACACTTAACAACTCCATGCGGCGGCTTATCTTCCCCGCAACTTCTCAATCAGAGGTGAAAGCAGGGACGACTTTTGCTTCTTGGTCTCGCTGCGGCCGGTCAGGCGTTGGGCGATCTGCAGGAACATCTCGATCGACCTGTGATGGGCGGAGATCTCCGCAATCATCTGGCCGTTGTTGGCCGCCGAGCCGAAGATCTGCGGCTCGAACGGGATCGAGACGACCGGCTGGCTCTCGATCGCCTTGGCGAACTCCGCGGCGGCGATCTCGGGCCGTTTCGGCACGCCGACCTGGTTCAGGCAGTAGAGCGGCGGCCGGTCATTGGGGCGGGCGGCCTTCAACAGATCGAACAGGTTCTTGGTATTGCGCAGATTGGCGAGGTCCGGGGCGGCCACGATCAGGATGTCGTCCGCCCCGATCAAGGCGCGCTTGGTCCAGCCCGACCATTGATGCGGAACGTCGAGCACGATGCATGGCATGGTGGAGCGCAGCGTGTCGAATACGGCATCGAAAGCGTCAGTGCCGAAATCATAGACCCGGTCGAGCGTCGCAGGCGCCGCCAGCAGGCTGAGATGGTCGGTGCATTTTGACAGCAGGCGGTCGATGAACGCGGTGTCGACGCGGTCAGGCGAGAACACGGCGTCGGCGATACCCTGCGGCGGATCCTGGTTGTAGTCGAGCCCGGCCGTGCCGAAGGCGAGGTCGAGATCGGCGACGACGGCGTCCATCGCGAGGTCTCGCGCGATCGCCCACGCGACGTTGTGCGAGATGGTCGAAGCCCCGACGCCACCCTTGGCTCCGACCACGGCGATGATGCGGCCGACTGCCTTGGCTTCGGGGGCCGAGAACAGGTTGCAGATCGAGCGTACGACGTCGATCGCGCCGACCGGCGCGAGCACGTAATCGCTGACGCCGCGGCGCACCAGCTCGCGATAGAGCGTGACGTCGTTGATGCGGCCGATCACCACCACGCGGGTGCCGGCATCGCAGACAGTGGCGAGCTGGTCGAGTCCGCCCAGCAGGTCGTTGCGACCGTCGCTCTCGAGCACGATCACGTTCGGCGTGGGAGCCGAGCGGTAGGCTTCGATCGCGGCCGCCATGCCGCCCATCTGGATCTTCAGGTGAGCCTTGCCGAGACGGCGATCCTCGCCGGCCGACTGCACCGCGGCGGCCGTCTCCACGGTTTCGCAGAAGGCCTGAACCGAGACGCGCGGCGCGGGCGCAATATGCTCCTCGACCGGCGGAGGAGCTGCTGCCGGCTGCTCTTCGTGTGTCTGGCGCGCGTAACTGATCATTTGCCGGTGTCGCTGAGTTTGGCCCTGTCGGCCTCGGGATAGGTGGTCGCCGTCGTCGTTCCCTTGCGATACTTCTCGAACCCGGTGATGCGCCGCGGCGTGTATGACGGAGTTTCGGGCCGCGGCTGCTCAAGATCCGACGGATTGTCGACCATGGCCGCGAGGTTGCGCTGATAAGCGCAGCCGTAATTGTAATAGTCCTTGTTCTCGAACCAGCGCTTGTTCTTCATCGAGGGTCCGATGTCTTCCGGCCACAGGCCGCAGGGACCGGCGACTGCGGCAATCCTGGAATAGGTGAGCCGGATCGGGGGGAGGAAGCGCTTGTCTTGCGGCTGGTAGGGGTGAAGGCTGACGCCGCGCGGCGGAACGCCTGCCGCCGCCAGCATCGCCTGGATCTCACGCATCGTATCGGCGACCGGGCGAGCATTGGGCGTATTGGAAGGCACGTCGATGCGAATCGCGCCGGTGCCTTCTTGCAACCACGCCGATGCCACGCCCATCACGTCAGCGCGTTGGGCCGCGGTTAATCCGCCGCGGGCATGACCCACGAAGACGACGATCGAGCGATTCTGCTCCTCGACCGCGATCGGATGGCGCTGCTTGTAGTCGTCGGGAATGGACGCCGTGAGGACGTCGTCGTGCTGGCAGCCCCCGACCGCGAGCGCGAGGCCGATGAGCGCGCCACCGAGGCTGATGGCGCGCTTGCGAAGCTGGGGTGGTCTCGTGATCATCGTGAAATCCCCGTTCCGCCTCAGTCGGTAATGAAGCCGTAGGTGCCGCGGTAGTTCTTGGCCGGTTCGGTCCGGCCCGGCACGCCGTAGATCCGGTTGATATTGCCGATCAGCTGCGCCTGCGGATCCGCAGGCGGGGCGAAGCCGTCATCCGGCCGCGACAGGTCCTTCGGCGCCACCGCGCGGACCACATAGGGCGTCACGATCACGACCAACTCGGTTGCATTGTTGACGAAGTCGCGGCTGCGGAACAGCGTGCCGAGGATCGGGAGCTGCATCAGCCCCGGCATTCCGTTGACAGCTTGCTTGGTCTGCTGCTGGATCAGGCCGGCCATCGCCATCGCGCCGCCGGACGGAATTTCCAGCGAAGTCTCTGCGCGGCGTGTCTTGATTGAGGGTACCGTCAGCGAGTTGACCGTGTTCGAGGTCACCGCCTGCGACAGCGTGATCGCATTCTCATTGGACAGTTCGGAGACCTCGGTCATCACCCGCAAGCTGATCTTGCCTTCGCTCAGGACCACAGGCGTAAAGTTGAGTGAGATGCCGAACTTCTTGAAGCTGATCTGAGTGGTACAGACGCGTGTGACGGGATCGCACGAATAGCCTGCGGGCACCGGAAATTCGCCGCCGGCGAGGAAGGTGGCGGACTCTCCGGAGATCGCGGTCAGGTTCGGCTCGGCAAGCGTCCTGATCACGCCCGCGCTCTCCATCGCACGCAGGGTCGCCTGCACCGAAGGCGTCGCGCCGAAACTCGCAGTGAGATTGTTGCCATCCACCAGATTACGGCCGAGGGCCGTGAACGGGTTGGAGTTGCTGAAGCTCACCACCGATGTGCCGTAGTTGAGGTTGGCGGTGAGGTCGATACCGAGCTGCTTGACGATCGTGCGCGCGACTTCGGCAACGGTCACCTTGAGCATGACTTGGTCGCGGCCGCGCACCACGATCGAGTTCACCACCTTGTCGACGCCGCCGGCCAGGCGCGCAGCGAGCTCGTTGGCCTGTTGCGCCTCCATAGGGTTGGCGGCCGTGCCGGACAGGACGATACCGTCGCCCAGGCCGTCGATCTGGATGTCTGAGTTGGGCAGAACCTGCTTCAGTGCGGCCCGCACGCCGTTGAGGTCGCGCTTCACCGCGATGTCGTACGCCGCAATCTGCTGCCCGGCGGAATCGAAGAACACGATATTGGTCTGGCCGACCGCGGCGCCGATGATATAGGCGCGCTGTGCGGAGCGGACCACCGCATTGGCGATCTTGGGATCGGCGACCAGCACGTCCTTGATGTCGCGCGGCAGGTCGATCACGACCGACTTGCCGATGCCGAGCGAGAGGAAACGCGCGTTGATCTGGCCGTCCGCCGCGGCCTGCGGCACGGGGCGGTAATCGGCGGCGACCGCCGGTGCGATCGCCGGGTTGAGCGCCAGCGCGAGGGCGGCCGAAAACGACAGGGCGCGGACCAGTGAGGTCCGCATCGTCGCCGAATTTGCCCTGTATTTGATGTCGACTGTCTTCATCGTGCCTTAGCCGTCTGACTTGGAATGCCGTAGCGAATGATCGAGACACCGTCGCGCTTCTGCGCGGAGTCATCGAGCGTGATCTCGCTCATCTTGACGTCGACGATGCTGCGCAGCGCCAGCGACAGCGTGCCGCTCTGGCGCGCCGCGGAGAGCGTTGCGGTCTGCGCGGGATTGAGCTCGAGGGTGACGGTCTTGCCGATCACCGCGTTCTGCCCGTCCTTCTCCTTGGGTGCCTGGTCGATGGCCAGGACCCGGATATTGGCCAGGATGATCTCGGAGGTGACGATGTCGGGAGCGCCGCTGCTCTGATCCGGGTTCTTGAGCCGGCGGGTGAGCAGGACGTCGACGCGGTCGTTGGGCAGGATGAAGCCGCCCGCGCCGGTCTCCGGCGAGATCTCGGTCGAGATCGCCCGCATGCCGGTGGGCAGGATTGCCGCCATGAAGCCGGAACCTTCGGCCTTGACCAGCTTCTGGTCGCGGATCGGCTCACCCTGGATGAAAGGCGCGCGCGCGATCGAGCCGGTCACCTGGGTCGCACCGTCGGGGCGCTCGTTGCGTCGGATGAAGGTGGCGCTGGCGGTCGCGGTCGGCCAGGTCTGCCATTGCACGTCTTCGGGCTTCACGGTCTGGCCGAGGCCGATGTCGTTCTTGGCCACGAGGACGTCGACGGTCGGCAGCTGTGCGACCGGAACCGGAGGCGGCGCAGAATTGTCGGAGCCGCTCGCCAGGTACGCGGCGACGCCGCCGGCGCAGATGGCGACCGTCAGGACGACAATGCGTGCCCTATTCATACGCTTCAACTTTCCAACAATACGCCGCGACGCTGCCGCCGCCGTGATCGGCAGTTGACCAGCTATTCGTCAAAGCATGGTTAATGAGGCGTATCTAAATCGCCTTAACGCCGGGTTTACCCGGGGCGTTCAGCGCAGCGCGAGGCGAGCGAGGTCGATCGTCTTCACCCATTCGGTCTCCGGGTAGACCATCAGCGCGCTCAGCGCGAGCGCGATGCCGTAGGGAATGCCGCTCTCCTTGGCGTGCAGCCGTGCGAGCCAGGCCTGTCCTGCCAGCCCGTAAGGCAGCGGCCACTGCCGGAACTGCAGCAGGAGCAGCGTCAGCGCGCCGCCGAACAGCGAGGCGTAGAGCAGGAAGTTCATCAGATGTGGGAAGCCGAACCAGAGCGCGACGGAGGCAGCGACCTTGGCGTCGCCGCCGCCCACCCAGCCCATGGCGAAGCAGGTGAAGGCCACGACCAGAACGAGCGCACCGGCGCCGACATGACTCAGCATCTCGTAAGGTGCCATGCCCCCGGCGAGGGCGAGCGCGAAGAAGCCCGCCACCAGCGCCAGCGATACGCGGTTCGAGATCGTCATCGTGAAGAGATCGCTCGCGGCGGCGAACGCCATCAGGGCCGGGAAGAGCAGAAGGCGCGCAAAGTCGAGAATCATGGGCTGCGTCTTGAGGCCTGGGTTTGTCGCGGGAGCTGCTTCGGGCGATGCTAGCGCGCGATGCTAAACAAACCGACAACGGAGGCACGGGCGCGCCGGGGCCTCGGCCGACGAACGCGCTTTCACCAGAAGCTGGCAATACGTGCGGCGAGCGCGACCGTCGCAACCAGCAGCGCAAGGCAGATCCAATAGACCGACGAGCCGGCCTGCGCCGCTTCCGCCTCGTGCGCCGCGACCGCGGCATCGGTTCTGAACTCGTGCAACGCCACTGGAACTCGCCGTCTTCAGAAAAACAAACGCCCCGGAGGTCCGGGGCTTTTGCCGTCTTTCGTGGACCCGCTTACTTCAGCGAGGTGCTGATCGAGCTGAACTTGGCGTTCAGCGTGGTGCCGAGATTGTTGACGACGGTGATGATGGCCAGCGCGATGCCGGCGGCGATCAGGCCGTATTCGATGGCGGTGGCGCCGGATTCATCCTTCGCGAAACGCGCAATCAAGTTCTTCATGAACAAAACTCCGTCTGGGTGGGGACCGCCTCGTTCGGCGCTGTCGTTGACGCGACGACCATGAGAGCCGAGCTCTTTCGGGAGAGTTAATTCGACCGGGTAATCCCACGTCCGGCGCGATGCTTTTGCCCAGAGTGAATTTCGCCTTAAGACGGCACCTGCAAATTCGTTGCGGTTCCGGATGCGCCGCCAACGCGGCGCGTGCTTCACCCTCCCTTAAATTTCGCGGAGTAGGCCTTGAGCTACAGCGGAATTCGCGGAGAGAGGCGACGATGTCGAGCCTGCCCATGCAAGTCGCCTTGATGCTCGGCGAGACCATCGTCAAGGTGATCCCGGTCACCTTGGTGCTCGCGGCGGTCTTCACCGTGCTGGAGCATTTCTGGGCCTGCAATCCCGGCGCGCCGTGGTGGCGCAAGCGGGAGATCGTCACCGACATCTGCTACTGGTTCTTCGTTCCGGTGTTCGCCCGCACCATGCGGATCGGGCTGCTGGTTGTCGGCGCCAGCGTCGTCTTCAACATCCACGACGCCGACGAGCTCATCGCCTTTTACGACAATGGCCACGGTCCGCTGGCGCAGCTGCCGCTGTGGCTGCAGGCCGTGCTGTTCCTGGTGCTGTCCGATTTCATGCTGTACTGGCTGCATCGGCTTTTCCACGACGGCGGCTTCTGGAAATATCACGCCATCCATCATTCGTCGGAGGAGATCGGCTGGATCTCCGCGGCGCGCTTCCATCCGGTCAATCTCTTGCTCGGGACGATCAGCGTCGACGTCGTGCTGCTGATGGCAGGCATCTCCCCGAACGTCATGGTCTGGGTCGGCCCGTTCACCACCTTCCACTCGGCCTTTGTGCACGCCAACCTGAACTGGACTTTCGGACCGTTCAAATACGTGCTGGCGACGCCGGTCTTCCATCGCTGGCACCACACCTCCCTCGAAGAGGGCGGCGACACCAATTTTGCCGGAACGTTCCCGATCTGGGACGTGCTGTTCGGCACCTTCCGCATGCCGGAGGGCAGGCTGCCGCAGGACTACGGCAAGGACGAAGCGGCCATGCCCAAGGAGATCGGCGGGCAGCTCGCCTTTCCGTTCCGGCATTAGGGGGCGGGCCCCGCAAATGTCCGTCCGTTCAAACAATACTCGGCGAGTTTGCGGAACGTTCACGAATTAAAGGCAGGTTAGCCGGGTCGGGCACCGGCTCCGCTGTATTCGGTCGCTTCTGCCGGTCTGTGACGTCCCGGGGGTAAGAGTATGCGTAAAGAAATGCTGCGCCGTCATGTGCGCGTCTGTGTTCTGGTTGCCGCTGCGGTGCTGGCCTCGCCGGCCGCCAGCCTTGCCGAGCCCGTCGCCGATACCATCGCCGTCAATGTCGACCAGGCCAAGCTGGTGCGGCTGCCCGGCAAGGTGGCGACCATCGTGGTCGGCAATCCCCTGATCGCCGACGTCACGCTCCAGCCCGGCGGCATGATCGTCGTGACCGGAAAGGGCTACGGGGCCACCAACTTCATCGCGCTCGACCGCGGCGGCGAGATTCTGGTGGACCGCCAGATCCAGGTCGAAGGTCCGAGCGACCGGCTCGTCACCGTCTATCGCGGGGTCGAGCGGGAGTCCTACAGTTGCGTGCCGCTTTGCCAGCGCCGCGTGACGCTCGGCGACAGCGACACCTATTTCAACAACGCGATGAGCCAGGCCGGTACGCTGAGCAGCAGCGCCAGCGGAGGTGCGGGTGCCGGCGCGGCTGCCAAGCCAAACTAGCCCACGGGCGGGCCTCGATCCCGCCAAGCCGCTCGATTCGAGGGCGGCACCTCGTTGCATGCCGTGCTTCCTCCCGCTTGCGGGCGCTGGTTAACGCGGTGTTAACGGCGCGGTCCGCCGGAAGCGGATCGTCTGAAACACTTAGACAATCAGTTTCCGCTATTGAACGGGCAGATGATCGCCGGCCGCTGGGGAATTTGACGAGATGCCATCGCCTGCACCTACGAGGTTCACGCTCCGGAAAGCGCTGCTCCGGTTTCGCGGCAACCGCCGCGGCTCCGCAGCCGTCGAATTTGCGCTGGTCGCACCGATGTTCTTCGCGCTGCTGTTCGCGATCCTCGAGACGGCGCTCATGTTCTTCTCCAGCCAGGTGCTCGAGACCATCGCGCAGGACTCCGCGCGCGCGATTCTAACCGGCCAGGCTCAGGCGCAGGGCGGCTCGGTGGCGGCCTGCCAGTCCGCGCCCAACACGGTCGCTGCATGCGATCAGACGACGTTTAAGACCTTCGTCTGCAGCAAGATTCCGGCGCTGTTCGATTGCAGCAAGCTTTACGTCGACGTTGTCAGCACCAGCTCCTTCGGAACGCTCAGCCTCACCAATTTCGGCAATTCCTGCACCTTCAACCCCTCCGGCATGCAGTACAGTGCCGGAAGCTCCGGTCAGGTCGTCGTGGTGCGCCTGTTCTATCAATGGCCGCTCATCGTCACCGGCCTCGGCTACAACGCGGGATGCAGCAACAAGCGGCTGATGGTGGCGACGGTGGCGTTCAAGAACGAACCCTTCTGATGCAGATGGATCTGGGCGGACCGATGCGGGCGATTGCGAACATCTGGAGGAATGCACGCGGCTCCGTGCGCGGCTTCGTCGCCGACAAGCGCGCCCTGGCGGCGACCGAATTCGCGATCATCGTACCGCTGATGCTGGTGATGTTCTTCGGCACTGTCGAATTTTCGTCCGCCGTGGCGATCGACCGCAAAATCACGTTGATCGCGCGGACATTGTCCGATTTGACCTCGCAGTCGACGACGCTCAACGATGCCGGAATGAAGGATACGTTCACGGCCAGCATCTCCGTCGTCATGCCTTACGACGCTGCGCTCGTGAAGGGCACGATCTCCCAGATCTACATCGACGCCAACAGCATCGCCAAGGTCCAGTGGAGCAGGGCCGGCACGATTGCGAGCGGCGCGACGCAAGCCACGCTTGCGACCTCGGCTCGGAACGCCGGCGACACGGTCACCACGATGATTCCCCCGGCACTCTTGATTCCGTCGAGCTATCTCATCCTGAGCGAAGCCAACTACACTTACACGCCGACCATCGGCTACGTGTTGAAGTCGAGCGTAACCCTGAGCGATCTCTCCTACACGCGGCCGCGTCAGGTCACCTGCGTGCCCTACAACAACGTGCCGTCGACGTGTTGAGATCTGTCAGCCGCCCGTGACATGAAAAAGGCCGTGCGTTGCGCACGGCCTTTTTGCTTTGGCTCGCTGATCGGGCCGGCGCCCGGCGGGCTCAGCCCGCAGCGCGCAGGTTGTCCGCCGCAGACTTGCCGGAACGGCGGTCGGCCACGATCTCGTAGGAGATCTTCTGGCCCTCGCGGAGCGAGCCGAGGCCGGCGCGCTCCACGGCGCTGATGTGAACGAACACGTCCTGGCCGCCATCGTCGGGCTGAATGAAGCCATAGCCCTTGGTTGCGTTAAACCACTTCACGGTTCCCATGCTCACGGGGGTAGTCCCTCTCAGATAACACTAATGTCGGAGCCCGCTCGCGCGGGCAGGGTTAGATCGAATTTCTGGAAGGGTCGTCAGCGTGTCTGAACCGGCTGTACCGGTGGATGCCAATGTCGTCCGGCCGAAAATCGATTAATTCATTTTATCGGAAGCAACGGTTCGAAACAATCCGGACGCGCACGATTTTTTGATCCGCCGTGATGTCAACGCCGGATCACCTGACAGATCGGAATTCGAACCCGCGCCGCAGCCGACTAGCGGCGGCGGAACTGGCCGCCGCGCTGTCCGGGACGGGGCGGTCCGCCCGGCGTGCTGGGACGTTCGTCCTTGTGGCGGAAAATCAGCCGGCCCTTCTCGAGGTCATAGGGCGACATCTCCACGGTCACGCGGTCGCCCGCGAGCGTCTTGATGCGGTTCTTCTTCATCTTGCCGGCGGTATAGGCAACGATCTCGTGTCCGGCGTCGAGCTGCACGCGGTAGCGGGCATCGGGGAGGATTTCGGTGACCAGTCCTTCGAACTGGATCAGCTCTTCCTTAGCCATTGATATCTCCAGGTCGTGGACGGCTAGTGCGAATAGGGTTTGCGGTTCGGTTGGCTGTTTGGCCGACTCTGGCGGCGCAAAAAGGCAACGCCTTGTATCCCATCAGGGGTCCCGGCGCTATGCGCGGAACGCTGTTCCGGACGGTCGACAGGCGACGAATGCATCTTACCACCGGAGCGGCGGCGGCGAGAACCCTTGGAGGCATTCGGGCCACTGCCGGGCCGTCCGTCGGCATGCCTCGCCTCGGCGTGCCGGCCTTCACCGTGCCTGCCGTCGCCTTGCTTACCGGCACTATGGTGGCGCCCGTCGGCATGCCGTTCGTCGGCGCGACGTCCGTCACCGTGGCGTGCGCCTTGCGGGCGCTGGCCCGGACGACCGCCCGGCCGGCCCTGTCGTTGCTGCGACGGGGCGGGACCAGCATCGCGGCGGCCGGCGTCGGTGCGGTGGTCCTCCCGCGGCAGGGCGACGCGAATCAGCCGCTCGATGTCGCGCAGATAGCCGAGCTCCTCGCCGCCCGCGACCAGCGAGATTGCGGTGCCGTCGGCTCCGGCGCGCGCGGTGCGGCCGATGCGGTGGACGTAGGTCTCCGGCACGTTCGGCAGGTCGAAGTTGATGACGTGACTGATGCCGTCGACGTCGATGCCGCGAGCGGCGATGTCGGTGGCGACCAGGGTGCGGATCTCTCCCGAGCGGAACTGGGCCAGCGTGCGCTCGCGATGGTTCTGCGACTTGTTGCCGTGGATGGCGTTGGCGGCGATCCCGGCCTTGGCCAGCGTCTTCACCACCTTGTCGGCGCCGTGCTTGGTGCGGGTGAAGACCAGCGCGCGGTTGATCGCCTCGTCCTGCAGCAGC
The DNA here is from genome assembly GCF_020193895.1 of Bradyrhizobium sp. NBAIM14. Taxonomy (NCBI): domain Bacteria; kingdom Pseudomonadati; phylum Pseudomonadota; class Alphaproteobacteria; order Hyphomicrobiales; family Nitrobacteraceae; genus Bradyrhizobium; species Bradyrhizobium sp. NBAIM14. The sequence goes on along the minus strand of NZ_JADYVQ010000001.1, from coordinate 870,693 downwards.
TTGGTCAAAAAGGCCGGCTTGGCCGCGAAGTCGACCTGCAGGATGCGCTGGTTGATCCGCTCGGCGGTCGAGGACACCGGGGTCACCGCGACACGGGCGGGGTCGCGCAACATGGAATCGGCGAGCTCGGCGATGTCCTTCGGCATGGTGGCCGAGAAGAACAGCGTCTGCCGCTTGATCGGCAGCTTGGCGACGATTTTGCGAATGTCGTTGATGAAGCCCATGTCGAGCATGCGGTCGGCTTCGTCGAGCACGAGGAACTCGACGCTTGAAAGCTTCAAGCCGTTGCTCTGCACGAGGTCGAGCAGGCGGCCGGGGGTGGCGACCAGCACGTCGACGCCCTGCATCAGCGCACGGACCTGGCGGCCCATCGGCACGCCGCCGATCGCGAGCGTCGAGGACAGGCGGATGTGGCGGCCGTAGGCGTTGAAGCTGTCAAGTATCTGGCCGGACAGCTCGCGGGTCGGCGACAGCACCAGCACGCGGGCGGTCTTGGGCTGCGCCTTGATGCGGTTCTCGAGCAGACGATGCAGGATCGGCAGCGCGAAGGACGCGGTCTTGCCGGTACCGGTCTGGGCGATGCCGACGACGTCGCGACCGGTCAGTGCCAGCGGGATGGTCTGGGCCTGAATCGGAGTGGGGGTGACGTAATTCTCTTCACGAAGAGCGCGCGCGATGGGTTCGGCGAGGCCGAAGTCCTGAAACGAAGTCAAAAGAGGGGTTCTTTCCATGTCAAAAGCGAACGCCCGGCGCATCAGCGCGGCGCGCGCAAAAGGGTGTCGAGAAGACACCTGCGTGTTTGGGGTGTCGGATGGCTTGGATGATATGGGGCAAGCCAGAGGCCCGTAGAGGGCTTAAGAACACGCGGCTCGCTACGACCCCTTGATTCGCAAGAGGTCTCGGACGCTCATATGGAACATCGAGGGGGCGCTTTCAAGGCACTTGCCTCCAAAACAGCGGGTGCGGTGCAAAAATACTGCTGCCAGAAATTTAGCCAGAATTGGCGATTTGCTTAGAAAGTAGTCTGACTGCCGCTTTCGCATACATTTATGTTGCCTATGATTTAGGCTGCAAGACTGCGAAGAAACTTCGATTTCTGCCAATTAGTTTTGCAAATTCAATAAGTTGATGGGTGCCCAGCCCATGGCATGGTTCTTGCGATTCCGTTAACCGCAGGCGGCCGTGGGGCCGTTTCGCAGCGTTTTTCACGTCTGCGTCAGGGAGATGAGGCACTCATGTTTAACAAATCCACTCACGATATAGCGGCGTCATTTAGCCGCCGCGGCGTGCTCGCTGCGACCGCCGGACTGATGCTCGGTCTGGCTTCATTGACTGGCGCAAAGGCCGCCGACGACACCATCAAGGTGGGTGTACTCCACTCCCTGTCCGGCACCATGGCAATCAGCGAAACCACGCTGAAGGACACCATCCTCTTCCTGATCGACGAGCAGAACAAGAAGGGCGGCGTGCTCGGCAAGAAGCTGGAAGCCGTCGTCGTCGATCCCGCATCGAACTGGCCGCTGTTCGCCGAAAAGGCGCGCGAGCTGATCACCAAGAACAAGGTCTCGGTCGTGTTCGGCTGCTGGACCTCGGTGTCGCGTAAGTCGGTGCTCCCGGTGTTCAAGGAGCTCAACAGCATCCTGTTCTACCCCGTGCAATACGAGGGTGAGGAGAGCGAGCGTAACGTGTTCTACACGGGGGCTGCGCCGAACCAGCAGGCGATCCCTGCCGTCGACTACCTCATGAAGGACGAGAAGGTGAAGCGCTGGGTGCTCGCGGGCACCGACTACGTCTATCCGCGCACCACCAACAAGATCCTGGAGGCCTATCTGAAGTCCAAGGGCGTCGCCCAGGAAGACATCATGATCAACTACACGCCGTTCGGTCATTCCGACTGGCAGACGATCGTGGCCGACATCAAGAAGTTCGGCTCGGCCGGCAAGAAGACCGCGGTGGTCTCGACCATCAACGGCGACGCCAACGTTCCCTTCTACAAGGAGCTCGGCAACCAGGGCATCAAGGCCAAGGACATCCCGGTGGTGGCGTTCTCCGTGGGTGAGGAAGAGCTCGCCGGCATCGACACCAAGCCGCTGGTCGGCCACCTCGCCGCCTGGAACTACTTCCAGTCGATCAAATCGCCGGAGAACGAGAAGTTCATCAAGGCGTGGCAGGCCTACACCAAGAATCCGAAGCGCGTGACCAACGATCCGATGGAAGCGCACGTGATCGGCTTCGACATGTGGGTCAAGGCGGTCGAGAAGGTGAAGTCGACCGATCCCGACAAGGTCATCGACGCTCTCCCGGGCATCGAAGCCAAGAACCTGACCGGCGGCACCTCCAAGATGCTCCCGAACCACCATATCACCAAGCCGGTGTTCATCGGCGAGATCAAGGGCAACGGCCAGTTCGACGTGGTCTGGAAGACCCCGAGCCTCGTCCCCGGCGACGCCTGGTCGAAGGAGCTCGACGGCTCCAAGGACCTGATCGGCGACTGGGTCGGCAAGAAGTGCGGTAACTTCAACACCAAGTCCAACAAGTGCCTCGGCTCGGGCTCCTGATCCCGATCTGACGCTCCATTGCAAGACCGGAGAGGGCGGCGATCCCGCCGCCTTCTCCACTCATTTCTGCCGGGGTCATTCACAGTGCCAGCCCATTTGTCCGCTCGTCTCTGTTCGCTTGCACTCTCGTTGTTCCTGATTGCGTTCGCGCTGCCGGCCTTCGCCGGTCCGTTCGAGGATGCGGTCGCCAAATTCGCCAACGATGATTTTTCCGACACAGAAGAAGCGATCGGTGTGATCGCGGGCAGCGGCAGCAAGCTGGCTTTTCCGATCATCAATGCGCTTCAGGACGGTCGCCTCATGGCCGATCCCGACAGTAAGAAGGTCTACGTCACCGATGCGGACGGCAAGTCGATCGACGCTGCGACCGGCGAGGCCGTTGCCAGCGTTCCCGACAGTGCGAGCGCGGTTCGCCTCAACAACCGCCTGCGCCGCAGCGTCGACGCCGCACTCGGGAGCCTGACACTGCAGTCTCCGGATCTGGGAACGCGCCTGCAAGCCGCGCAGTCCGTCTTCAAGTCGCACGAGGAGACCGCGCTCGAGGCGGTCGATGCCGCGCTTGCCAAGGAAGCCAACAAATCCGTCAAGGCGGCGCTCACTGAGGCCCGAGCCGCGATCCTGCTGTTCAAGTCCGACGCCACCGAGGTCGAGAAGCTCGAAGCGGTCGCAACCCTCAAGGCGCGGGGCGACCAGGATGCGCTGGCGCTGCTCACCGGCATGGGCGACCAGCCGGCCTCGGTCACCAAGGCCGCCGCGAGCGCGATCGGCTCGATCCAGAATTCGCTCGCGGTCTGGTCGATGGTGCAGAATGCCTGGTACGGTCTCTCGCTCGGCTCGGTGCTGCTGCTCGCCGCGATCGGGCTCGCCATTACATTCGGCGTGATGGGCGTCATCAACATGGCTCATGGCGAGATGGTGATGATCGGAGCCTACACCACCTTCGTGGTCCAGGAGGTGATCCGCACCCGCTATCCCGGCCTGTTCGACTATTCGCTCTTGATCGCCGTGCCGCTCGCCTTTCTCGTCGCCGGCGCGATCGGCGTCTTGATCGAGCGCAGCATCATCCGCTTCCTCTACGGCCGTCCGCTCGAGACGCTGCTCGCGACCTGGGGCCTGTCGCTGGTGCTGCAGCAGGCGGTGCGCACCATGTTCGGCCCGACCAACCGCGAGGTCGGCAACCCCTCCTGGATGAGCGGCGCGTTCGAGTTCGGCCAGATCACCATCACCTATAATCGGCTCTGGATCCTTCTCTTCACGCTCGCCGTGTTCGCGATTCTGCTCGCGATGCTGCGCTACACCGCGCTGGGCCTCGAAATGCGTGCGGTGACGCAGAACCGCCGCATGGCGGCTTCCATGGGCATCGCCACCTCGCGCGTCGACGCCCTGACCTTCGGCCTCGGCTCGGGCATTGCCGGCATCGCCGGCGTCGCGCTGTCGCAGATCGACAATGTCAGCCCCAATCTCGGCCAGAGTTACATCATCGACAGTTTCATGGTCGTGGTGTTCGGCGGGGTCGGCAATCTCTGGGGCACGCTCGTCGGCGCCTTCACGCTCGGCATCGCCAACAAATTCCTGGAGCCGGTCGCCGGCGCCGTGCTCGGCAAGATCGCGATCCTGGTTCTCATCATCCTGTTCATTCAAAAGCGGCCGCGCGGCCTGTTCGCGCTCAAGGGCCGTGCGGTGGAAGCATGACCCCTCACATGCTGACGCGATCGCTGGACCGCAGCGCGACGATCTTCCTTGCCGTCGTCGCGGCCTGCGGCATCCTCATTCCGCTCTCCAACCTGCTGCTTCCCGCGGGCTCGTTCCTGCAGGTGCCGACCTATCTCGTCGCGCTCTGGGGCAAGTATGTCTGCTACGCCATCCTGGCGCTGTCGATCGACCTGATCTGGGGCTATTGCGGCATCCTCTCGCTCGGTCACGGCGCCTTCTTCGCGCTCGGCGGCTACGCCATGGGCATGTACCTGATGCGGCAGATCGGCACCCGCGGCGTCTACGGCAATCCGATCCTGCCCGACTTCATGGTGTTCCTGAACTGGGAGAAGCTGCCCTGGTACTGGTACGGCTTCGACATGTTCTGGTTCGCCGCGCTGATGGTGCTGGTCGTGCCCGGCCTGCTCGCCTTCTGCTTCGGCTGGCTCGCCTTCCGCTCACGTGTCACCGGCGTTTATCTGTCGATCATCACGCAGGCGATGACCTACGCGCTGCTTCTCGCCTTCTTCCGCAACGACTTTGGTTTTGGCGGCAATAACGGCCTGACCGACTTCAAGGATATCCTGGGCTTCAACGTGCAGGCGGAAGGGACGCGCGCCGCGCTGTTTGCGCTGAGCTGCCTGGCGCTGATCATCGGCTTCCTGATCTGCCGCGCCATCGTCTCCTCCAAGCTCGGCAAGGTCTTGATTGCCGTGCGCGACGCGGAATCGCGCACGCGCTTCCTCGGCTACCGCGTCGAATCCTACAAGCTGTTCGTGTTCACGGTGTCGGCCTGCATGGCCGGAGTCGCCGGCGCGCTCTACGTGCCGCAGGTCGGCATCATCAATCCGAGCGAATTCGCGCCGGGCAATTCGATCGAGGCGGTGATCTGGGTCGCGGTCGGCGGCCGCGGCACGCTGGTCGGCGCGGCGCTCGGCGCCGTCGTCGTCAACTACGCCAAGACGTTCTTCACCTCGGGCGTGCTCGCGCCGTACTGGCTGTTCATGCTGGGCGCATTGTTCATCCTGGTGACGCTGCTGCTGCCCAAGGGCATCGTCGGCACCTTCAACGCCTGGTGGGATCAGTCGAAGGAAAAACGCACCCCCGCGACTTCCGTGAGCGCCGCGGCCGAAGACGGCGTCACCGAACCCAAGATGGCGGAGTAAGCGGTCATGAACGTCATGGACACCCGCGCGACCTCCGCGATGCTCTATCTGGACGGCGTGCACGTCTCCTTCGACGGCTTCCACGCCATCAACAATCTGTCGCTGACGCTCGAGCCCGGCGAGATGCGCGCCATCATCGGCCCGAACGGCGCCGGCAAGACCACGATGATGGACATCATCACCGGCAAGACCAAGCCGGATGAAGGCACCGTGCTGTTCGACGGCGTCACCGACCTGACGCGGCTCGACGAGACCCGCATCGCCGAGCTCGGCATCGGCCGCAAATTCCAGAAGCCGACGGTGTTCGAGAGCCAGACCGTGCAGGACAACCTCCTGCTGGCGCTCAATGTCGACCACTCGGTTCGCGGCACGCTGTTCTGGCGCGGCAGCAAGGCGGAGTCCGAACGCATCGACAAGGTGCTGGAGACGATCCGCCTCACCGAGGCTCGCAATCGTCTCGCCGGCAGCCTCAGCCACGGCCAGAAGCAATGGCTGGAGATCGGCATGCTGCTGGCGCAGGACCCGAAACTGCTGCTGGTCGACGAGCCCGTCGCGGGAATGACCGACGTCGAGACGCATCTCACCGCCGAGCTGCTGAAGGAAATCAACAAGACCCACACCGTCATGGTGGTCGAGCACGACATGACCTTCGTGCGCGAGCTCGGCGTCAAGGTCACCTGCCTGCACGAAGGCACGGTGCTCGCGGAAGGGACCATCGACCAGGTCTCGTCCAACGAGAGGGTCATCGAAGTGTATTTGGGAAGGTAGCGAATGGCGAATAGGGAATGGCGAATGGACTGGCCGCTTCTCCTATTCGCTACTCGCCATTCGCTATTCGCCCGCAAAGGTGTTTCCGATGCTTGAAGTGAAAGACATCAACCTGTTTTACGGTGCTGCCCAGGCGCTGCGCGGCGTCTCGATCTCGGCCGAGCCCGGCAAGGTCACGTGCGTGCTCGGACGTAACGGCGTCGGCAAGACCTCGCTCCTGCGCGCGATGGTCGGGCAATATCCGATCTCGTCGGGCGCAATCGTGTTCGACGGCAGCGATATCACCGGCCTCAAGCCGTACGAGCGGGCGCGCAAGGGCATCGGCTTCGTGCCGCAGGGCCGCGAGATCTTCCCGTTGCTGACAGTCGAGGAGAACCTCAAGACCGGCTTCGGTCCGCTCAAGCGCGAGGACAAGCACATCCCCGACGATGTGTTCTCGCTGTTTCCGGTGCTGCAATCCATGCTGGGCCGGCGCGGCGGCGACCTCTCCGGCGGCCAGCAGCAGCAGCTCGCGATCGGCCGCGCGCTGGTGATGCGGCCGAAACTACTTTTGCTCGACGAGCCCACCGAAGGCATCCAGCCCTCGATCATCAAGGACATCGGCCGCGCCATTTCGTATCTGCGCAACCTCGGCAACATCGCCATCGTGCTGGTCGAACAATATCTCGACTTTGCCTGCGAACTCGGCGACAGTTTCGCGGTGATGGATCGCGGCGCGGTGAAGTTCACCTGCGACCGCTCCAATCTCGATCCGGGCGAGATCAGCCGCCAGATGGCGCTGTAAGCCGGAACAGACCTGCCGCGACCGGTTGGGGGAGACGGATGCGCAGCGAATTGTCAGCCACGTCCACGCTGTTCGAGGCCAACCGTGCCCGTGGCACCGTGCGCTTCGACGTGCATGCGCGCGACGGGGTGACACGGCGCGGCACCTTGCATGAATCCGGTTCGCTCCGCGTCCGCTTTCCCTCGCCGGAAGATCAGGGCCTGTCCGGCGTTTTCGTCAACACGGCCGGCGGTGTTGCCGGCGGTGATCGCTTTGATATCGAGATAGCGGCGGCGGATGCAGCGCGGCTGACGCTGACCACAGCGGCCGCCGAAAAGGTCTATCGCACGCCCGGAGCGGCAGCGCAGCTCAACATCGCCCTGAAGGTCGGCGCGGACGCGCATCTTGCCTGGCTGCCCCAGGAGACGATTCTGTTCGACCGTGCCCGCGTCCAGCGCCGCTTCGACATCGACCTCGACGAGGCGGCCTCGCTCCTGCTCTGCGAGACCGTCGTGTTCGGCCGGACCGCCATGGGCGAGCGGATGGAGCAGGGCGAGTTCGTCGACCGCTGGCGGCTACGCCGCGGCGGGCGGCTGGTGTTCGCCGAGACGGTCCGGCTCGACGGCGATATCGGTGCCAAGCTCGGCCGGTCCGCCGTCGCCAAAGGTGGCGCGGCGATCGGCACAGCCCTGATCGTGCCCGGCGACGAAGCCCTGGTCGAGCGCATCCGGGAGGCGTCGGAATCGTTCTCCGGCGAAGTCGGAATCTCGGCCTGGAATGGCTTTGCAATGGCGCGGTTCTGTGCCCAAGATGCGGCGCGCTTGCGCGCCGACATGATGACGGTGCTGGCGCGCACCGGTGCGGCCCTGCCGCGGCTCTGGCTGAACTAGACTGGTTGAATTGACGTGTTGAACGGAAGAGATGTCGCATGAATCTGTCTCCCCGCGAAAAGGACAAGCTTTTGATCTCGATGGCGGCGATCGTGGCCCGCCGCCGGCTGGACCGCGGCGTCAAGCTCAACCATCCCGAGGCGATCGCGATCATCTCCGACTTCATTCTGGAAGGCGCGCGTGACGGCCGCACCGTCGCCGAGCTGATGCAGTCAGGCGCGCAAGTTCTGACCCGCGACCAGGTGATGCCGGGCATTCCCGAGATGATCCACGACATCCAGGTCGAGGCAACTTTTCCTGATGGCACCAAGCTCGTCACCGTGCACGAGCCGATCAGGTAGGAGCAGAGCATGATCCCCGGCGAACTCTTCATCCAGGACGGCGAGATCGAGCTCAACGCCGGCCGCAAGACCGTGACGCTGACGGTCGCCAATACCGGCGACCGCCCGATCCAGGTTGGCTCGCACTACCATTTCTTCGAGACCAACCCCGCGCTGAAGTTCGACCGCAAGAAGGCGCGCGGCATGCGCCTCGACATCGCCGCCGGCACCGCCGTCCGCTTCGAGCCCGGCCAGACCCGCGACGTCCAGCTCGTCGCCATGGCGGGGAAGAAGACGATCTACGGCTTCCGCGGCGATGTGATGGGGAAGCTATGACCTCCGCAGGAACGAGCACGGCGCGGCATGGTTGAGGCGGAAACGGAGGTATTTCCATGCTCTCACCAATCCGCCTCGTCTCGGAAGCTGCCGAGCTCGCCGCGCAGCGCCATAACGGCATGGCGCGCAAGGGCCGCGGCAATGAGCCCTATATCAATCATCTCGCAGAGGTCGCGAACCTGCTCGCGACTGCGACCGACGGCGCCGATGCCGAGCTGGTCGCGGCCGGCTGGCTGCACGACACCATCGAGGACACCGACACCACGCGCGAGGAGCTCGCGCAGAGATTTTCCGATCGGGTCGCGTCCCTCGTTGCCGAGTGCACCGACGACATGAGCTTGCCGAAAGCGAAGCGGCGGCAGAAGCAGATCGAGGACGCGCCCCACAAATCGCCGGGCGCCAAGCTGATCAAGATCGCCGACAAGATCAGCAATACGGGCGCGCGCATTCAGACCGATCCGAATGCTGGGGAGCGCGAAGATCTCGCCGACTATATCGCCTGGGCCACGCAGGTCGTGGCGGGGTGCCGCGGCGGCAATGCGTGGCTCGACGAAAAATTCGATGACGCCGTGAAAGCAGCAAAGGCCTTGCTGTGACAAACCAGACATTCAATCGCAAACGGGGCTTGTGATGTCCGTCAAGATGAAGCGTTCCGTCTATGCCGACATGTTCGGTCCGACCACCGGCGACAAGGTGCGGCTGGCCGACACCGACCTCATCATCGAGGTCGAGAAGGATTTCACCACCTATGGCGAGGAGGTGAAGTTCGGCGGCGGCAAGGTGATCCGCGATGGCATGGGGCAGTCGCAGGTCACCAACAGGCAGGGCGCGGCCGATACCGTCATCACCAATGCGCTGATCGTGGACCATTGGGGCATCGTGAAGGCCGACGTCGCTATCAAGGACGGCATGATCGCAGGCATCGGCAAGGCCGGCAATCCCGACATCCAGCCCGGGGTCACCATCATCATCGGCCCCGGCACCGACGTGATTGCCGGCGAAGGCAAGATCCTCACCGCCGGCGGTTTCGACAGCCACATCCATTTCATCTGTCCGCAGCAGATCGAGCACGCGCTGATGTCAGGGGTCACCTCGATGCTGGGGGGCGGCACCGGCCCGTCGCACGGCACCTTCGCGACCACCTGTACGCCGGGGCCGTGGCACATGGGGCGGATGATCCAGTCGTTCGACGCCTTCCCGGTCAATCTCGGCATTTCCGGCAAGGGCAACGCGTCGCGCCCCGCCGCGCTGGTCGAGATGATCAGGGCCGGCGCCTGTGCGCTGAAGCTGCACGAGGATTGGGGCACCACGCCGGCCGCGATCGACAATTGCCTGTCGGTCGCCGACGATCACGACATCCAGGTGATGATCCACACCGACACGCTGAACGAATCCGGCTTCGTTGAGGACACGATCAAGGCGTTCAAGGGCCGCACCATCCACGCCTTCCACACCGAAGGCGCCGGCGGCGGCCATGCTCCTGACATCATCAAGGTCGCCGGCCTGAAGAACGTGCTGCCGTCGTCGACCAACCCGACGCGGCCGTTCACCCGCAACACCATCGACGAGCATCTGGACATGCTGATGGTGTGCCACCATCTCGATCCGTCCATCGCCGAAGATCTGGCGTTCGCCGAAAGCCGCATCCGCAAGGAGACGATCGCGGCCGAGGACATCCTGCACGACCTCGGCGCGCTCTCGATGATGTCCTCGGACTCGCAGGCCATGGGCCGCCTCGGCGAAGTCATCATCCGGACCTGGCAGACCGCGGACAAGATGAAAAAGCAGCGCGGGTCGCTGCCGCAGGACAAGGGCAAGGACAACGACAATTTCCGCGTCAAGCGCTACATCGCCAAGTACACCATCAATCCCGCCATCGCGCATGGCGTGTCGAAGCTGATCGGCTCGGTCGAGAAGGGCAAGATGGCCGATCTCGTGCTGTGGTCGCCGGCCTTCTTCGGCGTCAAGCCGGACTGCATCGTCAAGGGCGGCACCATCGTCGCGGCGCCCATGGGCGATCCCAACGCCTCGATCCCGACGCCGCAGCCGGTGCACTACCAGCCGATGTTCGGCGCGTTCGGCAAGGCACGTACGGCCTCCTCGGTGGTGTTCACTTCCAAGGCCGCGATCACCGGTGGCCTCGCGCGCAAGCTCGGCCTCGAGAAGAAGCTCTATGCCGTCCAGAACACCCGCGGCAAGATCTCCAAGAAGAGCATGATCCACAACGACGCGACGCCCAATATCGAGGTCGATCCGGAGACCTATGAAGTGCGCGCCGATGGCGAGCTCCTGACCTGTGCTCCGGCGGAGGTGCTGCCGATGGCGCAGCGATATTTCATGTACTGAAATAGCGCTCGACGCATGTCCCGGCGGTGTCTGGGGACGGCTTTTTGCGGTTTTGCGTTCGGTCCCGCCTGGTCTAATGTCCCGCCCGGTATCGTAACCCTCAGAAGAAAAGCCGGAGGATTTCTCGTGATCTACGTCGTTGCTACCTTGACCATCAAGCCCGAGACGCGCGCCGAATTCATTGCAGCCGCCACCGCCTGCATCAAGGAGACGCGGAGAGAGCCCGGCAATATCGCCTATGACCTGCATGAGAGCGTCACCGACCCTGCCAAGATGGTGTTCGTCGAGCAGTGGGAGAATATGGAAGCGCTGGGGCCGCATCGCGCTGCCGAGCACATGAAGACGTTCGGCCGCGTTGCGGTGAAATGTTTCACGGCGCCGCCGAAGATCGAATACATCACGCCCGAGAAGGTCGAGACACGGTAAAGAGGTAAGACGCATGATCCGGGCGACGCAGGTCAGGGGACAGCACCGCTTCACGGAAGCACCAGTGGACACGGTCGTGCTCGATTTTGACGACCGGCACCGCCGCCGCATGACGATGACCGGAACGCGTGGTCTCGAATTCCTGCTCGACCTGGAACATGCCGTCGCGCTGCGCGGCGGCGATGCGCTGGTGCTGGAGGACGGAAGGCTGATCGAGGTGGTCGCGGCGCCCGAGCCGCTGCTCGAAATCCGCGGCCGCGATCCGCACCACCTCGTCCGCGTCGGCTGGCATCTTGGCAACCGTCATCTGCCGACCCAGATCTTGGCCAAGGCCCTGCGCATCCGCCGCGATCACGTCATCGCGGCGATGGTGAAGGGCCTCGGCGCGCGTGTGATCGAGATCGAGGCGCCGTTCGATCCCGAAGGCGGCGCCTACGCCGATGCCGGCCACGCGCATGGACACGACCATGCGCATCACGATCACGGCCATCATCACCATGACCATGGCCACCACCATGATCATGGCTCGCACGACCATAGCCACGAGCACCACCATCACCACGACGAGCATTGCGATCATCCCGACCATCACCACGGCCACAAGCATGCTCATGACCACAAATGAGCCGGTCGGCGCCGGTGATCTTGCCGAGGGCGAGGCGGCGGCGCTGTACCGGCTGATGACCTGGCTTTCGCCGGCATTTCCCGTCGGCGGCTTCTCCTATTCCAGCGGCATCGAATGGGCGGTCGAGGCGGGCGACGTCACCGACACGACCACGCTGGCGGATTGGCTCGATGCGATGCTCGGCGACGGCTCCGGCTTCTGTGACGCGACGTTTCTGGTCCACGCCTATCGCGCCACGGAATCGCGCGAGACGGCCGCTTTGAACGAGATCGCCGAGCTCGCGAGCGCCTTCGTGCCGTCGCGCGAGCGGCAGCTGGAGACGACCTCACAGGGCCGCGCCTTCATCGATATCTCGCGCGCCGCATGGGATGCCGACGGACTGGATGCCACGGTCGCGGCATGCGGCGCGCCGCTAGTCTATCCGGTCGCGGTCGGTGTGGTTGCCGCGATGCACGCCGTGCCGTTGGCGCCGACGCTGCACGCCTTCCTGCATGCGCTGGTCTCGAACTGGATTTCCGCCGCCAGCCGGCTCATTCCGCTCGGCCAGACCGATAGCCAGCGTGTGCTGGTGAAGCTGGAAGCCGCCGTCGCCGCCACCGCCAATCGCGCGCTGAATGCAACCTTGGATGATCTCGGCAGCGCGACGTTCCGGGCCGATCTCGCCAGCTTGCGGCACGAGACGCAATATACCCGCTTGTTTCGGTCGTGAGCGGTGCGGCCGTCAAGTCATCAGGAGAGAACGAGTCACATGGCGAAATCTCACGGTCCCTTGCGTGTCGGCGTCGGCGGTCCGGTCGGATCGGGCAAGACCGCGCTGATGGACCTGCTCTGCAAGACCATGCGCGAGCGCTATGACATTGCGGCGATCACCAACGACATCTACACCAAATGGGATGCGGAGTTCCTGGTGCGTTCGGGATCGCTGACGCCGGATCGCATCGCCGGCGTCGAGACCGGCGGTTGTCCGCACACGGCGATCCGCGAGGATGCCTCGATGAATCTCGCTGCGGTCGCGGACATGCGCGCCAAGTTTCCCGGACTTGACCTCGTGCTGATCGAATCCGGCGGCGACAATCTCGCTGCCACTTTTTCCCCGGAGCTGGCCGACCTCACCATCTATGTCATCGACGTCGCCGCTGGCGACAAGATCCCGTCCAAGGGCGGCCCCGGCATCACCCGGTCCGACCTCCTGGTCATCAACAAGACCGACCTTGCGCCCCATGTCGGCGCCTCCCTGGAGAAGATGGAGACGGACGCCAGGCGCATGCGCGGCGAACGTCCCTTCGTCATGACCAACCTCAAGAAGAGCGAGGGGCTCGACCGAATCGTCGGCTTCATCGAGGCCAAAGGCGGCCTGAAACGGGCGGGCTGACCGGACGCGACCAGTTGGCGCAGGCGTTTTTCGTCGTTAACGCCTGGGCCGTGCCGCAACCCACGGAACAAATTTCGGACACGGCGATTAACTACCTCCGGCGCCCGGGGCGAATTCATCCCGGCCAGACCATCGGCCGGGCGGATTAAGCTTTTCAGGCGACCCAAGTTGCGTACTGATGCCTCCTCCTTCATTATCTCCGCCACTGGGGTTTACCCTGCTTCGGCCTCTGGCCGTTCGAGCGGCGTTCATGTGCTCCGTGTTCATTGCCGACCTCCTGCTTTCGCCTGAGTAATCGCGTGGTCAGGCTGGGTTTCATCATCGGCTTCATCGCTCTGCTCGGGGCCTTGCTCTCCGGGCTTGCGGCTTATCGCGTCCACGACCAGGAGCTGGCGCTGGACCGGATCGCGCTAGCGCGGGCGATCGACGTGCATGCGAGCCTGGTTCAGGACCGCCTGACCGAGCGGGAGCTGCTCGCGCGTGTCGCCTCGGGCCTGTTCCGCGCGCCGTCGGTGATCAAGCCGAACATGCTGGAGCCGCTGCGCTCGGCGATCTACGCCTTCAAGACCGACTTTGTGGTGGCCGGCTGGATCGCCCGGCTGAAGCCGAACGAGCTTGCGGACGCGCAAGCCGCCATCGCCAGCGCCGGCTTCCCGAATCCGCAGATCCGCTCGTTTGACGACAAGCCGATCAATCCTGCCGATGTCACCCAGCCGATCGACGTGCTGTTGGATCTCGAGCCGCGCAGCAACGAGACCACGGCCTTGCCCGGCCGCAGCTACGATCAGGATCCGGTTCGCAGCGCGATGCTCACGCGGGCGCGCGCCCAAAAGAGGTCGGTTGCCTCCGACCCGGTGCCGTTGATCCGCGGAAACGGGCCGATCGGCATCATCGTGGCCGCGCCAGTCGTTCCCGAGGGTGCGACGGAGCCGGCCGGCTTCGTCACATTTTCCTACGAGCTCGCCTCGCTGATGCTGGCCAATGACGACATGTCGCTGTTCGCGGTGGCGCTCAGGGATCCGCGCAAGGACGGCGGCGAGCTGATCGCCAATGATCAGGGCGTGGTCTCGACGCGGATCGCGGCGGCGGACGGGGCCCCGTCGGCGACGCGCACGGTGAGCTTCGGTGGCCGCGATTGGCAGCTCGGCTATTACGCGAAGACCAATTCGGTGCGCCGCGCCGAGCAGACCGCCATCATCGTAGCGGCGATCGGCTTTGCCATCACCGCAATGGTGTGCGGCCTGTTCGGTTACGTCGCCTACAACAATCTGCGGCTCAGCCGGGAGATCCAGGTCAGGATCGGATTCGAGCGGCGGTTGACCGCGGTGATCGACGAGCTCAACCACCGCGTCAAGAACATCCTGGCGGTGATCCAGTCGATCGTGACGCGCACCTTGCGCCACGGCTCGGACATCGACATCGCGCGCGAGCTCCTGATCGGGCGCATCCACGCCATGTCCAATGTGGTGTCGCTGCTCAGCGAGAGCCAGTGGCAGGGTGTCAAGTTGAAGGGCCTGTTCGAGGCGCGCGCGATTCCGCATGCCGATCGCATCGCCGTCACCGGCCCCGACATCGCGGTCAGCGCGCGTGCCGCACAGAGCCTGTCGCTGCTGTTCTTCGAGCTCGCCTCGCATTCCGACGAGGGCCTGTCGCTGGTCGGCAAGCACCCGCACATCACCGCCAACTGGACGGTGACCGGCGAGGAGGGCGACGAGGTCTTCCATTTCCGCTGGGAGGAGTTCAACACCAGCGAGGCGACGCGCCGGCCCGATTCCGATTTCGGCCTGATCCTGCTCGACCGCGTCGCGCCCGAGGCGCTGGGCGGGACCGCCAAGCGCTTCTTCACCGACGTCTCCTACGTCTATGAATTGACCGCGCCGATGGAGACGGTCGTCGACATGACCGAGCGCGACCGCACGGATAAAATCTCGGCGCCGGTCAGGCCGGTGCGCGGCTAACCTTTCGGTTGCAACACCAGATCGACGAGGCTGCGCGCGTAGCCGGGTGTGATCGGCGCGATGCCGAAGATATAGCGGTAGAACAGGCTGCCATAGATCGCGTCGTAGAGATTCTCAGGAGGACCCTCGGCCTGAATGCTGCCGTCCTTCTGGCCGGCGGCGATCATGTCCACCAGCGCGTCGCGGCGGAATTGCAGGTACCGGGCGTAGAACAGCTCGGCCGACCCGGTCTTGGAAATGCATTCGGAGACGACGGCGAGCTGCACCTTGCCGAACTCGCCCTGCAGCGCCTCGGCATAGGCGGCGGCGTGGCGCCGCGCGCGCGCCGCGGGCGTGCCCGCGCTCGCGGGCGGCAGCGGCAGCATCTGCGACGCATGGTGGAGGAAGGCGTCGATCAGCAGCGCTTCCCGCGACGGCCACCATTTGTAGATCGTCATCTTGGAGACGCTGGAGTGCCGTGCGATCGCATCGATGGTGGTGGCGGCAAGGCCGGTGGTCGCCATCAGTGCATAGGCGCTTTCGAGGATGGCGTTGGTGGTCTCAATCGACCTTGGCCGGCCGCGCCGGGGCGCGCGCTCCGCCTCTTCACGCCCGTCTTTCGCCATCGCCACGCCCGGTCTCCTCACGCAGGGTCCCGGCATAGCCCAGGGGCGGCATTCGGCCTAGCAGAATCGCACGATTTCGTCGCGAAGCGATCAGCTCTGGGCCTGCTGCCGCAGGGCTGCCGGCAGATCCTGCCGTTTCGACCAGGCGATGTAGTAGGCGAGCCCGGTCATCGCCGCGAAGCCGGTGATGCTCACCGCCACCTGCATCACCGCCAGGTTCGGCCCGGTGATTAGGATGAGGTGGCCAGCGAAGGATAGGAACACGGCGACGCAGAATACCGCGAGCCATTCCTCACCACATGCGATCACCGCTTGCAGCGGTTTCCATCTCAGGCCGGGGTGATCCGCCGGAATGAGATGGGTGGCAATGAACGCGAGGGCGAGGAAGTGGACCACCCGATAGGGAGCGAGGTTTTCCTTGTCGGTCGGAGCGATGCTGTTGAGGAGCAGATCGGGCAGGTAAGCCGACAGCGCCGGCGAATGGCGCATCAAGGTGACGGCCATCGCGAAGACCAGGTAGGCGCCGGCGAGGATCCGCAGCCAGGACATGCCGTGCAGCGCACGTCCCGGAGCGCCCGTCACGGCGAACCAGCCGCCCAGCACCATCAACATCTGCCAGCACAGCGGATTGAAGGTCCATTCCCCGTCCGGATAGATCCGAAAATTCCAGTCGAACCAGCGTGCGGCGAGATACAGCGCGACCGATGCCGCCAGCGTCAGGTTCGGGCCCCGCAGCAGGCCCCACAACGCGAACGGAAAGAACGCCATCAGCGGGACCATCAGCTGCAGCAGGTCAAGGTTCAGCGGCTCTTCCTGGAGCACGAGACCGCGGACCAGGATGCGCAGTGGATGCTCGAGAATTCCGGAGATGTTGTATTGGTGGATGATCTCCGGCGCCATCGATTGCCTGGCGACATAGGCGATGGCATCGATATAGATCACGAACAGCACGACATAGGCGGCATAGAGCCGCCAGACCCGGCGAAAGATGCGCGTCGCCGCGACCAAGTAGCCGCGTTCCAGCGCCATCCTGCCATGGATGATGGCGACCCCATACCCCACCACGAACACGAACAGGTCCGCCGCGCCGCTGAAGCCGAAATTGCGCAGCGTCAGCAGGTTGACGACGTTGTTGGGAATATGGTCGACGAATATGGACCAATTGGCGATGCCGAGCGTCAGATAGAGCCTGGCGTCATGCTGGAATGCGGCGAGGTTCGCCTTGACGGACGGTTTCATTGAGCAAAATAGCTTTGGGAATCAGGATGATGCTTTTAACGGCAACCGCCTGCTCGTCCGAGTAGCGTTTGCGTGAGCAGGGAAGAACCGCGCCAAACGGCGTCAAATGTGCCGCTTGCTCTATGAAATGCAGATAGATGCGCGCGCAGTAATTATAATGCCGGACTCTACTCGGCAGGTTCGGCCGACACCTCGTCGGATACGCCGGCGCGGCTCGCCAGGATGCCCAGGGCGACGCCCCCGATCGCCAGGATCGGCAGCAGCCGCTTGACGCCGATGGCACGAACGATCTGGAGCCCGGTGGCGAGGAGCATCGGATCTGCAAGCATGCTCTGCGCGGCCGATTTCGCGGCGCGCTCGGCCGCGATCTGGGCGCGTTTCTGCACCTCGCGCTTGTAGCTCCAATAGGAGCCTGCCGCGGCCAGGGTCAACAGGAAGAAGATGCCGGCGCCGGCAAGACAAGCCTGCACCGGGCCATATTTCTGCAGCACCCAAATGAAGACGGCGGCACAGAGGAAGCCTGTGGTCACGAGCAGCGCGAAGGCAGCGCCCGCGGCAAGGGAGGTCAGCCGAACCGTCGTGCCGGTTGATGCGCTGATGCCGTCGATGATGCGCTGAAACATGGCCTTGCTCCTCAATCCCCGCCAGCCGAATGGTCACGAGCCAACAGCGGCGGCGTGCCGCCGCCGTATCAAATGGGCGTCGACATCCTTAGCGACGCCAGGCGACGCCGATCAGGAAGCCGATGCCGAGCGCCAGCCCGACGGTCGCCAGCGGCCGCTGCGTGATCGCCTCTTCCAGCGTCTCCTCGATCGAGCCGTAGGCGTCATGTGCAGCTTCCATCATCGCGCTGCCGCGCTCGGACATGTCGTCCATCGCGGAGTCCATGTTCTCGCGCGCCTGGCGATAGCCGCGGCGAGCCTGCTTGCTGGTGGAGTTGGCGAAAGTATTGAGCGCGTCGGTGATCTGGTCGGTGAGGGCGGCGATATCGCTTTTCACGGCTGCTACATCCTTTTCGAGGCGGTCTCGGGTGGCTTTGTCGGTCCAGTCTCTCATCCCGGCTTCGGCATTGGGCGTGGACATCGGGAGCTCCGAACTGTTGACGGCTGAGATGGGCGGAGAACGTTTCGTCGCCGGGTAAGTTCCGTTCGCTGAAACCGGTCAGGCTTGCGGCAGCTGCGGCGAATTCTCCGGCAATAGGTGGTCCTTCAGGATCAGCGCGACGATCAGGAGCGGCGACGACAGGAACGCGCCCATCGGCCCCCACAGCCAGGTCCAGAACGCGAGCGCGAGCAGCACGGCGAGCGCGTTCAGGGCGAGCCGCCGCCCGATGATCGTCGGCGTGATGAAGTGACCCTCGAGAAAGGTGAGGCCACCGAAGGCGAGCGCGGCCATCAGGCCGCCGCCGAGGGTCGGGAAGGCGATCAGCCCGACCACGACCAGCACCACGAACATCGCCACGGGCCCGATGATCGGGATGAAGTTGAGCGTGGCCGCCAGTGCGCCGAGCCCGGCCGGATTGGGCATTCCGGTCAGCGCACAGATCAGGCCGGTGGCGACGCCGACGCCGACATTGATGAGGGTGACGGTCAGCAGATAATTGCCGAGATGGACCTCGATCTCGTTGAGGATCCGGAGCGTGCGCAGCCGCGCGTCGTGATTGCTGAAGGTCATGATCATGGCCCGCCGCAGGTCGCGCCAGCTTGCGATGAACAGGATCAGGGTGACGAAGAACAGCAGGAATTCGGTAAAGGTCGGTGACAGGAATTCCAGCGTCGGCTGCACCCACTCGATCTTGGGCATGTGCAGGCTCGGCAATCCCTCCGAGCCGCCGAGCATGGCTTGCAGCTCCCGCCAGAGCGCAAGCGGCCGGTCGAACACGTGCAGCTTGTCCTTCAATTGCGCGCCGAGCTCTGGCAGGCGCGTGCTCCACGCCATGACCGGCGAAGCGATCAACGCGACGGCGAAAGCGACCACCGCGCTCACTGCGACCACGATCAGCACGGCGCCGACGCTGCGTGGGACCTTGCTTCGCTCCAGGAAGGTGGCCGCCGGAGACAGCATGGTCCCGATGACGAACGCCATCACGACCGGCAGGAAGAACGCCCGGCCGACATAGAGCACGGCGACGATGGCGATCAGCAACAGCCCGGCCAGCGCGAACGCGACGAATTCAGTGCGGCGGATCACCGGCGGCAGCTCGACATGGCTCTCGGGAAGCGGATCGCCTTCGCTGTTGCCGGAAATCAAACGTTCACTGGGTAGGACGCGCACAATATCTCTCCCGCACGGAATCCGTGATCCGCGCGCCCATTGATGACGTGACTAATGCTTGGGCGGCGTGCTGGTTCCATCGCGGCTTCGTGAACGGATGCTCGCTTGACTGTGACGTCGCTGCCGCACGCTGCGCCGGAACTTCGATCGAGGCGGCGGAGTTTGTTGAGGCAGCGCATCACCTGATGCACATCCAACGGGGCAGCTCATGACAAAGTTGTTTGCAGTCCGTCGCAGCTTCTCGCCGCGCGCCGTCGGCGCGTTCGCCTTCGCAACCGCTCTTCTCGCAGTGCCGGTGGGCACCGCAAGCGCCCAAACCTTCGGCTATGCGCCGATGCAGCGGGTGTATCCGCAGGACCTTTACTCGCAGGGCCAATACTTGCAGGGCCAACACTTGCAGGACCAAGGCTATTCGCAGGATGACATCAACGAGGCGCCGCAGGTCGCCGATGAGGATGCCCAATTGCCCGACCGGCTGCGCAGGCAGATCGTCGGCTTTGACCGGAGCGAGCCGGCCGGTACCATCGTCATCGATACCAACAGCACCTATCTCTATTACGTGCTCGGAGGCGGCCGCGCGATCCGCTACGGCGTCGGCGTCGGCCGCGAGGGCTTTACCTGGTCGGGCGTGCAAAGCGTCAGCCGCAAGGCCGAGTGGCCGGACTGGCATCCGCCGGCCGAGATGATCGCGCGCCAGCCCTATCTGCCGCGCTTCGTCGCCGGCGGGCCCGGCAACCCGCTCGGTGCGCGCGCGATGTATCTCGGCTCGAGCCAATACCGCATCCACGGCACCAATGATCCCTCCACCATCGGCAAGTTCGTCTCGTCCGGCTGCATCCGCATGACCAACGAGGACGTCGTCGACCTGTATAGCCGCGTCAATGTCGGCGCCAAGGTCGTGGTGCTGCCGAAGAACGCGCCGTTAATGGCGAAGGGAGGTGATCCCGTGCGCAAGCGTCCGGCCGTGACGACACTGCCTTCGGGTCGGCAGGCGCTGAACATGACCACGTCGGCCGTGAATTAGTCTGCGAGGTCCTATGGCGAGACGGCTGATTGACAAACTGGCGGGCGGAGCGGCGATTGTCGTCGTCGTCTCCAGCGGGCTGGCGATGGCGCCGTCGGCGCATGCGCAGGATTTCTTCTCGGGCCTGTTCGGCGGCTTTCGGATGCGGCCGCCGCCGGAAATCCGGATGCCTTTCCCCACCGACGATATGCCGCGCTATGAGGCGCCACGCCAGCGCGCGTCCTACGGCGGCGGCACCGCCTATTGCGTGCGCAGCTGCGACGGTCGCTACTTCCCGGCACAAGGCAATGATGCCGAGAGCAAGGCGCAATCCTGCAAGAGCTTCTGCCCTGCCTCGGAGACCTCGCTCGTCTATGGCGGCAACATCGACGATGCCACGACTGAGAAGGGAAAGTCCTATTCCGACCTGCCGAACGCGTTCCGCTATCGCAACGAGATCGTCGCGGGCTGTACCTGCAACGGCAAGGACCCGGTCGGGCTCGCATCGGTCAAGGTCGAGGACGACCCGACCCTGCGCAAGGGCGACATCGTCGCCGGCGCCAATGGCCTCGTGGTCGCCAGCCGCAATGCCAATGACCGCCGTGGCGTCGCGATGAACTTCTCGCCGCTGCCGGAATCGGTGCGTGCCAGATTCCGTCAAGTCCCGGTGGTGGCGAAGGAGTAGGGAGCGCCCGATCGGACGGCGTCCGAACCTTGTCGGACGGCCAAATGCTGGACTAGGCCCGCCGCGGGACGTTGCGCGGCAGGGTTTCCGAGATGGAACCGGCTTGGGTGCAGCGCGTTAGAACAGCGTAGCAATTGCCTGAAGGGGGCCTCGCGATGCTGGTCGGCGTACTCGTCACCTTTCTCGTCGTCATTCTTGTGCTTTATCTCATCAACATGCTGCCAATGGACGGCCGCGCCA
The DNA here is from genome assembly GCF_020193895.1 of Bradyrhizobium sp. NBAIM14. Classification (NCBI taxonomy): domain Bacteria; kingdom Pseudomonadati; phylum Pseudomonadota; class Alphaproteobacteria; order Hyphomicrobiales; family Nitrobacteraceae; genus Bradyrhizobium; species Bradyrhizobium sp. NBAIM14. The sequence goes on along the minus strand of NZ_JADYVQ010000001.1, from coordinate 849,427 downwards.
AGCAGATCGCGCGCGTCATCGTCATCATCATCGGCATTGTCTCATTGCTGAAATATCTCGCGGTGTTCTAGCGGGGGTAGGCGCGTAGCCCGGATGGAGCGAAGCAAATCCGGAGTCTTGCCACAGCGAAACCGATCCCGGATTGCGCTACGCTGCATCCGGGCTACGAATGCAAATGTTTTCAAATCAAAAGCCCCGGCTTTCGCCGGGGCTTCGTTCGTGCTGCTTCAGTGCAGCGACTTCAGCCAGTCGTCGACATCCTGACGGACCTGGTCCTTGGCCTTGCCGTAACGCTCCTGCAACCGGCCCTCAAGCTGCTCGCGGCGGCCCTCGATCAGCTGGAGGTCGTCGTCAGTGAGCTTGCCCCATTTCTCCTTGGCCGATCCCTTGAACTGCTTCCAGTTTCCTTCGATCCGATTCCAGTCCATGACCATCTCCCGTTGGTTGATGGCCCGACAACGCGAGGCGCACGCAGCCTGTTCCGTGACACAGCGCGACGTTTCGCCCAACGAAAAAGCCCCGGTTTCCGCCGGGGCTTTCGATGTTCCGTGACTCTGCTCAGCCGAGCGCCTCTTTATCCAAGAGCCTCTTTTATCGAAGAGCCTCTTTATGCAAGAGCCTTTTTATGCAAGAGCCTTGGCCTCGCGGCGGCGCGCGGTGAGGATGTATTCGGTGTAGCCGTTCGGCTGCTCGCGCCCCTTGAAGATGAGGTCGCAGGCGGCCTTGAAGGCGACGCCGTCGAAGGCGGGCGCCATCGGCTTGTAGATGGGATCATCCGCGTTCTGCTTGTCGACGACGACGGCCATGCGCTTAAGCGATTCCATCACCTGCGCCTCGGTGATGACGCCCTGATGCAGCCAGTTGGCAAGGTGCTGGCTGGAAATGCGCAAGGTGGCGCGGTCTTCCATCAGGCCGACGTCGTGGATGTCGGGCACCTTCGAGCAGCCGACGCCCTGGTCGATCCAGCGCACGACATAGCCCAGGATGCCCTGGCAATTGTTGTCGATCTCCTGCCTGACGTCATCGGGCGCCCAGTTCGACTTCGACACCGGAATGGTGAGGATGTCGGACAGCTTTGCGCGCGGTCCGCCCTTGGCGAGTTCCTCCTGGCGCGCGATGACGTTGACCTGGTGGTAGTGCAGCGCGTGCAGCGTCGCCGCGGTCGGCGAGGGCACCCAGGCGGTGGTGGCGCCGGCCTGCGGATGGCCGAGCTTCTGTGCCAGCATGTCCGCCATCTTGTCGGGCGCGGCCCACATACCTTTGCCGATCTGGGCGTGGCCGGGCAGGCCATCGATCAGGCCCATGTCGACGTTCCAGTCCTCATAGGCCTTGATCCAGGCCTGCGCCTTCATCTCGTTCTTGCGGATCATCGGGCCCGCTTCCATCGAGGTGTGGATCTCGTCGCCGGTGCGGTCGAGGAAGCCGGTGTTGATGAACATGATGCGCTTGGAGGCGCGCTGGATGCAGGCCTTGAGGTTGACGGTGGTGCGTCGCTCCTCGTCCATGATGCCGACCTTGAGCGTGTTCTCGGGCAGGCCGAGCATCTTCTCGACGCGGTCGAAAATCTCGCAGGTCAGCGAGACCTCGTCCGGGCCGTGCATCTTCGGCTTGACGATGTAGGCAGAACCGGTGCGGCTGTTCTTGACCTTGGAATTGCCCTTGAGGTCGTGGATCGCGAGCAGGCCCGAGACGGCGGCGTCCAGCAGGCCCTCCGGAACCTCTTCGCCCTTCTCGTCGAGCACCGCGTCCGTGAACATGTGGTGACCGCAATTGCGCATCAACAGCAGGCTGCGGCCGTGCAGCTTGAGCTCGCCCTTGCCGTCCGGCGTCTTGTAGAGGCGGTCGGAATTGAGCGAACGCGTCAGCGTCTTGCCGCCCTTCTCGAAATCGGCCGACAACGTGCCGTTCATCAGGCCGAGCGTGTTGCGGTAGACCAGCACCTTGTCCTCGGCATCGACAGCGGCGACCGAGTCCTCCATGTCGAGGATGGTGGAGACCGCGGCCTCCATGATCATGTCGGCGACGCCGGCCGGATCGTCCTTGCCGATCGCGCTGCTGCGGTCGATCTTGACCTCGATATGCAGGCCGTTGTTGACGAGCAGCACGGCGCTCGGCGCAGCCGCATCGCCCTGGAAGCCCGCGAACTGCGCGGCGTTCTTCAGCGCGGTGGCGTTGCCGCTCTTCAGCTTCACCGCGAGCTGGCTCGCGACGATGCTATAGCCGGTCACGTCGGTGTGGCTGCCGGTCGCGAGCGGCACGGCGTTATCGAGGAACGCCTTGGCCTTGGCGATCACCTTGTCGCCGCGTGCCTTGTTGTAGCCCTTGCCGCTCTCGGACGGATCATGCGGAATCGCATCGGTACCGTAGAAGGCGTCATAGAGCGAGCCCCAGCGTGCGTTCGCCGCGTTCAGCGCGTAGCGCGCATTGGTGAGCGGCACGACAAGCTGCGGGCCGCAGATCTTGCCGATCTCCTCGTCGACATTGGCGGTCTCGACCTTCTGCGTCGCCGGCTCCGGGACGAGATAGCCGATCTCCTTTAGGAAGGCGGTGTAGGCATTGAGGTCGAACGCCTTGCCTTTATTGGCGCGGTGCCAGTCGTCGATCTTGGCCTGCAGATTGTCGCGGAATGCGAGCAGCTCGCGGTTCTTCGGTCCCAGCTCCTTGATGATGCCGGCCAGCCCGGCCCAGAACGCATCCGGCGCGATCCCGGTTTTCGGGGCCGCTTCCTTGGCGATGAAGTCAAACAGGACGGGTGCGATCTTCAATCCGTGGGCGTCGACGCGTTTCATGATGGGCTTTCTTGTTGGAAATGGCTGTTTTTGGCTGCTTTTGACCCGACAGCAGCAAAATGCGCCCGCGCGGGGCAGCTTTCGGGGGCCTATTAGCCCCAAAAAAGAGGCCGTGAGAAGACCCCCGGGAGCTTGTCAAAATGTCAAGGAGAGGTGGGAGACGGTCCCACGCACCGGTGTCATTCCCCGCGACCCGGCTACGCTAAGGCTTCGCCGAGGTTGAGGTCTAGGGGCGCCGAAGCTTTAGCGAAGGCGGCAAGCGGGGAATCCAGTACGCTGCGGCTTCTTCGTATTCCAACGCTGTCTCTGGAATACTGGGTCGCCCGGCCGAGCCGGGCGACGACTAGGGCGGCCTCAAATATTCGCAGCGAGGTCCACGAGCTCGTCGAACAGCACGCCTGATGCCTTCAGCATCTGCTCGATCTCGTCGGCCGCTTCCGCAACCGTCCGCTTCGACGTATCGATCACGAGCTCGGCGGCCTCAGGCTTCTCGTAGTCGTTGCCAATGCCGGTGAACGAGGCGAGTGCGCCGGCGCGGGCTTTCTTGTAATGGCCCTTGGGATCGCGCTCCTCGCACACCTCGGCGGGCGTCGCGACATGGATTTCGCGAAACGCGGTGTCGGCGATGCGACGCGCGGCGGCGCGATCTTCGCGCGCGGGCGAGACCGCCGCGACGATGGCGATGTGGCCGTTGCGGGCGAGATGCGTCGCGACCTCGGCGAGGCGGCGGATGTTCTCGCTGCGATCAGTGGCGGAGAAGCCGAGATCGCTGTTGAGCCCGGCGCGCAGCGTGTCGCCATCGAGCAGGATCGGCGAGCCGCCATTGGTGAAGAGACGCCGCTCCAGCGCCCGCGCCAGCGTCGACTTGCCGGAGGCCGGCAGGCCGGTAAGCCAGACCACGGCGCCATTGTGGCGGTAGCGGGCCGAGCGCTCGTCGCTACGCAGCGCCGATTCCACCGGCACGATGTCGACAGGCACGGCACGCTGGCCGGCATCGACCGACAGCACCAGGCCACCGCCGGCGATGCGCCCGGACACCTCGATCACGAGGCGGCCGGTGCGCGGATTTTCGGTGTAGGGATCGGTCGCGATCGGATTGGACAGGGAGATGTCGATCTCGCCGACATGGTTGCGACCGATCGCCTTGTTCTCGCTGCTCGAGAGCTCGCCGGGATCGACCGCCTTCTCGATGGCGACCACGGTGGCGCGGCTTTCCTTGGGGCCGCAGCGCACCAAAAGCTGGTCGCCCTTGGCAAGCGGCTTGTCGTGCAGCCAGAAGATGCGCGCGCGCAGCCGCCGCGTCTCGCGCGGGGCGCTGCCCGCATGCGCGATGATGTCGCCGCGCTCGATGAACAATTCGCGGTCGAGCGTGATGCCGACCGAGCGGCCGGCGCCCTGACGGCCCGCTACCGGCGTCGCCGGCCAGCTCTCGACCGTCTTGATCTTGGCGATCTTACCGGCCGGCATGATCACGATCTCGTCGCCGGCAATCAGGCTGCCGGATTCGATGCGGCCGGCGACGATGCGGCGGTCGTCGAACTTGTAGATCGCCTGCACCGGCAGCCGCAGCGCCAGCGCTTCCAGCGGACGCGCCGGCTCGAGGTGATCAAGCGCCTCGACCACGGTCGGTCCCTTGTACCAAGAGATGCGGTCGGTGCGCATCGCGACGCCGTCGCCGTCACGCGCGGAAATCGGGATCACGGCCGTGGGCGTCACGCCGAGGCCGTTCAGATGCGCGGAGATCTCGTCGCTGATGTCCTTGAAGCGTGCGGCGGAGAAATCGACGCGGTCCATCTTGTTGACGACGACGGCGACCTGCTTCACCCCGAGCAGATGCAGGAGATAGCCGTGCCGCCTGGTCTGGTCGCGCACGCCCTCCAGCGCGTCGATGATCAGCACCGCACCGTCGGCCTGCGAGGCGCCGGTGATCATGTTGCGGAGGAATTCGGCGTGGCCGGGCGCATCGATCAGCACGATGTCGCGCGAATTGGTGCGGAAGCGGATCTGGGTGGTGTCGATGGTGATGCCCTGGTCGCGCTCTGTCTGCAGCGCGTCGAGCAGGAACGACCATTCGAACGGCATGCCGCGCCGCGCGCTGACGGCCTTGAGCATTTCGAGCTTGCCCTCGGGCAGGCTGCCGGTTTCATGCAGGAGGCGGCCGACCAGGGTCGACTTGCCGTGGTCAACATGGCCGACGATGACGATGCGGACCTGGGGACGCGTGGTGCCGTTCGGCGTGCCGGGCGAGGCTGACGTGACGATCATGTTCATGGCCGCGTCCTTGATCAGAGATAGCCGGCGACGCGAAGGCGCTCGAAGGCGTCCTCGGTCTCGTGGTCGAGCGCGCGCCCCGAGCGCTCCGGCACCTTGGTCTGTTCGAGCTCGATCAGGATCTCGTCGATGTTCGAGGCATTCGAGGCAACCGGATTGGTGATGTCCTGGTCTCCTAGCGAGCGATAACGCTTGCCGTTCTTGGCGAGGTACAGCGGAATAATCGGGATGTTCTCGCGCTTGGTGTAGGCCCAGATGTCGGCCTCGGTCCAATGCAGGATCGGATGGATGCGCAGATGCGCGCCTTGCGGCGGCGAGGCGTTGAAATGATCCCAGAATTCCGGCGGCTGGTCGCGCACGTCCCAATTGCCCTCCAAGCCGCGCGGCGAGAACACCCGCTCCTTGGCGCGCGTTGCTTCCTCGTCGCGGCGGATGCCGGCGATCAGGCCGTCGAAGCCATATTTTGCGAGCGCCATCTTGAGGCCCTCGGTCTTGCGCGCGGCGGACCGGGCGGCCGGCGGCAGCGTTGGGTCGACGGCATCGATCGGCGGGCAGGGCTCGACGCGCAGATCGAGATCCCATTCCTTGCCGTAATGATCGCGGAAGCGATACATCTCCGGAAACTTCTTGCCGGTATCGACGTGAAGCGCCGGGAACGGCATCTTGCCGAAGAAGGCTTTCCGCGCCAGCCAGATCATGACGTTGGAGTCCTTGCCGAGTGACCACAACAGGGCAATCTTCTTCAGCCGGGCAAAGGCCTCACGGAAGATGTAGATGCTCTGCGCTTCGAGCTGGTCGAGATGGTCCATGCTCGAGGCAAGTTCGGCAGCAAATTCTTGCGCGCGCACGCGCTCAGCCAGCGCCGGATTGCTCAGTCGATCAGCAGCGGAATCGTCCTTGAGAAGATGCATCTCTGCCACTTTGCGTTTGGAGGCGAAAATTCTATAGTTGCGGTGCGGAAGAGAAGAAAAAATTTTCTCTTTGCGCGCTCGAAACGAGACATATATAGAAAATAATTCCAGTCAACCCCGTTTGTGGGGAAGCGAGTATCACATGCGGTTCTTGCCGGTGTTTCTCGATCTCAAGGCCGGCCCGGTGGTCCTCATCGGGGCGGGCGAGCTTTTGCGCGCCAAGCTGCGCGTGCTCGCCGCTGCCGGCGCGCGCCTGCGCGTGCATGCGATCGATGGCAATCACGACCTTGGCCTCGGCTCCGAAGACTTGGCGCGCATCGAGATCGCGGCAGGCGATCCGCTCACGGCGGATATTTCCGGCGTCATCGCCGTCGTCTGCGCGGGCGCAGGTGATGTCGGTGTCGCCATGTCGGCTCGCGCCAAGGCGGCTGGCCTGCCCGTCAACGTCATGGACGACCTCGAGCATTCCAGCTTCATCTTTCCGGCCATCGTCGATCGCGGCGATGTCGTGGTCGCCGTCGGCACCGGCGGCACCTCTCCGGTGGTGGCGCGGCGTGTGCGCGAGAAGATCGAGGCGCTGCTGCCGGCGCGCATTGGCGAGCTCGCCGAGTTCATCGGCACCTTCCGCAAGTCGATCAACGAGCGCATCGCCGAGTTTCCGCTGCGCCGCCGCTTCTGGGAGCGCGTCATCGACGGTCCGATCGGCGCCGCCGTGCTCGCCGGCCGCAACAGCGAAGCCGATGCATCGCTCAAGGCGATTGCCGACCTTTCCGCGTTCGCGCGCGCCGACAAGCCGGAAGGCTCCGTCGCGCTGGTCGGCGCTGGCCCCGGCGATCCCGATCTGCTCACCATCAAGGCGCTGCGCGCTTTGCAGGACGCCGACATCGTCTTCCATGACGAGCTGGTCTCGCCCGAGATTCTCGACCGCATTCGCCGCGACACCACGCGCGTTGCGGTCGGCCGCCGCGTCGGCAAGCCCGGCATCGGCCAGGACGCCATCAACAAGCGCATGATCGAGGCCGCGCAATCGGGCCAGCGCGTCGTGCGGCTGAAGGGCGGCGATCCCTTCGTGTTCGGCCGCGGCGGCGAAGAGGTGGAAGCGTTGCGCGCCGCCGGCGTCGCCTATTCGATCATTCCCGGCATCACCGCAGGGCTCGGCGCCGCTGCCGATTTCGAGGTGCCGCTCACTTATCGTCACGAAGCGACCCGCATCACCTTCCTCACCGCACACAAGGCCCGCGATGCAGAGAACGTGGATTGGTCGACACTGACCGACACCAAGATGACCGTCGTGGTCTACATGGGCATGACCGCAGCGCCCGCCGTGCGCGCAGGCTTGTTCGCGGCCGGCCGCTCGCCGGAGACGCCGGTCGGCGTGTTCGCCCGCGTCACGCGGCCCGATGCGCAAGGCGCAATTGGCACGCTGCGCGATCTGCCGGAACTGGTGCGGCGGATCCATGGCGGTCCCGCCATCCTCATCATCGGCGACGTGGTCCGGCATGCCGGCTCGCTTCGCCGCCAGACACCCAAACAAATCATCTCTGACCTATTGGATGCAGCCGAATGACCTCTCCGCTCGAACAAAAGAAGATCCGTATCGCCGGCCCCTCGGTCGTGACCGCCAACCGCACCTGGGACGGCATCGTGGTCTACCGCACCGCCGCCAACAGCTGGTCCGCCGAGCTGTCGGAAGCCGCGATCGTGCGCAACTCCGACGAGGCCAAGGCGTTGCTTGCGGAAGCCGTGGCCGATGACGTCGGCGCCATCGGCCCCTATATCGCGCCGGTGCAGATCGGCGACGATGGCAAGGTCCAGCCCGGCAATCTGCGCGAGCAGATTCGCCGCACCGGCGTCACCATCGGACAGCCGGCCCAGGTTTAAGGCACCCACTTATGTATGCTTACGACGAAATCGACCGCACGCTCGTCAACGAGCGCGTCTCGGAGTTCCGCGACCAGGTGAAGCGGCGCCTTTCCGGCGAGCTCACCGAGGACGAGTTCAAGATCCTGCGTTTGCAGAACGGCGTCTATCTGCAGCTGCACGCTTATATGTTCCGCGTCGCGATCCCCTATGGCACACTGGCGACGAACCAGATGCGGGCGCTCGCCCATGTCGCGCGCAAATACGATCGCGGCTACGGCCACTTCACCACGCGGCAGAATATCCAGTTCAACTGGATCAAGCTCGCCGAGCTGCCGGATGCACTCGAAGACCTCGCCAAGGTCGGCATCCACGCGATGCAGACCTCCGGCAACAACATGCGCAACGTCACCTCGGACCAGTGGGCCGGCGTCGCGCCGGGCGAGATCGAGGATCCGCGCATCTGGTCGGAGCTGATCCGCCAGCACACCACGTTGCATCCGGAATTCTCGTTCCTGCCGCGCAAGTTCAAGATCGCGATCACCGCCTCGGACCACGACCGCGCCGCGATCAAGATCCACGACATCGGCCTGCGCTTGATCAAGAACGAGAAGGGCGAGACCGGCTTCGAGGTTCTGGTCGGCGGCGGTCTCGGCCGGACGCCGTTCATCGCCAAGACCATCAAGCACTTCGTGCACGGCCGCGACATCCTCAGCTACATCGAGGCGATCTTACGCGTCTACAATCAGTACGGCCGCCGCGACAACATCTACAAGGCGCGCATCAAGATCCTGGTGCACGAGCTCGGCATCGAGAAATTCTCGCGCGAGGTCGAGGACGAGTGGCAGCACATTCGCAACTCCTCGCTCCAGATCGACGAGGAGGTGATCGAGGACATCCGCTCGCGCTTCACCTATCCGGCCTACGAGAAGCTGCCGCATATGCCGGACGAGCTGCGCCAGGCCGCGGCCGACCCCGATTTCGAGGCATGGCGCAAGAACTCGGTGGCCCCGCACAAGGTGCAGGGTTACTCCATCGTCACGATCTCGCTGAAGCCGACCGGCGGGCCTCCGGGCGATGCCACCGCCGAGCAGATGGACGCGCTGGCAGATCTTGCCGACAAATATTCCTTCGGCGAGATCCGCGTCGGCCACGAGCAGAATCTAGCGCTGCCGCACGTCGCCAAGCGCGACCTGCCGGCACTGTGGAAGGCGCTCGACAAGCTCGGGTTGGCGACGCCCAACGTCAACCTGATCACCGACATCATCGCTTGCCCCGGGCTCGACTATTGCTCGCTGGCGAATGCCCGCTCGATTCCGATCGCGCAGGAGCTGACGCGGCGCTTCGCCAATCACGAGCTCGCTAACCTGATCGGCCGTCTGCACATCAACATCTCCGGCTGCATCAATGCCTGCGGCCATCACCATGTCGGCCATATCGGCATTCTCGGCGTCGAGAAGAACGGCGAGGAGGTCTACCAGATCACCATCGGCGGCCGTGCCGACGAGAACGCCGCGCTCGGCACCCTGATCGGTCCCGGCGTCAAGTTCGACGAGGTCGCCGACGTGGTCGAGGACATCGTGGAAGCCTATCTGGCGCTGCGCGAGCGGCCCGAAGAGCTGTTCATGGACACGGTGAAGCGCCTCGGCGTCGAACCCTTCAAGGAGCGCGTCTATGCCACTCGTTAATGGCGGAAAGATCACGGACGACCGCTTCGTTAAGCTCGCCGTCGACACGCCGCTGCCCGAGGGCGGCGACATCCTGGTGCCCGCCGAGCGCTTCCTCGGCGAGGCCGAGGGCTTGCTCAAGCGCGCCGGAAAGGTCGGGGTGATCTGGCCCAACAATCGCGACATCGCCGAGCTCGTGCCGTATCTCGGCCGGATCGCCGCCGTCGCGCTGGTGTTCCCGACCTTCCGTGACGGGCGCGCCTACAGCCAGGCGCGGCTGCTGCGCGAACGTTACAATTATCGCGGCGAATTGCGCGCGACCGGTCAGGTGCTGCGCGACCAGTTCGTGTTCATGCTGCGCGCCGGCTTCGATGCCTTCGAGGTCAAGAAGCAGGCCGATGCGGAGGCCTTCATGCAGACCGCGAAGCGCTATTCGGTGTTCTACCAGCCGACCGGCGATGGCCGCATCACAGCGCTGCACCGGCGCATGCAATTGCGCCACTCCGAAGGGGTCGGCACGTGAACGCGATCGCGCCTCAGGTTTCGCCCGTGTCTGCGCTACCTTCGGCGGACGAGCTCGATCGCGCCTTGCGGGATGCCTCGCCTGCGGAGGTCATTGCCGCGGCGCTGAAGACGGTCGGGCGCGAGAAGCTTGCGCTGGTGTCGTCCTTCGGCACGGAATCGGCGACGCTGTTGAAGGTCATGTCGGATGTCGATCCCGCAATCCCCGTGATCTTTCTCGACACCGGCTGGTTGTTCGAGGAGACGCTGGCCTATCGCGATACGCTCATTGCGACGCTGGGCCTGAAGGACGTTCGCTCGATCAAGCCGGCCGAGGAGACGCTGTCGCGCGAAGATCCCGACCGCGACCTCTGGTTCTCCGATCCCGACGCCTGCTGCCGCATCCGCAAGGTCGAGCCGCTGGCGCGTGCGCTGAAGCCGTTCGGCGCCTGGCTCAACGGCCGCAAGCGCTTTCAGGGCAATGCGCGCGCCGACATTCCGGTCGTCGAGGACGATGGCGCGCGGCTGAAGTTCAATCCCTTCGCCAACGTCTCGCGCGAGGAGATCGAGGCGATCTTCACCCGCGCTAAATTGCCGCGGCACCCTCTGGTTGTGTCAGGATTCCTGTCGGTTGGGTGTATGCCTTGCACCAGCAGAACGACTGAGGGCGAGGATGCACGCGCCGGCCGGTGGCGCGGCCGGGCCAAGACAGAATGCGGCATCCATACGATGAAGACTTCGTAGCACAGTCGCGCTGCAAGCTAGCGAACAAGAAAATCGGGTTCCGTTGACACAAGAGCGTTTCGCCACGAGTTATGCCTGCCGTCGACGACGCCGATGTCGTCGAGGTGAATGGAGATGGACATGATGCGCCGTATCGTTCCGCTCGCCGCAGGATTGCTCGCGACGGGGTTCTGGGCAGGCTCGGCTCTGGCCGCCGACATCAATTTGCTGAACGTGTCGTACGATCCGACGCGCGAGCTCTATGTCGAGTTCAACAAGGCGTTCGCGAGCGCCTACCAGAAGGAAACCGGCAAGAGCGTCGAGATCAAGCAGTCGCACGGCGGCAGCGGCTCGCAGGCGCGCGCGGTGATCGACGGCTTGCAGGCCGATGTGGTGACGCTTGCGCTGGCCTATGACATCGACGCTATCGCGAGCAAGCGCCTCACCGCGACGGATTGGCAGAAGCGGCTGCCGCAGAATTCGTCGCCCTACACGTCGACCATCGTGTTCTTGGTGCGCAAGGGAAATCCCAAGGGCATCAAGGACTGGGATGATCTGATCAAGCCGGGCGTTGCCATCATCACCCCGAACCCGAAAACGTCGGGCGGCGCGCGCTGGAATTATCTTGCCGCCTGGGGCTTTGCGCAAAAGAAATACGGTTCGGCCGACAAGGCCAAGGACTTCGTTGGGAAGCTCTTCCAGCAGGTGCCGGTGCTCGATACCGGCGCCCGGGGCGCCACTGTGACCTTTGTCGAGCGCGGCGTCGGTGACGTGCTGCTCGCCTGGGAGAACGAGGCGTTCCTGGCCCTCAAGGAATTCGGTGCGAACAAGTTCGAGATCGTTGCACCGCCGCAGTCGATCCTCGCCGAGCCGCCGGTCGCGATCGTGGACAAGGTTGCCGACAAAAAGGGCACCCGCAATGCGGCTGACGCCTACCTTCAATACTGGTACACCAAGGAAGGGCAGGAAATCGCCGCGCGCAATTTCTACCGTCCGCGTGATGCCGAGACCGCCAAAAAGTACGAAAATGCCTTCGCCAAGGTCGAGCTGTTCACGATCGACGACGTCTTCGGCGGCTGGACCAAGGCACAGAAGGAACATTTTGCAGACGGCGGCGTTTTCGATCAGATTTACAAGAACTGATCGGGCGCTGTCGTAGGGGGCTTTAGCAGGGGGCCTGGTGAGCGCACTCGCAGCACGACGCCGGACATTGCCGGGCTTCGGTCTCACCATGGGACTGACGCTTTCCTGGCTGTCCGTGATCATCCTGATTCCACTCGCCGGCCTGTTCCTGAGATCGCTTGAGCTCAGCCCCGAGCAGTTCTGGAACATCCTCTCCAGCCGCCGCACTCTGAACGCGCTCCGCGTCTCGTTCGGCCTCGCCTTTGCGGCGGCTTGCGTCAATCTGGTGATGGGCAGCATCATCGTCTGGGCGCTGGTGCGCTACCGCTTCCCCGGCCGCCGCATCTTCGATGCCATCGTCGACGTGCCGTTTGCGCTGCCGACGGCGGTGGCCGGCGTCGCGCTGACGGCGCTGTTCGCCGAGAAGGGCTGGCTGGGGGCGCCGCTCGCCGCGCTCGGCCTCAAGGTGGCGTTCACGCCGGTCGGCATCTTCGTCGCCATGATCTTCATCGGCATTCCCTTCGTTGTCCGCACCGTGCAGCCGGTGCTGCAGGATCTCGACCCTGAAATCGAGGAAGCCGCGGGCAGCCTGGGGGCCAGCCGCTTGCAGACCATCGTTCGCGTGATCCTGCCTTCGCTCGCGCCGGCGCTGCTCACGGGCCTCGCGCTCGCCTTCGCCCGCGCGGTCGGTGAATACGGCTCGGTGATCTTCATCGCCGGCAATCTGCCCAACGTCTCCGAGATCGCGCCGCTCTTGATCGTGATACGCCTGTCCGAATTCCGTTACGCCGATGCGACCGCGATTGCGGTGGTCATGCTGGTCGTCTCCTTCGTCATCATCTTCGCGGTCAATCGGCTCCAGCGCTGGGCGCAGAGCCGGATCCCGGCGCGCTGAGGGCGGACCATGACGATGCAGATCGCAGATTCCGTGTCGCTCTCGGCCTCCGACTCGCAGGCACGCGCGCACGCGGCGGCGGCGCGGAACAATTTGCGCACCGAGCCGCGCGCTGTCCGCATCGTCATCATCACGCTGGCGTTGCTGTTTCTCACCGTCTTCGTCGTGCTGCCGCTGGTCGTCGTGTTCGCGCAGGCATTTTCGCGCGGCATCCTCGCCTATTTCGCCGCGCTCGCCGAGCCGGAGGCGATGGCGGCGATCAAGCTGACGTTGATCGTCGCGGCGATCTCGGTCGGGCTCAATCTGGTGTTCGGCCTCGTCGCCGCCTGGGCGATTGCAAAATTCGAGTTTCCGGGCAAGACCTTCCTGATCACGCTGATCGACCTGCCATTCTCGGTCAGCCCGGTGATCTCGGGCCTCGTCTTCGTGCTATTGTTCGGCGCGCAAGGCTATCTCGGCAGCTGGCTGCGCGAGCACGACATCCAGATCCTGTTCGCGGTCCCCGGCATTGCGCTCGCCACCACCTTCGTGACCTTCCCCTTCGTGGCGCGCGCGCTGATCCCCCTGATGCAGGAGCAGGGCACGCAGGAGGAGGAGGCTGCGATCTCGCTCGGCGCCTCCGGCCTGCAGACCTTCTTCCGCGTCACCCTGCCCAACATCAAATGGGGCGTGCTCTACGGCGTCCTGCTCTGCAACGCGCGCGCGATGGGCGAGTTCGGTGCGGTCTCCGTCGTCTCCGGCCACATCCGCGGCGAGACCAACACCATGCCGCTCTTGGTCGAGATCCTCTACAACGAATACCAGTTCGTCGCCGCTTTCGCGATCGCCTCGCTGCTCGCAATGCTGGCGCTGATCACGCTGATCGCAAAAACCATTCTCGAACGTCATCTCGACGAAGGACAAGACGCCAGTGACCATTGAAGTCAAGAATCTCGTCAAGAAATTCGGCAGTTTTGCTGCCCTCGACGGCGTCGATCTCAAGGTCAACGACGGTGAGCTGCTGGCGCTGCTCGGCCCGTCCGGCTCCGGCAAGACCACCTTGCTGCGGATCATCGCCGGCCTCGACTGGCCGGACTCGGGCGAAGTCTCCTTCAACGGTGAGGACGCGCTGGCGCAAGGAGCCCGCGAGCGCCACGTCGGCTTCGTGTTCCAGCATTATGCGCTGTTCCGCCACATGACGGTGTTCGAGAACGTTGCCTTTGGCCTCCGCGTGCAGCCGCGCGCGGTCCGAAAGGATGAGGCTGCGATCCGCTCGCGCGTCAAGGAGCTGCTCGATCTGGTGCAGCTCGACTGGCTCGCCGACCGCTATCCCAGCCAGCTCTCCGGCGGCCAGCGTCAGCGCATCGCGCTCGCCCGTGCGCTTGCGATCGAGCCGCGCATCCTCCTGCTCGATGAACCCTTCGGCGCGCTCGACGCCAAGGTGCGCAAGGAGCTGCGCAAATGGCTGCGCTCGCTGCATCACGAGATCCATGTCACCTCGATCTTCGTCACGCACGACCAGGAGGAGGCGCTGGAAGTCGCCAACCGCGTCGTGGTGATGGACAAGGGACGGATCGAGCAGATCGGCTCGCCCGACGATGTCTACGACAATCCGGCGACGGCGTTCGTGCACGGCTTCATCGGCGAATCCATCGTGCTGCCGATCCAGATCGGCGATGGTGCGATCCGGCTCGGCGACCGGCAGCTCGATCTGGCGGCCGATGGGCTTGCGCCTGGCGCGTCGAAGCTGTTCGTGCGGCGACATGACATGCTGGTCGGCCCGCCCGGCAGCGGCGCCTTCGAGGGCGCGGTCCAGCACGTCCGCAATTTCGGTCCGGTGCAGCGGGCGGAAGTAGCCCTGTCCGGCGGCGAGACCATCGAAATCGACGCCCCCCGCGACAAGGAACTGCGCGCAGGCGACACCATCGGCCTCAATCCGCGTCGCTACCGGATTTTTGCGGGCTAAGCCCCGCCGTCATTCCGCCGCGGAATGACGGCTCAAATTCTCTTCAAAATTCACCTTTCAGCCATTGTTGGTATGCAACAACAGCCCCTCATTTGGGGGCCCCGATTCATGCGCGCTGCGGCCGCAATTCTGATCATGTTGCTGCTCGCCGGCTGTGCCGGCAACGAAGCACCGGTCCAGCAGCCGTCGATGTATGCCGACATGGCGGTGCCGGGCTCCAAGCTCGACGTCCAGGCAGCTGCGATCATGATCTCGCAATACCGCCAGAACAACGGGCTCGGTACGGTCGTGGTCGACCCGGATTTGACTCGGCTCGCCGAATCCCAATCGGGCGCGATGGCGGCGGCCAACAAGATGGACCACGACGTCCGCGCGCCGCTCGCCAAGCGTCTGGCCTCTGGCGGTTATCCTGCCACCGTGGCGGTCGAGAACATCTCGGCCGGCTATCATACGCTGGCGGAAGCGTTTTCCGGCTGGCGCGACTCGCCTCCGCACCGCGCGAACATGCTCAAGAGCGGTGTCACAAAATTGGGCATCGCGGCGAGCTATGCTCCAGGCACCAAATACAAGGTGTTCTGGACCATGATCCTGGCCTCCACCGAGCCTCGATAAGCCAGACTTGATCCCGGGGATGCATTGACGTCGCGGCGGAGTGTCGCCACGGTGGCCAGCCTTTTGCTATTGTTCCCGCATGACCGATCATAGTCCGGAAACCGCAACAATCCCCACGAATGCGCAACGCGTCCTGGTCCTCCAGGGCGGCGGCGCGCTCGGCTCGTACCAGGCTGGCGCCTTCCAGGCGCTGTGTGGCTACGGCTTCGATCCGGAATGGGTCGCCGGCATCTCGATCGGCGCGGTCAATGCCGCCATCATCGCCGGCAACGAGGGGCACACCCGCGTCGAGCGGCTCAAGGAATTCTGGGAAATGGTGTCGGCCCCGGTGCCGTGGAAGCCGGTCGGCAAGAGCGACCGCAGCCGCGAGCTGTTCAATTCCACCAGTGCCGCGCTGATTGCGACGTTCGGCGTGCCCGGCTTCTTCACGCCACGCATTCCGCCGGCGCCGCTGTGGCCGCCGGGGCATCGCGAGGCCGAAAGCTATTACGATACCTCGCCGCTGAAGAAGACGCTGGAGCGACTCGTCGATTTCGACCGCATCAACGATCTGAAGACACGCCTGTCGGTCGGCGCGGTCGGCGTCACCTCGGGCAATTTCAGATATTTCGACAATTACGCGTTCAAGAAGCTCGGCAAGAAGATCGGCCCCGAGCACATCATGGCCTCCGGCGCGCTGCCGCCGGGCTTTCCCTCCGTTGTCATCGACGGCGAGCATTATTGGGACGGGGGCATCGCCTCCAACACTCCGCTCGACTACGTGCTCGATGCCGAGGTCGAACGCGACATGCTGATCTTTCAGGTCGATTTGTTTTCCGCGCGCGGCGACCTGCCGAACTCGCTGCTGGAGGCGGCCGAGCGCGAGAAGGACATCCGCTATTCCAGCCGCACGCGGATGAACACCGACAAGAACAAGCAGCTGCACAACGCCCGCAGGGCCGTGCGCGATCTGATCGGCAAATTGCCGGACTATCTCAAGAACGATCCTTCCGTCGAATTCCTGGCGAAAGTGTCGCGCGAAAGCACCGTCACCGTGGTGCATCTGATCTACCGCAGCAAGAACTACGAATCCTCGTCCAAGGATTACGATTTCTCGCACATTGCCATGGTCGAGCATTGGGAGGCCGGCGTGCGTGACGTGCACCTGTCGATGCGCCACAAGGACTGGCTGGAGCGGCCGCAATCCGGCGAGACCATGGTGACCTACGATCTCACGGGGGACGTCACCGCGCCCCCGGCAAAAAGGAGCGAATAGAATGGGTACTCTGTCAGGCAAGAACGCCGTCGTGACCGGATCGACCAGCGGCATCGGGCTCGCTTACGCGCGCGCCTTCGCCGGCGCCGGTGCCAACGTCGTCATCAACGGTTTCGGCTCGCCGGAGGACATTGAGAAGGAGCGCGCCAAGATCGAATCCGATTTCGGCGTAAAGGCGGTCTACTCGCCCGCCGACATGACCAAGCCCGCCGAGGTCGCCGGCATGATCGCGCTCGGCGAGAAGACGTTCGGCTCGGTCGACATCCTCGTCAACAATGCCGGCATCCAGTTCGTCTCGCCGATCGAGGAATTCCCGCCGGAGAAATGGGACCAGATCATCGCGATCAATCTGTCCTCGGCCTTCCACGCCATCCGCGCCGCAGTGCCCGGCATGAAGAAGAAGGGCTGGGGCCGCATCATCAACACGGCGTCGGCGCACTCGCTGGTGGCCTCGCCATTCAAGTCGGCCTACGTCTCGGCCAAGCACGGCATCGCCGGCCTCACCAAGACCGTGGCGCTGGAAGTCGCGACCCACAAGATCACCTGCAACTGCATCAGCCCCGGCTACGTCTGGACCCCGCTGGTCGAGAAGCAGATCCCCGACACGATGAAGGCGCGCAATCTGACGCGCGAGCAGGTCATCAACGACGTGCTGCTCGATGCGCAGCCGACCAAGGAGTTCGTCACCTCCGAGCAGGTCGCCGCGCTCGCGCTGTTCCTGTGCAGCGACGACGCCGCCCAAATCACCGGCACCAACCTCTCGATCGACGGCGGCTGGACCGCGGAGTAATTCGTGCCCACCTGACAACTCTCGGTCATGCCCCGCGAAGGCGGGGCATCCAGTACACCGCGGCCTCTTGGTTAATCACAGCCGCCTCGGAGTACTGGATCGCCCGGTCAAGCCGGGCGATGACAGCGAGAGTGGATCGGCGTTTTCGATCGTCGTCTATTTGCCGAACGCCAGCACGTGCAGCCCCAGCCGCTGCCGCACGATCCAGAACAGCAGCACCGTCTCGAAGGTGAGGGAGATCGAGGTTGCAGCCGCGGCGCCATGGCCGCCGTGGCGCGGCACCAGCGCGATGCAGAGCACGAGGTTCATCACGAAGGCTAGCGCATAGGCGAGCGCGCAGATCTTCTGCTGGCCGAGCATGTTGAGCAGGCGCTCCACCGGACCGATCGCGGCGCGCACGACGAGGCCGATCGCGGCCACGAACATGATGTCGTAGCCGATCACGAATTGTGGTCCGAACAGCCAGAGCAGCGGCTTGCCGAGCGCGAGCAGCACGATGGTCGCGGCCAGCGACGGCCAGAACGTCCAGGTGATGGCATGCGCGACGTAGGCCGACAGGCGCGCCTTGTCGCCGCTGGCATTGTATTCGGCGAAGCGGTGTGCCGTCGTAGCTGACATCGCGTAGTGGATGAACGAGACCAGCGCCAGCGTCTTCACCACGGCGAAATAGACGCCGACCTCGTCCGAGGGACGGAATTGCTGCAGCACCAGCACGTCGGTGTAGGACAGGAGCAGGTAGAAGCTCTCGACCAGCAGGATCGGTAGCGAGACGGCGAGCCAGCCCTTGACGTCATAGGCCTTCGGTCCCGGTGTGATGTGATCGGCGAGCTTGCGGTTCAGCACCACCATCTGCCCGGCCATCGCGATCCATACCGCGCAAAGGCTTGCCACCATCGCGGCGACGGCGCCGAGGTGATAGCCGAGCAGGAAGGCGAGCGCCGTGATGCCGATGATCAGCGCCTGGCGGATGATGAATTGCGGCATCAGGCCGAGTTGCATCCAGTCGTGCGAGCGCGCGATGCCGTCCTGGGTGTTGGCGACCACGAAGGCGGGCAGCGTCATGCAGCCGATATAGAGCGGCAGCACCTCGGCCGGATCGATCCAGGGCGACAGCAATTTGACGAGGCCGGCAAGGCCGAGCGACGTCAGCGTGGACACGGCAAAGGTCAGCCAGCGGCTGCCGGACAGGAAGCCGCGCAGCAGCGCGTGCGCGCCGCTGGCGCGGTACTCCGGAATGATTTTTTGCGCGGAGGCCGAGATGCCGAAATCCATCATGCTGCCGAGCAGCAGCACCCAGGTCCAGACATAGACGTAGATGCCGTAATCGGACGTGCCCATCCAGCGCGCCAGCAGCACCTGCGAGACATAAGCCAGGCCGGCGCTGATGACGCGGATGATGAAGATGGTGCCGGCGAGCCGGCGCGTCAGCGACGCCTCGCTCGATCCGCCCGCGAGCCTGGCGCGCAGCCGCGCGATCAGCCCGGCCGGTCCGGTCGTTGCGGGTGGTGCATCCATCACGGCCAATTCGAACAATCCCCAGCGACCTGCAGCGGCAGGCGAGGGATTAGCAACCATTCGTTAAGATTCGGTTGGGCGGACGCTAGTTCAAATTCGTGTTGAACTCGTACGCCTTCTCCGGCCCGACCAGCGTGAACTTCAGCGCGGCGCCCTCGGGCTTGGCGCCCGGCGGCAGCCCGTCGAGCTCGAACGAGAAGCGCACGACCCCGGGCGGGCTGGGCTGCACCGGCGCCGGAATCGGCAGCGCCCAATCGGGAGTCGGGCCTTCCACGAACAGATTGACCTTGCGGCTGTCCGGCGCCACCACATCGACCACTACGTTCTTGGGCCCGTCCCGCTTGACGTCGCGAATGGTGAGCGGATTGGGGTCGCCGATATTGGCGGGCTTCGGCACGGTGTCGAGCGCGGCACGCAAGTTCGCGTCCTCGGTCGAGGCGACGCTGTTGAAGCCGAGCTCGGCGCTGGCCTCTACGGGAATGCAGAGCTTCTCGCACACCGCGTAGTTGATCTCGGCCCTCAAGGTCACCGGCTTGTCTGCAGCCTTGGCGACGATGCGCAGGGGCAGCACGACTTGGTCGCGATAGCCGATGGAATGGCCGCCCGCGCCGTCGTCGAACTTCAGCGGCGCCGGCCACATCACCGTCACCGCCTCGACATTGTCGGACTTGGAGAAGTCGAACCGGGGTGGAACGCCGGAATCGCCGGGCGACCGCCAGTAGGTCTTCCAGCCGGGCTGCAGCTGGAAGGCGATACCGCCGAGCAGCACCGCGCCGCTGCGCGAGCCCGCCAGGAGCCGCACCGCGGAATGTCCATCGCGCTGCCAAGGCGATGCGTCATCGGCACGGGCCGCGATAGCCAACGACGACGCGAGCAGGGTTGTCGCGACGCCAATCGCCGCACGCAGGGGAACAATGCTGGACATGGCACGTCTTTACAGGGTCACCTAGGGCCAAACCATTGAATTGCTTGTGATGGATGCACTCGAATCAACTCGCCGCAACCCTTGATTTGACAGCCGCCCGGCCCGACATCAGGATAGGAATTGAAACCGGAGTGCTCGAGCGATGGCTCCCACAGGCAAGAGGACGGGCGAAAGCACCCGCAGCTCGGGCGCCGCGCTGCCCAGTTCCGGCGGCTATCTCGACGGCCGGCTCCTGATCGCAATGCCCGTGATGGGCGATTCCCGCTTCGAGCGCTCGGTGATCTATCTTTGCGCCCATTCGGCGGAGGGGGCGATGGGCATCATCGTGAACCACCCCGCCGGCAGCATCGATTTCCCCGAGCTCTTGCAGCAGCTCGGCATCATCAAGAAGGGCGAGCACATCAAGCTGCCGGAGAATGCCGAAAGTATGAAGGTGCTGCGGGGCGGGCCGGTCGACACCGGGCGCGGCTTCGTGCTGCATTCCAGCGACTTCTACATCGAGAACGCGACGCTGCGGATCGATGACGGCGTCTGCCTGACCGCGACGGTCGACATTCTGCGCGCCATCGCCAACGGCTCCGGCCCCAAGCACGCCATCCTCGCGCTCGGCTATGCCGGCTGGGCGCCGGGCCAGCTCGAGACGGAGATCCAGAGCAACGGCTGGCTGCATTGCGACGCGGACGCGGATCTGATTTTCGGCGACGACGTCGAGGACAAGTACAATCGCGCTTTGCAGAAGATCGGCATCGACCCCGGCATGCTCTCGAACGAGGCCGGGCACGCGTAGCGTTATCGGCCGCTATTGCCACACTCTCCACTGCCCTCAGTTATTCTCCGCTGTCGTCCCGGATCGGCGCTTCGCGCCGGACAACGCTACGCGTTGCCCAGCGCTCCGCTTGTCCGGGACGACGACCGAATTTGTGGCTACTCCGACCCGGCCTACTCCGCCGCCTGCTGCTGCACCGTCGGCTCCGTCCCCGCCACCGTCGCGCGGCGCATGTCGCGGGGCTGGGACTGGTCGTAGCGGCGGACGCGGTGCATGGTCTGGCGGTTGTCCCACATCACGAGGTCATGCAGCTTCCATTTGTGCACGTAGACGAACTCGGGTTGCGTGGCGTGCTCGGTCAGATCGCGCAGCAATAGCCGCCCCTCGGGCATGCTCATACCGACGACCTTGCCGGCATGCGATGACAGATACAGCGACTTGCGGCGATGCACGGGGTGCGTGCGCACCAGCCGTTGCAGCACCGGCTTGAACATCTCCTTCTCTTCGTCGGTGTATTCGGTGAAGCCGAGCGATCCCCGCGAATACATCAGCGAATGCTCGCAGACGAGATCCTCGATCTCCGCCTTGGTCTCGTCGTCGAGCGCGTCATAGGCCGCGCGCATGTCGGCGAACTCGGTGTTGCCGCCCTTCGGGTTCACCACGCGCGCCGATAGCAGCGAGAATTTTGCGGGGATCGGACGGAACGAGCTGTCCGAGTGCCACAGGCAATTGCCGAGGTTGAACAGATTGGCGCGGCTGTCCTTGGGCAGCGGCTTGCCGTCCTTGCCGAGGTTGGAGACGTCGTTCAGGCCTGAGGTGAGGCGGTGTTCATCCGCCTTGGTGATGTTGCCGCCGCGCGCCTCCTCGCGCTGGCCAAAATTCAGCGCGAATGCCATCTGCTGCTCGTCGGTGATGTCCTGGTCGTGGAAGACGAGCACCGCGTACTTGTCCATGGCGGCCTCGATCTCGCGCGCCTGATCCGGCGTGAGCGGCTTGCGCAAGTCGAGGCCGGACACCTCGCCGACGAAATGTTTCTGAAGCTGCCGGATGGCGATGGTCATTGCGTTCCTCCCGCATCTACGAGCGGTTTCCCCGCTCTGTTTGTGGAAAAAATGACTCCCGCATCCGGCGATGTCAACGCGCCGCGCGCATGGCTCTCACGCGTTCCGCGCCATCAGCCCGCCATCGACCGGGATCACCGCGCCGGTGAGGAAGGACGCCGCCGGAAGGCACAGGCTCAGCGTCATATGCGCGACCTCTTCAGGGTCGCCGTAGCGGCCGAGTGCGGTGCGGCGCTTGGCGTAGATGGTCTTGTGCTCCTCCGGGATGCGGTCGGTGATTTTTGTGCGGATCGGTCCGGGGCAGATGCAGTTGACGGTGATGCCCTCGCGGCCGAGCTCCACCGCCAGCGAGCGGGTGAGGCTCACGACGCCGCCCTTCGCGGCCGAATACGGGCTGTGCAATGCGGTGGCGCCGAGCGCCTCGGTCGAGGCGATGTTGACGATGCGGGGACTCTTCGACTTGCGCAAGTGCGGCAGCGCGGCGCGGATGATGCGTGGGTGCGCCGTCAGCATCACGGCGATGCCCTTCGCCCAGGCGTCCTCGTAGCCCTCATCGTCGATCGCGACGCGCACGGAGATGCCGGCATTGTTGACGACGATGTCGAGGGCGCCGAAATGCGCGGCGACATCGCCGACCACACGTTTGATTTCGCCGCCGTCGGCGACGTCGAGCTTCCACGCCCTTGCCGCGCCTCCGCTTGCCGCAATCTCCCTGGCGACGTCATGCGCGCCTTGCTCGTCGAAATCCGTGACGGCGACGTTCGCACCTTCGTTTCCGAATACGCGCGCAGTGGCGCGCCCCATGCCGCTGGCTGCGCCAGTGACGAGCACGGTGAGCCCCTTCACGGACCGGCTGAGCTCCCTGACGTCGGACATGCTGTTCCCTCGCGCCGAGCTGGTTCTTGTTGTGATTGACAAGGCTGGCATCGATCCGCAGACAGGTCAAACAAGCAGAAAACAAAAGGGGAGGCCGACAATGGCAAACGAGCTCGATTTCTCAGGCAAGCAGGTGCTGGTGATCGGCGGTTCCAGCGGCATCGGCAACGGCATCGCGCAGGCCTTTCGCGCCAAGGGCGCAGCTGTTGCCGTCTGCGGCACGCGTGCTCGCGCAACGGAATATTCAGCCGACGAAGGCTCCGATCTCGAAGGTCTTGCTTACGCGCAGCTCGATGTCGGCAATTCCGGTGCGATCGAAGCATTCAAGCCGTCGTTCGACCGTCTCGACATCCTGGTGCTCGCGCAGGGCGCGGTGATCTACCGCCGCGGCGAATTCGAGATGGCGGGCTTCCGCAAGGTCGTCGAGATCAATCTGATGAGCCTGATGGCCTGCGCGACGCGCTTTCATTCCATGTTGCGGGACGCGAAGGGCGCGCTGATCATCGTGTCCTCGACCGCGGCCTATCATTCCACCATGGGCAATCCCGCCTACAATGCCTCGAAGACCGGTGCGGTCGGATTGACGCGGACGCTGGGCGAGGCCTGGGCCGAGGACGGCATCCGCGTCAACGGCATCGCGCCAGGGCTCGTCGACACCAAGATGACGAAGGTGACGACCGACAATCCGAAGCGGCTCGAAGGCGCGCTCGCACGCATCCCGTTGCGGCGATTGGGTACGCCGGCCGACATGGCGGGCGCGGCGCTGTTCCTGGCCTCGCCGCTGTCGTCCTACATCATCGGCCAGACGTTGGTCGTCGATGGCGGCCTGATTCTATAGGAGAGCCTAAGGAACCGCGCTGCGTCTGATCGGTTACTTCGGCTGACCATCGAGGAGGATCATCATGGACACGGATCGGATTGTTGGATCGGCGAAGGAATATGCCGGACGCGCGGAAGGCGCGATCGGAGACATGGCAGGCGATGCCAAGACGCAGGCGTCGGGCAAGGCGCGGGAAGCCGCGGGCACGGTGCAGAATCTCTACGGCCAGGCCAAGGATGCCGTGCGCGACGCCACGGACACCGCCGCGGGCTATGCCAAGGACGCCTACGAGAACAGTGGTGAGACTTTCCGCGACGGCTCGAAGGCCATTGCGCAGAAGGTGCAGGACAATCCGCTCGGCGCGCTGCTGGTTGCCGGCGGCATCGGCTTCGCGCTGGCGCTGCTGATGTCGCGTCCCGCCCGCCGCCCGCCGTCACGCTGGCGCTATTACGGCTAGTTGCCGAAACGCCTGTCACGCGTGCCCCGGCTCAGCGATGCAGCGTGAGACGCTGCATCGCTGAGCCGGGCCATCTTTTCTGAATGCCGCACGAATTGGGTCCCGACTCTGCGCCGCATCACCAGAAGGTGCAGCGTCGCGTCCGGGACACGAGATCTTACCTTACCGGAACATCTCGGCGGAACGGCCGACGTTAGCCGGCGGACGCGGGATCCCAGGATTGGGATTCGGATTGCGCGGCCCGGGCGGCGGCGCCATTTGGCGCGGCGGCGGGGGCTGCGGCGAGCCGAAGCCGAAGAAATCACGGAATGTGGGCGTTGCCTGGGCCGGCAGTTGCGGGGCGACCTGCGGCTTCTTCGGCGCGAGCTTTGGCGGTGCGATCGCGGCGGCCGCGGCCGATACGCCTTGAGCTGCCCCGCCGTCCGGCGTCGTTGCCGCCATCGGCGTATCGCCCTTGGCCTGCTCGCGGCCGACTTCCCGGCGCGGCCAGGCATAATCGTCGGCGCGGCCGGCCGGGGCTGCCAGCGGTTCACCCTTCACCATCGTCTTGGCGGCGAGCGCATCGACAGCGGCGGGACGCGTGCCCGGTCCGCCCAGCAATTGATCGGTCGAGATCGAGGCTGCAACCAGCGGCACGATCGGCCCGGCCAGCGGACGCGGCGCGGGCTTGCCCGGCTCGGCGCTGGTGTCGGGCGTCGCGGGCTCGCTCGGCAGCGCGATCGGGCCGGAGCGTCCGGCAAGCAGGCGCGTGATCTCGCGCTCGACATAATGCGCGAGCTTGCGCGCGCCGGCCTTGGTGAAATAGATGCCGTCGGAGCTGCGGAGCTGGCGGATCTGGCCTTCGAAGTCCGGGCCCTTCTGCAGGAAGCGGCCGGCTTCGTCGACGAAGCCGTCCCATACGTCGACATAGGTGATGCCGGCCTTGGCCGCGCCCTCACGGTACAGCGAATCCAGGAACAGCGTGTCCGCGGTGCCCTTCGGTCCGCGGACCGCGGGCAGGCCGACCCAGAGCACCGGCACGCCCTTGGTTTTGAGGACGGCCGCGAGCTCCTCGATCTTCTTGCCGTAGAGCTCGACCCAGCGCTCGTCACGGAATTCGTAGAGGCCGTTCGGATTGCGCGCGGTCTTTTCCGGCGCGGCTGCCGGCGTGTCGGCATTGTCGGCGTCGTCCTGCGGCAGGTCGGCGTCGGCAGGCTTATCGTCCGGCTTGGCGGCGCTGTCGCCGGGCTTGGCGTCGCCGGGCTTGGCGTCGCTGGGCTTGCCTTGCGGCTTTGCGCGCGCACCCTTGTCGTTCTTCTTATCTTTGTCCTTCTCCGCGGCCGGCTTATCGGGTTTGTCGGCGGCCGGCTCGCGGATCGCGACGCGGTCGTTGAGGCCGAGCATGACGACGATCACGTCGGGCTTTTCGGTCTCGAGAATGCCCTTGGCCGCCGCGGCCCAGTCCGCGGGCTCGCCCTTGGGCTGGTACCTGATCAGGCCGGACGTGGTCTTGTGCTTGCGGATCACGCCCATGTCGGGCTGCTCGGCGTAGGCGTCTTCGAGGCCATAGGCGAGCCAGTCGGCCATGGCATCGCCGATCACCAGCACGTTCTTCTCAGGAATCGTGTCGCGCTTGGCCGGTGCCGGCGCGCGCGAAAAATCCTGGCGCGGCGCCTGCGGCGGCGGCTGGAAGGGTGCGAAGAAGTCGCCGCCGAACCATCCGCCACCTCCGCCGCCCCGTGGTGGCGGTGGTGGGGCCGAACGCTGCGGCGGACCGCCGAAGCCAGGGAAGTTGAAGAACTGCGCCGAAGCGGGTGCCGCCACCGACACCAGGATCGCAAGCGCCGTCCCCAGCGCGATCAACGGGCCGGTCTCGGTCAGCGCCTTGAACAGGGACTTCTTCGACATGCGATCTCGGGCACGCGCAATGGGGGATCGGAGTTAGCTCAATATAATAACGGAATCAGGCGCCAAACGGGCAAATTCCATCGCAGATTCTTGTCCATAGACCGGGGAACACCAGTCCCGGTCAAGGCTATCAGCCAAAATCCCCCTTCAAGGTTACTTCGAGCGCGATTTTACCGCCCGCGCAGCCGGTCCAGCACGTCGGAGGAGGCAAAACCGTCGGCGGGGACCCCGATCGAGGCCTGGAAATTACGCAGAGCCTCCCTGGTCAGGCCGCCGAATTGGCCGTCCGGGGTGCCCTTGTAGTAGCCGCGCTGAGCCAGCAGCTGCTGCAGCTCCAGCCGTTCGGTGCGGGACAGCTCGCGCTCCTGCCGCGGCCAGGGCTGCACGAAAGGCTGTCCCCCGCGCAGGCGGTCGGCGAAATGGCCGATCGCCAGCGCATAGGCTTCCGCCGGGTTGTACTTCATGATGACGCGGTAATTCTGCAGCATCAAAAAGCCCGGTCCCTGCGCGCCGGCGGGTGCCAGCAGGTAGGCCTTGTCCGCAGGATGCGGGAAGGCCTGGTTGTTCGGACGCTTGAGCCCGAGCTTCTCCCATTGCGCGATCGGCATCGCCTTGGCGCGGTCGGCCAGCATGTAGTTGAAGCCTTGCGGCACCACGACCTCGTAGCCCCAGGTCTGGCCTGGCTGCCAGCCGTCCTTCTTCAGATTGTTGGCGGTCGACGCGATCAGGTCGGTCGGATTGTCGACGACGTCGCGCCGGCCGTCGCCGTCGCCGTCCACCGCGAAGCGCTTGAACGCGGTCGGCATGAACTGGGTCGGGCCGAAGGCGCCGGCCCAGGAGCCGCGCAGCTGCTCCGGACGCAAATCGCCGCGGTTGAGGATCTCCAGCGCGGAGAGGAATTCGTCCTTGAAATAGGCTTGGCGGCGGCCGATGCAGGCGAGCGTCGCGGTCGATTGCAGCACGCTGCGATCGCCGATCTGCGTCGAGTAATTGGACTCGATGCCCCAGATCGAGGCGATGATGTAGCGGTCGACGCCGGTGGCTTTCTCAGTCGCGTCGAACTGCGCCTTGTATTTGGCGAGGACCTCGCGGCCCTTGGCGAGGCGGTTGTCGTTCACCAGAATGTCGAGATAGGCCCAGATCGACTTGGTGAATTCCGGCTGCGAATCCATGAGGTCCATGATGCGCAGGTCGGGCGACAGTCCGGCGGTGAAGCGCTGAAAGTTCTCCTGCGTGACGCCGCGCCGTGCGGCATCGGGCCACATCGCAGCGACGCAATTGTTGAAATTGCCGGCAGCCTCGCGGATCGCGGCGGCCGTCATCAAGGGATGGCCGGAGGCGCCGTCCTCGCCGCTCCACGGCAATGGACCCGTCGGCGCGCCGCTCGGGCCCGGCGAGGGCTGCGCCGGTGCCGGGTTCGATCCGGAGAAGATGCCGCCGAACAGGTTGGACAGGCCGTTCTGCGCCTGGGCGTGTGCGCCGGCCGGCAGCAGCAAAGCGGCCGCAACGACTGCGCCGCCAGCCCGTCTCGCCAGTCCTGCCATTGATTGCATCATGTTCCACCCGTCGGCCTGAAAAACCCGCCACAGGAGGCCTGGTTAGCGTTGCCAATAGCTTAACAAAGGTGAAATTTTGGTGGCGGCCTTTTTCTTAACTCCGTCGGGGCGAGGCCCCACATCCGCCTTTGTTGGCGGCTGCAAACAGGCTAGCAAGGATGCCATTGCTCCCGTCCCATGTGCCCCAAGGTATTCGATCGATCCCATGAAGATTCGCATAGCCGTATTCCCCGTCGCCGGCCTCGGCACCCGCGTTCTGCCTGCCACCAAGGCGATGCCGAAGGAAATGCTGACCATCGTCGACAAGCCGCTGATCCAATACGTCTATGACGAGGCGAAGGAAGCCGGCATCGAGCACTTCGTCTTCGTCACCGGCCGCAACAAGGCTGTCATCGAGGATCATTTCGACCGGATGTTCGAGCTCGACACGACGCTGGCCGCGCGCGGCAAGAAAGCCGAGCAGGATATCCTGGCGCAGAACCAGCCCGAAGCCGGCGCGGTCAGCTTCACCCGCCAGCAGGCGCCGCTCGGCCTCGGCCACGCGGTCTGGTGCGCGCGCGACATCGTCGGCAACGAGCCGTTCGCCGTCGTGCTGCCGGACGAGCTCGTGCTCAACACGCCCGGCTGCCTGAAGCAGATGATCGAAATGGCGTCCTCGCTCGGCGAGAAATCCAATCTGATCGCGGTCGAGGCGGTGCCCGATCACCTGACCCATCAATACGGCATCTGCGGCGTCGGCAAGCGCAACGGCAAGATGTTCGAGGTCGACGGCATGGTCGAGAAGCCGGCCAAGGGCACCGCGCCCTCCAACCTTTCGATCACCGGCCGCTACATCCTGCAGCCGGAGATCTTCAAGATCCTGGAGACCCAGGAGCGCGGCGCCGGCGGCGAGATCCAGCTCACCGACGCCATGATCGGGCTTGCCAAGACGCAGAAATTCTACGGCGTCGAGTTCGAGGGCGAGCGCCATGATTGCGGCTCCAAGCCCGGCTTCCTGCGCGCCAACATCGCCTATGGCTTGAAGCGGCCAGAATTGCGCGACGGCCTGGTCGCGGAGATGAAAAAGTATCTGGGGCAGTAGCTCCCGCCGTCATCGCGAGCCAACGGATCCGCGCGAAGCGCGGCCCAGAAGTGAGCCTCACGCCACCAGCGACAGCTGCGGCAGGCTCGCCACCACCGACTGGTTGCGCCCGCCGGCTTTGGCGGCGTAGAGCGCCTTGTCGGCGGCGGCAACCAGTAGCGGCCAGTCCATGCCGGCGGCGGGGACGAGGCTCGCGATGCCGCAGGACACCGTCGACATCGCCTGATCGTCGGACCAGCCCTGCACCTTGAGGCGGATCATCTCCGCCACCTTGTGGGCCTCAGTGGCCGAGGTGTTCGGCAGCAGCACGGCGAATTCCTCGCCGCCGTAGCGCGCCGCGCAATCGCCGGCGCGGCTCACCGAGTCGGAAATGCAGATGGCGATGCCGACCAGCACCTGGTCGCCGGCCTGATGGCCGAACGTGTCGTTGTAAGCCTTGAAGTGATCGGTATCGATCATGAGCAGCGCGATCGGCGCCTTCTGGCGCATGGCGCGCCGCCATTCGACGTCGATGACGGAATCGAATTTGCGGCGGTTTTTCAAGCCCGTGAGCGCGTCGGTCGTCGCCAACTCCTCGAGCTTGCGCTCGGCCTCGGCGCGCCGGCCGATCTCGCGCGCGAGCACGAGGGTCGATCCCAGCACGAACAGGATGAGCGCCAGCACCACGGTGCCGATGCGGAGCGCCTCCCTTTGCCAGAGCGCGAACACCGCGGCCAAAGGCTTGCCGGCGACCACGAACAGCGGACCATTGTTCTTGCTGCGGACATAGAGCCGCGGCGTCGCATCGACCGGGCCCTGTCCCGAATAGGCGGCGCCGACCCTGAGATTGTCGGCCTTCCAGTTCTGACGGTCGTTCAGGTTCGTGCCGATGATGTCGAGATCGAACGGTCGCCGCATGATGATGGTGCGGTCGCGCTTGAGCACGGTGATGGTGTCCTCAGGGTCGAGGGTGAGCCGATCGAACAGCTCGTGGAAATAGCTGAAGCGGATCGAGCCGGCGACGACGCCCATGAAGCCGCCGTCAGCGTCACTGATGCGCCGGCTCAGCACGATCGAGTAGGCGCCGCGAAACAGCATGGGACGGCTGATGAACAGGCCTGCGCCGGGATTATCCCGGTGGACCTTGAAGTAGTCCTCCTCGCTGCGGTCCTCGGGCAGGGGATCGAGCGTGGAGGCATCGATGGTCAGCCGGCCCTCGGCATCGAACACCTGGATGGCGCCGAAATGCTTGGCGGTGGTCGCGTGGTCGAACAGGATCAGGTGACGGATCGTCTTGGAGACCGTCGCGAGCTCGGGCAGCAGCATGTTGCTGGCCACCGCCTTCAGCGACAAATCGTAGATCTCGACGTTGCGGCTGACGTCGGACTCGATCGTGGTCGCGAGGTTCTCCAGCGTCTGGCGGGCGAGTGCCTCCTCGCCGCGGCGCATGTCGAGCATGACGTTGACGCAAATGGCGGAAAAACCGATCACCGTCACCACGGACGAGATGATCAGCAGCTTCGCCGAAATCCGCCACGGCCGGCGGGCCGCAACGTCGCGCCATCCAGAGAACATTTTTTGCTCCTGTCCATAGTGGATGCGCCCGAAAGCTTGCGTAGTGTTTAAGCCGCGACGGCGCTGCCGCAATGAGTTAAGAATCGGTTTATGCGGCTGACGGTTTTGAGCAGCCTGACTTCGCCCCGGACGAGAGGACGAGTGTGAACGACTACGACGCGTTGCGCGATTATCTGCTGCGGCAGAAGCAGGAGGAGCTCGTGCTGAGCTTTGAGCAGATCGAGGAGATCATCGGCGCGGCGCTGCCGCGCGCGGCCCAGCGTGCCTCATGGTGGGACAGCCTTCGCAGCCCCGACATCCAGATGCCGCAACGCGAAGCCTGCCTCGCCGCCGGCTTCGTGGCAACGCGCATGCCGGATGGTCAGAGCGTCCGGTTCAGGAAGCAGAAGGGTGAGCGGCGGCGATGATGTCGATGAGGCGCGCTCTTCCCTCTCCCCTTATGGGGTCTCGCGCGAATGAAAGAAGGCCCTCGACTCCTCCGATCTTGTAGAGCCCGATCTACGCGATGATATGGAATCAAGGCGATTGCCATCGGCCATGCGGCGGGTAGCGCGTGATGGCACGGAGACATTTGTCACCTTAGGTCGTCGTTTTGGAGCGGGATCACGCTGATGGAGACCTACGAACTGGGCTCTGATGGTCTTGGGATGAATACGGGAAGAATCCGCTGGTCGTTTACATCACAGCAACGCTGTCTTCATTTCCCTTGTCTCAGATTTAGAACGGCTATGAGCCGCGCCAGGGAAGCAATAGTCTCCCAGTCTCGCATAGCTCGGAAAACCTGAACGGCCAGATCGCGTCTATCGCTCTGGAGGTTAAAGGTAGTAACCTGCGATGCAAGAGTCCGAATCCTAGTAATCAGTTCGCGGTAGAGCTCTCGCGTATTAAATTGACTTGGCACGAACTGGAACGGGTACTGATCATCATAGTAACTTGGTAATGCGGCCGCCTCTATCTCGGCCGGAGTAAGTAGATCAACCGTTGATGTCTCGAAAGACTCAAGATTACTTGAGTAAGTGTCCGCTGCATTTCGCAATGCCTTTACACAACGACCTTTAACGTCTTCCTCGTCTTCATGGATTGTGGCTTGATCGAACTTCCATGCTTCAATCTTAGAGAACAGCTTCCAAAGCTCTGCGCCCCCAGTTAGCGCGTCGGTGCCAGCTTGCTGAAGTTGCGATTGGACGGACGGCCACTTTACTCCGGCGTTTGCAAAAAACGTCATGCCACTCCCCTCAGACTATCAACGTATTGCCCAAATTCTCGGCTGTGTAGGTTTCTGAGTTCGTCAAATCGTTGGCGAAACGAAGGGTCTCGCATAGATTCCTTAACGTCATTGTCTAGCAATTTTATCGCAGATGCAGGTAAAGAAAGAACCTGCCTAAGTTCGAAACAACTTGCGTAGTATGCAATGACAATGGCCATGAAGAATTTCGTCTTGGTCTCACCCTCTGGAACGAGATCGTCCATGAATTTCAACTGCAATCCGCGTCCTTGAATCAACATATTATGGTAGAGCTGCGATTGAGCATTTTGTGTTGCCAACTCGATGTTGGCACGAGTGGCGTTTAGGCTTTGAAGTCCCAACATGAGTGTCCGCCAGGAAAAATAGAAGCCGGCTATAACCGCTAACAATTGAATTATGCTGATGATGTTGGTTGTGGTTATCGCCTCAAATTTGAACATCCGAGTTTCTCCCAAATACCAAATATTGCAATCTATCTATTTTTAGTTGTTAATGGTCGGGCAGACAAGTACGCTTGGTGAGCAGCCGACAATGCGGGCAAGGTGATCAACCTGCCGAACGTGATGCAAATGGCGGGGACGCGCGAGGACCGGCGAATCTTGTATGGCGCCTTGCGGGCTGGTTGTATTTCTAGGGGCGGGGGGACAGGAAAGCGGAATTGCTATTTCTGAGCACTGGCGGCGCCGGAAATTTAGCGCCCGCAGTTGACGCTTTTTTCTGACGGCAATCGGCACCTCTACTAATACGAGTCAATGGGCAGGACGAAGGTGGAGCGTGAGGCGAACAGAGGCAACCCTGGCAAGCGGCCATTGAAGCCCGAGCAGACCATCGATGTGCCCGAACCGCCTGACTTCATAATCGGCTCTGCCGCCGGTGAATGATATCTTTCGTGATGGACGGCTTCTTGTGATCTAATTGTGCTGAGCCACAGGGACCACTCCGCGTCCAATTCTTCATCCATCTCAGTCGGATGGGGGCGGCGCAGTCCGGGCTGCGGCCGTTCCACAGAGGGGCCCACGCCTTCCATCGGTAAAGCGTGGGCTGCCTCGATTTGCCGTAGCACCATCGAAGGGCGCGCTCATCTGTCTATCGATGGCATCGGCGCCGGCCCTAGCCGGCGCAGATCGGTGGCAACAAGAAGCCGTTCCGGACTGGTCGTGGCGGCTAACTCCTTTGCATGTCACGCTGCAGCTGTGCGAGCTGTACGCGGCGCTGCGATTTTAACGCCGGCGCATTGTGAAAACGCCGAGAAGAAATTTTCTCTCTGAAGCCCCTGACTGTCGCCGCCGTACTTGCCTACCAAAATGGAACCGACCACGTTCCCGCCTGAGAGCATTTAGAATAGACTACGATGAGTTGAGCGTGTCTAACATCACTTGTAAATTGAATGGAGCAGCAAAACGGTTGGGAGTGCGGATGATCGAGGATGCAGCCCCGACTCATGCAATTACGTTGATCCACGGCACCTTCGCGGCCGATGCCGAATGGGTTCGTCCCACGTCTAGTATGCGGATAGCATTGTCTGCTCTGTATGGCGACCGTTGTCTTGTCGCGCCCTTTCATTGGAATGGCGCCAATAATAGCTTCGAGCGCATCTTGGCTGCTAGAGATCTCATTGCGCACCTTAGAGCCGTCGAGGCGACGCATCCAAACATTCGTCATGTTCTCATAGCGCACAGCCACGGCGGAAACCTCGCTCTCCAAGCCGCTAGCCACGGCAGCCTGAGTCGGCCAATAGATGGTATCTGTTGCTTGGCTACGCCGTTCTTTCACTCTCGATTGCGCCATGGCGCCGATTTGTCTGGGAAGTTTATCTGCTCGGTAATACTGGCGCTGCTCATGGTTCCTTATTTCATCGTCAATATGATCATCGGCATCTCGCTTTTCTGGAGTTTTGTTTATCTGGTGATCGTAGTTATCGTGAGCAACGGAGTTGCTGCCTTCCTATCGGGCGGCGTAGATTCCCTGCGGCCATTGGCGGAGAACATTGTTCACTGGACGCATGCGCGGTCGCCAACAACTAATCTTAAGATACTGCGTGCTCCAGGCGACGAGGCATCGCTTGTCCTCAGTTTCGGTCAGCTAACCGCATGGGTGTCGCGCCACTCGACCGAAAAACTTGCGAGGGCCGAACAAAAGAACCCATTCTACCTGCGTGTGAGAGGGCAGAAGCTGCCATCCTTCGTCAGAAATGCAGCGGTTGTACTGAGCATTCTGACGGCCATCGCGGTTGTTCTGATCTTCGCAGCACCGACGACGGTAGTCGCGTTGCTTCCGTGGTTGGGCGGCGCTATTGCTGCATTCTTATTTTTGGTACTGCTAATCAAGACGACTTGGTTTGATCGCCTTCTCTTCGGCTTAGCGACGGCCGCGCTGATCGTCTCGCTGTTGCTAAACCGTTTTCTGCTAGGAACTTCAATTCCGAAGCACGTTCGAGAGGGTTCAGGCATCCGATTTCCGATATTTGTTGTCAGTGCGGGGCTATTGGCGCTGATGATCGAGATCAATACCGAAAGCGCCCCTGAAGGCGAATGGAATGTCGAGATGTTGTCCCCGTTGCCCGGTTCATCTTTCGGCGAGTTGTCGCACAGCATCTACAATCATCCCGTTGCGATAGATCGCGTTGTCGAGTGGGTAGCAGTACTAATGAACAACGGCGACGTAAGCCCCCGTTGATCAACATCGCGCGCTTGGCGTCGCGGTTCTCATCGATGCGCGGGATTGGAGGTCCTGTAAGGCGATCAGCGCTTTGGTCCGCGCGCCATCCTAGCAGCCGTAGCGCTGCATACAGCTTGACAGAAGCCTACCGGATCACAGGC
This sequence comes from Bradyrhizobium sp. NBAIM14, assembly GCF_020193895.1. Taxonomy (NCBI): domain Bacteria; kingdom Pseudomonadati; phylum Pseudomonadota; class Alphaproteobacteria; order Hyphomicrobiales; family Nitrobacteraceae; genus Bradyrhizobium; species Bradyrhizobium sp. NBAIM14. Next base: position 815,523 of record NZ_JADYVQ010000001.1, on the reverse strand, counting down.
TTGCCGCTGTAGGAAGCCTGCGGCGCTGGTCTTGATACTGGTTGGGTACCAAAGCCGATTCGTATTGATCTCATTGGCATTCTAGGCAGTGCCCTTCTCCCACAAGGGGAGAGGGCAGAAAAGACTCTAGCTCGCAGCTTCCAGCCGCACTTCCGTGAGCAGCCGCATCGCCGCGTCCGCGTCCATCGGCTCGCCGAAGGCAAAACCTTGCGCGTATTCGCAGCCCATCTGGTAGAGCTCGACGGCGTCCGAATCGGTCTCGGCGCCTTCGGCGACGACGTCCATGCCGAGGTCATGCGCGAGCGCGATGATCGACTTCAGGATCACGGGGCGGGTGCCGCGGCTGGTGGTGCGTACGAACGATTGGTCGATCTTGATAGTGTCGAACGGGAAGCGCTGCAGATAGGCCAGCGAGGAGTGGCCTGTGCCGAAATCGTCGAGCGACAGCCCGGTGCCGAGCTCGCGGATCCGGGTCAACATCTGGGCTGCGTGCTCCGGATTCTCCATCACCAGCGATTCCGTCAGCTCGAGCTTGAGCGTGCCGCGCGCCACCGAGGAGCGCGACAGCACGGTACGGACATCGTGAATCAAATCGTGGCGCAGCAGCTGCCGCGAGGAGACGTTGACGGAAGCGAAGATCGGCTCGCGCGAGCGCATCGCCCGCTGCCACACCGAAAGCTGCTTGGCGGTCTGGTCGAGCACGAACATGCCGAGGTCGACGATCAACCCGGTCTCCTCGGCGATGGTGATGAACTCGGAGGGCGCCATGCGTCCGAGCTTCGGGTGGTCCCAGCGCGCCAGGGCCTCGAAACCGGCGATGGAGCGATCCTCCAGCCGCACGATCGGCTGGTACAGGATCGTGATCTCTTGGCGCTCGATGGCACGGCGCAACTCGCTCTCCAGCGTCAGGCGGTCGGTCTTGCGCGCCCGCATCGCCGGCTTGTAGACGTCGATGCGGTCGCCGCCGATCCGCTTGGAGTGATACATCGCCAGCTCGGCGTCCTTGATGATCTCGTCCGTGAGCTGGGTTTGCGGATCGGACAGCGCGAGGCCGATCGACGCGGTGAGGAAGATCTCGCGGTCGTTGAAGGCGATCGGCGCGCGGATGGTCTTGCGGATGGTCTCGGCGAAAGCGGTGATGCGGGCCGGGTCCTGCTCCGACAGCAGGATCAGGCCGAATTGGTCGCCGGCCATCCGCGCCAGCGTGTCCTGCGGCTTCAGGATGCGGGTGAGGCGGCGCGCCAGCGTGAGCAGGATGGAATCGCCGACCGCGATCCCGACGGAATCGTTGACCTGCTTGAAGCGGTCGAGGTCGATCACCATCAGCGTCGGCCGCAGCGTCGGCATGGTCTTGGCGAAATGCGCGACCGCGCCCAGCCGGTCCATGAACAGTTTTCGGTTGGGCAGGCCGGTGAGATTGTCATGCACGGAATCGTGCAGCAGGCGCTCCTCGGCGTTGCGCAGCTCGGTGACGTCAGTGAGCGTGCCGACCACGCGCGAGACCTCGCCGTCCGAGCCGACCACCGGGCGCGCCTTGAGCGCGAACCACATGAAGTGGCCGTCCGGCGTGCGCAGACGGAAATCCTGCACCAGGCGGCCGCGGCGCTGGTCGAGCACGCTGTCGAGCGCGGCGCGGAAACGGTCCTGGTCGAGCGGATGCAGTACTTCTAACCAGGAGGCGGCCGGGCCTTCCAGCGTCCCGCGCTTCAGCCCGAGCAGGGCTTCGGTCTCGGGACTGGTGAACACCTTGTCGGCGGAGACGTCCCAGTCCCAGATCAGGTCGCCGGAGCCGGCCAGCGCCAAGGCGCGCCGCTCGATGTCGGAGACGACGCCCGTGCTGGCGCCGCCGCCGGCAAAGGCGTGCTGCATCACCGTAAAGCCGATCAGCATCACGATCAGCACGAGGCCGCCGAGCAGGGCCGGGCCGACGATGTCGTTGGTGACCGAGCCCGCCACCGTCATGCCGGCCGCGACCACCCAGACCACGAGGAGGAACCAGGTCGGGATCAAGAGCACGGCGCGGTCGAAGCCGTGGGTGGAGAGATAGACGATCAGCGCGAAGCCGGCGAAGGCGATCAGCACCAGCGAGATGCGGGCGATGCCGGAGGCCACCGCCGGGTCGAACAGCGCGAGCGCCACCAGCGAGCCGAGGAACGCGAGCCAGCCGACCGTGATGTGCGAATAGCGCACGTGCCAGCGGCTGAGATTGAGATAGGCGAACAGGAACACCAGGAGTGTCGCCGCCAGGATCGCTTCGCCCGCCGCGCGCCAGATGCGCTCGGCGTTGTTCGACATGTCGAGCACCTTGCCCCAGAAGCCGAAGTCGACGCCGATATAGACCAGCACCGCCCAGGCCAGCGCCGCCGCGGCCGGGAACATGATGCTGCCCTTCACCACGAACAGGATGGTCAGCACCAAGGCAAGCAAGCCGGAGATGCCGATCACGATGCCCTGGTACAGCGTGAAGGAGTTGACCTTGTCCTTGTAGGCTTCCGGCTCCCACAGATAGAGCTGCGGCAGCTTGTCGGTGCGCAGCTCCGCAACGAAGGTGACGACGGCGCCGGGGTCGAGCGTGATGCGGAACACGTCCGCGGTGGCGCTTTCCTGCCGTTCCGGGCGGTCGCCGATCGAGGGCGTGATGGTCGCGATGCGCGACAGGCCGAGGTCGGGCCAGAGCAATCCCGAGGAGACGATGCGGTAATGCGGAGCGACGATCAGGCGGTCGAGCTGGTCGTCGGTGTTGTTGGCGAGCGCGAACACCACCCAGTTCTGTCCGCCCTCGCGGGCGCGCACCTCGATGCGGCGGACGATGCCGTCGGTGCCGGGTGCGGTGGAGACCTGGATACGATCGGCATCGCTGCGCTGATGCTCGAGCACGCCGGTGAGGTCGATCGCGGGCGCGTCGCTACGGACGCTGACGGCGTCGAGCGCGCGCGCAGGATACGCGGCGACAAGAATCATGAGGCCCAGCGCGATGGGCGCGAGGCACCTGATCAGACGCAAGGTCAGTTCTCCGCGTTCGACGCAAACTCGTCAGTGCAAGGCAAATCTAGAAGGCGATTTCTGACCGGACCGATGCGGTTCGGTGCGTCGCGATAGATGCCACGAAAGCGAGGAAAATCAAAGGGTTTCCGGCTTGCCCTGTCGGCCAGCGGCCTAGGCCTCCAACACAATTTTGCCAATATGTGCGCTCGTTTCCATGCGCCGGTGGGCGTCTGCCGCCTTTTCCAGCGGGAAAGTGCTGTCCATCACCGGCTTGACGCGGCCTTCGCGCAAAAGCGGCATCACTTTCTGCTCGATCGCGGCCACCATCGCTGCCTTGTCCGCATTACTACGGGGACGCAAGGTCGAGCCGGTATGGGTCAGGCGCTTGACCATCACCTTGGCGATGTTGACGCTGATCTTGGGGCCGTTGAGGGTCGCGATCTGGACGATGCGGCCGTCGACCGCGGCGGCATCATAGTTGCGGTCGACATAGTCGCCGGCGACCATGTCGAGGATCAGGTTGATGCCAACGTTGTTGGTCTCCGCCTTCACCACGGCGACGAAGTCTTCGGTCTTGTAGTTGATGGCGCGGTCGGCCCCCAGTTTGAGGCAGGCGTCGATCTTGTCCTGCGATCCCACGGTGACGAACACTTTCGCACCGAAGGCTTTGGCAAGCTGAATGGCCATAGTGCCGATGCCGGACGAGCCGCCATGGATCAGCAGCGTCTCGCCGGCCTTGAGGCCGCCGCGTTCGAACACATTGTGCCAGACCGTCATCAGGGTTTCCGGCAGCGCGCCGGCTTCCTTCATCGACAGCGCCGGCGGCACTTTCATCGCCTGGGCGTCCTGGGCGATGCAGTACTGCGCATAGCCGCCGCCGGCGACCAGCGACATCACCTTGTCGCCGACCTTGTGCCGCTTGGCGTTGCTGCCGACCGCGACGACTTCGCCTGATATCTCGAGGCCGGGCAGGTCGCTGGCGCCGGGCGGCGGCGGATAGGCGCCGGAGCGCTGCGCCACGTCGGGCCGGTTGACGCCGGCAGCTTCGACCTTGACCAGGATCTCGTCGGGGCCGGGCTGCGGAACACTGCGTTGCTCCGGCACCAGCACCTCCGGCCCGCCGGGCTTGGAGATGGCGACCACGGTCATTTGCGCGGGCAGCTTGTCCATGATGTGTCCTTGAGCAAAAGTGCGGGAGGAAACGAGGCCCTTGCTTAGCCAGCGCGGTGCAGGCTGGCAACCGCCTTAGGCCGTGTGGTCCGGTCCGCGGACGAGAGGAGCAACGACGATGCCGCTAGAAGAGGACGATCGCCCGCGCAAAAAGATCAGCCATGAAATTGGGCAGGACCTCTCACTTTTGTCAGTGGAGGAACTGACCGAGCGCGTGGCGCTGCTCAAGACCGAGATCGCAAGACTGGAAGAAGCCACCGCCAAGAAACGCGCCTCGCGCGATGCGGCGAACAGTATTTTCAAGTCGTAGTGGTCGCCGCACAACGACTGTCGTCCCGGACGCGTGGGCCGAACTTTCCCCGCCTCGTCATTCCGGGGCGGCGCGTCAGCGCCGAGCCCGGAATCCATAATCCAGGCTCTTGCAAAAGGGCGCGCCAAGAGAGCCGGGCCGTTCCATCCGCTCGTGGTTATGGATTCTCAGATGCGCAATTGCGCATCGTAGCTCGCGACTTCGTCGCGCCGCGGAATGACGACGGAGAGTCTGTTCCCGCAGCACACTCGGCCACTGGCTCACATGACTAATGAACTCTGAAAAAATTAGCTCGTTTACTTCAGATTAAGCTTTCGGGTTTATGACTGGAACTGTCCTCGTTTGGACACCGAGTGGCTCCTGTCCACTCTGTTTGACGCCTCCCTGTTATCAACTTTCAAAGCCGCCGGTCTCCGGCGGCTCTTTTTTGCGTTCACTGCCCGGTTTGCACCTCTCATCCCGGTTGCATTCGAAAGGATTGACCCGCAGAAACCATATCCGCGCTTGTCACTGGACTCCGCGTCCCGCCCGCGCAATGATTTGTTCATCATAAGCCGGCGGCAAAGCCGGGCAGTCAAACAGTTGCGTAAGAGGCGTTAACCATGGAACGTTTGCAGGCCGACGGCGCGCTCGTTCAGCTCAGTGAGCGATTCACCAATTCTGCGGCGTTCGGCAATTTGTTCCGTGAGGGCATGGACCTCGTCGAGGAGACCGCCGCCTATCTCGACGGCGCCGGCCGCGTTGAGGCCAAGGCGCTCGACCGCGCCGTCAGCCTCACCTATGCGACCGAGAGCATGCGCCTCACGACGCGCCTGATGCAGCTCGCCTCCTGGCTGCTGCTGCACCGCGCGGTCAAGGAAGGCGAGATGACGCTAAGCCAGGCCAATCGCGAGAAGACCAAGGTCAAGCTTACCGCCGCCGATCCCGGTCCCGCCGACACCATCGAGAAGCTGCCCGCGCAGCTTCAGGACCTGATCCATCGCTCGATGAGCCTGCAGACCCGCGTCCGCCGCCTCGACAGCACGATCCACACCCCGCCGGCCGAGCAGGCCACGATCGGCAACCCGCTGGTGCCGCACCTCAACGCGCTGAAGGCCGCGTTCGAGCGGTAGGGTCTATCAACAATCGTAATTCCGGGACGCGCCTCTTGGCGCGGGCCCGGAATCCATACTCCCGATCGAGGTTATGGATTCTCAGATGCGCAATTGCGCATCGTAGCTCGCGACTTCGTCGCGCCCCGGAATGACGGCTAGAAACAAAAAACGCCCCCGGTCTCCCGGGGGCGTTTTCATCTCCAGCCTTGCGGGCGGCTCAATCCTTCTTGAGGAAGCCCGAAAACTTCTTCTGGAAGCGCGAGACGCGGCCGCCGCGGTCCATGATCTGGGCGGAGCCGCCGGTCCAGGCCGGGTGCGACTTCGGATCGATGTCGAGGTTCAGCGTGTCGCCTTCCTTGCCCCAGGTCGAGCGGGTCAGGTACTCGGTTCCGTCGGTCATGACGACCTTAATCGTATGATAATTCGGATGAATTTCGGCTTTCATGGCAATTCCTCGGCGCTCCGGCGCCTTCTTGGGTGGCTCGCGAATGACGGATTTGGGCGGCTCTATACCTCACGAAACCCCGCAAAACAAGCCATGCCGGCGCGCTGGACCGGGTTTGCCCCTAAGGGACTTCCCGGATTTGCCACTACTCATGCACCGGCCTATTGGGAGCAGATCAATGCAACGGGTCGGATCTCATGAGCGCAGTGGAACGGCTGGATGACCACGATGTCGAACGGCCCGCAATGAACGCCGCAGACACTCCCTCGATCGAGGCCGAGCTGATCGAAGCGCCGGCCAAGGGCCGCGCCAAGCTGCGGCCGCTGCTCGCGCTCGCGCCGTATGTGATCCGCTATCGCGGCCGGGCGGCGCTGGCCTTCGTTGCGCTGACGATCGCAGCGTTGACCACGCTGCTGGTGCCGGTCGCGGTGCGCCGGATGATCGATTTCGGCCTGACGCCCGAGGGCATCGAGCTGATCAACAGCTACTTCTCGGTCATGCTCGCGGTCGTCGCCGTGCTCGCGATCGCCAGCGCCGCGCGCTACTACCTCGTGATGACGATCGGCGAACGCATCGTCGCCGATCTCCGGCGCGACGTCTTCGCCCATCTATTGTCGCTCTCGCCCGCCTTCTTCGATTCCGCGCGCAGCGGCGAATTGATCTCGCGCCTCACCGCCGACACCACGCAGCTGAAATCGGCCGTCGGCGCCTCCGTCTCGATCGCGCTGCGCAACCTGATGATGTTCCTGGGCGCGACGGCGATGATGGTGATCACCAGCCCGAAGCTCTCGGGCTTTGTGCTGCTGGCCATCCCTTTGATCGTGCTGCCGCTGGTGGCGTTCGGGCGCTGGGTGCGGCGCCTGTCGCGCAATGCGCAGGACACGCTCGCCGACGCCTCCGCCTATGCGGGCGAATTGGTCGGCGCGATCCGCACCGTGCAGGCCTACACCAGCGAGCAATTTGCCGAGAAGCGTTTCGGCGGCGAGGTCGAGCAGGCCTATGAAGCCGCGCGCACCTCGACCCAGGCCCGCGCCGTGCTGACGGCGATCATCATCTTCATCGTGTTCGCAAGCGTGGTCGCCATCCTCTGGATCGGCTCGCATGACGTGCTCTCCGGCGCGATCACGCCGGGCCGGCTCGGCCAGTTCGTTCTCTATGCCGTGTTTGCCGCGGCGGGCCTCGGCCAGCTCAGCGAGGTCTGGGGCGAGGTCTCGGCGGCATCGGGCGCGGCCGAGCGCCTGTTCGAGATCCTCCACGTCGAGCCCGAGATCACCGCGCCTGCGGCCCCGCTTGTGCTGCCGGTGCCGGCGCGCGGCGAAGTCGGCTTCGATCGGGTCAGCTTCGCCTATCCGGTGCGGTCCGACGTCAAGGTGCTCGACGCGGTGTCGTTCACCGTGCGTCCCGGCGAGAAGGTCGCGATCGTCGGTCCCTCCGGCGCCGGCAAGAGCACCATCTTTCATCTGCTGCTGCGCTTCTACGATCCGCGCAGCGGGACGATCTCGCTCGACGGCGTGCCGGTCAGGTCCGCCGACCCCGGCGATTTCCGCGCGCGCATCGCTCTGGTGCCGCAGGAATCCGTGGTGTTCGCCGCGAGCGCCCGCGAGAACATCCGCTTCGGCCGGCCCGATGCGACCGATGCCGAGGTCGAGCGCGCCGCCGAGCTCGCCCATGCCGCCGAATTCATCCGCCGCCTGCCCGAAGGTTTCGAGACTGCGCTCGGCGAGCGCGGCGTGACGCTCTCCGGCGGCCAGCGCCAGCGCATTGCGATCGCACGCGCCATCCTGCGCGACGCGCCGCTGTTGCTGCTGGACGAAGCCACCTCCGCGCTCGACGCCGAAAGCGAGACGCTGGTGCAGACCGCGCTGGAAGAGCTGATGCGCCACCGCACCACGCTCGTCATCGCCCACCGCCTCGCCACCGTGCTCTCCTGCGACCGCATCCTGGTGATGGACCAGGGCCGGATCGTCGAGCAGGGCACGCATGCCGAGCTCGTCGCGGCGAACGGGCTCTATGCGCGGCTGGCGCGGCTGCAGTTCGAGGGCGCGTAGACGCCTCACACGGCGGAAAGTACCGGGGACCTCACGCCTTCCACACCATCTTCAACACCGGCCGCCCCGAGGTCGGGTTCACGTCGTCGCCCGCATGGGCGAAGCCGCTACGCTCGTAGAAGCGGATCGCGCGGGCATTGTCCTTGTTGACGAGCAGCGTGACGCCCGAGGGCGACAGGCGCTTGGCCTCGTCCACCAGCAGCCTTGCCGCGTCGGAGCCCCAATGCGCGGGATCGACGACGAGCTGGTCGAGATAGCCTTCGCCGTCGATGGTGACGAAACCGACCAGCGCGCCGTCCTGCTCCGCCACCACGATCTGGGCCTTCGGCACCAGATCCCTCAGCCAGCGCTCGCGCCACCATTCGAGCCGTGCCGCGAAGTCGATCTGCGGATAGGCCTGCTGCCAGGTGCGATGCCAGAGATCGATCGCGACGGCTTCGTCTTCGGGTCGGTAAAGGCGGAGGTGGAGCGCGCTCATTTTACGAAGGTCGTCATGCCCGGCTTGTCGCGGGCATCCACGCCTTTCTGTCGCGGCGGGCCAAAGATCGTGGATGGCCGGGACAAGCCCGGCCATGACGTTGAGGTCGTGCGTCCCTCACCACTACCGCTCCGTCAGCTTCAGCTCGATGCGGCGATTGCGCTTGTAGGCCTCCTCGGTGTTGCCGGTATCGAGCGGCTGGAATTCGCCGAAGCCGGCCGCGACGAGGCGCTGGGCGGGCACGCCGAGCGAGACCAGATATTGCACCACTGAGATCGAGCGCGCCGCGGACAGGTCCCAGTTCGACCTGAAGTTCGCGCCGCTCACCGGCCGCACGTCGGTATGGCCGTCGACGCGCAGCACCCAGGGGATGTCGCTCGGGATCTTCTTGTCGAGCTCGATCAGCGCCGCTGCCAAGGTGTCGAGCTCGGCGCGGCCCTCGGGCAGCAGCACCGCCTGTCCCGTGTCGAAGAACACTTCGGACTGGAACACGAAGCGGTCGCCAACGATGCGGATGTCGGGGCGGTTGCCGAGGATGGCGCGCAGCCGGCCGAAGAATTCCGAGCGGTAGCGCGACAGTTCCTGCACGCGCTGCGCCAGTGCCACGTTCAGGCGGGAGCCGAGGTCGGCGATGCGGTTCTGCGATTCCTTGTCGCGCTTCTCGGAGGCATCGAGCGCCTCCTCCAGGGCCGCCAATTGCCGGCGCAGCGCGCTGATCTGCTGGTTCAGCACCTCGATCTGCGCCAGCGCCCGCGCCGAGACCGCCTTTTCGGAGTCCAGCGCCTTGCCGAGCTCGGCGGTCTTGCCTTGCGCGTCGTTGCCGGCGGCAGCCAAGCCGTCATAGAGGCCCTTGATGCGGTCGCGCTCGGACTCGGCCGAGGCGAGCCCGGCTTTCAGCGACGAGACCTGGTCGTCGAGGGTGAGCTTGCCGAGCTTCTCCAGCGACAACAGCTCGTTGAGCTGGGCGATCTTGGCGTTGAGCTGCTCCAGCGCCTTGTCCTTGCCGGTGACCTCCTGCGACAGGAAGAACTGCACCACGAGGAATACCGACAGCAGGAACACGATCGACAGCACCAGCGTCGACAGCGCGTCGACGAAGCCGGGCCAGTAGTTGAGACCGCCTTCGCTGCGGCGGGCGCGGGCAAGGGCCATGTCATCCGTCTCCACTCTTGTGTCCCGGACGCGGTGCAGCGTGCAACGCTGCTGCGCAGAGCCGGGACCCATCTTGTCCCTGACGCTGGGCCCCGGCTCAGCGATGCATCATTTCATGCTGCGTCGCGTCCGGGGCACAACACCGTCTCAACTCTTCTCGGGCTGGCGCGCGATCCGCTCCAGCAGGCGGCGGATCTCGCGGTTCTGCTCGCCCTGGCCGTCGGCCCATTCGCGGATCATCTGCTGCTCGGTGCGCATGTGCGAGACCAGCGCCTGGATGGCTTCGGCAAGGCTCGCCATCGCCGCGGTGGTGCCGCGGCCGCCGCTGCCTTCCTCGAGCACGGACCGCAGCCGTTCGACCGCGGCCTGAAGCTCGCCGCTGGCGACGCCGCCGCCGGTCGCGACAGGCGCCTCGCCGTTGCCATACTCGCGCACGGTGGTGGCGAGCCAGTCTTCGAGATCGGTGTAGAAGCGGTTCTGCGCCTGGCTCGATTGCAGATCGAGGAAGCCGAGGATCAGCGAGCCGGCAAGGCCGAACAGCGAGCTGGAGAAGGAGATGCCCATGCCGCCGAGCGGGGCGGCGAGACCTTCCTTCAGCGTGTCGAACAGCGCCCCGGAATCGCTCCCGACCTTGAGCCCGTCGATCACCTTGCCCACCGAGCCCACCGTCTCGATCAGGCCCCAGAAGGTGCCGAGCAGGCCGAGGAAGACCAAGAGGCCGGTCATGTAGCGGGAGATGTCGCGGGCCTCGTCCAGGCGGGTCGCGATCGAATCGAGCAGGTGCCGCATCGTGGTCTGGGTGATGGTCATCCGCCCCGAGCGCTCCCCGCCAAGGATCGCAGCCATCGGCGCCAGCAGCTTGGGGTGGCGGGCCGGCGCCAGGCCGGGATCGGCGACGCGGAAATTGTTGACCCAGGAGACTTCGGGATAGAGCCGGATGACCTGGCGGAAGGCCAGGATGATGCCGATGAACAGCACCCCTCCGATCAGGGCGTTGAGCCCGGGATTGGCGAAGAAGGCCTGGACGATCTGCTTGTAGAGCACCACGCTCACCAGCGTGCACAGCACCAGGAAGACCAGCATCCGCACCAGGAAGACGCTGGGCGAGGACAGTTTGGTGTACTCGATGTCCATGGTGGATCGGGAAGTGCCAGACCTCATGCCGGTATCATCCGTTACGTAAAGCTTGCTTGCGGCGCGCACTATGGCACAGCGCCGGCCCAAAAAAAGCGCCGGATGCGCCGATTTCGGGGACAGCTCGGGGAACCCGGACCGGAAGCGGTGCTTTGATAAGCAGGTCTCTGCAGAAGTTCGCCATTCGGGGGGCGCATGAGCGTCGTTTCCGCGATCATCGGGACTGCCGAGCGTGTGCCGCTGCCGGACGTGGTGATCCGCGCCGCGATCCAGCGCCTGTGCTCCCGCATGGCGACGCGCCTGTCCGGGCTGGGCCTCGGCGACGATGCCGCCTTCGCCGGGCGGATGATGCTGCGGCCGATCGCCGAGGGCGCGGCAGCGGGGCATGACGAGGTGCCCGCGGCCTTCTTCGCCGACTTGCTCGGCCCCAAACGCAAATTCTCCTCCTGCTTCTACAAGACCGACGCGACCACCTTGCGGGAGGCGGAGGAGGAGGCGCTGCGCCAGACCGTCGAGCATGCCGGCCTGGCCGACGGCCAGGCCATTCTGGAGCTTGGCTGTGGCTGGGGCTCGCTGTCGCTGTGGATGGCACGGCAATTTCCGCACGCGACGGTGACGGCGGTCGCGGCCTCGCAGGCGCAGCGCGCCTCCGTCGAGGAGGAGGCGCGGCGGCGCGGGCTGCTGAATCTGCGCGTGGTCACGGCCGACATGAACGTGTTCGCGCCCGATGGCCAGTTCGACCGCATCGTCTCGGTCGAGATGTTCGAGCGGATGAGCAACTGGCGCAAGCTGATGACGCGCGTGCGGTCATGGCTCGCGCCGGAGGGACGGTTCTTCATGCACGTCGTCACCCACCGGTCCGGCTCGCATCTGCCTGACCCGGCCGATCGCGACGACTGGATCGCGCAATACGTCTACACAGGCGGGCTGATGCCGAGCCATCACCTCGTCAGGCAGTTCGACGATATCTTTGCCATCGAGAAGGAATGGTGCTGGAGCGGCACGCACTACCAGCGCACCGCCAACGACTGGCTGGCCAATTTCGATGCCCATCGCGAGGCCATCGAAGCCTCCTTGCACGGGGTCCACGGCGAGGAGACCGCTCTCTGGATGCGTCGCTGGCGCTGGTTCCTGCTCGCGACCTCGGGCCTGTTCGGTTACGCCGACGGAACAGAATGGGGCGTCAGCCATTACCGGATGAAGGCCGCCGAGTAATTGCGGTGTTCCGCCGCAGCACGCGCCGGTGGAACTTAGATTCACAATCAAGTTACACCGCAAAAGCCTTCTGATTTCAACGGGATAAGCTGTGTGACAATGAGCCGCCCGCGCCATGCGTTGCATCGCAGCAGATGCATTCTATTTTGGCGGCATCAGCCGCGTGCAAAAGGTCCAGAACGGGCTTCGCGCGAGCATGATCAGTTTCAACAATCGGGGCATCCCACTTCATGTTTGGAATTCGAGCGCGATCGGCATGCGTTGCAATGATGCTCGCGGCCCTTGCGCCGCTGCTGGGTGCTTGCGAGGAATCCAGTTCCGCGGTGTCCGCCGCCCAGCCGCCTGCCCCTGACGTCAGCATCGTTATCGTCAAGCCGCAGCCGCGCGCCGTGGTGCGCGAGCTGCCGGGCCGCATCGCCCCGACCCGGGTCTCCGAAGTCCGGCCGCGCGTGTCCGGCATCGTGGTAGAGCGCCTGTTCCGCCAGGGCAGCGAGGTCAGGGCCGGCGATCCGCTCTACCGCATCGATCCGCGCCCGTTCGAGGTCGAGGTCATGGCCAACGAGGCCGCGCTGGCGAAGGCCGAAGCGGCATTGGCGCAGGCCAAGCAGCAGGCGCATCGTATCGCCACCCTGACCAGGGATCGCGCCGCGCCCGAAGCCGAGAACGAGAAGGCGATTGCGGCCGAACGCCAGGCCCATGCCGAGGTCGAGGGCCGCAAGGCCGAGCTCGCGCGGGCCAGGCTCAATCTCGACTACGCCACCGTGCGTGCGCCGATCGACGGCGTGGTCGGCGCGGCCCTCGTCAGCGAGGGCGCGCTCGCCGTGCAGAACGAGACCAATCTCGCCACCATCCAGCAGCTCGATCCGATCTATGCCGACTTTACCCAGTCGGTGACCGAGCTCAACCAGCTCCGCCGCGCCTTCGAGACCGGCGACCTCGATCGCATCGCCGCCGATGCCGCCAAGGTGCGCCTCGTGCTCGACGACAACACCATCTATTCGCTCGACGGCAAGCTGCTGTTCTCCGACGCCAAGGTCGACGCCCACACCGGGCAGGTGACGTTGCGCGGCGAGTTCCCCAATCCCAAGCGCGAGCTGCTCCCGGGCATGTATGTCCGGGTCCGCATCGACCAGGGTCTCGATTCCGATGCGATCGCGGTGCCGCAGCAGGCGATCCAGCGCAATGGCGGCGGCGGCAGCGAGGTGTTCGTCGTCAAGGACGACAATCACATCGCGGTGCAGCCGGTGCGCACCGGCTCGGTGCAGGACGGCCTCTGGTTCATCACCGAAGGCCTGAAGTCCGGCGACAAGGTCGTGGTCGAAGGCTTCCAGAAATTCGCGGCCGGCGACAAGGTCAAGCCGCAATCCTGGTCGGAGGCGGAAGCGACCGCAGACAACCGGCACGCTCAGCAGCTCACGCGGTAACGCTCCGCGCAGCAAGTGTCGTCCTTAACCTGAGGAGCCCGCTGCAAGCGGGCGTCTCGAAGGATGGCCGCGGGAGAGAGCCGGGCCTTCATGGTTCTCGCGGCGATGCGCGGCATCGTCCGGAGCGCGCGTTCCGCGCTCCTCACCATGAGGGTCTAACCGAACAACGAGGATAAAACGGCCAATGCCGAGTTTCTTCATCGACAGGCCGATCTTCGCCTGGGTGGTCGCGCTGTTCATCTGCTTGATCGGCGCGATCGCGGTGCCGCTGCTGCCGATCGCGCAATATCCGATCATCGCGCCGCCCTCGATCTCGGTCTCGACCAGCTATCCCGGCGCCTCGCCGGAAAACCTCTACAATAGCGTCACGCGGCTGATCGAGGAGGAGCTCAACGGCGCCGCCAACATCCTCAATTTCGAATCGACCAGCGACTCGCTCGGCCAGGTCGAGATCATCGCCAATTTCCAGCCGGGCACCGACACCAGTGCCGCCTCGGTCGAGGTCCAGAACCGCATCAAGCGCGTCGAGGCGCGCCTGCCGCGCGCGGTGATGCAGCAGGGCATCCTGATCGAGGAAGCCTCGAGCGCAGTGCTGCAGATCATCACGCTGAACTCGACTGACGGCAGCCTGGATGAAGTCGGCCTCGGCGACTTCATGATCCGCAACGTGCTCGGCGAGATCCGCCGCATTCCCGGCGTCGGCCGCGCCACACTGTACTCGACCGAGCGCTCGCTTCGTGTCTGGGTCGATCCGGCCAAGCTGGTCGGCTATGGCCTGACCGCCGACGACGTCAACAAGGCCATCACCGCGCAGAACGCGCAGGTCGCTTCCGGCAGCATCGGCGCCGAGCCGTCGACCTCGAACCAGCGCACCTCGGCACTGGTGCTGGTCAAAGGCCAGCTCTCCTCGCCCGACGAGTTCGGCGCCATCATCCTGCGCGCCAATGCCGACGGCTCGACCGTGCGCCTGCGCGACGTCGCGCGCATCGAGGTCGGCGGCCTCAGCTACCAGTTCAACACGCGCCTCGACGGCAAGCCGACGGCGGGCCTGTCGGTCCTGATGTCGCCGACCGGCAATGCGCTGGCGACCGCCAGCGCGGTCGAAGCGAAGATGAAGGAGCTGTCGCGCTTCTTCCCGGCCAACATCACCTACGAGATCCCCTACAACATCACGCCTGTGGTCGAGGCCTCGATCGAGAAGGTGCTGACGACGCTGGTCGAAGCCGTGGTGCTGGTGTTCGTGGTGATGTTCTTGTTCCTGCAGAACATCCGCTACACCATCATTCCGACCATCGTGGTCCCGGTGGCGCTGCTGGGCGCCTGCTCCACGCTGCTGCTCGCCGGCTATTCCATCAACATGCTCTCGATGTTCGGCATGGTGCTGGCGGTCGGCATCCTCGTCGACGACGCCATCGTCGTGGTCGAGAACGTCGAGCGCATCATGGCCGAGGAAGGCCTGCCGCCGAAGGAAGCGACGCGTAAAGCCATGTCGCAGATCACCGGCGCCATCATCGGCATCACGCTGGTGCTGATGGCGGTGTTCGTGCCGATGGCGTTCTTCCCGGGCTCGGTCGGCATCATCTACCGCCAGTTCTCCGTCACCATGGTCGCCGCGATCGGCTTCTCCGCCTTCCTGGCGCTGTCGTTGACGCCGGCGCTGTGCGCGACGCTGTTGAAGCCTGTGGCAAAGGGGCACGGTCATTCGACCAACTTCGTGTTCGGCTGGTTCAACCGCATGCTCGAAGGCGTCAAGGAACGCTATTCACGCACCGTCGGCTTTTCGCTGAATCGCACCGGCCGCCTGATGCTGGTCTATGCCGCGCTGCTGGTCGGCCTGTCCTGGGCCTTCGTCAACCTGCCCGGCGGCTTCCTCCCCGTCGACGACCAGGGCTTCATCACCACCGACGTGCAGACGCCCTCGGATTCGTCCTATGCCCGCACCGAGGCCGTGATCGAGAAGGTCGAAAAATATCTCGCCGCGCGGCCGGGCGTCGACAACGTCACCTTCCTCACCGGCTTCAGCTTCTCCGGCCAGGGCATGAACACCGCGCAGGCCTTCATCACGCTGAAGGACTGGTCGGAGCGCGGGCCGAAGGACTCCGCTGCCGCGATCGTCAACGACGTCAACCGCGACCTGGGCTCGTCGATCCGCGACGCAAAAATCTCGGCGCTGCAGCCGCCGCCGATCGACAATCTCGGCAACTCGTCCGGCTTCTCGTTTCGCCTCCAGGATCGCGGCCAGAAGGGCTATCAGCAATTGATGCGCGCCGCCGACCAGCTGATCGCGGAGGCCAATGCCAGCCCGGTGCTGCAGAAGGTCTATATCGAAGGCCTGCCCGAGGCGGGCGTGGTCAATCTCATGATCGACCGCGAGAAGGCCGGCGCGTTCGGCGTCACCTTCGAGGACATCAACAACACCATTTCGACCAATCTCGGCTCGAACTACATCAACGACTTCCCGAATCGCGGCCGCATGCAGCGCGTCGTGGTGCAGGCGGACGCGCGCGACCGCATGCGGGCCGAGGACATCCTCAATTACAACGTCAAGAACAGCCGCGGCCAGCTGGTGCCGTTCTCGTCCTTCACCACGATCGAATGGGCGCGCGGCCCGACGCAGATCGCCGGCTTCAACTATTATCCGGCGGTGCGCATCTCCGGCGAGGCCAGGCCCGGCTTCACCTCGGGCGACGCGATCGCCGAGATGGAGCGGCTCGCCGACCGATTGCCGCGCGGCTTCGGCTATGAATGGACCGGACAGTCGCTACAGGAGAAGCTGTCGGGCTCGCAGGCGCCGTTCCTGCTCGCGCTGTCGGTGTTCGTGGTGTTCTTGTGCCTCGCCGCGCTCTACGAGAGCTGGACCATTCCGCTCGCGGTGCTGCTCACCGTGCCGCTCGGCATCGTCGGCGCGGTCACTGCCGCCATGCTGCGCGGCCTGCCCAACGACGTCTATTTCACCGTCGGCCTGATCACGATCATCGGCCTCGCCGCAAAGGACGCGATCCTGATCATCGAGTTCGCGAAAGATCTGCGGAAAGAAGGCAAGCCGCTGGTCGAAGCCACCATCGAAGCCTGCCGCCTGCGCTTCCGCCCCATCTTGATGACCGGCCTTGCCTTCATCTGCGGCGTGCTGCCGATGGCCATCGCCCACGGCGCCGGCGGCGCCAGCCAGCAGGCGCTCGGCTCAGTGGTGATGGGCGGCATGATCGCCGTGGTGATCCTGGCGCTGTTGATGGTGCCGGTGTTCTTCGTCTCGGTGCAGCGCGTGCTGGGTGGGGACAGGGAGCCGAACGCGGCGCGGGAAGCTGAAGCGCACGGCCGACCGGCGCGGGCGCACACCGGCCACTGATGCACCCCCGTCATTCCGGGGCGTGCGAAGCACGAGCCCGGAATCCAGCGGGCCACCATTGACGAGGATCAATGGATTCCGGGCTCGCGCCAAGAGGCGCGGCCCGGAATGACAGGGGAATGTGGAGCGCGAGCTGCCGCCTTAAGCCGGCTTCCGCAAGATCTTCACCAGCTCCCCGTGCACGTACTCATTCCCGCACACGACGTGCCCGGTGACCAGCGGGTCGCCCGGCGTTGCGATATCGCTGATGGTGCCGCCGGCTTCGCGCACCATCAGCATACCGGCCGCGATGTCCCAGGATTGCAAATCGCGCTCCCAATACCCGTCGAGCCGGCCGGCGGCGACGAAGGCGAGATCGAGCGAGGCAGCGCCGAAACGGCGCAAGCCGGCGACGCGGTCCTGGATCGCGGTCATCTCGCGGCGGAATTCCTCGTGGTCGCCGCGGCCGATATGGGGCAGGCCGCAGGCCACCACGCATTCGCTCAGCTGGCGGCGGCCGGCGACGCGCAGGCGCTGGTCGTTGAGGAAGGCGCCCTTGCCGCGCTCGGCGATGTAGAGCTCGTCATTGGCGGGGTTGTAGATCACGCCGGCGATCATGGTGCCCTCGCGGGCGAGCCCGATCGAGATCGCAAATTGCGGGATGCCGTGCAGGAAGTTGGTGGTGCCGTCCAAGGGATCGACGATCCAAGTGTGGCTCTTGTCGGTGCCCTCGCGGGTGCCGCCTTCCTCGCCGATGAAGCCGTAGCCGGGGCGGGCCTTGGCAAGGTCCTGGTAGAGGATCTCCTCGGCGCGCTTGTCGGCGAGCGAGACGAAATTGGCCGGTCCCTTCAGCGAGACCTGGAGATGCTCGATCTCGCCGAGATCGCGCTTGAGGCTGCGGCCGGCGCGGCGCGCCGCCTTGACCATGACGTTGATAGTGGCGGAATACAGCATATGCTTCTGGTCTTGATCGGGGAGAGGGGCGCGGAAACACGCCTGTTTGAGGGATTGGGTGCCCCGTGAGGGGCCCCGCGTCAAGTCATTTGGACCCGAGCCACTTCCTGGCAGCGGCCTCGGCCTTGGCGCGGTCATCGGCCGGCAGATCGGAGAGCTGCTTGTCGAGCTCGGGGTCGCCCTTGCCGGCGGTCTTGGCCACCAGGTGCCATTTGAAGCCTTCGATCTTGTCCACGGGCGTGCCCACGCCGTTGATCAGCACCCAGGCCAGCCGGTTCTGCGCGATCGCGCTGCCCTGGCGGGAGGCCTTGCGAAGCAGGGCGACAGCCGCCGGCTGGTTCTTCGGCGTGCCGGTGCCGTTGAACATCGCGATGGCATATTCGACCTCGGCATCGACATTGTCGGCGATCGCGGCGGCCTGGAGCAGTCGCACGGCGCGTTCGGGGTCCTTCGGCACACCGGTGCCCTCCTTGTAGAAGGTCGCGAGCGCGTATTGCGCTTCGGGCAGGCCTGCATCGGCGGCTTGGCGCAGCAGTTCCGCCGAACGCCGGACGTCCTGCGGCAGCGTCTGGCCGTCCAAATAGAGCAGGGCGAGGTTATAGGCCGCCTTGGGCTCGCCGAGCTTGGCGGCGGAGGCCATCAGCCTGACCGCCTCGCTTTTGTCGACCGGGCCGCCGCGGCCGGAGATGCGCAGCATGGCGAGCGCGAACATCGCCTCGCGATCGCCGGCATCGGCGGCGCGCTTGTACCATTCGGCCGCCTTGACGTAGTCGCGCCTTATGCCCATGGCGTTGGAATAGAGCTCGCCGAGCATGGTCATCGCCTTGGCATCGCCGGCTTGCGCGCGCACCGTGGCGAGCTCGAACGCCGTCTTGTACTGGCCGCGCTGATAGGCGCCGAACACGAGGTCGACGTTGGGATCGTCGGACGGCGGCGCGGGGATCACGGTTGCCGGCTTGGGCGAAGCGGACGGCTTGGGAGATGCCGTAGGCTTCGGCGCCGGTGCTGCCTCCTTCTTCTTGGCAGGGGCGGGCGGCTTTGGCTTCTGCTTCTCTGCCGGTGCGCTCGGCGTCGTCGCCGGCGGGGTGATCTGCAGCTGCGCGGCCGCGGGCACTGTCAGCAGCAGCGTGGCCAGCATGGTGATGCACGGGAGCTTCATGTCGGGCGCTAGCCGTGCTCCTGGCCCGCAGGATCTTGGCCGGCCTGCGCCGTCGCATGAGCCTTCTTGATCGCGGCATCGACCTCGATCAGGGCGGCCTTGGGCCCGCGCGGATCGGCCCAGATGAAGTCGCCGACCAGCACGAAATCGGCGCCGCTGGCGGCGAAATCGTAGGCCTCGTCCAGCGTGGTGGCAAAGCCGACGCAGGGCGGCTCGAACAGCTCGGCCCACCAGTCGAGCCGCTCGGCGATCGCCTGCGACGACGGCCGCTGGCCTTTCGCATCGGGCTCGCCGAACAGCACGTAATCCGCGCCCATCTCGCCCGCATCCATGGAGTGGTGCCGCGTCGTCAGCCCGCCGACACCGGCGATGCGATCCGGCTTGAGCGACGGCAGGGCCTCCTTCAGCGCGGCGATCCCGGGCAGGTGCGCGCCGTCGGCGCCGCCGCGCGCGACGATATCAGGATGGCCGTCGACGAGGAGTGCCGCGCCCGCCTTCTGCACCGGCGGCGCCAATGCCTTGACGCGCGAGATCATGCCGCGCTGATCGGTCTCCTTCAGCCGCAGCAGCACGGCGGCGATGTCGGCGGACGCGATCAGCCCCGGCAGCGCGGCGACCAGCGTCGCGGGATCATCGACGACGGGCGTCGCGAGATAGAGACGCGGCGCCGGGCGCGGCGGAGGCGGTTTGTTCGACAAGGTCTAGGCTGCCTTCTGTTCCAGGCTGCTTTGCCATTCGCCCTTGGAGGCGAGGCCGTTCATGCGGGCGCGATGGCTGAAGGCGCGCTGGCCGGCCGCGACATTCTCAGGCTTGCCCGACCAGGCCTTCTGCGGCGCGGCCTGCAGCGCGCGGCCGTAGGAGAAGGTCAGGCCCCAGGGCAGCGGACCGAGCTTGTGCATGGCGTTGAGATGCGCGGTCGCCTCTTCGTCCGACTGGCCGCCGGACAGAAAGGCGATGCCGGGCACCGCCGCCGGCACGCAGGCCCTGAGCAGCCGTATCGTCTTCTCCGCGACCTCCTCGACCGAGGCCTGCTTTGCGCATTTCTTGCCGGCGATTGCCATGTTCGGCTTCAGCACCATGCCTTCCAGCGCCACGCGCTGCACGCGCAATTCCTGGAAGGTCTTGTTGAGCACGCGGCTCGTCACCTCGTAGCAGCGCTCGATGTCGTGGTCGCCGTCCATCAGCACCTCCGGCTCGACGATCGGCACGATCTGCGCGGCCTGGCACAGCGCAGCATAGCGCGCCAGCGCGTGGGCGTTGACGCTGATCGCGGTCATCGAGGGGATGCCGCTGCCGATGTCGATCACCGCGCGCCATTTGGCAAAGCGTGCGCCGCGCTCGTAATATTTCTTCAGCCGCTCGGCGAGCCTGTCGAGCCCGACCGTGACGAGCTCTCCGGGGCACATCGGCAAGGCCTGCGTGCCTTCGTCGACCTTGATGCCGGGAATGGCGCCGGCCTGCTCGATCAGCTTGACCAGCGGCGTGCCGTCCTTGGCATTCTGCCAGATCGTCTCGTCATAGAGGATCACGCCGGAGATGTACTGGCTCATGGCGTCCTTGGCGCGAAATAGCATCTCGCGATAGTCGCGGCGGTTCTCCTCGGTCGATTCCACGCCGATGGCGTCGAAGCGCTTCTTGATGGTGCCGGAGGATTCGTCGGCAGCAAGGATGCCCTTGCCGGGCGCCACCATGGCGGTCGCGATCTTGTTGAGCTCAGTCAGATTCATCGAGAGGTCCTCCCAAAACGATTCTGCCCTTGCCCGTGAAAATAGACCGTTCTCGGGCAATTGCCGAGTTATCGTTCGTCGCAGGGTAAAGGGTCTTTCTGTCATTCCGGGATGCGCCGAAAGGCGCAGGCCCGGAATCCATAACCCCAGGCTGTGGTTATGGATTCCGGGCCCACGCTTCGCGTGTCCCGGAATGACGGGAGGATGTGACGGAGGCCTTACGCGACCCGGGGATCGAGCTCGCCCTTGGCGTAGCGCTTGGCCATCTCGGCGGTGGTCAGCACCTTCTTGATCTTGGAGGCCTGGCCTGCGGTGTTGAACTCCTGCAGGCGCTGCTTGCACAGCTTGGTCATGGCTTCCATCGCCGGCTTCAGGTACTTGCGCGGATCGAACTCTTCCGGGTTGTCCTTCAGAACTTTCCGGATCTGGCCGGTCATCGCCATGCGGTTGTCGGTGTCGATGTTGATCTTGCGCACGCCGTTCTTGATGCCGCGCTGGATCTCGGCCACCGGCACGCCCCAGGTCGGCTTCATCTTGCCGCCATAGGCGTTGATGATGTCCTGCAGGTCCTGCGGCACCGAGGAGGAGCCGTGCATGACGAGATGCGTGTTCGGCAGCTTGCGGTGGATCTCCTCGATCACGTTCATGGCGAGGATGTCGCCGTCGGGCTTGCGGGTGAACTTGTAAGCGCCGTGCGAGGTGCCCATCGCGATCGCGAGCGCGTCGACCTTGGTCTCCTGCACGAACTTGACGGCCTCGTCCGGATTGGTCAGCAGCTGGTCGTGGCTGAGCTTGCCTTCGGCGCCGTGGCCGTCTTCCTTGTCGCCCATGCCGGTTTCGAGCGAGCCGAGCACCCCTAACTCGCCCTCGACCGAGATGCCGCCGAGATGGGCCATGTCGGTGACGGTCTTGGTGACGCCGACATTGTAGCCCCAGTCGCCGGGGGTCTTGCCGTCGGCCTTGAGCGAGCCGTCCATCATCACCGAGGTGAAGCCGGCCTGGATCGCGGTCATGCAGGTCGCCGGCTCGTTGCCGTGGTCGAGATGAACGCAGACCGGAATGTGCGGATAGATCTCGGTCACCGCGTCCATCATGTGCTTGAGCATGACGTCGTTGGCGTAGGAGCGCGCGCCGCGCGAGGCCTGGATGATGACGGGCGCGTCGACCTGGTTGGCCGCGTCCATGATGGCCAGCGCCTGCTCCATGTTGTTGATGTTGAAGGCCGGTACGCCGTAATCGTTCTCCGCCGCGTGGTCGAGCAATTGACGTAACGTGATCCGAGCCATCTGTCTTTGTCTCCCGTTGGGGCCTCAAAGGCCGCTTGATTACTTGCTACGCAGAACTTCAACGCCGGGCAGGGGCTTGCCTTCCATCCATTCAAGGAACGCGCCACCGGCGGTCGACACATAGGTGAAGTCACCGGCCACATGGGCCTGGTTGAGCGCCGCGACGGTGTCGCCGCCGCCCGCGATCGAGATCAGCTTCTTGGCCTTGGTGCGCTCGGCGGCGTGCTTGGCGGCCGCGACCGTGCCGCGGTCGAACGGCTGCATCTCGAATGCGCCCAGGGGGCCGTTCCAGACCAGCGTCGCCGCATCGTCGATCGCGGCATGGACGCGCGCGATCGATTGCGGGCCGACGTCGAGGATCATGCCGTCGGCCGGGATCGCATCGAGCCCATAGGCATGCGACGGCGCGTTGGCGGCGAAGTGATAGGCGACGGTGGCGTCGACCGGGAGGATGATGGCGCAATTGGCGGCTTCCGCCTTCTCCATGATGCGCAGCGCGGTGGGGCTAAGATCCTTCTCGGCCAGCGACTTGCCGACCGCAACGCCCTGCGCGTGCAGGAACGTGTTGGCCATGCCGCCGCCGATCACGAGCGCGTCGACCTTGGTGACGAGGTTTTCCAACAGGTCGATCTTGGTCGAGACCTTGGCGCCGCCGATGATGGCGATCACGGGCTTGCTCGGCGAGCCCAGCGCCTTCTCCAGCGCGTCCAGCTCGGCCTGCATGGTGCGGCCGGCATAGGCCGGCAGCTTGTGGCCGAGACCTTCGGTCGAGGCGTGGGCGCGGTGCGCGGCCGAGAACGCGTCATTGACCCAGATGTCGCCGAGCTTCGCGAGTTCCGCGACGAAGGCGGGATCGTTCTTTTCTTCCTCTTTGTGGAAGCGGGTGTTTTCCAGGCACAGGATGTCGCCATCCTTCAGGCCGGCGACCGCCTTGGCCGCGGGCTCGCCGATGCAATCCTCGGCAAACGCGACGGGCTTCTTCACCACCTTCGCCAGCGCCTCCGCGACGGGCTTGAGCGAGTCCTTGGCGTCGCGTCCCTTCGGCCGGCCGAAATGCGCGAGCAGGATGACCTTGCCGCCCTTGTCGGCGAGCTCGGTGATGGTCGGCGCCACGCGCTCGAGCCGGGTGGCGTCGGTGACGCGCCCGCTCTCCATGGGCACGTTGAGGTCGACGCGCAGCAGCACGCGCTTGCCCTTCACGTCGACGTCGTCGAGGGTGCGGAATTTAGCGGGCATCGTTCATCATCCGTGCGTCGGAGTGTCGGAATCGGGGGGAGGCGAATGGCCGTGGTCGCCGCTCCCTCCACCGTCTTTCGGAGACTTCACTGCGAGGCCCCGGCGAAATCCGTACGCGATCAACGCGATCAACAGTATGACGCCAGGGATGCCAATCCAGTGAGGAAGCACCTTGGCTTCCCTCAGATCACCTTCGCCATCGCGGCGGCGGTGTCCGCCATGCGGTTCGAAAAGCCCCACTCGTTGTCGTACCAGGACATCACGCGCACCAGCGTGCCGTTCTGCACCTTGGTCTGGTCCTCGTGGAAGGTCGAGGAGTGCGGGTCGTGGTTGAAGTCGATCGAGACGTTCGGCGCATTGGTGTAGCCGAGGATGCCCTTGAGCTGCTGCTCGCTGGCGCGCTTCATCGCCGCGTTGATCTCCTTGGCGTCGGTGGCGCGCTTGGCGACGATCTTGAGGTCGACGACCGAGACGTTCGGGGTCGGCACGCGGATCGCGACGCCGTCGAGCTTGCCCTTCAGCTCGGGCAGCACGAGGCCGATCGCCTTCGCAGCACCCGTCGAGGTCGGGATCATCGACATCGCCGCCGCGCGGCCGCGGTAGAGATCCTTGTGCATCGTGTCGAGCGTCGGCTGGTCGCCGGTATAGGCGTGGATCGTGGTCATGAAGCCGGTCTCGATGCCGACGAGATCGTTCAGCACCTTGGCAACCGGCGCAAGGCAGTTGGTGGTGCAGCTGCCGTTGGAGACGACGAGGTGATCCTTGGTCAGCGTGTCGTGGTTGACGCCGTAGACGATGGTGGCGTCGGCGCCGTCGGCGGGCGCGGAGACCAGCACGCGCTTGGCGCCGGCGGTCAGATGCGCGCTAGCCTTGTCCTTCGAGGTGAAGATGCCGGTGCATTCCATCGCAATGTCGACGCCGAGATCCTTCCAGGGCAGCTTCGAGGGATCGCGCTCGGCGGTGACCTTGATCTTGCCGTTGCCGAGGCTGATGGAGTCGCCGTCGACGGTGACGGTGCCGGGAAAGCGGCCATGGACGCTGTCGAAGCGGAGGAGATGAGCGTTGGTCTCGACCGGGCCGAGGTCGTTGATGCCGACGACCTCGATGTCCTTGCGGCCGGACTCGGCGATAGCCCGCAGGATGTTGCGGCCGATGCGGCCAAAACCGTTAATTCCGACGCGGACTGCCATGTTTCGTCTCCTTCAATGACCGTTGTCATCCCGCACAACGCGCTATACGCGCCTGCGAGGGTTTTTTAGGGGCGGACGCCCGGTTCGGCCGGGCGGTGCTTGATCATATGGGAGATTAGGTAGTCCTTTTTTGCGGCAAGCTCAACTCTCAGGAAACGCGCTTCAGCACAGCGTTAACCGCGGCCTCGGCGGTAATGCCGAAATGCTTGTAAAGCTCCTTGGCAGGGCCGCTTTCGCCGAACGAATGCATGCCGATGAATTCGCCATCCTGGCCAATCACGGCGTCCCAGCCCCAGCGCACGGCGGCCTCGATCGCGATCTTCACCGGCGCGTTGCCGATGATGGCGGCGCGCTTGGCCTCTGGTTGCGCTAACAACAGCTCCAGCGAGGGAACGGAGACAACGCGCGAAGCGACGCCGCGTTCCGCCAATTGTTTCTGGGCCGCGACCGCGATCTCGACCTCCGAGCCCGAGGCGAACAGCGTCGCCTTGGCTTCGCCCTGGGCGGCGACCAGCTCGTAGGCACCAGCCGCGCAGGGATTGTCGTTCGGTGCGGTGGTCCGCAGCTGCGGCAGGTTCTGCCGCGTCAGCGCCAGCACGGTCGGGCCATCGACGCGGTTGAGCGCGAGCTCCCAGCACTCGGCGACCTCGATGGCATCGCAGGGACGGAACACGCGCATGTTGGGAATGGCTCTGAGCGCTGCGAGATGCTCGACCGGCTGATGGGTCGGGCCGTCTTCGCCGAGACCGATCGAGTCATGGGTCATGACGTAGACGACACCGGCGCCCATCAGCGCGGCAAGGCGCATCGCCGGACGCGCATAATCGGTGAAGACGAGGAAGGTCGCGCCGTTCGGTGCGAAACCGCCGTGCAGGAAAATGCCGTTCATCGCGGCCGCCATGCCGTGCTCGCGGATGCCGTAATGGATGAAGCGTCCCTTCGGCGTCTTGGCTGAGAAGGCGGTCGCCGACTTCGCCTTGTTGTTGTTGGAGCCGGTGAGGTCGGCCGAGCCTGCCAGGAATTCCATCGGCATGGCGCCGGCGATGACTTCGATCACCGCTTCCGACGACTTGCGGGTGGCCGCGGTCATCGGCTTTTCCAGCAGCTCCTTCTTGTAGGCGCGCACGGCCTTGGCGAGCGAAGCCGGACGCTCATGACGCAGGCGGCGCTCGAACTCGGCGCGCTTGCGGCTGCCGAGCTCACCGAGCCGCGCTTCCCATTCCTGGCGTGCCGCGGCGCCGCGGCTGCCGGCCGCGCGCCATGCCTTCAGCACGTCGTCGGCGACCGCGAACGGCTCGAGCGAAATGCCGAGATTTTCCTTGGCAGCCTTGAGCTCGTCGGCGCCGAGTGCTTCGCCGTGCACCTTCGAGGTGCCTTGCTTGTGCGGCGCGCCGAAGCCGATCGTGGTGCGGCAGGCGATCAGCGTCGGCTTGCTGGATTTCTTCGCGCGCGTGATCGCATCGGCGATCGCGGCCTGGTCGTGGCCATCGATCTTCTCGGCCGCCCAGCCCGCCGACTTGAAGCGCTTCACCTGGTCGACGGAATCGGAGATCGAGGTCGGGCCGTCGATCGAGATGCCGTTGTCGTCGTAGAGCACGATCAACTTGTTGAGCTTCCAGTGCCCGGCCATCGCGATCGCTTCCTGCGACACGCCTTCCATCAGGTCGCCGTCGGAGGCGAGCACATAGGTGTGGTGGTCGACGATCTTCTTGCCGAACTCGGCCGCGAGCATCTTCTCGGCCAGCGCCATGCCGACCGCAGTCGAGATGCCCTGGCCGAGCGGGCCGGTGGTGGTCTCGATGCCCCTGGTGCGGAAGTTCTCGGGGTGGCCGGGGGTCAGCGAGTCGACCTGGCGGAACTGCTTGATCTGGTCCAGCGTCATCTCGGCATTGCCGGTCAGATACAGCAGCGAATAGAGCAGCATCGAGCCGTGGCCGGCCGAGAGCACGAAGCGGTCGCGGTCCGGCCAGGCGGGCGCGGCGGCGTCGAATTTCAGGAATTGGGTGAACAGCACGGTGGCGATGTCGGCGGCGCCCATCGGCAGGCCGGGATGGCCCGATTTCGCCTTCTCGACAGCGTCCATCGAAAGGCCGCGGATCGCGTTGGCCATACGGGTGTGATCGACCTGCGTCATGTCTGAAATCCGTCTGAAATGAAGCGCTTGGCGATGGTTGCCCGCGCGGGGAGAAGCCTGGCGGCCACTGAAGGTTGGCGCTGGGATAGCACCTCGGTTCCGGGAGTCCAAGGCAATCGAACGCCGGTTTGGCCGCAAAAGTTGCCTGTGTGGACATCGGTTTTCCGCCGGGATCGCGCCGGGCGGAAGCGACGCAGCGACACGTCGTCCCGATTGAACAGTGCATAGTTTTGCGGCGGCGTTGCGCTTGGCTAGCTTGCTTTGTAAATTTCTGCTTCTAACCGCTTGCCGAACCGAGTCTTTTGCCGGACGGCAAGCTCCAGGGAAAGGCCACTGGGCAAAGGCCGCCAGGTTCCGCCGCTGACTGCATGAACGATCGCGTATCCAACAGTTCCGCCATGACGGAGTCGTCCGCCGTCGAGATCGAGATTGCGACCCGCAGACTCATGGCGGCGCTCGATGCGCTCGAAAGTGCGGTGGAGCGGCGTCGCGATGCCGATCGCGACGAGAACGAGCTTGCGGCGCGCATCCAGGCGCTCGGCGCGGATCGCTCGCGTCTTGCCGACGAGCTCGACGGCGCGCTGGTGAAGGCACGCAAGCTCGAGCGCACCAATCGCGAGATTTCTGACCGGCTGGATTCCGCGATCGTGACGATACGCTCGGTGCTCGATACCGGAGAGGACGGATGAGCCACATCAACGTCACCATCAACGGCCGGCAATATCGCATGGCCTGCGAGGAGGGCCAGGAGGTGCGGCTGCTCAAGCTCGCCGAGACGCTGGAGACGCGCATCCAGTCGCTGCGCGGAAAATTCGGCGAGATCGGCGATGCGCGCCTCACCGTCATGGCTGCGCTCACCGTGTGCGATGAGCTGATCGACACCACCAACCGCGTCCGCACCCTTGAGCAGGAATTGACCGAGCTCAGGGATTTCCGCAATGCCGCCGTCGAGCGCGCCAGGATGACGCAGACCGCGGTGGTCAACGCGCTGAACGCCGCCGCCGAGCGCATCGAGAAATCGACCCAGGTCCTGAACCGGACGGTGGGGAACGGCATCGCGATCGGCTGAAGCTCGATAGGAGCCGTGCCCTTACCCTCCCCTGGAGGGCCCTGGAGGGGGAGGGTCGATCGCGCGTAGCGCGAGCGGGGTGGGGTGATCTCTCCACACGGACAGTGCCCGTGGGGAGAGATCACCCCACCCCGTCTCACATTTCGCTGCGCTCCATGTGAGCCGACCCACGGGCGAGCTTCGCTCGTCCCGGACCCCTCCAGGGGAGGGTAAGAAAGCGCGCAGCGGAAGCCGCACTCTCGTCGCACTGGCGATTCGTCAGTACAGTTGTTACATTGCCTGCGCGAGGCTGCGACGTGCGTCAGGAGCCATATATCCCCGGGGCCTTATCGATCCTTTAGGGAACTGTCCCTGGCCGGGCCCGTGGGCTCGGACATATGGTGCCCACCTACTTTCGTAGGGAACTCCGGGATCGAGTGCTTCAACGGCGTTCGCGGCTTCGCACTTTCGTTTGGTTCGTTTGTGCTTGTTGAAACGACTGCGGCCAATTCAACAGGTGTCATTCCCCCCGAGTGCGCAATTGCGCACGGGGCGGGGAATCCAGTACGCCGCGGCCCTTGTGTGAATCACCACCGCCTCTGGAATACTGGATCACCCGCATTCGCGGGTGATGACGTGGGGACCAAAGCACATGTCCAACTCCAAAGCCGAGCTCCGTGCCAAAGCCCTCGCCAAGCGCGATGCGCTGAGCGAGAAGAAACGCATCGCGGCCGCCGCAAAGCTCGCCAAGCGCGGGCTACCGTTCAAGCTGCTGCCCGGCAGCATCGTCTCCGGCTATTCGCCGATCCGCAGCGAGATCGATCCGATGCCGCTGCTCGCAAAGCTCGCGGAAGAGGGCGCCAGGCTGGCGCTGCCCTGCGTCACCGCGCGCGGCCAGTCGCTGATCTTCCGTCTCTTCCATCCGAACGACCGCCTGATGCTCGGCCCGCTCGGCATTCCCGAACCTTCACCTGCTGCGGCCGAAGTCATTCCCGACATCATGCTGACGCCGCTCGCCGCCTTCGACCGCCTCGGCCATCGCATCGGCTATGGCGCCGGGCATTACGATTTCACCTTCGCGCATTTGCGCAAAGCCAAGCACATCGTCGGCATCGGCCTTGCGTTTGCAGTGCAGGAGATCGAGGCGGTTCCGGCACTATCCCACGACGTGGCGCTCGATTATGTGCTAACGGAATCGGACGTGTTCGATTTCCGGAGTTCTGAAGTTGCGCATTCTCTTCGTGGGTGACGTCGTCGGCCGTAGCGGACGCGAGGCCGTCTCCGAATATCTGCCCGGCATGGTCAAGGACTGGTCGCTCGATCTCGTCGTCGTCAACGGCGAGAATTCGGCCGGTGGCTTCGGCATCACGGAAGCGATCTACCAGGAGTTTCTCGAGGCCGGCGCCGACGCGGTGACGCTCGGCAATCACTCCTGGGACCAGCGCGAGGCGCTGGTGTTCATCGAGCGCGCCGACCGCCTGGTGCGCCCCGCCAACTATCCGCGCGGCACGCCCGGCCGCGGCGCCGCCTTGGTCGAGACCAAGAACGGCAAGCACGCCCTCGTCGTCAACGCGCTCGGCCGCGTCTTCATGACCCCGTTCGACGATCCCTTCGCCGCGCTCGAGCGCGAGCTTGGCGCCTGTCCGCTCGGCGTCGCCGCCGACGCCATCGTCGTCGATTTCCATTGCGAGGCTTCAAGCGAGAAGCAGGGGATCGGCTTCTTCTGCGACGGCCGCGCCAGCCTCGTCGTCGGCACGCACACGCATGTGCCGACCGCCGACCACCAGATCCTGTCAGGCGGCACCGCCTACATGACCGACGCCGGCATGACCGGCGATTACGATTCCATCATCGGCATGCAGAAGGAAGAGCCGCTGCGGAGGTTCACATCAGGAATTCCGTCCGGCCGCTTCGAGCCGGCCGCAGGCGCCGCGACGCTCAGCGGCGTCGCCGTGGAAACGGACGATGCGACAGGGCTCGCGCTCAAGATCGCGCCGGTGCGCGTGGGTGGAAGGCTGGAGCCGACGACGCCGAAATTCTGGTTGAGCTGAAGCGCGAGCGAAATCACCCGGTGTCGTCCCCGGACGATTATATCAAACTTTGCCCTCAGCAGCGGACATCGACGGGCAACAAGGGAACTCCGCTTTGGGCCACAAGCGGAAGTCAACAGTCATTGGCGGCTGCGAGCCCTTCTCTTCGACAGATTGGATTCCGTTCAAGAAGCTGTCCGCAACATTGGTGTCATCGTCGGCGAAGAACCATGTTGTATCTCGCCGATGATCTTGAAGCCGTGGCGTTCATAAAGGGAGATGTTTCGCGGATTCGAACTTTCGAGGTAGGCGGCGATGCCCTCCTCGTCGCATCGTCGAAGAGCGTGCTTCATCAACAATGTGCCGAGACCTTGGCCGATCCAGTTCGGATCGGAGGCAATGAGAGGCAGATACCAATGGGGCTCGTGGGGATGATGTTCGGCCATTCCCTGGAGCATGTGTCCAATATCATCGGCGATCTCCGGACGCAGGGATTGCGCCATGAGTGCGTCCATGGCCGTTTCATCGGGCTCGACGCCGGGCGGCAGCCACAGGGCGGCCGCGCGAGCCCCTTCTGTGATGTAAGCTGTGCCATGCTCGAATGCCCGTCCGCCAAATGCCTTGACGAATTGAGGCATAATCCTGAGATATTCGGATGAATCGGGCCAAACCCAACGCGCCATCGGATCGGCTGCAAAGCCAAGTACAATGGTGCTGATAGTGCTTGCCTGAATGTTGGCGCCCGCAGATTTGATTTCCGAGTCTGCGCTCATGATATCGTCTCCAAGTCGTCGATGGCGTCGGCCACATTCATTCTAAGATGCAGCACAGGATAGTGGCCGGGCGCTACGGCGTCGCGCGCAATCACGCGTCAATCTCAGGTGACCGCGCCCCGCGCCGCGACTGGCCAAAGTGCCTCCACGCGGGAATCCGGCGTGTTGAAGCCGCGCACGCCGACATACCAGTCGTAGAGATTGACGGTCGGGTCGCAATGGCCGGGGATCAGCGTCACCTTGTCGCCGATCGCCAGTCGCGACGAAGCGCTGTCGAAATCGAGCAAGCCATGCTCGTCAGATGGCCGATGATAGCGCAGATCGGGCCGGCCGAGCACGACCGGAAATCCGCTGTCGTTCGACAGAGCCTTGTGGCCGGCATCGATGACCGCGTGTTCGCCGGCGCCTGTGCTCATCACCGTCGCGATCACGAACAGCGCATGCTCGAACGGATTGGCGTTGCGCGCCCCGTCGGCGAGGTTCTTGGCGTAGTCGGCGTCCATGAAGATATAGGAGCCCGCCTGCAATTCGTTCCAGATGCCGCTCGCGCCTTCGAGCTCGAATGTGCCGGTTCCCGCACCTCCAATCGTCCGGCACTGAAAGCCCGCGTCCTTGAGGACCCGCAGTGTCTCCGCGGTCGCGTTCGCGGCACCGGCGATGGCAGCGCGCCGCTCCTCCGGCGTGCGCAAATGCTGGGCAGAGCCGTGATAGGCCTGCAAGCCGCCGAACGATAGGAAGCGTGAAGCCGCCACCTGCCGCGCCAGGGTGGCCGCCGCCGGCCCCGGCCTGACGCCGCAGCGACCGGCGCCGACGTCGATTTCGACCAGGACTTCGATTTGCGATCCTGCCCGCTCCGCGGCGTGCGACAGTTGCTCGACCATGATCGCATCGTCCACGCAAACGCTGATGCGTGCGTGGCGCGCGAGGCCTGCGAGCCGTTCCAGCTTCCGCAGGCCCACCACCTCGTTGCTGACGAGCACGTCGCTCACCCCGCCCGCAACCAGGATCTCGGCCTCGGCGACCTTCTGGCAGCACATGCCGATTGCGCCGCGCGCTATCTGCTTGGCCGCAATGATCGGTGACTTGTGAGTCTTCGCATGCGGACGCAAGCGAACGCCGAGCTTGCTCACCGCCGCCGCCATCGTGTCGAGATTGCGCTCGAAGGCGTCGAGGTCGATGATCAGCGCCGGTGTATCGATCTCGGAAAACGGCGCGCCGATTTGGGCGGGTGGACAGGACATCGAAAAGCCCGCTTGCTGTGTTCGGGTTCGCGCGGATGCGCGGCGGCATTTCTACGGCAACGTCGGCCGCCGCACCAGTGCAGTCGGCTTCTGTGCTCGGCGGACGGCGGGGAGAACCGCACGCCTCTCACAATTTCGGAATAATAGCATTTTGCCCCTGTTTTGCCCGACGAGTCAACGCGCGTCGGGGCCCGCCGGCGTAAACCATTGATTCCGCACACCCCGGCTACTGTGCATGGGGTTGTTTTTTAGGTTTTGAGTCAAAGGCCTTAGCGCCGCCCGTCAGCCCTGCCGGAATCCCATCCGGAAGGCGCCCCAGTGCTTGCCGCGGATCATGATCGGCGAGGACAGGTCCTTCATCAGCACGAACTGCCCGCCGCCCATGTCGCGGCGATAGGTTTGCAGCAGGAAGGGTTTTGTGTTGGCCGCGACCTTCTTCACCGCGCGGTCGGTGAACAGGCGGCGGTTGCGGCAATTGGCGTTGTTCCAGATGGGGTCCTTGCCCTGCGGCAGGCGGTAGTTCGGATTGTGGGTCGGAAGGTAGCCGCCCCGCGCCCAGGCGACGCAGAACACGATGCGCGGATCGGTCTTCTGGATCGGGTCCTGGATCGCAGGCAGCACGCGGTCGGTGAACTCGACGTAATTGGTGAGGTACTGCTTCGGATCGGTGCCTGATATCTCGCGGTAGGTCTCGTCCATGAGCTGGTCGAGCGTGATCTCGCCGCGGTCGATCGCAGCTTCGAACTCGGCCGAGATCCGCTTCGCGGTGTCGACGACGATGCGGATCAGCGGCGCGTCCGACGTCTCCACGCCGCTGTCGGCGATCAGCGCGATCAGGCCTTCGGAGGCGTCGAGCAGCTTTGCTACCCGCTCGTCGGCGCTTCGGAGGTCGCGCGAGGAGAGGTCGACGCCCTTGGCGAGCTCGTTGAGCTCGCTGATCACGGTGTCGCAGTGGCCGAGGTTGGAGGTCGCCGCGCGCGCGACGCCGTCGATCTCGGCTTCGACCGAGGCGAAGCCCTGCTGGACCCGCGAGATGATGCCGGAGATCGCTTGCGCGCCTTCGCCGGCGGTCTTGGCGCGCTGCGAGGCGTCGCTGCTCTCGCCGATCAGGCCTTCGATCTGGCCGTCGAGATCGCGCACGGTGTCGGAGATCTCATGCGTGGCCTGGCGCGTGGCCTCCGCGAGGTTCTTGACCTCGCTTGCGACCACCGCGAAGCCGCGGCCGGCAGTGCCGGCGCGCGCGGCCTCGATGGTGGCGTTGAGCGCGAGCAGATTGGTCTGCTTGGCGATCGCCTCGATCGAGCCGGAGACCTTCGCCACCTGCGCCAGCGCCGCGCCGACGGCGGACAGGCGCGCCTCGATCCGCTCCACCGCGGCGACGAGCTCGGAGATGTGGCTGACCGCGGTGTCGACCGCGCCGCGCGACTGCGCGATCTCGCCGACCGCGGCCGACGTCGTGGTTTGCACCGCCTGCGAGGCATTGGCGATGTCGTGGTTGGCCGAGACCATCGTCTCGGCCGTCTTCTGCAAATGGTGAAACCGTTCCGACTGGCTCGCGACGCGGTTGGCGACGTCCTGGACGTTGCCGGCGATGTCGGCGAGCTCGACGCCGAGACCGCCGATGCGGTCGGCGAGCTGGTCGATCAGGCGTTCGGCCAGCGTCCGGTTGGAGGAAGTGTCCAATACGGCAAGTTGTGCAGAGGACATGTACGGGCTCTCTCCAGTCGGAGCCGTTGATCGGCTCCTTGGCGGCATTCCGATTCCAGATCCGACCTTAGAGGATGATTCGCGCCCGGCGTCTTGCCCAGGAGTGCAGGTGCGTGCAGGTGCGTGCACGCGCGGGAGCGCTACAGCTTGTAGGCCGTGCGGAAGCCGCCCCAGTGCCGGCCCTGCACGCGGATCGGGACGTCGATCTCCCGCATCATCACCGTGTTCCCGTTGCCCATGTCGCGCGCATAGCTCTGGACCAGGTACGATCGCAGGTTGCGCGCGGCGGCCAGCCCCGCCGGATCGTTGAAGATGCGCCGGTTGCGGCTGTTGGCCGTGTTCCAGGCGACGTCGCCCGGCCGCTGCGGATGCGAATAGATCTTGTTGTGCACCGGCAAAAAGCCGTTGCGGTCGACCATGGCGCAGAACGCCATCCGCGACTCCCGCGCCAGAAAGGCTTCCTGGAACGGCGGCAGGGCGCGGTCGGCCCAGTCGAGATATTTGGTGCGGTATTGCTGCGGATTGGTGCCGGCGATTTCCAAATAGTCCGTGTCGAAGAGGTCGTCGAGCTTGACCTCGCCGCGCGCAACCGCCTGCTCGAATATCTGCGTCAGCGCATTGCCGGCTTCCATGGCACGGGTGACGAACTCGGTGTTCTCCTCATGGATCGACCAGAGCTTGTCCTCGATCTTCTCGTTGAGAGCGGCGGTGGCGCCGACGAATTGCGCGCGGGCGCCGGCCTTGGATTGCTCGATCACGCGCAGGCGGCAGGCGCCGATGTCCTCTAAGCTGCCTTCGATCGTCGCTTGCGTTGCCAGCCGGCTTGCGTCCGCGCCGCCGATCAGCACGCCTTCCATCGCGATTTCATAGACCGGCATCACGCCGCGCGCGGTCTCGAATTTGAGGTGGCAGGGCAGCCGCTCGGTCTTGCGGCGGTCGTCGTGCTCGCTCTGGCGCAGCAGCACCGCGCAGCGCGATTTCAGCTTCTGGGCGAAGGTGGTGACGGCCTTGCCGGCGCTGGCGACGCTCTCGCCATGGGTCTCGGCCGCCTTGGTCGCCGCGTCGATCTCGGCCGCGCTCTCGCCGACCGAGATGATGAACTCCGAGGCGCTGGCGGCATTGCCGGAGACTTCGCTGGTCGTGGCATTCTGCTCGGCGACCGCGCCGTTGACGGTGTCGAACACCGGACGGATCGCCTCGATCGCCTGCGAGATGCGGTGCACGGCGTCCGCCGAACCGGCGGCGTCGCGCTGCAATGCGTCGATCTTCTTCGTGATCTCCTCGGTCGCACTCTGGGTCTGCACCGCGAGCGCCTTGACCTCGGTGGCAACGACGGCAAAGCCTTTTCCGGCTGCGCCCGCGCGCGCGGCCTCGATCGTCGAGTTGAGCGCGAGCAGCGTGGTCTGCCGCGCGATCTGCGCGATCAAATTGACGACGTTGCCGATGGCGGCGGAGGATTCGCGCAGGCGGTCGACATTGGCGCGGGCTTCCTGCGCGGCGGCGCTGGCCTCGTCGGCGAGCTTGCCGGCTTCCCGGACCTGCGCGCCAATCCCTTGCGCGGACTGGGTGAACTTGTCGGCGGCATGGGCGAAGGTGGAGGCGGTGGATTGCGCCGCGTTGGTCCGGCCGGTCAGGGCGTCGGTGCGGTCGCGAATGGCAGCGAGGGTCGCCGCGGTCGCCTCGGCGCCGCCAGCCACCGAATTGGCGGCGCGCTCAAGCTGGCGGATCATGGCGCCGAGCTCGAGTTCCAGCAATTCCAGGATTTCCCGGGCCGAATCACTTTCGGCGGTCGGGGCGGGTGCGGCAGGGGCCGCCGGCTGCGCAGCCTCCGGGGCTGCCGCGGGCGCGGCCGTGTCCGGCAGACGCTTCCGAAATAATCCGAACGCCATCGGGTCTCTCTTGTCGGGGGACGGTCGGGCGCTATTTTCGCAGTCCGGAATGAAATCAGGGTTAACGGTGCCCATCTAGGCAGGCGCCGTTACGGCGGCTACCTTTACAGTGCTACCTCAGGAGCAGCCGAGCCCTTTGATTCCGGTGGGTTGGCGGCCTATAAGGCCGCGCTTCCCACGCTCATCTTTGGCTGACGATTTCTCAAGAGACCACGCATGGCCGGACATTCCCAATTCAAGAACATCATGCACCGCAAGGGGCGGCAGGATGCCCAGAAGTCGAAACTGTTCGGCAAGCTGGCGCGGGAAATCACCGTCGCTGCCAAGCTGGGCACTCCCGACCCCGCCATGAACCCCCGCCTGCGTGCCGCCGTGATCGCTGCGCGCCAGGAGAACATGCCGAAGGACAATATCGAGCGCGCCATCAAGAAGGCGCTCGGCAGCGACGGCGAGAACTATGATGAGATCCGCTACGAGGGCTACGGCCCCGGCGGCGTCGCCGTCATCGTCGAGGCACTGACCGACAATCGCAACCGCGCCGCCTCCGACATCCGCTCCTTCTTCACCAAGTCCGGCGGCAATCTCGGCGAAACCGGCTCGGTCTCCTTCATGTTCGACCGCACCGGCATCATCGAATACGACCGCAGCGTCGCCTCCGACGATGCGGTGCTGGATGCCGCAATCGAAGCCGGCGCCGACGACGTCGTCTCTGGCGAGAACGGTCACGAGATCTACGCCTCGACAGAAAGCTATCGCGATGTCGCCAAGGCGCTGGAAGCCAAGTTCGGCGAGCCGCGCAAGGCCGCACTGATCTGGAAGCCGCAGAACACGGTTGCGGTCGACGACGAGACCGGCGAGAAGCTCTTGAAACTGATGGACCTGCTCAACGAGCACGACGACGTGCAGAACGTCTACGCCAATTTCGAGGTGTCGGACGCGCTTGTTGCGAAGATGGGCGGCTAGGGCTCGACGGCACTTCCCCTGTTACTTTCGTTCTGTTTCTGTTTCCTCCAGGGCAGCCAGCCGCTATCACTGGCGCATGACTGCGCTCCCGATTCGTGGCCCCGTTCGCATCATCGGCATCGACCCCGGCCTGCGCCGCACCGGCTGGGGCGTGATCGAGGCCGAGGGCAATCGCCTGATCTACGTCGCCTGCGGCTCGGTGGAACCGCCCGACGATTTGCCGCTGTCGAGCCGGCTGCTCGCGATCCATGAAGGGCTCGCTTCCGTCTTGTCCGATCACCGGCCGGTGGAAGCGGCGGTGGAGCAGACCTTCGTCAACAAGGACGGCGTTGCGACGCTGAAGCTCGGCCAGGCCCGCGGCGTCGCCATGCTGGCGCCGGCAATGTTCGGCATCTCTGTCGCCGAATACGCGCCGAACCAGGTCAAGAAGACCGTGGTCGGCGCCGGCCACGCCGACAAGCAACAGATCGCGATGATGCTGAAAATCTTGCTGCCGAAGGCCGAGCCGCCGTCCGCGGACGCAGCCGACGCGCTCGCCATCGCCATCACCCACGCCCATCACCGCCAGAGCACCGCTCTCAGGCTGAAGGTGGTGGGGATATGATCGGCAAGCTCAAGGGCTTGATCGATTCCTACGGCGAGGATTTCGTCATCCTCGACGTTGGCGGCGTCGGCTATCAGGTACATTGCTCCTCGCGCACCTTGCAGCATCTGCCCTCGCCGGGTGAGGCCGCTGTGCTGTCGATCGAGACCTATGTCCGCGAGGACCAGATCAAGCTGTTCGGCTTCCGCACCGATCAGGAGCGCGAATGGTTTCGCCTGCTCCAGACCGTGCAGGGCGTCGGCGCCAAGGTCGCGCTGGCCGTGCTCGGCACGCTGTCGCCGGCCGATCTCGCCAATGCCATCGCGCTGCGCGACAAGGCCGCGGTGGCGCGAACGCCCGGTGTCGGCCCCAAGGTCGCCGAGCGCATCGTCACCGAATTGAAGGACAAGGCGCCGGCCTTCGCCAACGTCGATCCCGCCGTCGTGCATCTTGCCGGCGCCGTCGACGACCAGCGCGCGCCGCGGCCTGTGGCGGATGCGATCTCCGCGCTGGTCAATCTCGGCTACGGCCAGCCGCAGGCCGCCGCGGCGATTGCATCGGCCTCGCGCAGTGCGGGTGAGGGCGCTGAGACGGCGCAGCTGATCCGGCTCGGGCTGAAGGAATTGGCAAAGTGAGTGCGTCAATGGTCAGTCTCGTAGGGTGGGCAAAGCGAAGCGTGCCCACCATCTACAAAGCGAGCAGCGACATGGTGGGCACGGCGCGAAGTGCGCCTTTGCCCACCCTACGATCCGATGGAGTTCGCTGAGTGAGCGACCCCAAGGCCAGCCGCATGGTCTCGCCCGAGCGCCGCAGCGATGATGTCGGCGACACCGCGCTGCGGCCGCAATCGCTGTCCGACTTCGTCGGCCAGGCGCAGGCGCGCAAGAATCTCTCGATCTTCATCGAAGCGGCGCGCAAGCGCGGCGAGGCGCTGGACCACGTGCTGTTCGTAGGTCCCCCGGGGCTCGGCAAGACCACGCTGGCGCAGATCGTGGCGAAGGAGCTCGGCGTCGGTTTCCGCGCCACCTCGGGGCCCGTGATCGCCAAGGCCGGCGATCTTGCCGCCCTCTTGACCAATCTCGAAGAGCGCGACGTGCTCTTCATCGACGAGATCCATCGCCTCAGCCCCGCGGTGGAAGAGGTGCTCTATCCCGCGATGGAGGACTTTCAGCTCGACCTCATCATCGGCGAGGGCCCGGCGGCGCGCTCGGTCAAGATCGAGCTGTCGAAATTCACGCTGGTCGGCGCCACCACGCGCGCCGGCCTTCTCACCAATCCCTTGCGCGACCGCTTTGGCATTCCGGTCCGGCTCAACTTCTACACGATCGAGGAGTTGGAGAGCATCGTCAGCCGCGGCGCGCGCGTGCTCAACGTCGGCATGAGCGCCGATGGCGCCAACGAGATCGCGCGCCGCGCCCGCGGCACGCCGCGCATCGCCGGCCGCCTGCTCCGCCGCGTGCGCGATTTCGCCTCGGCGGCCGATGCCGACAAGATCGACCGTAAGATTGCCGACCATGCGCTGAGCGCGCTCGAGGTCGATGCCGCAGGGCTGGACGCGATGGATCGGCGCTATCTCTCGACCATCGCGCTCAACTATGGCGGCGGACCGGTCGGCGTCGAGACCATGGCTGCGGCCTTGTCGGAGCCGCGCGACGCCATCGAGGACATCATCGAGCCCTATCTGATCCAGTGCGGCTATCTGCAGCGCACGCCGCGCGGCCGCCTGCTGACCTCGCACGCCTTCCGCCATCTCGGTCTCGCCGAGCCCTCGCGCGATGCGGCGGCGCAGTTCGGCCTGTTCGGCACGGATGACAGCGACGAGTGATCTGCCGAACCTCGCGCTGTTCCGGCTTGATGAATTTCCGTTAACCTCGTGCAGACGATCTGCACGAACGCACCCCAATTCCGCTCCAATCGGATATCATCAAGGCGCCGCATCATCATCGGGCTTCCATGATCACGCGCCGTCATCTCATCCGTTCCATCGGCGGTCTGTCCGCCCTCGGCGTCTCGACCGCAGCCTACGGCGTCGGTGTCGAGCCGGTGCTGCGCCTTCGCGTCACGCGCTATCATCCGATGCCGCGGCAGTGGCCGGCGGATTTTCCGCTGAAGATTGCCGCCATCGCTGACATCCATGCCTGCGATCCCTGGATGTCGCTGGAGCGCATCGAGGGCATCGTCGACCGGACCAACGCGCTCAACGCCGATCTCATCGTGCTGCTCGGCGACTATGTCGCCGGCCTTCACCATGTCACGCGCTTCATTCCGTCGAGCGAATGGGCAAGGGTATTGGGGCGCCTGAAGGCGCCCCTCGGCGTCCATGCCGTCATGGGCAACCACGACTATTGGGATGACAGAACAGTGCAGCAGGCAGGGCACGGGCCGACCATCGCACATCGGGCGCTGGAGGCGGCCGGCATCCCCGTCTACGAGAACGATGCTGTGCGCCTCACCAAGGACGGCCGTCCGTTCTGGCTTGCCGGCCTCGGCGATCAGCTCGCCTTCCTGCCGGCGCGGCGCTTCCGGAGCATGGCGCACTTCGGTGCCGACGATCTCAATGCTACGCTGGCGAAGATCACCGACGATGCGCCGGTCATTCTGCTCGCGCACGAGCCCAATGTCGCTCCGCTCGTGCCCGCGCGCGTCGCGCTGCAATTGTCCGGCCATACCCATGGCGGCCAGGTCCGCCTGCTCGGCTGGTCACCGGCCGTCGCGCCCAGGAACGGCCTGCGTCTCGCCTATGGCCATTTCCGCCTGAAATGCGATCTCATCGTGTCCGGCGGCCTCGGTTGCAGCATCATGCCGCTCCGCTTCGGCGTGCCGCCTGAGATCGTCGAGGTGACGCTGGGAAGGCCAGGACCGGTCGTGTCCTAACACGCTTGCGCGTCCGGCTGTTTTTGCGCAAAACGTGCCGGTTACCGACCAGCGAAGAGGCTCCGGACGTGACAGCTCATCTCGACGGCGAGATCCGCGACGGCCGCCACCACATGCAGGTCCGGGTCTATTACGAGGACACGGATTTTTCCGGCATCGTCTATCATGCCAATTACCTGCGCTACATGGAGCGCGGACGCACCAATCATCTCAGGCTGATGGGTGCCGAGCAGCAGGTGCTGTTCGAGCAGACCGAGACGGACGGCGCGGGCTTCGCCTTCGTGGTGCGCTCGATGCATCTGGACTTCCTGAAGCCCGCGCGAATGGACGACGTGCTCGACGTCGTGACCTGGCCGGTCGCGGTGAAAGGGGCGTCAATCATGCTGGCGCAGGAGGTGCGGCGCGGTGACGACGTGCTGGTGAAAGCCGAGGTCCGCGTCGCCTTCATCAGCGGCGGCCGGGCCCAGCCGATTCCGAAGTCGATCCGCCAGCTGATGAAGGCCGATCTGGTTACGTGATCGCTCGATAGCGGATCGCCTATCGACTCCGCCAATTGCGACGATACATTCGCGGTCCCGATCAACCGATGAGGCCACCATGTCGCGCCCGCCGCTTCCACCCTTCACCCGCGAGACCGCCGCGCAAAAGGCCCGCATGGCCGAGGACGCCTGGAATTCACGCGATCCGGTGCGGGTCTCGCTCGCCTATACCGAGGACAGCCGCTGGCGCAACCGTTCGGAAGTGTTTCAGGGCCGCGAGGCCATCGTCGCCTTCCTCACCCGCAAATGGGAGAAGGAGCAGGATTACCGCCTGATCAAGGACCTCTGGGCCTTCGACGGCAGCCGCATCGCGGTGCGCTTCCAGTACGAATGGCACGATGCAAGCGGCCAGTGGTACCGCTCCTACGGCAACGAGCAATGGGAGTTCGACGAGCACGGCCTGATGAAACGGCGCGAGGCCTCGATCAACGACATCGCCATTGCGGAGAAGGACCGCCGATTTCACTGGGCGGCGCCGGGCCCGCGGCCGGCCGATGTGCCGGGGCTGGGAAGCGAGCCGTTCTGAAATTAACAAAGCGACCGCTGCTTCACCCTCTCCCCTTGCGGGAGAGGGTGGCTCGCCGCATAGCGGCGAGACGGGTGAGGGGTCTCTCTCCTCACGAGCAGTCCGGCGAATGGATAGAACCCCTCATCCGGCGCTTCGCGCCACCTTCTCCCGCAAGGGGAGAAGGGAAGACGAGTGCGTCTCGAGCTTCGTAGTCAGGTGCTCTTAGCCAGAAACCGCGTAATCGCCCCGCCGAGCTTCGCATTGTCCATCGGCTCCGCCAGCGACGCCCTTGCTGTGGCAACGACATCCTCCGGCGCTTTCCCGTCACGCAGATCGCAGCACACTTGCGCGAACCCGACATCGAACTCCGGATGCGGCTGCACGGTCAGCGTTGCGCCATTGGCATAGAGCAGGCCGGCATGCGGGGTGAACTCGGAGGAGAGGATCGTCAGCGCCTCGCTTGGCGGCTCGATCACCTGGTCCTGATGCGAGGCGGCGACCGCGACCGCTTCACCGTCGATGAGGCCGTTCTCCGGCAGCACCTGATAGACATGCCGGCCGATGCCCCAGCCCTGTTCTGATTTGCGCACGGTGCCGCCGAGCGCCTGCGCGATCAGCTGGTGGCCAAAGCAGACACCGACCATCGGTGTCTTGTTGGCGTAAGCCGTTCGCACGAAATCTTCCAGCGGCGCGATCCAGTCGAGCCCGTCATAGACCCCGGCCGCCGCGCCGGTAATGAGGATGGCCTCGAGCTTGCTCGGATCGGGCAGCGCATCGCCGCTGGGGATGCTGACGACCTCGATCGTCGCGGCCGGCTCCTCGGCGCGGATCATGCGCGCGAACATGTCCGGAAATGAACCGTGGCGCTCGCGGTATTTTTGCGGCACCTCTCCGGTCTCGATGATGGTGATGCGTGCCATGGGCCTCCCGGTCAAAAGGTTGCGAAGCTCAGCCGCTTTCTGCCCCATGTTGCTGGTGCGGCGCTGTGCGCTCGAGCAGAGCGCTCTCCTTGCGGATCTCGTTGAGAAAGGCCTTGGCCAGACGCGACAGCGGCTCGGCTTCAGACCATAGCATATAGGCGACCGCCTGCGTCGTCGGCGTGAACGGACGGACGACGAGGCCGCTGCCGCCGTTCTGCCGCGGCGAGAAAGGATCGACCACCGCCGCGCCGACGCCGGCGGCGGCCAGCACGCAGGCCGTGTTGCAGTAGCGCACCTCGACCGTCGGCCGGAACGGCGCGCCGGCGCGGGCAAAGCTGTCGCGCACGGCTTCGCCGAGCCGCGTGCCGCGTTCGAGCCCGATGAAGGGTAGGCCGGAGAGATCGGAAGCGGAGATCATCGGCCGGTCGGCGAGTGGATGCTGTGGCGGCAGCACGCAGACCATCTCGCCGGTGTGCACCACCTCGTGCGCGATCCCTGGATGATGCGTGAGGCCGAGCGCGAAGCCGAGCTCGGCGACGCGGCTCAGCACACCCTCGATGATGCCCTCATAGCGTCGTACGTCGAAGAACACCCGCGTCTCCGGGCGGCGGCGCAGGAAGCCCGACAGCGCGGACGGAATGATGCTGTACGCGAGCGGCGGCGTCGCCACGATGGCGAGATGCCCGGACCGGTTCTCGCGCAAATCGCGCATGCGGTTCTCGAGCTTGGCGTGCAGCGCGAAGATCGCCTCGCTCTCCTTGTAGAGCGCCATCGCTTCGGCGGTTGGAAACAGCCGGTTGTTGACGCGCTCGAACAGCGCAAAGCCCGCCTGCGCCTCCATCGTCTTCAGCGCGTTGCTGACCGCCGGCT
Source organism: Bradyrhizobium sp. NBAIM14 (assembly GCF_020193895.1). NCBI lineage: Bacteria > Pseudomonadati > Pseudomonadota > Alphaproteobacteria > Hyphomicrobiales > Nitrobacteraceae > Bradyrhizobium > Bradyrhizobium sp. NBAIM14. Next base: position 773,112 of record NZ_JADYVQ010000001.1, on the reverse strand, counting down.
GCGACAGCGCCAGCTCGTCCGCCGCCGCCACCGTGGTGCGGTGGCGGATCACGGCGCGAAGGATCTCGAGCTGACGCAGGTTCATATCACTGCCGATTATAGTCAGGGCCAAAACATCATAGCAACGCGAATTGATTTTGCAGCACCGCTCGCCCGTAATGGCAGCGGATTTGCACGTCGCATCAAAGGGTTCGTTCGCCCATTGAGGCAGCACTGCGCACAGATTGGAGGCAATCTTGGTTCGTGTCCTTCGCGCCGCCGCCGCTCAGATGGGGCCGACGCAAAAAGCCGATACGCGCGAGCACACGTTGTCGCGGATGCTCGACATGCTCGATGAGGCGGCCGGTCGGGGTGCGAGCCTTGTGGTGTTTCCGGAGCTCGCCTTCACCACCTTCTTCCCGCGCTGGCTGCTCGAAGGCGAGGCCCTCGACCGGTATTTCGAGCGCAGCATGCCGAACCCCGCGGTGGCAAAGCTATTCGATCGCGCACGTGCGCTGCGCGTCGGCTTCTATGTCGGCTATGCCGAGCTGACGCCGGAGGGGCGGCGCTACAATTGCTCCATCCTGGTCGATCGCGACGGCGAGGTTCTCGGCCGCTATCGCAAGGTGCATCTGCCGGGCTCGGTCGAGCCGCGTCCGGGCGCGCGCTACCAGCAACTCGAGAAGCGCTACTTCGAATATGGCGACCTCGGCTTTCCCGCCTTCCGCGCCGGCTCGTCCTGGGCCCATGCCATCATGGGCATGATGATCTGCAATGATCGTCGTTGGCCGGAATCCTGGCGCGTGCTCGGTCTGCAAGGCGTCGAGCTCGTCTGCATCGGCTACAATTCGGCGGCCTACGATCCCAACGGCGGCACGACCGAAGACGGAGCCTTGCGCACCTTCCACTCGACGCTGGTGACGCAGGCCAACGCCTACATGAACGCGACCTGGGCGATTTCGGTGGCGAAGGCGGGCGAGGAGGACGGGTCCGGCCTGATCGGCGGCTCCTGCATCGTCGATCCCAACGGCCGCATCGTCGCGCAGGCTCAGACGCTGGCCGACGAGGTGATCGTCGCCGACATCGATCTCGACCTCTGCCGCCAGGGCAAGGACAAGATGTTCAACTTCGCCGCCCACCGGCGGCCCGAGCAATACAGGGTGATCACCGAGCGTGCCGGCATCATCGAGCCGGCCGTTCTCGACGCAGATTGACCAACGGCCGGTCGCGGCGTTGGCAAAAGGAGCTGACATGACACGCCTCTCGTATTTGCTTGCCTGCGCAGCGCTGGCTGCGGTGACGTCGGCGCGAGCCGCCGAGCTGCCGGCGGAGATCAAGCAGGCTGGTACGCTGAAGCTCACGGTCAATTCCACCTACGCGCCGATGGAATATCGCGACCCCGCAACCAACGAGCTGGTCGGGCTCGACATCGATCTGGCGAAGGAGCTCGCCAAGCGGCTCGGAGGGCTGAAGATCGTCTGGAGCGAGACGCCGTTCGCCGAGCTGATCCCTTCGCTCACGACCAAGCGGGCCGACTTCATCATTTCCGGCATCTCCGATCGTGCCTCGCGGCGCGAGACGGCGGATTTCGTCGATTACCTCGCAACCGGGCCGCAGTTCTTCGTGATGGCGGAGAGCGCGGCCAAGGACGCCACCGATCTCTGCGGCAAGAGGGTCGGCACCACCCGCAGCACCAGCTTCCCGGTCGAGATCGAGAAGTGGAGCAAGCAGAATTGCGAGCCGGCCGGCAAGCCGGCGATCCAGTACGTTCCGGGCGAGAATTCCATCGACGTCCGCAACCAGCTCAAGCAGGGCCGCATCGACGCCGCCGTGCAGGGCAGCGAGACGTTGCCTTATGCGCAGCAACAGGAGCCCGGCAAGTACCGCATCGTCGGCGAGCCCTTTGCCAAGGGCTATCAAGGCATCATGTTCCGCAAGGACGATGCCGCCTTGCGCGAAGTCGTGACCGAGAAACTCGCGGCGATGATCGCTGACGGCTCGTACAAGGCCATTCTCGACAAATGGGGCCTAGGGACCAATGCAGTCGCCCAGCCCATGCTGAACGCGGCGCCGCAATGAAGCAGGCGCCGGCACTCGCGCAAGGATTTCCCGATCTGTCGGGCATGCGGATCGCGCGCGAGCCGCACTGGTTTCGCTGGATCAGCGCGGCCCTGATCGTCCTCGTGCTGGCGGCGATCGCGCGCGCCTTTGCGAACGGCCAGATCGAATGGTCCTATGTCAGCCGCTTCCTGACCGCAAAGGTCATCCTCGAAGGCATCGTCAACACCATGGTGATGGCGATGCTGGCGATGATGCTCGGCATCTTCCTCGGCATCGTCGTCGCGATCATGCGGCTGTCGCCCAATCCGGTGCTGAAGTCGGTCGCCGCCGGCTACACCTGGCTGTTTCGCGGCACGCCACTGATCCTGCAGCTGCTGCTGTGGTTCAACCTCGCGCTGGTGTTTCCGACCATCGGTATCCCCGGCCTGTGGTCTGCACGCGCCGTCGATGTCATGACGCCGTTCCTTGCCGCGCTGCTCGGGCTCGGCATCAACCAGGGCGCCTACACCTCCGAAGTCATGCGCGCCGGCATGCTGTCGGTCGATATCGGGCAATATGAAGCGGCGCAGGCGATCGGCATGGGACGGCTGCGCGCGTTGCGCCGGATCGTGCTGTCGCAGGCGATGCGCGTGGTGATCCCGCCGCTCGGCAACGAGTTCATCGGCATGGTGAAGGCGACTTCGCTCGCCAGCGTGATCCAGTATCCGGAGCTGCTGCACAATGCCGAGAACATCTACTACGCCAACTCCCGCGTCATCGAGCTCCTGATCGTCGCCGGGCTCTGGTACCTGCTCGCGGTCTCGATCCTGACACCGCTCCAGATGTTGCTCGAACGCCGCTTTGCGCGCGGCACATTGCGGCTGGCGCGATGACAAAGCCGCTCGTCGCGATCCGCTCCGTAGCCAAGAACTTTGGAGAGTTTCAGGCTCTCAAGAACGTCTCGCTCGACGTCTGGCCCGGCGAGGTGATGTGCCTGATCGGCGCCTCCGGCTCCGGCAAGACCACGCTGCTCCGCTGCATCAATCAGCTCGCCACGATCGATGCCGGCGGCATCTGGCTCGACGGCGAACTGCTCGGAGTGCGCGAGCAAGGCGGGAAGCTCCATCGCCTCAGCGAGCGCGAGATCGGGCGGCAGCGGCTCAAGACAGGCATGGTGTTCCAGCGCTTCAACCTGTTTCCGCACAAGACCGCGCTGGAGAACATCACGGAAGGCCCGACCCAGGTGCAGGGGCGGAAGCCGGATGAGGTGCGCGCCGAGGCGACCGAGCTGCTTCGGCGCGTCGGATTGTCGGCCAAGGCCGACTGGTATCCGGCGCAGCTCTCCGGCGGCCAGCAGCAGCGCGTCGCGATCGCGCGGGCGCTCGCCATGAAGCCGATGCTGATGTTGTTCGACGAGCCCACCAGCGCACTCGATCCCGAGCTGGTCGGCGAGGTGCTCGCGGTCATGAAGGAGCTGGCGCGAAGCGGCATGACCATGATGGTGGTGACGCACGAGCTCGGCTTCGCCCGCGAGGTCGCCGACCGCGTCGTCTACATGGACCAGGGCGCGATCGTCGAGCAGGGCCGGGCCTCCGACGTGTTGGGCGCGCCGCGCGAGGAGCGCACCAAGGCATTTCTTTCGGCAGTGATCTGACATTGGGGGTATGGTGATGAAGAGATTCTTGCTTGCGGCGGCGTTCCTGGGCGCCATGAGCGTGTCGGCAATGGCGGCCGAACTGCCGCCTGAGATCGTAAAGCGCGGCAGCATCAAGGTCGCGGTGGTGCCGAACTATCCGCCGATGGAGTTCCGCGATCCCGCCACCAACGCGCTCTCCGGCTTCGACGTCGATCTTGGCGAGGCGATCGGCCGCAAGCTCGGCGTCAAGATCGAATGGACCGAGACCAGCTTTGCCGAGTTCATGCCCTCGATCTCGACGGGGCGGGTGGATGCGATCCTGTCCGGTTTCACCGACTATGCGAGCCGGCACGAGGTCGCGACCTTCGTCGATTATTTGCGCAGCGGCCCGCAGTTCTTCGTGCAGGCGTCACGCAAGGCGGAATTCAAGGATGCGACGTCGCTGTGCGGCAAGAAGGTCGGCGCCAGCCGACGCACCATGTTCCCGGCCCAGATTGCGGCGTGGAGCGAGAAGAATTGCGGCAGCTCTCCGATCCAGTTCGTCGGCACCGACGGCTCGGCCGATGCACGCACCCAGCTGAGGCAAGGCCGCATCGATGCCGCCGCCCAGGGCAACGAGACGCTGCCCTACATCATGGACCTCGAGCCCAACACCTATGCGACCGTGGGCGCGCCCATCGCACAGCAATTTACCGGCATTGCTCTGCCGGTGAAGGAGAAGGCATTGCAGCAGGCAATGCTGGAGGCGGTCGACGCGCTGATCGCGGACGGCACCTACAAGACGCTGTTGGCGAAGTGGAAATTGAGCGACAACGCAATCGAGAAGGCGACCATCAATGCTGGACAGTAAGGCACTCCAGAGCATTCCGCTCGTTCCGGCCAACACCGCGGATCCCGCGCCCGAATATCCGTGGCCGAAGCCGTACACATCCGCGATGTTCCTGTCGTTCGACGTGGACGCCGAGAGTGCCTGGACCAGCAAGGACGCAGGTCATGCGCAGCGGCTCATCACCATGAGCTATGGCGGCTATGAGGCGCGCGTCGGCACGCCGAAACTCCTGGAGTTGCTCGACCAGCTCGATCTCAAGGCGACGTTCTTCGTCACGGGGTGGTCGGTCGATGCGCATCCGGCGATGGCGGAGTCCATCCTCAAGGCCGGTCACGAGATCGGCCATCACGGCTATCACCATCTGCTGCCAGATCCCGGCGATCCCTGGATCGAGGAGGAGCTGGAGCGCGGCTTCGAGGCGCTGAAGCGCCGGCTCGGCGTCAAGCCGACCGGCTATCGCGCGCCCTATGGCGAGTTCACCGAGGAGCTGCGCGTCGCGCTGGTGCGCCACGGCATCGTCTATACGTCATCGTTCCGCGACGACGTCAGGCCCTATCGTCATCGCCTCGCCGACGGCAAGCCCGGCACGATCGAGCTGCCGGTGACCGCGAGCTATGACGACTGGATGCACGGCCTGTCCGCGCGCTTCAGTCCGCGCTCGATCTTCCCTAGGGAACACGTGCTCTCGATGTGGAAGGACGAGCTGGATGAGGTCCGCGACTGGGGCGCGATGGTGACAACCGTGCTGCATCCGCAATGCAGCGGCCGCCCGATGCGGCTGCGGCTGCTGCGCGAATTCCTGACCTACGCAAAATCGTGCCCTGATGTCTGGATCACCACTGGCGAGAACATCGCGGAGAACTTCCTGCGCCACGAAGCGGGTCACCGCTAATGTCGATCTCCCGCCGTTCGCTCCTCAAGGCCGGCGCGGCGCTGCCGGCGCTGTCGCTGCCGGGCATCGTCCGCGCTGAATCGCAATCCACGCTGCGCTTCATCCCCGTCATCGATCTCGCCTTCGTCGATCCCATCTATTCGACCGCGCAGGTGTCGCGAAACCACGGCTTCATGGTCTACGACACGCTCTACGGCATGAGCTCCTCGCTCCAGGTCTCGCCGCAGATGCTGTCGGGCCACGCCATCTCCGCCGACCAGCTACAGTGGGACCTCACGCTTCGCGACGGCCTGTTCTGGCACGACGGCGAGCGGGTGCTGGCGCGCGATTGCGTCGCCAGCATCCGTCGCTGGGCCGCGCGCGACGGCTTTGGCGGCGAGCTGATGGAGGCGACCGCCGAGCTCTCGGCTGCCGACGACCGCACCATCCGCTTCCGTCTGAAGCGTCCTTTTCCGCTGCTGCCGCAGGCGCTCGGCAAGGCAGCGATCAATGCCTGCTTCATGATGCCGGAGCGGCTGGCGAGCCAGGATCCGTTCAAGCCGCTCACCGAGGTGATCGGCAGCGGTCCGTTCCGCTATCTCGCCGACGAGCGCGTGCAGGGCGCGCGCAATGCCTATGCCAAGTTCGAGCGCTATCAGCCGCGCACCGACGGCAAGCCGGATTGGACTGCGGGGCCGAAGATCGTGCACTACGATCGCGTGGTCTGGACCACTACGCCCGATGCCGGCACCGGCGTCGCCGCGCTCCAGACCGGCGAGCAGGATTGGCAGGAGACTACGCCGCACGATCTGCTTCCGGTGATCAAGGCGGCCGGCGATATCGAGACGCGCATCCTCGATCCCCGAGGCTACGCCTGCATGCTGCGCCTCAACCACCTGCAGCCGCCGTTCGACAATCCCGCCATCCGCCGCGCGCTCCTGGGTGCGATCGACCAGTCCGCATTCATGACCGCCGTCGCCGGCACCGATCCGGCGTTCCAGGTCTCACCGGTCGGCTATTTCGCACCCGGCACCCCGATGGCAAATGAGGTCGGCCTCGACGTGTTCCGCGGCCCGCGCGACTACGCCAAGGTGAAGGCCGACCTGAAAGCCGCGGGCTACAACGGCGAGAAGATCGTGCTGCTCGTTCCGACCAACTCGCTGGCGCAAAAGCCGCTTGGCGAGATCGCGGTGGACTCGTTGCGCAAGGCCGGCATGAACGTCGAATATGCCGGCCTCGATTTCGCCGTGGTGCTGCAGCGCCAGCTGAAGAAGGATCCGCTTCCGCAGGGCGGCTGGAGCGCCGCGGTCGGCAACTGGCAGGGCATCGACTGGCTCAACCCGGCCGGCAACACCAACATTCGCGGCGAAGGCAAGGTCGCCGGCTGGTACGCGAGCACGAAGATGGGCGAGTTGCGCAGCCAGTGGCTGGCGGCCTCCGAACTCGCCGAACAGCAGCGCATCTGCCGCGAAGTCCAGAGGGTGGCGTTCGAGGAAATCCCCTATATTCCGATCGGCCTCTACAAGCAGCCGACGGCCTATCGCAAGGCCATCACCGGCATTCTCGACGGCACCGCCGTGTTCTGGAACGTGCGCCCCGCATGAGCACCACAGCAATCTTCGGCAGCTATGTGCTGTCACGGAAAGACGGCGCGCAGGACGTGCTGCGCGACCGCTGGGTTCTGGTCGAAGGCAAGAAGATTGCGGCGATCACGCGCGACAAGCCGCGCGCCGATCAGGTCTATGATCGCCCAGGCCGCTTCGTCCTGCCAGGCCTGCTCAACCTGCACAATCATTGCTTCTCGGAAGCGGTGGCGCGCAGCCACACCGAGGACGGCAACGGCCGCAAGAACAACCAGAGCATCGTCTACACGGTGCTGCTGCCGCTGACCAAGCGTGGCGCCGTTATCTTGTCGGCGGAAGAGCGCCTTGCGGTGGCGCGGCTCGGCATCCTCCAGCTGCTCAAGGGCGGCGCCACCACGGTGATGGAGCCGTTCCGCAACTCGATCCCCGAGATGTTCGACGCGGCGGAAAAGATGGGCATCCGCTTCTACGGCGCGCCCTATCTGTTCTCGACCTCCGACGCCAAGGCCGGGCCTGACGGTGTGGTCCAATATTCCGGCGATGACGGCGCTGCGGATATGGCGGCGTGGGACGCGCTCTATCAGCGCTGGAATAATCGCGGCGACGGCCGCATCAGCCTTGCGATGAGCCCGCACGCCACCGACACCTGCGGCCCCGATCTGCTGAAGGCCTGCGCCACGCGGGCGCGCGAGCTCGGCGTTCCCATCACCACGCACATGGCGCAGAGCCGCGCCGAGGTCGAGACCATCGGCAAGCGCTATGGCGGCCGCACGCCGGCACAATACCTGGACTGGCTCGGCCTGCTCGCGCCCGATCTGATGGCGGCGCATTGCATGTTCAGCAGCGACGACGATCTCAAGCTGATGGCCGCGCGCGGCATGACCGTCTTGAACTGCCCGCGCGTGTTCGCGCGTGCCGGCATCACCGCGGCGTTCAGCCGCTTCGCCGAGCACGGCGTGCGCACCGTGGTCGGCACCGACGGCTACAACATGGACCTGCTCGGCGAGCTCAATGCGGCGTCGCTGATCTCCAAGATCATTTCGGCGCGCCCTGACGTCGCGAACTCACCCGAACTGATCGAGGCGAACACGACGGTCGCCGCCGACGTGATCAAGCGGCCCGATCTCGGCCGCATCGAGCCGGGCGCGACCGCCGATCTCACGGTGGTCGATCTCACCCATCCGCATCTGCAGCCGCTGTTCGACCCGCGCCGCGCGCTGATCGCACTCGCCAACCGCGCCAATATCGATCAGGTCATGGTCGATGGCCGGGTCCTGGTCGATGAGGGACGCTATCTCGGCGCGGATGAAGCCGCGATTACGGCGGCCGGCACCGCCGCGATCGGCAAGATCTGGGATCTGCCGGAGGCGCAGGCCGCGTTCAACGGCTGACCCCGGCTTCGTCGTCCTCGAACTCCACCAGCGCCTTGCGCATGGTCTCGACCAGGTCCAGCGCCACCGGGGACGGGCTGCGCTGCGCCGGAAAGACCGCGGAGAATTCGAAATCGATGCGCGGCAGGAAGCGGCGCACGACGACGCCGCGCGTTGCAAATTCCTGCGCCGTGAAGGGATCGCAGATCGCGACGCCGAGGCCTGACGACACCATGCCGCACATGATTTCCGACAGCGTGGTCTCAACGCGCAGCACGCGGCGGACATCGTGGCGGTGGAAGACCTGGTCGACGAGATGCCGACTCGACGATCCCGCCGACAGCGAGATGAAGGTCTCGCCCTCGAAATCGCGCGGCTCCAGGACTTCCTTCTCCGCGAGGCGATGACCGGTCGGCAGCACTGCGACGCGCGCCGGCGCCGGCAGTCTCTGGCTCGGCAGACCGGAATGCGCGATCGGCACCTCGGCAAAGCCGACGTCACATTGATTGTTCAGCACCCAGTCAACCACGATCGGCGAGATGACACCGAAGAAGGCGAGGTTGAGGTTTGGCCGCTCCTTCAGAAAGTGACCGGTGAGCCGCGGCAGATAGCCGTTCGACAGCGCCGGCAGTGCCGCGATGCGTAGCGAGCCGGTGCGGCGTCCCCGGATTTCTTCTGCTGCCGCAGTGATGCGTTCGAGGCCGACGAAGGAGCGCTCGACCTCGGTGTAGAGCGCCATCGCCGCGGCGGTCGGCACCAGGCCGGTGCCGCGCCGTTCGAACAGCTCCATCTTCAGCAGCGCCTGGAGGTCGCGCAGCAACCGGCTGACGGCCGGCTGCGTCACCTTCATTAGCGCCGCCGCCTCCGTCACGCTGCCGGTCAGCATCATCGCGCGGAAGGCCTCCACCTGCCGCGAATTGATACGCGCCATTCCAACTCCATCCATAACATTTCGGCATGCAGAGGGTGCCATTATTCATTGGACGATGGAAGTATAGGTCTGCGATCTTTTTCATCAGGACTGGAGACAGCCCGCTTTTTCGGCAGATTGGAGGGGTTCAAACCTCCAGATCGCGCCAAAACCCGCCGAATGGGGGCCGGAGCCCTGATCGGAAGCGGATTGGCGCGGAAGGGAATGCGGCAACGCGCTTCAGCCAGCGAGACTCGTCGGCACGTCACCTCATTCCGGTATTGGAGATCGGTCCACATGAAGACTTTTCGCCTTCTGACCGCGGTCAGCATCGCAGCGCTCATTGCCGTCCCCTCGGTCGCCTCGGCCCAGCAGAAAACGCTCTACGTCGCCGGCTATGGCGGCTCGTTCGAGAAGACCATCCGCGACGAGGTGATCCCGGCCTTCGAGAAGGAGAACGGCGTCAAGGTCGAATACGTCGCCGGCAATTCCACCGACACGCTGGCCAAGCTCCAGGCGCAGAAAGGCAACCAGCAGATCGACGTCGCCATCGTCGATGATGGCCCGATGTACCAGGCCATCCAGCTCGGCTTCTGCGGCAAGCTCGACGGCTTGCCCGCCGATCTCTACGATACTGCACGCTTCAAGGACGATCGCGCGGTTGCGATCGGCATCGTCGCCACCGGGCTGATGTACAACACGAAAGTGTTCAAGGAGAAAGGCTGGGCGCCGCCGACCTCGTGGAACGACCTGAAGGACACGAAATACGCAAAACAGCTCGTGATTCCACCGATCAACAACACCTACGGTCTCGAAGCGCTGGTGATGCTGTCGAAGATGAACGGCGGCGGCGAGACCAACGTCGAGTCCGGCTTCAAGATCTTCAAGGAGCAGATCAATCCGAACGTGCTGGCCTATGAGCCGTCGCCGGGCAAGATGACCGAGCTGTTCCAGTCCGGCCAGGCCGTGATCGCGGTATGGGGCACCGGCCGCGTGCAGAGCTTCGCCAATACCGGCTTCCCCGTCGACTTCGTCTACCCGAAGGAAGGCGCAGCGACGCTGCTGACCACGGCGTGCCCGATCAATAAGCCCAATGCTTCGCCGCTGGCTGCGAGCTTCGTCAAGATGCTGCTCGATCCGAAAACCCAGCTCGTGATGCTGAAGGATTACGGCTACGGCCCGGTGCTGAAATCGCTGGTGATCCCGCCCGAGCTCGGCAAGATGGCGCCGATCGGCGAGCGCGCGGCCAAGCTCTACAATCCGGACTGGACCGTGATCAACGAGAAGCGCGAGGAGTGGACCAAGCGCTGGAATCGCGAGGTCGAACGCTGATCGGTCGCCGCGGAGACAGCGTCATGGCCTATCTCGAGCTCGATCGGGTCGCAAAGCAGTTCGGCACGCAGACTGTGGTCGATGACTTCAGCCTGTCGGTGGGGAAGGGGGAGTTCATCTCCTTCCTCGGCCCGTCCGGCTGCGGCAAGACCACGACGCTGCAGATGATCGCGGGCTTCCTCGATCCGACGCGCGGCGCGATCCGCCTCGAGGGCAAGGACCTGACCGCGATCCATCCGGCAAAGCGCGGCCTCGGCATCGTGTTCCAAAGCTACGCGCTGTTTCCGCACATGACCGCGGCGGAGAACGTCGCCTTCGGCCTGGAGATGCGTGGCGTGCCGCGCGCTGAAAGGTCCGAACGCGTCCGCGCCGCACTCGCGATGGTGGGCCTCGCCGGATACGAGGATCGCCATCCGCGCCGCATGTCCGGCGGCCAGCAGCAGCGCGTGGCACTGGCGCGTGCGCTGGTGATCAAGCCCAGCGTGCTCCTGCTCGACGAGCCGCTGTCGAACCTCGACGCCAAGCTGCGCGAGGAGATGCAGATCGAGCTGCGCCAGATCCAGCGCACCGTCGGCACCACCACGATCCTGGTCACGCATGACCAGAACGAGGCGATGTCGCTGTCGGATCGCATCGTGGTCATGAGCCAGGGCAAGATCGAGCAGATCGGCACGCCACAAGAGACCTATGAAAGGCCGGCCTCGGCCTTCGTCTCGCAATTCCTCGGCAAGACCAACGATTTTGCCGGAACGATCGACCGGACCGTCGCGCCGACGCAGTTGGTGGCCGGCTCCTGGCGCGCACCGGCGCCGGCTGGGCTCGGCGGTCCCGTCACCGTCAGCGTTCGCCCCGAAAGAATCGGCTTTGGCGATACAGGGCTCAGCGCAAAAATCATCACGCGCATCTTCCAGGGCAATCACTGGCTGTTCCAGTGCGACAGTGAATGCGGCCCGGCGATCGTGATCCGCCAGAACGACGGCAAAGCGCAGCCGGCCGAAGGGGACGCGGTTCGCCTCACCTGGCGGCCCGAAGACATGAGCGTTCGCGTGAGGGCCGGCGCATGAGCATGGCGGCCGAGGAGCGCAGCCTGCGCGCGCCGTGGGTGCTGACCGCACCCGCCTTGATGCTGTTCGTCGGCGTGCTGCTGATTCCGCTGGCGATGACGGTAATGCTGTCATTCCACGATTGGGGCCAGTACAAGGGCATCGAGCCGGTCTTCATCCTCAAGAACTGGCACGAGATCGCGACCGATCCCTATTACGCCGAGATGTTCTCGCGGACCTTTCGCATCGCGATTCTGACCACGCTGCTCACCGCGCTGCTCGGCGCGCCCGAAGCCTATATCCTCAACCGCATGAGCGGCCGCTGGAAGAGTTTTTTCCTACTGGTCATTCTCGGGCCGCTCTTGATCTCAGTGGTGGCGCGAACGCTGGGCTGGGCCCTGCTGTTCGGTGGCAACAACGGCCTCGTCAACAAGCTCCTGATCTCGCTCGGGCTGATCGGCTCCCCCATTCCCTTCATGTTCACCGAAACAGGCGTGGTGATCGCGCTCGCGCACGTGATGATGCCGTTCATGGTGCTCTCGGTGTGGGCGGCGCTGCAGCGGCTCGATCCGCAGATCGAGAATGCCGCGATGTCGCTCGGCGCGGGCCCTGCGACCATCATCCGCCGCATCATCATGCCCCAGATCGTGCCGGGCGTGCTGTCGGGCGCCATCATCGTGTTCTCGCTCTCGGCCAGCGCCTTCGCAACGCCTGCGATCATCGGCGGCCGCCGGCTCAAGGTCGCGGCAACGCTCGCCTATGACGAATTCCTCAACACGCTGAACTGGCCGCTGGGCGCTGCGGTCGCAACGCTGCTGCTGGCCGCATTGGTGCTGATCGTCGTCGGCAGCAACGCACTGATCGAACGCCGCTATGCGGAGGTGTTCCGATGAGCCGGAACGGTCCGCTCGCGCTGATCTTTCACACCATCTTCGTCATCGTCATGGTGGCGCCGATCCTGGTGGTCTGCCTCGTCGCCTTCACGCCTGAGGGATACCTGTCGCTGCCGACCAACGGCTTCTCGCTGCGCTGGTTCAGGACCATTGCGAACTACCCCGAATTCATTCACGCCTTCTGGGTCAGCCTCGGCCTTGGCGCGTTGTCCTCCCTCGCGGCACTGCTGTTCGCGGTGCCGGCGGCGCTGGCGATCGCGCGCTATCGCTTCCGTGGTCGTGATGTGCTGGCGGCGCTGTTCCTGTCGCCGCTGATGATCCCGCATGTGGTGCTCGGCATCGCCTTCCTGCGCTTCTTCACTTCGGCCGGTCTCGGCGGTAGCTTCGCGGCGCTGATCGTCGCGCATGTCATCATCGTGTTCCCGTTCGCGCTGCGGCTGACGCTGGCGGCGGCGACCGGCATGGACCGCACGGTCGAGATGGCGGCGGTCTCGCTCGGCGCCGGCGGCTGGACGCTGTTCCGCCGCGTGACCTTGCCGCTGATCCTGCCCGGCGTGATTAGCGGCTGGGCGCTCGCCTTCATTCAGTCCTTCGACGATCTCACCATGACCGTCTTCCTTGCTGCGCCCGGGACCGAGACGTTGCCGGTCCGCATGTTCCTTTACATCCAGGACAACATCGATCCGCTCGTGACGTCGGTCTCGGCCTGCGTGATCGCAATCACCATGGCCGCCCTCATTTTGCTCGACCGCTTCTACGGGCTCGACCGTGTGCTCGCTGGCAAGGGCGATACGGGACGATAGGAGAACTCATGTCAGGAGATTACGACGTCGCCGTCGTCGGCGGCGGACTGCTCGGCTCCGCCATTGCCTGGGGCCTCGGCCGGCTCGGCAAGAAGGTCGCCGTGCTCGACGAAGGCGACATCACCAAGCGCGCCTCGCGCGCGAACTTCGCATTGGTGTGGGTGCAGAGCAAAGGGCTCGGCATGCCGGCCTATACGCGGTGGACCGTGCAGGCCTCGCAGGCGTGGGGCCGGCTGGCCTCCGAGCTGAAGCAGCAGACCGGCCTCGACGTCGCCCTGCAGCAGAACGGCGGTTTTCATCTCACGCTCGGCGAGGACGAATTCGGCCAGCGCACCGAGCTCGTCAAGCGCATGCACAACCAGGTCGGCGCGGCCGACTACAAGATGGAGATGCTGCGGCCGTCCGAGGTGAAGGAGGCGCTGCCGCTGATCGGCCCCGAGGTCTCCGGCGGCAGCTATTGTCCGCTCGACGGCCACGTCAATTCGCTGCGCACGTTCCGCGCCTTCCACACCGGCTTCATTGCGTTCGGCATCGACTATTTTCCGGAGCGTCCGGTCTCGGCGATCAGCAAGAGCGGGGGCGAATTTCGGCTGATCACGCCGCAGGGCGAGCTGCGCGCCGCCAAGATCGTGCTCGCCGCCGGCAACGCCAACCAGACGCTGGCGCCGATGGTCGGCCTCTTTGCGCCGATGGGCCCGACTCGCGGCCAGGTCGTCGTGACCGAGCGCACCATGCCGTTCCTGCCGCATCCGCTGACCACGATCCGCCAGACCGACGAGGGCACGGTGATGATCGGCGACAGCAAGGAGGACGAGCTCGATGATCGCACGCTGAAGCCGTCGATCAGCGGCGTCATGGCCGATCGCGCGCAGCGCATGTTCCCGCATCTGGCGCGGCTCAACGTGGTCAGGAGCTGGTCCGGCATTCGCGTCATGCCGCAGGACGGCTTTCCGATCTACGATCAGTCGGAGACGCATCCCGGCGCCTTCGTCGCCTGCTGCCATTCCGGCGTGACGCTCGCCTCCAACCACGCCTTCGAGATCGCGCGCATGGTGGTGCAGGGCGCGCTCGAGCCGGAGCTGGTCGGCGCGTTCTCGGCCAGCCGTTTTGGTGGCGCAGGTGCTGCGAACAGCAGCGGCTACTAGAGATTCTGAGAAGGAGCCAAGAGGCATCCCCATGTTCAAGCGATCCGAACAGGACAAGCGGCCACAGGTGCAGATCTTCGTCGACGGCGTCGCGGTCGCAGCGCGCCAGGGCGACACCGTCTCCGCCGCACTGCTGGCCTCCGGCGTTGACGCACGGCGTTCCACCGCGGTGAGCGGCGCGCCGCGTCTGCCTTATTGCATGATGGGCGTCTGCTTCGACTGCCTCGTCACCATCGACGGCGTCGGCAACCGGCAAGGGTGCCTCGTGCCCGTCGCCGAGGGCATGCAGATCGAAATCCAGAAGGGCAAGCGGGAGATCGGAAAATGAGCGTGGCTCCCAAGCGCGAAAACTATGACGTCGTGGTGATCGGCGCCGGGCCCGCGGGCCTTGCTGCTGCCGCAACATCCGCCGAGGCCGGCCTCTCGACGCTGCTGCTCGACGAGAACATCGGCCCCGGTGGTCAGGTGTTTCGCGCCATCGCCTCGACGCCGGTTACCGAGCGCAATCAGCTCGGCGCCGATTATTGGGTCGGCGCCGATCTCGTGCAGTCGCTGCGCGCGAGCAATGCGGAGGTCATTCACCGCGCCACCGTCTGGAGCCTCGACCGCAATCTCGATATCGCCGTCTCGATCGGCGGCGCCTCGGCCTTCGTCAAGGCGAAACGCGTGATTCTCGCGACCGGTGCGCTGGAGCGGCCGTTCCCAATTCCCGGCTGGACGCTGCCGGGCGTGATGACCGCGGGCGCGGCGCAGACCATGCTGAAGTCCTCGGCCCTGGTGCCCGACGGACGCACGGTGATCGCAGGGCAGGGGCCGCTGCTCTGGCTGCTCGCCGCGCAGATACTGCGGCTTGGCGGCCGCATCGATCGCATCCTCGACACCACCCAGCGCGGCAATTATTTCGCCGCGCTCCCGCACGCTTTCGCCTTCCTCACCTCGCCCTATTTCGCCAAGGGCCTGTCGATGATGCGCGAGGTGAGGGCGAAGGTGCAGGTCGTCTCCGGCGTCACCGAGCTTGCGGCTTCCGGTGATGGCCAGCTTGCCAGCGTGAGCTACGTCGCCGGCGGCAAGCGCGAGACCATCGCTGCGGACCTGTTGCTGCTGCATCAGGGCGTCGTGCCCAACGTCAATCTGGCGATGTCAGCCGGCATCGAGCATCGCTGGGATGATCTGCAATTGTGCTGGTCGCCAGTGCTCGACGCGAGCGGCAATTCGTCGGTCGCCGGCATCGCGATCGCCGGTGACGGGGCCGGCATCGGCGGCGCGAGTGCAGCCGTGGTGCGCGGTCGCATTGCCGCGCGCGCCGCCGTCGAAGCACTGGCGCCCGCTTCTGCCGCAAAACTTCCCGCAATGGCGACGCTCCGTTCCGACCTCGCCAAGGCTGAGCGTGGCCGCCTGTTCCTCGACACGCTGTTCCGCCCCGCGCCGCAGTTCCGGATTCCTTCAGGCGATACCATCGTCTGTCGTTGCGAAGAGGTCACGGCAAAGGACGTTCTCGATTCCGTCGCGATCGGCGCGACCGGGCCGAATCAGCTCAAGGCCTATCGCCGCACCGGCATGGGCCCGTGCCAGGGCCGGCTCTGCGGCCTCACCGTCACCGAGCTGATGGCGCGGGCGCGCGGCAAGACCCCGCAGGAGATCGGTTACTACCGGCTGCGCGCGCCGGTGAAGCCGATCACGCTGGCCGAACTCGCCGCCGTTCCCAAGAGCGAGGCCGACGTCAAGGCTGTGGTGCGCGGATGAGCACAAATGTGGATGCGATCGTCATTGGCGGCGGCATCCACGGGTGCTCGACCACGCTGCATCTGTGTCTCGCCGGCCTGAAGCCGGTGCTGATCGAGAAGGACTATGCCGGCCGTCACGCCTCGGGCGTCAATGCCGGCGGCGTCCGGCAGCTCGCGCGGCACATTCCCGAGATTCCGCTGTCGATCCGCTCGATGGACATCTGGGAGAAGATCACGGATCTCGTCGACGACGATTGCAGCTTCGAGAGCTACGGCCAGGTGCTGGTCGCCGAGAACGAGGAAGAACTCGCCCTCTGCCGCGCGCGCGTCGCCGAGCTCAATGCGCTGGGCTTCACCCACGAGGAGCTGATCGACGCCGCCGAACTGCGCCGGCTGGTGCCGGCGGTGGCCGAGACCTGTCCCGGCGGTGTGGTTTCTCGGCGTGACGGTGCGGCCAATCCGGCGCAGACGACGACGGCGTTCCGCCGCAAGGCCGAGCAATTGGGCGCAACTGTGCGCGAAGGCGTAGCTGCCGGCAGCATCCGGCACCGTGACGGCCTCTGGCACGTCGATGCCGGGTCGGAGAGCTTTGCCGCGCCGGTGCTGGTGAATGCTGCCGGCGCCTGGGCCGGCAGGATCGCGGCTCATCTCGGCGAGCCCGTCCCGGTCGAAACCGTGGCGCCGATGCTGATGATCACCTCGCGCGTGCCGCACTTCATCGACCCCGTCGTGATCCTGCGTGGTCGAAAGCTGTCCTTCAAGCAGTTCAAGAACGGCACCGTGCTGATCGGTGGCGGCCATCTGGCGACGCCCTATCAGGATCGCAACGAGACGGTGCTGGACTGGAAGAGCCTTGCGACCAGTGCGCAGACCGTGTTCGAGCTGTTTCCGGTGATGCGCAGCGCCAACATCGTCCGTGCCTGGGCCGGCATTGAAGCCAAGATGAAGGACGACATTCCCGTGTTCGGGCCGAGCTCGCGTCACAAGGGCCTCTATCACCAGTTCGGCTTCTCGCTGCACGGTTTCCAGCTCGGCCCTGGCGCCGGCGCCGTGATGGCGGAACTGATCGTCAACGGCGGCACCCAGACCCGTATCGGCGAACTCGGCATCGACCGCTTCCACCCTTCCACGCTCTAAACAAGAGGATATCATGAGCATCACCCGCAGCATCCGCACGCCCATCATGCACCGCGCCGTCGAAGCCAATGGCTTCGTCTTCCTCGGCGGCACGATCGCCGACGACACCTCGGTCTCGATGGGCGAGCAGACCCGCAACATCCTCGGCAAGATCGCCGGCTATCTGAAAGAGGCGGGAACCGACAAGAGCCGCGTGGTCAGCGCCTCGATCTTCGTCACCGATCTCTCCAAGAAGAAAGAGATGGACGCGGCCTGGACCGAATTCTTCGGCGACAACCTGCCGACCCGCGCCACCGTCGGCGTCGCCGATCTCGGCGGCGGCGCGCTAATCGAGGTGGTGGTGACCGCGCTCAAGGGCTGATGGCGCACGGCGAGGAAGGACGACAGCGCCAATCACGCTGTTGTCTCCTCGAGCCGCGCCTTGATCTCGCCTTTTGATGGGACTAGTTAGAGAGTTCCTCAATCAGGATCTTCGCAGCCATGGATTTCTCTCCGACCGCAACGCCCATCCGCCTTGCTCACGGGGAATTCCATGCCTGCTTCAATCGTCCTGTCGAACCTGTCGCTGTCCACGCCTGACGGGCGCTCTCTTTTCTCAAACCTCGATCTGACACTCGGCGCCGAGCGAACTGGTCTCGTCGGCCGTAACGGCGTTGGCAAGACGACGCTGCTTGCGTCGATGCTCGGCGAACATGTTCCTCAGTCGGGACGCGTTCTGATCAACGGCACTATCGGCTTGTTGCGCCAGGACGTGCAGGTTCTTGCCGGCGCGACCGTGGCGGATCTGTTCGGCGTGCGGCCGGCGCTCGAGTTGCTGCGCCGTGCCGAGCGGGGCGACGCCTCCGCCGACGAGGTCGCTGCGGTCGACTGGACGCTCGAGACGCGGCTTGAGGCCGCGTTGGCGCGCCTCGGGTTCGATCCGTCTCCCGATACGGCGCTGTCGTGCCTGTCCGGTGGCCAGATCACGCGGGTTCGTCTCGCCGCGCTGGTGTTCGCTGCGCCTGACTTCCTGCTGCTGGACGAGCCCACCAACAATCTCGACCAGGACGGACGCAAGGCCGTCACCGATCTGCTGTCTGCCTGGCGCGGCGGCGCGATTATCGTCAGCCACGACCGGACACTGCTCGACACCATGGATGCGATCGTCGAACTGACGTCGCTCGGCGCGACGCGATATGGTGGCAATTGGAGCAGCTTTCGAACGCAGAAGGCCATCGAGCTCGCGGCTGTGAGGCACGATCTCGCGCATGCCGAGAACCGCCTGTCCGAGATCGACGGGAGGGCGCAGGAGGCCGCGGAGAAGAAAGCGCGCAAGGACAGCGGCGGCAGAAAGAAGCGCGCCAAGGGCGACATGCCGCGCATCCTGGCCGGCGCCCGCAAGGATCGCAGCGAGGACACCGGCGGCAAGAATGCGCAAATCGCGGAGCGGCAGCGCGCGGAGGCGCTTCAAGCCATCGACACGGCGCGCCGGCGCATCGAGGTTCTTCAGCCGCTCTCGGTCAAATTGCCCGCAACCGACCTGCCGGCGGGGAGGGAAGTGCTTTGGCTTGACGGTGTCAGCGCTGGCTTTTGGCCGGAGCAGCCTGTCGTGCGCGACCTCTCATTTGCGGTGGTCGGGCCGGAGCGCGTCGCGCTGGTCGGGCCCAATGGCTCCGGCAAGACGACGCTGCTGAAGCTCATCGTGGGCGAGCTGCGTCCGCTTGCGGGCATCGTGCGGCTCAGGCCGGATTTCGCGTTGTTCGACCAGAAGGTCAGCCTGCTCGACCCGGCGCGCTCCATCCTGGACAATTTTCGGCGTCTCAATCCGAAGGCCGGTGCGAACGAGTGCCATGCCGCGCTGGCCCGGTTCATGTTTCGCGCCGATGCCGCCTTGCAAATCGCCGGGAGCCTGAGCGGCGGGCAAATCTTCCGCGCGGGCCTCGCTTGCGTGCTGGGCGGGCAGCCGCCGCCGTCGCTGCTGATCCTGGACGAGCCGACCAATCATCTCGACTTCGAGTCCATCGAAGCCGTCGAGGCCGGCTTGCGGGCCTATGACGGCGCACTGCTGGTCGTGAGCCATGACGAGGCGTTCCTGCAGGCGATCGGGATCACGCGGCGGATCGAACTTGCCGCCAATTTGCCGCGCATCGATGGCGGGATCGTCTGATCCCGCCTGGCGCTCTGGATCTGGCTGTGATTTTCAAAAGCCCGACGCCCTGCCCCCAGCGCGTCGGGCGGAAAAAAATGAGTATAAATCCGTGATCCCAACGCCATTGTTGTGACGCGGGCCGCATCGATTTTCTACTCCGGGAAACTACCGCATCGGAACCAGGCTTCGTCTGCCTACCGATTGCGCGGCCTAGGATGCCGCGCCTCCACCCGGCTCCAGCGCCTCGCCGATCTCCAGCGGATGCGCCATGGTCTCGTGCAGCGCGTCGCGGTCGAGCTCGCCTTCGGAGATGCTGATGACCACGCAGGCAACGCCATTGCCGATCAGGTTGGTGAGCGCGCGGCATTCACTCATGAACTTGTCGATGCCGACCAGGATCGCGATCGACTGGATCGGGATATCAGGCACGATCGACAGCGTCGCAGCGAGCGTGATGAAGCCGGCGCCGGTCACGCCCGAGGCCCCCTTGGAGGTGATCATGGCGATGCCCAAAATGCCGAGCTCCTGCCAGATGGTCAGATGGGTGTTGGTCGCCTGCGCCAGGAACAGCGTCGCCAGCGTCATGTAGATGTTGGTCCCGTCGAGGTTGAAGCTGTAGCCGGTCGGGATGACGAGGCCGACCACGGAGCGTGAGGCGCCGAGATGCTCCATCTTCTGGATCATCTGCGGCAGCACGGTCTCGGAGGACGAGGTGCCGAGCACGATCAAGAGTTCGTCCTTGATATAGGCGATGAAGCGCAGGATCGAGAAGCCGGCGAGCCGGGCGATCGAACCCAGCACGATCAGCACGAACAGGATGCTGGTCAGATAGAACGTGCCGATCAGCGCGGCGAGATTGAGCAGCGAGCCGAGGCCGTAGGCGCCGACGGTGAACGCCATGGCGCCGAAGGCGCCGATCGGCGCGACGCGCACGATGATGCGGATGATGCCGAAGAACATCTTCGCCGCCTTGTCGATCGCGTCCGCGATGGGCTCGCCGGCCTTGCCGAGAAAGGCGATGGCGAAGCCGGAGAGAATCGAGATCAGCAGCACCTGCAAGAGGTCGCCGCGCGCGATCGCCCCGAGATAGCTGTCGGGAATGATCGCCATCAGGTGGGCTACGATGCCCTCTTCGTGGGCCTTGGTGACGTAGGTCGCCACCGATTTCGGGTCGATCGTCGCCGGATCGATGTTGAAGCCGCGCCCGGGCTGGAGAATCTCGCCGACCAGAAGGCCGACCGCGAGGGCCACGGTCGAGACCGTCTCGAAATAGATCAGCGATTTCAGCCCGACCCGGCCGACCCGCTTCAGATCGCCCATCGAGGAGATGCCGTGCACCACGGTGCAGAAGATCACGGGCGCGATCATCATCTTGATCAGCGCGATGAAGCCGTCGCCGAGCGGCTTCAAGGCCTTGCCGAGATCGGGATAGACATAGCCGATGAGCACGCCGAGTGCGATCGCGATCAGCACCTGGACGTAGAGGATCTTGTACCAGGGCTGGTGCCGGCGCTGGATGGCTGACGGGATCGCAATCTGTGTCATAATGTAGGCTCGGGAACGGATTGATCGTGCATGATTTGCATCATGTGATGGGCGCCGCAGAAGCGACAATCACATTTTTGTCTGTTGGCACGACCATCGGTCGTTGCGTCGAACTTGGGTGGGAACATGACGATCGCAACAGGCTCGGACGAGCAGAGTTATTTTCCACGTTGGAAGCTCAAGACCTCGGGCGTGATTATGCCGGAGGAGCGGCTGTCCTGGGGCCAGACCATCGTCTCGGGTCTTCAACATTGCGTCGCGATGTCCGGTGCGACGATCATCGCGCCGCTGTTGATGGGGTTCGATCCCAACGTTGCAGTTCTGTTCTCCGGCGTCGGCACGCTGATCTTTTTCGTCATCGTCGCCGGGCGCGTGCCTAGTTATCTCGGCTCGAGCTTCGCCTTCATCGCCGTCGTCATCGCCGCCACCGGCTATGCCGGGCAGGGGCCGAACCCGAACCTGTCGGTTGCGCTCGGCGGCATCGTCGGCGCCGGAGTGCTGTATGGCCTGATTTCGCTGGTCGTGATGTGGTCCGGTGTCGGCTGGATCGAGCGGCTGCTGCCGCCGGCCGTTACCGGCGCCGTCGTCGCCGCGATCGGCCTCAATCTCGCGCCGGTGGCGGTCAAGGCGGTGAGCGCCAATGCATTCGACACCTGGATCGGCCTCGCCACCGTCTTGATCATCGGCGTGGTCGCCGTTGCAGCACCAGGCCTGTGGCGCCGCCTACCGATCATCCTCGGGGCGGTCGGCGGCTATCTCCTCTACCTGCTGTTCGCGAACGGCCTCGGCTTTGGCAAGCCGATCGACTTCACGCAATTGTCGGCCGCGCCGTGGCTCGGGCTGCCGAACTTCACTGCGCCGAGCTTCCATGCCGATGCGATCTTCCTCATCGCGCCGGTTGCCGTCATTCTCGTTGCCGAGAATCTCGGGCACATCAAGGCCGTTGGCGCCATGACCGGCCGAAGCCTCGATTCTTATCTTGGCCGCGCTCTTTTCGCCGACAGCTTAGCTACCATCGTGGCGGCGTGCGGCGGTGGTACCGGCGTCACCACTTATGCCGAGAACATCGGCGTGATGGCGGCGACCAAGGTCTATTCGACCCTGCTGTTTGCGTTCGCAGCCTTGGTGTCGATCCTGCTCGGCTTCTCGCCGAAATTCGGCGCGCTCATCCTGTCCATCCCGGGTCCCGTCATCGGGGGGCTTTCGATCGTGCTGTTCGGATTGATCGCGGCGATGGCCGGACGAATCTGGGTCGAGAACAAGGTCGACTTCGCTAATCCTGCGAACCTCATCACGGTCGCGGTGGCGCTGATCGCAGGGGCCGGCGATCTCACGCTCAAATTCGGTGCATTCACGATCGGCGGCATCGGCACCGCGACCTTCGGCGCGATCATCCTCTATCAGATCTTGACCTCGCCGCGCGCGCAGCGAGCTGACTAGATCCCGGCATCTGCGAGGGATGGAACAAAACGCCGGTTCCATCCATGATGATGCATCCCGGAGAAAACACATGCCGCAAACCGAACGCTCGACCCCGTTTCCCTCGCGCCTCGTCGGCCAGTACGCGCTGGTGACCGGCGCCTCACAAGGCATCGGCCGTGCCGTCGCCATCCGGCTCGCCCAGGAAGGCGCGACCGTCGCCATCAATTATTTCGGCAGTCCCGAGGGGGCGGACGAGACGCTCGCGCTCGCACGAACCGCATCGAGCGATCGCGGCCACGGCAGGCTCGACCATATCGTCGTCAAGGCCGATATCGGCAATGAGCAGGACATCGCCGCGATGTTCGAGACGGTCCTGGCGCGTTTCAAGCGCCTCGACTGTCTCGTCAACAATGCCGGCTTCCAGCGGGAATCGCCGAGCGAGGCGCTCGACGTCGAAACCTATCGCCGCATCATCGACGTCAACCTGAACGGCGCCGTGCTGTGTGCGCAGAAGGCGCTGGCGCATTTCGTCGCGCGCGGGGCAGGCGGCAGCATCATCAACTGCTCCAGCGTCCACCAGATCATCCCCAAACCCGGCTATCTCGCTTACTCGATCAGCAAGGGCGGCATGGCCAATCTGACGCGCACGCTGGCGCTGGAATTCGCCGGCCAGCGCATCCGCGTCAATGCGGTTGGTCCCGGCGCGATCGACACGCCGATCAATGCGGCCTGGACCGGCGATCCGGAGAAGCGCGGCGTCGTCACCTCCCACATTCCGATGGGGCGCGTCGGCACGCCGGAAGAGATCGCCGCGGTGTTCGCCTTCCTCGCCTCGGACGACGCCAGCTACATCACCGGCCAGACCATCTATGCCTGCGGGGGCCTGACGCTGTTTCCAGAGTTTCGGGAGAACTGGGCAAGCTGAAAACCGGCTTGGGGTTGCGCGCGCCTCGCGTGGGATAGAGGGGCGCGACCGGTTGGGGATCTGCGGCGCCGTGTGCTATCGACCGTGGATGGCGCTGCCGCTATTGGCGGGCGCCGACACGTGAAGGGCCCGTGACCACAACCATCAACATCAATGCCTATAGTGACGCGCTGGTGGTGCTCGGGACTGCCGGCGTGGTGGTGCCAATGGTCCGGCATTGGGGCATCAATCCCGTGCTGGGCTATCTCGGGGCCGGCGCCATTCTCGGTCCGCTCGGGCTCGGCTCGCTCGTCAAGGACGTCCCGGTCCTGTACTGGTTCACCGTGACGGACGCCCAGAACGTCGAGGGTATCGCCAATCTCGGCATCGTGTTCCTGCTATTCCTGATCGGGCTCGAGCTGTCTTTCAGACGGCTCATGACGATGCGGCGTCTGGTGTTCGGGCTCGGCGGCCTGCAAGTCCTCGCGACGTCGGCCATGATTTTCGGCGTGGCGCTTCTCTTCGGGCAGAGCTCCGATACGGCCGTGATCCTCGGCGCGAGCCTTGCGCTGTCCTCGACGGCGATCGTGCTCGAGCTCCTGTCCGCCGAGAGGCGGCTTTCCACCTCGGCCGGGCGCGCCAGCTTCTCGGTGCTGCTGGCTCAAGACCTCGCAGTCGTCCCCATTCTGGTTTTCGTCTCGGTGCTCGGCGCGGGAAGCGGTGGCTCGGTCGTGGCGCACATCTCCAGTGCGGTCCTGAAGGCTGTGCTGGCGGTAGCCTTCCTCACTCTGGTCGGACGGCTGCTGATCCGTCCGCTCTTCCAGATGGTCGCAGGCACCCATTCGACGGAGTTGTTCGTTGCCGCGACCTTGTTCGTCATCGTCGGCGCAGGCCTTGCCGCCCACCAGGCTGGCCTGTCGATGGCGCTCGGAGCCTTCGTTGCAGGACTGATGCTGGCGGAAACCGAATATGGCAAGGCCATCGAGGCCACCGTCGAGCCGTTCAAGGGCCTGCTGCTGGGCATCTTCTTCTTCACAGTCGGGATGGCGATCGACGTCCGTGTGTTCCTGCGCGAGCCCGGCTGGCTGCTGGCCGCCGTCGTCGGCATTCTCGTCGGCAAGGCGATCGTGCTGATCATCCTGGGGCGCCTCTTCAGGCTGTCATGGCCCGCGGCGATCGAGATCGGCTTCCTGCTGGGCCCCGTCGGCGAATTCGCCTTCGTCAGCATCGGAATGGCGGCGGCCGGAGGCATGATCGAGCCCCGCGTGTCGAGCTTTGCCGTCGCCGTCACCGCCGTGACGATGGCCCTGACGCCGCTTCTGGGCATGCTCGGGCGACGATTGGCCGCGAAGCTGAGCAGCGAACGCACGCCCGATCCCGAGCTCGCGGTCCGGCCGCCCGGCGACCGGGCGCAAGCCATCGTGGTCGGCTATGGCCGTGTTGGAAAGGTCGTCTGCTCCCTGCTGACCAGCCATGGCCTGAACTACATCGCGGTCGATCACGCGGCCGTCGACGTGGCGCGCGACCGCCGCGACGGTCACAAGGTCTATTTTGGCGATGCGACAGAGCCGGGTTTCCTCGAAGCCTGCGGCTTGATGCAGACGACCGGCGTGATCATCACCATCCAGTCGCGGCCGGCGATCGATGCCGTCGTCGAGCGGATCCGGGCGGTGCGGCCGGACGTGCTGATCGTCTCGCGTGCGCGGGACGCCGATCATGCCCGGCACCTTTACGCGATCGGCGCAACCGATGCGGTGCCGGAAACCATCGAGGCGAGCCTGCAGCTCTCCGAAGCCGCACTGGTCGGCCTCGGCGTTGCAGTCGGGCATGCGATCGCCTCGGTGCACGAGAAGCGGGACGAGTTCAGGCTGACGCTGCAGCAGGCCGCGCGGATCGCGGGACAAGAGAAAGCTCGTCCGCTCGATCTCACGGGACGGCGGTCGCCGCGATAGCGGCTATGCGGCCGCCATGCGCCGGGATTGTCGTCATCTGGCAAAACGGGCCGGCGCGAACTACATCATGCGCCATGACGAATGCCCCTCCGGCAAAACCTCCGCTCCAGGATTTCATCGGCCGGCACGAACGCCTGTTCGTGCTGACGGGCGCCGGCTGCAGCACCAATTCCGGGATTCCCGACTATCGCGACAGCCAGGGCAATTGGAAGCGGACCCAGCCCGTCAACTTCCAGGCCTTCATGTCGGACGAGCAGACCCGCCGGCGCTATTGGGCGCGCAGCCTGATCGGCTGGCGGCGGTTCGGCCGGGCGAGGCCCAACGATGCGCATCGCGCGCTGGCCCGGCTCGAGGCGAACGGCCGGTGCGGGATGCTGCTGACCCAGAACGTCGACCGGCTGCATCAGTCGGCCGGCCATCGGCAGGTGATCGACCTGCACGGCCGGCTCGATCTGGTCCGCTGCATGGGCTGCGGGGCGAAGACGTCGCGCGAGGAGTTTCAGCACGCGCTCGGCCGCGCCAATGCGGCATGGCTGACGCTCGATGCCGCGGATGCGCCCGACGGCGACGCCGATCTGGAGCACGAGGATTTTTCCTCCTTCGAGGTGCCACCTTGCCAAGCCTGCGGCGGCATCCTCAAGCCCGACGTGGTGTTCTTCGGTGAGAACGTGCCGCGCGAGGTGGTGGCCACGGCGCAGGATCATCTGGCAGAAGCCGATGCCATGCTGATCGTCGGCTCGTCACTGATGGTCTATTCCGGCTTCCGCTTCGTCCAAGCCGCCGCGCGGCGCAATATCCCCATCGCCGCGGTCAATCTCGGCCGCACGCGCGCCGACGATCTCCTGACGCTGAAGGTTGAGGAGCGCTGTGAAGCGGCGCTTGCATTCCTGCTCTGATCGCTCAGGCGCGAACACGCCTTGCCTATTGCATAGGTGCCGCGCAAAATAGCCGGGCACAGCGTTGCAGGCATGCCTCATGGCACGGGAATTGCTGTGCTTTTGGACCCGAACTTGACGATCAGCACGGAGAAATTGGAATGCTCGAGGGAGCCGAGGTGCGGCTTGCCGTTGATATCGGTGGCACGTTCACCGACATCGTGCTGGACGTGGGACAAGACCGCAAAACCCGCAAGGTGCTGACGACGCCGCAGCGGCCCGAGCAGGCGGTGCTGGACGGCATGCGGCTCATTCTTGCCGATGCACGCGCGCATATCAGCGATATCGACGTCTTCATCCACGGCACGACGCTTGCGACCAACGCTATCATCGAGCGGCGCGGCGCCAAGACGGCGCTGATCGCGACCGAGGGCTTCCGCGACGTGCTCGATATCGGCACCGAGAGCCGCTACGACCAGTACGATCTCAGCATCGACAAGCCGAAGCCGCTGGCGCCGCGCGGCCTCCGCTTCACCGTGCCCGAGCGCATCGACGCCCACGGCGCCGTCCGCCTCCCGCTCGACGAGACGGCCGTGCGCGCGCTCGCGCCGAAATTGCGTGAACTCGGCGTCGAGAGCGTCGCGGTCGCCTTCCTGCACTCCTACGCCAATCCCGAGCACGAGCGACGCGCAGCGGCGATCATGGCCGAGGAGATGCCCGGCATCTCCGTCACATTGTCTTCCGCCGTCTGTCCCGAAATTCGCGAGTATGAGCGCACATCGACTGCGGTCGCGAACGCCTATGTGCAACCCCTGATCGACGGTTATCTCGCCCGCATGGCCGACGCCCTGCAGGTCGAGCAGTTCCGCGGCGCGATCTACCTCGTCACCTCAGGCGGCGGCGTCACCTCGATCGAGACGGCGCGGCGCTTTCCAGTGCGTCTCGTCGAATCCGGTCCTGCGGGCGGCGCGATCTTCGCGGCGCAGATCGCGGCGCGCCTTGGCGAGAGCAAGGTGCTCTCTTTTGACATGGGCGGCACCACCGCAAAAATCTGCCTGATCGAGAAATACCAGCCCGAGACCTCGCGCGTGTTCGAGGTCGATCGCGCCGCGCGCTTCCTCAAGGGCTCCGGCCTGCCGGTGCGCATCCCCGTGATCGAGATGGTCGAGATCGGCGCCGGCGGCGGTTCGATCGCCCATGTCGACGCGATGAAGCGCGTCACCGTCGGCCCGGAGAGCGCCTCGTCGGAGCCGGGACCGGCCTGCTATGGCCGCGGCGGTCAGCGCCCCGCGGTGACGGATGCCGACGTTGCGCTCGGCATGATCGATCCTGACGCCTTTGCGGCCGGCACGATCAAGCTCGATCCGGAGCTGTCGAAACAGGCGCTGCTGCGCGATGTCGGTGCGCCGCTCGGCCTGTCGGCGGAAACAGCGGCTTATGCCGTGCACGAGGTGGTCTGCGAGAACATGGCGAGCGCGGCGCGCGTGCACGCTGTCGAGCGTGGCGCGGTGGTCGGCCAGCACACGCTGATCGCCTTCGGCGGCGCCGCGCCGCTGCATGCGGCGCGCGTTGCCGAGAAGATCGGCGTCTCCCGCGTGATCGTGCCCTCGAACGCCGGCGTCGGCTCGGCGGTCGGATTTCTGGCGGCTCCCATCGCGTATGAATTGGTGCGCAGCCGTCACGTCCGGCTCGATGATTTCGATACCGAGGCGGTCTCTGACTTGCTTCAGGACATGGTGACCGAAGCGCGCGCGCTGGTCGAGCCGGGCGCGGCCGGCGCGCCGCTGCGCGAGCGCCGCGCGGCTTTCATGCGCTATGTCGGCCAGGGCCACGAGATCACCGTCGAGCTGCCGAACCGTCCGCTGACGACGGCCGATCTCGCTGACCTGCGGCAAAAGTTCGAGGCCGACTATTCGGCGATGTTCGAGCGACCGATCCCGGGCGCGGCGATCGAGGTGTTGAGCTGGTCGGTGCTCGCGACCACGGAGGCGCGCAATCCGCCCGCCGTCGCTTCCGTGGCGCGCCAGCCCGCGGCCAAGGCGTCCGGCAGCCGAAAATTCTTCGACGGCCGGGCCGGCGAAGTGATCGAGATCCCGCTCTATCGGCGCGAGGACATGGCGCCAGGGGCGACCATCGCAGGCCCCGCCGTGATCGCGGAAGACGAAACCTCGACCTTCGTCTCCACCAGTTTCGACGCCCATATCGACGGTGCCGGCAGCATCGTCATGGAACGAAAGGCGGCCTGATCATGAGCAAGGCAAATGGCGCGAGCCTGATCGACCTTCAGATCATGTGGCACCGGCTGATCGCCGTGGTCGAGGAGCAGGCGCAGGTGCTCTTGCGCACCGCCTTCAGCCCGATCGTGCGCGAATGCGGCGACCTCTCGGCCGGCGTGTTCGACCTCAGGGGGCGGATGCTGGCGCAGGCGGTGACCGGCACACCCGGCCACGTCAACTCGATGGCGGAATCGGTCAAGCACTTCATCGCTCACTTCCCGATCGAGACGATGAAGCAGGGCGATGCCTACATCACCAACGATCCCTGGATGGGGACCGGTCATCTCAACGATTTCGTCGTCACCACGCCCTGCTTCAAGGACGGCAAGGTCGTCGCACTGTTCTCCTGCACCAGCCATCTCATGGACATCGGCGGCATCGGCTTCGGGCCCGATGCCACCGACGTGTTCATGGAGGGGCTCTACATCCCCATGCTGAAGCTGATCGACCAGGGCGTCGTCAACGAGACGCTGATGGCGATGATCCGCACCAATACGCGGCTTCCGATCGACACCGAGGGCGACACCTATTCGCTCGCCGGCTGCAACGACGTTGGCTGCGAGCGCCTGGTCGAGATGATGAGCGAGTTCGGCATCGAGACGCTCGACGAGCTCGGCGACTACATCTGCGACCGCTCGCGCGAGGCGGTGCTGGCCGAAATCGCCAAGCTGCCGAAGGGCAGCTGGCGCAACACCATGGTGGTCGACGGCTATGATGCGCCGGTGGCGCTGGCGGCGACGCTGACGATCTCGGATACCGGCATCCACGTCGATTTCGACGGCACCTCGGCGGCCTCGAAGTTCGGCATCAACGTGCCGCTGTCCTACACCACCGCCTACACCGTGTTCGGCCTCGGCTGCGTCGTCGCCTCGCAGATCCCGAACAATGCCGGCTCGCTCTCGCCGCTGACGGTGTCGGCGCCGGCTGGTGCCATCCTCAATGCGCCAAAGCCGGCGCCCGTGGCGTCGCGCCACGTGATCGGCCAGATGCTGCCGGACGTCGTGTTCGGCTGCCTGCGCCAGATCATACCCCAGCGCGTGCCCGCCGAAGGCACCTCCTGCCTGTGGAATCTCAACGTGCGCGGCCAGACCCGCTCCGGCGCCGGCGGCAATTACGGGTTCTCGATGGCAGTCACCTCCAACGGCGGCACCGGTGCGCGCTTCGGCAAGGACGGGCTGTCGGCGACCGCTTACCCAAGCGGCGTGCGCGGCACGCCGGTCGAGATCGCGGAGACGCAGACGCCGCTGATCTTCTGGCGCAAGGAGCTGCGTCCGGATTCCGGCGGGGCAGGGCGCACCCGCGGCGGCCTCGGCCAGATCATCGAAGTCGGCAGCGGGGTCGATGCGCCGTTCGACATCCTCGCCGCGTTCGACCGCATCGACCACCCGCCGCGCGGGCGGGACGGCGGCCAGAACGGCGAGGCCGGCTATGTCGGTCTCAAATCCGGCAAGAAGCTGCGCGGCAAGGGCTTTCAGCAGGTGCCGCCGGACGACCGGCTGGTCGTGCTGACGCCCGGCGGTGCCGGCATCGGCGATCCCAGGGAGCGCGATCGCGCGGCCGTCAACGACGACGTCGCAAGCGGTCTCGTGTCTTCGGAGAACGCAGTCAAGGTCTATGGGTACGCGCGTTGATGCATCAACGCGCTCGGTAAACGGAGGGGAGCAATGATTACGCGACGGAACTTCACTGTGGGCGCAGCGACGCTGCTCGCCGCCGGCCACATCTCGACTCGCGCACGGGCGGCAACGAGCTGGGATATGTCGACGGTCTGGCCCGACGGCAATTTCCACACCCAGAACGCGATGGCGTTTGCGGAGGAGGTGAAGAAGCAGAGCAATGGTGCGGTCGCCATCACCGTGAAGGCCGGCGGCCAGCTCGGCTTCAAGGGGCCCGAGCACTTGCGGGCCGTGCGCGACGGCCTGGTGCCGCTCGCCGACGTCCTCAACATCCAGCAGGTCGGCGACGAGCCCTTCATGGGCGTCGAGAGCATCCCCTTCCTCTGCGGCTCCGTGGAGGAGCTCAAGGTGCTGCACAAATATGTGCGGCCTGAATACGAGAAGATCGCTGCGCGCAACAACCAGAAGATCCTCTACATCGTGCCGTGGCCGACGCAATATCTGCATCTGAAGGCGAAGGTCGCCGAGGTCGAGGGCCTCAAGAACATCAAGATCCGCGTGCCCGACAAGAATGCGGTCGAGATGCTCAATGCCATCGGTATGGCGGCGGTGATGATCCCCTGGGGCGAAACGATCCCCGCACTCGCCTCCGGCGCGGTGGCCGGGGTCTCCACCTCGTCGGTGTCCGGCGTCGACGGCAAGTTCTGGGAGTTCCTGAAATACGTCTACCCGACCAACCATGTCTGGTCGTCGCAGATGCTCACCGTCAATCTCGATGCCTGGAAGGCGCTCGGCGCCGATCAACAGAAGCTGGTCGCTGACATCGCGGCGAAGATGGAGCCCGGCTTCTGGGCCAATTCGCTCAAGGCCGATGTCGACAGCCTCAACCGCCTCAAGGAGGGCGGCATGGAGGTGGTGCCGGTCTCGGACGCCATGATGAAGGACATCCGGGCCAAGACCGCGCCGCAGTTGGACGCCTTCCTCAAGCGCGTGCCGGCGGCGGACAAGCCGGTGCGGGCCTATCTCGCCGAAATCAAGCGCGGCTGAGGGCGAGACGTGGTGAGCCTTTCGCCCGAAGCATCGCAAAGCCTCAACGCAGCGGCGCCCGCGCCGCTGCGCATCGTCCTCGACGCCATCGATCGCCTCGGCCGGCTCGACGGCTGGATCGGCGGCTTCTGTCTCCTGATGCTGACGCTGTTGATGCTGTGCGAGGTCGCAACCCGCTTCCTCTCGAACTTCCTGCCGTTCTTCCCGCCGACCATCTCGATCGCGTGGGAATATTCCTCCTATCTGATGGCGGCGGCCTTCACTTTCGGCGCCGCCATGACGCTGCGCGTCGGCGGCCACATCCGCGTCGTGCTGCTCCTGAAGAACGCACCCGTGCCGGTGCAGCGCGCGCTCGAGATCCTCTCGGCGGCGGCCGGCTTCGCCTTCATGGCGTTCCTGACCATGGCCATGGCGAAATTCGCCTGGAGCGCCTTCGTGCGCGGCCAGGTCTCGACCTCGAGCGACACGCCGCTGTGGTTTCCGCAAGCGATCGTCACCTTCGGCATGTTGCTGCTGACGCTGCAGTTCCTCGCGCGTGCGATCCAGGCCGCGCTCGGCCTGCCGCTGGAGGACCATCGCATGAAGGCCTCGCCCGTCGAATGACCGCCTTGCCCGCATCCGGATCCAAGTTCGCATGACCGTCGAAGTCGTCGCCCTGTTCGCGATCCTGTTTGTGCTGCTGGCTTGCGGCGTCTGGATCGGCCTCACGCTTGCGCTGACCGCGACGCTGCTGCTCGCGATGTTCCGCTCGATCCCGCTTGAAAAACTGCTGCCGCAATACGCCTGGAACATCCTGACCACGCAGGAGCTGCTGGCGCTGCCGCTGTTCATTCTGATGGGCGAGTTGCTTTTCCGCACCCGCCTGTCGCGCTCGCTGTTTCAGGGACTGGCACCGTGGGCCGGGCTGCTGCCCGGCCGCCTGCTGCATGTCAACGTGATCGGCTGCACCATCTTCGCGGCGATCTCGGGCTCGTCGGCCGCGACGACGCAGGTGATCGGCCGCATGTCGCTCAGCGAGCTCACGCGCCGAGGTTATTCCCGTGACATCGCGATCGGCTCGCTCGCCGGCGCCGGCACGCTGGGCTTCCTGATCCCGCCCTCCAACATCATGATCATCTACGGCGTGCTCGGCGACGTCTCGATCCTGAAGCTGTTCACCGCCGGCGTGCTGCCGGGCTTCCTGCTGGCCGCGACGTTCATGGCCTGGGTGATGCTGCACACCACCCTCAAACCCGCGATGGTGCCCGAGACCGAAGCCAAGCTCTCGCAGGTGCCGTGGAGCGAGCGCTTTGCAGCACTGAAGGATCTCGCGCCGGCGCTGTTCCTGATCGCATGCGTGCTCGGCTCGATGTATGGCGGGCTCGCAACGCCCTCCGAAGCTGCCGCGGTCGGCGTGCTCGGCGCGGCCCTGGTTGCCTGGGTGCAAGGCGCAATGTCGCAGCAGGTGATCCGCGACGTCTTGATCGGCTCGGTCGTCACCTGTTCGATGATCGCGCTGATCGTGCTGGGAGCCTCGATCCTCGGCAATGCCGCGGCCTTCCTCGGCATCCCGCAGGCGGTGGCCGCGTTCGTCAAGAGCCTCGGCCTGTCGCCCTTCATGCTGATCGTGGCGCTGATCGTCTTCTATCTCGTGCTCGGCTGTTTCCTCGACGGCTTCTCGATGATCGTGATGACGCTGCCGATCGTGCTGCCGATCGTGAAGGGTGCCGGCTTCGACGAGGTCTGGTTCGGCGTCTTCCTTGTGCTCGCCGTGGAGATGGCGCAGATCACGCCGCCCGTCGGCTTCAACCTGTTCGTGATCCAGGGGCTGACCGACGACGGTCTCGGCTATATCGCCCGCGTCACGATGCCGTACCTCATGATCATGATCGGGTTCGTGCTGCTGCTGACGCTGTGGCCGGGCATCGTCACGATTCTGCCGAAGGTGCTTTACGGATAAGACAACTTGTTCCGGGATCGGCGGATCGAAAGCAAAACGGTCAGCGCCGCTGCCGTTTCAAGTCCCCCTGCATCGAAGCGACTTCGGCGCGCATTCCATATTTGCAGGCCCTGTGATCCGTCGTACAGTGTGACGGCAAGCAGAAGTACAACAGCAACCACTCCGGTGAACGTGGCTCCTCGGCGCGATGCGCCGAGGAAGGGGACGTCTGTTGACGATTCGGTCCGATGGAGGACGATCGACGCACACTGAACTGCAAATACCCCTCGCAAGCCGCATTCACGAGACGCAATCAACAAACACAAGAGCGGGAGGAAGTGCAAATGAGGAAACAGTGGCTCAGCTCGGCCTTGGCTGTCGTTGTCGTTGCGACACTTGCAGCGACGGCGGCATTGGCTCAGTCCGTGGATACGGCCCGGATCGAGGCCGCCGGCCAGAACGATTGGCTCACCTATCACGGTTCGTACAAATCCCATCACTACAGCCCGCTTACACAGATCAATACGAGCAATGTCGGCAATCTGGGCGTGGCATGGATGCACATTCCCGGGCGATCGACGCGCGGCCTGCAGTCGATGCCGCTCGTCGCCGACGGCGTGCTGTACTATTCGGGCTCTTACAGCCGGGTCTTCGCGCTGAACGGCGCCAGCGGCGAGGTGATCTGGTCGTTCTTTCCGGAGCTGGATGAAGCGCTGATCAGCCGCCAGACCCACTCGCCCTATAACCGCGGCGTCGCTCTCGGCGAAGGCAAGGTCTTCGTCGGCACCATGGACGGTCGTGTCTTCGGGCTGGACGCCAAGACCGGAAAGGTTCTCTGGGAGACCAGGCTGATCGACTCGCAGAAGCTGACGGTCGGCTTCACCGGCGCGCCGCTCTACGCCAAGGGCAGCGTGATCATCGGCGCGCAAGGCGGCGAATGGCCGGGCCGCGGCCCGATCTTCGCGCTCGATGCCGCAACCGGAAAGAAGAAGTGGGAGTTCCTCACGGTCGCAGGCACCGAAGAGGCGATGAAGACCTGGGGCAACGAGTCCTGGCGCACCGGCGGTGGTGGCGGCTGGATGCCGGGCACCTACGATTCCGAGACCAACACTGTCCTGTGGGGCACTGCGAATCCGGCGCCGCTCTACGATTGGTCGGGTCCGGACTACAAGACCCAGGGGGCGCGTCCCGGCGATAACCTCTATACGAGCTCGGTGATCGGGCTCGACATCGATACCGGCAAGCTGAAATTCTACCATCAGGAACTGCCGCACGATGCCTGGGACTTCGACAGCTCGGTCGGCGAATTCGTGATGCTCGAGCGTGACGGTCAGAAATACGTCGTCCATCCGAACAAGGGCGGCTTTGTCTTCGTCTACGACCGCAATCTCAAAGTGAAGAACGTCTGGCGGCTGGTCGAGAACATCAACTTCGTCAAGGACATCGATCCCAAGACCGGCGCCCTGATCGGCCGTCGCGATTTCCCGGTCGGCAAGGTCACCGAACCGCCGCTGTGTCCGTTCATCGGCGGCGGCATCAGCTGGAACGCCGGCTCCTACAGCCCCAAGACCGGTCTCTATTACAAGATCGGACAGGAATGGTGCATGACGCTGGATATCCAGAAGACGACGCCGGTCACCACGCCGCAGGTCCAGCTCAACATCGGTGCCGATTTCAAGATGGTGCCTCCTCCGGGTGGCGAGATCTACGGACATCTCGACGCGCGCGATCCCATCACGGGCGCGAAGAAATGGGAGGTTCGCTATCCCGAGCCTCCGCTCGGAAGCGTGCTGTCGACCGCAGGCAACCTCGTCTTCGTGCCTGATTCGCGTGGCGTGCTGCACGCCTATGATGCCGAAACTGGCGCCGAGCTATGGAGGCACAACAACGGCACCGGCCATCAGGGCGGCATCGTCAGCTACTCCGTCGGCGGCAAGCAATATATCGCGGTGACGGCGGGCTTCGGCGGGATGCTGGCGGACGAATATGCGCCGAACTTCGGCGGCGTCTACAAGAGCATGCCGCGTGACGACGGCGCCCTGGTCGTCTTCAGCCTGAAATAGTCTGCCGCAGATGTTCCGATCCTGGAGCGGGCGCAAGCCCGCTCCTCGATCGATGTCGCGGCCGCGTGGCTCAGGAATGGAGCGTAGCTGTTGAGACTGTCTTGCAAGACGATTTTGGCGGGGCTGGGCGCCTCGTTGCTGTGGGCTGCGATGGCCCAGGCCCAATCCGCCACACCCGCGCCGGAGAACGCGGCGTTCGAGGTCGAGCAGGTGTTTGCGGGGACTTGCGGCTTCTGTCACTCCGACGGTGGCCGGGCCGCTGGGAAGGGGCCGCAACTGATGAATTCGCCGCGCGACGACGACTATATCCGCAGTCGCATCAAGCTCGGCAAGCAAGGAGCGATGCCGGCCTTTGACGGCGCCTTCACCGACGCCCAGATCGATCAGATGGTCAAGTACATCCGCGCGCTGAAACCGCGCGACGGCTGACTAGCATAGAGTGTGGAATGAAGACATTTGCCCCGGTCATCGTCGCTGCCGCCATCGCTCTGTCCGGGCAGGCGGCGGCGCGCCCCCTGGAGGCGATCCGCTCCAGCGGCGTGATCGGGCTCTGCGCACATCCCAATTCGCTTCCCTTCGCGCACAAGACCGGCGATCCGCCCGGCTTCCAGGTCGAGCTCGGTCGGGTGCTGGCACGCGAGCTCGGTGTCTCGCTGAGGCTCGATTGGATCATCACGCAGTACCAGATGCGCAGCGCCGGCTGCGACATCCTTCTGGACGTCATCGCCGATCGCGAAGCGCAAGGCGAAACCCGCCTGAGAATCTCCAAACCGTATTATCGCACAGGCGTCGCGCTCGCCGTGCCGTCATCCAGCACGCTCACGTCCTTCGCCAGCCTCAACGAATCGACCAAGGTGGGCGTGCAGGTTGGATCGATCGCAGCCATGATCATCGGCCGGCGGCGGGTGCCGATCTCGACCTTCGGCTTCGAGAGCGACAGCCTGGAGGCTGTGTTGAACCGCGAGATCGACGCCGCCGCGGTGACGCCCACTGCGGCGAGCTATTTCAATCTGACCCATCCGGACAATCCGCTCCGGATCCTCGATCGCGATGAGAGCACGGCCGATCTGAACTGGAACGTCGGCGTCGGCATGGTCCGCCCGGACGATGCGTTGCGCGAAGCCATCGACGCAGCCGTGGCGCGGCTGCGCAGCGACGGCACGATCGACCGGATCTACCGCCGCTACGGAATCGCGCTGCAGGCGCCGAGATAGCGCGCTGCCGCGCGATTACGGAGCTCGCGTGCGGCCTCAGGCCGCGGCCTTCTTCCGCGCGAGCTCGGCCTTGTACAGCTCGAACTCCTCCGCGATCGCCTTGGCAATCGAAGGTCGCTGACGCAGCCGTTCGTGATACGCCTTCAGGTTCGGCCATTTCGCAAGCTCGATCGGCGGCGTCGCCATGGTCCAGTTGATGACCGTGACGAGATAGGCATCGGCCACGCTGAAATGGTCGAGCAGGAACTCGCGTCCTTTCAGGTAATTGTCGAGATAGTCGAGCCGCGACAGGTTCTTTTCCAGGGCATAGGCCTTGGCTTCCTGCGGCGCCTTGCGGTCGAGCATGGGGATGAAGAGGCCCTTGTGCAGCTCGGTGCCGATGAAGCAGAGCCATTGATGCAGCCGCGTGCGCTCGATGCCGGCGCTCGCGCCGAGGCCGGCTTGCGGGAAACGATCCGCGACATATTGCAGGATCGCAGCGTTCTCGGTCAGCACCATGCCGTCCTCGGTGCGCAGCGTCGGCACGAGGCCGATCGGATTCACGGTGCGGAAGTCGGAGCCGTCGCTCAAGACCTTCTTGGTCGGCGGATCGACTTCGAGGTAGTTCGCCTCGGCGCCGGCTTCATACAGCGCGACGCGTGTCGCCATCGAGCAGGCAAGCGGCGAGAAATAGAGATCCATCTGTAGCCTCCTTGGGCAATTCCTCTGTGGGTGTCGCTCAACCTGGCCAGATTGATTTTTGTACCATCTTGCATAATATGGGTGAGGTCAAGGAATAACTTGCGGAATGGTACAAAAATCGAAGCCGCCAGCTGCTGCCAATCAGCCCGAACGCCGCGGCGAGCCCGAGCGTCGCGGTGGGCCTAAGCGCCGCGGCCGTCCGCGCGCCTACGAGCCCGATGTCGCGCTCGGCAAGGCGCTCGATCTGTTCCGCAAGCAGGGTTTCGCGGCCACCTCGCTCGACGATCTCAGCGCCGCCACCGGCATGAATCGGCCGAGCCTCTACGGCGCCTTCGGCGACAAGCGCGAGCTCTACATCAAGAGCTACCAGCGTTATCGCGACGAGGCGGGCGCGGCGATGGTCGCGATCTTCCGCGAGGAGATGCCGCTGCGCCAGCGGCTGGAGCGCATCTACGCAGCCGCGCTGGACATCTATCTGTCCGGCGACACCGGACCGCGCGGTTGCTTCACGGTCGTGACCGCGGCCTCCGAGGCGGTCGGCGATCCCGAGATCCGCGCCATGGTGCTGGACGGCCTCACCGGGCTCGACAAGGCCTTTGCCAGTTGCTTCCGCCGCGCCAAGGAGAAAGGCGAGCTGCCGGAGAGCGCCGATCCGTTCGCGCTGGCACAGATCGCATCGGCCACCATCCACACCATCGCCATCCGCTCCCGCGCCCGCGTGCCGCGCAAGGAGTTGGAGGCGATCGTCAAGGGCGCGATCGACGTGATGATCGGCGCCAAAGGATAAGCTGGAAGCGAAGCTTCAATATCCCCGCGTTCGATCCACCACGTTCTCCAGCGCGCCGCCCGCCTCAAACCGGGCGATCTGCTCGGCGACATAGGCCGAGATCGCATCCGCGTCGGTGTCGGCGGCATTGTGCGGCGTCAACACCACCTTGGGGTGGGTCCAGAACCGGCTGTCCTTCGGCTGCGGCTCCTGCACGAAGACGTCGAGCGAGGCGGCGCCGAGCGTGCCGTCGTCGAGGCAGGCGAGAATATCGGCCTCGTTCTGCAGGCCGCCGCGGCCGGCATTGATCAGCACCGGCGCGCCGAGCGGGCTGGTGCGATTGAGCTTGGCGAAGACCTCGCGGTTGAGGATGCCGTGCGTGTCTGATGTCAGCGGCAGCAGGCAGACCAGGATATCGGTCTTGCGCAGGAACGCGTCCATTCCGGCGGCGCCATGGAAGCATTCGACGCCCTCGATCGTGCGCGGGCTGCGGCTCCAGCCGGCGACGCGGAAGCCGAGCCGCCGCAGCACGTCGGCCGCATCGGCGCCTAGCGTGCCCAATCCCATGACGCCGACCGTGACCGCGCTGGCCGGCCACTGATATCTGGGCTCCCAGCGCTTCTCGCGCTGCGATTGCCGCAGGTAAAGCTCCTGGCGGTGATGCATCAGCACGTGCAGCATGACATATTCGGTCATGCGATTGGTGAGATCGGGCACGGCGACGCGCACCAGCGGCACCTCGGGCAGGCTCTTGTCCGCCATTAGCGCGTCAACGCCGGCGCCAAGGTTGAAGATCGCCCGCAGATTGGGGAACGCACCGAGATCGCCGGGCACCGGCTTCCACACCGCCGCATAATGCACCTCCGCCGGATCGAGCCCGGCGTCCGGCAGCAGCACCACGCGGCGTCCCCCGCAGACCGCGTCGAAGCGGGCCTTCCAGCGCTCCGGCAGCCAGTTCTGCTGCGTGCTGTTGATCAGGACGGCCAGTGTGCCCATGGTCATTCGAAGTGCCTCTTCAGGTTCCGCGCAAGAAGGCCCTCCTTGGCACGATCTGCCGGATTTTTCTTGCAAATTTTTTCCGCAGCGCTGTCGGGGCGGGGCATATTGGCGCGTCTTCAGAACAGACGAGGGAAGTGCTGCCCATGCTTTACGCCATTCTTTGCTATCACGATGAGGATTTCGTCGGCTCCTGGAGCAAGGAACAGGACGAGGCCGTGATGAAGAAGCTCACCGTGGTGCAGGAGAAGCTCACCAGGCAGGGTCGACTCGGGCCGGTGGCGCGGCTGTTGCCGACGACCGCGGCGGCGACGCTGCGCAAGGAGGATCCGCCGCTGGTGCTCGACGGCCCCTATGCCGAGACCAAGGAGCAGCTGCTCGGCTTCTACATCGTCGACTGCAAGAATCTCGACGACGCGCTCGACGTCGCACGCGAGCTGGGTGCCGCCAATCCCGGCGGCGCCTATGAGGTGCGTCCCGTCGGCGTATTCCGGCCCGGAGGAAACCTGACGTGAGCGAGGCCGATACCGCCTGGATCGAGACTGCGCTGACTTCGGCGCGACCCCAGGCGGTCGGCGCGCTGTTGCGCTATTTCCGCGATCTCGACACCGCCGAGGAGGCGTTTCAGAACGCCTGCCTGCGCGCGCTCAAGACCTGGCCGCAGAATGGGCCGCCGCGCGATCCCGCGGCCTGGCTGATCATGGTCGGCCGCAACGTCGCGATCGACGAAGTGCGACGCGCGCGCAGGCAGCAGCCGCTGCCTGAGGACGACCAGGCGATCTCCGATCTCGACGACGCCGAAGGCGAGCTGGCCGAGCGGCTCGACGGCTCGCATTATCGCGACGACATCTTGCGGCTGATGTTCATCTGCTGCCATCCAGGACTGCCGGCGACGCAGCAGATCGCGCTGGCGCTGCGCATCGTCTCGGGCCTCACGGTGAAGCAGATCGCCCGCGCGTTCCTGGTCTCGGAAGCGGCGATGGAGCAGCGCATCACGCGCGCCAAGGCAAAGGTGGCCGAGGCCGGGACGCCGTTCGAGGCGCCGGGCGCGGTCGAGCGCTCTGAACGGCTCGCCGGCGTCGCGGCGATGATCTACCTGATCTTCAATGAAGGCTATTCGGCGAGCGGTGACACCGCGGAGATCAGGAAGCCGCTGTGCGAGGAGGCGATCCGGCTGGCGCGGCTGCTGCTGCGGCTGTTTCCGAGCGAGCCGGAGATCATGGGCCTGACCGCGCTGATCCTGTTGCAGCACGCGCGCAGCGCGGCGCGCTTTGCCGCGGACGGCTCGCTGGTCCTGCTGGACGATCAGGATCGTTCCTTGTGGAACGGCACCATGATCGCGGAGGGCCTCGCGCTGATCGACAAGGCGATGCGCCACCGCCGCAGCGGGCCCTACCAGATTCAGGCCGCGATCGCCGCCCTGCATGCGCGCGCGGCGACGCCGGAGGAGACCGACTGGACGGAGATCGACCTGCTCTACGGCGCGCTCGAAGTGGTGCAGCCCTCGCCGGTGGTGACGCTCAACCGGGCGGTCGCGGTCTCCAAGGTGCGCGGGCCGCAGGCCGCGCTCGAGCTGATCGAGCCGCTGGCGCCGAAGCTCGCCAATTATTTCCATTTCTACGGCGTGCGCGGCGCCTTCCTGATGCAGCTCGGCCGCAACGACGAAGCCCGAATCGCCTTCGACCGCGCCATCGCGCTCGCCAACACCTCGGCCGAAGCCGCCCACATCCGCATGCATCTCGATCGCCTGATCCGGGACAGCCAGCCGAAGGCAAAGGAAAGCGCCAAGGCGAAGTAGGCCCGTCTGTTTCCACGCCATGACGTGGGGTGCGCAGTGCGCCAAAGAATTTCTGTCCCATTGTCGGGCCGGGGCCTCCCCCGTTCGTCCTAGGCTCCGTATCCACGGAGAGCCATCCATGCTGAAAGCCATTGCCGTCATCGCCATCGTTCTCGCCGCCGGCCTTGCCGCGGTCCTCGTCTTCGCCCTGACGAAACCCGACACGTTCCGTGTGGAACGCTCGCTCGCCGTCAAGGCACCGGCCGCTGTGATCTATCCGCTGGTTGCCGTTTTCCATCGCTGGACCGCCTGGTCGCCGTATGAGACCCGCGATCCCGCCATGAAGCGGACGTTCGGCGGAACCCCGGCAGGGAAGGGTGCGACCTATGCCTGGGAGGGCAACAACAAGGTCGGCGCCGGCCATATGGAGATCCTGGAGGCGAACGGCCCCTCCAAGCTCCGCATCAAGCTTGATTTCGAGCGGCCGTTCGAAGGCCACAACACCGCCGAGTTCACCTTTGTGCCGCAAGGCGATGCCACACTCGTCACATGGGTAATGTACGGTCCGGCCCCGTTCCTGTCCAAGCTGATGCAGGTGTTCTTCAACATGGACAGTATGATCGGCAAGGATTTCGAGACCGGCCTCGCCGGCCTGAAGAAGCTCACCGAGAAGCAATAAGCCTCACTGCAAACGAAGAGGAGAGAAACGATGCTCAATCCCTATCTGTTCTACCAGGACAATTGCGAAGCAGCGTTCAA
This sequence comes from Bradyrhizobium sp. NBAIM14, assembly GCF_020193895.1. Lineage (NCBI taxonomy): Bacteria > Pseudomonadati > Pseudomonadota > Alphaproteobacteria > Hyphomicrobiales > Nitrobacteraceae > Bradyrhizobium > Bradyrhizobium sp. NBAIM14. The sequence continues at coordinate 731,878 of NZ_JADYVQ010000001.1, read as the reverse complement.
CTATTACGCCAAGGTTCTCGGCGGCAAGATCGACGCGATGATGCGCGCATCGGATGCGCCGCCGGAGGTGCCGGCTACGCCCGGGCGCGAGAAGATGATCATGCATGCGCGGATGTCACTGCCGGACGGCACGGTATTGATGGCCTCCGACTCGCCGGCCGAGCATTTCCAGAAGCCGCAGGGCTTTGCAATCTCGCTTACGGTCAAGGACCCCGCAGATGGTGAGCGCAAGTTCAACGCGCTTGCCGACGGCGGCAGCGTCACCATGCCCTTCAGCAAGACGTTCTGGGCCAAGGGCTTCGGCATGTGTGTCGACAAGTTCGGCATTCCCTGGATGGTGAATTGCCCGGCCGAGGGCATGTGATAGGAGCATGATCCGGAAAAGTGTGAAGCGGTTTTCCGAAAAGATCATGCTCAAACAACAACCTAAAGCGCGATGACGATTTATCCTATCGCATCGCGCTTTGGGCGCGACCGTCGCGTTGCGATCCCCTCTCTCCAATGCTGCGGGAGAGGGGACGTACGTTTCGTTACGTCAGGCGCCGATCAGCCGTTGTCCTTTCACCGGATTGATCCGGTGACGTCCTCGGGCGACGATTCCACGCAGCGAGGACAGATCACGAGCTTGGCGCCCAGCTTCCTGTCGTTCTCCGCCTGTATCTCGTCCTGGACCGCCCACCACGCCTCGGAATAGGGGCGCAATGTGCCGAGCACTTTTTCGCGCTCCTGATTGGGATCACTTGCAGCCGGCGCGCCGGTCGTGACGCGCCGCTTGGCCACATGCGGACGGTTCGGATCCTTGCCGAGGCCATCCCATGCAATGGCGCGGCGTTCCTGCGCTGGCGCCTCTGCGCATCCGATCAGCGCTGTGCAAAAAGTGAGCACGATCAAGCCGTGTCGAATCATGCCGGGCTTTTGCCTCCACAATCGGCGCGCAGAATCTGCGTGAGACACGCGCATCGTCGGTTCAATGGAACTCAAGGCAAAACAAACTTGCCGGCATGGCCGAATATGAGTCGTGCTTTCGCATCACTTTGCGGACGCAGTGAGGCCGCTTCGTGAAGCGAGCTGCATCGCACAACAATTGGCGCAAGATTGGGCTGTGCTCTGCACGTCAGAATCGTTATTGGTGAGTCATAAAAGCTACAAACTGGGATGGACGTCACTTGCAAGGGGAGCGACCGATGGCGGCGGCGCTACAGATCAACTTTGCTCTTTGGGGAATGCTCATTTGCGCCAGCGCGAAGCTGGCGCCAGTGATCCAGACGCTGTTTTGAAAGCGGTTGGCGGCTGCCGGCTGTATCAGCGGCAACGCGGATAGATCGCGGCGAGATCGCGCCCCTTCAACAGCAGCAGCCGCGAGGTCAGACCGCCACGTCGGCTGATCCAGTCGCGCACCGGACCGGGATAGGCGGCAAGCACCGCGACCGATGCTTCCGGCTCGGCATAGAAGCGGCCGCGCCGGTCAACCGAGCGTGCGGCATGGAAGCCGAGCACGGCGCGCTTGGTGACGCAGATGCGCTCGCCCGGCACGATGCTCAGCACCAGCGTGCAGGCGGACAGGCAGGGACCGTCGATCACCACGCGCTCGCCACTGTCGCGGACCTTTTCGAACAGATCGAGGAACGGCCCGACCTGTCCGCCCGGAGACTGGATGATGCGGATCTCGGCCGCTGCGGGCGCGGCGGCGAGCAGCGCGGATGCAAGCATCAGAGCTTTGAGGAAGGTGATGCGTTGCATGAACTCTCCACCAACTCGCTTTCGTAGGGTGGGCAAAGCGTAGCGTGCCCACCATCCGCACCGCAAATTTGGGATCGGCGCGTTGCGCCTTTGCCCACCCTACAAATCCTGCGCCTACCCGTTGCGCCTTTGCCCGCGCAGCGTCGGCAGGCCGATGCCCGCCGCATCGAAGCCGCCGTCCACGGCCAAAATTTGGCCGGTGATGTAGCTCGCGCGGCCCGAGCACAGGAAATAGATCGCTTCCGCGAGTTCCTCTTCCAGGCCGTAGCGGTTGAGCGGAATGGCGTCGTGATAGTCGGCGCGGATCTCCTTGGTGTGCACCTGCTTCGCCATCGCGGTGTCGACCGGCCCCGGTGCGACCGCGTTGACGCGGATGTTGAGGGAGGCGAGCTCGACCGCGAGCTGCTTGGTAAGGTGTGCAAGGCCTGCTTTGCTGGTGCCGTAGGCCGAGCGCAGTGTCGAAGCGCGCACGGCTGAGATCGAGGTGATGTTGACGATGGCGCCGCCACCACCGTCGCGCATCAGGGGCACCGCGGCCTTGGTGCAGAGGAACGGTCCGGTGAGGTTGACCTCGAGCACGCGGCGCCAGTCGGCACCCGACGTCTCCATCAGCGGCGCGAACACCGCGATGCCGGCATTGTTGACCAGCGCGTCCAGCCGGCCGAACCGCCGCTCGATCGTCGTCATTGCGGTGCTGACTGCGGCCGCGTCGGCGACATCGCAGGTCAGCGCCAGCGTCGCCTCGCTCTGGCCGATGTCCGCGACCGCGCGGCCGAGCAGTTCGTGCTCGATGTCGAGCAGGGCCACGCGCCAGCCCTCGGCCAAGAATTTCTTCGCGGTCGCAAGCCCGATGCCGCGGGCGGCACCGGTGACGAGGGCGACTTTTTGCGGGGCTTGCGGCATTGGCTGATCTGTCCTGTGTCCGGGAGCAGCGCGCGAAGCGCCGGTTCCTTTTACTGCGCTTTCGTTCCGGCATGAAAGGCCTCGCCGAGCCGATCGAGCCCAATGTGGCCCAGAATGCGCCAGCCGCGGCTGCGCTGCGGCCTCGAAATAATTTCTGTCCCGCTGTCGGCCCGGCAGAAGGCCGTTCGTCTTAGAACGCGCCGCCGGAGCTGCAGCTCGATCCCGAGCGCGTCGCCGCGATGATGCGCTACAACGAGGCGCTGAAGGACGCAGGCGTGCTGATCACGCTCGATGGGCTGCACCCGCCGTCGACCGGGGCACGCGTCTCGTTTGCGACCGGCCAGCCCATCGTCACCGACGGGCCCTTCGCGGAAGCCAAGGAAGTCCTGGGCGGCTATTGGATGATCGAGGTCGCCTCGCGCGCCGAGGCGATCGCCTGGGCCAAGAAATGTCCCGCTTCAGCCAACGAGATCATCGAGGTCCGCCAGGTGCAGGAGATGGCCGATTACTCGCCCGAAGTGCAAGAGATCGTCGCCGGGTTTGGCGACCTGAAGACGTAGACGAGACGGCGGCTGCGCGATTCCCAATCAACCCTGAGGAGAAAACCCATGAGCACCGAACACAAATTTCTCGCCGTCTATCTCGGCAGCACGAGCGGATCGAAAATGGCGGCGTGGCGCGCGCTGCCCGAGGCCGAGCGGAAGGCGAAGGAGCAGGAGGGCATGGCCGCCTGGCACGGCTGGGTCGAGAAGCACAAATCCGTGATCGTCGAGATGGGGGGCCCGCTCGGCAAGACCCGCAGGATCGACGGGAGCGGAATCACCGAGGTCAGCAACGCGCTGACCGGTTTCACGGTGGTGCGTGCCGCCTCGCAGGAGGACGCCGCAAAGCTGTTCGAGAACCATCCGCATTTTGCGATCTTCCCGGGCGAGGCAATCGAGGTCATGCCCGTGCTGCCGATTCCGGAGATGTAGCCCCGGTCACCCGTCATTCCGGGTTCGATGCTCCGTATCGCCCCGGAATGACGTGAAAATACGGGTCAACCAGTCCGGCCGCCGCTAGTGACCTTCACGCCCGGCTCATGTAAAGCTCGTTCACATGAGCTGGCGCAAGGAGCAGCGCCGCGCCGAGCGCGGCTATCACCACGGCAATCTGAAGGAAGCCCTGTTGCAGGCGGCCCTCGGGCTGATCGCCGAGAAGGGGGCGGCCGGCTTCACCTTCGCCGACGCCGCGCGCATGGCCGGAGTCAGTGCGGCGGCGCCCTACCGGCATTTCCGCGACCGTGACGAGCTGCTGTCCTCTATCGCCCAGCGCGGTTTCGAGCAGTTCGAGGCGCGCCTGTCGGCGGCCTGGGACGACGGGCGGCCCGACACCGTCACCGCCTTCGAGCGCGTCGGCAAGGCCTATCTCGCCTTTGCCCGCGCGGAGCCGGCCTTCTACAACGCGATGTTCGAATCGGGCGTGCCGGTCGATGCCAATCCCGCACTTCAGGCGGCCAGCGAACGCGCCTTCAACATCATTCGAGCCGCAGCCGAGCGGCTCGCCGCACTGACGCCGCCCGGCACACCCCGCCCGCCGGCGATGATGATGGCGCTGCACATCTGGTCGATGTCGCATGGCGTGGCCTCGCTGTTTTCCCGCGGCGATGCTGCGCGACGCAAGCTGCCGATGTCGCCGGACGAGCTGCTGGAGGCCGAGGTGCTGATCTATCTGCGCGGCCTCGGCTTCCCGATCGACCGCCGTCCTCCGGCCAGGGGCGCCGAGCCGCCGCCGGTGCCGCCGGAGGCTCCCTCCGGTTCGGGCCTGCCGCCCGGCAGCCCCTGGGGCAAGCCGAAATAAGATTGCGCAAGTAATCACGCGGGCGTGTCTTGCTGCCAGCTTGACAAAATCGCGGGATGGTCTAGCTATGTAAATGTTATTTACATTCACAACGGCGCTGGTGCCGTGATGGAGAAGGGAAATGGCCTACACCGCTGATGTCAATCGCTGGCGCGGCCCGTCGGACCAACAGCAATATTACGAGCGCCCCCGCATGCTGGACACGCCCTGGCATCCCGGCTGGATCGCCGTGACCATTCTCGGCTTCATCATCTGGTGGCCGATCGGACTTGCCCTCCTCTTTTTCACACTCGGGAGCAGAAGAATGTCGTGCTGGAGCAATCAGGATCGCTGGCAGAACAAGATGGAAAAGATGCAGTACAAGATGGATCGCATGCGCGACCGCATGGAGCGCCGCGGCTTCGGCTTTGGCTTCGGCCCGCCGTCCTCCGGCAACCGCGCCTTCGACGAGTATCGCACTGAGACACTGCGCCGGCTCGAGGAAGAGCAGGTCGAGTTCAAGAACTTCCTCGACCGCCTGCGTCACGCCAAGGACAAGGAAGAGTTCGACCAGTTCATGGCGCAGCACAAGACGCGTCCGACCCCGCCGCCGACCGATCAGCAGCAGGGCTGATCCGAAGAATTGCACCTCTCAAAGCCTTCAGGCGCATGCCCCCAAAGTCCTGATGGCCCCGAGCCGCCCGCCTGCGCAACCCGCAGGCGGGCGGTTTGGTTTATGTCACACTTCGATGGTCGTCCTGGCGATGCGAAGCGCCTGCGAGGGCTTTGCGAGGCCCATCACGCAGATGTGCAGGATCGATAGAACCCGGACCGCGCGAGCACCGACCAAGCCTTGACTGCGCCTCCGCGGCGCCGACGGGCACGATCATGACCAATATTGAACGCAAACAAATCAGCCAGCGCCTCGCATTGTTCGAGCGCGCGGCCGTGTTGTTCGAGCGCTTCGGCCCGGTCGTCCCGGTGGCGATCGCGTTCCTCAATGGGTGGCCCACGGAAGTTCAGCTCTACCCGGAATGGCAGCTCGGCGAGTCCTGGCGGTTGTTTCTCAGCGCCAATCTATATTGGGGCGCATCGTACGCACTCAGCCGCGCTGTGTCGTTCGCGCAGGGAAGTATCGTCCCATGATCCTGCTCCGCGATTTCGCGCTTTTCGTCCTGCCGGTGCTGATCGCCGCAGGCGGCTGGCTCTATGCGCTCAGCCTCCGCAAGCAAGCTGACCCCGGCCGCGCCCGCGATGGACGCGCCCCGGCAGCATGACCGCTGCCGGCCGGTGTCGCATGGCGTGAAGCTTCAGCGCGCCGTGGCGAGCTGCGCGCGAACCGAGGCCAGGAAGTATTCGTAGGCGTGGTCGACGATCTCGTTGAGCGATCGCGTGCGCGCGAACATCGCCTTGGCTTCCGCGAGAAACTCCTCGCGTGTCGGGATCTTCGGCAGATGCAGATGCGTCAGCGCGTCGACACCTTCATGCGCGCGATTGAGGATGTCGTGCAGCGTCGGCAGCTGCAACTGGGCGAGATCGGCCCGGCGGCGTGCCGACGAGATCGCATGCGCCAGGGTTTGCGCATCGAACCGTCCGGCGAGCTCGCGGGCCGCCCGCTGGATGACCCGCGCGCCGAGCGGCTGCTCGTTGCGCAGCACCTGTTCGGGCGGCGCCTTCATGTTCCAGACGACGCCGATCCACGACAGCAGCGTCAGGATGTAATAGGTCACGTCGACCTCCCACCAGCGAAAGCCCTGTCGCACGCTGCTCTGATAGGCGTGGTGATTGTTGTGCCAGCCCTCACCCAGCGTGACCAATGCCAGCAGCCAGTTGTTACGGGAATCATCGCCGGTCACGTAGCGCTTGCGCCCGTGCACATGGGCAAGCGAATTGATGCAGAAGGTCGCGTGATAGACCAGCACCGTGCTCCAGAGGAAGCCGACCACCAGACCCGACCATCCTGCGACCAGGAAGCAGAGCCCTGCCAGCACGAAGGCCGGCAGCAGCTCCAGCCGATGCAGCCACATCAGCTCGGGATAGGCGGCGAGATCGCCGACCTTCACGAGGTCGGTTGCGTCGTGCTGCCGGTAAAAGATCCAGCCGAGATGGCTATAGAGGAAGCCGCGGTGACGCGGTGAATGCACGTCGTTTTCAGTGTCGGAATGCAGGTGATGGTGGCGATGCTTGGCCGCCCACCACAACACGCTCTTCTGGGCGCTGCTTTGCGCAAGGCAGGCCAGGATGAACTGAAACACCCGGCTGGTCGCAAACGCCCGATGCGAGAAATAGCGATGGTAGCCGGCTCCGATCGCGAACATCCGCAAGCAATAGAGTGAGACGCAGATCGCGACCGCCTGCCAGGTGACGCCCGACCAGATTGCCGCAAGGCAGCCGAGATGGACCAGCAGGAACGGCAGGGCGGATGGATACATGATGTCGTCGTGCTGGTCGTCGGCGGGGGCGTTGAGCGGCATATTTGAGCGTGACCTCGGATGACGTGGATTCGGAACTGGCCGGCAGCTTGACGTCCGGCGGGTACCAAAACCCGCGGATGCCACCGCGGGCTTCGGCCGAAGGCTGGCCGCAGCTCTCTGGCAAGCAAGCCCGTAGTCTTACGGGGAGCATGGCGCACAGGTGGCCGCGCGTGTTGCCGACGCCAATTGGCGCGCAGGCGGCCTGCGTCCTATATTCGACAGCGAGAAGCAAGCGTCAAAACACCGCAGGCGGCAATGCGGACGGAGACTGCGATCGTGGCGAGCGACATCCTCTGGCAGGAGATACGCGGCGAGGCGCGGCGCACCGCAGCGGCGGATCCCGTCTTCGGCAAGGCTGTCGCCGATGCCATCCTTGCCCATGACGATTTTACCGCTGCCTTGGCCGATCTGATCGGGCGTCGGCTGGGCGGCAGCGCCGCCGATCGCGAGCGCTTCACGACGTTTTCCCGCGATGCCTTTCGCGGCCAACCGGATCTGGTCGAAGCGGCCGGCCGCGACCTGCGCGCCATCGTGCTCCGTGATCCCGCCATCGCCGGATTGTTGCCGCCGCTGCTGCACTTCAAGGGCTATGTCGCGCTGCAGTCCTGGCGCGTCTCGCACTGGCTATGGCGTCATGACCATCGTGATGCGGCGCTGCTGTTGCAGAACGAGGCTTCGAACGTCCTGCAGGTCAGCATTCATCCGGCCGCGAGCCTCGGCTCGTCGGTTTATCTCGACCATGCCACCGGCATCGTGATCGGTGCCAATGTCGTCATCGGCGACGAGGTGACCATCCTTCAGAATGTCAGCATCGGACGCCATGGCGACCTGCCGATGCGCTCGCCTCGCATCGGCCGCGGCGTGTTCATCGGCTCCGGCGCGACCATCCTCGGCGACATCGAGATCGGCGACTTCGCCAAGATCGGCGCCGGGACTGTCGTGACCGGTGACGTGCCTGGCGGCTGCACCGCAATCGGCAATCCCGCGCGGCTCACCAATTGCCTTGCGGCCGCTTCGTCCGCTTGACTGTCGCTCAGGCGGCGCGGCGGTGGCTTTCGCCGCCATGATGCGGGTTGACCGGCTCCGAGCTGGTCTGGCCCGGCGCATCCAGCACCGCGACGTGGTGGCGATAGACCATTTCCCAGCCCTTCCATCCCGTGAACAGAAGGATGCCGACCACGACCAGGGACAGCACGACGCCCCAGGGCTTGATCGCCGCCTCCGCGCCTTGGGCGTAGCGGAGATAGAAATTGACCAGGGCCAGCACCACCGCCGCGAGATTGCCGACCATGTGGTACCAGGCATCGTTCAGGCGGCGGATGCGTGGCTCGCTGAAGAAGTCGGTGAAGCCGGCTGCGGCGGCAACCAGCGCCATGACGATGCCGGCGCCGATCAGCCACATCGCGGCGCGTGCCCAAAAACCGTCGCCGGTTCCGATGAAGGCCAGATCGGCGATGGGAGCGCCGACCAGGAACGCGACGGGGAACGGGATCAGCATGGGGTGGAGCGGGTGATCGCCGATCGCGGCGGTCGTCTTGGGGTTGATGGACATGGCAGGACCTCGCGGAGAGTGATTTTCCCGACAATTTTTGGCACGAGAGCAGGTTCCTCCGGCCGGTGCGTCTGGAACACGGGATCCGGGGTCCATCCCCCTGCACGGACTGTCTTTCCTGCAGCCAAATGCGCCGCCGGTAACCCCGCATTAACCATCGGCGGGCTCTGGTATGTGCGGACAGGCGTGCCCGGAGCCCGACGTCAAGGCCTGGGGTCGAGGCCCCTTAGTTTTGACATCTTGGCGGGGAATGCAGGCGGCCGGCTTTTGACGAGCCTTTGGACGAGCCCTGCACCCCAGAAAGACAAGGCTTTGAGCGGGCTTGCCCGCCGCGCGGGTCCAGCGCGGCTGTTGGGGAACACCGGCCGCGATTTGCTGGCCGAAGGACATTAGGTAACGATCGCCTTGAGAGGATACTGCTTATGAATCCGGCCGAATTGGCTCAGTCAGCCCTTCCGGTTGCTGCCTCCGCCGACGTGTCGCTGATCGCGCTGTTCTGGCAGGCTCACTGGATCGTGAAAGCGGTGATGCTGGGGCTTCTGGCCTGCTCGGTCTGGGTCTGGGCGATCGCTATCGACAAGATCTTTCTCTACGCGCGCACCCGCCGCTCGATGGACCGGTTCGAGCAGGCGTTCTGGTCCGGCGAGTCGATCGAGGAGCTCTATCGCACGCTGTCGGCCAAGCCGACGCATTCCATGGCGGCCTGCTTCGTGGCGGCGATGCGCGAGTGGAAGCGCTCGTTCGAGAGCCATGCCCGCTCGGTCGCAGGGCTTCAGATGCGCATCGACAAGGTGATGAACGTCTCGATTGCGCGCGAGGTCGAGCGGCTGGAACGGCGCCTTCTGGTGCTGGCGACCGTCGGCTCCGCCGGCCCCTTCGTCGGCCTGTTCGGCACGGTCTGGGGCATCATGTCGAGCTTCCAGTCGATCGCGGCCTCGAAGAATACCTCTCTGGCGGTGGTCGCCCCCGGTATCGCCGAGGCGCTGTTTGCGACCGCCGTCGGCCTTATCGCCGCCATTCCTGCCACTATTTTCTACAATAAGTTCACCTCCGAGGTGAACCGGCAGGCCCAGCGGCTCGAGGGCTTTGCTGATGAATTTTCAGCCATTCTGTCTCGTCAGATCGACGAGCGGGGCTGACGGACGGCATGTATAGTGTGAAGGGCAATCTGGGCACGCGATCATGGCCATGAACGTTGCGAGTTCGTCCGGCGGCGGCGGGCGCCGTGGCCGGCGCAAGCCGGTCGTGGCCGAGATCAACGTCACGCCGATGGTCGACGTCATGCTAGTGCTGCTCATCATCTTCATGGTGTCGGCACCGATGTTGACGGTCGGCGTCCCGCTCGATTTGCCCCAGACCAGTGCCAAGAGCCTCGAAAACAACGACCAGAAGCCGATCCAGATGTCGGTCGACATCAAGGGCAAGGTGTTCATCAACGACACCGAGATTGCGCTGAACGAGCTGATCCCGAAGCTGAAGGCGATCACCGATGCGCGCGGCGGCCTCGAGGAACGCATCTATCTGCGCGCCGACAAGAAGGCGGATTACGGCACCGTGGCCAAGGTGATGGGCCAGCTCTCGGGCGCCGGATTCAAGAAGCTGGCGCTCGTCACGGAAGCGGATCAGGGGTCTTGAGGCCGTGAAGGTGAACGTCGACAAGACACTCGTTGCGTCGATTGCCCTGCATGTCCTCGTGCTGGGATGGGGGCTCGTCACCTTCAGCAGCAAGGCCTACATCGCTACGCAGGAATCGCTTCCGATCGACATCATCTCCTCCGATCAGCTCGCCAAGATGATGGCGGGGCAGAAGACCGGCAAGAAGGAAGAGCCGAAGCCGAAGGTCGAGAAGATCGCGGAGCCCAAGCCCGAGGAAGACGCCGTCGGCAAGGTCACTGAGAAGAAAGAGCTGATCAAGACCAATTCGCAGCCGGAGCCGCCGCCGAAGCCGGTCGAGAAGCCGGTGGAGAAGAAGCCGGAGCCGCCGAAGCCCGTGGCGGAGGCCAAGCCGAAGGAAGAGCCGAAGCCGCAGGAAAAGAAGCCTGATCCGGCCAAGGAAGATCCGATCGCCGAGCTGCAGAAGAAGATGGAGACCAAGAAGCCGCCGCCGAAGCCCGTGGAGCAGAAGGTCGCGGCGGTGCAGCCGCAGCAGCAGCCTAAGCCCAAGGAGCGCACCTTCGACCCCGCGCAGATCCAGCGCGACCTCGACAAGCGCGCCGCGACCCGGCACGAGCAGACCGGCTCGGCGTTGAATGCATCAGCCTCGCTGGGCACAGCGACAGGGACGGCCGCCAACAACGTCGCGACTTGGCAGGGAGCTTTCGTCGCTGCCGTCAAGCACTGCTTCAATTTCCCTTATGATGCTCAGGACAGGGATCAGTTTACGGCCGACATAGACATTCAGATGCGCCCCGACGGCACGCTCGCGTCAGCGCCTGTGATTGTCGCGGTTCGAGGACCGTCTCGGGCAATTGCAAATGCGATGGCGGAGAGTGCCAAGCGTGCGATCCAACAGTGTCAGGCCTACACGTTCTTGCCCAAAGCTCAGTACGACACTTGGAAAACGATTGCGCTGACTTTCGATATGAAAGATCAGCAGTAGATGAGACATGAATTAACTCAGGTGAACAAGATGCCATTTCTGACGCGACGTGGATTCATCGCGGCCGCGGGATCGTCAGTCACCCTGCTGGCCGGAGGCGCCGCGACGGCGCAGGGGCGACTTCAAGTCAGTCCCGGCGGATTTCAGCCCATCTCGATCGCGATCAGCAACTTCGTGCCCGGCTCGCCCTCCGACAGCGACGTCGCTAACGGTGTCACGCAGGTCATCACCAACAACCTGAAGCGCTCGGGCCTGTTCGCGCCGATCGACCAGGCCGCCTTCATTGAGCGCATCAGCAACATCGACGTCGCGCCGCAATTCGAGAACTGGAAGACCATCAACGCGCAGGCTTTGGTCACCGGCCGCATGACGCGGCAGCCGGACGGCCGCCTGAAGGCCGAATTCCGCCTGTGGGACGTCCTCTCCGGCCAGCAGCTCACCGGCCAGCAATATTTCACCTCGCCGGAATATTGGCGCCGCATCGCGCACATCATCTCCGATCAGATCTATGAGAAATTGACCGGCGAGAAGGGCTATTTCGACAGCCGCGTCGTGTTCGTGGACGAGACCGGGCCGAAGGAGCGCCGCGTCAAGCGGCTCGCGATCATGGACCAGGACGGCGCCAATGTGCGCTATCTGACCCGCGGCTCCGACCTCGTGCTGACGCCGCGCTTCTCGCCGAATTCGCAAGAGATCACCTACATGGAGTTCGGCCAGGGTGATCCGAAGGTCTATCTCTACAACATCGAGACCGGCCAGCGCGAGATCGTCGGCAATTTCCCCGGCATGACCTTTGCGCCGCGCTTCTCGCCGGACGGGCAGCGCGTCATCATGAGCCTGCAGCAGGGCGGCAATTCCAACCTGTTCGTGATGGATCTGCGCTCGCGCTCGACCACGCGTCTCACCGACACGCCGGCGATCGACACCTCGCCGTCCTATTCGCCCGATGGCAGCCGCATCTGCTTCGAGTCCGATCGTGGCGGCAGGTCGCAGATCTACGTGATGAGTGCGGGCGGCGGACAGGCGCAGCGCATCTCCTTCTCCAAGGATGACACCAACGCCAGCTATTCGACGCCGGTGTGGTCGCCGAAGGGCGACTACATCGCCTTCACCCGGCAGGGCGGCGGGCAGTTCGCGATCGGCGTCATGAAGCCCGACGGCTCGGGCGAGCGGCTGCTCACCTCCGGCTTTCACAACGAAGGCCCGACCTTCTCGCCGAACGGCCGCGTGCTGATGTTCTTCCGCGATCCCGGCGGCAATGGCGGGCCGTCGCTGTACTCGGTCGACATCTCCGGCCGCAACGAATTGAAGGTGCCGACGCCGGGCTTTGCCTCGGACCCGGCATGGTCGCCGCTGTTGTCCTCGACCTCGGGCTGACAACGGCGCAGTTGAAACATCGCGCGTTCAGACGCGCGATGTTTTCGAAAAACCGCGCCGATTTTTTCCGAGTTTGCCGTGAACGGCAACACTTCCTTCACCTTGCGCCCGGCAAGGCTTGCCTACCTGCTTGATATTCCAGCAGAAATCATTTCGCTATTGCCGAAAAACAACCCGACTTTAACGATGTTCCCTCAGAAAAGCTTCATCTCGGCTGGGTAAGACTACGCGCTGAACAGGACGCGCGTACAAACCAAAATGCAGTTCGCAAGCCAGAGCGGAGAGCAGGGGCAGCCGCCGCCGGTCAATCCGGCGGCGCAGATCGATTCGCTCTTTGAAGCGCCCGGACCGCTGCTGGCCGGTCTCATCTTCGTGTCGATCGGTGCTGCGCTGACTGCGCTGAAGACAGGTGAGCCCCTGATTTGGGCGTGCGTGGCGCTGCTCGTCTTGGCCGGAACGGTGCGGGCGATCGATTTGCGTCGCTATCAGGGACGCAAGTCGAGCGTGACCGCCGAGGCGGCCAAACGCTGGCAGGCGCGGTATCAGATTGGCGCGAAGATCCAAGCTGCAGCGATCGGCATCTGGTGCGGCACGACTCTGCTCGCCACCGACGACGCGGTCGCGCATATGATTGCCCTGTCGGTCACGACAGGCATTGCCGCAGGGGGAGCGGGAAGGGCGTACGGACGACCGTCGATCTTCCATCTGCAGGCGCTGCTCATTTTCGCCCCGGCGGTGCTGGCATTGGCGTGGCGCGGCACGCCCTACTACATCGCGATGGCCGTTGTGAGCGCGGCCTTCCTGCTGGCGATCATGCAGCTCTCGGTCAACTTGCACCGGATCTTCATGGGCGCCGTGGTGGCGCGCGAGCGCGAAGCCGCACTTGCGGGCCAGTTCGATACCGCCCTCAACAACATGCCGCACGGTCTTTGCATGTTCCATCGCGATGGCCAGCTCGCGGTGATGAATCACCGCTTCGCGGCGATGATGAACCTGCCCGACCATCTGCCTCGGAGCGGCGCCAGTGCGCGCGACATCATCGCGGCGTGCGTGCAGGCAAGATCCATCTCGAGCGCGGACGGCGAGCATATCGTCGCCGGCATCGAAAGTTCGCGGGAGAAGGAGATCATCACCGCCGAGGCGAACCTGGAGCGAAATCGGTCGCTGTGCTGGACCGTTCAGCCGATGGCGGACGGAGGGGCGGTGCTGCTGCTCGAGGACATCACCGAGCGGCGCAACGCCGAGGCCAAGATCACCCATCTTGCGCGATACGACGACCTGACGGCGTTGCCGAACAGGGTCAACTTCCGCGACCAGATCGAGCACCTGCTGGCTGTCTCCCACGATGCGGCGCAGCTCTCCGCGCTGCTGTTCATCGACCTCGACCAGTTCAAGCAGGTCAACGACACGCTGGGCCATCCCTGCGGCGACCAGCTCCTGTGCGCCGTCGCCAACCGCCTGCGCGAGATGCTGCGCCCCGAGGATTTCGTCGCCCGGTTCGGCGGCGACGAGTTCGTCGTGTTCCAGCAGAACCTCACGTCGCCCGAGGATGCCGCGGCACTCGCCCGCCGCATCGTCGAGCGGTTGAGCGAGCGGTACCGCATCGACAATCATCTGGTCGAGATCGGCGCCAGCGTCGGCATCGCGCTGACCTCGCCGGAGGGCACCAGCGCCGACACGCTGCTCAAGAACGCCGACATGGCGCTGTACCGCGCCAAAGCCGACGGCCGCGGCACCTATTGTTTCTTCCGCGACGAGATGGCCGCGACCGTCGAGGCGCGCCGTATCCTCGAGCTCGACCTGCGCAAGGCGCTCGCCAACGAGGAATTCGAGCTGTTCTTCCAGCCGCTGGTCAATCTGAGGTCCGGCAAGATCACCACCTGCGAAGCGCTGCTGCGCTGGAATCATCCGGTGCGCGGCACGGTCTCGCCGGTCGACATCATCCCGGTCGCCGAGGACATGGGCCTGATCGTCGATCTCGGCCGCTGGATCCTGCGCCGCGCCTGCATGGAATGCATGAAGTGGCCGGAAGGCGTCAGCGTCGCCGTCAATTTCTCGCCGCAACAATTCCACCAGCGCGACGTCCTGAGCGAAATCCGCTACGCGCTCGAAGTGTCGGGCCTGCCGGCGCATCGTCTTGAGATCGAGATCACCGAGTCCTCGCTGCTGCGCAACACCCAGCTCACCCACGACATCCTGTCGCAATTGCATGCGCTCGGCGTGCGCATCTCGCTCGACGATTTCGGCACCGGCTACTCCAGCCTCAGCTACCTGCACAATTTCCCGATGCAGAAGGTGAAGATCGATCGCTCCTTCCTCGAAGGTATCGATTCCGACCGGCCGCTGACGCTGCTGCGCGGTGTCGCGCGGCTGTCCGCCGACCTCGGCATGGCCGTCGTGGTCGAAGGCATCGAGACCAACGAGCAGCTCGAGCTGATCAGCGCCGACGGCACCGTGACCGAAGGGCAGGGCTACCTGTTCAGCCGGCCCGTACCGGCGGTGCGGATCCGGCAATTGCTCAACGCCTCGCATGGTCGTCGCGTGCCCGACGACCAGCTCGCCCTCGTGTCGTCGCGATAGGCCCGATCCCTTCCCGGCAGCTCCACTCTCGCAATCGGCTCCCGTGTGCACCGTAGTCTTGCGGGCCCGCAAAGGTTAACCCTAACGATTCTATAGCTTTGCAATTCCGTTAAGGAACCATTAAGGTCTGGCTACTCGTGGAAGTTGCTTGGAGTCAGAGGTTGCAGATGAAGTCCGGAGCCGAACCGAACACGGCGCTCCTTCCACGAGGCGCCGCGTTGTTTGACCGCATCGATTATCGGCTCATCGAAACGCCCGAGGACAAGGACAACCTGTATCTGATGCGCTACCGCGCCTATCTGCAGGCCGGTCTGATCGAGCCATCACCTTCGCTGCGCGTCAGCGATCGTTTCGACGAAACGCCCAACACCTGGAATTTCGGGGTCTACGTTGACGGAGAGCTTTGCAGCTCCGTCCGCATCCATCTGCTGACGTCGGAATGGCGGATGTCCTATACCACCGAGGTGTTCGGCGACATCCTGCATCCCCGCCTCGATCGCGGCGAGGTTTTTGTCGATCCGTGCCGGCTCGTTGCAGATCCCGACAAGCACCACCGCTTTCCCGAGCTGCCCTATTTGACCGTCCGCCTCGCCTTTGTCGCGTGCGATCATTTCAACGCCGACACCGGCCTTGCCATGATCCGGACCGATCATCAGGCGTTCTACCGCCGCATCTTCCTGCACGAGACCATTTCGCCGGAGCCGCGGGGCTTTCCGGGCTGGCCCACCAAGAAGGCGGTCCTGATGGCGACCGACGTCCGGCGGCAGCGGGACAAGGTGCTCGCGCGCTTTCCGATCATGCGCTCCAGCGCGTTCGAGCGGCGCATGCTGTTTGAACGCAGCATCCCCCGGCAGGCCGCCACGCGGCCGATTCTGCTCACCACGCCGCGCACCCTGGACGTGGCCTCTCAAGCGCTCGGTTCGGTCTAGGCGGGCGCTCCCCGGTCATTTCGGCCCAAAATTCCAGCAAGTGCCGGCTCTTTTGCCGGCCGACGCGGCTTGCCTTCACCCTCGCGCCACATTTACAACCCATTAACCATGACGTTTGCTTTTCGCTGGTTGGGGGCATTTGACCGGCTGAGGCAAGGTTCCGTCAAGGTTGACGGAACGTTCGCTTAACCAACCCCCTGTAGACCGGACAGCAGTGGACTAACGTGAGCGTGGAGGCTCCGGAATGAGACATCCTATGCGTATCCTCCAGGGATTGAAGCTGGCCGCGGTGCTCGCCGTCGCGCTGTCGATGGGCGCCTGCGCCAACAAGAATGCCGCGACGGATGCGATGGCCAATGCGGCGACGCCCGGCAGCCAGCAGGACTTCGTCGTCAACGTCGGCGACCGCGTGTTCTTCGAAAGCGACCAGACCGATCTGACCCCGCAGGCGATCGTAACCCTGGAGAAGCAGGCGCAGTGGCTGCAGACCTATCCGCGCTACTCCTTCACCATCGAAGGTCATGCCGACGAGCGCGGCACCCGCGAATACAACATCGCGCTCGGCGCCCGCCGTGCCCAGTCGGTCCGTTCGTTCCTCGCCTCGCGCGGCATCGACCCGAACCGCATGCGCACGATCTCCTACGGCAAGGAACGGCCGGTCGCCGTCTGTAACGACATCTCCTGCTGGTCGCAGAACCGCCGCGCCGTCACTGTCCTGAACGCCAGCTCCTGACGCTCGGTCAGGTCCCCGGTGGTCAGTCAGGCCCCGTTCAGCTTTGCAATTGGATGATGCCGGCGCCCTCTTGGGCGCCGGTTTCGTTTCAGCATTCTGTGACTGAAAACCCCTTGGTATCAGTCACATTTTTGGCGTACTCCACTTCGATGTGTGGCGCGTCGAGGGTTCCGTCGCAGGCCATTTCGCTTTCGTCGTCAGGGCAAGATGTCATCCAGATTTAAGGCTTTTACCGGTACCGCGGCGACCGCCGCGCTGCTCTCTTTGTGCTCGCCCGCGCTTGCGCAATCGGTCTACGGGCAGTCGGATGATGTCGACCCTGAGATGCGGATCGAGCGGCTGGAGAACCGGCTGCGCCAGCTCACCGGCCAGAACGAGGAGCTGCAATATCGCAACCGCCAGCTCGAAGAGCGCCTGCGGGCGCTCGAGGGCGGCGCGCAAGGGGCG
This sequence comes from Bradyrhizobium sp. NBAIM14, assembly GCF_020193895.1. Taxonomy (NCBI): domain Bacteria; kingdom Pseudomonadati; phylum Pseudomonadota; class Alphaproteobacteria; order Hyphomicrobiales; family Nitrobacteraceae; genus Bradyrhizobium; species Bradyrhizobium sp. NBAIM14. Next base: position 714,726 of record NZ_JADYVQ010000001.1, on the reverse strand, counting down.
CCCGGGCAGGCACCCAACGTCGCGGCGATGCCGCCCGCGCAGATCGCACCCAGCCAGATTGCACCAGGTCAGGTCGCGCCCGGCTATCGCCAGCCGCCGCCGCAACAGCAAGCCGCGCAGCCGAGCTACGAGCAGCCGCAGATCGCCGCGCCCGCGCCGATCGTTCAGGAGCAGCCGGCGCCCGGCGCTCCCGGCACACGCCGCCGCGGCGATGCCTTCGACCCCAACCAGAACCCGAATGCACCCGGCGCGCCGCGCGCACTCGGCGGCGGGCAGCAGCCGATGCCGGCGGTCACGCCTGGCGGCGGCCGCAATGCGGGCGAGCCGCTCGATCTCGCCAACACCAGCCCGCGCTACCAACAAGGTGTGCCGCCGGCCGCGCAGCCCGGCTATCCGCCGGCACAATCGGGTTATCCCGCACCGGCCGGTGGCGCTGCTTTGGCCACTCTGCCGCCGTCGGCGACGCCGCGCGACGAGTTCGATCTCGGCATCGGCTACATGCAGCGCAAGGACTACGCGCTCGCCGAGCAGACCATGAAGAACTTCACGCAGAAATTTCCGAGCGACCCGCTGGTCGGCGACGCGCAATACTGGCTCGGCGAGAGCTATTTCCAGCGCCAGCAATATCGCGATTCCGCCGAAGCGTTCCTCGCCGTCACCACCAAATACGAGAAATCGGCCAAGGCGCCGGATGCGCTGCTGCGGCTCGGCCAGTCGCTCGCCGCGCTGAAGGAGAAGGAGGCCGCCTGCGCCGCCTTCGGCGAGATCGGCCGCAAATATCCTCGCGCCTCCGCCGGCGTCAAAGCCGCCGTCGATCGCGAGCAGAAGCGGGTGAAGTGCTGATCCGCTGACAAAGCGGATGGCGTTGCGCTAAACATTCGGTCAATCCGCGGATGATTGCAGCGTCATGTCAGACGACGACGATTCACCGATCTCGGCGCGCGAGGCGAGGCGGCTCTTCGCGGGCCTGAGAGATGCCCCGGCGCTGGTGCTCGCGGTCTCCGGCGGGCCCGACTCGGTTGCGCTGATGTGGCTTGCAGCGCGCTGGCAGCGCAGCCTCGCGCGAGGCCCGCAAATCACGGTCGTCACGATTGATCACGGCCTGCGCCCGGAGGCCGCCCGTGAGGCGCGCGAGGTCAAGCGGCTCGCCGCGGCGCTCGGATTGCCGCACCGGACCTTGCGCTGGCGCGGTGAAAAGCCGAAGACGGGGCTGCCTGCCGCCGCGCGCGAGGCCCGTTACCGCCTGCTCGCACAGGCCGCCCGTGCCGCCGGCGCGAGCCATGTGCTGACGGCACACACCCGCGACGACCAGGCCGAGACCCTGTTGATGCGCCTGTTCCGCGGCAGCGGACTTGCCGGACTCTCGGCCATGGCTCCATTCACCGAGCGCGACGGAATCGTGCTGGCGCGTCCGTTGCTCGACGTTCCGAAATCGCAGCTGATCGCGACCTTGCGGCGGGCGAGGATCGGCTTTGCCGAGGATCCCACCAACCGGGACACCGCCTACACACGGCCGCGGCTGCGCGCGCTGCTGCCGCTCCTCGCGGCCGAGGGCGGCGACGCCAGAAATCTGGCGCGGCTCGCGGCAAGGCTGGCGCGGGCCAATGCGGCGGTCGAGGTGCTTGCCGACGGCGCCGAGCGCTTCCTCCGCCTGCGGGATCGCGGCGATGCGCCGCAGGCGAGTGTCAGGAGCTTCGAGGCCGCAACCTTTGCCGCCCTGCCGGAGGAGGTGCGGCTGCGGCTCCTGCTGCGGGCCATCAACGCGCTCGGCCATGAAGGGCCGGCGGAACTCGGCAAGGTCGAAACCCTGATGTCGGTGCTTGATCGGGCGATCGCCGGCCCCGGTGCAGCCGCAAATGGCCGGCCGGTTCTGAAGCAGACCCTCGCGGGAGCCTTGATCAGCCTTGCCGGCGGGCGTATCCAGATCGCGCCGGCGCCGGCCCGGCGGCGCAAGGGCAGATGAGCGCGACGAGAGCGGATCATGACACCGGTCAATTCGCGTCCGTGCCGTCAGGCCACCTTAACCAGGCAGGAAAAACCCGGGTTCGGACGCCATGATTTCAGCGGGAATCGCGCTAAGATGGGATAAATAGTCCCATCTCGTTCCCTTGGCAGCGACCGGGGCGGCACCTAAATTGTATCCGTCTAACGATGAGGATTCCTTGGGATTTCCTCGCATTGACCAAATCAACTGCCCAAGGATCACGGCCGCGATCCGCGCGACCACGAAGGAAGATCGATGAACGCCAATCTGCGCAATTTCGCCCTCTGGGTCATCATTGTCTTGCTGCTGTTGGCGTTGTTCACGCTCTTCCAGAATCCGGGTCAGCGGGCCTCCTCGCAGGACATCGCCTTCTCGCAGCTGCTGAGCGAAGTTGACCGCGGCAATGTGCGCGACGTCGTGATCCAGGGGCCGGACATCCACGGCACCTTCACCAACGGCTCCAGCTTCCAGACTTACGCGCCGAACGACCCGACGCTGGTGAAGCGCCTCTATGACAGCAAGGTGCAGATCACCGCGAAGCCGCCCGGCGACAACGTGCCGTGGTTCGTCTCGCTCTTGGTCTCCTGGCTGCCCTTCATCGCGCTGATCGGCGTCTGGATTTTCCTGTCGCGGCAGATGCAGGGCGGCGCCGGCAAGGCGATGGGCTTCGGCAAGTCGCGTGCGAAGATGCTGACGGAGGCCCATGGCCGCGTCACCTTCGAAGACGTCGCCGGCGTCGACGAAGCCAAGCAGGACCTGCAGGAGATCGTCGAGTTCCTGCGCGACCCCGGCAAATTCCAGCGCCTCGGCGGCCGCATTCCGCGCGGCGTGCTGCTGGTCGGCCCGCCCGGCACCGGTAAGACCCTGATCGCGCGTGCGGTCGCGGGCGAAGCCAACGTGCCGTTCTTCACCATCTCCGGTTCCGACTTCGTCGAGATGTTCGTCGGCGTCGGCGCGAGCCGCGTCCGCGACATGTTCGAGCAGGCCAAGAAGAATGCGCCCTGCATCATCTTCATCGACGAAATCGATGCCGTCGGTCGTCACCGCGGCGCCGGTCTCGGCGGCGGCAATGACGAGCGCGAGCAGACGCTGAACCAGCTGCTGGTCGAGATGGACGGCTTCGAGGCCAACGAGGGCGTGATCCTGATCGCCGCCACCAACCGCCCCGACGTGCTCGATCCCGCGCTGCTGCGTCCGGGCCGCTTCGACCGTCAGGTCGTGGTGCCGAACCCCGACGTCGTCGGCCGCGAGCAGATCCTGAAGGTGCATGTTCGCAAGGTTCCGCTGGCGCCCGATATCAACCTCAAGACCATCGCGCGCGGCACCCCGGGCTTCTCCGGCGCCGACCTGATGAACCTCGTCAACGAGGCCGCTTTGACCGCCGCCCGCCGCAACAAGCGGATGGTGACGCAGGCCGAGTTCGAGGAGGCCAAGGACAAGGTGATGATGGGCGCCGAGCGCAAGTCGCTCGTCATGACCGAGGAAGAGAAGTTGCTCACGGCCTACCACGAGGGCGGCCACGCCATCGTCGGCCTCAACGTGCCCGCGACCGATCCGATCCACAAGGCGACCATCATCCCGCGCGGCCGTGCGCTCGGCATGGTCATGCAGCTGCCCGAGCGCGACAAGCTGTCGATGTCGCTGGAGCAGATGACCTCGCGCCTCGCCATCATGATGGGCGGCCGCGTCGCCGAAGAGCTGATCTTCGGCCGCGAGAAGGTGACCTCGGGCGCGGCGTCCGACATCGAGCAGGCCACGCGCCTGGCCCGCATGATGGTGACGCGCTGGGGCCTGTCGGAAGAGCTCGGCACCGTCTCCTATGGCGAGAACCAGGACGAGGTCTTCCTCGGCATGTCGGTGTCGCGCACGCAGAACGCCTCCGAAGCCACCGTCCAGAAGATCGATTCCGAGATCAAGCGTCTGGTCGAGGAAGGCTACAAGGAGGCGACGCGCATCCTCACCGAGAAGCGCGCCGATCTCGAGACGCTGGCCAAGGGCCTGCTCGAGTTCGAGACGCTGACCGGCGACGAGATCGTCGACCTGCTCAAGGGCAAGAAGCCGAACCGCGAGTCCGTGCTCGAGCCGACCACACCGCGCGCCTCCGCCGTGCCCCCGGCCGGCAAGCCGCGCCCGCGTCCCGATCCGGATCCCGGCCTGGAGCCGCAGCCGCAGGCGTAATTCCAAGCGGCAGCTGAGAATCGAAAAACGCGGCGGTAACGCCGCGTTTTTTATTGTCCGAGCGCGCCTTCGCGAGCTCGCATTGCGCTGGCCCTCCCGCAAGGCAGGCGCCGCCGAACCAGAGCGTTCTGTTCCGGCGCCATCGTTCGAGCCTGGGCCGTTTTGCCACAGCCATCCGGTTGAATCGGTTGCGGTGGGTCAAGAAGGAGCATCTCGACGGCGTTAGGTTCCGACTCGTCAAAGGAGGCACACATGGCTTTCAAGGATGTTCTGTTGACCCTGGCGAGCTACCCGGAGCCGACGCCGGTTTCAGTGATCGACGATGCCGTCTCGGTGGCCGCCACCCTGGGGGCGCACCTCGCAGCCATTTCCTGCGAGGTCCATGCGGAGGTGCGCGCAAGCCTGCTCGGGGATGTCATCCTGGACATACCCGCGCTTATTGCGCGCGAGGCCGCCAAGAGCCGCGAGAATGCGAAAGCCCTGCTTGCCGCATTCGAAGCCTCCGCCGACAAATCCGGCGTCCGGCATGAGACCATCTTCGAGCACTGTGCAACCGCCAGCGAGGCCGCGCTGCTGGTTGACTATGCAAGGCTTCGGGATCTCACGATCATGGCGGTGCCGGACTCCCATGATCTGGGGTACGCCGAGGAGGTGATCTTCGAATCCGGCAGGCCGACGCTGATCCTGCCCACCGGCCCGCGGTCGCGTCCCTTGCGGCTCGATGCCATCTGCGTGGCTTGGGACTTCAGCCGCACCGCTGCGCGAGCGGTTTCCGACGCACTTCCTTTGCTTGAAAGCGCAAGAAGCGTACGCGTCGTGACTGTCACCAACGAAAAGCCCCTGGATTCCAGACATTCCGGCCGAGAACTGGCGAAGAACCTGGCTCGTCACGGCATCGAGGTCGTGCTGGATGAGATCGATGCCGAGAGCAAGCCGATCGACGAGGTCCTCACATCTTACGTGCTGTCCCACGGCATCGACGTCCTCGTGATGGGCGCGTACGGAACGCCGAGGTGGCGGGAATTCGTGCTCGGCGGCGCGACCAGGGGCCTGCTGTCCAAGCCGCCGGTGCCGATCCTGTTTTCGCATTGACGCTTGGTGATGCAGGAGGTGGCGCCGCTCGGGTCTACGAAACTGGTCAGATCGCTGACGCTCACGCACGCGGTCCTCTATGGGCTCGGCGTGACGATCGGCGCCGGCATCTACGTCCTGGTGGGCGCGGCCGCTGCCCGGAGCGGAATGCATGCACCTCTGGCGTTCCTCGTTGCCGCGGTCGTGATGGGCGTGACGGCCGGGAGCTTTGCCGAACTGGGCACGCGACTGCCGGTCGCGGCGAGCGAGGCCGCCTATGTCCAGGCCGCGTTTCATCGAAAATGGCTCAGCGGTGCCACAGGGTTGCTCGTGGTGGCTGCAGCGACGATTTCGGGCGCGACCATCACCGTGGGGAGCGCCGGCTACATCAGCGTGTTCCTGCCGCTGCCTGCCAGCTGGATCATCGCGGGCGTCGTGCTCGCGATGGGAGCGATCGCCTGCCTCTCCGCGGTTCAGTCCATCAGCTTCGCCGGCTTGATGACGGTCGTGGAGATCGGAGGATTGGTCCTCATTGTCGGAGCCGGGCTGTTTGAGGGCGACGCCCTGGTCTCCCGGCTGCCCGAACTGTTGGCTCCCCTGAGCGATAAAGCAGCGTGGACCGGGATCGCACAGACGTCGCTGCTCGCCGTGTTTGCGTTCATCGGGTTCGAGCACCTCGTGAACATCTCCGAGGAGATGAAGAATCCGTCCCAAACGCTGCCTTGGGCGCTCTTCATCACCCTCGGCGTGACCGCGCTCCTCTACATGATCGTCGTCTGGGTCGCGGTGGTCGCGGTGCCCCCGGCCGAGCTCGCGCACGCCTCGGCTCCGCTTGCACTTGTCTTTCAGCGGTTGACCGGTCTTCCCCTCTCGGTATTGAGCGTCATCGCGATCGTTGCGACGGTCAACGGGATCATCGTTCACATGCTGATGATCGGACGTGTGCTGTACGGGCTTGCGGACCAAGGCAGCCTTCCGGCCTTTCTGGCCCGTGTGAACGCCAGAAGCGGCGCGCCGGTGGTTGCAACCCTCTTCGGCGTGGGCGCCATCCTGATCCTCGCCCTCGGCGTTCCCTTGACCGGATTGGCCGAATGGACCTCACGCCTGACGCTCGGGATCTTCGTCCTGGTCAACCTGGCGCTTGTTCGCATCAAGACGAGAGAATCCAAGCCTCCCGCCGGCGTGTTCTTCGTGCCCATTTGGGTGCCGATCGCAGGACTGTTCACAAGCGCCGCGTTGCTCCTGATCGATCTCGTGCGATAGCGCCCGCGTGGCGTTTCGGCGGAGGACCCGGGCGTTGCGATGGCGGTTCTCTCGCTTCCGCACGCGCGATCGGTGAAACATTAAAGAACACCTTAACAATTAAGGCCTAGCTTGGCCCGCCATGACTGATCAGGTCGTCTCCAGCGCGGTTCAACCGTTTTCGGCGCGTGCAGTGCTCCCTTGGGCTGTGGGGCTCGCCGTCTACGCTGTATTGCTGGCTGTCGGCCCGAAGCTGCTCGGAGATCCCGACAGCTATTCTCACGTCGAGCTCGGGCGCTGGATCATGGCGCATGGGACCCTGCCGACGAGTGATCCATTTTCGTTTTCGAAGCATGGCGCGCCTTGGATCACGTTCGAATGGCTGTCGGAAGTCATCTATGCCGGAGCCTACGTCCTGTCCGGCTGGTCCGGCGTCGTCGTCGTCGCGGCCGCGGCGATCGCACTCGCCTTTGGTCTGCTCACATACTTCCTGCTGCGCGAGCTGTCGCCGACCCAGACGCTGATCATGGTGATCGCGGCCGTCATCCTGACGGCGCCGCACATGCTGGCGCGGCCACACGTGCTCGTGATGCCCATCATGGTGATCTGGGCGGCTGCCCTGGTGCGTTGCATGGATCATGGCAGGCCGCCACCATACTGGGCCCTGCCGCTGCTGGTCGTGTGGGGCAATCTGCACGGCAGCGGAGTGCTGGCGCTTGGCTTGATTGGACCCGTGGTGCTCGAGGCGCTGCTGCGCGAGGAGCGAAGCCAATGGCCACGCGTGCTGCTGCGCTGGGTGCCATTCACACTGCTTGCCGTCGCCGCATCCTGCCTGACGCCGCATGGGCCGGAGCCGCTGCTGATGCCGATCACGACACTCGGCCTCGGTCCCGCGCTCGCCTGGATCGCGGAATGGCGGCCGCAGGATTTCAGCCGCATCGGCGGCTTCGAGCTGCTGTTGCTGGGGGGCATCTTCGCGCTCTCGCGCGGCGTCACGCTGCCGGTCGTGCGGACCCTGGTGGTGATCGGCTTGCTCCATTTCGCGCTGGCGCAGATGCGCAATGCGGATCTGCTGGCCATGCTGGCACCGCTCTACCTCGCGGCCCCGCTGGCCCGGAGGTTCGGCGGGCCGAGCGGGAACGAGACCGACCGCTCCTCGCGTGGCTTGAACCTGGCGGCATTCGGCATCTTGGCCGCGATGAGTGGATTGGCGCTGGCGCGCGACATCCGGCCGGCTCCCCTCATCACCCCCGAGGCGGCGGTCGCCCGTGCCGACCTCGCCAAGGCGGGGCCGCTGCTCAACGATTATTCCTTCGGCGGCTATTTGGTCTTTGCCGGCATTCCAACCTTCATCGACGGCCGCGCGGAACTGTTCGGCGGACCGTTCATCGACCGCTACAATCGCGCCCTGGCGCTGATTGACCTCGGAGATTTTCTCAAGCTGCTCGACGACTACAAGATCCGCGCGACGCTGCTCGCACCGAATACGCCCGCCACAGCGATGCTTGATCGGTTGCCGCACTGGCAGCGCGTGTACAGCGACGATGTGGCGGTCGTCCACAAGCGTCGGGAGATGCAGTAAAGCCCGCTCGGCAGCAGCATCGAAGACGAGGTGTTGGCCTCACGTCCGAGATGATTGCGGCGGATCACTCGTTGATTGCGTGCTTGGCGGGTACGGTCGCCGCCTCGTTGCGATCGAAGCCGGCTCGTTTCTGGACCACGTACAGTGGACGGCGCTTTACTTCGGCATGGATGCGGCCGACGTAAAGGCCCACGATCCCCGTCATCAGCATGTTCATTCCACACAACAGCGAGAGGAGGACGATGGTCGAGGACCAGCCGGTCACGAGATGAGCGTCGTTGCTCAGCCACATCACGACGACCCAGCCGCCGTAGAGCAGAGCGAATGCCGAGACGGTCAATCCGCACCAGATCGCCAGGCGCAAGGGCAGATCAGAAAAGCCGAGCGCGGCGTTCACCGCTAGGCGGATCATCTTGAACAGGGGGTACTTGGTCTCGCCCGCGGCGCGCTCGAGACGATGGAAGGTGACCTCGGCCTGGCGGAAGCCGAGCCAGGCGATCATGCCGCGTACGAAGCGATCCTGCTCCGGCATCTGCCTGAGCGCGTCCAGCACCTTGCGATCGATCAGGCGGAAGTCACCGACGTCGGCGGGGATGCCGACGGAGGACATCTTGCCGAGCAGCCGGTAGAACAGGTGTGCGGTCGCGCGCTTGAATCGGCTCTCTCCCTCGCGCGACAGGCGGCGGGCGTGGACGACGTCGTTGCCTTCCTGCCATTTTGCGATCAATTGCTCGATCACTTCGGGCGGATCCTGCAGATCGGCGTCCATGACGATGATCGCGTCGCCCTGCGCGGCGTCCATGCCGGCGGTGATGGCGACTTGATGGCCGAAATTCCGCGACAGGCCGATATAGCGAAAGCGGGCGTCGCGCACAGCGAGTGCCTGTAGCACGATCGAGCTGGAATCGCTGCTGCCGTCGTCGACGAAAATCGCCTCTGCCGGCCCGTCGAGCCGGGACAGCAGGAAGTCGAGCCGGCGTAACAATATCGGCAGTACGGCTTCCTCGTTGAAGACGGGAATGACGAGGCTGTAGCGGATCGGTCCGGAATTGGCCGCCATGCGAAGGAGTCCAGCTGGGTTGCAGGGACGGAAGTCTACGGGCAGGTGGTTAAGGTCGCCTTTCTCAGGACTTGCGGCGAATCCTGTAGAGCACGAACCGATCCGAGGTCTGCAATAGTTCCAGCAGATCCGGCAGCGGGTTTGCGGCCCGCGGTCCCAGCACATAGAGGTAGTCGAAATCCCGGTACCAGGTGCGGACAAAGCGCGGCGAGTCCGCCGGCGGGTGGCCCGCTGCTATCGCGGTGAGCAGGCCTGAGGACACCAGTCCGCCATCCGGAGTGGCAAGATGGCGCACGGCCTCGACGGCCCGAACAGGCTGCTTGCCCGCCTCCGTGAAGAGATTGGGCACGAACGCATTGGCATAGTGCACCGCCAGCGTTGGCGCATAATACATCGGATACGCGGTGAGATCGGCGAAGGGCGGGTCGCCAGCTTCGTCCGCATTGCTGACGAGGACGCGCGAGCCGCGTTCGAGCTTGCGGAACGACTCGACAATGGCCGCGTAGTCAGCGCGGTAGGGCAGCCATACCGTGAAGACAACGGCGAGATTGATCAGCGTGATGCTGCTGATCGCAGCGAGTGCAGCCATCCGCCAAGCCCGGCTTGGCAGCGACAGCGAGCAGAACGCCGGCAGGATCAGCGCCGCAGCAGGAAACACGCGGAGGTCGGCGAAAGAGGTCCCGAACAGTCTCGAGGGAATGGCCACGTACAGGAGCGCAAGACCGAGCGCGATCCAGATCCCGGCGGGCTCGAGCCTGAGCAAGCCGCGCCTTGCGGCGAACAGCAACGCGGTCATGAGGGTCAGCCCGGTCACCGCCGCGGCCGTCAGATTGTAGCCGTTCATGACGCGGAGCGGCCAGACCGGCTTGAATGCGAGGAACCAATCGTTGCCTTGGCTTCCGATCGCGCCTGCCGTGACATGCATGATCGCAAGCAGCGCAAGCGCCGGTAGGGCCAGCGCGCCAAGCCGCGCGGCCGCGACGGAATACGCGACCCGCCCTTGGCGGACGCGCGACAGCTCGAAAAGGCCGAGCGTTGCGCCATAGATGCCGAGCGAAAAGAAATGCGCCACATAGAGCGCGGCGACGAAGATCAGATTGGCCATGAAGCGCAGCGGCCAGGGGCCTTCCGCCAGCATCAGATAGACGGCGATGCCCCAGAGCGCGAGGCCGAGCCCGAACTCGAAGTTCACGAAACCCCAGCTGAACGGCAGGCAATAGAGCAAAGCGAGCGCGGCGAAGCCGGCGAGATGGATGCGTCCCTTCCTGACCCATTCGAGCAGAAGCGCACCGGTGACGATCAGGACCTGGCTCAGCAGGAGAAACAGCCGCGTCGCGTTCTCGACGCTCATCAGCCGCGCCAGCTGCGGGACCAGCAGGTCCATTCCGAGGTTGGGATAGAAGGCCCACCTCACCTCGTAATACGGATTTGCACCCGCGGTGCCGTTCTGGCTCAGAACAGACATGCGGGCGAGGTGATTGGGATAATCGACCATCGCCGGAATGGGCGTCAGCAGCACCGGAACAAACGAGACCACAGCCAGCATCACAAGCACGATCATCGCCACGGCTCGGTCCGGGGCGGAACGCGCCGGATCTGTCAGGATCGGCTTGCTGGAAGGAACCATCTGATGAAGTCGCTGAGGCCGAAGACGCGCGCTGGAGTGGGTCGTCACTTCGAAGGCGCCGCGGTCGCGCCATCTGCGGCGTCGCGCACGTGGATCACGGCGATGTCGTCCGCATAGATCCGCTTCCAGCCCTTGAGCTGGTCGAGGATCTGCGGGCCCGGCGCATCCGCGCCCAGCAATGTCGCATCGATCTTGTGCTCGTCGAGCAGGCGCGGCAACAGCTCGGGCTTCTTGCCCTCGGTCGCCTTGAAGAAGTCCATGATGAATTTCTCGCCGTAGAGCTCGGCGCGGCCGTCGACGAAAACAGGGATATTGCGCGAGATCAGATAGCCGCCGAACTGGTAGGCGTTGAAGACGCGCTGTAGCTTGCGTTGCTCGAGCAGGTCGACCGCCGCGACCGGCGTCTGCGTCATCGTGAAGGTGAAGCGGTGGTGCCCCAGATAGAGCGAGGTCGAGGTCCAGCTTGCCGCCACGATCATCAGCGCGCCGAGCGCCGTGACATAGCGGCCCGGCCAGCTGTCGGCACCGGCGGGCTCAAGCGCCGGCTGCGGGAACATCTCGCCGAGCGGCTTTGCCAGCACCAGCGGCACCAGGAATGCAAATGCGTCGATGCTCCTGACGTGGCTCAGCGCGCTCCAGGTCAGGAAGAGGATCAGGAAGATCCGGGGTGCCGACAGCACCAGGCCGCGATAATAACCGAATGCGATCAGGGCGAGCAGGGCGCCTTCGAACGGGGTGAACGTGGCGAAGTTCGCCGGCATCCATTCGACGATCAGCGTCAGCAATTCGCCGAGGCTGAGGATGTTGGTCGCGCCCTGCAGCGTTCGCCAGCCGTACGGCGTGCAGCAGCTCGCGATCAGCGCCCCGATTCCGAACAGCACCCAGCGCATGAACAGGGCGAGCCGCCGTCCCTTCCCGGCATGCTCGACCGCTTCGAGCGAGATCGGGCCGATCAGCGCGAGCCCGAGCACGAAGCCGCCGTGCAGGTTCGCCCACAGCGCCATCAGCGGCAGCCAGGTCCAGGACGGCGCGCTCCGGCGGCTCGCAGCCGCCATCAGCAAGCCGACCCACGCCACCATCACCGGCAGCGCCAGAATATGCGGCCGCGCCAGCACGTGATGGATCGACAGCAGCAGCGCCAGCATCGCGAACAGCACCGCGCGCGGGGCTCCGATATGCGCCTCGAGCAGATGGACGAAGATCGCGACGGTGAGCGCGACGGCGGCCGCGGTGAGGATGACGGGGCCTGCCCAGCCCCAGTGCGCATGCGAGAAGGCGAACGCGACCTGCGACAGCCAGGACGTCGAGATCCACGGCGCGCCCGTCCGCGTGAAGGAATAGAAGTCGATCATGGGCATGGCGCGGTGATCGAGGATCCATTGCCCGATCTTGATCTGCCAGAACGAGTCGGAATCCTGAAGCAGCGTGTCGCCGAGGAACAGGAAGAACAGATAGGCGCCGGCACCGACGCACAACGGCGCCAGAGCGCGCGCGCGGCCCTGCACCGCGATGCTGTTGGCGAAGGAAAGGGACATGCCGCCTCGTCGTCCTGGTTGTTCTTGCCGGCCCGAGCGGGCGGCATTGGACCACGCCGGTCATAACTTCGGGTAAACCGGCCGCGCCAGGCCGGGGTCAGATGCTTACAATTTAACGGATTGTTTCGAACTTGGATTTACCATGGGCCGATACACGCAATCCGCTCGGTGTTTACGCAGCCGAATTAACTGCGGTGCAATTCTTTGCCTCTACGTTCCGTTGCCATGGTCGGGCGGCGCTGGGAAGCCGAAGAGACCAGATCAGTTGTAGCCTCGTGTACTCATTTGGAGCACTCTATGAAGAACCTCGTTGCGCGTTTCATGAAGGATGAATCCGGCGCCACCGCCATTGAATACGGCCTGATCGCTGCCGGCATCGCGCTGGCGATCATCACCGTCGTCAACAACCTCGGCACCACGCTGAACACGAAGTTCAGCTCGATCTCGACCAGCCTCAAGTAAGGCCGGACGACCAGCGGAATAGCGAAGGGCCCCGTCATCGACGGGGCTCTTTTGCGTTGTCCAGGAATCGGCGCGGGGCGTTCGACGATCAGGCTTAAGCCTCCTTCAAGCCACTCGGGTGTATGGCTTGGGCGCATCCGCCTCACATCATCGCGCAAGGAAGCCGCATGGCCGAAGCCTCCTCCGTTCCGCCTGCAATCGGCCGTCACGGTGCGGTCCCAGCGATCCTCGTCAACATCTCCTTCGTGCTGGCGATCGTCACGCTGGCGTATTTTCCGACGGCCTATCTCGCCCATCTCTGGATCTTTGACGCCGACGGGCGCGGCATCCCCACTGATTTCGTCAACGTCTGGGCGGCCGGAAGACTGGCGCTCGAGGGGCATCCCGCGCAGGCCTGGGATTGGGACATTCAGAAGCAGGTCGAGCTTGCGCTTCTCAAGCAGGATTTTGTCGGCCATTTCGCCTGGCATTATCCGCCGCCCTTCCTGTTCGTCGCGTCCTTCCTCGCGCAATTTCCCTATACGGTGGCGTTCATCGGCTGGGCCGCGTTCAGCATGGTGCCCTATCTCGCCGTGATGCGCGCCATCATCGGGCGCAACGCGGGCTTGGTAATTGCGGTTGGATTTCCGGCCGCCTTCCTCAACATCCTGGTCGGGCAGAACGGTTTCCTCACGGCCTCGCTGATCGGCGGCATGCTCTATCTGTTGCCGACGCGGCCGGTGCTGGCTGGAATCTGCCTCGGCCTTCTCAGCTACAAGCCGCAATACGGATTGTTGTTTCCGCTTGTCCTGCTCGCCGCCGCCGAATGGACCGTGCTGTTCAGCGCCGCGATCGTCACCGTTGCGATCGCTGCACTATCCTGGTTCGCCTTCGGCACCGAAAGCTGGCAGGCGTTCTTCCACTGGATTCCGATGTTCTCCCAGGCCTTCCTGACCGAAGGCAGGGCGCCCTGGTTCAAGATGCAGAGCATCTTCGCGCTGGTGCGCTATCTCGGCGGCACCGAGCAGCTCGCATGGATCTTCCAGTGGGTGTTGACCACAGCTGTTGCCGTGGCGCTGGTCGTGGTGTGGCGGAGCCGGCTGCCCTATGCCCTCAAGGCGGCGATGCTCGCGACCGCGGCGCTGCTGACGACGCCCTATCTCTTCATGTACGATCTGGTCGTGCTGGGCATCGCCGTGGCCTTCCTCATCCGAGCCGGTCTCGACGAAGGTTTCGCACGCCACGAGGTGATGGCGCTGGCGCTCGTCTTCGGCCTGCTTGCGAGCTTCCTGTTTCTCGGGCAGCCGGTCGGCTTCCCGGCGATCCTGATCGTGTTCGGGCTGATCCTCGGACGCTGCGCAGCCTGGCGGAGTGCCGAGGCCGCGTCAACGCAGGTCGCTCTCACACGAACGAGCTGAGAAGCTCGGTCGGGCACAGGCACTGGTCAGACGTCAGATGGGAAATGTCGCCACTCAAGCTAAAGCTGGCGATGCCACTGACGAGGCCTGCTTTGTTTTGCCATTGGACAACCGCCATAGGAGACGCGCGGCGAACAAGGGGAGGATCAGTAAAGCAATCGGTATTTGCGCGAAGCCGAATGGGAACATCAGAATAGGCAACGCCCATAACGCAAGCGAAAGAATTTGATCCACGAACGTTTCGTTTCCGCGCTGACGCAGGAGCGCGACAATCCATCCGAATACGACCATGTCGTAGTTCATGATCCAGGGCGAAAACAAGAAGGTGGCGGTAACGAAGAGCGCTAGTGAGAGGACCGGATCGCGCTTGCGCCAGAATGTCCAAACCACTGCACCGACGGCGCATACCGACGCCGCTCCTTGCACTACCCAGGCCAAATCAGCCGGAAGACCCGCAAGGCGGGCGTTGATCAAGGCTGAGGCAACGATCGGCCAGCCCATGATACCTGCCACGTCGAGCAGTTCGTGCTGTTGCGGCAAAACTTTATGCCAATATGCGATCCAGATTTCTGGCCCAAACCATGCTGCAGTCGCGGCGACAAGCGACACCGTCATGACGACGGCTGAACCAATGACTCGCCAGTGCCCTCCCAGCACCAGCACGATCGGAAGCAGGAGACCGAGTTGCGGCTTGATAGTCAGCATACCAAACAAAATTCCAGCGAGTATCGGCCGCCGCTCGAGGTTTGCCAGACCGCCGATCAAGAGCGCAGCGGTCAAGAAGCCATTTTGGCCGAGGAATACGTTAACCGTGACGGCAGGTGCGACGGCCAGAAACACCCAGTATTTTCGTTCGACACCACATGATGTTGCCGCCCAAACATACAGGGCGAGCCCGGTGACGCACCACACAATGTACGACGGCAGAAAACCGAGCAAACCAAAGGGCCAAATGACGAACAGAAGATGCGGCGGATACGACCAATACAGAGGTGCCAAATCGGGAATGCCGGTCACCTTCGCTATCGCAGCCATGTAGGCGCTGGAATCAAACCAGTCCGCAGGGCCGCCGGAAAAAGCCGATCGGCCGCCTATCCAAGTGTTCAGAAAATCTCGACCAACCGGAAAGCCGCCTGGGTCAAGTACGAACGATGGGAACGACTGGGATGCTGCCAGTTGGAAGTCAAATATGACAACCGCCAGCAGAATGGCCGCAGCGACCACGGTGAGGGACGCGTAGATCCTTACTGATGCTGGATTGCCTGTGCCAAGCTTGCCATGACTCATTGTACGCTCAAAGGGTAAGGCCTCTGTTCGAGAGGCGCGATGGTTCTCAAGTTTGAGTTCCGCGCGGACGGCGACTAATGCGCAGTCCGCGCGATCAGCGGGCAACTTTCGATCACCGTGCCGGGGCGGGCGCCCTCAATGGTGACGCAGGGCCGGGAGCGATCGATGGTGAGCTCGTAGCGATCCAGCAGCGCGCTGCGGTCCGGATCGCCGCGCATGTGCAATTCGCGGACGCCGCCGGGCAGCGGCGTCTTCAGCCCGGCGCGAATGCGCTGGTCGAAGATGCCGCCGGGGACGATCGGCACGGCGATATCGGCGAGCAGGTAGAAGCGCGATTGGGAGGGCAGCTGCGGCGCGATATAGGCCAGTGGCTTGCCGAGGATGAAATAGGTCGCGGGCTGATCGAGCTCGTGGGCGATCTTCGGCCGGTAGACGTCGGACCAGGGGCGGTGCCACCAGTCCGCCGGCTGCGACCACGCTGCGATCGCGACTGCGAGCGTCAACGTCAACACGGCGAGCGGACGAGGGGACGCCGTCAGCGATGACGGTCCGGTGCTCGCGGCGAGGCGCGTGAGCAGGAGAACGATCAGCGGACCGCACAGGAGCTCCAGAACCACCGCATAGCGCTGGATCGAGAACAAGCCGAGCCATGCGAGGTAAGAGGCCGCAAACAGCACCACCAGCTGCACGTCACCCCGGGTGAGGATCGCGCTCTTGCGCCTCGCGCGGACCCACAGGCCGAGCACGAGCAGGACCATCACCACCGCGAAGCGCGCGTCGCGGAACGGATGCTCCGCGCCTCGGTGGTCGCCGATCAGCCAGTAGAAGGGGTAGGCCAATGCGTCGAGCACGCCATGAGGCATGAACTGCGCATCCATCAGGTTGACGCCGGCCACCTCGCTCGACTGGAACAGTGCATTGAACAGCGGGAAGATCGGATTGCCGGTGTCGCGCCACGTGATCAGGCACCATCCGCCGCCGGTGAGCGCCGCGCCGGCCATTCCGCCGATGCCAAGAAGCGTGATCGCCCGCAGCGGACGCGCGGAGACGATCAGCGCCGCGGCAGCGCCGATCGCGTAGACGACATTGGTCAGCTTCAGCCCGACGGCGGCACCGATCAGCAATCCCGCGAGCAGGACGCAGATCGCCGGTCGGCGATCCGCCACCAGGATCAGAAGGCAGCCGCCGATCACGGGCAAGGCCAGCAGCACGTCGGAAAAGCTCGTGCCGACTTCCGAGAGCGTCATCGGACCCGAGGCAGCGATGACGACCACTGCTGCGACCGACGCGATGGTTGCGGCCTGGCGCAGCCGCGCGAACAGGCAGATCAGCGCAAGGTTGAGGCCGTGAACAGCGCCGATGATCATCAGCCCATAGGGCGCCGGCAGCACGTGGCGGAGATAGTAGACGGGGAAATAGACGAGCGGATTGAAGTAGGTCTGAAAGCCCGGCGGGACCACATCGACGCCATAGCGGCCGTTGAGAACGGCCCAGACATTGTATTCGTGGTAGTTCTGCCAATCCCAGTTGACGTCCTCTCCCATGGCCAGGGTGTAGAGCGCGCCTGCCAGCATCGAGCAGACGACAACGGCGATCGCTGCAAGCGCATTGCCGCGCTGCTTCGCCCTCCACGACCGCCGCAGCCTGTCGGCCGCGGGAAGGGACATGACCTCTCGCGGATCGGAAGAAATCGCCGCGCGTTCCAGCATCAAGGCGCCATATGCGCCGGGAACATCACGAGCAGAGCCGGGTCGCTGAACCGCAGAAAGCCCGCTCGTGAAACGCATTGCCGAATTCCAATTTACAACCGTAGGACTACGGGTAGCCAGTTAAGGTTGCATGAATCTTTGCGAGAATTTTCTGATTTGACACCTAGAGATTGTGGATGTCGGAAACGGGAACGAGGGCGGAGTGCGTTGCAGAACGAAGCCCACGCGCCCGCCGACGCAGCTTGACGCCTCCGTCCGCCCACCATGACGCCCCACGCATTTGCATCTTGTCATTCACCCTGAATAGTTGTTCAGTCCTTGCGGGGCGATTTGCATCTATTGCGTGAGAAGCGTTCGGCCGCAGGGCGTGCGGCCGGCGTGTGGGACAGGAAGCGCGCCATGGTTTATCGGCGGACGCATCAAGTGGTTAAGCGCCTTGCGGCGCGGCGCAGCGCCATACTGGCGGCGGCGCGGGAGGCGGCGGCGGAAGGCGGGATGGCGGCGGTGCAGATCGCGCCGGTCGCGGTACGGGCCAATGTCGCGGCCGGCACCGTCTATCGCTATTTCCCCTCCAAGGCCGAGCTGATCTCCGAGCTCATTGCCGAGGTCTCCCGCGACGAGCTCGCGGCGATCCGAAGAGCGGCAGATGCCGCGCCGGGGCCGTCCTCGGCGCTGGCGGCCGCGGTCACCACCGTGGCGGTGCATACGCTGTCGCAGCGCAGGCTGGCCTGGGGCATCCTGGCCGAGCCTGTCGATGTCGATGTCAGCGCCTCCCGTCTCGCCAGCCGGCGCGAGATCGCCGGCGAGATCGCCTCGCGGATCGACGCCGCCGTGCGTGCCGGCCATCTGCCGGCGCAGGACACCGCGCTCGCCGCCACCGCCTTGCTCGGCGCGCTGCATGAGGCCCTGGTCGGGCCGCTCGCGCCCGACAATCTCGATGATCCCGTCAAGATGCGCGATGCGGTGCAGACCGTGACCCTGCTGGCGCTGCGCGCCGTCGGCGTCATGGACGCTCGTGCCCGCGGCCTCGTGGTGCAGCAGACGCTGCTGCCGACGACCAAGGCACTGGTCGGCGCCTGAGCCGACCCGCCACCGGGATCGCCCGGGCCCGCTGTTATCCTGCTACATCAGCATTTTCCCGGCCGGACTGATCAACCCCGGTGGGACGCTTCAGAAGAATGAGCCCGGCGGTCACAATGAGGACGGCTCCGGCGATCGTGGAGCCTTGCGGGATATCCTTGAAGACAAGATAGCCGATGGCTGTGGAACCGAGCAGTTCGAGATAGACCAGCGGCGACAGGGTGGACGCTTCGGCGAAGCGAAATGCCGCGATGGACAGGACATGACTGACAGCAGAGAGCGCACCCAAAGCCAGAAAGAACATGACAGCGTCCCAAGCCGGTGTGGTCCAGGTCAAGATGGCTTGTGGCGTCAGGAGCACCATGCCGACGACACACTGGAAGGCGAGCGTCTTGACGGGATCGCTGACCAGAGAAGCCTGCCGCGTTGCGATCAGATAGAGCGCGAACGTTAGCCCGGCGCCGAGCGCCAGCAGGATGCCGGGCTCGATGTCGCCGTCCGGGCGCAGAATGACGATGGCGCCGGTGAAGCCCAGCGCCAGGCTCGCGATCTTTCGTTGCGTCAAACGCTCCTTCAGGACCATGGCGGCGAGCGCGACCGCGATGACCGGCCCCACGAAATAGGCGCTGACGGCTGTAGCCAGCGGAACGGTCGCGATGGACAGGAAGTAAAGTGTCATCCCGGTGACGAGGAACACCGTCCGCAGCATATGGGAGGCGCGCCGTTCGGCGGGAAAGATCTCTCCTTTGTACCTGATCGCGGCCACCGGAAGGACGACGGCGCTTGCCACGGCGTAGCGCGCCCAGGCGATGAAGAGCGGCGAATAGTCGGCGCTCAGATATTTGGCGATCCCATCGACCAGCGGGATCGAAAGCATCGCGGCCGCCATGAGCACGATGCCCAGCGTCGGGCGGGCGCGGGCTTCGGATTCTACGGTGGTGGCCATATAACCGGTTCCTAGCGATAGCGGCCTGGTGCAGCAGACGCTGCTGCCTGCGAACACGGCGCTGGTCGGGACCTGAAGAAATCGCGCCGCGAGCCAAAAGGCGACCTGATCGCGCTCAGGCCATTGCCCGAGCGTGCCTTTTCGCAAAACCCCGGCAAGACCGGCCAGAGTGGCCGGCTACTGTGCATGGGGTTGTTTTTCGACTTTTTGTTTGGCCGCCCCCGGGCGGGCCTCACATGTTGGCGTCGCCCTCGGGGCCGACCGAGGCGATGCGCACCATGTTGGTGGTGCCGGGGATGCCGAGCGGCACGCCGGCGACGATGATGACGCGCTGGCCGGCGCGGACGAAACCGTCGCGGAAGGCGATCTGGCCGGCGCGGCTCACCATGTCATCCTGGTCGCGCGCGTCCTCCGCCACCACGCAATGCACGCCCCAGGCGACCGCGAGCCGGCGGCCGGCGGTGATGTTCGGCGTGATCGCCACGATCGGCGGCTTCGGCCGCTCGCGCGCCACGCGCACGGCGGTCGAGCCCGATGAGGTCCAGCAGATCAAGGCCGGCAGGTCGAGCGTCTCGGCGATCTGCCGCGCGGCGTCGGCGATGGCATCGCCCGCGGTGGATTCCGGCGCCGGACGTTGGGCCATGATCACCGAACGGTAGGTCGGATCGCGCTCGACCTCCTCGCCGATGCGGTTCATGGTCGAGACCGCCTCGACCGGGAATTTGCCGGCCGCCGATTCCGCCGACAGCATGATGGCGTCGGCGCCCTCATAGACCGCGGTGGCGACGTCGGAGACTTCGGCGCGGGTCGGCACCGGCGACTGGATCATCGATTCCAGCATCTGGGTCGCGATCACCACCGGCTTGCCGGCGCGGCGCGCCATCCGCGTCATCTGCTTCTGCAGGCTCGGCACCCGCTCCAGCGGCAGCTCGACGCCGAGGTCGCCGCGCGCCACCATCAGCGCATCGGAAGCCTCGATGATGTCGGCGAGGCGGTCGATCGCCTGCGGCTTCTCGATCTTGGCCATCACGGCGGCCCGGCCGCGGATCATCTTCTTGGCCTCGATGACGTCGTCGGCGCGCTGCACGAAGGACAGCGCGATCCAGTCGACGCCGGTGACGAGGGCGGCCTCGAGGTCGGCGCGGTCCTTGGGCGTCATCGCCGAGACCGGCAGGTCGGTGTCGGGCAGGCTGACGCCCTTGCGGTCGCTCATCTTGCCGCCGACCACGACACGCGTCACCGCACGCTCCTTCGAGGTCTCCTCCGCGATCAGCCGCACCTTGCCGTCGTCGAGCAGCAGCGCATGGCCGGGCCTGAGCGCCGCCAGGATCTCCGGATGCGGGAGCTGGACGCGCGTGGCATCGCCGGGCGTCTTGTCGGAATCCAGCGTGAAAGTCTGTCCGTTCTGGAGCTGGATCGCCCCTTCGGCAAAGGAGCCCAGTCTCAGCTTCGGGCCCTGCAGGTCGACCAGGATGCCGATCGGCCGGCCGTAGCTGCTCTCGACGTTGCGGATCGTCGCCACCAGCTCCCGCATCTTGTCATGCGGGGTGTGGCTCATGTTGATGCGGAACAGGTCGGCGCCGGCCTCGAACAGGCGGCGGATCATCGCGAGGTCTGAAGAGGCTGGTCCCAGGGTCGCGAGAATCTTGATACGGCGAAGGCGCCTCATGGCTTATTTCCAGACGGGGGTGGCAGGCCGGGCGAGCCCGGGGGCGTAGCACCGGGCAGGCTATTGGGCAAACCCGGAACGCCGCCCGGGCCCACCGGGCCGGGCAGGCCAGGCACGCGCTGCTGCGCCGGCTGTTCGTTGGCGTCGGTCAGCTGCACCGTCCAGGCGCGCTGCTCGCCGGTGTCGACCTCGAAATAGCCGGTGCGGTCATAGCCGCGGGCCAGGCAATCCTCGGTGCCGCGGATGGTGAACTCCTTGTCGCGGGAGCACATGAAGGCTTGGCCCGACCATTCGCCGCCGCGGTCGTAGTCGATGGCGTAGATGTAGTAGTACCGGGCGACCAGCGTGCCGCGCAGCAGCGTCTCGCAGGAACGGGACGAGATGTTCCACCAGCCCTCGGTGGTCCAGCCCTCGGCGTCCTTGTAGCCGAGCGCGATCCCGA
Source organism: Bradyrhizobium sp. NBAIM14 (assembly GCF_020193895.1). Lineage (NCBI taxonomy): Bacteria > Pseudomonadati > Pseudomonadota > Alphaproteobacteria > Hyphomicrobiales > Nitrobacteraceae > Bradyrhizobium > Bradyrhizobium sp. NBAIM14. Next base: position 693,455 of record NZ_JADYVQ010000001.1, on the reverse strand, counting down.
CCCGGCTCGACGTGTTGTTGCAGAGGCGGAAATCGGCGGAGGCCGGGCCGGCGTAGAGGCACGCCAGGGCGACCACCAGCACCGGGACCAACCGGGCGAGCAGGTAAAGCGGGGAGCGGGGAGATTCGGCAGTCATTGTCGCGGAAGCTATACCAGATCATTGACGATTTGGCGTTCGGCCGGGGGCAGCCGGGCAGTGGCCCCTTTGCGCCGCGATATGGCAAAATCTGTGACAAGACCCACCTGATCCCGTAACCCTGCCCCGGAACGGACCTTGAGGAAGACAGCCATGGCAATCGACGACAAAACCAGAACGGAGCTCGAGGCGGCCGCTTTTCGGCGCTTGGTCGAGCATCTGCGGAGCCGCACCGACGTCCAGAACATCGACCTGATGAATCTGGCCGGCTTCTGCCGCAATTGCCTGTCCAACTGGCTCAAGGACGCCGCGGACGCCCAGGGCGTCGCCTTGAGCAAGGACGAGAGCCGGGAGGCCGTCTACGGCATGCCCTATGAGACCTGGAAGGCGAAGCACCAGGGCACGGCCACGCCCGAGCAGCTCGAGGCGATGAAGAAGGTCCATCCCCACGGGCATTGAACGGCCCATCGCCGAGCCCTGAGTCGCACCACACAACAGCTTTCTATGCGTCGGCGCAGGAAGGTGTGGGCGCGCTGTGGACGAGCGTGATGCTTGCTTGAACGCTGGGAGCGCCGACCCTAAGGGTCTACCCAGCACGCGCGGTGAGGGATGCCGGCGTCACCTCGTTTTGCCAGTTCCATTGGGAGTACCAAGATGGCCACCTCCGCCGCCGTCCGCGACGACGAGCCCGCGACGAAATTCGCCAAGGACCAGCTCAAATCCATCATCGAGCGCATCGAGCGGCTGGAGGAAGAGAAGAAGGCGATCTCCGACGACATCCGCGACGTCTATGCCGAAAGCAAGGGCAACGGCTACGACGTCAAGGCGCTGCGCACCATCGTGCGCCTGCGCAAGCAGGACCCCAACGAGCGCGCCGAGGCAGAGACCATCCTCGAGACCTACATGCAGGCGCTGGGGATGCTCTGAGGCGCCCCGCCCGGTCGGCGTTGCAGCGCACCAAGCTTGGGCAAAATCTCGGCATCTGCTAGGTTGCTCGGTGAAGGGACCGAGCGATGGATGTGCCGGGACCAGAGCGCAGGCTTGCCGCGGTTCTCGCTGCCGACATGGTCGGCTTCAGCCGGCTGATGGAGGTCGACGAGGCCGGCACTCTTGCGCGCCTCAAGACCCATCGTGTCGAGCTCATCGATCCTGCCATTGCCAAGAATCGCGGCCGTATCATCAAGACGACCGGCGACGGCATGCTCGCGGAATTCCACAGCGTCGTCGATGCCGTGCTATGTGCGGCCGAGGTTCAGCGCCGCATGGCGCGGCGCAATGCCGACGTCCCGCCGCCGCGGTGGATCCAATTCCGCATCGGCATCAATCTCGGCGACGTCATCGTCGATCAGAACGACATATTCGGCGATGGCGTCAACGTCGCGGCGCGGCTGGAGACGCTGGCCGAGCCCGGAGGAATCTGCGTCTCCGGCGCGGTGCGCGATCAGGTCGGCGACCGGCTCGACGGCGTTCAGTTCGACGATCTCGGTGAACAGAGCGTCAAGAACATCGCCCGTCCAATCCGCATCTTCCGCATTCGGCTGGCGGAGGGGCCCGCAAGCCTGCCTGACGGGTCCAATCGTGCTCTGACGCCGCCGGGTGTTTCGAAGAAGCCGTCCATCGCCGTGCTGCCGTTCGCCAATATGAGCGGCGATCCGGAGCAGGAGTTCTTCGCTGACGGTCTCACCGAGGACATCATCACCGAGCTTTCGCGCTTCCACGACCTGCTCGTCATCTCCCGCAACTCGACGTTCGTCTACAAGGGAAAGGCCGTAAAGGTCCAGGACATCGGCCGTGAGTTCGGAGTCGACTATGTCATCGAGGGCAGCGTTCGCAAGGCCGGCGAGCGCGTCCGCGTCACCGTGCAGCTGATCGATGCAGAGACCGACCGCCATATCTGGGCCGAACGTTACGACCGCGAGCTCCGGGATATCTTCGCCATCCAGGACGAGATGACCCGCGCGATCGTGGCGACGTTGCCGGGGCGAGTAGAAGCCGCAACGCACGACCGCACCAAGCGCAAGCCGACCGACAACATGCCCGCTTACGAATGCGTGCTGGCTGCAAAGCTCCTGCATCATCGGTCAACCCGCGACGACAACGCTCAGGCGCAGACGCTGCTCAACCGCGCGCTGGCGATGGATCCGAACTATGCCCACGCTCATGCCTGGAAGGCATGCGTGCTCGGTCAGTGCTGGATCTATGGCTGGTGCGCCGACCGCGAGGCGACCTTCGAGCAGGTTGCTTCGGAGCTGGAAATTGCGTTGGCGCTCGACGACAACGACGCGGACGTGCACCGAATTCTCGCCGCGCTCAATCTGACGCGACACGACTACGAAAAGGCCACCTATCACCAGGAGCGTGCACTCGCCCTCAATCCCAACTACGACCTCGTCGTCGTGCAACAGGGAGAGCTTCTGACCTGGCTGGGCCTGCCGGAGGAAGGCATCGACTGGATCAGGAAAGCGATGCGTCTCAACCCCTATCATCCCGAGCGCTTCTGGAGCCATCTGGGCCGCGCCTATTATTGCGCGGAGAAATACGCCGAGGCCGCCGAGGCGTTTTCAAGGATCACGCGCCCCGACTATACCCATCATGCGTTCCTGGCGGCGACATTCGCGCAGATGAAGAACGCGATCGCGGCCGGCGCTCACGCCGCCGAGGTCTTGAAGCGCGAACCGGGATTCTCGGTGGCAGCTTATCTTGCGACGCTGCACTACAAGCGCGAGCCCGACCGGCAGCGTCACGAGGCCGGCCTCATCGCGGCCGGCTTGCCGGCTTGATCAACCCCGGGCAAGGACGAACAGAGAGAGCTTTGCTGGTACAGAGGACTCAGCGCAGCGCGGCGGTGCGCACGACGAACGACGTCGTCTCGAGCTTTGCGGTCGCGCTGCCCGAGAAATTGTCGCAGGACAGGCCCTGCATCGGGTCGTCGGAGAAGCCCATCGCGATCACGGAGCGCGGCTTGACGAAATAGCCGCGCAGCGCCGCGGTATCGAGCTCGCCCATCAGCGTCACCGACATCGCGTGGCTGGCGCTCGGCGACAGCATCACGATCTTGAGCCAGATGCTCTCGCCCTTGGCCGCAGACAGGCGGGTCGCGGTTGCGACCCTGCCGTCGACGCTCTTGCCGACCACGCTGTTGATCTCCGGCGCCTGAGCCACGCTGCGGGGGCGGGTGGTGCGCGGGATCGGCGCCGAGGCGGCGACGACATTGGCGCGGTCGACCGGGGAGGCCGCCGGCGCGTAAGCCAGGGCTTGCAGGGCCGCGTTGGACACGCTCGCGGTCGGTTGCGGATCGGTGGCCGCGGCCAGCGCCTGGCGCGCCTTCAGCGCGGCGACCTGCGCCGGTGTCGCCTGCTGCGGCGTGGCCGGAACGTCATCCCAGAAGCCGCGCGCATTGATGATGTCGGCCGGGGTCTCCGGCTTTCCGTCAACAGGCTTGCCGGAAGCGGGCTTGTCAGCCACGGGCGCGGGCTTCGGCTTGGGCGGCGCGACGATCTGCGCATCGGCCGACGCGAGCTGGATCGCGGCGGCGATCTGCGGCTTGGCGCGCGGCGTCGGCACCGGCTCGGCGGGCTTGGCGGCGGCTGCGACGACGGTCGGTGCCGCCGGCTTCGCGGCCGGGGCGGGCGCGCCCTCGTCATCCTCGTCGCTGGCGGCCGGAGCTGCCGGCTTGCTCCTGAACAAGGCTGCGAAGAAATTCGGCTTGCTGCCGGCATCATCGCCGTTGCCGCGCCGCTCGATCTCGGCCTTGGCGAGCTCATAGTTCTTCAGCGGCACGCCATCGGTCGGCAGATGCACCGTCTTGCCGTCCGGGAAGACGCGGGCGAGCTGGTCATGCGTCATCCGCGGCCAGTGCCGGACGCTGCCGGTGTCGAGGTGCACGAAAGGCGAGCCGGATGTCGGATAGAAGCCGACCCCGCCGCGCTGCAGGCGCAGGCCGGCGAAGCGGATCTGCTCCAGCGGTACGCCGGGGATGAAGAAGTCTATCGCATGGCCCAGCATGTGCTGGCTGGCGCGCGCCACGCCGGAGGAGCGGCGGCGGAGCATGGCGTTGGTGGCGGGGGAGCGATAGGAGGAGATGATCTGAATCGGCTGCTTGCCGTCCACGTCCCGATAGACTTCCCAGAGGATGTCGAACAGGCGACGGTCCATGACCGTCTGTTCCTGGGTACGCCAGTCGCGCAGGAAGTGGTTGAGCTGCTTCAGCGCCGCCTCGTCGTAGCGCCCGTCGCGCTTGAAGGTGACGGTGAGGTCTTCGCCGGAATGGGTGTGGTGGAACGAGAGCGTCTTGGTCTCGTTCAGAGCGGCGGCGTCATGAACCGAACCGGCGGCCGCAAGCAGCAATGCAGCCGCAAGGCCGATCCGGGATCCGGCCTTCACGCCCGCATGGGACAACGACAGCACAACGAATTGGCGTGCGAGACCAGTCAGCACGTATGAGCCCACCCAGTCGACGAGCGTTCAAATGGACTCTCCCGCCAACCCCGTTAGCAGCGCGAAAGAGGATGAACGCTTTCTTAAAGCGAGAAGGTTAATTTGAGGTTGACCTTCTCGCCCCCAAACCAAGTCAGATTACGATCCTAAGCGGTTGACTGTGGCAAAAAAACGCCCGCCGCCCCATCGCAGGTCGCAGCATGGTTAACGTCAACGACCCCATCCTGGGGACGGGGTCGCTGATTTCCTTGCAGAATTTCAGGAAAACGAGTGCGGGACGGGCGTCAGCGGGTAAACACCCGCTGCTGTTGCGGACGGCGGCCGACCGGTGCCGGCGGCACGGCCTGGGTGGGCGCCCCGAACAGCCGCTCGAAGAAGTTCGGCCCGGACGAGCCGAAGCCGCTGCCGTTGTTGGCCACGGCCACTCCGGAGGGCAGCGTCGTTGCCGGACGCGAATAGCTCGGCTGGGAATGCGCCACGACGGCCTCGAGGTCCTTGCCGCGGTTGTTCTTCAGGACGTTGATCATGGCCGCGTCGCGGCCATAGACGTCCTTGCGGAACTGCAGCTTGCCGGCCTCATCCACGAACGCGGTCTGATAGGTGATGTTGACCGGGATTGGGGTCGGGAATTTCAGGTCGATCTCGCTTTTGCCGTACATGCTGCGGATGCGCTCCGGCGTGTACTTCTCGTTCGGCATGACGATGTTGAGCAGAACGGAGGCGTACTGATCCGGATTCTGCACGCGCATGCAGCCATGGCTGAAGGCGCGCTCTTCCTTGGCGAACAAATGCTTGTCCGGCGTGTCGTGTTGATAGACGAGGAACTTGTTCGGGAAGTTGAAGCGGATGCGGCCGAGCGCGTTGGCTTCGCCCGGCGGCTGCGAAATGTGCACCGAGCCGTCGCGGTTTTGCTCAAGCCTCAGGCCCATGCGTTGAAGCACGGTCGGGTCCTGCTGCAATGCCGGCAGGTACTCGTTGTAAACGATGGATGGCGGCACATTCCAGGTCGGGTTCACCGTGATGTACTTCATCGTCTCGGTGAGGAGCGGGGTGGCTTGCTTGCCCGGCTTGCCGGTGACGACGCGTGTGGTCCAGACCTGCTGGCCGCGTTGCATCACTTTCAAAGTGAAATCGGGAATGTTGAGGATGACATAGGCGTCACCCAGCGCCGGCGCGCCGAGATCGCGCGGCAGCCAGCGCCAGCGCTCCATGTTCACCAGCACCACGTCGATCTGCTTGTCGCGCTTGGGGGTGTTGAGCGCCTTGACCGTCTTGTCGTCTAGGATGCCGGTCGGCTTCAGTTCGGCGCCGGTCTGGAACTTGCGCACGGCTTCGGCGACCGCAGCGTCGTAGCGGGTGTCGCTGGCATTCTCGGCGAGGCCGAGCTTGGCGCGCAGTTGCGGCACGCGCGGATCTTCCACGACGATCTCAGCCTGCTTCTTGCCGGCAGGGGTGTATTTCAGCGCAGGGCCGTCGGCGATCTCGATCACCGGACCGCTGCCCTGGCCGCGCAGCTCGGCGAGCTTGGCCTTCAGCTCCTTGTAGAGCTTGTGCGGCGGGTTGTAACTCTCGAGCGCCGCGGAGGCGTCCGCCGCCGTCGTGACCTTGGCGAGCACTTCGCCGGGATCGACCGGATGCTCGGGATAGAGAATGTCGCCGCCGGCCTGCGACCAATGCATGCGGCCGCTCTGGGCGTGGCGGGCATAGTCGAACATGCTGGCGGTGAGCTTGAGCTCGGCATCAGCCAGCGCATCGGGGGTCGTGGCGGCGAAATCCGGCACCGGATAGTCGGCGGGATTGAGACCGTCGGACGCCGCGTCCTTGAGCCGTGCGATCACGCCCTTGGCCGCAGCAGTCAGGTTGCCGCCTTGCGTCCAGACCGGCGCGAAGTCGCGCGCGCCATAGAACTTCTCAATCGCTGCACGCTCGTTCTTGCGGTCGAAATGGCGCGAGGTCTTAGCGCCGATGATGTCCTTGAGCTTGTCCGCGACCGGTTGGTCGGCGGTGGGCACGTTGCTTGCGGCCTTCACCGGTTCGGCGGCCGGTGCTGCGGGAGCCGCCGGCGTGGCCGTTGCGGTGTCGGCCTTGGCCGGCTCGGTTTTCGCAGTCTCGCTCTTCGGCGCTTCCGGCGCGGGTGTGGTGGCAACGTCGGAGGGCTTGGTCTCCACCTTGTCCGCCGTGGGCGCGACGTTCACCTTGGCGGAATCCCTTGCGACGTCCTTCGTGGAATCCTGCACCGTGGCGGTGGTGTCGAGCTTGATGTCGGCTGCAGTCGGGGGCGGGACGTTTGCCGGTTCGGGGCGCGGGATCGCGGCTTCGATCGCGAGTTCCGCGGCGCTGCTGCGCGGCAGATCCTGCGCCAGGGCCGAGCTGGCTGACACCGTGAGGAAGGTCGCCGCGACCGTCATCAAGACACGGTCAAAGCCCACACGGTGGTTCAAACAGTCACGCATTGTGTCGCACCCCTCGGGTGAACTGTTCCTTCATGGAACAGCTCGTTATCGCTTATTGATGTTTCGGCTAAACCGCGCCGGCCTCTCGAAAGTTGCACGCCTGCACCCAACGATTCTGACGCAGACGATATACAGGCCCCGATTTTGCGGCCAGCGCTGCCCGGGGCAACTCACGACAAACTGACTTCAAGGGAGCCTCTTGGCAACGGATTGTACGCCTCTGCCACGCGCTTTTCCCTCTGTCTGTCACTTCCAAGTCACGGTTCAAATCGCAGACGAATTCCGTCGTCACGCGAACGGCTTAGAGCGATCTCGCACCGCCGCGCGAAGCTTCGTTCGCACTGGGCTCAATGCGTCTCCTCGCCGCTTTTGCCGCCATGCCCGGGAACCCCGGCCTCGTCGAGTTTGCGGTAGAGCGTCGAGCGGCCGATTTTGAGTCGGCGAGCCACTTCGGACATCTGGCCGCGATAATGCGAGATGGCGAAACGGATGATCTCGTTCTCCATGTCCTCCAGCGGGCGGACATCCCCGGTCGCAGTGAGCATAGACAGCGTTCCCACCGCGGGGAGCGGGGCGATTGGTATTTCATTACCCGACACTACGGAGGGCGTCGCCGCCGGCTCGAGCAGCAACGGAGCGGTCGGAATATCCGTGACGGGATGCGCCTGCGAGGCGAGCAGAGGGAAGTCGCCGAGACCAAGCTGGTCCCCGTCGCTCATCACCACGGCGCGATAGACCGCGTTCTCGAGCTGGCGGATGTTGCCGGGCCAGTCGAGCTGGGCAAGATGGGCCACCGCCTCGCCGCTGATCCCGGTGATCGGGCGGTTCTCCTCGGCGGCAAAGCGCGCGATGAAATGCCTGAGCAGGTGCGGGATATCCTCACGCCGCGCGCGCAGCGAGGGGATCGTCAGCGGCAGCACGTGCAGCCGGTAGAACAGGTCTTCCCGGAATTGTCCCTGCTTCACCCGCTCCAGCAGCTTGCGATTGGTGGCCGAGATGATGCGGACGTCGACCTTGAGCGGCTTGCGGCCGCCGACCGATTCCACGGCGCCTTCCTGGAGCGCACGGAGCAGCTTTACCTGCGCCGTCAGCGGCAGCTCGCTGACCTCGTCCAGAAACAGCGTGCCGCCATGAGCCTCGACGAACTTGCCCGTGTGCCGCTCGGTGGCCCCGGTGAAGGCGCCCTTCTCATGGCCGAACAGGATGGACTCGACGAGGTTGTCGGGAATTGCGCCGCAATTGACCGCAACGAACGGCTTGGCCTTGCGCTCGCCGCTGCCATGGATGGCGCGCGCGAACATCTCCTTGCCGACGCCGGACTCGCCCTCGATCAGCACGGGGATCGCGGAGTTTGCCGCCTTCTGGGCGGCGCGCATCACGCCCGTCATCGCTTCGGAGCGGGTGATGATGTCGGAGAAGGTGAGCCGTCCTTCGCGGCTGTGACGGATGCGCTGCAACTCCCCCTTGAGCGCGGACGTGTTGAGCGCGTTGCGAAGCGAGACCTGGAGCCGCTCGACGCCGACCGGCTTGACGACGAAATCGGCCGCGCCCGCGCGCATCGCGGAGATCACGTTGTCGATACCGCCATGAGCGGTCTGCACGATGACGGGGACGCTCAGGCCGGCTTCGCGGATCTTCGCCAATACGCCCATGCCGTCGAGGCCGGGCATGACGAGGTCGAGGATGACGGCGTCGATGGCCGGTCCGTCGGGGGCAGTGAGGGCGGCAATTGCGGCGTCACCGGAGTCCACGACGACCGTCTCATAGCCGCATTTCTGCACCATGTTCTCGACCAGCCGGCGGGCTACAGCGTCGTCGTCGGCGATCAAAATACTGGCAGCCATGGTGTTCCCCGCACGCTACTACTATCTGTCTCGAATCGGGGCACTCTGGCCGAAGCCGGTTAACGCACGCTTAAACCTTGATGCCCCCGCCTGCCGCCGCGATTGTTGAACACAGGTTTCCCACACAATGAATTCGCGCTCCAAGTCCGCCTTGAACAAATCTGCCTTGAACAAGTCCGCTCTCAAGAAGTCCGCTCCCGGCAAGCCCGCTCTCCGCAAGCCAAGCACCAAAAAATCCGCCCCCAAGGCAAGGCCCTCCAAAGCTGCACCCTCCAAAGCTGCGAGCAAGACCGGCAAGCTTCCGGAGTGGAACCTGGCCGACCTCTATTCCGGGATCGAGGCGCCGGAGGTGGCGCGCGACCTCGAGAGAATGGATGCCGACTGCGTCGCCTTCGAGACGGACTACAGGGGCAAGCTGGCGACAGGGACAGCAAACGAAGATGGCGGAAAGTGGCTCGCCGAGGCGGTGCGACGCTATGAGGCGATCGACGATCTCGCCGGCCGTCTCGGCTCCTATGCCGGGCTCGTCCATGCCGGCGACAGTGTGGACCCTGCGATTTCAAAGTTTTACGGCGACGTGTCCGAGCGGCTGACGGCGGCGTCCACGCATCTGTTGTTCTTCGCGCTCGAGCTCAATCGGATCGATGACGATATTTTGAATCGCGCGATGCAGGCCGCCGAGCTCGCGCACTACGGTCCCTGGATCGAGGATCTGCGCAAGGAGAAGCCGTACCAGCTCGACGACAAGCTCGAGCAGCTTTTCCTGGAGAAGGCGCAGACCGGCTATTCAGCCTTCAACCGGCTGTTCGATCAGACCATCTCCAGCCTCCGCTTCAAGGTCGGCGCCAAGGAGCTCGCGATCGAGCCGACGCTGAATCTGCTGCAGGATCGCGACGGCGCCAAGCGCAAGAGCGCGGCGGAGGCACTGGCGAAGACCTTCAAGGCCAATGAGCGCACCTTTGCGCTGATCACCAACACGCTCGCCAAGGACAAGGACATCTCCGACCGCTGGCGCGGCTTCAAGGACGTGGCCGATTCCCGCCATCTGAACAATCGTGTCGAGCGCGAGGTCGTCGATGCGCTGGTCGCCTCGGTGCGCGCAGCCTATCCGAAACTGTCGCATCGCTATTATGCGCTGAAGGCGAAATGGTTCGGCAAGAAGCGTCTGGCCTATTGGGACCGCAACGCGCCGCTGCCCTTTGCGGCGACCGATGTCATCGCCTGGCCGGAGGCGCGCAGCATGGTGCTGACGGCCTATCGCGGCTTCTCGCCCAAAATGGCCGATATCGCCGAGCGCTTCTTCACCGACCGCTGGATCGACGCGCCGGTCCGGCCGGGCAAGGTGCCCGGGGCGTTCTCGCATCCGACCACGCCGTCAGCGCACCCTTACGTTCTCATGAACTACCAGGGCAAGCCGCGCGACGTGATGACGCTCGCGCATGAGCTCGGCCATGGCGTCCATCAGGTGCTCGCGGCAAAGAACGGCGCGCTGATGGCGCCGACGCCGCTGACCCTGGCGGAGACCGCGAGCGTGTTCGGTGAAATGCTCACCTTCAAGCGGCTGCTGGCCCAGACCAAGAGCGCGAAGCAGCGCCAGGCGCTGCTCGCCGGCAAGGTCGAGGACATGATCAACACCGTGGTGCGGCAGATCGCGTTCTATTCCTTCGAGCGTGCGGTCCACACCGAGCGCAAGAACGGCGAGCTCACCGCGACGCGGCTCGGCGAGATCTGGCTGTCGGTGCAGGGCGAGAGCCTCGGGCCGGCGATCGAGATCAAGGCGGGTTACGAGAACTACTGGATGTACATCCCGCACTTCATCCATTCGCCGTTCTACGTCTACGCCTACGCGTTCGGCGACTGTCTCGTGAACTCGCTCTATGCCGTCTACGAGAACGCAGCCGAGGGTTTCGCCGAGCGCTATCTCGACATGCTCGCCGCCGGCGGTACCAAGCACTATTCCGAGCTGCTGCGGCCATTCGGGTTAGATGCGAAGGACCCAAAGTTCTGGGACGGCGGGCTCAGCGTCATCGCCGGAATGATCGACGAGCTGGAGGCGATGGGCTGACGCATTCGCCATCCGTAAAACATCCGTTGAACCGACCCGTTGGTTGTGTTATACAAGTGTATAACGCGCCGGAGGTCAGCCATGAAAATTGAGATCAAGAAGATCGGCAATTCGGATGGTTTGCTGTTGCCACGCGAGCTGATGCAGCGCCTCGATCTCAAGCGCGGCCAGCAATTGCATGTGGTGGAATTGCCTGGTGGTGGTTTTCAGCTGCTGCCCTACGACCCCGATTTCGAGCGGACGATGGAGATCGCCGACGAGATCATGGATAAGTATCGCGACACGCTCGCTGCGCTCGCAAAATAGCTGGCGATGCGCATGAGCGATCCTCAGGAGCCGCTCTGGGTCACCTACGAGCAGGCTGTCGCACTTCATGGTCGACAGCTCCGGCGCTTCGGCGGTGCGCCGGGATTGCGCGACGAAGGCATGCTGCGCTCGGCGCTGGAGCGCCCGATCAACAAATGGCGCTCGGAACAGGCGCCGTTGGACGAACTCGCTGCAGCCTATGCATTCGGCCTCGCGAAAAATCATGCATTCGTCGATGGAAACAAGCGCATCGCCTTCATGGCCATGATGGCTTTTCTTCGCAAGAACGGCGTAGCTTTCAGCCCCGATCCCGCGGAAGCGACAACGATCATCCTCTCCCTCGCCGCCGGCGAAGTCAGTGAGGAGAGTCTGACGCGATGGATCCGGGACAATTGGAATTCCAAATGACCCGATTTGCGGGAAAACCCCGCCTCGGTGCCGTTGCCCTGTCTAAATCTTTCAGGTATCCCAGCCCGAGAATTCGACGTTCGACTGGGGACATTCCATGGCTGACCATAGCGAAGTGGCGTACACCACCGCCGACGGCAACGACTACGTTGCCCACGAGCAGACCTATGAGGGCTTCATCAAGCTGGTGAAGTACGGCACGGTCTCGGTCGCGCTCATCGTGATCCTGATGGCGGTCTTTCTGACCTGATCCATCGTCGGCTGCATCCGCCAACGCCGGCGGCTGCTCATTAAATTTGCATACAAGCCGGTTTCAAAACCGGTATCCAAACGTTGCGGGAGTAACGCTAAGTTCGCGTGCGCGTTTTTGTCCGCGTCGCCGGAGGGCCTATGAAGATCGCCGTTGCCAAAGAAATAGATCCGTCGGAGCCGCGGGTCGCCGCTTCGCCTGATACGGTGAAGAAGTTCAAGGCGTTGGGCGCCGAGATCGCCGTCGAGCCGGGTGCCGGCATCAAATCGGGCCTGCCGGATTCCGAATTCACCGCGGTCGGCGCCACCGTCAGCGCTGACGCGCTCAAGGACGCCGACATCATCATCAAGGTGAAGCGCCCTGAGGCATCCGAGCTGGCGCAGTACAAGCGCGGCGCCCTCGTCATCGCCATCATGGACCCCTACGGCAACGAGGCCGCGCTGAAGACGATGGCCGATGCCGGCATCGCCGCCTTCGCGATGGAATTGATGCCGCGCATCACCCGAGCGCAGGTGATGGACGTGCTGTCCTCGCAGGCCAACCTCGCCGGCTACCGCGCCGTGATCGAGGGCGCCGAAGCCTTCGGCCGCGCCTTTCCGATGATGATGACCGCAGCCGGCACCGTGCCTGCCGCAAAGGTGTTCGTGATGGGCGTCGGCGTCGCCGGCCTCCAGGCGATCGCGACCGCGCGCCGTCTCGGCGCCGTCGTGACCGCGACCGACGTGCGGCCCGCCACCAAGGAGCAGGTGGAATCCCTCGGCGCGAAATTCCTCGCTGTCGAGGACGAGGAGTTCAAGAACGCGCAGACCGCCGGCGGCTACGCCAAGGAAATGTCGAAAGAATACCAGGCCAAGCAGGCCGCGCTCACCGCCGAGCACATCAAGAAGCAGGACATCGTCATCACCACCGCGCTGATTCCGGGCCGCCCGGCGCCGAAGCTCGTCAGTGCCGACATGGTCAAGTCGATGAAGCCCGGCTCGGTGCTGGTCGATCTCGCCGTCGAACGCGGCGGCAATGTCGAGGGCGCCAAGGCCGGCGAAGTCGTCGACCTCGATGGCATCAAGATCGTCGGCTACACCAACGTTGCGGGTCGCGTTGCGGCCTCGGCCTCCAGCCTCTACGCGCGCAATCTGTTCTCCTTCATCGAGACCATGGTCGACAAGAAAGAGAAGAAGCTCGCCGTCAACTGGGACGACGAACTCGTCAAGGCTACCGCGCTGACGAAGGACGGCGCCGTGATCCACCCGAACTTCCAGCCGAAAGCTTAAGGAGAGATTGCCATGGAGCACGCTGCACAGGTCGTCGACCCCTTCATCTTCCGGCTGTCGATCTTCGTCCTCGCCGTCTTCGTCGGCTATTTCGTGGTGTGGTCGGTGACGCCGGCGCTGCACACGCCGCTGATGAGCGTGACCAACGCGATCTCCTCGGTGATCGTGGTCGGCGCGCTGCTCGCGGTCGGCGTCGGCATGGTTTCGAGCGGCTCGGGCTGGGCGCGCGGCTTTGGCTTCGTCGCGCTCGTCTTCGCCTGCGTGAACATTTTCGGCGGCTTCCTTGTCACCCAGCGCATGCTGGCGATGTACAAGAAGAAGTCGAAGTAAGCGGCCACCTCGGGCTGAAGGGATCAATGGGGACCTGAGATGAGCGCCAATCTCTCTGCATTCTTGTATCTCGTGGCGGGGGTGCTGTTCATCCTGTCGCTGCGCGGGCTGTCGAGCCCGGCAACCTCGCGCCAGGGCAATCTGTTCGGCATGATCGGCATGGCGATCGCGGTCGCCACCACGCTGGCGAGCCATCCGCCGGCGGATGGCGTGGCCTGGGTCCTCGTGATCCTCGCGGTCGCGATCGGCGGCGGCATCGGCGCGGTGATCGCCCGCCGCGTGCCGATGACCTCGATGCCCGAACTGGTCGCCGCCTTCCACTCGCTGGTCGGCATGGCCGCGGTGCTGGTCGCTGCCGGCGCGTTCTACGCGCCTGAGGCCTTCGACATCGGCAAGCCTGGCGCCATTCATGCATCAAGTCTGGTCGAAATGTCGCTCGGTGTCGCCATCGGCGCGCTGACCTTCACCGGCTCGGTGATCGCCTTCCTGAAGCTGTCCGCGCGCATGAGCGGCGCGCCGATCATCCTGCCGTTCCGCCACGTCATCAACATCGCGCTGGCCGTCGCGCTGGTGTTCTTCATCGTCCGTCTCGTCCTCACCGGCGGCGCGTTCGACTTCTGGATGATCACCATCATCGCGCTGGCGCTCGGCGTGCTCATGATCATCCCGATCGGCGGCGCCGACATGCCGGTCGTGATCTCGATGCTGAACTCCTATTCCGGCTGGGCCGCCGCGGGCATCGGCTTCACGCTCGGCAACTCCGCGCTGATCATCACCGGCGCGCTGGTCGGTTCCTCGGGCGCGATCCTGTCCTACATCATGTGCCACGCGATGAACCGGTCCTTCATCTCGGTCATCCTCGGCGGCTTCGGCGGTGAGACCACGGCGGCCGGCGGCGCCACGGGCGAGCAGAAGCCCGCCAAGCTCGGCTCGGCGGACGATGCGGCCTTCATCATGAAGAACGCCTCCAAGGTCATCATCGTGCCCGGCTACGGCATGGCGGTGGCGCAGGCCCAGCACGCGCTGCGCGAGATGGCGGACATGCTCAAGAAGGAAGGCGTCGAGGTGAAATACGCCATTCACCCGGTCGCCGGCCGCATGCCCGGCCACATGAACGTGCTGCTGGCCGAAGCCAACGTGCCCTATGACGAGGTGTTCGAGCTCGAGGACATCAACTCCGAATTCGCGCAGGCCGACATTGCCTTCGTGATCGGCGCCAACGACGTCACCAACCCGGCGGCCGAAGAGGACAAGACTTCGCCGATCTACGGCATGCCGGTGCTCCAGGTCTGGAAGGCCGGCACGGTGATGTTCATCAAGCGCTCGCTGGCGTCGGGCTATGCCGGTATCGACAATCCGCTGTTCTACCGCGACAACACCATGATGCTGCTCGGCGACGCCAAGAAGGTCACCGAGAACATCGTCAAGGCGATGTGACGGGGGGAGGGACCGTGGCCATCAATTAGGAATGGCACCAGTCCGATCGCATGCCGCCCAAGGCGTGCGCGAGCAGCGCGTCGCCTGGCACGCTGCCCACAAGGCGGCGTGCAGCTGCCGCGACGTTCCGGCGAGCCTGCGACCGACGTCATGAAATTGCTGCGGAGCCGTCGCAAGCCCTAGTCTCAAGCGAGGGAGCGGCCGCGCAATGATGAGCATTGTCAAGTGGATCGCCATCGTGCTCCTGACCGTCTATTGCGCCGGTCTCCTCGTGCTGTACGTCCGCCAGCGCGAGATGCTGTTTCCGATCCCGCCCGCCGGCCGCACCGCACCCGATGCTGCGGGCCTTCCCGAGGCGCAAGAGCATGTCCTGACCACGTCTGATGGCGAGCAGGTCATCGTCTGGCACGTGCCGGCCAAGCCCGGTCGTTCCGTGATCCTCTACTTCCACGGCAATGGCGATTTTCTCGCCGGCCGCGTCGGCCGTTTCAAGGCGATGACTGCCGACGGCACCGGCCTCGTTGCGCTGTCCTATCGCGGCTATGGCGGCTCGAGCGGGATGCCGAGCGAGCAGGGCCTGCTGCGCGACGCTGCAGCCGCCTACGCGTTCACCACCGCGCGCTATGCGGCGGAACGAATCGTCGCCTGGGGCTTTTCGCTCGGGACGGGCGTCGCGGTCGCGCTCGCCTCGGAGCATCGCGTTGGAAAACTCATCCTGGAGGCGCCCTATACGTCGACGGCCGACATTGCGGGGTCATCGTTCTGGTTCGTTCCGGTCCGCCTTCTGATGCGCGACCCGTTCCATTCGGACCAGCGCATGTCGCGCGTCACGGTGCCGCTGCTCGTCATGCATGGCACCAATGACCTTGTCATTTCGATCGTCTTCGGAGAGCGTCTGTTCGCGCTCGCCCGCGAGCCCAAGCGGTTCGTTCGCATCGAGGGCGGCGGGCACGACGATCTCGATCAATATGGCGCGATCGAAACGGCGAGAGGCTTCATTGGCGGCTGACGGCTTGGCTCAACGTTACATCCCCGCGCTCGCTGCCTCCTGCTTGACGCTTCTGCCGCAGAATGCGCTTGCCGCGACCGGCCTCGATGGTGCGGCGATGCGCTGGCCCTATGCGCTGCCCTTTGCCGGCTTGTTGCTGTCGATTGCAATGGGGCCGCTGCTGTTGCCGAAGATCTGGCATCACCACTACGGCAAGATCACCGCCGCCTGGTCGCTGCTGGCGCTCGCCGCGCTCGTCGTCTTTGCCGGCGGCGCGGCGACCTTGGCGGCGCTGGTCCATGCCATGCTCGCCGAATATCTCGGCTTCATCGTGCTGCTGTTCGCTCTCTATGTCGTGGCGGGCGGCATCCTCATCACCGGCGACATCAAGGGCACGCCGGCGGCGAATGTCGGCATCCTCGCGCTCGGCACGCTGGGGGCGAGCATCGTCGGCACCACGGGTGCCGCGATGATCCTGATCCGCCCCTTGATCCGCGCCAACCGGCAGCGGCGCCACAACACCCATGTCGTCATCTTCTTCATCATCCTGGTGGCCAACGTCGGCGGCGCGCTGAGCCCGCTCGGCGATCCCCCGCTGTTCGTCGGCTTCCTGCATGGCGTTGACTTCTTCTGGACCACGCGGACCATCTGGTTGCAGACCGCACTCGTCGCCGTCCTGCTGCTCGCGATCTTCGCCGTCGTCGACGTCTGGCGCTTTCGCAGTGAGCCGCCGCCCGCCGACACAGGCCGGGGAGAGCCGTTGCGCATCCGCGGCCTCGTCAATCTGGTGCTGATCGCAGCCATCGTCGCCAGCCTTCTCGCCTCGGCGATGTGGAGGCCCGACATTGCCTTCGACATTTTCGGTACCAAGCTGGAGCTGGAGGACGTCGCGCGCAACCTGGCGCTGCTGGCCATCGCGGCGCTGTCGGTGTGGCTGACGCCCGACGAGCACAGGCAGGCCAACGGCTTCACCTGGGAGCCGATCCGCGAGGTCGCAAAACTGTTCGCGGGCATCTTCGTCGCCATCATCCCGGTCATTGCCATGCTCAATGCCGGCCATCACGGCGCGTTCGCCTGGCTGCTGTCGGCGGTGACGGCGCCGGATGGCGCGCCGCGCGAGGTCGTTTATTTCTGGTTCACCGGCCTGATGTCCGCGTTCCTCGACAATGCGCCGACCTATCTGCTGTTCTTCGAGCTCGCCGGCGGCAATCCGCAGGTGTTGATGCATCAGCTCTCGGGCACGCTCGCCTCGATCTCCATGGGAGCGGTCTACATGGGAGCACTCACCTATATCGGCAACGCGCCGAACTTCATGGTGAGCAGCATCGCCCGCGAGAACGGCGTCGCGATGCCGAGCTTCTTCGGTTATCTCCTGCGCGCCGGCGCCGTGCTGATCCCGCTGTTCCTGTTGCTGACGTTCCTGCCGGTCGCACCGATCCTGCACTGGCATTGAATCCGCCGGCCGATTTGCTATTGCTCGCTTTGTAGTTGGAGCCGATGGATGAGCGCTCATGATCCGATGCCCCGGTCGGCCTGGGTCTTTCCGGCGCTGGCCCTGCTGTTGTTCGCAGCCGTCAGCGCCACGGATTACGTCTTCACGCTGTCGTTTGGCGGTCTTCTCTTCACCGTCGTCCTTCTGGTCATCCTGTTCGGCACGGTGTTCGCGGCGGTTCATCATGCCGAGGTGATCGCGGAGCGGGTCGGCGAACCCTACGGCACGCTGGTGCTGACGCTCTCGGTGACCATCATCGAGGTCGCGCTGATCACCACGATCATGCTGGGCGACAAGCCTGCCCCGGCACTGGCGCGCGACACCGTGTTCGCCGTGGTCATGATCGTCTGCAACGGCCTCGTCGGGCTCTGCATCTTCATCGGCGGCCTGCGCTATCGCGAGCAGGGTTTTCAGCTCTCCGGCGCCAACGTCTATCTCAGCGTCCTGTTCGCGCTCGCGACCATCACGCTGATCCTGCCGAACTACACCACCACCACGCCGGGGCCTGTCTATTCGGCGGTCCAGCTCGGCTTCGTCGACGTGGTCACGCTGGCGCTCTATGCGGTGTTTCTCTACACCCAGACGGTCCTGCACAAGGATTACTTCGTCCACGAGCGGGCGTACGCCGGCAGCGGCGAGGTGCATCTGTCGGGCAGGATGCTGGTGCTCAGCGTCGTGCTGCTGCTGATCGCGCTGCTGGCGGTCGTGCTGCTCTCCAAGAAATTCTCGCTGGTGGTCGACGCCGTCGCGGCCAAGATCGGCGCGCCGCCGGCCTTTGCCGGGCTTCTGGTCGCGCTTCTGATCCTGATGCCGGAAGGCGTCGCGGCCGTCTCGGCGGCCCGCCAGAACGACCTCCAGAAGAGCATCAACCTCGCTCTGGGATCGTCGCTGGCGACCATCGGCCTGACCATTCCTGCCGTCGGGGTCGCCACTTACGCGCTCGACAAGGAGCTCGAGCTCGGCCTCGGCGCCCAGGGCAGCGTGCTCCTGCTGCTGACCTTCTTCCTGAGCATGCTGACCTTCGGCACGGGCAGGACCAATG
The DNA here is from genome assembly GCF_020193895.1 of Bradyrhizobium sp. NBAIM14. Taxonomy (NCBI): domain Bacteria; kingdom Pseudomonadati; phylum Pseudomonadota; class Alphaproteobacteria; order Hyphomicrobiales; family Nitrobacteraceae; genus Bradyrhizobium; species Bradyrhizobium sp. NBAIM14. The sequence goes on along the minus strand of NZ_JADYVQ010000001.1, from coordinate 674,999 downwards.
TCCTGTTCGGCCTGGTGCATATGGTGGTATTTGCCGTCTACGTGTTCATGGTTTTCGTACCCTAGAAGGAGCTCCCGGTGCTTGCCGCCCAGTCCGAGGTTCAGGTCGACAACGAAGAGGTCCGGGTGACGGAATGGCGGCTTGCCCCCGGCAGCGCCACCGGCCATCACACCCATGGCATGGACTATGTGATCGTTCCGCTCGCCGCCGGCGAGATGACCATCGTCGCGCCCAATGGCGAAAGGTCCAAGGCGCAGCTTGCCGCCGGGAAATCCTATTTCCGCAAGGCCGGCGTCCAGCATGACGTACTTAACGAAACCTCAACTGAGATCGTGTTCCTTGAAATTGAGCTGAAGCGCTAGGGTCGCGCCACCGTTTGCCATCGATCCGTCGCAGTTGATCCCTCACAATGCCCTAAAGTTCCCGCATCAGGTCGCGCGGGGAGTGTGGTCGGAATGCTGAAATACCTCGCAAAAATTTCGATGGATATTTTCCCCTCGGTGCTCGCGACGATCATCGGGGCCTACATCGTCAATCATTACATCAACGCCAAGCCGGCCGCCGACACCCCAGCCGCCGTGACCGCGCCTGCCCAGACCGGCAGCGACGGCAAACCCACCGATACCGCCAACCTTCCCGCCTCCGGCGTCAAGGCCAAGGGCATCCCCGAGAAGAGCGTGACGGACAAGGCGGCGGTCGAGAAGCCGGTCGATCATCCGCCGGCCGCCGAGACCAAGGCCGCAGACGTGGCTCCCGCTGACACCGGTCCGCGCGGACGTCCCTCTGCCCGCGACAAGGCCGCGGCGAAATCCGCACCGGCGGCTTCTGCTCCCGTGGTTGAGGCCAATTCGGCCCCGACGGCGGCTTCCGCGGCTCCCGACGCCAACGATCTGGCGCGTGCTGCGATCGAGCGCCTGCGCAAGTCGCCCGAGGGCAAGGCTGCCGAGGCCAGGTCGTCGGAAACCAAGCCTGCCGAGGCTCGCGCGTCGGAGACCAAGCCGGCTGAGCCTGCGGTGCGGGACGCCGCCCGCACGCCGGAGGCTCCGCGTGTCGTGAATGTGGAGCCGTCTCCAGTCCGTCCGCTGCCGCCGCCGATCAATGTCTCGACGCCCTCACCCGAGGCCTATGGCAATGGGGGCTCCAATCCGCCCTACACGGCCTCGATCGGCAACGATGATCCGAATCGGGTGACGCCGCCGGCCGACATTCCCGTGCCGGTCATCGCACCGCCGCTCGACCTGCGTGCCGATGCGGGCGCCGCCCTGCCGCGGCCGAAGAAGACCAATGTCGCCGACGAGATGCTGTCGGGCATGAAGTCGATGTTCAACGCCGTTCTGCCCAAGAGCGCCACGCCCGACTAGAACTCCGCTCAGCCTCCGCCAAACCGTCAGCCGCCGACGCGGGCGAGACCGCTGCGAGCGGGTTCGTCGCGTGGACGAAGCGCAACCGCCTTGGTGTAGGACGCCGCCGCCTTGGCTTTGTCGCCCAAGCGCTCATAGACCTGACCGCGCGCGGTCCAGACCTGGGCATTGTTCGGATCGGCCTCGGAGGCTTCGTCGAGATCGGCTGCGGCCTCCTTGACCTTGCCGAGCGCGAGATAGCTGTTGGCGCGGCCCAGCAGCGGCTCGGCCTTTTGCGGGTTGAGTCCGCTGGCGGCGCTGAAATCGGCGATCGCGAAGTCGTGCTGGTTGTTGCCCTGGTAGATCAGGGCGCGGCCATAGAGCGCCTGCGCATTGTAGGGATCGAGGCCGATCGCGCGATTGAACTCGTCGAGCGCTGCCGCGGCCTCGCCTGACTTCGCCAGAGATTGAGCCTTCGCGGTATGGGCCTGGGCTTCGGTGACGTTGCCGGCGCTCACCGCGCTCTCGGCCGGCGCGGCGGCCTTGGGGGCCTCCTGCGGCTTGTCCTTCTCCGGCATCAGTGATCCCAGATCGAACGAGCAGCCGCCCAGCACGATCCCCGTCAGGGCCGCCGCGAGCGGCGGCTGCCAGATCCGGCGCCGTCGCGGAAGGCCGCGCTGGGAGAAAGGGGAGGCCATCTACGGTTGGCTCGCGCTAGAGCTTGATCCGACAAGTCCTCAAAACAATAACGCGGGCCCGGGGCCCGCGTCATCGAAAACTAGAGTCTTGCTGAATCGGCTCAGCGCGGTCCGCGCGGACCTGCGCCGGGGCCGCCACGACCGCCGCGATCACCGCCCGGGCCGGCGCCGAACACCGGCTTCGGCTTCATCGGCAGCAGGCCTTCGCGCTGCAGCTTCTTGCGGGCCAGCTTGCGCGCGCGGCGCACGGCTTCGGCCTTTTCGCGGGCCTTCTTCTCGGAGGGCTTCTCGTAATGACCGCGGAGCTTCATCTCGCGGAAAATTCCCTCGCGCTGCATCTTCTTCTTCAGCGCCTTGAGGGCTTGATCAACATTGTTATCGCGAACGAGAACCTGCACGCGGCATCCTCTTCAGGTGGATCGGATTTGAATTCTGGTAAGTCAAAGGGGATGGCGAAACGCGCAAGCCCTTAACCTTGAGCGCGCGGATGTATCAGACAAAACCGCAGATGTCCACCGGCCAAGCGGATTTTCGGGCCAAGTTCGGCCATTAAATGCGGCGAAAATACCTCCATGCGGCCCCGATTTGGGCGATTTGGCGCCGAGGACGGGGCCGCACCGGAGCTTTGTTCCGGAATCTTTGCAATGAGGGACTACAATGGACATCAAAAAATATGCTGCCGAAGCCATCGGCACCTTCTGGCTGACATTCGCGGGCTGCGGAAGCGCGGTGATCGCCGCCGGCTTCCCGCAGGTCGGGATCGGGCTGGTCGGCGTGTCCCTGGCTTTCGGATTGAGCGTCGTCACCATGGCCTACGCGATCGGCCACATCTCCGGGTGCCATCTGAATCCGGCCGTCACGGTCGGTCTCGCCGCCGGCGGCCGCTTTCCGGCCGGCCAGATCCTGCCTTATGTGATCGCCCAGGTGGCGGGCGCGATTGTCGCCGCATCGCTGCTCTATGTCATTGCGAGTGGGGCGCCCGGCTTCGACGTCAGCAAGGGCTTCGCCTCCAACGGCTATGGCGCGCATTCGCCCGGTCAGTACAGCATGATGGCCGGCTTCCTCACCGAGGTGGTGATGACCATGATGTTCCTGTTCATCATCATGGGGGCGACCCATGGGCGCGCGCCGGCGGGTTTCGCTCCGCTGGCGATCGGGCTCGCGCTGGTGATGATCCACCTCGTCAGCATTCCCGTCACCAACACCTCGGTGAACCCGGCGCGCAGCACCGGCCCGGCGTTGTTCGTCGGCGGCTGGGCGCTGTCGCAGCTGTGGCTGTTCTGGGTCGCGCCGCTGATCGGCGGCGCGCTCGGCGGGGTGATCTATCGCTGGCTCAGCGAGGAGCCCAGCGGCGTCGTTGCGGGCGTGAAGACGGCGTAGTCACAATCGCCCGGCGGGATTGCAGCTCTTGCTGCGATCCCGTCACTTGTCGCGGGGCGGCCTGACTTCCGTCACGTGGCCCATCTTGCGGCCGGGGCGCGGCGCACCCTTGCCGTAGATGTGCACGGTCGCGCCCGGCACGCTCATCCACTTTTCGTAATCGTTGATCTCGTCGCCGATCAGGTTGGTCATGGTGACGACGTCGCCGTGGCGCACCGGCTTGCCGAGCGGCCAGCCGGCGATGGCGCGGATGTGTTGCTCGAACTGCGAGACGGAGGCGCCGTCGAGCGTCCAGTGCCCGGAATTGTGCACGCGCGGCGCGATCTCGTTGACCAGCACCTTCGGTCCGGTGCCGCCTGCCAGCACGAACATTTCGACCGCGAGCACGCCGACATAGTCGAGCGCGCTTGCGATTTTGCTCGCGATGCTGCGCGCCTCCTCGGCGAGCGCGTCAGGAATCGGCGCGGGCGCACGCGATATCTTCAGGATGTGGTCGCGGTGCTCGTTCTCGGTGACGTCGAAGCACTCGACCTCGCCCGTGGCCGCGCGCGCGGCGATCACGGAGATCTCGCGCTCGTAGGGCACGAAGGCCTCCAGGATCGCCGATTTGGTGGCGAGGCTGGTCCACACCTTCGCGATGTCGTCGCCCTCGCGGATGATGGCCTGGCCCTTGCCGTCATAGCCGAAGCGGCGGGTTTTCAGCACCGCTGGAAGGCCGATCCTGGCGATCGCCTCGCGCAGCGAGGAGACGGAGGTGACGTCGGCGTAGGCGGCAGTGCCGATCCCGAGCTTCGTCACGAAATCCTTCTCGGCGAGCCGGTCTTGGGTCGTCTCGAGGATCTTGCGGTTGGGCAGCACCGGGCGGCGCGCGTCCAATACCAGCGCGGCTGCCGCCGGCACGTTCTCGAATTCGTAGGTGATGACGTCGACATCATGCGCGAACAATTCGAGCGCCTCGACGTCGGCATATTCGGCGCAGGTCGCGTTCAGCACGACGTCGAAGGCCGGCGAATCCGGATCGGGCGAGAACACCTGGCAGCGCAGGCCGAGTCGCGCCGCGGCCATGGCCAGCATCCGGCCCAATTGTCCGCCGCCGAGGATTCCGATGGTGTCACCGGGCTTCAGCTTCACGTGCCTGGTGTCCGTCACGCCTTGTCCTCCGGCCGCTCGGCGACCGCCTCGGTCTGGGCCTTGCGCCAGGCGGCGAGGCGATCCGACAGGGCCGGGTCGGACAATGCCAGCACGGCCGCTGCCAGCAGCGCGGCATTGATCGCGCCGGCCTTGCCGATGGCGAGGGTGCCGACCGGAATGCCCGCGGGCATCTGGACGATCGAATAGAGCGAATCGACGCCCTTGAGCGTCTTGGATTCGACGGGAACGCCGAAGACGGGAAGTTCCGTCAGCGCCGCCGCCATGCCGGGCAGATGGGCCGCGCCACCGGCGCCGGCGATGATAATCTTGTAACCTGCGGCCTTGGCACCCTTGGCGAATGCGAACAGCCGGTCGGGCGTGCGGTGGGCCGAGACGATGCGGCTGTCGGCAGCAATGCCGAGCGCGTCAAGCGTGTCGGCGGCGTGCCGCATCGTGTCCCAGTCCGACTGGCTTCCCATGATGATGGCGATCGGCGCGGTCATGACGTCAATTGTGCCCAGAAAAACAGAGAGATAGGCCAGATTAATGATTCCGGCCGGCGGCTCGCAAGGCGGTGGCAAGGAGAAGGGAATCCACTATCCTGTCTTGGTGAATCCCCGCAAGCCTTCATTGAGCAGGATGCCCATGAAGAAACCGAAAAGGGCGAGCCCTGTGAAGGCCAGAAAGGGCCGGAACATCAGCGCCGCCCGCTCCAAAGCCGTTTCGAGCCGCGCGGCCAAACCGGCCTTGCGCAGAGCGCCGGCTGCTGATGACGGCAAGGCGATCATCCGCGGCCTCAGGAGCAAGCTCAAGGCGGCCCTGCTGCGGATCTCGGAGCTCGAGGCGGCCGCCGATACCGATTTCCTGCTCGGGATTCCCAACCGGCGCGGTTTCGAGCGCGAGCTTGCGCGCGCCATCGCCTATATGAAGCGCTACCGCGCCAGCGGGGCGCTGATCGTGCTCGACGTCGATCGGCTGAAGCCGATCAACGATTCCTTCGGTCATGCCGCCGGCGATGAGGTGCTCAAGGCGATCGTCGCCACGCTGACGCGACAGGTCCGCGCCTCCGACGTGGTCGGCCGGCTCGGGGGCGACGAGTTCGCGCTGCTGCTCTGGAATCTCAGCGAGACCGATGCGAAGGTCAAGGCTGCGGCCTTGGAGCAGGCGATCGACGAATTGTCATTCGTTTTTCGCGGCCAGCACGTGACCGCGGGCGCCTCGGCCGGCGTCGCGCTGCTCGGTCCGCAATCCGGTGCAGGCCGCGCCCTGGAGGAGGCGGATGCCGCCATGTATGTGCGCAAGGCGAGCCGCCGGCACGAGCCGCGGATCAGGCTGGTCGGCGGCGAGCGCTAGTCTAGAGGGTGGCAAGATCTTCCGGCACGGTGCCGAACTTGCGCAGCAGCGTCGCGTCGCCGAATTCGCCGGTCATGGGATCGCCGCTGCGGCTGAACGCGATCGCGCCGATATGGCCGGCGCCGCGCGCCAGCATCTCTGCGCGTCGCAGCGCCGCCGTCGAGGACTGACACTCCTCTGCAGCGCCTGCGACGGGTGATCCGTCGTCATCGATCAAGAAGGGCATTGCAACGTAATAGGTCACATCCGACATGGCGTTGCTCCAAGGTTGAAGATTATGCGGCGCTGCTCTTGCTCCGCATCTTGCTGCGCGAGATCTCCGGAATGCAGCCGGCTGAAATCGCCGCCTGCAATTCCTCCAGCTCGGCTTCCAGATATTCGTTGGCCATGATCAGCGCCTTGATGGTGCTGCGCAGATTGCCGTCGCACATCGCGATCGCCTGATCGCAGGCCTGTTCGTAATGGCTGTTGTCAAAAAGGGCGGTTGCCGACATCTGCGTTGTCCTCGTGTGTTGTCCTTGAGCGTTCTCTGAGGTGTTGGGGCGCCCGCGAATGTTCCTATTTTGTTCTTATTGAGTCAAGCGGATTCGGAAGCGGCGGGGCGCCGCGCAAGACCGGCTCACGGTCAGGCGATGATGTCGGGGGTGATCTGGTCTTCGATGAATGCGATGCGGTCGCGCAACAACAGCTTGCGCTTCTTCAGGCGCTGTAACCGCAACAGGTCGGGGGCGGGCGATTGATGCAATGCATCGATCGCCGCATCGAGATCTCGGTGTTCCTGCTGCAACCGGGTGAGCTCGGCTTCGAGCTCACGCTCATCTTCATTGGTCATGTCTGCGGTGGCCGAAAACCGATAGGCGTGAGATCCGGGCTGTGGATGCCCTGTGGAAATTATCGTCCTTGCGCCGCGTGATCGCAAGCGATCTGCGATCCCTCGTCCCCGATCTCCAGCAACATATTTCTGCAGGGAGCTGCGGCGGTGCGTCGGCGTATTGATATCATGGATTTTTCCGGCGTGGTTCCCTTAGTCACGCTTCGTTACATATGAACTTTCAAAAATGACGCTGCAACGACGGATACCCATCGACAGGACGAATCGGTGATGTAGACTTGGTTGTCCGGATCGAATCCTAAAGGTTCAACCCTACCGAGGAGGTTTCGAATGACAATTCAGGCACATCTCGTTGAATTGGAACGGAAGCACAAACTTCTCGAAAACGAATTGCACGAAGCTCTCGTGCACCTTTCAACAGACGACCTGCAAATTGTTGAGTTGAAGCGCCGGAAGTTGATGGTCAAGGACCAGATCGAGCGTCTGAAGCAATCTGGCGACACGCTCCACTAGTAACCCCCGTGACAGTGTAGAGTTGATCACGTCCTTCACGCAGGGATGAGAGCATCCGTGCTCATCCCTGCTGCAAGGTGTGTACCGTGCAACACGGTTGTGCGGCGCTCACTCTTGCTTGGACCCGTGGCTCTCGACGCGCACACTTATCCGCTTCTCGAAACACTGTCGATATCTGCGAGCTCGGCGACGTGATCGGCGATCGCGAGCGAGGACGTCAGTCCCGGCGATTCGATGCCGAACAGATTGATCAGGCCTGCAACGCCGTGATCGCGCGGGCCCTGCATCAAGAAATCCTGCGTGGCCACGGCCGGCGGCACGATCTTCGGGCGGATGCCCGAATAGCTCGGCATCAGCGCGCCGTCAGGCAGCGTCGGCCAGTATTTGCGGATCGCGGGATAGAAGCGCTCGGCGCGTGACGGATCGACCTCGTAGTCGATCGTCTCGATCCATTCGACGTCAGGCCCGAAGCGCGCCTGTCCTGCCATGTCCAGCGTCAAGTGCACCCCGAGGCCGCCGGGCTCCGGCACCGGATAGATCAGGCGCGAGAACGGCGCCCTGGCGTTGCAGCTGAAGTAGTTTCCCTTGGCGAGATAGGCCGGCGGAATCCGGTCCAGCGGCATGCCGTCGATGCTGCGCGCCACATGCGTTGCCGACAGCCCCGCGGCGTTGACGAGGAGGCTGCATTGCAGCGTCATCGGTGCCTCGCCGCCGGCATCGATCTCGATGAGGCCGGCCGCCGCCTTGGCACGGATCAGCGGGGTGTGAAACGCGAAAGCTGCGCCGGCGTCCTCGGCTTCGCCGCGCAGCGAGAGCATGTAGGAATGGCTGTCGATGATGCCCGTCGACGGTGACAGCAGCGCGGCGTCGCAGGCGAGCGCCGGCTCCAGCGCGCGTGCGGCCTCGCCCGAGAGCAGCTGCATGTCGAGCACGCCGTTGGCCTCGGCATGCGCCTTGATCGATTGCAGCTTCTCGGTCTCCTTCGGGCTGGTCGCGACGATCAGCTTGCCGCAATTTTTGTGCGGGATGCCGCGCTCGGCGCAGTAGCGGTACAGCGCGTGCTTGCCTGCCACGCACATGCGCGCCATCCAGCTCCCGGCCCGGTAGTAGATGCCGGCATGGATCACCTCGCTGTTGCGCGAGGAGGTGACGGTGCCGATCGCCTCGGCTTCCTCGAGCACGATCACCTCGCGCCCGGCCTGGGCGAGCTTCCGGGCCACCGCGAGCCCGACCACGCCGGCTCCGATGACGACGCAATCGACCCTATCCATGGTTGTGCAGGATACCAGTTGGAAGCACCGGTGGCGCACGGTCCGGATGCGGCGGCGCAGGCGGGGCTTCCGTTAAGAAGTCGTTTATCATGTCAGGGCAATTGCCGCATTTTATGTCACATTATTCTGTTGTGCCCACAGGCGTTTACCCGATCCAAACCCGCGAAGCCAGACAATCCGACGTTGAAATCGCGGGTGGCTGATGGCTGAGAAGAACTGGCACGTGGGCAGCACGCTTTCGATTGCTGTGCACGCCCTCCTATGCCTGGCCGTTACGGGCGCGCCTGCGCGCGCCTTTGCGGCATCGGACAGCCTTGCCGTTCCGGGCGATCTCACCAGGCTTGATCCCGGCGTGATCTGGGAAGCCCTCATCGCGGGCATCGTGGTCTGCTCGTTCCTCGCCGCGATCGGGCTGTGGATCCATTCCTCGCTGCGCCGGTCCAGCCGTTTGCAGCTGCGTCGCAACGCCTTCATCTCCTCCGCCATGAACAACCTCAACCAGGGCGTGGTGATGACGGATGCGCAGCGCCGCGTCATCTTCTGCAATGACCGCTATCTCGAGATCTATGGCCTGACGCGATCCGACCTCCGGCCCAACATGACCGGTTGCGACATCCTGAGGCTGCGCCGCGAGCGCGGAGTGCTCGGCGTCACCGATGACGAATTTTACCAAAAGGCATCGAGCGCCAATGGCCTGACCACGGAACTGCCGGACGGACGGGCTATCCTGGTGAAGTATTTCGTGTTGCCGAACGGCGGCTCGGTGGCGACCCATCTCGACGTCACCGAGCAGCGCAACCTGTCGCGGCAGCTCGCCTCCACCAAGCAGTTCCTGGAATCGGTGCTCGATCATGTGCCGGCCTGCGTGGCGGCCAAGAACATCGAGGACGGCTGCTACATCTTCGCCAACAGCGCCTATGAGAAGTTCTGGGGATTGTCGCGAGACTTCGCCGTCGGCAGGAATGCACGGGAGCTGTTTGCGTCGGCCTCGGCGGCCAGCATCGAGGCCGCTGACCAGGCCGCGCTCAATTCGCCGGATGGCCAGCACCGCAATGAGTTCGAGGTGGATCGTGCCGGCGCGCGGCGCATGGTCGCCTCGATCCGGATCGTGGTCCGCAACGAGAGCAACAAGCCCGAATTTCTGCTCATCCTGTTCGAGGACATCACCGACCGCCGCTCGCTGTCGCAGGAGCTGGAGAGCACCAAGAAGTTCCTCGAGCTCGTGGTCGACAACATCCCGGTTGCGCTGATCGTGGAGCAGGTCAAGGATGGCCGCTATCTGCTCGCCAACCGCAGCGCGGAGACGATCCTCAACCGCAGGCGCGAGGAAGCCACCGGACTGACCGCGTCCGACATCTTCAACGCCAAGGAAGCCAAGCTGATCGTCGCGCGCGACGAGGCCGCGATCAAGAAGCGCGGGATGATCACCGAGGAGCATCCGATCTCCACCAAGGGCGGCCTGCGGCTGTTCCTGACCCGCCGCGCCACTGTGGTCAACGATGCCGGCGAGCCGCAATATCTGATCAAGACCCACGAGGACGTCACCGACCGCCGGCAGACCGAGTCGCGCATGGCGCACATGGCCTATCACGACGGCCTCACCGATCTGCCGAATCGCGCCGCCTTCCTGCAGGCTCTGACCCAGATGATCGAGGCTTGCGAGGGCACCGGCGAGGAGTTCGCGGTGCTCTGCGTCGACCTCGACGGCCTCAAGGAGGTCAACGACGTCTTCGGCCATGCGCTCGGCGACAAGCTCCTGATCGAGGTCGCCCATCGGCTCCAGGATTCCGCACGCGGCGGCGTGGTGGCGCGCCTGTCCGGGGACGAGTTCGGCCTGATCATCGACGGCAAGCAGCCCGAGGCCGGCCTCGCGCTGGCGCAGCAGATCGGCGAAGCCGTCGCGAAGGATTTTCAGATCGACGGCCGGCCGGTCCGCGCCGGCATCACCACGGGCATGTCGGTCTTTCCCCACAATGGCACCGATGGCGCCTCGCTGCTCGCCAATGCCGGCGCGGCGCTGTTCCGCGCCAAGCAGAAGTCGCGCGGCACGATCAGCCTCTACCAGCCCGAGATGGACCAGCAGATCCGCGACCGCCGCGTGCTGCACCAGGACCTCTCCATGGCGGTCAAGAACGGCGAGCTCTCGCTCGCCTTCCAGCCGCAGGGGGCCGCGGGCCACAGCGTCGCCGAGAGCGAGATCATCGGCTTCGAGGCGCTGGCGCGCTGGCAGCATCCGGTGCGCGGCCAGGTTTCGCCGGCCGAATTCATTCCCATCGCCGAGGAGAGCGGCCTCATCGTCGAGATGGGCGAGTGGATCCTGCGCGAGGCCTGCCGCGAGGCGGCGTCCTGGCCGAAGCCGCTGCAGGTCGCGGTCAATCTGTCGCCGGCGCAGTTCATGCACGGCGACGTGGTCGGCCTCGTCCATTCGATTCTGATCGAGACGGGCCTCGCACCCGGCCGGCTCGAGCTCGAGATCACCGAAGGTGTTCTGATCGAGGATTTCGATCGCGGCCTTGCGCTGCTGCGCCGCCTGAAGGCGCTCGGCGTGCGCATCTCCATGGACGATTTCGGCAGCGGCTATTCTTCGCTGAGCTATCTCCAGGCGTTCCCGTTCGACAAGATCAAGATCGACCGCGCCTTCATCATCAATCTCGGCCGCAACCCGCAATCGGCGGCGATCGTGCGCGCCGTCATCGACCTCGGCCACGGCCTCGAAATGTCGATCATCGCCGAGGGCGTCGAGACGCTCGACCAGCTCGCCTTCCTCGCCAAGGAAGGCTGTGACGGGGTGCAGGGCTATCTGCTCGGCAAGCCGTTGCCGATCGGCAAATATGCCGGGCTCGTCGGCCGCGCCGAAGCCATGGAGCTTGCGCTGAAGACCGGTTAGAGCGTTTTCGAGCGAAGTGGACAGCGGCTCGCGTCAAGAAAACGCGTCAGAATATGAATCTAGAGCCACCGTTCCGATTTCATCGGAACGGAAATCGCTCTAGTGGATGGGAGTGCTTCGCTCCCATTCGACGGCTTCATGGCGGATTACGACCTCGCGATCATCGGCGGCGGCCTGAACGGCGTCAGCCTCGCCCGCGATGCGGCGGGCCGCGGCCTGCGGGTGATCCTGTTCGAGCAGGGCGATCTCGGCGGCGCGGCGTCGTCGGCCACACCGCGGCTGATCCACGGCGATCTCTCGGTGCTGGAGCGCCGCGGCTTTTGGCGGGTGCGCCGGGCACTGGCCGAGCGCCGGACCTGGCTCGCCATCGCGCCGCATCTGGTGCGGCCGATGCGTTTCGTGATTCCTGCACATGTGGACGAGCGTCCGCCGTGGCTGCTGCGGGCCGGCCTGTTTCTTTATGACGTCCTCGCCGGCCGGAGCGGCCTGCCCGGATCGACGACCCTCGACATCACCCATCACCCGGTCGGCAACGCGCTGAAGCGCCCGTTCGGCACGGCGTTCGAATATTCGGACTGTATCGTCGACGATTCCCGCCTTGTCGTGCTCACGGCGCTGGACGCCGCCGAGCGTGGTGCGACGATCCGGACCGGGGCGCGCTGCGTGCGTGCCGACCGAACCGACATCTGGCGGCTCGCCGTGGTCGACCGCGGCCACCGCCGCTCCGTTACAGCAAGGGCGCTGGCCAATACCAGTGGCGGCTGGACCTCGATCGTCGCGGAGACCGTCCTGCGCCAGCCGCAGCCCGCCGCGACGGCCATGCAGATGAGCCAGATCATCGTGCCCAGGCTGTTCGATTCAGACAATGTCTACGTGTTCCAGAACAGCGACGGCCGACTGATCTTCGCAAGCCCGTTTGAGCGCGCGTTCACGCTGATCGGCACAGTCACGCACGATTTCACCGGCGACCCCGCCATCGTGGCAGTGCGAGGGGCCGATGTCGGTTATCTCTGCGAAGCGGCGAGCCGCTACTTCCGCGAGCGCGTCGCCCCGACCGACGTGGTCCGGACGGTCTGCGGCGTCAATCTGAGGCCCGCGTCCGCGCGGCAACGCGAGGGCACAACCCTGTTCCACGCGCGCCGGCGCAAGGCACCGCTGATCACGATGTTCGGCGGCGACCTCACCACCGCGCGCCGGCGCGCCGAGCGGGCGGTGACGAGGCTGACGCCGTTCTATCCGATGTCGCCGCCCTGGACCGCCGGCGCAGCGCTGCCAGGCGGAGATTTCGCCTGGGATCGTTTCGACACCGAGGTCGACCGCGCACGCGAGCGCTGGCGCTTTCTGTCCGAGCCGGAAGCCCAGCGCCTGGTCGCGGCCTACGGCTCGCGATTGGCGGCCGTGCTCGGTGAAGCAAGGACGCGCAAAGAGCTTGGCCCAGCCTTCGGTCCCGAACTGACCGGCGCGGAGGTGCGATATCTCATGACCTGCGAGTGGGCGCGTTTTCCGGATGACGTTCTGTGGCGCCGTTCCAAGCTGGGCCTGACAATGCCTGCGGCGGACCACGACGCGCTGGCGGCGTTCATGGCGGATGTGAGCCGGTCACTGGTGTAGCCCGGATGGAGCGAAGCGAAATCCGGGAGAGTCTCTGCGCCGGCGAACAGCCCCGGATTCCGCTTCGCTCCATCCGGGCTACGGCGGCGCGATGTAAGTTTTCCCCGAACCGGTTGAGCAAAAGCCAATCGGCCGCTAGCGTGCGGCGGAATCGGGGTTGGCAGGGACCATGGCGGAAGAATTGCCCGGGATGAACGTTGCGGCTGAACCGGCTGGCGGAGACGCATGTCCGGCGGCCGGCCAGCCGCTGCTGCGCATCGAGGGCGTCGCCAAGACCTTTGGCACGTTCCGCGCCGTCGACGGCGTGTCGCTCGATATCAAGGCCGGCGAGTTCTTCGCGCTGCTCGGCCCGAGCGGCTGCGGCAAGACCACGCTCTTGCGCATGCTCGCGGGCTTCGAGGCGCCGGACGAGGGGCGTATCCTGCTCGGCGGCAAGGATATCGCGCAGGCGCTGCCGCACGAGCGCCCGATCAACATGATGTTCCAGAACTATGCGCTGTTCCCGCATCTGTCGGTACGCGACAACATTGCCTTCGGCCTGAAGCGCGCCGGCATGCCGCGTGCCGACATCGCCACGCGCGTCGCGGAGATGGTGGCGCTGGTCAAGCTCGAGGGATTGGAGAAGCGCAAGCCGGACCAGCTGTCCGGCGGTCAGCGCCAGCGCGTGGCGCTCGCCCGCGCATTGGCGCGCCGCCCGCAGCTCCTGCTGCTCGACGAGCCGCTCGCAGCCCTCGACAAGAAGCTTCGCGAAAACACGCAAGCCGAGCTGATGGAACTGCAGCGGCGGCTCGGCATGACCTTCATCATCGTCACCCACGACCAGGAGGAGGCGATGACGATGGCGAGCCGGATCGGCGTGATGAAATCAGGCAAGCTCGCCCAGGTCGCGAGCCCCCGCGAGCTCTACGAGGCGCCGCGCTCGCGCTGGATCGCCGAGTTCGTCGGCGACATCAACCTGTTCGACGGCGAGTCAAAATTGCGCGACGGTCATCGTCTGGTCATCGGCACGCCTGATGCGGGGGCGCTGGTGGTGGCCGAGCCGCGCGAGGCCGTCGGCACCGGAAAACTGGCGGTCGCGATCCGCCCCGAGAAGGTCAAGCTGTCGCGGCGCGGCCCGGCCAACGAGGCCGGTCGTGAGACGGCGATCAACACCCTCGAGGGCGTGATCGCGGACATCTGCTATCTCGGCGGCACCACCACCTATAAGGTGAAGCTCGACACCGGCGGGATGCTGCAGGCGTCGGTCGCTAACAGCGCGCGGCTGGACGTCGACGCGTACAGCCTGAACCAGCATGTCGTCGCCTGGTTCACGCCCGACGATTGCGTGGTGCTGCAATCATGAGCTCGCGCCGCATCTTCGCAAAGCCGGCGCGCTTCGCGGCCATCGCGCCCTATGTCTGGATGGTGCTGTTCTTCCTGGTGCCGTTCGGCTTCGTGCTCAAGATCAGCCTGTCCCAGACCGCGATCGCGCAGCCGCCTTACGAGCCGGTGTTCGACCTCACGGCGGGATGGGACGCGCTGAAGGCAGCGTTCGCTGCGCTCTCGGTCGACAATTTCAAGCTGCTCGCCTCCGACGACATTTACGTCTTCGCCTATGTCCGCAGCCTCACCGTCGCCCTCACGGCCACCGCGCTACTGCTCCTGATCGGCTATCCCATCGCCTACGGGATGGCGCGGCTGCCGCAGCGCTGGCAGGCGGTGGCGATGGTGCTGGTGATCGTGCCGTTCTGGACCTCGTTCCTGATCCGCATCTACGCCTGGATCAACATCCTCCAGCACGACGGCCTGCTGAACCAGGTCCTGCTGGCGCTGCATCTTTTCAGCCAGCCCGTGGTGTGGCTCTCCACCGACACCGCGATGTATATCGGCATCGTCTATTCCTATCTGCCGTTCATGATCCTGCCGCTCTACGCGACGCTCGCCAAGATGGAGCCGGTGCTGGAGGAAGCGGCTGCCGATCTCGGCGCGCCGCCCTGGCGGGTGTTCTGGCTCGTCACCTTCCCGCTGTCGCTGCCCGGCGTCGGCGCCGGCGTGCTCTTGTGCTTCATCCCGATCGTCGGCGAATTCGTCATCCCGGATCTCCTGGCCGGCTCCAACGCGCTGATGATCGGCCAGACCCTGTGGCTCGAATTCTTCACCAACAAGGACTGGCCGGTCGCCTCCGCTGCGGCGATCGTGCTGCTCGTCGTGCTGCTGGTGCCGCTCTTGCTGTACGAACGGCTGCAGAAGCGGCAGCTGGAGCAGGGAAGCTAGCGGCGATGCGCAGGATCTCCCGCCTGTCCCGCTTCAACATCGCCTCGCTCGCGCTGGGGCTGGCGTTCCTCTATTTGCCGATCCTGATCCTCGTTCTCTATTCCTTCAACGCTTCGCGCCTGGTGACGGTGTGGGGCGGCTGGTCGCTGCGCTGGTATCATGAGTTGTTCAACGATCGCGCCATGATCGAGGCGGCCTGGATGAGCCTGCGGGTCGCTGTCGCCTCCGCGACGATCGCGACGCTGCTCGGCACGCTCGCAGCGGTGGCGCTGTCGCGCGGTGAACGCTTTCGTGGTCGCACCCTGTTCTCAGGCATGCTCTACGCACCGCTGGTGATGCCGGAGGTGATCACCGGGTTGTCGCTGCTCTTGCTGTTCGTTGCGCTGAACGCCGAGCGCGGTTTCTGGACGGTGACGATCGCCCACACCACGCTCACCATGTGCTTCGTCACGGTGGTCGTGCAGTCGCGCCTCGGCTCGCTCGATCGCTCGCTGGAGGAGGCGGCGATGGATCTCGGCTGCAATCCCGTCGGTGCGTTCGTTGCCGTGACGCTGCCGCTGATCGCCCCTGCAATCGTCGCCGGCTGGATGCTGGCATTCACGCTGTCGCTCGACGATCTCGTGATCGCGAGCTTCACCACGGGCCCAGGCTCGGCGACGCTGCCGATCCGCATCTATTCGGAGGTGCGGCTCGGCGTGAAGCCCGAGATCAACGCGATCTGCACGCTGGTGATCGCGCTGATCGCGGTGGTGATCGTCATTGCCTCGCTCGCCTCGAAGCTGTCGAACTCGCAGGGCGAGAGCGCGGCGCCGCTGTAGGGGAGAGCGTCACTCCGGAGCGATACGCAGCATTGAACCATGGTGCGGAATGGCGCACCTGAGAAGCTCGAGATTCCGGGTCTGGTCCTTCGGACCATCCCGGAATGACAGCCCATTTACGACTTCACCGCACCCGCCGTGAGCCCGCCCACCATGTAGCGGCGGAAGGCGTAATAGACCGCGGCCGGCGGCAGCGCGTAGATGAAGCCCGTCGTCATCAGCAGCTCCCACGGCGAGTCGTCGGCGGCGAGGAAGTTGCCGAGCGCGACGGGAAGGGTGATGTCGCGGTCGTTCGACAGCAGCAGGAACGCGTAGAGATACTCGTTCCAGGCCAGCAGCACCGCATAGGTGCCGATCGCGACCAGCGAGGGCATCATCAGCGGCAAATAGACCAGGCGGAAGATCTGCAGCGTGGTGGCGCCGTCCATCACCGCGGCCTCGTCCAGCTCCACCGGCAGCTTGTCCGAGGCCTGCTTCAGCACCCAGATCGCGTAAGGCGAGGCGATCGTCACCATGGCCAGGATCAGCGACCAGTGATTGTTGAGCAGGCCGTAATTGCCCATGGTGCGATACATCGGCACCGCGAGGAACGCCGCGGGAATGAAATAGGTGAAGAGCGCGAGGTTCAGCACGGCGCGGCCGCCCGGCACCTTCAATCGCGAAATCGCGAACGCCGCGGCGGTCGCGATGAACAGCGTGAGCACGCCCACGGAGACTGCGATCAGCGTCGAATTCCAGAACTGGGCGTAGAAGTCGCGCAGGAAGTAGTGCTGCTGCTTGAACACGATTTCGAAGTTGTGCAGCGTCGGATGGTCCGGCCACAGCTTGCCCGAGAACGCGTCCTCCTTCGGGGAGATCGCGAACAGGAACATGTGGTAGATCGGGATCATCGTCCACAGGAAGACGGGAATGCCGATCAGCAGCAGCCGCGCTTCCGTCGCGACGTCACGGAGGGAGGGAAGCTTCATCGCGACAACCGTTTCATCATGAAGTAAACCAGTGGCAGGACGAACGGCATCGCGCAGACGATGGATGCCATCGCGAGCGAGAGCTGGTCGAGCCGAAGATAGCGGATGCCGAGCGTCGCCAGCACGTGCGTGAGGTCGGCAGGTCCGCCGCCGGTGAGCAGGTAGACGCTGTTGAAATCGCCCAGCGTCCAGATCATCGAGAGCAGCGTGCAGGTGACGTAGAGCGTCTGCATCGACGGCCAGGTGATGTAGCGGAATTTCTGCCACCAGCTGGCACCGTCGACCTCGGCGGCCTCGAACAGATCGTGCGAGATCGCAAGGCGCCCGGTGATCAGGATCAGCGTCCAGAACGGCAGCGACTTCCAGATGTGCACGGCGATCGCCATGCACAGCGCGACGGTCGGGTCGTTCAGCCAGTTCGGGCCGTCATCGCCGGTCAGGGAGAAGATGAAGTGGTTGACCATGCCCCATTCGGGATTGAGCATGAAGCGCACCGACAGGATGGTCGGGATCGACGGCACCGCCCAGGGCAGGATGAAGATCACCGACAGCCATCTGATCCAGGTGCGCTGCTGCGCGAAAAAGCCGGACAGGAACAGCGCAATCATCATCTTGATGTTGATGCCGACGACCAGGAAGATCAGCGTGTTGATTGCAGCGCGCGCGAAGATCGGGTCGTGATACAGCGCCACATAGTTCGCCGGATCGCGTGCCAGCCAGAGCCCGTAGCAGACGGGATAGACGACAAAGGCAAGGAAGACGAGCAGATAAGGTGTTAGCAGGAGGATGCCCCAGACCTGCGCCGGGGTCAGCCGCGACGACAGGGGCGGGCCGGGTATTGCCTGATCGCCAGAGAGCGTGATCGCCATTCTTTCGGACTCTTCAAAGAGAAGCCGGCCGCGAGACGCGGCCGGTGTTGTTGTTGCACTCTCCCCCGCAACGCGGAGAGATGGGCGGACGACTCAGCCCGCGACCTGCTTGATGCGGGCGATGAGTTCGTCGACGGCCTTGTCGACCGGAACCTTCTCACTGACGACGCGGTTCATCGCCTTCGCCCACACGTTCTCATTGTTCAAGATCGTGAACTTCCAGTTCCTGGTAAAGTCGAACTGAGAGGTGCCGCCCTTGAACTGAGTGTAGACGGCCTTGCGATGCTTGTCGGCCTGCCAGAACGGGCTTTCCTGGCTTTCTTTCGTCACGGGGAACCAGCGGCCGAGCGCGCCCTCGATGTAGGGACGGATGTTCTCTTCCTGCAGCAGGAAGTTGAGGAACTGCTTGCCCTCGGCCTTGTTCTTGGCCGCGGTGAAGATCAGACCCGTCTTGACGTCGGAGCGATACTTGATGGTCGAGCCATCGGGAGCCTTGGGGAAGGACGCCGTGACGATGTCCTGCTCATAAGCCTTTTTGCCGGCCTCGCGCTGTTCCGGCGTGAGGTTCTGGTTCTGTGACTCCTCGTACCATTTTGCTGCGATCGAGATCGTGAAGTTGTGGGTCATCACGATCGTCTTGTTGTGGAAGGCGACATTGTTGTCCGGGTCCTTCCAGGTGGTCGCGGAGGGCGGGGCGCAGCCCTTGGTGTAGGTGTCGGTGTAGTCCTTCAGCGCCTTGATCAGGCCGTCGCGGACCTTGGGGTCGTCGACCAGCAGCTTGCCGTCGTCGTCGACCAGCTTGACGTGGTAGGCGTCCATGAAGGTGTAGAACGATTGGAACGAGTCGGTGGATTCCACGCCCATCGGCTGGCCGACGGCATAGATGCGCTGGCCTGTGGCCTTACGGATCGCCGGCTGCACCTTGTCGCACCAGAAGCTCCAGTAGCCGGTCCAGTCGTTCGGGATGTCACTCTGCTTGAAGCCGGCTTTCTCCAGCATGTCGTTCCAGATCTGGACGTGCATGCTCTGCTGCTTCAGCGGGAAGCCGTAATAGGCCTTCTTCTTGGCGACGTCGTTGTAGAGGATCGAGGCGTCCAGCGTGTTCTGCACGAACCGGCCCTTGATCGGCTCCATGACGTCGGTGAGGTCCTCGAGCTTGCCCTCATAGGCCCACTTGCCCTGTACCTGCACGTCGTAGCTGTCGGAATAGGCGACGTCGGGCACGGTGCCCGCATCGAGCGCTGCGACGGTCTTCGGAATCATGTCCTGGATCGCGTATTGCGACAATTCGACCTTGATGCCGGTCTTGGCTTCAAACTTCTTGATCGTCTCGGCGAGCGCTTCGTCCTCAGACTTGTAAAAGCCTTTGACCCACCAGACCGTGATCGTCTTCTGTTGTGCAAATGCGGGCGCAGTGGCGGCAAACAGCCCAACCGCAGCGACCGCCAATGAAACTGCGCCAATAACCTTGGATTTCACGTTTTTCTCCCTCAAACGGCCGGTGTTTTAACCGGTCGTATAAAACACTAGCGCATGGTGGTAGCGCAATCAACGCATCTTGTCGGACCAAGGTCGTAGCGCGTCGGAGATGCATCATGCGCGCATCGATCCAATCGCCGCATCAATTCACCGGGATCAATTCGCGCGCGCTCCACGGCGCACAATCGTCAGTTCGACTTCGCGCCCTCTTTCGCATTTTCGGCGGTCGGCGGTCCCTCCGGGCGCTTTCCACCCGTGATGCGTTGCTTGAGGAGATCGAGGAAGGGAGACGCCGCCGGCGACTGCCGGATCAGGCTTTCGGGATCGGGAAAGATCAGGGGATCGTCCCAGGGGCCCTGCACCATGAAGGGCAATTGAAAGCCGGACGCTGTGTTGAGGCTCGCCACGCCCTTCATGTCGTATTCGCGGGCCGGCACCGAAGCGGTGCCGGTCAGCGTAATCTTGGCCGCCGGGCCTTCGATGCGGATGTCTTCGGCGGTTGCGATGCCGTCGGAGAATTTCACGGCGATCGTGAGCTTGTCATATGGCGTCGAGCCGCTGCGGAAATTGCCGCCGCCCGACAGCGGCCGCCGCTCCAGCCGCTTCAGCAGCTGCTCGGCATTGAAGCCCGCGATCGCGCCATTATGCCCGGTCACGGTGGCGCTGCCGTCGAGCGACTGCACGAGGCCGAACGGGCTCGAGCCCGAGGCGAACAGCGAGACGTTGATGTTGCCGCGGCCGGACAGCTTGTTGAGGCCGAACAGCTCGGTGGCGCAGGCCTGCAGATCGACATCGGTGAACTGGAATTGCGCCTTGATGTCGGCGACCGTATCGGACCGCGCGATGCCGAACGAGCCCTTGGCGATCCCGCCATAGACCTGCGCCTCGCCCACCGAGAGGGCCAGCGTGCCATTGCGCAAATTGGCGCCGATCGCGGTGCGGCCGAGCCGCGTGGGCCCCACCGTCAGCTTGGCCGCCGACAGGCGCATGTCGAGGTCGGTGGTCGACAATCCCTGGAGGTCGAACAGCTGCCTGTTCCAGTCGCGCGCGCCGCTCGCGAGCAGGCGGAACGTCGAGATATAAGGTGTGAAGTCGAGCGCGTCGGCGGCGAGCGTGGCCTGCAGCGTCTGCCGGCCGTTATTGGCGTAGGTCATGACGCCTTCGGCGGCATTGCCGTCGAGCTCGACGTTGACATTGGTGAGCGCGATCGAGGCGCCGACGACGTTGGCGCGCGCCTTCAGCACGAAGCGGCCGAAGCCGCCGCTGCCGGGCTGCGGCTGTCCGGTCCAGCGCAGCGCGTTGCGCAAGGACGGGCTGTCCACTGTGAGCGTGCCCTCCATCATCGCGCTGGTGCGATTGGCGACGCTGCCGTCGAAGGCGAGCTTGAGCGGCGCGCTGGCGATGCGCGCCTTCAGGCCGGAGCGGTCGCCGGAGAGGGCGGCGACGAAATCGGAAAAGCTGATCGAGCCGTCGACGCGCTCGCCGCGCCAGTCGAACTGCCCGGTCGCGGCAAAAGAGCGCGAGATCGAAGGCCAGGCCAGCGACAGGTCGATGTCCTCGAGCTTCTCGGTGGCATGCGTGGCAACGTCCTCGTAGTCGAGCACGCCGTCCTGGATGCGGATTTCGGAGAACGAGACCTGGTTCTCGGCCCCGGGCTTCATGGTGCGTGCGATGGTCTGGATGAAGGGCGTCCAGTTGCTCTCGCCGTCCGGCTTCAGGCTGACGTGGATGCGCGGCCGCAGCAGCGTCAGGTCGGCGATCTCGAAACGCTGCAGCAGGAGCGGCAGCAACCGCAAATTCGCGGTGAGCACGTCGACCTGGAGCGCGGGAGCGCTGGTGCCGCCGCCCTTGAGGCCGACGTCGCGGAAGGAGATGTAGCTCGCCGGAAGCACCGAGATCTCGATGCTGCCTGCGACATTGAGCTCGAGCCCGGTGACGTCGCGGATCTGCGCTTCGACCGCCTTGCGCAGCGCGTCGCGGTTGATGAGCCAGGAGGTCGCGATCAGGGCGATCAGCGCGACGCCGAGCAGCGCCGCGATCGGCGTCCCGAGGCGCTTCATTCCTTGGGCCATGGTCAATGGCATGTCCTGATCGGGTTGGTCGTTGGAGCCAGAAGGGCGGGCCGCGAAACGTCTGTGCCGACGCCCAGATCCTATGGTGTTAAGTACCGCAACTTGATGGGTTTTCTTGACGCTTTCAAGGCCGCTGCGCGGTTATGCCCACGGCATGGGCAGCTTCTATCACCCGGGGGCGGAGCGGAGAACCCCGTATCATTGACGGCTTCGGACGATTTCGCCTAATAATCGCCGCCAATGAGGCGCGACGCCCGCCAGCCCAAGGTTCAGTCGAGGTTTTTTGCATGAACAAGGTCTATCCCGACGCCAAGTCGGCGCTGTCAGGCATTCTAAAAGACAACATGATGATCATGTCGGGCGGCTTCGGCCTCTGCGGCATTGCCGAGGAGCTGTCGGACGCGATCCGGGATTCCGGCGTCAAGGGCCTGACCGTGGTCTCCAACAATGCCGGCGTCGACGGCATCGGCCTTAGCCGCCTGCTCGAAACCCGCCAGATCAAGAAGATGATCTCGTCCTATGTCGGCGAGAACAAGCTGTTCGCCCAGCAATACCTCGCCGGCGAGCTGGAACTCGAGTTCAATCCGCAGGGCACGCTGGCCGAGCGCATCCGCGCCGGCGGCGCCGGCATCCCGGCCTTCTACACCAAGACCGGCGTCGGCACGCTGATCGCCGAAGGCAAGGAAGTGAAGGAATTCGACGGCGAGAAGTACCTGATGGAGCGCGGCCTGTTCGCCGACCTCGCCATCGTGCACGCCTGGAAGGGCGACACCGCCGGAAACCTGATCTACCGCAAGACCGCGCGCAACTTTAACCCGATGATGGCGACCGCCGCGAAGATCACGGTGGCCGAGGTCGAGCATCTGGTTCCCGCCGGTGAACTCAATCCCGACCACATCCACACGCCCGGCATCTTCGTGAAGCGCATCGTCGAGGTCGGCACGGCCAAGAAGCGCATCGAATTCCGCAACACCCGCCCGCGTACCGCCGCTTAGCGCAACAGGAGACTCACATGGCCTGGACCCGTGAACAGATGGCCGCGCGCGCTGCGAAGGAATTGCGCGACGGCTATTACGTCAATCTCGGCATCGGCATCCCGACGCTGGTCTCGAACTACATCCCCGATGGCATGGACGTCTCCTTGCAGAGCGAGAACGGCATGCTCGGCATGGGGCCGTTCCCCTATGAGGGCGAGGAAGACGCCGATCTCATCAACGCCGGCAAGCAGACGGTGAGCGAGCTGCCATCGACCTCGTATTTCTCGAGCGCGGATTCCTTCGGCATGATCCGCGGCGGCCACATGGATCTCTCGATCCTCGGCGCCATGCAGGTGGCCCAGAACGGCGATCTCGCCAACTGGATGATCCCGGGCAAGATGGTCAAGGGCATGGGCGGCGCGATGGATCTCGTCGCAGGCGTCAAGCGCGTCGTCGTGGTGATGGAGCATTCGGCCAAGGACGGCCCGAAGCTCCTGAAGAGGTGCAATCTGCCGCTGACCGGCGAGCGCGTCGTCGACATGGTCGTCACTGATCTTGCCGTCTTCACCATCGACAAGCACGGCGATGGCGGCATGGCGCTGATCGAGCTCGCCGACGGCGTCACGCTCGACGAGATCAAGTCCAAGACCGAAGCCGAATTCCGCGTCGCGCTGAAGAACACGTAGGGTCGTCGTAAAGGGGCGCGCATGACGATACGGTCCGCGCGTCCCGAAGATGCCGAATTCATCGCACAAACCATCCTGAATTCGATGCGCGGCCACCGGCCGCGCGGCTGGTTCGACGTGGCGCTCGGCTGGCCGGAAGCGGAGTGCCTCGCTTCCGTCGCGCGCGTCGCCGTCGCACGGGCGGTGTCGATGTGGCATTTTTCGCAGTTCCTGGTCGCCGAGATCGATGGCAAGCCCGCTGCTGCACTTTGCGCCGTGCCGGCAGCCGGCACCGGACCGGCGGCATGGCGCGCGGTCGAAGAGGTCGGTCTCTCAATTGGGCTGACGGCGTCAGAGCTCGACGCCATCCGCCAGCGCGGTGCCTATTCGCGAGCTTGCTGGGTCCAGGGCGGCGAGGGCGACTGGATGATCGAGCATGTCGCGACCGACCCTGCCTATCGTGGTCGTGGCTTGATGCAGGCGTTGATCGCGCATGCGCTGGACAAAGGGCGGGCAGCTGGGTTTGCCCGGGCGACGATATCGTTCCTGATCGGCAACGAGCCGGCCGAGCGCGCCTACGCGAAGGCGGGTTTTGTCTTCGCGGAAGAGAAGCGCGACCCGAATTTCGAGGCAATCATCGGCGCGCCCGGTTTTCGCATGTTCGCGCGGAAGATTTGAGCAGGTTGCAGGCACCGGCGACAACCAAGCGTTTGCTATCAATTGGTCGAAGCGCCATGAATGTGCGGACGATGTGCCCCTTCAAGCGGGGCCGCTCGGCACCTCGGAGAACCGGGTCAGCCAGGCAACTGGGCCGATGCTCGCGGCGATGATCAGGAGGGCCGCGAGCGCGCCGTCCTCGAAATTGCCGCGGCTTGCGTACTGGTAGATCGACGTGGACAGCGTTTCGACGTTGAGGGGCCGCAGGAGCAGCGTTGCCGGCAGCTCCTTCAGGCAGTCGACGAACATGATGATGACGGCGCCAAGCATCGCGGGCCGGAGCAACGGCAGATAGATCTGCCTCAACATGACCCCCTGGCCGGCGCCGACCGCGCGTGCGCTCTCGTCATAGTCGCTCGGAATGCTGTCGAACCCGGCCTTGATCATGCCGACCGGCACAGCCAGAAAACGAATCGTGTAGGCGATCACGACGGCCATCCCGGAGCCGACCAGGACCAGCCCCGGAAGCGAACGTCCGGTCCAGGTCGCGACCGCGCTCAGCGCATTGTCGACCGCCAGGACCGGGGTGAGCAGGCCGAGAGCGATGACGAGACCCGGCAGCGCGTATCCGGCCTGCGCGATGCTCAGCGCGACATATCGCAGAGGATCCGGCCGCAAGCGATGCGCGATCGTCGTGGCGAGCGCAAGCATCAAGGCCATGAGCGTTGCGAGCCCTGCAAAGGCAAACGAATGGAAGGTGTGGCGCCACAGCAGCGGGTCGAAATTTGCAAGCAGGCCGCGGCCGAGAGCCTGATGCGCCAGATAGAGCAGCGGGACCACGAAACCGATCAGCACCGGCAGCACGCAGACCGCGAACGCGATCGACGCTCTTGCGCCCGACAGCGGGGTTCGCCGCCTCACATGCGGGCTTTCGGCCGAGAATTCGATGCTGGCGTTGCGACGGCCGTAACGCTCCATCGCGATCAGGCCGGCGACGATCGCAAGCATCAGGCATGCGAGCTGCGCTGCACCGGCAAGGCTGCCGCGGTTGAGCCAAGTGGTGAAGATCGAGACCGTCAGCGTGCGGATGCCGAGATATTCGCTGGCTCCGATGTCGTTGAGCGTTTCCAGCGCGACCAGCGCCACGCCGACCGCCAGCGCCGGCCGCGCCATCGGCAGTGAAACGCGCCACAAGATGGTCCATCGGCCGGCGCCCAGCGTCGTGGCCGCTTCCGCGAATTCGGCTGACTGAACCTGGAACGTCGCACGCGCCGAGAGATAGACGTAAGGGTAGAGCACGAGCCCGATCACGAAGATGGCGCCCGGCAGCGAGCGGAGGTTGGGCAGAAGGCCGAGGGCATCGCCCAGCGGCAGCCAGGTCGCCAGGGTGCGATGCACCAGGCCCAGCGGTTCGAACAGATCGGCATAGACGTACGCCGCAAGATAGGTCGGAATCGCCAGCGGCAGCGGCATCAGCCACAGCAGCATGCCCCGGCCGGCAAAATCGTGGCGCGACATCACCCATGCAGTGCCGGCGCCGATCAAAAGTGTGACCGCGCCGACCCCGACGAGCAGAAGGGCAGTGTCGAGAAGGGCGGCCGGCAGCACGTAGTTGATCAGGTCGTGCCACACATCGGATGCCGGCTGCAAAGCCAGCGAAACGATCGAGATCACGGGCGCCGCGACCAGGACCGCGGTTGCGATCGCGATGGCGGTTGCGGCGCGACCGGCCCGCACACGGCCCCTCGATCGAGGCCGTGTGCTCGTAGCTTCCAGCAGTTCGATAGACGTGGGCCGCCAGAGATCAGTTGTCAAAGCCGACCTTGTCCACCAGCGAGGCCGCAGCCTTGCGGTTGGCGGCGATCTTTGCGATCGGCAACGGATCCGGGACGAGCTTGCCGTAGCCGGCGATGGTCGCATTGACGGCGACACCGCTCCGAACCGGATATTCGTAGTTCTGGTCGGCATACATCTGCTGCGCCTGCTCGCTGACGAGCCACTCGATCAGCTTGGTACCGTTGGCCTTGTTGGGCGCGTTCTTGGCGAGCAGCACGCCGGAGAGGTTGACGTGGGTGCCGCCGCCCTCGAAGGTCGGCAGGATGACGCGGGTCGCCTCCGCCCACGGCTTCTTCTCGGGATCGTTGTTCATCATCAGCGCCCAGTAATAGGTGTTGCCGATGCCGATATCGCATTTGCCGGCGGCGACGTCACGCGCGGCTTCGCGATCGCCGCCCGACGGCTTCTGCGCGAGATTCGCCTTCAGGCCCCGCAGCCATTCCTCGGCCTTGGCCTCGCCGTATTTGGCCGCGTAGGCCGCGAACAGCGCGTTGTTATAGATGTGCTGGCCCGAGCGAATGCAGATCTTGCCCTTCCACTTGGGATCGGCGAGCTCCTCATAGGTGATCTTGTCCTGCTTGACGCGATCCTTCGAGGCATAGATCACGCGCGCGCGCATGGAGATGCCGGCCCAGTGTCCGTCCGGATCGCGATATTGCGCCGGCACGACCTTGTCGACCGCCTCCGACTTGATCGGCTGGGTGACGCCGGCCTGCACGGCCTCGTCGATGCGGCCGATGTCCACCGTCAGCAGCACGTCGGCCGGACTGTTGGCCCCTTCCGCCTTCATGCGCTGCTCCAGACCGGAGCTTGCGGAGACGACGTTGACCTTGATGCCCGTGTCCTTGGTGAACGCATCGAACAGCGGCTGGATCAGCTTGGTCTCGCGGTAGGTATAGACGTTGACCTCGCCGTTGGCGGCTGCCTCCGACACGAAAGACGTGGTCAGGCTCAACACCGCCGCAGACGCGGCGAGGACGCGAAGATAGATCATAAGGGCTGCTCCCAGGCGCGAGATTGAACGCCGATTGAGTAGCGCAGGCGGGGGGCCAACGTTAGCGACGCGATGTCGCGAGAGCATAAGCTTAGAGCAATTCCAAAGTATCTTTTAGACTCATTCTAATACTGAAGCGACGGTCATGGGAAATAATTGACGCCCTATGATCCTGCCGGCCTCATCTTGCTCAGGCGCTGCGAGACGCTGGCCAGCCACGACGTCTCCTCGCGCACCAGGCGGAAGCCGAGATTGGCGGGCGGCACGCCCTGGGCGCAGCCGCCGGCACGGGCGTCGCGGATGAAGTCGGTGACATAGGCGCGGTGCGCACCCTCGGCGACGCGCACGCCGCAATTCACGGTCGCGCGGCCGGGATTGCCGGAATCATCGACACGCGAGCGCACGAAGCACGTCGCGGTCCACTCCCAGATATTGCCGGCGAGGTCTTCGACGCCATGCTCGTTCGGCCCGAACTTGCCGAAGCGATGAGCCGTGGTGTCGGAGAGGTCGCGTTCGGATTCGCGCTCATAGCGGCTGATCCAGCGCTTCGAAGGGTCGCTTGCATCGACCGGTGCGCCGTCGTCCTTGAATCGGGAGCCGGCGGCAAAGGCCCATTCCTCGTCGCTCGGCAGGCGGTATTGATGGCCGGTCTTGCGCGATAGCCAGCCTGCGTAGGCCTCGGCATCGTGCCAGCTCACCTGCACTGCTGGGCGATCGGGGGCGATTGCCACGTCGCGATCGAGTGCGCGGCAGGCGCCATCCTGCACGCAATGCTGATAGTCGGATGAAGCGACCTGATTCCGCATGATGCGCAGCGGCCGGTTGATCCGGATGGTGCGCATCGGCGCTTCCGCCTGCTGTCCGCCGCGGGTGAAATCGCCGGCCTCGCGATAGGCGAAGCTGCCCGGGGCGACCTCGACCAAGGCCGGCTCGCCGACGGCATGGCGCATCGTCAGTTCCGAGACCAGAGGCGCAACGGCCAGCGGCCCCGCAAGCCCGGCCGCGCAGGCAAGTGCCAGCTTGAGCTTGAATGCGATCAGCACAATCATTCCTCCGCAGAAGGAAAAAAGGGGCCGGCGATGACCGGCCCCTTCGTCGCGTCTAGTTGGTGCTGGCAGGAGGTATTTCGGCAGGCGCCTTCACTTGCATCATCAGATCGTCGTTCCACTTGCCTTCGACCTTGAAGTGCGCGGTGGCGCCGAGACTGGCCGCCTCGATCAGGTTATGCGTGACATAGGCGTAGATGCCGGGCTGCTGGAACTTGTACAGCGCAGCTCCCGCCGAGCCGCCGCGGATGAACCAGGTCTCGAGCCCGACCTCGGGCGCGTTGCCGAACTTGCCGGTCTCCCAGACATAGTCGCCGTGGCCACCGATCAGATGCGGACGGCTGTCGCGATTGGCCTGCGAGTGCACGATCAGCACGTTCTCGCCGACCTTCGCGGTGAGCGCGTTCTTGCCGGTGAGCGCGCCAACCTTGCCGTTGAACACGACATGGGTCGGGGTCAGCTTCTTCATCACCTCTTCGGTCTCGGTGAAGGCTTCGCCCGGCGATTCGTAGGACTTGAAGTTGCCCTTCTCGTCGCGCGGCACGTACATGTCCTGCTCGCCGATATAGTAGACCTTGTCGTATTTCAGCGCGCGGCCCTTGCCGTCGTTCAGCCCCTCACGCGGCAGCACCATCACGGCACCGTTCATGCCCGAGACGACGTGCCAGGGGGTCATCGGGCCGCCCGGTGCGCAGTGATACACGAACACGCCGGTCTTGGTCGCCTTCCAGCGCAGCACGACCTGCTCGCCGGGATTGATGAGCGTGAGCTCGCCGCCGCCGAGCGCGCCGGTCGCGGAATGGAAGTCGATGTTGTGCGGCATGGTGTTCGTCGCGGGATTGACTAGCGTCAGCTCGACATAGTCACCCTCGTGCACGACCATGAGCGGGCCCGGCATCGAGCCGTTGAACGTCATCGCCTGGAAGGTGGTGCCCTTGTCGTCGATAACGAATTTCTTCTCCTCGATCGTCATCCTGAACTCGACGATCTTGGGGCCCTGTGTCGTGGCCTGCTCGTGCGCGTGCACGAAGGGCGGAGCGACCAGCTCTACCTTCTGACGCGGCAGCTTGAGATCGCCGGCGGCGAAAGCCGGGATCGCCAACATCAGGGCGGTCGCGGCGGCGCTGATCAATGCGGCTCTGCGGGTGAACATCGGAAGCATCCTTCATCTGAAATGGTTTTGATGACGGAGTGCAGTGTGCGCCGATTGCGGCAAGCGTGTTTGTGCTGCGACAAGCTTCCGCCGGATTCGCGTTCGGCAACATGACCTAGATTTCTCGAAGGAGCGGGATCGGCGATGGCAACTCACCGCGTCCGCAGGCGCGATGCCGATCGAGGCCGAGCGTCAACTCAGCGGCAACTCGTTTGCATGTTCAAGCTGGATGACGATCTCGGTTGCCCCGCTCATGCGCGTGGACGAGATCGCAAGACAGGCCTTGGCGAAGGCGCGTCCGTTCAGAGCAGGTTCACGGCGAGCCAGACCAATCCCCAGATCGCCAGTGACAGCGCGACGAAGACGGCGATCGCGGCCGCCAGGGCGCGCACCGCGCCTGCGGGGGCCGGCGCGGCCGGGGCCGGCCGGAAGTCGTCGAAACGCGGGATATGGCCGCGGACGTCGAGCAGGGAGAGAATGAGTTCGAGTGCGAAAAGCCTCATGGCGAACGCTCCGGATGGCCGCGATTTTTTCTCACCATGGCCGGGAACCGGTATCCGCGCTTTGCGCGAGCGCAAAGCCGCGTCCGCCGATCCGGGTTATTTGAATTCATTCCGTGATTTGCCGCGATGTCTCGCGCGCGGCGGGCATTTACGAATGGGTAACTTATGAGAGCTGATCTTGCGGCGATCTACGGCGAGGAGCGCCTGCCTCGCTACACCAGCTATCCGACCGCACCGCATTTCACGCCCGCGATCGGTCCGGACGCCTATGCCCGCTGGCTGGCGGAGCTGCCCGTGGCCGCCAGCGCCTCGCTCTATCTGCACGTGCCGTTCTGCCGCGAGATGTGCTGGTACTGCGGCTGCCATACCCAGATCGTCCGCCGCGACGAACTGATCGCCGGCTACCAGCGGACGCTACGCAGAGAGATCGCGCTGACGGCCGAAACCATCGGCCACCGCATCAAGGTCGAGCACATTCATTTCGGCGGCGGTACGCCGACGATCATGGCGCCGGACGCCTTTGCCGAGCTGATGGCGACGATGCGCCAGGAATTCTTCGTGCTGCCCTCGGCGGAAATCGCGGTCGAGATCGATCCCCGTACATTGAGCGCGGACATGGTCGAGGCGATGCGGCTCTCCGGCGTCAACCGCGCGAGCCTCGGCGTGCAGAGCTTCGACCCGGTGGTGCAGCGGGCGATCAACCGTGTGCAGAGCTTCGCGCAGACGGCCTCCGTGGTCGAGATGCTCCGCGGCGCTGCGATCGAGGGTGTCAACTTCGACCTGATCTACGGACTGCCGCACCAGACAGTGGCTTCGTGCCTGGAGACGGTGCGACGCAGCCTCGCGCTTTCACCCAGCCGCTTCTCGGTGTTCGGCTATGCTCACGTGCCAGCCTTCAAGAAGCACCAGCGCATGATCAATGAAGGCGTGTTGCCCGACGGCCTTGCGCGCCACGACCAGGCCTGCGCCATCGCCAATGCCTTGAAAGAGGCCGGCTACGTGCAGATCGGGCTCGATCATTTCGCGCGGCCCGACGATGCCATGGCCGTGGCGTTCGAGCAGGGCACGCTGCGGCGCAACTTCCAGGGCTACACCACCGACCGGAGCGAAGTCCTGCTCGGCTTCGGCGCCAGCGCGATTGGGCACCTGCCGCAGGGCTATGTCCAGAACGAGGTGCAGATCGGCGCCTATTCGCAGAGCATCGCTGCCGGCCGCCTCGCCACCGCGAAGGGTTACGGCCTCACCGATGACGACCGGCTGCGCGCCGACATTATCGAACGCATCATGTGCGAGTTCGGTGCCGATCTCGGTGACATCTGCGCGCGCCATGGCGCGGAGGCCGGCGCCATGCTGAAATCTGCCTCGCGTCTGAAGCCGCTGATTTCCGACGGCGTCGTGAGGGTGGAGGGCGATCGACTCGCTGTCGCCAAGGACTCGCGCTTCCTGGTCCGCAGCGTCGCCGCTGCGTTCGATGCGCATCTGGATCCAGGCAAGCAGTTGCACAGTCGGGCGGTGTAGCCCCCCGTCATTCCGGGGCGCGCCTCTTGGCGCGAACCCGGAATCCATTTCACTGCACTGGTTGCTGCTCGATGGATTCCGGGTTCGCGCTACGCGCGCCCCGCAATGACGAGCCAGCTTGCGCTCCAACAAAGAAACTCGGTCCCGCGTCGCTATCGTCGATCGGAATGGAGTTGTCCATGTCCTTCCGATCCGACGATCTGGTCGATGACATCATGCATTCGGCGCCGCACACGATCCGCGTGTTTCTCGCCTTCAGGATGGCTTGCGTCGGCTGTCCGATCGCGACCTTCCACACGGTCGATGACGCCTGCCGCGAGCATGGCATTGACCGCGACAAGTTCCTCGCCGCGCTGATCGAGTGCGTGCCGGCGTGAAACGATCAGGAATCGCGCAGGTGTGCGTGGGTTCCCGGATGATGAGCGCGCTTTCGCCGTAAGCGGAAGCGCGCCTCATCCCTGACTTGAGCAGAGAGGTGTCTCTCACGCCGTGCCGCTGTCGACGCTCCGCTCCGCCAGAACCACAATCTTGTGCGGCTCGCGCAGAATGATGCGCTGGCGGCCGCTCTCGACCAGGCCCTGGCTCTCCCAGCCGCTCAGGATGCGGCTGACGGTGTGCAGCGTGGTGCCCGTCATCTGCGCGATGTCCTGGCGGCTGATCGGGAAGTCGATCTCGATGCCGTGGTCGAGCTTCTTGCCGGATTGCTTGGCGAGGCGAAGCAGCGCGTGCGCGACGCGTTGCTCGACCTGCTGGGTCGACATTTCCAGGATGCGGGTGTGACTTTCCTGCAGCCGCGTGCCGACGGTCTGGAGCGTGTTGGCGGCAAGCGCCGGAAACCGCTCGACCAGCCGCGGCCAGGCCGAAGTCGGCCAGATCAGCACGACGCTGTCGTCGACCGCCATGGCCGTCGCCGGATACCGCGCGGCTCCGATCGCCATCGCGAGCCCGAACGTCTCGCCGGGCGTGACATAGCGCACCACGATCTGCTCGCCGGCAGGTGTGGTCTTGGCCGCGCGGACATGGCCGTGCAGCAGCAGGAAGAAGGACTGCGCGTCCGCCCCCTGCTCGAAAATCGCACTGTTCTTGGGATAGCGCGCCGAGCGGGCCTCACGCAGGATCTCGTCGAGAGCTTCCGGCGTCATCCCCGCAAACAGCGGCAAATGCGCAACCAGCGATGTGTCGACCTTGGCCATTCTGCCTCCCCTGGCATCAGGGAGTGTGATGGCACCTGCAATCGTCAGGTAGTTTGCGTTAGCGCAAAACGAGGCCGCCCGGTGGCAGTATTTTTCCAAGCAACAGTCTGATTTGATTGGAGTTGACCCATGGCTGGCGCCCGATCCCGCAACTTTACGGGCTGGCCGCTGTTTGCGAACAGCTTTCGCCCCTTTTTCCTGCTCGCCGCAATCCAGGCGGCGTTGTCGATCCTGGTCTGGCTGCCGATGTTCTACGGCGAATTGTCGGTGAGTTCCGCATTCGCGCCGCGCGATTGGCACATCCACGAGATGCTCTATGGCTTCCTGCCGGCCGTCATCACCGGCTTCCTCTTCACCGCCATCCCGAACTGGACGGGGCGCCTGCCGATCCAGGGCGCGCCGCTCGCAGGCTTGGTGACGGTCTGGCTTGCCGGACGCGTCGCGGTGACGCTGTCGGCGAATACCGGTTGGATGTTTGCACTGGTCGTCGATGCCGCGTTCCTGGCATTGGTCGTTGCCGCCGCAACGCGCGAGATCATCGCGGGCGGCAACTGGCGCAACCTGCCGGTGGTGGGGCTGGTGCTGGTTCTGCTCGCCGGCAACGTCGCCTTCCATGTCGAGACGCATTACGCAGGCGCGGCCGACGTCAGCATCCGCGTCGGCATCGGCGTGGTCGTCCTGCTGATCGGCTTGATCGGCGGCCGCATCATTCCGAGCTTCACCCGCAACTGGCTGGTCAAGTTCAATCCCGGCCGCCTGCCGGTGCCGTTCGGACGATTCGATGGCGCGGTGATTGGCTTGAGCGCGCTGGCGCTGATCGCATGGATCGCGGCACCGCTGAACATGATCACCGGCGTCGCGATGGCGGCAGTCGGCGTGCTGCATCTGGTTCGGCTTGCACGCTGGGCCGGCGACCGCACCACGCGGGAGCGGCTGCTGCTGATCCTGCATGTCGGTTATGTCTTCGTGCCGCTCGGCTTCATCCTGAACGCTGTGGCCGCCTTCGGCGAGCTGCCGCCGAGCGCCGGCATCCATGCCTGGATGGCGGGTGCTGCGGGAACGATGACGCTCGCGGTGATGACCCGCGCCAGCCTCGGCCATACCGGACAGGCGCTGACGGCTTCGCCGGCGGTCCAGGCAATCTATGCTGCAATCGTCATCGCGGCTCTGGCCCGAATCGGTGCCGTCGTGTTGCCCGCGTATGGCGACGTGCTGCTGTACGTCGCTGCCTGCGGCTGGATCCTCGCCTTCCTCGGATTTGCCGTCGCGTTCGGTCCGCTGCTCGCCGGCAGCGGGCGGCGGGCGCTCGCCACGATGGGCGTGCCCGCCCCCGCGCGCTGAAGTCAGGCTGCACTTGCCGAGGGCGGTGCGGAGCGAGGCCGCACGCCCTTGCGCCAATCGGTGATGGTGCAGCCGAAGCGGCCGCGAAACCAGCGCGCCATGGCGCTCTGCGCGGAGAAGCCGAGCTGCACCGCGATGTCGGCGAGCGGCCGGGTGTGATCCTCGATCAGCTGGAGCACGAGATCGGCGCGCTGCGCGTCCAGGATGGCCGAGAAGCTGGTGCCCGATGCGGCGAGGCGGCGGTGGATGGTGCGGCGGGTGCAGGCCAGATGCTCGGCGACGCGCTCGACCGTGCAATCGCCGCTGGCGAGCAGGGTCCGCACCACCTCGTCGACCTTCGCCTCCCAGCTTGCCGGCCTGCTCTCGATCGCCTCGATCCGCTTGCGCAAGTAACTCGCGATCAAGGGATGCGCGCTTGGGATCCGGCGCTGCATGTCGTGCGCCGACAACAGGATCGCATCGTCGTCCGCATTGAAGATCACCCGGCAGCCGAAGAAGTCGCGGTAACGCTTGCGGTCGAGCGGCGGCGGGTAGTGCAGATGCACTTCCAGCGGCCGCCAATCGCCTCCGAACAGCGACTGGATGATGCGCTGAACGCTGCCGAGCGCCATGTCGATCGACTGCCGCGGCGCGCGCGGCTGCCGGCCGCGCAAATGCAGCGTGATGGTCACGGTCCGCTCGTCACGCGTGACGTCGAGCCGCATGCCGTCGTGATGGATATGGATGAAGCGCGAAAACGCCTCGATCGCTTCGCCGACGGTCGCCTGTTCGCGCACGATCAGGCCGACCGCGCCGAAATTGGTGAGGCCGCCGCGCTCGGCGAGACGCAGGCCGAAATCCTCTGCACCGGACGCCTTTGCCGATAGTTCGAGCAGGCGGCGCAGGCCGGTGACGGCGATGGGGATGTCGGGCTGGTCGAGGCAGGCCAGCGGGAGCCTGACCTTGCGCATCATCTGGCTGGGGTCCAGCCCGACCGACCGCGCGACCTCGGGGTAACAGCTCAAGCCTGCGCTGCGAATGAGGTCGGTCATGCAAACCGTTCCTGCCAGCCATACCCGCAGATGTCCCGAAATGTAAAGTTTCTGTCTCAATACGTCAAATCGGGGAACCCGGTGGCGCATACATAAGGAAAACCGATGCACTGGCGTGAATGCCGTGCGCATTGACGGCGGGCGCGACGGGGCCCGGCCGTCTCGGGCCATTTGACCAAGACATTGCTGGATCGGGACTATGCCGGGGAACATGCATTCCAAGGGCGAGGTATTCGTCATAGACACTGACGCCGCCTCCCGCGAACAACTTTCCGCCGCGCTCGAACAGAGCGCCTATGACGTGATCTGCTTTGCCGATGGTGCCTCTCTGCTCTCGGAAGCCAAGACGCGGATGCCGGCCTGTGTGCTGCTGGAGATGCCGCCGGATCGCTCCGCTCTCGAGGTGCTCAGGCAGCTGCGCGAGGAGAATTGCATGGCGCCGGTGCTGGTGACGTCGGCGAATGGCAGCATCGCCATGGCGGTCGACGCCATCAAGAGCGGCGCGACCGACTTCATCGAAAAGCCGTTCCGCACCCACGACATTGTCAACCGGATCGATGCCGCCATCGATCAATTCGCGCAACCCGGGGCGATCGGGCAACGCTGGCTGCCGGGCTGTGAGCCTCTGACCGCGCGCGAAGCCGACGTGCTCGAGCATCTTGCCGCCGGCCTCACCAACAAGGGGATCGCCCGGCGGATGCATCTGAGCGCGCGGACGGTCGAAGGTTACCGTGCCAGCGTCCTGAAGAAGGCCGGCGCCAAGAACGTGACCGATCTGCTCCGGCGCATTTTCGGTCAGGGCTCTTAGGCCCAGGCCTGAAGCCGCCCGGACCACCGAGCGTTCCACAGACATGGTGCCGCCGCGGCGGCGCCCCACGGAAGTCTCAATCGAACCGGTTCCTTCCCTGCCGCGTCCAACCACGATGGCGAGGCATCTCATCGCGCGCGTCCGGCTGGCGGCGCGGCGATACCGGCAGGAGGGACTTTATGCGCATCACCGCAAGATATTTGGCAACCACGGGCCTGGTCCTGGTGACCACGGCGCTCGCATCGCCGTTATGGGCGGCCAATGTGGACGCCAATTCGACGATCGACACGGTCACCGTCTATCCCGACGGTGCCACCGTCACCCGCGTCATTTCGCTGGATCTCGCCTCCGGCGATTCGACATTGGTGGCCAAGGATTTTCCGCTCTCGCTCGATCCATCTTCCCTCCGCGTCGAAGGCGAGGCGGGCGCCAAGCTCACCATCGGCACGATCGATGCACGCCCACCGAAGGCCGCGCCGCCGGTCAACCTGCCCGAGCTCGACAAGCGCATCGAAGCGCTGAAGGATCAACGGGCCGACCTGCAGGGTGCGATCGACTCGGCCAATGCCCGGCGCAAGTTCGCGCAGCATTTTGCCGAGGCGTCGCCGGCCGGCCTCGGCGAGAAGGGCGAGGCGCGCCCGATTGCTGAATGGCGCGCGGCCTTTGCCGCGGTCGCCGAGGAGATCGCGACCGCCGACAGCGCAATTCGCGATTCCACGCGAAAACAGCGCGAGCTCGACCGCCAGATCGCGCAACTGGAAGCCGAGCGCTCGGCCAAGCCGCCGAGCAAGCTGGAAGTGCGGATCGACGTCGCCTCGGCCGCCGCGACCAAGGCGACGCTGCGCGTGACCTATGCTGTGCGCAACGCGCGCTGGGTGCCGCTCTACGATGCGCGGCTCGATACCGGCGCCAAGGATCGCAAGCCGCAGCTCGAACTGGTTCGTCGCGCCGAGGTGACGCAGGCCACCGGCGAGGACTGGTCGAACGTGACGCTCGGCGTCTCCACCGTGCGCATCAGCCGCGGCGGCAGTGCTCCGGAGCTGCATTCGCTGATCGCGCAATATCCACAAGTGCCGAAGCCCATGGCCCTTGGCACGGCCTCGGATCTAGCGCGGCCTGCGCCAACTGTTCGCCAGCGCTCGTACGAGCCCATGTCCAACGCTGCCGAAGCGACCGAGTTGCGCGAGCGCGCCGACGAGCAACAGGCCGTCGCCGAGATCGGCGATTTCCAGGCCACCTTCAGGATTCCCGGCCGCGTCAGCCTCGGCGCCGCCGACGGTGCCAAGAGCCTACGTATCGCTTCGGTGAATGTGCCCGCCGATCTCGCGGTGCGCGCCGCGCCGGTGCTGGATCCGACCGCATTCCTGGAAGCCAGCTTCAAACAGACCGACGACACGACCCTGCTGCCGGGCAAGGTCGCGATCTATCGCGACGGCACCTTCGTCGGCCGCGGCAAGATCACGGCGTCCACCAAGGACGACATCGTGCGGCTCGGGTTCGGCGCCGACGACAAGGTCAAGATCGAACGCGCCGTGCTCAAGCGCAACGAAGGCTCGGCAGGCCTCCTGGTCACGACGTCGAAGACCGACGAGCGTTCGTTCAAGACCACGATCCGCAACGGGCATGATTTTCCGATTCGCGTCGCGATCGAGGATCAGCTGCCGGTCAGCGAGAACGAGGACATCGTCGTCGAGATGCTGCCCTCGAGCACCCAGCCGACCGCCAACAACATCCGCGACAAGCGCGGCGTGCTGGAATGGTCGTTCGACGCCAAGCCCGGCGAGGCCCGCGACATCAACTTCGCCTGGCGCATCCGCTGGCCGAAGGACAAGAGCATGGTGATCGTCCCGGCGGGCTGATTTCCTGCACAGGTGGCGCAGCTTCACCTCGCCCCGCTTGCGGGGAGAGGTCGGATTGCATCGAAGATGCAATCCGAGTGAGGGGGTACAGGTCTCTCGACCATCTCGCGTGTGGAGAGAGGCCCCTCACCCCACCCCTCTCCCCGTAAGAACGGGGCGAGGCAGCGCACCTTCACCGTGGCGGCAGTTCAGCTTGCCCCGCAACCCGCATCGACTGCGGCAGCACATACGGCACGCCGTCAACCTGATGCACGTCCGCGTCGATCTCGAAAATATCCCGGATCCTCTCCCGCGTGACGACCTCGGCGCGCGGACCGTCCGCGGCGAGCCTGCCGCCGGCCAGCACGACCAGGCGGTCGGCAAAGCGGATCGCGAGGTTGAGATCGTGCAGGATCGCGATCACGGCGGTGCCGGCAGCCGCGCGGCGGCGGGCCGCCTCGACGAGGTCGATCTGGTGGCGCAGATCGAGGCTCGATGTCGGCTCGTCCAGCAGCAAGAGCCCGGGGCCGTGCTTGGCCTCGCCGCAGGCGAGCTGCACCAGCACGCGGGCGAAATGAGCGCGCTGCTGCTCGCCGCCCGACAGCGTCGGCAATTGCCGCTCGCGGAAATGCGACAGTCCGACCTCGTCCAGCGCGGCGTCGACGAGCGGGCCGGCCTCGCGCCAGCTGCGCTCGCCCGCGCCCATCAGCACGATCTCCTCGACGGTGAAGGGGAAGGTGACGTTGATGTGCTGGGACAGCATCGCGCGGCGCGCGGCGAGCTCGCGCGGCGCGAAGCTGCCGATGTCGCGCTGCTTGAGCCGCACCTCGCCGGCGCTCGGGCGGAGATCGCCGGAGAGCAGCCGCAGTAGCGTCGACTTGCCGGCGCCGTTCGGGCCGATGATGGCGATCATCTCGCCGGCCGCAACCGTTAGGCCGACGCCGTCAAGCAATGTCGCGCGGCCGGCGCGCTTGCCTAGGTGTCGTGCATCGAGCACTGCGGTCATAGCGCGGCGAGCCCGCGCTGCCGCAGCAGGATGAAGAGAAAGACGGGTGCGCCGACGGCCGCCGTCAGGATGCCGATCGGCATCTCCGCGGGCGCCACGATGGTCCGCGCCAGCGTGTCGGCCCCGACCATCAGGATCGCGCCTGATAGCACCGAGGCCGGCAGCAGCAGGCGATGCGCCGGGCCGATCACGAGACGGAGCAGATGCGGCACGACGATGCCGACGAAGCCGATCACGCCGCTGATCGACACCGCGACGCCGGTCATGGCCGAGACCATCACGATCGAGATCCGCTTCAGGCGCTCGACGTCGACGCCGCCGTGAAAGGCGTCGGCCTCGCCGAGCACCAGCAGGTCGAGGCCGCGCGCGATGAAGGCGCAGCCTGCGAGTCCGGCAATGAGCACCGGCGCGAGCACGGCGGCCTTGGTCCAGGTCGCGCCGCTCATCGAGCCCAGCATCCAGAACGTGATGTCGCGCAGCTGACGGTCATCGGCGATGAATACCAGCAGGCCAATGCCCGCATTGGCAATCGCGGTGATGGCGACGCCGGCGAGCAGGAAGATCGCGATCGAGGTGCGTCCCGAGCGGCTGGAGATGCCGTAGAGGATTGTGGTGGTCGCCAGCGAACCTGCGAAGGCCGCGAGGGGCAACAGCTCGGTCTGGAGAAAGCGCAGCGCCTCGCCGAAGCGGGAATCGGTGAAGACGATCGCGCTCGCGGCTGCGAGCGCGCCGCCACTGGAGACGCCGACCAGGGCGGGATCGGCGAGCGGGTTGCGAAACAGCCCCTGCATGATCGCGCCGGCCGCGGCAAGCAGGCCGCCGATCATCGCCGCCGCCGCGATCCGGGGAATGCGGATCGACCACAGCACGAGCTGGTCGCGGGCCGTCATGGCCGCGCTTTCGCCGGCCAAGCCCAGCGCGGCTGGCAGCCGGGAGAGCGGGATGCCGGCGGCGCCGACCGTCAGGGCGGCGATCGCGGTGACCAGGAGCACCACGAGCAGAAGGGGAATCGCGAACGATGCTGCTCGCCGTCCCGCGCTGTGTCGCGGGCTCTGTGTTTCGATCCCGGCGGCCACGCTCATTGCCGGCAATTCGCCGTCGACAGCGCCGACGCGAACGCGCCGCCCTCGGCCAAGGCCGGAAAGAGCTTGACTGAGAGATCGCGCGCCGCTGCCGCGGTGCGCGGCCCGAAGCCGAGCAGATAAAGCCCATCCATGCTGATGAAGCTCTTGTTGGCCGCGACCGGCGTCAGCGCAAAGCCGGGGTGCGTGTAGACTGCATCGGCCTGCAGCGAATCCTTGCCGCGCTCGATCGACAGCACGACATCGGGCTTTGCGGCCACGATCGCCTCGTCGCTGATGACCTTGTAACCATCGTAATCCTCGACCGCGTTGGCCGCGCCCGCGAGCTGGATGATCTCATCCGCCGCGGTCTTGTGGCCCGCCACCATCGCCCGCCCGTTCTGGAGCGACATCACGAACATCACCCGCACCGGCTTCGTCACCTTGGCGCGCAGGGCACGGAGCTGTGCAAGATCGGCGCCGACCGCGGCGCTGAGACATTCGGCACGCGCATCGACGCCCATGGCGTGGCCGACCAGCTTGATCTTCTCGATCAGGCCTTCCTCGGAAAAGGTCTCGGGCACCAGCACCAGCGGCACCTTCGCCGTCTCCAGGATGTCCATGGTCTCGCGTGGGCCCGAGCCCTGGATCGCCAGGATCAGCGTCGGGTTGAGACCGAGCACGCCTTCGGCCGAGATCTGGCGCACGTAGCCGACATTCGGCTTGTCTTGCAGTGCCGCCGCCGGATAGAGGCTCGTCGTGTCGACGCCGACCAGCCGGCTTTCCAATCCCAGCGCATAGAGGATCTCGGTGATGGCGCCGCCGATCGACACCGTGCGGGCAAAATCGGTAACAGTGACGTGGCGATTGCGCGCGTCATGCACGGTGATGCCCGCGGCGTGCGCAGCAGACGCGAACGCGAGTCCGCCGGAGAGCAGGAGACGGGTGAGGGTGCGGCAACATGTCATTGCAGTTACTTCGTCAGGATCAGCTTGTTCTGCGAGGTCAGGCGGAGACGATAGCTGTCCTCGCCATGCGCAATGATGATCTCGCGCTCGGCGGCAAACAGCTCGCGGCTATCGATGCGGCTGCCGCGCATGGTGAGAGTTCGGGTTGCCGCAGAAGGGCTTTGTGCCGGTCCTGCCGCGCTGCCGCTGCTGTCTCCTGATGTGGCTGACATTGTCGGTGTGATGCGCTTTCGAAAGCTGGAGTACCGCCCGTTTGTACAGGTGGCGCCAAGCGCATTCCAACCATCGCAGTTTACAATCGATATAAACTGTAACCCGATGTCATTGACCGTCAGAGTGTTGCCACGTAACCATTTCTGACGGCGGGGAACTCGCCCGCCTCTTGGAACAATCAGCCAGCCAGTCGCTCGCGTTGCGAGCGCGCGCCAGCCAGACGACATCAAAAACTAAAGTGAAGTGCAGGCTGGGGCTGATATGGCTGACGGGGCTAGGTATTCGCGCGCCCTGATTTTGGGCGCGTCGGTGGTTTCAATTGCGGCAATGACGGCGGAGGGCAGTCTCGCGCAGACCGCATCGCCGCAGAGTGAAAACGCGTCGTCGGAAAGGCCGAAGCAGGCCAAGCGCAAGC
This sequence comes from Bradyrhizobium sp. NBAIM14, assembly GCF_020193895.1. Lineage (NCBI taxonomy): Bacteria > Pseudomonadati > Pseudomonadota > Alphaproteobacteria > Hyphomicrobiales > Nitrobacteraceae > Bradyrhizobium > Bradyrhizobium sp. NBAIM14. The sequence continues at coordinate 634,301 of NZ_JADYVQ010000001.1, read as the reverse complement.
AGGCGCCGCAAGTTGCGCAGCAGGCCGCGCCGGAGGTGATGAACGCCCGCGCCCAGGCCGGCGGCGCAGCGCCGGTGCAAACGCTCGATGCGATTACGGTCGCGGCAACGAAGACCGAGGAGCGTGCCGTGGATGCGCTGGCACCGGTCAGCGTCGTGACCTCGGCGCAGATCGAGGGACGTCAGGCCAGCACGGTTGGTGACCTCATCTATAATGTGCCGGGCGTATGGGTCCAGAATCGCGGCGACGAGCCGTCGACCTCGATCAACATTCGCGGCCTGCAGGATTTCGGCCGCGTTGCTGTCGTCGTCGATGGCGCGCGGCAGAACTATCAGCGCACAGGCCACTTCGCCAACGGCTCCTTCTTCCTCAATCCGGAGCTGATCAGCGGCATCGACATCGTGCGCGGCCCGACCGCGAACATCTACGGCTCCGGCGCGATCGGCGGCGTGGCCTCGTTCCGCACCAAGGACATCGAGGATGTCGTCCGTGTGGGCGAGCGCTGGGGCGTCGATGTCAAGACTATCCTTGGCAGCAATTATGGTCGCGCACTCGGCTCGGCCTTTGGCGGCGTGCACGTCAATCCGAATGTCGACGTGTTCGCAGGCGGCACCTATTCGACGCAGGAGAGCTACAAGGACGGCACCGGCTTCGAGGTCGCCAATACCGGCAATCGGCTCAGCAGCGGCATCGCCAAGCTGACGGTGCGGCCGGCGGACGGCCACGAGGTCAAGCTCGGCGCCATCTTTCAGGAAGACATCTACAGTCTGGGCCAGCCGCCGCGACGCGCCGGCGATCCCAATTCGACCAATGCGAACGGCACGAACAATCTGAACGGCACGTCCATCTACGCCTCCAACGTGAAGAATTACACCACGACGCTCGGCTGGAAATACTCGCAGCCGGATGATCAGTGGTTCGACTGGGATGCGAAGATCTACTGGAATCGCACCGAGAACGACCAGACTAAGACCAGGCACACCACCACGACGCCGTCAGTTTATTGCGGTGGCGTGCCGGGCAATGCCGTTTCGGGGTGCATCGGGAGCAACCGCGGATATCTGCTCGATACGATCGGTATCGACGTGCACAACACGACACGCTTCGAAACGGGAAGCTGGCGCCACGCGGTGACTTACGGTCTGGATGCGTTCCAGGACAAAGTATCTACCCAGGATAGGACGGGTACCGGCGAAGTGACTACGCCGGGCGGCCAGCGCACGGTGTCTGGCGGCTTCGTGCAGTGGAGGGCGAACTACACCTCGATGCTCGAGGTGATCGGTGCGCTCCGTTACGACAATTATCAGCTTTCCTCGGCATCCTCGTCGTCGGGCGGCGATCGCCTCTCGCCGAAGATCACCGTTGCTCTCGTTCCGACCGCGGTCGTGACCCCCTATGCCAGCTACGCGGAAGGCTATCGGGCGCCCTCGATCACGGAGACGCTGGTGAGCGGGCCACATGCCGGCGCGACGGTCAACGACTCGTTCTTCCGCTGTCCGTCGGGCACGCCGGGACCGGGCGCGGACTCGACCTTCTGCTTCGTGCCCAATCCAAACCTGCGCCCCGAGGTCGGCAAGAACAAGGAGATCGGTTTCAATATCAAGAAGAACGATCTGTTCACGGCGGGCGACACGCTGCGCGGCAAGATCAACGTGTTCCGCAACGACATCAGCGACTTCATCGATCAGGTCGCTTACGGAAACCCGCTCGTGGTCCCGACCGGGCCGCCACCGGCGCCGTCGATCACGGTGCTCCCGTTCCTGCAGTATCAGAACGTGGCGTCCGCGCTCATACAAGGCGTCGAGGCCGAGGCGATGTATGACGCGAACCTGTGGTTCTTCGGCCTCTCCGGGACCTATCAGAGCGGAAAGAATCTGCAGACCGGCTTCGGCCTCTACAGCATTCCGCCGCAGAAGATCACGACGACGGCCGGCGTGCGTCTGCTCGACCGCACCCTCATCCTTTCGATGATGTGGACGTCGGCAATCGCCAACTACGACATCCCCAGGACCTACACGCCCGCGACGTCGTACGATCTCGTCAATCTTTACGCGCAGTATCACCCGACGCCCGATCTCACGCTCAACTTCTCCGTCGAGAACCTCTTCAATCGCTACTATCGTCCGTACGCCATTCCGGTCGGTAGCACGGGCGACACGCAAAACGACGTGAAGTGGGCGAGCGCCGGTGCTGGGCTCGTGATCAAGGGAGGTCTCAAATACCACTTTGGCGGCACCTGAGGAAGACACCGCAGGTTATGCCTTGCTGATCTCGAAAGCCACGCTGATGCGTCAGCGTGGCTTTCGACCCGTTCTGAAATATCCGGTCGGCAATTGCCGATCTACAAGTCACAGGAGAAAAGTCGAATGTTCATCGCCATGAATCGCTTCCAGGTGAAGCCCGGCTCGGAAGCCGCGTTCGAAACCGTCTGGCGGACCCGTGAGTCCTATCTCGGCAGCATGGCGGGGTTCGTCGAATTCCATCTGCTCAAGGGGCCGGTCGCCGAGGACCACACGCTGTATTCCTCGCATACCGTGTGGGTCGACAAGGCGGCTTTCGACGCCTGGACGCGCTCGGAGGAATTCCGCCGCGCTCATGCGCGCGCCGACAACAAGACCGGCGAGAGCCTCTATCTCGGTCACCCCGAGTTCAAAGGTTTCGAGGTCATCATGACCGAGCGCAAGGCGAGCGCGGCCGCTTGAGGCGCCGGGGTTGAGGAGCCAGATATGCTGAGCACCGATCTCGCCGACCTCAAGGCGCATATGGCGGACAATCCGGGTGCCGTGATCGAGGACGTCGCGCGCGAGCGCAGCGCCACGCCGCGCGCGGTGATCGAGGCGTTGCCGCCGTCAATGGTGCGCATCGGGAGCGGCGAACATTTTGCCGCCGCCATGCAGGACATCGCGGAATGGGGCGAGGTCACGCTGATCGTCCACACCGATGATGCGATCTTCGAGTTCACCGGGACCATTCCCGCGGGCGAGATCGGCCGCGGCTATTTCAACCTGATGCAGCCAAAGGGCCTGCACGGCCATCTCCGCCACGAGCGCTGCGCGGGAATTGCCTTCGTCGAGCGGCCCTTCATGGGCAAGTCCTCGGCCTTCGTCGCCTTCGTGAACGCCGACGGCGGCATCATGTTCAAGGTCTTCGTCGGCCGCGACGAGACGAGGGCGCTGCGGGCGGATCAGCTGGCGCGGTTCCGGCGGCTCGCGGACCGGATCGCGGCGAAGCTTTCGGCGTGACTTCCATTTGTCGGGAGATCAGGATGCAGAGCAATTCCACGCTAGGGCACGTGATCCTCACAATCGCACTGGCGCTCGTGCCGGCGCCGGCCTTTGCGATCGACGCGGCGCTGTTGCCGCGCAATCTGTCGCCCTGGGGCATGTTCCTCGGTGCCGACATCGTCGTGAAGGTCGTGATGGTCGGGCTTGCCGTTGCCTCGCTGGCGACATGGACGGTCTGGCTCGCCAAGACCATCGAGCTGCGTCGCAAGGGCTCGCTCGCCTTGCAGCGGACGCGCACCCTCGAAGGCAACATGACGCTGGCCGAGGCATCCGCGCGGACCGGCGACGCCCGCGACGCAGTCGCGCAGCTGATTCAGTCCTGCGCCAGGGAGGCCGAGCTCTCCGGCGGCATTCTCGACGACGGCCTGCAGGAGCGCGTCGCGTTGCGGCTGGAGCGGGTCGAGGCGGCGATGTCCAGGCAGATCGCGCGCGGCACCGGCGTGCTCGCGACCATCGGCGCCATCGCGCCGTTCGTCGGTCTGTTCGGCACCGTCTGGGGCATCATGAATTCCTTCATCGGCATCTCCGAGAGCCACACCACCAGTCTGGCGGTGGTCGCGCCCGGCATTGCCGAAGCGTTGCTCGCGACCGCGCTCGGTCTCGTCGCCGCGATTCCGGCGGTGGTGATCTACAATCACCTCGTCCGCGGCATTGCCAATTACCGCGCTTTGCTCGGCGACGCCTCGGCGCAGCTCATGCTGCTGGTGAGCCGCCAGCGCGACCACAGCCATTTCCGTCTGGCGCGGGCAGCGGAGTAGCCATGGCCGTCAAGCTCGGAACATCGAAGCTCGGCTCGCGCGGCGAGACGAGGGATTTCGACGTCACCCACGAGATCAACGTCACGCCGTTCATCGACGTGATGCTGGTGCTCCTGATCATCTTCATGGTGGCCGCACCGCTCGCCACCGTCGACATCGGCGTCGATCTCCCGGCGACCGCCGCCGAGCCGGCACCGCGGCCCGACAAGCCGGTCTTCGTCACCGTCAAGCCGGACCTTTCGATCGCCGTGGGTGAGGATATCGTCGCTCGCGACGGGCTCAGCACCTCACTCGATGCCGCCACCAAGGGCCGCAAGGACGAGCGCATCTATCTGCGCGCCGACAAGGCCGTCTCCTATGGCGACCTGATGGAGGTGATGAACACCCTGCGCAACGCCGGCTATCTCAAGGTCGCCCTCGTCGGGCTCGACGGACGCAGCTGATGGCAGCGAACGCCTTTGCCTTGCATCAGCCGCTTGACGAGCGGGAGGGCGCGCGCTGGGGCGCCTCGGCGGCGATGATCGTGGCGCTGCATCTCGGCGCCGCGCTGCTTGCGATGAACTGGCTGAAGCAGGTGCCGGACGAGGGCGTCAACATGCCGGCCATCCTGATCGACATGACGCCGGAGACGTCGGCACCGCAGTCAACGCCGCTGGACATCGCGCCGGGACCGATGATGCAGCAGGCGGATGCGTCACCGCCCGAGCCGGTGCAGCAGCAGGCTGTCGAGGAAATGATCCCGCCGACACCGCCGCAGGAGCGGCCGGAGGTGTTGGCTCCACCGGAACAGAAGCTCGAGCCGAGCCCGCCGCAGCCCGAGCCCGCGAAAGTTGTGCCCGTGGAGAAGCCCGCCCCGGCGAAGCCCAAGGCGGTCCGCCTCGACGCCCGGAAGCCGTCGGATGCCCTTCCGGCGCCGCGCACCAGCGCACCGCCGCGCACGGAGCGGCAGGCTCCGCTGGCCTCTGCCGTCAATGCCGGCTCGCTCGCGTCTGCGATGGCGACCTATTATCAGCGCGTCCGCGCGCATCTCATGCGCTTCCACCAGTATCCGACGAGCGCGAATGGCCAGAGGGGCGTGGTCAAGGTGAGCTTCACGCTCGGCCGTAACGGTCAGGTATTGTCCAGCCGCCTCGGCGGCTCCTCGGGCGTCGCAGCGCTCGATGCCCAGGCGATGGCCATGGTGCGCCAGGCCCAACCATTCCCGCCGGTGCCGGCCGAGATCAGTTATGCAACCATACCCATCAACGTCCCGGTGATTTTCGGGAAGTAGCCATGGGCAATGACTCTCCCTCCCGCGGAAAAGCGGGAGGGAGAGAGAGCGAGCCTCGCCTCACTTCGCCTTCAGGAAATCCGCGACCTCGAGCAGCACGAACTCGTTGTCGTCGGCCTTGTTGGGATCGCGACTGGAGGAGAACGGCAGGTTGTTGTCGTTGCCGACGATGATGTGGGTGTCGTCGACGCGATCGACGTTCTCGATGGTGAAGAACGGGAAGGTGTAGACGCCGTCGTTGAGCGGCTTCCGCGCCTTCTTGTCGGGATCCCTGATCTTCATCAGGTCGATATAGCCGATCTTGCGCACGGGCTTGCCGACATTGGCGTCGGTCAGCTCGATCTTGTAGACGCGCTTGAACTTGGCGAGGTCGGGGAAGCAGTTCTCGCCGCGCTGGCCTTGCGGGCAGGCCTTGTCGGCGGTGCCCTCGCCATTGTCGCGCTCGATGACGAGGCCGGAAGCCTGGTCGATCATGTTGAAGTCGCCGATGGCGTTGCCGTTCTGCTCGAACACATAGTGCCAGTACCGGCCGGTGAATTTCTCGGCGGCGACGTCGAATTCGAGGATGCGGGCGGCTTCCTTGCCGTCGACCTTCTCCCACTCCTTCTTCTCCGCGTCCCACAGCGGTCCCTCGAGCAGGCCGTAGAGGAACTTGCCGTCCTTGGACGCGGCGAAGCCCTCATAGCCCTTGGAGCGGCGGAGATTGACATTGGTGTAGGTCGCGCCCGGCGCGGCCGGCGTCCCCACCGCCCAATTGTCGGGCGAGCGCACCGGCTTGCCGTCGGCGACCGTATCGAACACGCCGAGGATTTTGCCTGACTTGTCCGCCTTCAGGACATAGGGGCCGAACTCGTCGCCGATCCAGAAGGTGTCGCCGACGATCTGGCAACCTTCGGTGTCGAAATCGGAGCCGGTGAGATAGCGCTTCTGGGTGTCCTCGTGCACGATGCGGAAGGGGACGCGTCTGTCGGGGTCGTGCAGGAAGATGGTCTCCAGCCGCTCCATCTTACTGCTGGCCCAGTCCATCTTGTAGCGGTTGAGGTACAGCATCGAATCCGGCGAGTTGGCGCGCGCGCCCATGCCGTTGTCGGTGAGGACCCAGAACGTGCCGTCGGGCAGGGTCTTGATGCCGGAATGGCCCTGCAGCGGCTGGCCCTTGAACGGCAGCGACACGCCGGTCGGACGCTCGAAGGACTTGCCCATCACGGTGCCGAGCGCGTCGACCCGCTTGCCGGTGGTATATTTGCCCGCCGCCTTGAGATCGGCGGGGGCATCAGCCGGCGCCTCGATGAAGGTTTCGGCGGGCATCACCGCGTGGCCGGCGAGCTTGGCGGGGAATTCGCCCTCGCTCTGCGCGAGCGCTGTGCTCGCGGTGAGGATGATCGTGGCGACGGTGCAAAGAAAAGTCGCGCGCATGTGCGTCTCCTGTTGGCGGACGCAACGCTTATGCGGATCGCATGTTGCAGTATTGTGAAGCCGGGCCAAAGGCCGCAGCGCTCTTCGCCTCTCCCCGCCTGCAGACCGTGAGAACGGGGAGAGGGGGACGAGAGAGCGGGGCTACTCCTTCACCGCACCCGTCAGCGAAGAGACGTAGTAATCCACGAACAGCGAGTAGAAGATCGCGACCGGGAGCGAGCCGAGCAGCGATCCCGCCATCAGCGCACCCCATTGATAGACGTCGCCGGTGACGAGCTCGGTCAGGATCGCGACCGGCACCGTCTTGTTGGCGCCGCTCTGGATGAAGGCGAGCGCGTAGATGAACTCGTTCCAGGACAGCGTGAAGGAGAAGATGCCGGCCGAGATCAGCCCGGGCACCGCGAGCGGCAGCGTGATCCGGCGCAGGATCTGCAGCCGCGTGGCGCCATCGACCAGCGCGCATTCCTCGAGCTCGTAAGGAATCGACTTGAAATAGCCGATCAGGAGCCAGGTGCAGAACGGCACCAGGAAGGTCGGATAGACCAGGATCAGGGCCAGCGGCGAGTCGAACAGGCCGAACTGCACCACCACGGTGGCGAGCGGAATGAACAGGATCGACGGCGGCACCAGATAGGCGAGATAGATGCCGAGGCCGACATAGGGGCTGCCGCGGAAGCGCAGGCGCTCGATCGCGTAGGCCGCCAGCGTGCTCGCGATCAGCGACAGCGTGGTCGAGCCGATCGCGACCAGCATCGTCGTCTTCAGCCATTGCGGATAGGCGGTGTTGAACAACAGATGCTTGATGTGCGCCAGGGTCGGCGAGGAGATCCAGAACGGGTTGTTGTCCCGGTAGTTCATCAGCTCCGCGTTCGGTTTGAACGAGGTGATCGCCATCCAATAGAACGGAAACAGCAGGATCAGAACGAAGCAGCCGAGCGGCAGGTAGATCATCATCAGCCGCCGCAGCCCGGAATCCCAGGCCATGGTGTCGGGCGGCGCTTTTGCGTCCGCGACGGTCGATTGCGCGACGGTTTCAGTCATTGGCCTCTCCCTGCTGCCATTTGCGGCGTGCTAGGCCGAAATAGGAGAACAGCGTCGCGAACACCAGGAACGGGATCATCGACACCGCGATCGCCGCGCCTTCGCCGAGCTCGCCGCCGGCGATGCCGCGCTGGAACGCCAGCGTCGCCAGCAAATGCGTCGAGTTCACCGGACCGCCGCGGGTAATGGCGTAGACCAGCTGGAAGTCAGTGAAGGTGAAGATGATCGAGAACGTCATGACGATGGCGAGGATCGGCAGCATCATCGGGAAGGTGATGTAGCGGAAGCGCTGCCAGGCGCTGGCGCCGTCCAGCATCGCGGCCTCGTAGAGCGAGGGCGAGATGGTCTGCAAGCCCGCCAGCAGCGAGATCGCGACGAAGGGAATGCCGCGCCAGATGTTGGCGGCGATCAGCGAGAACCGCGCCGGCCAGGGCGAGCCGAGGAAGTCGATATTGCTGTCGCGCCAATGCAGCACGTCGACCAGCAGGTAGGAGATGATCGAGAACTGCGGATCGTAGATCCACCAGAACGCCAGCGCCGACAGCACCGTCGGGACGATCCAGGGCAGCAGCACGATGGCGCGCAGCAGGCTCTTGAACGGGAAATGGTTGTTGAGCAGCAGGGCGAGCCAGAAGCCGAGCGCGAATTTTCCGAAGGTCGCCACGGCCGTGTAGAACACGCTGTAGAACACCGCGTTCCACCACAAGGGATCCGTGAGCAGGTACTGGAAATTCTCGATCCCGACATAGATGCCGCGACGGCCGATCGTGGTGTCGGTGAAGGCGAGCCAGACGCCGAGGCCGAGCGGGTAGGTCAGGAATACCGTGAGCAGCCCGAGCGCGGGCGCGAGGCACATCACGATCAGGAACGGCTTGTAGTCGAACAGGCGCACGATCCAGTTCGGCTGTCGTTGCGCCAGTGCGTGGGAGGAGAGGGTGGTCACGGACATAGATTGGTTTGTCCCGTCTGAAGTGTCACGACACCGTCATTGCGAGCGAAGCGAAGCAATCCAGTCTGTCTCCGCAGTGATCGTCTGGATTGCTTCGTCGCAAGTGCTCCTCGCAATGACGGCGGCTCTGTCGTCGTCGCGCTCTACCGCTGCCGCCGGAAGTAGCGTTTGCAGCGCTGCTCGGCTTCCGCAGCCGCGGCTTCCGGCGTGGCGGCTCCGGTGGCGACGGACGCGCACATCTGAATCAGCACGTAATCGGCGCTGACTGCGCCGGTGGCCGTCGAGATCGGCCCCTTGTAGCCGTCATAGTAAGTGCTGTTCATCGTGTTCTTGAACAGGCTCACCTTCGGATCCTGCGACCACACGGCAGCCTCGGCATAGGCGGCCAGCGGCTGCGACCAGTAGCCCGAATTGGCATTGAGCCACGGCTCGTATTGGTCCTTCTCCAGCATGTACTGCAGGAAGGCCTTGGCGGCATTGGGGTACGGGCTGTGCTTGAACACCATGGCGTTCAATGTCAGGCCCGCCATCGGCGAGACCTTGGCGAGGCCCTTGGGCAGCAGCTGATGCTCGCTGTCCTCGGCGATGGACTTGGTGGCCGGGTCGTTCTTCAGCGAGAAGTACAGTGAGACGCCGTTGGCCGTCAGCGCGATCTCCTGCGAGGAATAGGCGCGGTTGTTGCTGACGTCATTCCAGGACGGCGTGCCGGCGATGAAGGTCGGATACAGCTCCTTGACCCAGTTGAGTGCGGCGATCGTCTCCTTGCTGTTGATGGTGACGTTGCCCTCCTCGTCGAGCAGCGAGGCGTTGTGCGACCACAGCGCCCAGTTGGCGAAGCCGTTGCCGTCGCCCTTGGCGTTGCCGAGTGCGAAGCCGGCCGGCTTGCCGGCCTTTTGCAGCTTGCGGCAGAGGTCGAGCACGCCGGCATGATCTTCCGGAACCTTGTCGAAGCCGACCGATTGCAGGACCGACTTGCGGTAGATCAGGGGACCTGCGGTGGCGCCGAACGGCAGTCCGATCCAGGACTCGCTCTTGTTCTTCTTGCCGTAGCGTTGCGCCAGCGGCAGCCAGCCGCCGTACTTCTTGCCGAGATAGTCGGCGACGTCGGTGAGCTCGATCAGCTTGTCGATGTAGATGTGAGGCGCGTCGGAGAAGCCGATGATGATGTCGGGGCCGGCGCCGGAATTCGAGGTCACCGCGGTCTGCTGGTTGATGTCCTCCCAGCCGACGAAGTCGACCTTGACCTCGACCCCGGTGTCCTTGGTGAACTTTGCCGCATTGGCGCGGAACACGTCCTCGTCCGCCTGGACGAAGCGCACCGGGCGCAGCATGCGCAAGGACGCGCCCTTTTCGATCTCGCGCTTGGGTGCCGGGACGTCGGCAGCCTTGATAGCGGACGTTTGCGCTGCAGCACCGGTGGCCGCGAGCGTTGCAGCGGACAGGCCCAGCGCCAAGGCATCACGACGTGTGATGTCGTTCCTCATCAGTACCTCCCTATGATGTCTCCCTTCCCGGCGTTGATCGCCGGTGAAGGGGCCGTTTGGTCCTTGGCGCCTTCGCGCCGCCCGCCTAGCTGTTCGGCCCGCGGTCCATGCTGACGGGCTGCCAGCGGCGGAGCGCGGTGTTCTGCAGCACCGACGGATTGACGCAGCTTACCGGCCACATGCCCTGGAGCACCAGTGACAATTCGTAGCCCACCCGGCGCTTGCGCGCCTCGTCGAACCGTGCCGAGGCCGAGGCGACATGGGCGGTCAGGGTCACGTTCTCCATGCCGAGCAGGGGATTGTTGTGCGAGGGCGGCTCCTTTTCCAGCACGTCGAGAGCGGCGTGCGCGATCCAGCCCTCCTGCAGCGCCTTGATCAGGCTCTCCTCGTCCACGGTGGCACCGCGGCCGGTGTTGATGAAGATCGAGCCTTTCTTCATCTGTCGGAAGTGCTTCTCGGTCAGCATGTGATGCACCTCGGGCCGCGCCGGGGCATGCATCGAGACGAAGTCGGATTGCGACAGCACCTCGTTCAGCGTCGCCGGGATCACGCCGTGTTCGTACATCAGCGTTTCCTGGATGAAGGGATCGTAGGCCATCATGCGCAGGCCGAAAGGCGCGGCGCGTCTCGCGACCGCACGCGCGACCCGGCCGAACGAGATGAAGCCAAGCGTCTGGCCCATCAGCCTCGGGATTTTCAGCAGCGCCGGCCGGCCCTCGGCCCAGCGGCCGTCGCGCACCATGCGGTCCTGCTCGACCAGGCGGCGGAAGCCGGCGAGCAGCAGCATCATGGCGTGGTCGGCGACCTCCTCGATGAAGGTGTCGGGAATGTTGGTGACCGGAATGCCGCGGGCCGTGGCGGCCTTGACGTCGACACTGTCGACGCCGACCGAGCCGAGCGTGATCACCTTGCAGCTCTCGAGCGCGTCGATGATGGTCTTGGTGATCGGGATGCCCTTGGCGTAGATCGCGTCGGCATTCTTCGCGGCGGCGATGAACCCCGCCTCGTCGGCGGGCCCCTCGACGATCTCGGCATCGATCGGATCGAGCGCCTCGCGCTCATAGGAATAATCGCTGCCCGCGACGGTGAAGCTCGCACCCTTCGGCGTCACCACCCTGTATTTCGGCATTATCTGCTCCCGATTTTGGTTTCTTGTTGCGCCCCGCCTCGACGGGCGGGCCTTTGCGTCTTTTACGCGAAATCCGGGCGAGTGCGTACAATTCACGGTTGTTGCGGGCGAGGTATATTTCCGCTTTTCCGTGCAAGCCCCGGGCTTCTACGGAGGTGCGTAAGTAACTTGCTAAGGGCTCCGCCACTAAGACTTGATTCGAATTTGATCGATCTCGTCGTGCGCCTGTACCCCATCATTGCCGGAGCTAACCTGTGAAGTTGAGCAATCTGAAGATCGCCCCGAAGCTTGGCATTCTCGTCGGCGTCACGCTGTTCGGCCTCTGCATCTCCGGAGTTCTCGCCGGCTATCTGATGAAGCGCGAGATGGTAAATGCGCGCATCGACCAGGCCAAGGCGATCGTCGAGCTGGCGCGCAACTATGCCGCCGCGTTGAAGAAGCGCGTCGATGCCGGCGAGATGACGAAGGACGCCGCGATGGCCGAGCTTCGCCGCTACGGCAACGCGATGACCTATGACAAGGGTGCCGGCTACCTGTTCGGCACGTCCTATGACGGTCTCACCCAGCTTGCGCCCGATCCGAAGGTGATCGGCACCAACCGAATGGACGTCGTGACCAACGGCCGCAAGCTGTCGCTGGAATTGATGAACGGCGTCAAGGCCAACGGCGAGATCCTGCTTCACTATGAATATATGAAGCCCGGCCAGGAAACGCCGATCCGCAAGATCGGTTACGCGGTCGCGGTCCCCGGCTTCGATATGTATCTCGGCACCGGCGCCTATCTGGATGACATCGACGCCAAGATGGGTCCGGTCTACTGGCTGCTCGGCCTGGCGGTGCTCGGCATCGTCATCGTTGCCGGCAGCGTCGCCTGGATGATCGGCCGCAGCATCAGTGCTCCGCTCGGGCTGCTCGGCACCCGGATGCGGGAGCTGGCCGACGGCAAGCTCGAAGGCGACATCCCCGGCGTCGGTCGTGGCGACGAGATCGGCGCGATGGCATCGACCGTGCAGATCTTCAAGGACAACGCGATCCGCATCCGCGACCTCGAGAAGACCGACGCGGACGCCAAGGAACGCGCCGCGGCGGATCGCCGCAGCGCCATGGAGGAGATCGCCAACGATTTCGAGCGCAGCGTCAACGGCATCGTCCGCTCGGTCTCCTCGGCCGCAGCCGGCATGCAGACCACGGCGCAATCGATGACCGCGACCGCCAGCGATGCCTCCTCGCGCGCGGCAACCGTCGGTGCCGCCTCGCAGAAGGCGTCCGGCAATGTTGGCACCGTTGCGGCCGCCGCCGAAGAGCTGTCGAGCTCGGTTGCGGAAATCTCCCGCCAGGTGACGCGCTCGACTGAAGTTGCGAGCCGTGCCGTCAGCGATGCCGAGCGCACCAACGCCACGGTGCAGGAGCTCTCCACCGGTGCCGAGAAGATCGGCGAGGTGGTCAAGCTCATTCACTCGATCGCGGCGCAGACCAACCTGCTCGCGCTCAACGCCACCATCGAGGCGGCGCGTGCCGGCGAGTCCGGCCGCGGCTTCGCCGTCGTCGCCTCCGAGGTCAAGGCGCTCGCCAACCAGACCGCGAAGGCGACCGAGGAGATCTCCGCCCAGGTCGCGGCGATGCAGACCTCGACCAGCGATGCGGTGTCGGCCATCTCCGGCATCACCCAGACGATCGCCGAGATGAGCGAGATCACCGCCGGCATTTCCGCATCGATCGAGCAGCAGGGCGAGGCGACGCGCGAGATCGCCCGCAACATCCAGTCGGTCGCGGCCGGCTCGAGCGAGATCAACGCCCATATCGGCAGCGTCACCTCGGCCGCCGAAGCGACCGGCAGCGCGGCCAGCGATGTGCTCACCAACGCCCGCGAGCTGGACACCCAGTCCGGCGCGCTGCGCGATGCCGTCGACGGCTTCCTCGCCAAGGTCCGCGCGGCGTAAATTCTTACGCTGAATTCGTAGGGTGGGCAAAGACGCGAAGCGTCGTGCCCACCTTTTCTTTTTGAGTACGGTGCGACTCTTCGTGGGCACGCTGCGCTTTGCCCACCCTACGAGACCGTTCTACTGCTTCTCGATCTTCGCGTTGGCGATCAGCTTTTCCCACAGCACCAGCTGCTCGTTCACGAAGGTGCCGAGCTGCTCCGGCGTGCCGGAAAAAGCGTCCATGCCGAGCGTGGCGAGCTTGGCCTTGATCTCCGGGTTCTCGATGATCTTGCGGATCTCGGTGTTGAGCCGGGTCACGATCTCCTTCGGCATGCCGGCCGGGCCGAAATAGCCCTGCCAGGACGTGATGTCGAAGTCCGGCACGCCGGCCTCCTGCATCGAGGGCAGGTGTGGCACCAGCGGCGTGCGGTTCTTGGTGGTGACGGCGAGCGCGCGCAGCGCGTTGCCGTTGACATGGGGCAGGCCGGTCAGGATGTCGACGAACATCATCGACACGCGGCCGCCCATGACGTCGTTGAGCGCCGGCGGCGAACTCTTGTAGGGCACGTGCAGCAGGTCGAGCCCGGCATTGTGCGCGAAGGTCGCGCCCGACACGATCGCCGCCGAGGAGCCCGAGGCGTAGCTCAGCTTGCCCGGATTGGCCTTGCCATAGGCCACCAGCTCTCCGACCGTCTTGGCCGGCACCTCGGGATTGATGACCAGCATGAAGGGCAGATCGCCGGTGCGGGCAATCGGGGTGAAATCCTTGACCGGATCGTAAGTGAGGCTCTTGAGCAGATAGGGATTGGCCGAATGCGTCGTGTTGGTCGTCACCAGCAGCGTGTAGCCGTCGGGAGCAGCCTTCGCGACATAGGTCGCGGCAAGCATGCCGTTGGCCCCCGCCTTGTTCTCGATCACGATGGGAACGCCGAGCGCCTGCGACAGATGCTGCGAAATCAGCCGTGTCGTGGTGTCGGTGCCGCTGCCGGCCGCGAAGGGCAGCACCAGCGTGATGTTGCGGCTGGGATAGGTGTCGGCGTGAGCGGTGGATGCTGCCGTGAGGCATAGCGCGGCCGCGGCGACGGTCCGCAGGTTTCGAATCAGCCCTGAAATCATGTCGGTCGTTCCCTCTTTTTGGTTGGCGGGGAACCTAGCTTGTCCAAAGGGGAATCGGAAGATGGCTATAGGTCGTGACCGCGTCCGTCGCGCGGAATTATGTCATCGCCGAGCCCCGGCGCGATGCAAGCACGACCCCGGCGAGCACCAGGGCGTAACCGATTAGGTGGAACGGCTGGAGCTTCTCGCCCAGCAGCACGATCGCCAGCGCCGAGCCGAACACCGGCACCAAATGGAAGAACGGCGCCGCCCGGTTCGGCCCGATCAGCGCCACGCCGCGGTTGAAGAAGAGATAGGCGAGTGTGGAGGGGAAGATCAGGATGTAGCCCAGTGTCGCTAGCGTGGTCGCGTCGAATTGCAGCACGAGGCCGCTCGCCGCCTCCCAGATCGCCGTCGGCAGCAGCATCGTCGCGCCGCAGCAGGTGGTGAAGGACAGGAAGGAGAGCTGGTGGATCTTCGGCCGGCGCGGGATGAAGGCCGAGTAGAGCCCGAACGCCACCAGCGAGGAGGCGAACATGATGTCGCCCCTGTTGAAGCTGATGCTTGCCAGCGCCGCGAGGTCGCCGCGCAGGATGATGATCAGCACGCCGAGCAGCGAGATCGCGATGCCGCCGAGCTGCGCGCCGGTCAGCCGCACGCCGAACAGCACCAGCGACCACAGCGCCACGAACAGCGGACCCGCCGACTGGATCAGCAGCGCATTCAGCGCCTCGGTGTATTGCAGCGCCCAGTACGAGATCGCGTTGTTGAAGGCAAAGCCGACCAGCGACAGGAACAGCATCAGGGGCATGCTCTTGCGCAACGCAGGCCAGTCGCGCTTCAGATGCGGCCAGGCGAACGGCAACAGGATCAGGAACACGCCGAACCAGCGGATCGTGGTGATCGTCAGCGGCGGCACATGCGCCCCGACATGGCGCGCGAGCACGATGTTGCCGGCCCAGAACAGCGAGCTAAGGCTGAGCAGCAGATAAGGCTGGTTGTTGAGCCAGCTGGCCGGATTGGCGGCCGGTGGCGCGGGCGAAGCGGTCGTCATGGGCGTTGGATACAACTTGCGCCCGATTGCCGCGATGGCACAAGTCACAGCGCCGCAATGCTACAATGCAGCCGAGCCCTAAGGAGGTGCCATTGGCGGTCAATATGTTGAACATCGAGGGCCTGGAGCGGCTCGATCCGAATGCGCCGGTGGTGATGCTGAACCTGATGCGCTTCCACGCGCGCTCGCTCGATGGCGACGGGTCGGGCTGGGACGCATACTTGCGCTACAGCGCGATCACGGTGCCGATGATCAAGGCGCGCGGCGGCACGCTGCTCTGGACCGGTGAAGGCAGGGAGGTCGCACTCGGTCCGCACGCGGGCAACGATTGGGACTTCGTCGCGCTGGTCCATTACCCGTCCGTCTCGGCCTTTCTCGACATGATGACCTCGCAAGCCTACGAGCGCGAAGCCGATCCGCATCGCGTCAACGGCTGCGCCGAGCACGTGATCATTGCGACGAGCGAGGCGTACAGCAAGTTCAAGACGAAGTAGCAGCGCGTGCACTTTTCCCCTCTCCCCTTGTGGGAGAGGGTGGCTCGCCGCGTAGCGGCGAGACGGGTGAGGGGTCTCTCTCCGCGAGTCCACTCCCAATTGAATGCGCGGAGACAACCCCTCATCCGGCGCTTCGCGCCACCTTCTCCCACAAGGGGAGAAGGGAAGTGCAGCGAGCGCTTCGATGAAGCCGCCTAACTTGCCTGCTTTCGCGACGCCGCGAACACGCCCGCCAGCACCAATGCGAAACCGATGAAGTGGAACGCCTGCGGGTGCTCGCCCAAAAACGCCATCGCCATGATCGAGCCGAACACCGGCACGACGTGGAAGAACGGTGCGGCGCGGTTGGCGCCGATCAGGCGCACGCCGCGATTGAAGCAGAGATAGGCGAGCGTCGAGGGAAAGACGGCGACGTAGAACAGCGTCAGGAGGTTCGGCCCGTCGAGCTTCATCACCGGGCGAGCAGACAGTTCCCAGATCTCCAGCGGAATGAGACAGGCGGCGCCGCAGCCGAAGGTGAAGGCGAGGAACGAGAGGCCGTGCATCGGCGGCCGCCTCAGTGACAGCACCGAATAGAGCGCGAAGATCAGGAGCGCGAGCAGGAAGATCAGGTCGCCCTTGTTGAAGTCGATGCTCGACAGCGTGGTGAAATCGCCATGCAGCAGGATGGTCAGCACGCCGCACATCGACAGCAGCACGCCGAAGGCCTGCGCGGCGGTGAGACGAATGCCGAGGATGACCAGCGACCACAGCGCCACCAGCAGCGGCGCGGCCGACTGCAGCAGCAGCGTGTTGAGCGCCTGGGTGTGCTCCAGGGCCCAATATTGCAGCGTGTTGAAGGCGCCGATGCCGGTGACCGAGAGCGTGACCATCAGGCCGAGCTTGCCGCGGATCGCCGGCCAGTCCTGCACGAGGTGCTTGAAGGCGAACGGCAGCACCAGCAGGAAGGCGAAGAACCAGCGCAGGAACGACAGCGTCACCGGCGGAATGTGGCCGGCAGCGAGCCTACCGACGATGGCGTTGCCGGCCCAGCACAGCGCGGTGATGCTGAGCAGCAGGTAAGGCTGGTTGGCGATCCAGCTGTGGCCGGATGTTTCCGCGGGCGTGGTCTGGCCGGTGGCGGACATTGTGATGGTTGAGCCCCGCGTCGAGTACGCCGAGCCCTCCGGCCCGGCGAGGTCCGGGCCGGCTGATCACCCGGCAGGTCCAAAGACACGGAAAACCAGGTTGCATCAACGGGGACGGGCGCATCGCGACCATGCTGGCGGCGAAGGCGGCCTCTCCCGCTTTGGTCGAAGCCGCCTGCGCCGGCCCGCCAGGGTCCGGGATTTTCCGCGGATATCAAGGGCTTGGACCGGACGTTGGACCCCGAAAAAGCCCCGTTCTTGCTTGCCTAGAAGGGCTGCTTCCTTTATCCGGTTGGCTGCCTTGCGTGCGGGCGGCTCCGGCTGCCGATTGGGCTGGGCGCAGGCGTGATCCCGGAAGAGTGGGCACCGGTTTTCCGCGAGGATCATGCCTTCTAGAGACAGATTGAACAGGATTACCCGCGAATGGCCAATGTTGTCGTCGTCGGCGCCCAGTGGGGCGACGAAGGGAAGGGCAAGATCGTCGACTGGTTGTCGGAGCAGGCGGATATCGTCGTCCGCTTCCAGGGCGGCCACAATGCCGGCCACACGCTGGTGATCAACGGCAAGACCTACAAGCTCGCGCTGCTGCCCTCCGGCGTGCTGCGCGAGGGCAAGCTGTCGGTGATCGGCAACGGCGTCGTGTTCGATCCCGCCGCTTTCCTCGACGAGGTCGCCAGGCTCAGGTCGCAGGGCGTCGATGTCAGCCCCGACAACCTGCGTGTCGCCGAAAACGTCACGTTGATCCTGCCGCTGCACCGCGAGCTCGACGCGCACCGCGAATCCGCCAGCGCCGCGACTGCGATCGGCACCACCCGCCGCGGGATCGGGCCGGCCTATGAAGACAAGGTCGGCCGCCGTGCCATCCGCCTGATGGATCTGGCCGATCATCAGACGCTGCCACACAAGATCGACCGCCTGCTGGCGCACCACAACGCGCTGCGCCGCGGCCTCAACCTGCCGGAATTCGACGGCGCGGTGATCCTGAAGGAGCTGATGGCGATGGCGCCGCAGCTGCTGCCCTATGCCGAGACGGTCTGGCGGCTGCTCGATATCGAGCGGCGCGCCGGCAAGCGCATGTTGTTCGAGGGCGCGCAAGGCGCGCTGCTCGACGTCGACCACGGCACCTATCCCTACGTCACCTCGTCCAACACGGTGGCGGCGCAGGCCGCGACCGGCGCCGGCCTCGGGCCGGGCGCGGTCGGCTACGTGCTCGGCCTGTGCAAGGCCTACACGACCCGCGTCGGCCAGGGCCCGTTCCCGACCGAGCAGGACAACGAGATCGGCCGCAAGATCGGCGAGCGCGGCCGCGAGTTCGGCACCAATACCGGCCGTCCGCGCCGCTGCGGCTGGTTCGACGCCGTGCTGGTCCGCCAGGCGGTCCGGACCTGCGGCATCAATGGCCTGGCGCTGACCAAGCTCGACATCCTCGACGGCTTCGATTCAATCGAGGTCTGCACCGGCTACAAGCTCGACGGCAAGGAGATCGACCATTTCCCGGCCGGCGAGGGCGCGCAAAGCCGGGTCGAGCCGATCTACGAGACCATCGAGGGCTGGAAGGAGCCGACCGCCAATGCGCGGTCCTGGGCCGACCTGCCGGCGCAGGCCATCAAATATGTCCGGCGGATCGAGGAATTGGTGGGATGTCCGGTCGCGCTGCTTTCCACCAGCCCGGAACGCGAAGATACTATCCTGGTGCAAAATCCGTTTGAGGCTTAACGATATCTTACCGGGACGCGCGTATAGTTGAGTAGAAATGGCTGATTACTATCCGCTGATCGCCCGCGCTATTGCCGCCCTGGACCCCAACGCTCCCGGCGAAAGCCGTCGCGCGCTCTATGAACGGGCGCGCACGGCCCTGATCGCGCAGCTGCGCAGCGTGCAGCCGCCGCTCTCCGAATCCGAGATCACCCGGGAACGGTTGTCGCTGGAGGAGGCCGTCCGCAAGGTCGAATCGGAGGCCGCCCAGCGGGCCCGCGAGGCCTCGCGTCCCGGTGGCGCCGCCCGCTCCGGCTCGAGTGGCGATGCCTTCCGCCGCGCCAGCACCCGTGCCACCGAGGCCAACCCGGCAGCAGTGCCGCCGCGCACGCGTCCGGCCCCGACGCCGCCGCGCGCCGACCGCCCGTCCTTCAACGTCGATGATCAAGGCGAGGCCCCGCGGCCGACGCCAACGATCTCGGCGGTGCCGCCGCGCAGGCCAGCCGCGCCGCGCGCCGCACCTACGCCAACGTGCCCTCGCCCTCGCCGGAATTCGACCGGCTGGAGCCGAGCCTGGAAAACCGCGCCGGCGAGACCGAAGCGCCCTATTCCTACGACGAGTCGATCGAGGAGGCCGAGCGCTACGCGCCGCAGCCGCCGTCGCCGCGTCCGCGCATCGCCCCCGATCGCGACGTCAAGAAGCGCGCCCGCACCGGCTCCGCCTTTCCGTTCAAGAGCGCGATTGCCGTCGGCATCGTGCTCATCCTGGTCGGCGCCGGCATTCTCTGGGGCAAGCAACTGGTCCAGATCGTCAACGGCTTTCTCAAGCCGTCCGCGACGCAAGTTGCTGACACGCCGACGACGCCGGCGCAGCCGCAGAGCAAGCCCAAGATTCCCGATCGCGTCGGTCAGCCCTCGGCGGACCAGCCGGTCGCGCCGGTGGCGCAGAAGGTCGTGCTCTACGACGAGGATCCGTCCGATCCGAAGGGCAAGCAATATGTCGGCTCGGTGGTGTGGCGGCTCGAGCCGATCAAGGCCTCGGGCAACCAGAAGGCCGATGTCGCCGTGCGCGCCGACATCGAGATTCCCGACCGCAAGTTCAAGATGACGATGTCGTTCCGCCGCAACACCGATTCCTCGTTGCCGGCGAGCCACACGGCGGAGCTGACCTTCATCCTGCCGCAGGATTTCCCCGGCGGCAGCGTCTCCAACGTGCCGGGCATCTTGATGAAGTCGAACGAGCAGGCCCGCGGCACGCCGCTCGCCGGCCTCGCGGTCAAGGTCACCGACGGCTTCTTCCTGGTCGGCCTCTCCAATGTCGACGCCGACCGCGCCCGCAACGTCCAGCTCCTGAAGGAGCGCTCCTGGTTCGACGTGCCGCTGGTCTACGCCAACCAGCGCCGCGCCATCATCGCCATCGAGAAGGGCGCCCCCGGCGAGCGCGCCTTCAACGACGCCTTCGCGCAGTGGGGCGATTAAGGCTCTTCTGTCATTCCGGGGCGCGCGTAGCGCGAACCCGGAATCCATTTCACCGCGTCACATGCCGCCCGATGGATTCCGGGCTCGTGCTTCGCACGCCCCGGAATGACGTCCGAGAGGACTACTGCGCCGCGGCTTCCCGCTTGCGCGATGCCGCGGCGGCGGCGTGCTGGCGGTCCATCACGGCGCGGCAGCCGGGGCTGACCTGCGCCTTGTTCCGCACCATGCAGGCGGTGATCCGCGGGATGTCGGGAATCTCGCTGGAGCACAGCCGCATGGCGTCACCCGAGCACATCTGCTGGGCTTCTTGCGTGAAGGCGAAACTGGGTGAGGTCTGGAGAGCGAAGGTGGTGGCGACTGCGAAGAGCGAAGCGATGGTCTGAAGGCGTGTCATGTGGAATGGATCCCCGAGTTCCCTTAAGGCTTGAGCCGCTTGGTTTTGGGGCGCCGCACGCGGCTTGATCTGCCGCATGTCGCAGCCTTCACGTCGGGAGCTTCGATCCCGCGTGTGGTCGCTCGACTTCTTGATGCTCGAATCGAAAGTGCTGCGCCGCCCGAGCGAAGTATGCGCCATTGTCACGCGCCCGCAATGGCCGGCACAAAGGAATTCGCAATTGTTGCACGCCAGTCACGTCGCGCGATCAGATCAGCCGATCGGAGACGCTTGTTCCTCATCGCTCGCGCCGAGAGCGGCGGCGTGCTCCTCGACAGCGGTAACGCCCTTGGGCGTCAGCTCGAACAGATCGCCGTCCTTCATCACGTAGCCGTCGGCGATCAATTGCCCCATCTTGCCATGCCGGTCGTCGGCAAAGGCAACGGACTGGCTGATGTCCCGCAGGATCGAGAGCTCTTCGTCGTGCAACATGGCGTCACTCTCCGTTCGCGGGTATGGGTCCGTCCTCACATGCCGTGGCTCTGAAACACCTTGCTGCAGGACTTCGACAGCTTGGCCCGGTTGGCTTGCAGGCAGCTCTGCACCGCGCCGTCATTGCCGAGGTCCTTGCGGCAGAAGCGCTGCGCATCGCGCGTGCAAGCCTGCCGCTCCTGCGGCGTGCCCATATGGCCTTGGGCCAGCGCGGGTGCCGTCGGCAGGCTGCTCAGGGCCGCCAGCGCGATCGTCGCCAGGAGAAATTTGCGGGCCATCGGCGGCTCCAGTCTGCCAGCGGTCAATTCAGGTCCAGCATGAACTCATCGCCTTGCCACTTGTTCCCCTTAAGGAGCCCGGCGCCCGCTGTTCAAGGTTCCCGCTGCGCTGCTATAACGCCTGCAGAGTGTGAGGTGCTTGATGAAACGCTATCTGGTATTTGCGCTGGTCGTCCCATTCATCGGCGGGTTCCTGCTGCTGCTGACGACGACCTACCAGTCCGGCTATTGGGCCCAGACCAACCTCGGCGAGGTCGGCAAGCTGTTCGCGGTGTTCTTCAAGACGCTCCAATACAGCTACCTGTTCGGGTTCTTGCCTGCGCTGATGATCGGCGCAGTCGATGACATCCTGATCCACATCCGCCGGATTGGGCCGGTCTTGCGGATGCTCCTGGTCGGCCTGTTCGCCTTCGCTCTGGCCTCGCTCACCCACAGCTCGCGCGGGCCGGATTCGGGCGCGGTGCAGTTCATCTTGTACGGGCTCGTCGGTTTCGTGCCGGCGGTGATTTCATCCTGGCTGGTGCATCGCTACGTCGAGGAGCCGCAAGCCGCGCCGGTGCCGACCTGACGCGCGGCGTTCGGGCGCGGCCGCAACCTCCGCCGCGCTGGCGCGTTCACTGAAGGCCATGGCCATGCAAGACGACGACATCCTCGCTCCGCGCAAATCCCGTTCCGGGAGCGGCCCGCATGCGCGCTTTTCGCGCGATGAGGCGCGCGGCCCGATCATCGACCAGGACGGCCACGAGATCAGGCCGGAAAGCCTGGAGCAGGGATTTCGCGAGTTTCGTTTCGAGTTCGGTCAAGGCAGCCCGTTCGGCAATCTGACGCGCGAGCAGCGGATCGCGCGGCTCGAGGCGATCGCCAAGCTGCTCGACGTCGCCTTCATCCTGCCCGGCACCAACATCCGCTACGGCATCGACGGGCTGATCGGATTGATTCCCGTCGTCGGCGACATCATCACCACCGCGATCTCGCTGTGGCTGGTGCGCGAAGCCCGCGCGCTGGGCGCGCCCTGGCACATCACGGCGCGCATGCTCGGCAATGTCGCGGTCGACGGCGTGGTCGGCCTGGTCCCGTTCGCGGGCGACGCCTTCGACGTCATGTTCCGCGCCAACACGCGCAACGTCCGCCTGCTCCAGCGCTGGCTGGAAAAGCAGCCGCGGATGTAGCCTGGCTGAGAGCGCTCGCCGCGAGTCCGATTGGTCGACAATGCGCTCGATCTTCCAGAGTCGTCATTGCGAGCGTAGCGAAGCAATCCAGAATCTTTCCGCGGAGGGACGCTGGGTGCTTCGCTGCGCTCGCAATGACGGATGAGAGATAGCGGATGAGAAAGCCCCAAACACAAAAGGCGCGACGACCTTTCGGCCATCGCGCCTTCTGCGCACATCGAACTTTGTTGCGAAAGCTTACGCCGCGTCGGCGTCGGTCTCCGCGGCCGGGGCCGGCTTGGGCCGGCGGGGCAGCGGGAAGGCATCGCTCTCGTACAGCGAGCGGATGCCGTTCTGGTCGAAGCGCGCTTCCTCGACCTGGAGATAGGCGCCGTTCAGCGAGTCCGTCGGCAACTGCTCCATCGCGAACTGCACGGCCTCGGCCGCAGTGCCGAACCGCCGATAGGTGAAGCCCGCACGCTTCTTCTTGCGGATGGCGGCGGGGAAGAGTTCGGCGGAGGTGTTGAAGTTGAACGGACGCAGTGGACGCATGGTCAAAGACCTCGTGATCTTCTCTGGGGCTTTAAGCGCGTGGGGTTGGGGAGGGCAGGGGCCGCAATCGAGCGGGCCCGCCGCATGTCGTTGTCGCCCTCTAATATAGGCCGATTTGACAAAAATGCGACCCCCGCGATGCGAGATGATGAATCAGCGCATGGCAGCCCCGCGGGGACGAAACCTATCGATATCTCAAAGGCTTATGTGACTTAAACTTTGCCAAGAAGCAGCAGCACGACCAGGATGACCAGCACGACCCCGCCGATCCCGATGCCGGAATGGCCAAGGCCATAGCCGTAGCCGCCGAACCGGCCGGACAGGCCGCCGACGAGATAGATGATCACCAGGATGATCAGGATGGTCCCAAGCGCCATGGCATCCTCCCTGGCGGCCACCGAAATGCGATGATCGGCCGCACCGCCAGAGCAGAAAAGCACATCGCGCCGCCGGGTTCCATGGGGGAACCCGGCGGCGGGCTTGGGTTTATTTGGGCTCGAGCTTCAGGGCCGCGGAATTGATGCAGTAGCGCAGGCCGGTCGGCCCGGGGCCGTCGGGGAAGACGTGGCCGAGATGGCCGCTGCATTTGGAGCAGAGCACCTCGGTGCGGATCATGCCGTGGCTGGTGTCCCGCTCCTCGTCGATGTGGCTCTCGATCGCGGGCTGGGTGAAGCTCGGCCAGCCGCAGCCGGAATCGAACTTGGCATCCGACTCGAACAGCACATTGCCGCAGCCGGCACAGACATAGGTGCCGGCACGGTGGTCGTGCTCATATTCGCCCGAGAAGGGACGCTCGGTCGCCTTCTCGCGCAGCACGGCGTATTGCATCGGCGTCAGCTCGCGCCGCCACTGCTCTTCACTCTTGATGACCTTGTCGTCGGTCGCTTTCGTCTTGGTGTCGGGCATGGGTCTCCCGTTGCTTTGGGGATCTCGCGATCAGTTGGTGGCCTTGCCGGCATTCACCAGCGTCGGCTTCTCGATGTAGTTATCCGCGAACAGCTTTTTCAGGTTCTCGACCTTCGGGATGTCGTTATAGACGATGTAGGGCTGGTTCGGGTGCAGCGTCAGATAATCCTGGTGATAGGCCTCCGCCGGATAGAACGCCTCCAGCGCGCCGATCTTGGTCACGATCGGCTTGTTGAACACCTTGGCGCCGTTGAGCTGGGCGATATAGGCCTCCGCGACCTTCTTCTGCTCGTCCGACGTGGTGAAGATGGCCGAGCGATATTGCGGGCCGACGTCGGGACCCTGGCGGTTGAGCTGGGTCGGGTCGTGCACCACCGAGAAGTAGATCTGGAGGATCTTGCCGTAGGAGATCTTCTTCGGGTCGTACTTGATCTCGACCACCTCGGCATGGCCGGAGCGGCCGCTCGACACGGTCTTGTAGTCGGCGGTCGCCTTGGTACCGCCGGCATAGCCGGAGACCGCGTTGACGACGCCTGCGGTGTGCTGGAAGACGCCTTGCACGCCCCAGAAGCAGCCGCCGGCGAGCACGGCGGTCTGGACGCCACTCGCGGGCGCCGCGTCCAATGTAGGGGCTGGGATAACGACCGCCTCCTCCGCGGCCCGCGACGGCATCACGAAAGCCAGCGTCAGGGCGGTGGTTGCGGCCAGCAGGGTGGCGAGGGCGGTTCGGCGCATGGGCATCCTCTTTCGGAAGGGCTGACAGTCTAGGGCGGTCAGGACCGGGCGAACAGCCTGCCCGGCCGCGTTTTCGCATCATCCGAGATACGGGCCGTACCGCAGATTGTTACGCCGGGGCGGACACGAGACCGTGAGGACGCGGCTGACGCGGCGACGGGCCGGCTTGGCGGGATGCGGAACTCCGCGCTAGATGATTTTTACTTCGTCGCTGGGAAGTAGCCGCGCTCACGCCAGCGAATTGAACCAGTCGAACGCCGTCGCGTGTCCGCTCAGAACGGCCGCTTCGCCATACAGGCTTGACAGGAACGTGCCGCGATGGCTTGCGCCATTGACCGCGACGCCCGCGGCGAAATGCCCGCCGGCGGCGATCGCGGGCCGCACCAGCCGGGGATGCAGGGCCTCATCCGCCAGCCCGTAGTAAAATCTGATCGGGGAATCGTACTCCCAGAACGTCGCACCATTGCCACCAAGGCGGCGCAGCAATGCGCTGTTGGTATCGTTGGTGAAGCGGTCGAAGAAGCCTTCGACCAGGAAATCGCCCGCCGCAGGAATGCTCTTCGCGATCTCGCCGTCGAGGCTGTAATCGGACCAGTATCTCTCCGCGAACGCCTGATACTGGGGCTTGACCGCCGTCTTGAACAAGTCGGTCAGCCCGTAATAGCGCCGATAGCTGCCGAGCAGGACGATCAAGCAAGGTGTGATCCAGACCGGCGGCATCGGGTAGGACGTCTCATTGGCCGGAATATAGAGCTTCGGATCGGTCCAGTAATGAAAGCTCTCGGCGAGATCGTTGAACGGACTCTGTGTTGCGGTCGCCCGCACCTTGATGCCGCGGCGCTGCAGCTCCTGTTTCAGCCACTGCGTGTTTAGGGCGCCTTGCGACCAACCGTTCAGAAACAGGTTTGATTGGCGCAGGCCCAGGGTCCGCAATTCGTGCAACCCTGCCGTCAGGATGTCGAGGCAGCATGGCACCGTCGCGCCCTTCACGGCATAGGCTTCGCTCCGACCGTCGCGATGGAGGCCCTTGCCGATGTAGTCGGCGGCGATGACGGCATAGCCGTTGCCGGCGAAGCGCTGGATGTTGAACAGGGTCTCGAGCGAATCGACATTGTCGCGCAGCTCGTAATTTTCCTCCTTCAGCCGCAGCAGGTTCGATGGGACCTGGTCGAAGGAGAGGATCGTGCCGTGCTGCCATGACAGCAGCGGCAAGGCGCCGCGCGCGCCGACCGGAACCGCAAGCAGGCCGCTGACCTTGACGCGTTCTCCGGTATCCGGGATGCGTGTGAAGGTGACGATGCGCCGCAGCTCCACGTCGTTTCGTGCCGCATATCTTTCGGGAAAGGCAGCTGGCAGGATATTGCCTTCGTTGAAGACGGCATAGAACTTTGCGGCCAGCGTATTGAGCCGTTCCTTGGAGACGCGCACAGGCTTGCCCGCATCCGTGCGTCGTACCTGCGCCGGCAATGCAAAAGCGGTGTCCGGAATTGTGGTCGAGAGCGCAAGGCCCGCTGCCGCGCTTCCGGACTTGAGGAAGCTCCGGCGGCTCACTGCAACATCATCGAGCCGGCGATCGAGGTCATCAGGCTTTGTCGCGCGCGAGGTCATGCGTTCCACTCCGAGGCAGATCGCAAGCTGATACAGCACAAAGCCTAGCGGGCAGTGAACGCACCTCGTCGTGGCTGCTCATCGCGTGCGGGAGTGGTTCGTTTGAGCGCAGCTACATGCGAGTGCTTTTGTATTGAATATTGATCGAGCTACGGCAGCTTCATACCACCACGCTCAGCCGTTTCGCGGCACGCGTGATGCCGGTATAGAGCCACCGCGCCCGCGAATCCTGGAACGCAAAGCTCTCGTCGAACAGCACGACGTCGTCCCATTGCGAGCCCTGCGATTTGTGCACGGTCAGGACGTAGCCGTAGTCGAACTCGTCATAGGGCTTGCGCTGCTCCCAGGCGATCTGCTCGACGCCGCCCTCGAAGCAATCGGCGCGCACTGAGACCTTGGTCACCTTGTGACCGAAATCCTCATCCGGCGACAACCGCATTGAGAGGATGCGCGATTTCGATCGAGAGGTGTTCCGCGACTTGACGCGCCACAGGCCGCCATTGAACAGGCCCTTCTTGCGGTTGTTGCGCAGGCACACCAGCTTGTCGCCGGCGACCGGGAACTGGTCCTCGATGTTCTGGCGCTGGCGCACCCGCATGTTGTAGGCGCGGCGCGTGTTGTTGCGGCCGACCAGGATCTGGTCGGCGCCCATGACGCGATCGGGGTCGAGCTCCTTGCGCGTGACGACCTCGCTCTCGCCGTAGCGGCCGATGTCGAGCTCGCGTCCCTCGCGCACGTCCATCGACATCCGCACGATCGGATCGTCCTGGGCCTGGCGATGCACCTCGGTCAGCATCGCGTCCGGCTCGGAATTGGTGAAGAAGCCGCCGCCCTGGATCGGCGGCAGCTGCGCGGGATCGCCGAGCACCAGCAGCGGGCAGTCGAACGACATCAGGTCGCGCCCCAATTCGGCATCGACCATCGAGCATTCGTCGATCACGATCAGCTTCGCCTTCGACGCCGGCGCATCGTCCCACAGCTCGAAGCTCGGCTGCTCCTCGCCGGATTCGCGGGCGCGGTAGATCAACGAATGAATGGTGGAGGCGCCGTCGCAGCCCTTGTTGCGCATGACGAGGGCCGCCTTGCCGGTGAAGGCGGCGAACTTCACCTCGCCGTCGACACCCTCGGCAATGTGCCGCGCCAGCGTGGTCTTGCCGGTGCCGGCAAAGCCGAACAGGCGGAACACCGGCGGCGTGCCGCCCCGTCCCGGCTTGGCCTTGAGCCAGTCGCCGACGGCCTTGAGCGCAGCATCCTGGTGCGGGGTGAAAGTGGCCATGTCTGTCTTGAGGGAGCGGCGAATGAGGCGATTCGCCTTCCCCCAAACTAACCATTCGCCCCGCTGGTTCAAGCGCGGGCCCGTCGCATTTGAAGTCCGTTCCCGGCCGCCATCCTTCGAGACGCCCGCCTTTGGCGGGCCCTCAGGATCAGGGCGGAGTGCGCGGCGGCATTTTTGGCGGGCAAGATGCCGTTGAGCCTCATCCTGAGGAGGCTGCGAAGCAGCCATCTCGAAGGACGAGGCGTTCGCTCAGGCGTCGCCAAACCCTACTGCCAGCCGGGAACGCCGCGCATGTCGGGCAGCTGGTGGGCGATGCCCTTGTGGCAGTCGATGCAGGTCTTTTCCTTGGTGAACAGGAAGCGCTGGTGCGCCACCGAGGCCCGCGGCGACTGCTTGGTGATGTCCATGGAATCGGCGCTGTGGCAGTTGCGGCATTCCAGCGAGTCGTTGGCCTTGAAGCGCGCCCATTCGTGCGCGGCGAGCTCGAGCCGGTGATCCTGGAATTTCTCGCGGGTGTCGATCGTGCCGAAGATCTTGCCCCAGACCTCCTTGGAGGCCTGCATCTTTCGCGCGATCTTGTCGGTCCAGTTGTGCGGCACGTGGCAGTCCGGGCAGGTCGCGCGCACGCCGGAGCGGTTGGTGAAGTGGACGGTCGACTTCAGCTCGGCGTAGACATTGTCCTTCATCTCGTGGCAGCCGGTGCAGAACTTCTCGGTGTTGGTGATCTCCAGCGCGGTGTTGAAGCCGCCCCAGAAGATCACTCCGGCGACGAAACCGGCCAGCACCAGGGTGCCGAGCGCGAACACCGAGCTCGGCCGGGTCAGCACCTGCCACAGCTCGAGCAGGAACGCCCGGCTGCGCGCGATGACGCCGCGCTTGGCATTCAGCTCCGCGTTGGGATCGTCGGCAGTCGTCGTCATCTGCGGCCACCCGGGCTTGCGCGTGACAGCAGCGTGTCGATGTCGGTGAAATCGTTGCTGACCGGAGGATTGGCGGTGTTCTGCGGCACGTGGCATTCGGTGCAGAAGAAGCGGCGCGGCGAGACCGAGGCCAGGAACTGGCCGTCGCGATCCATGAAGTGCGTGATCGACACCATCGGCGCCTGCGACTCCGCCGTGCGCGCCCGTGCATGGCAGGACAGGCATTTGTTGCCGTTGAGGTCGACCTGGTAGCCGTCGATATTATGCGGGATGACGGGCGGCTGCTCCGGATAGTTGCGCACCTCCTTCTCGGAGGTGTTGCGGTTCGGCAGCATCGGCGGCGCCGGGCCCTCGTCGTTGAGCGGGGTCGGGCCGCGCAGGCCGGAGGTCACCGTCTGCGCCGTCAGCGAGCTCGTGCCCGCTGCGATCGCGAAGGCGAGCAGGATGATTGCGGATCGTTTCATCATGACATGTTCACCCGCTCGATGCGCACGGCGCATTTCTTGAAGTCGGTCTGCAGCGAGATCGGATCGGTGGCGTCGAGCGTCACCTTGTTGATCAGCTTGGATTCGTCGAACCACGGCACGAAGACGAGGCCGCGCGGCGGCCGGTCGCGGCCGCGCGTCTCGACGCGGGCGCGGATGAAGCCGCGGCGGGAGACCACCTTCACCTCGTCGCCGCGGCGCAGCTTCGCCTCCTGCGCATCGTCCGGATGCATGAAGCAGACGGCTTCGGGAAAGGCCTTGAACAGCTCGGGGACGCGGCGCGTCATGGTGCCGGAATGCCAGTGCTCCAGCACGCGGCCGGTGGAGAGCCAGTAGGGATATTCGTTGTCGGGCGATTCCGCCGGCGGCTCGTAGGGCAGCGCGAAGATGCGGGCCTTGCCGTCGGCATGGCCGTAGAACTGCACGTTGGTGCCCTGCTTGACGTAGGGGTCGCTGCCTTCGCGGAAGCGCCACTTGGTCTCCTGGCCGTTGACGACGGGCCAGCGCAGGCCGCGCTCCCGGTGATAGGTGTCGAACGGCGCGAGGTCGTGGCCATGGCCGCGGCCGAACTGGGCATATTCCTCGAACAGGCCCTTGTGGACGTAGAAGCCGAACGCCTTGGATTCGTCGTTGGCATAGCCCGGCTCGATATCGGTGACCGGGAATTTGTCGACCTGGCCATTCTTGTAGAGCACGTCGAACAGGGTCTTGCCGCGATATTCCGGCTTCTTGGCGATCAGCTCCGCGGGCCAGACCTCCTCGATTCTAAAGCGCTTGGAGAACTCCATGAGTTGCCAGAGATCCGACTTCGAGTCGCCCGGCGCGGGGACGAGCTGGTGCCAGAACTGGGTGCGCCGCTCGGCATTGCCGTAGGCGCCTTCCTTCTCCACCCACATCGCGGTGGGCAGGATCAGATCGGCGGCGAGCGCCGTCACGGTTGGATAGGCGTCGGAGACCACGATGAAATTGTCGGGGTTGCGGAAGCCTGGATAGATCTCCTCGTTGACGTTGGGACCGGCCTGGAGGTTGTTGTTGACCTGCACCCAATAGGCGTTGATCAGGCCGTCCTTCAGCATCCGGCTTTGCAGCACGGCGTGCGCGCCCGGCTTGTCCGGAATGGTGCCTTCGGGCAGCTGCCAGATCTGCTCGGTGTGGTCGCGATGCTTCTTGTTGGTCACCACCATGTCCGCGGGCAGACGGTGCGAGAAGGTGCCGACCTCGCGCGCGGTGCCGCAGGCCGAGGGCTGGCCGGTCAGCGAGAACGGGCTGTTGCCGGGCGCGGAGATCTTTCCGGTCAAAAGGTGGATGTTGTAGACGAGGTTGTTGCACCAGACGCCGCGGGTGTGCTGGTTGAAGCCCATGGTCCAGAACGAGACCACTTTTGTCTTCGGGTCGGCATACAACTCGGCCAGCGCCTCGAGCCGGTTCAGCGGCACGCCCGACATTTGGGCGGCTTTCTCCAGCGTGTACTCCGACACGAACTTGGCGAATTCGTCATAGCTCATGTCGGTGGCGTCGTTGGGTTTCGCCGCGCCCGTCGCCTTCTTCTGCAGCGGATGCTCGGGCCGCAGGCCGTAGCCGATGTCGGTCTGGCCGCGCTTGAACACGGTATGTGCGGCAACGAAGTCCTTGTTGACGCGACCGGTCTTGATGATGTGGTTGGCGATGGCGTTGAGGATGTACAGGTCGGTGTGCGGCTTGAACACCATGCCGATGTCGGCGAGGTCGAACGAGCGGTGCTCGAAGGTGGAGAGCACGGCGACGCGGACATGCGGTGCGGACAGCCGGCGGTCGGCGATGCGCGTCCACAGGATCGGATGCATCTCCGCCATGTTGGAGCCCCACAGCACGAAGGCATCGGTGGCCTCGATGTCGTCGTAGCAGCCGGCCGGCTCGTCGATGCCGAAGGTGCGCATCATGCCGGCGACCGCCGAGGCCATGCAGTGCCGCGCATTGGGATCGATGTTGTTGGTGCGGAAGCCGGCCTTGAACAGCTTGACGGCGGCATAGCCTTCCCAGATCGTCCACTGGCCGGAGCCGAACATGGCGACGCCGTTGGGGCCGCGCTTCTTGATCGCTTCCTTCCACTTCAGCTCCATGATGTCGAAGGCTTCGGTCCAGGTGACGGGCGTGAACTCGCCGTTCTTGTCGTACTTGCCGCCCGTCTTGCGCAGCATCGGCTGCGTCAGCCGGTCATGGCCGTACATGATCTTGGAGAGGAAGTAGCCCTTGACGCAGTTGAGGCCGCGATTGACCTCGGCCTTGATGTCGCCATGGGTGGCGACGACGCGGTTGTCCTTGGTCGCGACCATCACCGAGCAGCCTGTGCCGCAGAAGCGGCAGGCGGCCTTGTCCCATTTCAATTCGCTCTCCTTCCGCTCGGCGGCGAGGTTGGCGGCGAGCGCCGGTGCCGGCAGGCCGGCGGCGGCCGCGGCGATCGCGGCGGCCTCGAGCTTGAGCATCTGGCGGCGGTCGAGCTTCGGCGATGTCATGATGGCTCTTCCTGACTCAGGCGGTTTCAATGGCGTGGAAGACGAGCGCTGCGGAATAGACGTTCGGCAGCGACTGGATGGTGTTGAGCATGGTGCCAAGGCTGCCGGCATCCGCCGCTTCAGCCACGACGACGAGCTTTCCGCGCGCGTCGCGGCCGTGGATCTCGCAGCCGGGCAGCGCGGCAATCTCGGCTTCGAGTTCGGCAAGGCGTTCGGGCCGCGCCTGCACGATGATGCTGGCGATCTCGGCGCCCGGCGGCGCGATGACGCGGTCGGCGCTGAGCACCCGGCCGGTGATCAAGGCGCGGCGGTTGAGTGTGGCGTGAGCCATGATGCCTGTCTTTCGCTAGTTGCCGATCAATGCGGGGAGGGCGGCGGGCCGGGAGGGCCGGCGAACATCTGGTAGATCCAGACGCCGAGCCCGTAACTGCCGACCGTCCCGACCGCGAGCATGGGCATCACGATCGCGGTCAGGAACAGGAAGGCGAAAATCTCCATGCGCTTACGGCGCACGCGCGACGTCGTGTCGTCAGGGGCCGACATATTCGGTCTCTTGAAGCTGTGGGGAATCGTGACGGCATCCGGGCCGTCGCCTTGCTGCACTTTAGATACGTTCCACCCGACAGCGCGTTGATTTGGATCAATGTCGGTTGGCTGCCTCTCGCTGCGCCGGAGGATGGATCGTCTCCCACGTGGCGGAATTGCGCATCCGTAGACAGCGTCGCCTCGCGCATTAAGATGCCGTTAACAACAACAAGCGGGAGAGCGACGCCATGAAGTTCGGCATCTTCTACGAGCTGCAGCTGCCGCGGCCCTGGGCGGCCGGCGACGAACTCGCCCTTTATCAGAATGCGCTCTCGCAGATGGAGCTCGCCGACAAGCTCGGCTACGACCATGCCTGGGTGGTCGAGCATCACTTCCTCGAAGAATATTCGCACTCGCCCTCGCCGGAATCGTTCCTGGCTGCCGCAAGCCAGCGCACCAAGAACATCCGGCTCGGCCACGGCATCCTCCAGCTCACCACCAACCATCCGGCGCGCGTCGCCGAGCGCGTCGCGGTGCTGGATCTGCTCTCGAACGGCCGCTGCGAGTTCGGCATGGGCGAGAGCGCCTCGATCACCGAGCTCGAGCCGTTCGGCCGCGACATGGAGACCAAGAAGGAGGTGTTCGAGGAGGCGGTCGCGGCCATCTTCCCGATGTTCAAGGACGCAGGCTCAGAGCATCACGGCAAATATTTCGACATCCCCTTGCGCAACGTCGTGCCCAAGCCGGTGCAGAAGCCGCACCCGCCGCTGTGGATGGCCTGCTCGCAGCTGCCGACCATCGAGCGCGCCGGCCGCCACGGCTTCGGTGCGCTCGGCTTCCAGTTCGTCAGCGCCGATGCCGCGCATGCCTGGGTGCACGCCTATTACAACGCCATCACCAAGCGGCTGCACAAGCTCGCCGACTACGAGATCAATCCGAACATGGCGCTGGTCTCGTTCTTCATGTGCGCGAAGACGGATGAAGAGGCGCGCGCCCGCGCCGACGGCGCCACCTTCTTCCAGTTTGCGCTGCGCTTCTACGGCGCCGCGCAGAACCGCCAGCGCCCCGCGCCCTACACCGTCAACATGTGGGACGAGTACAACAAGTGGAAGCGCGACAATCCGCAAGCCCAGGAGGCGGCGCTGCGTGGCGGCCTGATCGGCTCACCCGACACGATCCGAAGGAAGCTGAAGCGCTTCCAGTCCTCGCACATCGACCAGGTCATCCTGCTCAACCAGGCCGGCAAGAACAGCCACGAGCATATCTGCGAGTCGCTGGAGCTGTTCGGCCGCGAGGTGATGCCGGAGTTCCAGAACGATCCGGCGCAGGCGGCCTGGAAGCAGGGCGTGATGAGCGGCGAGATCGAGCTGGAAGAGATCGATACCGAGGCTTTCACCGATCGCTACGGCAAGCTGGCGATCAACGTGGCCCCCGCGAAGGCGGCGGCGGGGTAGCCTGTAAGCAACGACAGGTCCTGCTTCCTGGTGCTGAAGCGGTGCGGTGAGCCGCGCATCAGTGCGGCGTTTTGACCCGGAGCAGACCTTTCGAACCCTTCCGCATCCAGCAATGGCTAGGCGGCCGAGGTCGCGCGCCGTTGCGCTGCTTCACGCATATCGTCGTCCCGGCAAGCGCCCAAGCGGCGCGAGGAACGATTCAACACAGCGTGAGTTCGACCTCAAATCTAAGAAACAAAGGCAAGAGGGTAACGCGATGACACGATCCGTGGAGGAGTTGAGACGCGAGTCCGAGCGTAGCCGCGCCGAGCTGGCGGCAACGGTCGGACGGTTGAAGGAGCAGATATCGGACACCGCCGAGGACATTCGCCACAAGGTCTCGCCGCAGCACATCAAATCCGAAGTTACCGAATACGTCAGCCACAAGACCCAGAGCTGGGTCGAAGGGCTCAAGCAACAGATCATGGACAACCCGATGGGCGCAGTCGCCGCGGGCGCCGCAGTCGGCATTCCGTTGCTTCGGTTGGTGCGAGGTACGCCGTTGCCACTTCTCATGATCGGCGCAGGACTCGCTCTGACCTCGAAGACGGTGCGCGATCGTGCTGCAGACGTCACCGCCCCGGTCATGGACAAAGCCGGGCACATGCTTGAGGAGGTGGCCGAGAGCGCACGGGCGATGCAGGGTGACGCCAAGGAGACGCTATCCTCCGCGCAAAGCCGAACCGCTGGCATGGCTGATGACGCGCAGGAGAAGGCCGCCGGCATTGCCGCCGATCTGCGGGAGAGCGCGGCGCGTGCTGCCAGTTTTGCGAGTGAAAAGCTCAAGAGTGGCATGAATGCAACCAGGGATGCCGCCGCGAGCGCGCCTGACCAGGCCCGGCAGGCCATTGGCGACAATGCTGCGCTCATCGGCGGCCTGGGCATCGCGATCGGCGCCATCATTGCGGCTGCTCTTCCCGAGACCAAGGTCGAAGCTAAGGTTATGGGCCGGACGAGCGACGGGGTGAAGCAGGCTGCTGCCGCCGCGGCGCAATCCGGGTTCGAGGCCGCAAGAGACGCCACCACGTCGGCGGCCGATGCTGCGGCGCAAAGGGTCGCCGATGCTGATCTCGGCACCCATGCCAGCCGCATGACGCAGAACATGGCGGACACTCTGAAGGAGGCTGCGGACGACGTCGTCAAAGCTGCCTTTAGCCCCTCTCAAACCAAAACCTGAAGGAAACCATCATGAGCGATTTGGACCCGCAGAACGTGAAGCAGTTCACAAAGAACCAGGACAAGGGCACCGCGAAGGACATGAAAGAGCAGATCGGCGATGCCGGAGCGGAGATGAAGCAGCGCGCCGGCGATGCGTTCCGGGCATCGGCCGACGTCGCGCGAGACAAGTTCGGCGAGGCCGCGGATGCAGCAAAGGGCGTCGCGGACGGAACCATGGACCAGATTCAGAGCCAGGCGCGCGAACAGCAGCGATCGGGCGCCGATTTCGTCGAGCGCCTCGCGGCCAACATCCGCGAGGCCGGACGGGCTTTCGAGAGCGACGTACCGTTCGCCGCACGCGGCATCGGTTCGGCGGCGGACTATGTCGAGGATGCCGCCCAGAAGATTCGGGACGGAAGCTTCCGAGATCTTGTCGCAGGCGCGACCGATTTCGCCAAACGTCAGCCGGCCGCCTTTCTTGGCATATCGGTGCTGGCTGGCTTCGCGGCCGTTCGCTTCCTGAAGGCATCGGGCGGACAGTCGTCATCCCAAGGGCAGCGCAACACCCCCGGCAGCACGTCGGGGAGCGGGCAAACGTCGGGCGGGAGACCGTTTTCGGCGGGAGAGCAAAACTGGAATCGGGAGTCCGGGACCCGTAACCCCCATACGCAACAATCCTCATCCTTCCAGGGCAGCACGTTACCATGAGCATCGAGCGCGATATCAAAACCAGCAAAAGCGAGTTCAGGGAAATCTCGACGCTGCTCGGCGATGCCATGTCGCAGTTCGCCAAGCTGTTCCAGAACGAGATCGACCTGGCAAAGGCAGAAGTTGGCGAGAAGCTCCAGAAGATCGGCGGCGCCGTCGGCTTGATCGTAGGCGGCGCCGTTCTGGTGATCCCGGCCATCGTCATGGCCTTGTTTGCCCTCTCGGCCGCATTGATCTCCGCAGGATGGTCGCAGCCACTGTCATATCTGACATCGGCAGTCATCGCTGCGGCCATCGCCGCCGCGCTGGTGGCCATGGGCATGAACCGGCTTGATATGCGTCAGCTGGCTCCCCGCGAAACGATCGGCCAGCTGGAAAAAGACAAGGACACCGTGAAGGGAATGGTGCGATGAGCAGCACGAAAACCGGTTTTATCGACAATCTGGTAACGGCCGCCAGGGACAATCCGCTTGCCGCGGCCCTCATCGGAGGCGGCGCGCTTTGGCTATTGGCCGGCGACCAGAAGTTAAAGACTGTAGCGCGTTCTGCTGCCGAGGCCGTCGAACCCGTTGCCGACTTAGGGACGCGCGGCTTCAGCTCGGCAGCATCCGCGATCAAGCGGACCGTGGCGCCGCCGACCGCCCCCGAAATGGACAACGACGGCTCGCAAGGGGTCGGGGAGACCCTGCGTGGCGCGACCGCCGCCGCTTCCGATACTATGTCGCAGGCCGCCGAGGGCGTCCGGGATCGTTTCGACGAGGGCGTCGCCTTCGCGCAGGAGCAATTCAGCAAGCTGGGCAATGCGCTTCCGAACAAGGACACCATGGCGAGTGCGAAGTCGTCACTGGCAGACATGCTGGAGCGGCAACCGCTCGTGCTGGGGGTCGTGGGCATCGCAATTGGTGCGGCCGTGGCGGGCGCGTTCCGCGCCTCCGAGATCGAGAACCAGTACATCGGAGACGTCAGCGACGACGTGAAGGCTGACCTGAACCGGCGCGCCGGTGCGGTCTCGCAGGCCCTGCGTGAAGCCTCGGACACGGTTGTCTCGGAAATCAGCGATACCGGCGCCGAGATTGTGGACCGAGTCAAGCAGGCCGGGATGGACGCTGCGGCAGCTGCCCGCGCCGAGGTGAAGGCTCCGTAGTGAGGCGAGGGAGAGCGGGATGCGCTGGCCACGCGCCTCGCTCTGGTTGGGTGATCAGGCAGGTGAGTTGTCCTGAAGGCGAACCTAATCCCAGTATGGAATGGCCGGACGGGCGATCATCAGCCAGAAGATCATCAGCACGGCCGCGAAAGCCGGAAAGCCGAACGCGAACCACCACCAGAAGAGACGGTGATAGCGGGCGGGCAGCTTGCCGTTGCTCGCGACCGCCGCAACGGCGAGATCGCGCATCTGCATCTGCATCCACACCACCGGCAGCCAGAAGGCGCCGATCACGAGATACAGTGCAATCGACGCCGCCACCCAGCCGTCGCCGAGGGAATACCCGCTCGACCAGGCGAGCCATGTCCCGGTGATCGGCTGCAGGATCACGGCACTCGCCGTGAACAGGAAGTCGGCCAGCACCACCGTGCGCGCGACGCCCGCGATCTCGCGCGGGTCGCCGCGCAGATGTGCCACCAGCATGAAGAAGGCGATGCCGGCCCCGGTGCCGAGCAGCACGGCAGCGCCGATGATGTGCGCCATCTTCACGAGGAAGTAGAGCATCAGCGATCCTCCCGGATCGCCATGGCGACCAGGTTGAGCATGATCACCGGCCAGATCTTCAGCATCGGTCCCAGCGGATCGGCCCACAGCCGCGGCACCAGGACGGTGCCGATCACGGCATAGGTGAGCGAGATGATCAGTGCGGCCCAGAGTCCGTAGCGGCTCAGAGGCCGCCAGAGAATGGCGATGCCGATGACGATGTCGGCGAGCGCGCCGGCGGTGACGACGAGCGCCGCGACGTTTCTTTGCAGCCCGCCTTCAAGCAGCAACGACATGCCGATGTCCCAGCCCGCGCTCAGCGAGATGATGCCTGTGGCGATCCAGAACGCGCCGAAGACGCCGAAGATCAGCGGCTTGAGCGCATACAGCTGTGCAAACCAGCGTTCCTGCACCGACGCAGGCTCGCGTGCGAGCGCGGTTTCGAGATCGCGCGGTGGAGTGCCGGTCAATCGACGCCAGGGCTCGGGATCGCCGGTCGCGCCGCGGCGCATTTCCGCCTGTGCCGTCGTGTTGATGGGCGTTGGCCATCCCAGCATCTGCGCAACGTCGCCCGCACGATAGGCAATTGAAGCCGCCCAGCGCGGCAGCTGCAGGCGATAGGCCGGGCGCCAGCGCAGCCAGGCGCGAAACAGCGCGACCGCATCGCTGAAGGCGATCCGCCGCGGGCCGGCCAGATCGACCGCGACCCGTGAAGGCGCGCCGGGCTGCAGGAAGAACAGCACGGTCTCAACGACGTCGTCGAGATGCACCGGTTGAATCGCCGCCGTGTCGGGCATGACCGGCAGAACCGGCAGCGCCGCCAGCCCGCGCAGCAGCGCGCTGCCACCATAGGCGGGCCGGCCGACCACGACAGAAGGCCGCAGCACCACCCAATCGAGCTCCCGCGCCATCAAGGCGGCTTCGCCCTCGCGCTTGGTGCGGGAAAAATCGCTGAGCGCATCGACATTGCTGCCGATTGCCGAGAACAGGATGACCCTGCGGACCC
The DNA here is from genome assembly GCF_020193895.1 of Bradyrhizobium sp. NBAIM14. NCBI lineage: Bacteria > Pseudomonadati > Pseudomonadota > Alphaproteobacteria > Hyphomicrobiales > Nitrobacteraceae > Bradyrhizobium > Bradyrhizobium sp. NBAIM14. Next base: position 596,262 of record NZ_JADYVQ010000001.1, on the reverse strand, counting down.
CGGCGGTCTCGCAGGCCGCATAGAGTGCCGCGCTGCCGGCGACATGAACGCCTTGCATGTCCTGTCCCTGCAGCGCACCCGCTGCATTGATCACGGCATCGACGCCGGCGAGAAGGCCCTTCCATTTCGACACATCGGTGGTCCGGGCGACGTCGAGCGCGACGTGGCGAGGATCGTGCGCCGCCGCGGGATGACGCGACACCAAGATGCAGTCATGTCCTTCGGCGGACAGCCTGGCGTGGATCGCCGATCCGATAAGTCCTGTAGCCCCGACGAGAAGGATGCGCATCGACTGATCCTTCGATGAGCGGCCTGGGCAACGCCCTGATCAAGCCTTGAAGATACGGACCAATAAAGCGGGGCTGCAATCGTTCCTCGCGGGGGAACTGATGGGTTTGGCTGCAGGCAGAGAACCGGACACCCCGCCCCGCGCAGCTCCCTTGAAGTCAATGGCGGATGATCGAAAGGGTACGGAGCGACGCAGCGGCGTGATCCGCGAATGCCCTCACAGCCGGTGCGGTGCGCCGGGAACCGGGAATCACGACTTGAACCGGTACGGCCGGCGGCTCATAGGCCGGAAGAAGACGCACGAGCTTGCCTGACGAAATCTCGGCTTCGACCTGATAGGATAACAGTCGAGCGATGCCTTGGCCCGATGTCACGGCGGCAATGACCGTGTCGAGATCTGTCGTCATGAGGCGCGGCATCATGCGAACCGTGTGCAAGCGACCTCGATTCTGAAAACGCAGTTCGGTCGGCCCCGCAAATCCGGAAAAGAACACGACATCGTGCTTCGGTATGTCTCGCGGATGTCGAAGCTCAGGTTGCCTGCGCAAGTAGGAAGGGCTGGCGACCAGGACGCGACGGACCGACCCCACTGATCTGACGACGAGGCGCGAGTCGCGCGGCTGACCTATCCTGACCGCAACATCGATGCCTTCACTGATCAGGTCGAGCGATCTTTCGCCCATGACGAGCTCGATACGGATCGCCGGATGAGCGTCAAGGAAGCTCGATACGATCGGAGCGACATGACGGCGTCCGAAGATGGTGGGAGCGGCTATTCGCAGGATACCGTGCAGCGGAGCCCCCTCCGTCTCGACAAGCCTGCTCATGACGGTCGAGTAGCCGTTGACCAGCTCGCGGGCGCGCTCAGCAAAGTGGCGTCCGGCATCCGTCGGTGCAAGGCGGCGGGTTGTTCGCTCCACCAATCGTCTTCCGACCCTTTCCTCGAGGGCCGCAAGCGCGCGAGTGACCGCGGGAGGCGAACGCTTCAATCGCTTTGCTGCGCCTACCAGACTTCCAACCTCAACTATCGCGACGAATGTCGCAAGTTCATCGAGCCTGTCCATCGGATCATTCCCCGAAATGGAATTGTGACTTTCAGCATTAATTCTAGTGCAATTCAGGAGGTCGTAATAGCCTTCGAATGCGGTCGGCAGCGGAGGCGATCATGATCGCGGCAGCGCGAGAGGCCATAAAGGCTGATAACGCAGACGCAGCGCTCGCGTTTTTCAACGAGCATCATTGCCCCGCCTTTGTTTCGCAACTCGTTTCGAAAGGTGCCCTCATGCCCGCAGCATTGGAATTTCTGTTGTGGTGTGTCGCGCTCGCAACGTGGCTGATGCTTCTTTGCGCGCTGGTCAGTGAGCGCTTGAAGCGGCTCTCAAAGCTTTTCAGTCATCTGCGCGAGATTGCTTTCAGGCACAGGGTGAAGTGACTCGGTGGGGCCATCGGATCAGCCTCATCTGAGAAAATCGCGACGATGCCGTCTCGAAGGGGGAGGCGCAGCGTGAGACCCGCCAATGTTGTCTGCAACAGCCGAGCGGCCTTGGGCGGTGCTCGTGAGCGCTTCCGGTAAGATTCCGTTGCTGCTATCCTCTCGCAAAAGAGCGTCTTGCGGAGGAATACGGTGCGACCCAACGGGACAACCTTTCATCCGTCGGCCGGCGATGTCACGCCCGCGGTGCTCGCCATCGGCCGCTCCGATTTTCCCGATGTGCTCATCGACACGCTGCGCCGGCGGGCCGATGTCGGCCATTGCATGGTGTTCGCGCTGAGCCGGGCAGGCGCGGCAAGCTGCCTGCTCGATGCCGGCAACATCCCGATCGGCGCCGATCTCGGCGCCGCCTATGCCGGCCAGTTCCACGAAACGGATCCCAACCGCGATGCGCTGTTCGAAGGCGAGGGCGGCGCGCAGATCATGCTGCCTCGCTTCGCGCCGCGCATGTACGGCGCGCGCTATCGCAAGATCTTCTTCCAGGATTCCGGCATCGTCGACAAATGTGCGACCGCGATCTGGACCGGTGACACCTGCTTCTACGTCAACTTCTATCGGATCGCCGCGCAGGGCCGCTTCAGCGCCGCCCAGCGCGAGCGGCTCGGGGCGATCGCACCGGCGATCGCAGCCAGCGTCGCCCGCCATTTCCAGGAGAAGCCGACGTCCGATCTTGCGTCCCTGTTCGCGACGCGCAAGCCGCTCTCCGCGCTCACCCTGCGCGAGCAGGAGGTCTGCCGCCATATCCTCGGAGGCTTCAGCTCGGAGGCGATTTCGCAGGCGCTCGGCATCAGCCTGCATTCGATCCTGACCTACCGCAAGCGCGCCTATGAGCGGCTCGGCATCTCCTCGCAGAGCGAATTATTCGGAATTGTGCTGCGCCTGCTGACGGGTCCGCGCGGCCTGAACTAGGGGCTCCAAGTCCGCGATGTCTGTGTCCATCCAACTTTAGTTGAAGCATTTGGCCTATCATCCGATGCGGTTGCGGCACGTAGGGCCGATCCGAGGATGAGAACATGCCAGACTGGCTTCTTGCACCTATCTGCCTGGTCGCCTTGCTGGGAGTCATTGGCTACGCCTTTTACCAGGGCATGAGGGTCCCGCCGGATCGAAACAATACGAACTTTGGACCCGGCCAGAATGATGGTTGGTCCGGCGGCTCTGACGGCCATTCCGGAAGTTAGCAACGTCGGCGCGGCCGAACGTCCGACGAACCCGAGCTAACCCGACGATCGCTTCTCGACAGCCGCCGCGATTTTCTCCAGGGCGGCGTTTGTGTGCCGCAAGTCGACCAGCTGCTGTTCGCACATCTCGATGATCGTTCGTCCAGACCGCCATCCGAACGACCGTGCGCCCCCTCGGCAACAAAGCCAGATCAGCGCTGCCAGAAAGACGCCGGCAGCGAGCCAGGATAGCGCCTGCTTCCGGTCGACGTCCGCGAAGGCCTGGCGGAGGTCGCCCTTGCGCAGGTACGCAATCGCGCGGCTGCCGTAGGCGGCATAGTCGTGGGCATATTCGGGATCAACTGCGATCACCCGGTTGTAGTCGGCAATGGCACGGTCAAAATCGCCTTTGGCAAAATAGGCGTTGCCCCGGGCCATGATGGCGAAACCATCGTTCGCATTCAGCTGGATGCTGGCGGTGAAGTCTGCGATGGCGCGATCGTTGTCCCCTTTCCCGTGATAGGCATGGCCGCGCTCGCCGTATCCGACCCGCTTTCCGTAGTCCGATAGACCGGCTTCGAAGGCCTGATTGACGTCGGCTATCGCCCGGTCGTAGTCGCGCCGTTGATTGTAGATGTGCGACCGGTTCAGCAGTGAACCGCCAGACTTCGGGTTGGCTCGGATCGCCGCGGTGAAGTCCGCCAAGGCGCGGTCGCCGCGATCGGAGAAGCTTGTCCATGACCAGGAATAGCCGCGCGCATGATACAAATTGGCTAGGTCCTGGTCGTTGTAGTCTCCGCTTTGGATCGCGCGTGTGCAGGCGGCGATGGTCTCGGCAGCGGCCGCCTTCGATCCTTCCAGACAAGCCTGTCGATCGTCGGCAGTCGCGGGCCGGCTGACGACGGCGACTGCGAGGGCAACCAGCCAGATCCGCGCGGAAAATCCTGAGCGCATACTGCTGCTCACTTGTACCGGCGTTTGAGCTAACCCGGAGACGGCTTTTCCAGAGCCGCCGCGATCCTCTCCAGCAATGCATTGGTCCGCCTGTTTTCGGCGACCTGCTGCTCGTAGAGATCGACCCAACTCGTTCCGGATGACGAACGCCGGCTAAAACGCGCGTACCACAGCCAGAAGCCCATCAGCGCCAGGAATGGCAACCAGGACACGATCAGGCTGAACGCCCAGGATGAACCATCGCTTCCGCCTCGTGCGTTGACGAACGTAAACAAGACAACGAGAGCTCCGACGAGACTGACCCACAAGGCAATCAACAGAAGTCGAGATCGAAGCTTGGTCATTTCAGTCACGGCAGTTCCCTTTGGTCGGCTGACAAGGCCGATACTATCATGAGTTGATTTCTCCTCCATGCTCTCGCGCATGCGGTCGTTGCAACGTGGTTAGCCGTTTCTTTGCTGTACGCCTTGGCCATCATGACGCCCACCGTCACAAGGGCACACCGTGAAATTCGTTGCAATTGTCCGGATTGAGCCGGAAGCCGTCGTTGCCTTTCGCTCAGGACGTTCGCGCGAGGTCCCTCAGCGGAAATTAACGTTGCGTCGCCAACATGCTCGACATGCATTCCAAACGGCGTCGTCAAGTGCCCTATCTGGTTCACACCAACAGAGAGCTCGGCCTGATGCTCCGGGGCACCAAGCCCTCGCATATTTCATGGATATCGTCGGCCAGGAGCCGGACATCTGTATTCGGTATTGGCGCATGTTCGACCGGCATGTCGCTGAAGGCCGCCTGACGAAGCGCGAGCTGATCGAGCCATGTCCTGGGGCGCCGCAGCTCGAATATCGGATGCTGTTCTACACATTGCCCGGTCACGAGTGGCGGATTGACGCCACGCTTGCGCTGCTGACGAGCCCGGAGCCTGGTCCGATGATCGAGAACGGCGCTTCGGCGAATTGCTCGGTTACGAGACCTGGCAGATCGACCATTGGCTGACGCATGGTCGCTCGCCGACCGACGCTTAGCTTGCTGTCCCGCACACTGGCAACCCTGCAGCGCTCGAGGAGCCCCTTGCTATGCGGAAAGTCGGGAACGATAGGGCGCGGTGAGCAGCAGCATGAACAGCGCTCTCTCGGCCTGGTACTTTGCTGCGGGTCGACTGGCTTCCCGGCCCTGCATCACCACCGCCCCTTGAATGGTGCAGACGCTCCAGCTCCATGTCCTGCGCCTGCGCTGCGCCAGGGTCACTTCGAAGATCGGAAATTCCGGTCCCGCCATTGCCGCCGCTTCTCGCCAGACATCCAATTTGGGCGAAGTTGAACCCGGAGCGCCGGCCTGTGTCTTCACCCATTTGGGTGAAGCGAAGCTTGTCCCTGCCGACGCACGCCATCAAACAAGTCTGGCGTCAATCTCTCAGCGGTAATTTGGGGATCGCGCCGAAGAGGGCAGCTGCGCTCTTCTGGTTGCGCGTTCCCGTCTTGGCGAGGACGGCCTTGACCTGCGTGCGGATGGTTTCGCGGCTGAGCCCGTGATGCGCGGCGATGTCGCCGATCGTCTGTCCTTGCGCGATTCCGCGCGCAACGCGCGCCTCGCTCGGGGTGAGGTCGAACAGGCCGCGAATGAGGGCGAGGCTCGGGGCCTGCGAGGCGGTGACCGGCGTCGCGATGAGGAGGCCAACCGCTCCATCGAAGAGATCGCGGGCCTCGCCCGGCATCGAAACCAGATGAAGCACCACCCGATCGAGATCGCTGGCGCGACGCGCGGCGAAGGAGCACACGGCCTTGTCCGGCGCATCGAGTTGGGCGAGGCCGGCGCGCAGCAGGGTGTCGGCGGCGCGGTCCTTGATCGCGATCCGGTCCTTCGGCAACCATTGCAGAAGGTCGGTCATGGCTTCGATCAAGGCGTTGGCGGCCAGAACCCGCCCGGAGCGCGTGATCGCGAGGGCCGGCAAGCCGACCAGCGACAGCGCCTCGGTTGCCGCCCGCATCCGGGTGAGGCGCCAGCGTGTCGACAGCAAAGCCGCCCGCGCGAGATGGGGGCGAAAGCGGTCGAGAAAATCGAGGTCCTGCCGCGAAAAGGCGGGGCGGCCGGCCAGTCTTTCCATGTGGAAGACGATGATCTCACCGGACGGGCTGCGGACCGCCGTCGCGCAGGCGTGTTCGAAACCCCACTTCTTGTTCCATTCCACCCGATAGGGATCGCGCTCCCATTCCTCCGGCGAAAATGCCTCGTGCTCGCCGACGAAGCCGGGGTGATCAAGCGCCAGGAGTCGCGGGGTCGTCTCCGTCCGGCTGGAGAGGTCGCCACGCAGGAACGCCGAGAAAGCCTCGCGGATCGACGGCGACGTCACGACACCATTCCAGACACCGGACCATTGATCGGAGTCCGAGGTGATCATGACCATGCCATGCGCGCCCGCGGCATGAGCGATGTTCTCCAGGACGTCCGGCCAGAGCTCCGGAACGGTCGCTGCCTCGTGGATGCGGTCCACGATCTGCTCGAAATCGATGCCCGTCATTGCTGCGCTGGACCCATCAGATTCGACCGATCTTTCAGACGCGCGGCGTGCATTTCTGCAGCAGCCTTCGTGCTTCGCCCGCCCAAGGCCCTTGATACCAATCCGCTTCGGCGGAACCAATTGCTACTATTTCCCAAGCCGGCCCGGATGGACGGCTAGCAGAAATCATGTCCATATATCAACTATTTGACAGGTCAGAGGTTGTCCCGGCGGCTTTCAAGGTCGGTCTGATCCCGTAAGCCGGGGGCAGCGCTGAATGGACCACGGTTCTCGGCGCATCAACCTATCGGCGTTCGCGGATAGAGGAGGCGAGCATGATCCTCATATGGCTTGGAGTGCTCCTTGTTTTCGGCGGCCTATTCCAAATGGCGTTTCAGCCCATTTGGCGAGGTCGATTCAGTGGTGGGAAGTGGCTTGGCTCCGGACGTGACACGCTGGAGCCTGAAAGGCCCGGTAGCGGCTTCGGCGTCAAATCGAACTGGCCTGGACTTGTGATGGTCGCGCTTGGCGGCGCTTTCTTGCTGGCCGGAGCTGCCATCTGAGTTGAAAGCGGACAAAGGCAGCTTTTGGCCCGCCTGTCCCAATCCATGGGGACAGACGGCGGCAACTGAAAGGCGCTAGCCTCGGCATCGAGGAGACGACAAGGGAGCGAAGCTTGAGCACCGCGCCGCGCATCGAGATCGACCCGGCTGCCTTCTGGGCCGACCCCTATCCGATGCTCGCCAAGATGCGGAAGGAGGCGCCGATCGCCTTCGTGCCGCAGCTCGGCTCGACGCTGCTGACGAGCCGCGACGACATCTCGATCTCCGAGAAGCAGATCGACGTGTTCTCCTCGCACCAGCCCGCCGGCCTGATGAACCGGCTGATGGGCCACAACATGATGCGCAAGGACGGCGAAGCGCATCTCGTCGAGCGCCGCGCCATGTTTCCGACGGTCTCGCCGAAGACGGTGAAGGGCTACTGGACCGCCCAGTTCCAGGCCCATGCGGATCGCATCATCGCTTCGCTCGAACCGGGCCGGATCGATCTGATGCGCGACTTCGCGCTGCCGTTCTCCGGCGAATGCCTGAAGTCGATCACCGGCCTCACCAATATCGGCTTTCAGGACATGGATTCGTGGTCGCAAGGCATGATCGAAGGCATCGCCAATTATGCCGGCGACCCCGCGGTCGAGGCGCGCTGTCATGCGGCAACCGTGGGCATCGACGCCGCGATCGACGACATCCTGCCGGTGATGCGCAAGCATCCCGACCAGAGCATTTTGGGCGTGCTGCTCGCCTCGGGCATGCCGATGGAGAGCGTGCGCGCCAACGTCAAGCTCGCCATCTCGGGCGGCCAGAACGAGCCGCGCAAGGCGATCGCCGGCACGGTCTGGGCGCTGCTGACCCATCCCGACCAGCTCGATCTGGTCCTGCGCGGGGAGGTGTCGTGGCTGCAAGCCTTCGAGGAATATGCCCGCTGGATCTCGCCGATCGGCATGTCGCCGCGCCGTATCGCAAAACCCTGGACCATTCGCGATGTGGCGTTCGAGCTCGACGAGCGCGTGTTCCTGATGTTCGGCTCCGCCAACCGCGACGAGAAGCATTTCGAGCGCGCCGATCAGTTCGACGTGCGGCGCGACACCTCCAAGAGCGTCGCCTTCGGCGCCGGCCCGCATTTCTGCGCCGGCGCCTTCGCCTCGCGCGCCATGATCGCCGACGTCGCGCTGCCGACATTGTTCGCGCGGGCCTCGCGCATCGAGCTCGCCGAGGACGAAGAGGTGCGGATCGGCGGCTGGGCCTTCCGCGGGCTGCAGAATCTGCCGGTGAGGTGGGAGCGATAGGCCGGTGGTGCTCGTGGCACGTCGCCCGTCACACGTTCGGTGTCATCGCCCGGCTTGACCGGGCGATCCAGTACTCCGAGACAGTTGTGGTTGAATCGCCGGGCCGCGGCGTACTGGATTCCCCGCCTTCGCGGGGAATGACGGCGAGAGGGTGGAGGGAGCTCCGCGCCTCGGCACCCACTACGAAATCATGCCATTCTGCCGCTGTTTTGCCCGACGAGTCAACCGCACTTCGGATAATACGTAAGTCGTTGTTTTCGCACGCCCGGCTACTGTGCATGGGGTTGTTTTGCGACTTTTTATGTTCCGCCGGTCCGGGCTCGACCAAATCCGTGGAGCCCTCACATTCGCGTGCAGAAAAATTCCATCCTCATTCGCTTCGCCGCTTGAAAGATTAGTCACGCGCGCGGCATGCAGCGCAGTGCTCGCATCGCTATTTTCGCGGACGTCTCGACACTTCCGATGACGCGCACCATCATTCGGTAAACGTGAATGATGACGGCCGCACGCGGCCGGGAGTGTGGAATGCAGCGTCGAGACTTTCTGAAACTTTCGGTTGGAACTGCGGCCGCCGCCGCGTTCGCATCGCCTGCGATCGCGCAAGGGGCGGTGAAGGAAATTCGTATCGGCTACCAGAAGACCGGCGTGCTGGTCATCACGCGCCAGCAGGCTGCCCTGGAAAGACATTTCGCAGCCTCAGGCATCGAGGTGAAGTGGATCGAGTTCTCCTCGGGCCCGCCGATGATGGAGGCGATGAACGTCGGCAGCGTCGATTTCGGCGCGGTCGGAGATTCCCCGCCTGTGTTCGCCCAGGCCGCGGGCGCGGCGATCGTCTACGCCGCCGGCCAGCCCATCACCAACGGCCAGGGCATCCTGGTCCCCAAGGATTCGCCGATCCGCGACATCAAAGACCTCAAGGGCAAGCGCATCGGCTTCACCAAGGGCTCCAGCGCCCACAACGTCGTGGTGCAGACGCTGGAGAAGGCCGGCCTCACCTATGCCGACATCACGCCGGTCTACCTGACGCCGCCGGATGCCGGCCCCGCCTTCGCCAATGGCAGCATCGAAGCGTGGGCGATCTGGGATCCCTATTTCGCCATCGGCGAGACCAAGCAGAACGGCCGCATCCTGATCAATGCGCGCGAGGTCACCAAGACCAATTCCTTCTACATCGCCAACCGCGAGTTCGCGAAGAACCATGCGGCGATCCTGCAGCAGATCGTCGACGTGACGACCGCGGCCGGCCAATGGGCCGAGCAGCACCGCGACGAGGTCGCAAGATCGCTCGCCGCGATCACCGGCGTTCCCTTGGATATCCAGACCGTCGCCGCCAATCGCGCGAACTTCGTGGTCGGCCCCGTCACCGACGAGATCGTTGCGACCCAGCAGGGCGTCGCCGACCGCTTCTACGAGCTCGGCCTGATCCCGAAGCCGATTCATATTCGCGACATCGTCTGGCGCAACCCGGCAGCCTGACCGTGCCGACAACTCTTCCCGTTCAAAAAGGTCTGAACATGAAGCGCATCGTTCAACGCGTGATCGCAGCCATCGTGCTGTCGATCGGCATCGTCGCGGCCGCCGTCGGCACCACTTACGGCTAGGGGCAATCCATGAGCCAATCCAACGCCAACATCCTCTGGTTCCTGCCGACCCATGGTGACGGCCGCTATCTCGGCACCGGCATCGGCGGCCGCGAGGTCAACTTCAACTATCTGCGCCAGATCGCGCAGGCCGCCGATCAGCTCGGCTATTTCGGCGTGCTGTTGCCGACCGGGCGGTCCTGCGAGGATTCCTGGATCGTTGCGTCCTCGGTCGCGCCGTTCACTGAGCGGTTGCGCTATCTCGTCGCCGTTCGTCCCGGCCTGCAATCGCCGAGCGTAGCCGCGCGCATGACCGCGACGCTCGATCGCATCTCGAACGGCCGGCTCCTCGTCAACGTCGTCACCGGCGGCGATCCCGTCGAGAACAAGGGCGACGGCATCTTCCTCGGCCACGACGAGCGCTACGAGGTCACCCGCGAGTTCCTCAACGTCTACAGCGACCTGCTCGCCGGCAAGACGGTGAACGTCGGAGGCAAGCACATCCGCATCGAGGGCGGCAAGCTGCTGTTTCCCTCCGTGCAGTCGCCGCGCCCGCCGCTCTATTTCGGCGGCTCCTCCGATGCCGGCATCGACGTCGCCGTCGACACCGTCGACAAATATCTCACCTGGGGCGAGCCGCCGGCGCTGGTCGCCGAGAAGATCGCGAAGGTGAGGGAGGTTGCCGCCGCTCGTGGCCGCAAACTCTCCTTCGGCATCCGTCTACACGTCATTGTCCGCGAGACCAACGAAGAAGCCTGGCACGCCGCAAACGAGCTGATCAGGCACGTCAGCGACGACACCATCGCGCTGGCCCAGAAGAACTTTGCCCGTATGGACTCGGTCGGTCAGCAGCGCATGGCGCAGCTCCACGGCGGCAAGCGCGACAAGCTCGAGATCGCGCCGAACCTGTGGGCCGGCGTCGGCCTCGTCCGCGGCGGCGCCGGCACGGCGCTGGTCGGCGACGCCCAGACGGTTGCGGCCCGCATCAAGGAGTATCAGGATCTCGGCATCGATACCTTCATCATGTCGGGCTATCCGCATCTGGAGGAAGCCTATCGCTTCGCCGAGCTGGTGTTCCCGCTGCTCGCGCTGGAGCAGCCGAGCAACGTGACGAAGCTGCATTTCAACGGCGGTCCGTTCGGCGAGACCGTCGGCAGCGATTTCCGTCCGCAGCACCGGGTGTCGCAGTCATGAGCCTGATCGACAGCATTTCGCTTCCGCGCAGCATCCGCCTGCCGCGGGCCGACGGCCTGATCCAGTGGATCGTGCCGCTCGCCATCATCGCGGTCTGGCAGGTCGCGAGCGTCACCGGCTTCGTGCCGACGCGGGTGCTGCCGGCCCCGAGCGACGTCGTGCTCGCGGGCTGGAAGCTGCTGGTCTCCGGTGAGCTCGTCCGCAACATCTGGGTGTCGTTCTGGCGCGCCTCGGTCGGCTTTTTGATCGGCGGCAGCATCGGCTTCGCCTTCGGCCTCGCCAACGGCCTGTCGCAGCTCTCGGCCAGGCTCACCGATACCACCCTGCAGATGGTGCGCAACGTGCCGCATCTGGCGCTGATCCCGCTGGTCATCCTCTGGTTCGGCATCGACGAAAGCGCAAAGCTCTTCCTGGTGGCGCTCGGGGTGTTCTTCCCGATCTATCTCAACACGCTGCACGGCATCCGCACCGTCGATCCGCAGCTGATCGAGATGGGCCGCATCTACGGCATGACCGATGGCGAACTGTTCCGCCGCGTCATCTTCCCGGGCGCGCTGCCCTCGATCTTCGTCGGCATCCGCTTTGCGCTCGGCATCATGTGGCTGACGCTGATCGTCGCCGAGACCATCGCGGCCTCTTCCGGCCTCGGCTACATGGCGATGCAAGCGCGCGAGTTCATGCTGATCGACGTCGTCGTGCTCTCGATCCTGATCTACGCCCTGCTCGGCAAGCTCGCCGACAGCGCCTCCCGCGTGCTGGAGCGTCTGACGCTCTCCTGGCACCCCGCCTTCCAGAAACGTTGAGCAAAATACTGGGAATCACATGCAGACAGCGCTTCGTACCTCTCTTCCCGAGACCGAGCTCGCCGGCCGCGCCGCTTTCGCCCCACACGCCCGCGTGGTGCGCGAGGAGCGGCAAAAAGAACACCGAGTTCAGGCCAGCGGCCTGCCGCTCAGCATCCGCGGCTTGCGCAAATCCTTCGGTAACAACGAGGTGCTGCGCGGCATCGACCTGCACATTCCCGCCGGCCAGTTCGTCGCGATCGTCGGCAAGAGCGGCTGCGGCAAGAGCACCTTGCTGCGCCTGATCGCCGGCCTCGACAAGATCGATGCCGGCAGCATCAGCTTCGGGCAGGATATTCAGCCCGAGGACATCCGCGTGATGTTCCAGGAGCCGCGGCTGCTGCCCTGGGCCCGCGTGCTCGCCAATGTCGAGGTCGGCCTCGGCCGCGATCGTGCCTCGAGCGATGCGCATGCCCGCGCCGAGAAGGCGCTGATCGAGGTCGGCCTCGCCGACAAGCGCGATCAATGGCCCTCGGTGCTCTCAGGGGGCCAGAAGCAGCGCGTCGCGCTCGGCCGTGCGCTGGTCTCGCGCCCGCGCGTGCTCGCCTTCGACGAGCCGCTCGGCGCGCTGGACGCGCTGACCCGCATCTCGATGCAGCGGCTCCTCGAGCGGGTCTGGCGCGATCAGGGCTTTACCGCGATCCTGGTGACCCACGATGTCTCGGAAGCCGTGGCGCTGGCCGACCGCGTGCTCGTCATCGAGGAGGGCCGCATCGCCCATGACGTCACGGTTAACGCCGCCCGGCCGCGCCAGCGCGGCTCGGCCGAGCTTGCCGGGCTCGAAGGCTCCATCCTGAGCCACCTGTTGTCGGCGGACGATCGTACCTAAATAAAGGGAACCCCCGCTTGCGGGGAGTAGCGCCATGAATGTAGTGCCCCGCGAGCTCATGACCGAAATTCCCGTCTCGTCCGCCGATTTCCGCGGCGCCATGCGCCACCTCACCGGCGGCGTCAGCATCATTACGGCCGGGCGGGGCAAGGACATCTCCGGCATGACTGTGACCTCGGTCACCTCGCTGTCGGTCGAGCCGCCGACGCTGCTGGTCAGCATCAACCGCGACGCCTCGTCGTTTCCGCTGATCCGCCGCCACGGCGCCTTCGGCGTGAACATCCTCAATGCTGACCAACTCGACATTGCCGAACGCTTTGCCGGCAAGGGCGGGCTGAAGGGTGCGGATCGCTTTGTAGGCAGCCAGTGGGTGACGGCAGTCTCTGGTGTCCCGCTGCTGGCCGGCGCGCTCTCGGCCTTCGATTGCGAAGTCGAGGAGATCGTCGAACGGCACTCGCACGGCATCGTCATCGGCCGTGTCAGGGATATCAGGAGCTCGACTCGCAATGCCGCGCTGGCCTATTGGCACGGCCAATACGTGGCGGTCGACCAGGACGAAGACGCGGCCCGGCTCGCCGATGTCAGCCTTCCCGCGCGCGGCCGGCGCGGCATTTGATCGCCGTCGGCGAGCCTCGCGCAAGGCTGGCCTTTTCCGCCTCGTCGCTCTAGAAGCGCTCCTGACTGTCCCGCCGGACGCATGGAGCGGACGATGAAGCGCGTGGCTACCTTGATCTTCTACGCCATCGGCGCGCTCGCGATCGCCTATCTCGCGCTCTACGCCTACGCGATGTTCTCTGGCTCTCCGATCGTGCCGGGCGATCCCATCCACATCTTCCGCAAGCCGGATGCGCCGAGCTATTCGTGACGGTCTCGTAGGGTGGGTTAGCCGTAGGCGTAACCCACCACTGTTTGTCTCCACGGAAAATGACGAGGTGGGTTACGCCGAGCAGATGCGCTTTGCGCATCTGCAGGGCTAACCCACCCTACGCACCTGTGTTTACCCCCGCAGAATCGCCAGCGCCAGCGCCTGCGCGCGCGGCACGATGCTGTCGATCTCCAGATATTCCTCCGGCGTGTGCGCGAGCCCGCCGACCGGGCCGAGACCGCAAATGGTCGGCGTGCCCACGGCGGCGGTGAAGCCGGAATCGGCGCAGCCGCCGGAGAACTCGCCCTGCAGCGTGGTGAGGCCCACCTGCCTTGCGGCCGCCTGATAGTTTTCGAACAGCGCCTTCGACTCCGCGCTCTGCACCACCGGCACGAACTCGCCCTTGATCGACAGCGTCGCGCTGGTGCCGGGCACGTAAGGCGTCGCGACGATCTTCTCGATCGCACCCATGATCCGCGCGCGATCGGCCGGATCGACATAGCGCAGGTCGATCTGCCCTTCCGCGTAAGGCGCGGTCGTGTTGACGGACTGCCCACCCGAGACGAGGCCCACATTGAGCGTGATGCCCTTGTCTAGGTCGGTGAGCGCGTGGATCTGGACGATCTTGTGCGCGAGCTCGCCGATGGCGCTGACGCCGGCGGCGAAGTTGGCGCCGGAATGCGCGGCCTTGCCGGTGATGGCCATGTGCATGAAGATGCCGCCCTTGCGCCCCGTCACGACGTTGCCGGTCGGGCGGCCAGGCTCGGAATTGTACACGGCGCGCGCCGCGCGTCCTTCGCGCTCGATCACCGGCCGCGAGGAGGGCGAGCCGATCTCTTCGTCCGAGGTGATCAGCACCTTGATCGGATGCGGTGAGCCGCCGAACTTGTGGAAGGCGGCGGCCACGAACACGTTCATGACGAGGCCGGACTTCATGTCGGCGACACCGGGTCCATAGGCGCGGCCATCCCGGATCGTGAACGGCCGCCGCGCAGCCTCGCCCTTGCCGAACACCGTGTCGCGGTGTCCCATCAACAGCACCGGCTTCTCGTTGCTGCCGGGCTTTGCCACCTCGGCATGGATCGCGTCGCCGAACGTGCCGTGGCTTTCGCGCCGGAACGGAATGCCATGCTCGGCAAAGTACCGCTCGAACCGCGCACCGACCGCATCGACGCCTTCCTTGTCGTAGGAGCCGGAATCGATGTTCACGACGTCGCGGAGCAGGTCGATCATCGCCTGCTTCTGCGACGCCAGCCAATCCGTGATTTGAGCTTCAGACATGTGGTCCCTCGCGTGGTTTTCGGGCGGGGTTATAGGGCGTGCCGCGCGGATGGCATAGTCACGTGGCGCGGTTCGGTCATGCGAAGGATGCTCTTGAGGTTCGTCATTGCGAGCGCAGCGAAGCAATCCGGTCTGTCGCCGCCGAGGGATTCTGGATTGCTTCGCTGCGCTCGCAATGACGGGGTGGCGGCCTGCGCCAAACGAAAAATGCCCGGACTTGGCCCGGGCATTCGCGTCCGCTCGATGGTCGCGGGCGTCTACGCCCCCATCATCGGCATCCGCGGATATTCCCCGGGCGTGCCTGCGGGCGGGATTGGGATGCCGCCGTCGGCATATTCGTTGAGCTTGTTGCGCAGCGTGCGGATCGAGATGCCGAGAATGTTGGCGGCATGGGTGCGGTTGCCGAGGCAGTGCTTCAGCGTCTCCAGGATCAGGTCGCGTTCGACGTCGGCGACGGTGCGCCCCACCAGCGCGCGCGTCACCTGCTCGGCGGCCATGGTGGCATGCGCCACGGCCGGGGCGGTCTTGGCGAGGTCGAGGCGGTCGCCGTCCGGCGTGATGATGGCGTCGGGCCCGATTTCGTCGCCCTGGGCCATCAGCACCGCGCGGTGCATGGTGTTTTCGAGCTCGCGGACGTTGCCCTGCCAGCGGTTGGCGGAGAGCACGCGGCGCGCCTCGGCCGAGAGCGGACGCAGCGGCACGCCGTTGGCGTCGGCATATTTCTTCACGAAGTGCTGGGCGAGCTCGAGGATGTCGGCGGGACGCTCGCGCAGCGGCGGGATCTTCAAATTCACGACGTTGAGGCGGAACAGCAAGTCCTCGCGGAACGTGCCCTCTCGCACGGCCTCGGCGAGATTGCGGTTCGAGGTCGCGATGATGCGGATGTCGACCGGAACCGGCTTGGTGCCGCCGACGCGGTCGATCACACGCTCCTGGATGGCGCGCAGCAGTTTCGATTGCAGGCGAACGTCCATCTCCGAGATTTCGTCGAGCAGCAGCGTGCCGCCGGTCGCCTCCTCGAACTTGCCGATGCGGCGGGCGACCGCGCCGGTGAAGGCGCCCTTCTCGTGGCCGAACAGCTCGGATTCCAGCAGGTGCTCCGGGATGGCGGCGCAGTTGATCGAGATGAACGGACGCTTGGCCCGGGCCGAACGGGAGTGAACGTAGCGGGCCAGCACTTCCTTGCCCGTGCCGGATTCGCCGGTGATCATCACCGAGGCGTCCGAGCCGGCGATCTGCTGGGCGAGCTTGATCACCTTTGCCATCGCATCGTCACGGTAGACCAGCTCGCGGGAATCGTTGGCGACGGCAGCCAGCACCGCGGCGATCAGCTCCGGATCTGGCGGCAGCGGGATGTATTCCTTGGCCCCGGCATGGATCGCAGCGACCGCGGCGCGGGCGTCGTTGGTGATGCCGCAGGCGACGATCGGGGCGTGGATGTGCTCGGCTTCCAGCCGCAGCACGAGGTCGCGGATGTCGAGCGCGACGTCGACCAGCAGGAGGTCGGCGCCCTTGCCCCCGCGCAGCACGCGCATCGCCTGCTCGTGATCCTCGGCATGGGTCACGGTGGCGCCGTTCTCCATCGCGATCTTGGTGGCGGTGGTGAGCTGGCCCTTCAATGTGCCAACGATGAGAAGCCGCATGTCAGTCTCCTGTCCGTCTGCTCGCGCCGTCGCGCGTCATGTCCTTGCGTCTCAGCCGCGTTCGGCCTTGATGATTTCCGTCATGGTCACGCCGAGCTTGTCCTCGACCAGGACGACCTCGCCGCGGGCGACCAGCTTGTTGTTGACGTAGATGTCGATGGCCTCGCCGACGCGCCGGTCGAGCTCTAGCACGGTGCCCGGTCCGAGCTTCAGGAGCTCGCCGACGTCCATCTTGGAGCGGCCGAGCACGGCCGAGACCTGCACCGGCACGTCGAACACCGCCTCGAGGTCGGCGGCGGCACGCGCCGCATATTCGTCCTCGTTGTAGCCGACGTCGGTGCCGGCAGGCGGCATCGGGCCGTTGAGATCGGGCAGCGGGACCTGTCCGTCGGTGTCGCTCATGGTTTAGCTCCCCCTGCGGGACGCGATATAGCGTCCGACCATTTCGTCGATCTTGGCCGCAATGGCGCCGCGCTCCAGCACGACGCCGCCATCGGCCCATTCGATCCGGCAGTCGCCGGTGGCAATTTCCGGCTCGGCCAGGATCACCAGCCGGCCCTCGAAGCCGCTCTGCTTGGCGAGCCGCTCGATCTTCTCGCGCGCGCTGTCGTAGAGCGAATCGTTGATGCGGACGACGAGATGCGGCGTCGCGACCAGATGCGAGAAGCAGTCCTTGACCAGCGCGATGACCTCGCCGAGCGGCTCGGCGGCGACAAGGTCGGCGCACAGCTTGCGCGCCACCGCGATCGCGACCTCGACCGCCTCGGTCTCCATCCTGGTCTCGATGTTGCCGATGCCGGCGGCGACGCCGCGGATGGCGATGTTGATCTCTTCCATCGCGAGCGCGACGCGACGGTCGCTCTCGGCCTTAGCCTCGCGCTGGCCGGCGGCAAAGCCGTCCTGATAGGCGCGGGCCTCGGCTTCCGCGACCTTCTGCGCGATCTCGGCCGCGGTCGCGGCCTTCTCGCGCGTCGCCCGTTCGGGCGCCGCGAAGTCGGTATCGAACAGGAATTTTGCCGGAGCGGCCATCAGTACACCAGCTCGTCGTCGGCGCGGTTCTTGGTCAGCATGATCTCACCCTTGGCGGCGAGGTCCTTGGCGAGATTGACCAGCAGCGCCTGGGCCTCGTCAACGTCGCGCAGGCGCACGGGGCCCATCGCCGCCATGTCGTCCTGGAGCATCTTGGCCGCGCGCGAGGACATGTTGCCGAAGAAGAAATTGCGGACGTCCTCGTTCGCGCTCTTGAGCGCGACGCCGAGCTTGTCCTTGTCGACGTTGCGCATCAAGGTCTGGGCGGAGCCGGAATCGAGCTTCACGAGGTCGTCGAAGGTGAACATCAGCGCCTTGATGCGCTCGGCGGATTCGCGGTTGTCCTCTTCCAGAGAGGTGATGAAGCGGGTCTCGGTCTGGCGATCGAAATTGTTGAAGATTTCCGCCATGACCTCGTGGGCGTCGCGGCGGCGGGTCTGCGACAGGTTGGACATGAATTCGGTGCGCAGCGTCTTCTCGACACTCTCGATCACCTCCTTCTGCACCGCCTCCATCTTCAGCATGCGGTTGACGACGTCGAGCGCGAGCTCCTCGGGCAGGATGCCGAGCACGCGCGCGGCGTGCTCCGGCTTCAGCTTCGACAGCACCACGGCGATGGTCTGCGGGTATTCGTTCTTGAGATAGTTGGCGAGAACCTCTTCCTGCACGTTGGAGAGCTTCTCCCACATGTTGCGCCCGGCGGGACCGCGGATCTCGTCCATGATGCCGTTGACGCGTTCCGGCGGCAGGTATTGCTGGAGCAGCCGCTCGGTGGCGTCGAAATTGCCCATCAGAGCGCCCGAGGCCGACATGCGCGAGACGAATTCGAGCAGCATGTCCTCGACGGTGTCGACTTCGACGGTGCCGAGCGTCGACATCTCCAGCGAGAGCTGGCGCACCTCGTCGTCGTCGAGCAGGCCCCAGATCTTGCCGCCATATTGCTCGCCGAGCGCCAGCATCAGGATCGCGGCACGCTTCGGCCCGGGCAGCTGCTCGAGGCCCTTGCCGTCGGCGGCGCGATTGCCGGCGCGCTGACCCAGCGTGGAGATCACGCTGGTGATGTCGTTCGAGTTGGCGTTTTGCAAGGTGGCGGCCATGTCAGATCACTTCTTGATGCACTTGGCTTCGGTTATTTCGTCGGCTCAGTCAGCCACTGGCGGATGATTGCGACGGTTTCGTTGGGATTGCGTTCGGCGAGCTCGCCGACGCGGTGAACGGACTGGGCGTGGACCTGGCCCTGAATGGTGGCGACGTCGATGGCGCTGGTGCCGCCGCTCGGCAGCAGCGGCTGGCCGGCCGGCGCGGCCTCTTCCGAGGCGGCTGGGCCCGTCAGCACGCCGGAGATGGCGGCGGCGACCTCGTCGGAGGCGAGAATGCGCTTGACCAGCGGGCGGATCACCAGGAACAGCACGACGAGGCCGAGCAGCATCATCACGCCGAGCTCGACGAAGTACATGACATCGTCCTTGGTGAACTGCAGCATGCCGAGAAAGCCGCTGGGCTCGCCGATCGGGGCGGTGGAGGGCGCGTCGGCGAAGCGCAGATTGACGACCTCGACCTGGTCGCCGCGCTTCTGGTCGAAGCCGATCGCCGAGCGCACCAGCGTGGCGATGCGGTCGAGCTGCTCCTTGGTGCGGTCCTGGTAGGCCAGCTCGCCCTTGTCGTTCTTGCTGTAGATGCCGTCGACCAGCACCGCGACCGAGATGCGGTTGACCCGGCCGGCCTCGGTCACCTCGGTCTTGGTGGTGCGGGAGATCTCGTAATTGTTGGTCTCCTCGGTCTTTTTGCTCTGGTCCTTGGGCGCGACGCCGTTGTTCTGCTGGTTGCCGGGCAGCTCGTTGTTGACGGTGACCTGGCCGTTGTTGTCGGCGGTCATGCTCTGCTCTTCGCGGGTCTGGCTCGAGCGCAACACGCGGCCTTCGGGGTCGAACTTGTCCGAGGTCTGGGTGACCTTGTTGACGTCGAAATCGGCGGAGAGCTGCACGCGGGCGCGGCCCGAGCCGACCACGGAGGAGACGATGTCCTCGACCTGCTTGCGCATCCGCTTCTCGAAGGCGATGCGGCGTTCCTCGCCGATCGCCTGTTCCGGATCGGTCTGGGCGCCGTCGGCGAGCAGCTGGCCGGCCTCGTCGACGATCGAGACCCGCTGCGGCTTCAGGCCGTTGACGGCGGAGGCGACGAGGTGGCGGATGGCGCGGATCTGCTGGGCTTCCAGCGCGCCGCGGACGCGCACCACGATCGAGGCCGACGGCTCCGGCGCCTCGCGGGCGAACAGCGGGCGCTCGGGCAGCACCAGGTGGACGCGGGCGGCCTGGATGCGGTCGATGGCGCGGATGGTGCGGGCGAGCTCGCCCTCGAGCGCGCGCAAATGATTGATGTTCTGGACAAAGGAGGTGGTGCCGAGCGCGTCCGACTTGTCGAACACCTCATAGCCGACGCCGCCGCCCTTGGGCAGGCCGCCCTCGGCGAGCTTCATCCGCAGCCGCGTGACCTTGTCCTTGGGCACCATGATGATGGAGCCCTCATTGCGGATCTCGAACTGGATGCCCTGGCGTTCCAGGTCCTTGATGATGCTGGAGGAGTCTTCGACTGACAGGTCCGTGAACAGCGTCGTCATCTGCGGCGTGGTGACACGCATGATGACGAAGGCAAAGAAGCCGATGAGCGCGGCGGTGACCGCGATCATCGCCCCGAACCGGGCGGCACCGATACTTTTTAAGAAGTCCGCAAGACCTTGCAAGCAACCGCCCCGACCAATCCGACCCGCAACCGAGCGGTCGACTGGGCAATTATTGCCTAGGTGATGGTTTCGATATGGTTAACGAAGGTTAAGAGGTCGGACAAAAGTGCATCATGAAAAAAATCGGCCTCGCAAAGCGAGGCCGATTTTCGTCAAAGACCGCAGAATTCCGGATCGCCTACTGGCGATATTGCTGGATGCGGGTGGTGCGAAGACCCGCCAGACCGTGCTGGTCGATGGAAAACTGCCAGGAGAGGAATTCGTCGACCGTCAGGGTATAACGGCTGCAGGCCTCCTCCAGGGAGAGAAGTCCGCCACGGACAGCGGCGACGACTTCGGCCTTGCGGCGGATGACCCAGCGTTTGGTGCCGGGTGCAGGCAGATCCGCGATCGTCAACGGACTGCCGTCCGGCCCGATGACGTATTTTACCCTCGGGCGATGGGGTTCTGTCATGGCGTACTCACAAACTCTCAACCACTGAACTCACGCCGTAACCGTAACCCCCGCGGCTTAAAAATCCGCTAAGCCTAAGGGTTCAATACAATTCTCGTTGAATCTTGCCGGAACGCGGCCGACTCGGCGGGCGAAAGACGCAATCTCGGCCGGCTGAGCGGGGCAGAAGGTAAATACTTTACTAACAAAGAGGGTCTGCCGAGGTGCCGTGGAGGCCCTCTCTTGTCATCCCGGGGCGCGCGTAGCGCGAGCCCGGGACCCATAACCCCAGGGAGCAGTTTGACGACGACTCGGGGTTACGACCTAATGCGAAAACGACTTCCTGGGGTTATGGATCCCCGCCTTCGCGGGGATGACATCTCGTATGTGGTTCGCTTGCCCGCCCTCAATTGCTCGTCGCAATGATGCTCTTGACCTGGCTCAGCGTGTAGCTGGCGCCGTCGATGGTGAGCAGCGGCGGCGACTGGGTCAGATCGACCGACGACACCACGCCCTGCACCTGCGCGGCGATGCCGACATTGTTGTTCGCGACGTCCTTGCCCGTGGCCGAGATCGTGTACTTGCCGTCGGGCCATTGCGTGCCGTCATTACCCATGCCGTTCCAGGTAAAGGGAATGTCGTTGCCGGCGGCGGCGGTGTACTTGCCGTTGAACACGGTCTGGCCGCTCGAGTTGGCGATGGAGATCTCGACCGTGGAGTCGGTCGGGACGTTGAGATGCCAGACAGCCGTCGAGTTGGTCATCGTCGCGGTCGAGCCGTCGACCAGCGCGGTCTTGCCGACGAAGCCCAGCGCCTGGGTCGCCTGCGTGGTCTGCTGCAGAGTGACGAGCTGAGCCAGCGATTCGTTGGTCTTGAGCTGCTGCTCGACGCCGGCGAACTGCACCAGCTGCTGGGTGAACTGGTTGGTGTCGAGCGGATCGAGCGGGTTCTGGTTCTGCAGCTGCGTCGTCAGCAGGGTCAGGAAGGTCTGGAAATTGCCGGCGAGCGTCGACCCCGTGGTCGAGCTCATCGACGAATTCGACGAGGATTTCGGCAGGTCGGTCGTCCCGGAGACGACCGGGGGCGAAGTGGCGGCATTCGTGGTGGTCATTGCCAGATACTCCTCACACTCTGATGTCGACGCCGCTGCTCGATCCGAGCATGCGGCCATAGCCGCGCCCGATGGGCGCCGTGGAAACGCTGTCGTCCTCGCTGATGATCAGGCGGCGCGCATTGCCGCCATTGTCGTTGTTCTGGCCCGAGTGCTGGCCGGATGAATTCTGGTCGCGCAGGCTGAAGGACAGGCCGTTGCTGCCGGTCTTGAAGCCGGCATCGTCGAGCGCGCGCTGCAATTGCGGGGCGTCCTGACGCAGCATCTGCAGCGTCTCCGGCCTCTCGACGGTGAGATGCGAGGTGACGTTGCCGGCGCGGTCGACGTTGATGCGCACGTCGATGCGGCCGAGCTCGGCCGGATCGAGGCTGATGTCGAACCGCGACTTGCCGGACCGAATGGCGGCTGCGATCTCGATCGGGATGCCGCTGATCGGCACCGCCGTAGGGTGGGTCGCCGCGGTCGCGGTGAGCGTCGCGGTTGATGCTGTCGCGGCCGAGGTCGCATTCGTCAGCGGCGCCTGCACGGTAGAAGCGGCCTGCGCGCTGGTATCCGTCGGAGCGATCGTGGCTTGCGGGCCGGCATGCGCCGGCGCGGCCGACGTGCCCTGGGCCTGATCGGCGGCGCGGTCGGCGGGACCCGCCTTGGCGTCGGTCGCGACGTGATCGGCCTGCGGCTTCAAGCCTTGCGCATGGGCGGCGTTGGCGGCCGGTGCCTGCGCAGCGACGTTCGCCTTGCCGGTGTCCTGGCCGATATTGGAGATGTCGGTCTGGGCTTGCGCCGTGGCGGCCTCTTTGAACGCGGTCTTGGGCGTGCCCTGGCTGACCGCGGCGATCAGCCCGCCACCAGCTTTTGCATCGGTCGAGGCGGTCTCGGTCGTGCCGGCGGCGGCCTCGCCGAGCGTCGTCGTGGTCTCGGCATCGACCTCGGCGCCTGCGGCCTTGGCGCTCGCCGTGGCGGTATCGGTCTTGGCGCCGGCGATCTGGGCCGCGATGGAGGCGCTGGCGGCAAGACCTGCCGCGGCGATCGCGAGCGGCGCGGCGGCGGCATCGCCAGCCTGGTTCGCAGCTGCATTCGGGTCGACCGGGACGACCGGCGCGGCAACGATGATTCCAAGATCGGGCAGGGCGGTCTGCGTCGTCGCGGACGGCGCGGCGGCAGCCGCCTCGACGGCGGCCGTGAGGACCTCGGTGCCATCAGTCGCGTCGCTCTCGGGCTCGTCGGATTTGTCGGCCGATTTGGCGTCGGCCGTCTCGGACTTGTCTTTGACCTTGCCGGCGTCCTTGGTCGGATCGCTGGGCGCCTCGCCCCTGTCATTCTCCGCAGGCGCAGACGCCTCGGTGTCGTCGCTCGCCTTGCTCTGCGAAGGCTGGTCCGTGGAAGAGGTGTCGCGCGACGGCCGCTCGGCCGCCGGGGAGGACGAGCTCTGCTCGTTCCGGCGCGGCGGGCTGTCCTGCGCCGGCGCGTTGTTGCCGCTGGCCTGCGTGTTGCTGTCGACCAGCGAGCCGAAAGCCTCGCTCGCGGGCGTGTCCTTCGGGGCTTGCGACCGGGCAGGCTTCTGCTGCGCGCTCTGGATTTGCACGCTTGCCACGACATCTGACATCCGACCGACCACAGGCAACCCCTTGCGAGCAACTTCGGACCAGAGGGAGCAAGGAGCGGGCCAGCGCCTCAACTCGAAGATTTCAGTAATATAATCAATGATTTGGCGATGTGAGTGGGTTGCCGGGCCGCGGGCTCCGACCCCGCCATTTCTGCCGCCCCGGCAAGAATTGCCCTAAGCGGGGGGCTCGCGTGATTGCTTCACCGGAATGCCGCCTATATTAAAGAGGCTACTCTCAGCCGCTTTCGACTTGGGCAGTCGTGCTCTTCGGGAACCAAGGTTCCGGGGGATCGCCGCCGTCCCCCGAGAAAGCAAATCGCGGATTCGCGCGTCGCCGCCGTCACAACGCTCTAGGGCCCATGCTCAACAGTCTGGATCTCGAAGGCCGTCCCGAGGACACCAGGGTCGTCGTTGCCATGTCGGGCGGCGTCGATTCCTCGACGACGGCTGCGCTCTTGAAGGCTGAGGGCTACGACGTCGTCGGCATCACGCTGCAGCTCTACGACCATGGCGCGGCCACCCACCGCAAGGGCGCCTGTTGCGCCGGCCAGGATATCCACGACGCACGCGACGTCGCGGCCAAGCTCGGCATTCCCCATTACGTGCTCGACTACGAGGACCGCTTTCGCGAGTCCGTCATCGACAACTTTGCCGACTCTTACGCGCTCGGCGAGACGCCGGTGCCCTGCATCGAGTGCAACCGCAGCGTCAAATTCCGCGACCTCTTGAAGACCGCCCGCGAGCTCGGCGCCCAGGCGCTCGCCACCGGCCATTACGTCGCCTCGCGCCGTCGGGGCGACGGCTCGCGCGCGCTGGTCTGCGCCGCCGACGCCGATCGCGACCAGAGCTATTTCCTGTTCGCGACCACGCAGGAACAGCTCGACTTCCTGCGCTTTCCGCTCGGCGACATGACCAAGCCCGAGACGCGCGAGCTCGCGCGCCGCTTTGGCCTTGCGGTCGCCGACAAGCACGACAGCCAGGACATCTGCTTCGTGCCGACCGGCCGCTACACCGACATCATCACGCGCCTGCGCCCCAATGCGATGGACCCCGGCGACATCGTCGATCTCGAGGGCCGCGTGCTCGGCCGGCACAACGGCATCGCCAACTTCACCGTCGGCCAGCGCCGCGGCCTCGGCATCGCCTCCGGCTCGCCGCTGTTCGTGGTGCGGCTGGACGCGGCGACCCGCCGCGTCGTGGTCGGCCCGCGCGAGGCACTGAAGATGCACCGCATCGCACTTCGCGACGTCAACTGGATCGGCGACGGCGACATCGACCGCGCCATCGGAAGCGGCCTCGAAATGTTCGTGCGCGTGCGCTCCACCCGTAGCCCCCAACCGGCCTGGCTGCGCGGCAGCAATGGCCGTTACGAGGTCGAGCTCGTCGCAGGCGAAGAGGGCGTCTCGCCGGGACAGGCCTGCGTGTTCTACGACGCAGCCGGCGGCCAGGCCCGCGTGCTCGGCGGCGGCTTCATCCAGAGCGCTGCGGCCAAGGTCGGCACGGGCACATCGCGCCCGCTCGCGGAAGCCGTGCGCGGCTGAGGGAATGACGACATCAAGCACAACTCATTGGGCTGGGTTCACCTCTCCTGTTGGGGAGAGGTGAAGTAAGGGCAGGGGGCATGGCAGCAGACATCTCGCGGGCCGGGGTCGAGAAGGCCTATGGCCGCTGGGCGCCGGTCTATGATCTCGTGTTCGGCAAGGTGTTCGACGCCGGCCGGCAGTCGACCATCGCCGAGGCCGACCGCATCGGCGGCCGCGTCCTCGACGTCGGCGTCGGCACCGGTCTTTCGCTCTCCGAATACGCGCGCACCACCAAGGTCTGCGGCGTCGACATCTCCGAGCCGATGCTGCGCAAGGCGCAGGCGCGCGTGCGCTCGCTCCGCCTCTCCAACGTCGAAGTGCTCTCGGTGATGGATGCGAAGAACCTCGCCTTCCCCGATGATTTCTTCGACGCCGTGGTGGCGCAATATGTCATCACCGCCGTTCCCGATCCCGAAGGCACGCTCGACGAGTTCATGCGCGTGCTTAAGTCAGGCGGCGAGCTGATCCTGGTCAACCACATCGGTGCGGAGAGCGGCCCTCGCAAGCTGTTCGAGCTCGCTTTCGCGCCCATCGCCCGCCGCCTCGGCTGGCGCCCGGAATTCCCGTGGGCGCGCCTCGAGGGCTGGGCCGCAAGGCACGGCGGCGTCGCGCTCACCGAGCGCCGTCCCATGCCGCCGATGGGCCATTTCTCGCTGATCCGCTACCGCAAATCGTGATTGCCACCTGCGGGAACAGGGGGCGTCGCGCGCGCGTTTCCTTCCCATGCGCACGACAAACCTCATTCTTGCGGGCCTCCTGATCGCCGCCTCTGCACCGGCGATCGCGCAGGCCCCGCCCGCCCCGGCGACGCCGCCGCAAGCGACCGCGCCGCCATCCCCGCAACGCGCCGCCGGCTGTGCCCCATCCGATCGGCTGGCGACCACCCCGGAAGGCACCACCACCGGCCAGTCCCGGGAACCGCTCGGCGACAAGCTGGCCAAGACGGACGGCGTGCTCTGCCCGCCCGCGGGCGTCGATCCCGACATGCACGCCCCCGCGCCCAGCACCGACAGCAATACCCCGGTGATCCCGCCCCCCGGCAGCCCCGGCGGCGACCCCAATGTGAGGCCGAAATAAGGGACGCTTCCCTTCGCCTCTCCCCGCCGGGGAGAGGCCGGAATCCGCGCGACGCGCGGATTGCGGGTGAGGGGGACCGTCCACGAGTCTGGTCCTAAGGAGCGGCAAATCCGGCGCCGAAATCGTGCTTTTCTCGCCGACTTGTCCCGCCGACCTTGTTCGCCGAAGCTTTAGCGAAGGTGGAAGCCTCGGCGAAGGCGGAAGCTTTTGGCGTTGACTTACCCCCGCCCCCTTCCTTATATGCCGCGCGTTCGCGAGATCGGCTTAGTTCGCCGCCGCGATCCCTGTGGCGGGGTAGCTCAGCTGGTTAGAGCACGGGAATCATAATCCTGGGGTCGGGGGTTCGAGTCCCTCCCCCGCTACCATAGTTTAAACGTTTCATCCTCAAGTATGCCGACGGCCTGCGTAGATTCCAGCGGCACTCTGCTGTCCCGCGAAGCGTCTGGCTCGCGGAATTGTCGTAAATCGCCCATCCGATGAAGACCTAGTCGAGAATGGGTCAGAAGATTGTTCGCACGCAGCGCGTGTGTTAACTATAGTTTCAATCCACTATACATCGGCGCTGCCGAACTATCTAAAGTTTAGGCAATGTGTCTACGCGGCTGTTCAGTGGCGCCACTTTTCCGGAAGGCAATATCGATTCTCGATCGCTCCTGAATTCGCCATTGCTCGAACCAAGCATCCATAATTCTGGTGTGGGCGATCACCAATTCAGCGGCGGCATCATTCATTTCAACTGACTGATTTCGAGTTTGAATTTTTGACATCGCGAATCACCCCCTAAGCAACCTTCTTACCAAAACCTCAACGGGACGTGAATCCTTGGCACACGGCATCACAAGAATTGAGTACCCAGAGCTCTTTATAGGTTTTGTCGCACCCATCGGCACAGATGTGCGTGCGTCAATCAACAGTTTTTCTAGCTATTTCAAAGCTGAGGGCTACAACGTTGTTCCAATTAAAGTAACGGAAGTCTTTGACAAGCTTGCTGCCTATCTTCCCCCCAAAAAGAAGCTGGTGCAAAGCGATGAGGCTGGCCGTTTAGAAACCTATATCAAGTACGGGAACCAGCTTCGCTCCACCTTTGATGACGATCAAGTCCTGGCAGCAATAACTATCACGCGAATTGTCCAGTGGCGCCTTGCACGAAGTGCTGCAGACAAAGCCGCAGCACCTGAGAAGAATGTTTACCTACTCTACCAATTCAAGCGACGTGAAGAAATAGACCTGCTTCGGTCAGTTTATGGCCGCGCTTTTTTTCAAGTGTCAGTGTATTCGCGAAGGGGGGCCCGTGTGGACAATCTTTCGAGACGTTTTGCTGAAGGCCACAACCGAGGCAATACCAATACTTATAGAGGCGCGGCAGAAGAAATTGTTCAACGGGACGAAAATGAGTCCGACGAGCAGCACGGCCAGCGAGTATCTAGAATCTTTCACGATGCAGATGTGATTGTGAATTCTGACAAAGGCGAAGAAGACGTTGACCGGCAGGTCAGACGCTTCTGCGATTTGTTGTTCGGGTCAAATCGAATTTCTCCGAATAGGAATGAGTACGGAATGTTCGCAGCCAAAGCGGCGGCTTTGCGAACTCTCGACTTATCGCGTCAGGTCGGCGTAGCTATCTTCTCGCAAAACGGGGAAATTATTTCCATGGGATCCAACGAGGTTCCCAAAGCCGGCGGCGGCACCTACTGGTGCGATGATCCGGAAGGACATGATGATCGTGACTATCAACGAGGTCACGATGCAAACGACAAGCGGAAGGCTCAATTGCTGTTAGAGCTTCTTGAGTTAGCAAAAGTACGCGATGCAAAGAAGCTCGTCGAGAACAAGAAAATCCAAGATTCTCAGTTCATGGATGCGCTTGAGTATGGTCGGATCATACACGCAGAAATGTCGGCGATTTGCGACGCGGCCCGACTTGGTAGGTCGGTTCAGGACGCTATCCTCTTTACAACGACTTTCCCCTGTCATTTGTGCGCCAAGCACGTCGTTGCGGCCGGCATTAAGAAAGTTATCTTCCTCGAGCCATATCCGAAAAGCCTTGCCGCGAATCTTCACTCAGACTCAATAACCATAGAGGGCGCTGATCGGGGCAAGTACTCGACGTTTGGTGGGGTGAGTTTTGAGCATTTTGACGGTGTTTCTCCTCGTAGATATCGCGAGCTTTTTGAGCGGTCGAGCAGAAAGAATTCAGGTGAATTTCAAGACTGGATCGGCGGTACTAAGCAGCCAATCGTTGACCTGAAGTTCCCGTTCTATTTAGTGCTTGAGAAGCAAATCATCGAATCGACCACGGGCTCGCTAGCCAAGATAAATATGCCAGTGACAGCGCTCGAACAGAATGCAGTACGTGTGACGAGCGCGATGCGGAGTACACGTGGGTCGGGCAAACGAAGGCCATCTAAAGCGAAAAAGGGCGGTGTAAGGTAGGTAGTTCAGGATGGGTATATACAACAGCGCGGACTTTATAAGCGAAGCGAAGGCTCATCCCGAGAATTTCTATGTTATCCACTATTCCTGTCAGAGTTTGTACGATGACAATGAGGCGCTCTCTCCGCGCATTACGTCCATAGCTATTGCGCACTATGCGACGGAGCAGACGGTAAGCTTTTCAACGCATGCAATAGCCGAGGAGCTCCATATACCTCGCGAGTTTGTTAGAGATCGCTTCGATGAGGTGGAGCGTGAATTGCTTAGAGGTTTCTACGCGTTCATACGCGACCGTCGCGACAAATATTGGGTTCATTGGAATATGCGAAACCTTACTTATGGTTTCGAGCATTTGGAACATCGGTACAGAGTTCTGGGTGGTAATGATGCCCCCGTTATTCCGGTCGAACGAAGGCTGAATCTCAATGACCTCTTGGCAGACCGCTATGGCAACGACTATGCCTCCCATCCCAAGTTGAAATCATTGATGGAATTGAACGGAGGAATTCACCGGCATTTTCTCACTGGCGAAGAAGAGGTGCAGGCTTTTCAAAACAATGAATTCATTAGAATGCACAATTCAACTTTGGGCAAAGTTGGCTTTCTCCACTCCGCTATTCACAAATTTATCTCAGGTCGGCTGCATACTGCATCGCGTGGATTTGGTGTCGCACTAGATCGGATTTTCGAGGGGGGCTATGCGAAAGCTGTCGGGCTATTTGCAACAGTAATTACCATCGGCGTGGGTGTTTGGCAGATAATCCTCTGGCTAAAAGAGGCGATACCGAAGGGAAGCTAAGCCTCAGCGATGTGTCCCTCCCTGTTTCGCACCGTCAATCCCTCCCCACAAAAATATTCCCCTTTACCGAAATTCGGAAATATCGTACACCCCGCCCATCCCGGCTCATCCTGAGGGGCGATCGCGTCGTCGTCTTGATCGCGAGCCGGGCTTGCGGTGGACGCGGCAGCGTCGGGCGCGAAGGGTAGCGGGCAGGGAGGGTAGTCCCCGGAGAGCTCGCGGCCGCGCGCGGACGAACGGCGCTGCTAGGTCTCGTCTCGTCTGTAAGTTTCCGGCCTCGTCGACGGAGCTGGAAATACTGCGGGCGAAATGGCGGGCCGTGCGTACGGCAAAACCGTGTGGTCCTGGCCGTCGTTGCTACGGTCAAGCTCTTGCGGAGGCGGTATTCGCGTCAACCGGCGCGGGTGCCGGTGAATTCCGCGAGCGCGAGGGAGGCCAGAAGGAACTCGGCTCCCGGGAGAGCGCGGCATAAGCCGTCCGACCATCGCGCAGGGAAGGCCGAGTGATTGGCACCACCTGTATGCTGCTGTGCGGTTTTCTGCGTGTGCATTTTGCGCAGCGGACCGCGGGTGCGATGTCAGCACCCGGCCTTCCCTGTGCCCTCTTGGCTTTCAGAGGGTGAAGTGACGAAGCAAAGCTCGGGCGAAATCAGTCGCGAGGCTGCGAAGGCGTGTCTGTGATGCGAAGCGCTGTCGGAGCCCCCACGACGCTGCCCTTTACTCTCTCGGCGCGGGCGCCCTGTCCGTGCTGGAGACAAGGACGAGACCCTCGACCGTTCACGCCGACTTATGCTCGAATACCGATTTGACTTGGCCGTCGCGCCGGTCCTCGAAGGTTTGCTCGGGAAGCAAGCGACCGGTTCTGTGATCACCATCACAGGCGTGGCCGCCTTCCTGTGTGTATATTGCCGGCTCGGAGCAGGGTGGCGACCATGCGGAATCGGATTGCACTGGTTTTCAGTTTCTTTTTTTTCACTTCTCTGGCAGCCGCTGATCGTGCGGCCGCAGACGATCGGACAATCTGCGCGCAGCGCGGCCATGAAGACCGCATCGCCGCGTGCTCACGGCTGATCGCAAAGAGCGGCGGGCGCGACGCCGTGGCGTTCGACAATCGCGGTGCCGAATATGGCGACAAGGGCGACTACGATCGCGCAATCTCCGATTTCAGCGAGGCCATCCGCATCGATCCGAAATACGCGCTTGCCTGGCAGCACCGCGGCGCCGCCCTGCTTCGCCGGAACGAGGTGGATCGGGCCATCGCTGACCTGACCCAGTCGATCCGGCTCGATGCAAACAATCTGAACGCCTTGAACGACCGCGGCATGGCCTATGCCGCAGCAGGTGATTCCGAGCGCGCGCTTTCGGATTACAACGCTGCGATCCGCATCAATCCGAGGTTCAAGTTCGCCTACTTCAATCGAGGGCGGCTCTATGCCGGCAAGGGCGACCACACCCGGGCGATCGCCGAATACTCCGAGGTCATTCGCATTGACCCGACCTACGGCTATGCATTCAACAATCGCGGACTGTCCTATCGGGACACCGGCCAGGCCGAGCGTGCCGTGGCCGATTTCAGCGAGGCGATCCGGCTTTTGCCGAGGACGACGCTGGCCTACAACAACCGTGGCGACATCTATCTCCTTCAGGGCAGGTACGATCAAGCCCTCGCCGATTTCAATGAGTCGCTGCGCAATGATCCGCAACATCAGAGCGCGCTGGTAAACCGCGGAATGGTGTTCGAGAAGCTGGGCGAGGTCGCAAAGGCCCGCGCCGACTTCAACGCAGCTCTGGCTGCGCCGCAGAAGTACGACAGCGCGAAATGGGCGATGGACAAGGCGCGCGAACGCCTCGCCGCGCTGGACGATACGTCCATCAAGTCCGTTCCCGCCACCACCACGTCGGTCATCGCGCTGCCGGGACCGTCAAGTCGAAATGACAGGCGCATCGCGCTCGTGGTCGGAAACTCCGCTTATGAGAATGTCGCAGCGCTCGCCAATCCGGCGCGCGATGCGGCGCTCGTCGCCGAAACGCTCAAGCTCACCGGATTCGAATCCGTCACGCTGCTGACCGATCTGCGCAAGGATGCGTTGACCGCGGCGCTGCGCGACTTTGCAAGGCAGGCGGAAATCGCCGACTGGGCGATGGTGTATTACGCCGGTCACGGCATGGAGGTCGGCGGCGTCAACTACCTGATCCCGATCGACGCGAAGATCGCCTCCGACCGCGACGTCAGCTTCGAAGCCGTGGCGCTGGACCAGGTGTTGAACGCGGCGGAACGCGCCAAGCGGCTGCGCCTCATCGTCCTCGATGCCTGCCGCGACAATCCCTTCGCCAACCAGATGAAGCGCACCATGACGCTGGCG
Source organism: Bradyrhizobium sp. NBAIM14 (assembly GCF_020193895.1). Classification (NCBI taxonomy): domain Bacteria; kingdom Pseudomonadati; phylum Pseudomonadota; class Alphaproteobacteria; order Hyphomicrobiales; family Nitrobacteraceae; genus Bradyrhizobium; species Bradyrhizobium sp. NBAIM14. Next base: position 564,624 of record NZ_JADYVQ010000001.1, on the reverse strand, counting down.
TCCCGTTCGGTGTCGCGCGGCCTTGCGGCGATCGAGCCCGAGGCGGGCACGCTGGTGGTGTATGCCGCCAAGGACGGAGAGATGGCGCTCGACGGAGAGGGCAGGAACAGCCCGTTCGCCACGGCGTTCGTCAACAACATGCGCAAGCCCGGTCTCGAGGTGCGCCGGCTGTTCGACGTCGTGCGTGACGACGTCATGGAGGCGACCAATCGTGCACAAAAACCGTTCAGCTACGGATCGGTCTCGGGCCGGCAGGATTTTTACTTCGTTGCCGGGAAATGAGACGCAAGGCTTTGGCTGTCGCGCGGGCCAAAATTCACGGTATTGAGCCGAATTTCGGAATATCGTACACCCCGCCCATCCCGGCTCATCCTTGCGCGGACGAACGGCGCTGCTAGGTCGCCTGCAATGAGTGGCGCCTGTCGGAGGCATGTTGCCCCCTGGTCCATCGGCGCAAGGGCCCTGTCCGCGGGTCACGCATCGTGCCCGGCAATCGGACTTGCGACATGGTGACATTTTCGGCGGCTCACGCCGGCCACGCCTGTCCACCGCCGTCGATCCGCAACACCTGGCCCGAGACGAAGGCACCCATGGGTCCTGCAAAAAACTCGACCACGCGCGCGACCTCGTCGACGGTGGCGATGCGGTCGAGCGTCCCGGTCTCGACCATCCGGTTGGGGTCGACCGCTCGGGTGCCAAGAAATCGGCCGGTGCGGGTGTCGCCGGGCGCGATGCAATTGACGGCGATGTCGTAGGCACGGAGCTGGTCGGCAAGACAACGCGTGTAATGCGTCACGCCGGCCTTCGCCACCGCATAGATCGAGCCGTTGGTGCGGCCCTTGAAGGCGGCGACCGAGCCGAGCGTGACGATGCGGCCGCGCCGCCGCTCCATCATGCCCTTCGCGACCGCCTGGCAGGTCAGGATGGTCGAGAGCAGGTTCCGTTCCAGCACAGCCCGTATGTCGGCTTCCTTGATGTTCACGGCATCGTTCGGATCGGGCTTGCCACCCGCAGCCGCGATATCGCCGCCCGCATTGTGCACGAGGATGTCGATCGGCCCGAGAGCGGCCTCGGTTTCGGCAATCACCCGCGAGATATCGTTGGTCCTGGTGAGATCGCCAAGGACGCGCACGGTGCTCACGCCGAATTCTCGGCTGATCTCCGCGGCAACGGCAGTGAGCGTGGTGCCCTCGCCATATTCGGCCGGTCCGTTCTCGCGCATGCCGTGTATCGCGACGCTGGCACCGAGCGCGGCGAGCTTTTCCGCAAAGGCGCGGCCGAGCCCTCGCCCTGCGCCGGTCACCAGGGCCACCTGCCCAGCCAAAATCCTCGTCCTGTCAGGCGATGCCATGATCCTCTTCCTGCTATGAAATGTCACTCCGCTGCGACATTGAAGCCGATCGCCAGCGCTTGCACCAGGCACACTGCCGGACGGCGAATTTCATCCGGTTTGGGCATTTAGCTTACCTCTATTTGGCCGCTCCTCGAGTTGGGCGCCGGACGGGCTGGAACTCGTGGGCGTGATGGTCGTTTGCTTGGCCGGGGCAGCAGTAACGATCGGGGAGAGCACGTGAACCGACGCCAGCTTGTTCAAGGGTCGGCAGTGCTGCCGGCCTTGCTGCTTGCTTCCCGATGCAGTCTGGCCGCCCCTTCGGATGACATGTTCGGGCCGTCCACCGTGAGGGACCTGGCGCGGAGGCTGGCGGGCAAGCCGTACGAGGCGCCGGACGAGAAGCTCCCGGGCGGATTGAAGGACCTGGACTACGATCAGTATCGTTCGATCCGCTTTTTGCCCGAGCGGGCGCTCTGGCGCGGCAAAAATCTTCCGTTCGAAGCGCAGTTTTTCCACCGCGGCTTCTTCTACAAGAACAGAGTGAACATCTTCGAGGTCGCGGACGGAAAGGCATCCGAGCTCAAGTACCGCAAGGCGGACTTCTCCTTCGGCGAGAAGGTCCCGCCGTTCGAGGACAGCGATCTCGGGTTCGCGGGCTTCCGCATCCATGCGCCGATGAACCGTCCCGACTATTACGACGAGGTCTGCGTCTTCCTAGGTGCGAGCTATTTCCGCGCCGTGGCCAAGGGGCAGACCTACGGGCTTTCCGCGAGGGGGCTGTCGATCGATACGGGCGAAGCCAAGGGCGAGGAATTTCCGCTCTTCAAGACGTTCTGGCTCGAACGGCCGGCGCCGGGTGCGACCTCGTTGGTGATTCATGCTCTGCTCGACAGCAGGAGCTGCACCGCGAGCTACCGATTCACCGTGCGCCCCGGGGAGACGACGGTCTTCGACGTCGAGATGTCGGTCTACCCGCGCGTCGAGATGCCGCGCGCCGGTCTCGCGCCCATGACCAGCATGTTCTTTTATGGTCCGAACGACCGCAACGACATCGACGATTTCCGCCCCTCCGTCCACGATTCCGATGGCCTTGCGATCTTCAACGGGAAGGGCGAAAGCCTCTGGCGGCCGCTCAGCAATCCCCGCGATCTCCAGATCAGCACCTTCCAGGATCTCAATCCGCGTGGCTTCGGGCTGATGCAGCGGGAGAGAAACTTCTTCGCCTACCAGGACATCGAATCCAGTTTCGAAAAACGCCCAAGCCTCTGGATGGAGCCGATCGGCGATTGGGGCGAGGGCGGCGTCGTGCTGTTCGAGATCCCGACCAAGGAGGAGATCCACGACAACATTGCCGCATTCTGGCGCCCGAAAAGCCCGCTCCAGGCCAAGGGCGAACACAACTACACCTATCGGCTGCATTGGGGGCCAGATAGCCCGAAGCCGCATTCGCTGGCCAGATTTACGCGAAGCGGGATAGGGGCGAGGGGCGGAGATGCGCGCCTGTTCGTGCTCGATCTGCATGGCGACAACCTCAAGGGCGTCGATCCTGCCGCTGTCAAAGGCGTGGTGTCGGCGGGGAAGTCTGAGGTGAAGAACATCGTCACGCAGCCTAATCCCTACACCGGTGGGTGGCGGCTCAGCTTCCAGTGCCAGGTGAAAAGCGAGCCGATCGAGCTGCGGGCATTTCTGGCAGAAGGCGACAAGCCCTTGTCGGAAATCTGGGTCTACCGATGGGCACCCTGAGCACTGCACCGCGGCCGATTGCCGGCGATATCGCGACCCAGCGCCTGCTGCCGACGGAGGCCCCCCTTCCGATGGCTCCTGGCGACCTCGGAAAAAGCTTGGTACCCGACCGTATTCCTGCGCCGGCTGCCCCCGCAATGGCCTGGCGGCGCGGCCTCATCCTGCTCTCGACGGCGGCGCTCACGGGGGCCGGCGGATATGAGATGTATCGCGTGCTGCAGGTCGGCGGCGTCACCGTCCTTGAAGCCATGGTGCTGGCGCTCTTCCTGGTCCTGCTCGCCTGGGTCGCCTTCTCGTTCGCCTCCGCGCTGGCCGGCTTCTTCGTGCTGCTGGCCCATCGTCCAGGCGCCCTCGCGCCAGAGGCGGAGTTGCCTGCGATCGCAAGCCGCACCGCCATGCTGCTTCCCACCTACAATGAAGATCCGCACCGATTGACGGCGCGGCTTCGCGCGATCATCGAATCCCTGGAGACGACCTCGCAAGGAAGGCTGTTCGACTGGTACGTTCTGAGCGACAGCACCGATCCCGACATCTGGGTCGCCGAGGAAAAAGCGCTCCTCGTGCTGCGACAAGCCGTCGGAACGCCAAGGCTGTACTATCGCCATCGAGCCGACAACACGGCTCGGAAAGCCGGCAACATCTCCGAGTGGATCACGCGGTTCGGCGGCGCCTACGACTTCATGATCGTGCTCGACGCCGACAGTCTCATGAGCGGGCAGACCATCGTCCGACTGGTCCATGCCATGGAGAGCAATCCGAGCGCCGGCCTCGTCCAGACGCTCCCCATGGTCGTCAACGCGCGAAGCCTGTTCAGCCGGGTCCAGCAATTCGCGGGCCGCCTCTACGGACCGATGATCGCCGCCGGCGTCGCCTGGTGGCACGGCTCGGAAGGTAATTACTGGGGCCACAACGCGATCATCCGGGTGAAGGCGTTCGCGGAATCGGCCGCGCTGCCGCAGTTGCGCGGACGCAAGCCATTCGGCGGGCACATCCTGAGCCACGATTTCGTCGAGGCTGCGTTGATGCGGCGGGCCGGGTGGGGCATCTACATGCTGCCGACGCTCGGCGGGAGCTACGAAGAGGTGCCGCCTTCGCTGCTCGATTTTGCGGCGCGCGACCGACGCTGGTGTCAGGGCAATCTTCAGCATCTGGCTGTCGTGCCAGCGCGGGGTCTTCACTGGGTATCGCGTGTGCATTTCATGGTGGGCATAGGAGCGTATCTGACGGCGCCGCTGTGGCTGCTGTTCCTGCTGCTGGGAATGCTGATCTCGCTGCAGGCCCGCTTCGTGCGGCCGGAGTATTTTCCGAAGGGGTTCTCGTTGTTTCCGACCTGGCCGGCCCAGGATCCCGTGCTCGCCATCTGGGTATTCGTCGCCACCATGGGGTTGCTGCTGTTGCCGAAGCTGCTCAGCCTGGTCCTCGTCTGGATGCGGGGCTCGGTGAGACGCCAGTTCGGCGGCGCGTTGCGTGCTTCGGCCGGAGTTCTCGCAGAGATCGTCGTGTCCGCGCTGATGGCGCCGGTGATGATGATCTTTCAGTCGATCGCCGTCGTCGAGATTCTGGCCGGCCGCGATGCCGGCTGGCAGACCCAGAGGCGCGACGACGGCACGGTGGAGCGCCGCGAACTCTATCGGAAGTACGGCATTCCAACCCTGTGCGGCGTTGCGATGGCCGCAAGCGCGTACGCGGTTTCGGTGCCCCTTCTGCTTTGGATGTCGCCGGTCATCGTTGGGCTGCTGTTCGCCGTTCCCATAGGCGCGCTGACCGCCATGCCCGCCTCCGGAAGATTGTTTGTTACTCCCGAAGAACGAGAGCCGCCTTCCGTGCTGCGGCGAGCGAACGAACTCAGCGCGTCGGCAGACGTAGGGGGCAGCCCCGCCTTGGTGGAGCTGCGCCAAGACCCCGCGCTCCTGGCCTTCCACCTCGCGCAGCTGCTGCCTCCTCGCGCCACCAGGCCCGATACGGTCGACGCCAACCTGGCGGTCGGCCGTGCCAAGGTCGATGCAAGCGAAACTTTCGAGGAGGCCGCAGAGCATCTATCCTCGCGGGAAATCTTCTCGATCTTGAACGACGGTCCGGCGCTTTCCAGCGTGTTGCAGAAGCGATGAAGCTGCGGCCTGGATCTGTCCTGCGGCCGTTTGAAGCTTTTCTCGTTGCATAGTCCGGTATTGCTCTCTCCCTTGATGGCCGGCATCCTCGAACCAAGTGCGCGGAAAAGCGCCCAAAAACGTCCAAGGAAGGAAGCACGCGATGAAGATGATCAAGGGGCCTGCGATATTCCTCGCTCAGTTCGCTGGCGATGCGGCGCCGTTCAATTCGCTCGATGCCATATGCGGATGGGCCGCCTCGCTTGGCTACAAGGGAATTCAGATTCCGAGTTGGGATGGGCGGCTCTTCGACCTGAACAAAGCCTCGGAGTCTCAGACCTATGCCGACGAGGTGAAGGGTGTTGCGGCTCGGCACGGGCTTTCCATCACCGAGCTTTCGACCCATCTGCAAGGCCAGCTCGTCGCCGTTCACCCGGCCTATGATGCGGCGTTCGACGGCTTCGCCGCGCCGGACGTGCGTGGCAATTCCAAGGCCCGCACGGAATGGGCCGTCGATCAGGTCAAGCGCGCCATCCTGGCGTCTCGGCGGCTCGGGCTGACGGCCCAGGCAACGTTTTCCGGCGCGCTTGCCTGGCCCTATGTCTATCCCTGGCCGCAGCGCCCCGCCGGCCTGATCGAGACCGCCTTCGACGAACTCGCCAGGCGCTGGCGGCCGATCCTCGACTATGCCGACGAGCACGGTGTCGATCTCGCCTATGAGATCCATCCTGGCGAGGACCTCCACGACGGTGTCTCCTACGAAATGTTTCTCGAGCGGGTGAACAATCATCCGCGCGCGAACCTGCTCTACGATCCCTCGCACTTCGTGCTGCAACAGCTCGACTATCTCGACTACATCGACATCTACCACCAGCGCATTAAGGCGTTTCACGTCAAGGACGCCGAATTCAATCCGACCGGTCGCCAGGGCGTCTATGGCGGTTTCCAGAGCTGGGTCGACCGCGCCGGCCGCTTCCGCTCGCTCGGCGATGGTCAGGTCGATTTCGGCGCCATCTTCTCCAAGCTCACGCAATACGATTACGATAGCTGGGCGGTGCTCGAGTGGGAGTGTGCCCTGAAACATCCCGAGCAAGGCGCGGCCGAAGGCGCCGAGTTCATCCGAAACCATATCATCCGGGTGACGGAGAAAGCCTTCGACGATTTCGCAGGCGGCGGCGCTGACGCGGCTGCCAACCGCAAGATGCTCGGCATCTCCTAAAAGAGAGGGTGCAACATGGCGATCGAAGCAAGCACTGAAACCGGCGGCCATCGCCGTATCCGCCTCGGCATGGTCGGCGGGGGCCAGGGCGCCTTCATCGGTGCCGTCCACCGCATTGCCGCGCGCATCGACGACCAGTTCGAGCTGGTCGCCGGCGCGCTCGCGTCGGATCCGGTTCGCGCCAAGACGACCGCAAAGGAGCTCGGTATCGCTGACGGCCGGGCCTATGGCTCCTTCGAGGAGATGGCGCGGGCTGAAGCGGCGAGGGCGGATGGCATCGAGGCGGTCTCGATCGTGACACCCAATCACCTGCACAGCCCGGTCGCGAAAGCTTTCCTTGAAGCCGGCATCCACGTCATCTGCGACAAGCCGCTGACGACGACCGTGGCCGAGGCCGAGGAACTGGTGGCGCTGGTCAGGAAGACCGGCAGGATCTTCGTCGTCACGCACAATTACACCGGCTATCCCATGATCCGGCAAGCGCGCGCCATGGTCGCGAATGGCGATCTCGGCGAGATCCGTCTCGTCAAGGCCGAGTATCTGCAGGATTGGCTGACTGAGCCATTGGAAACCACCGGCCAGAAGCAGGCGGCGTGGCGCACCGACCCGTCCCGGTCCGGCGCCGGCGGGTGCATCGGCGACATCGGCACCCATGCTTACAATCTTGCCTGCTTCGTCAGCGGGCTCGAGCTCGACGAATTGCTCGCCCAATTGTCGACCTTCGTCGAGGGGCGGCGGCTCGACGATGATGTCCAGATCCTCCTGAAGTGGAAGGGCGGCGCCAAGGGCATGCTGTGGGCGAGTCAGGTTGCCGTCGGCAACGAGAACGGGCTCACGCTGCGCGTCTACGGCAGCAAAGGCGGCCTCGAATGGGCGCAGGAGAATCCGAACCATCTCTGGTTCACACCCTACGGCAAGCCCAGGCAGCTCCTGACCCGCGGCGGAGCCGGCGCAATGGGCGAGGCCGCCCGCGTTAGCCGCATCCCATCAGGCCACCCTGAGGGCTACCTTGAAGGCTTCGCAACGATCTATGCCGAGGCGGCGCGCGCCATCCGCGCGGCAGCGGCCGGTGAAAAGCCGCATCCCGATGTCGTCTTCCCGACGGTCGAGGATGGCCTCGCCGGCGTGAAGTTGATCGATGCTGCGGTGAAGTCGTCCGCGGGTAATGGCGTCTGGGTTCGGATGACGTAAGGCGGTCGCGAAGCCGCGGAACCCGTTGTCGACGGATCTGCTCTATATGGATGCAATCATGACCCATGACTTCGCTTTGTCGAGTACCGCCGAGTGAGACAACTTGCACCGGCCTTCGGTGCGTCACGTCATGCGACAGCTTGCGGCGTCCGACGTCCGCACGAAAGATGCATCAAATGCGAGCAATTGTGGCGCCTGCAATTTGCATGCTGACTATGGGCTACCTCACACATCTGAAATTTCCGCTCTCACAAATTGCTGACGCGGAGCCAAGGCGAGTTCCATTGCTTTGTCTAACCTAGATTGTATGGTGCCCGTAAGAGCATCCGGTCTGATCGACGATGTGCGGCCAATCGGCGCTGTCCGTGTCCTAGTGATCATGATCATAAGAAGAATGTTCGCCCCCGGATAGAATGAGGGACAGAAGACAATGACCGAAGGAAAAGGACAATGTCGCTGCTCCAGATCAATCTCTTCGGCGGTGTCGAGGTCGTGTGTGCGACCGGCGAGTCGGTGTTGATCCCCAGTCGCAAGGCTGCAACTCTCCTGGGCTACGTGGCGCTCAGTTCTCCTCGCGCCATTTCGCGCGGCAAGCTCGCGACGCTGTTGTGGGACGGTCATTTCGGCGATCGCGCGCGCGCCAGTCTTCGACAAGCCCTGCTCACGTTGCGGCGTGAGCTGCCGCGATGTTCGGATGTGATCCTGGCCGATCGCGATGATATACGCATCTGTCCGAACAGCATCAGCACCGATGTCGGGGAATTCGAGCGGCTTTTGACGGGAGGGGATCCCGAACGTCTGGCCCGCGCGGCGGTGCTTTATCGCGGCGACCTTCTCGAGGGCATCGGCTCGACCTCATGCCAATTCGAGGCCTGGCTGTCTGCCGAGCGCCAGCGACTGCGGACCCAGGCGATGCGGGCGCTTGCGGGCCTGCTCGACTCCGGCGGGCGCGAACACATGGATATCGCGATCGCACTCGCGCTACGGATCCTCGCAATCGACCCGTTGCAGGAAGAGATCCATCGCATCTTGATGCGCTGTTACGCGCAGCAAGGCCGCCGGACCGATGCGCTCCGTCAGTACGATCTCTGCCGCTCCGTACTGTGGCGCGAGGTTCGCGCAGCGCCGGAGCGAGAGACGGAACGGCTGCAGCTCGAAATCCGGCACACGTTCCGAGCCGCTGTGAGATCTACTTCACTCAAATTGCCTCCCGATAAGAATTCTGACGCAACTTTCACGCTCGACGTGACGCCTGCATCACGATCCCTGTCGTAGCCTTCAGCCGCTCGCACAATCGTGCGCAGTGATCCCGCCTCCCTGTGGGGAGCGCGTGTCGCTCACGGCTCAAGCACTTCATCAGGAGATTTTGAACATGACTGGATTTCAGCAACAGACTGAGGACTACGGCCAATTGGACCCGCAGGGGATCTTCGGCTCGATCCTCGGCGGCGCGGCCGGACGCGTTATCGGCAACCTGCTCGGCGGCAAGAAGGGGAAGCAGATCGGCGGCGCGATCGGCAACATCGGTGGTGGCTTCCTGCCGTTCTCGGCCGGTCCGGACATGCAAGGTACCGTGCAGGTCTCCGACATGGAGTTGCAGGGCTTCTGGAGCGTGCTGAAGAAGATCGGCCAGGGCGTGCAGACCGGCGTGAATGTCGGCAAGCAGCTCGGCGTGTTCAGCGCCCAGCCTGGCCTGGAGCCCGCGGCGGCGCAGGTTTCCGACATGGAGCTGCAGAGCTTCTGGAGCGTGCTGAAGAAGATCGGTCAGGGCGTGCAGACCGGCGTGAATGTCGGCAAGCAGCTTGGCGTGTTCAGCGCCCAGCCCGGCTTGGAGCCCGCCGCGGCGCAGGTTTCCGACATCGAGCTGCAGAGCTTCTGGAGCGTGCTGAAGAAGATCGGCCAGGGTGCCCAGACCGGCCTCGATATCGGTCGCCAGCTCGGCGTGTTAAGTGCCGGCCCCGGCGGTCAGCCTGCCGCGGCGCAAGTCTCCGACATGGAGCTGCAGAGCTTCTGGAGCGTGCTGAAGAAGATCGGCCAGGGCGTGCAGACCGGCTTGGACGTCGGCAAGCAGCTCGGCGTGTTCAGCGCCCAGCCCGGCCTGCAGCCCGCGGCGGCGGAGGTCTCCGACATGGAGCTGCAGGGCTTCTGGAGCGTGCTGAAGAAGATCGGGCAGGGCGTGCAGACCGGCTTGGATGTGGGCAAGCAGCTCGGCGTGTTCAGCGCCGAGCCCGGCCTGCAACCCGCGGCGGCGCAAGTCTCCGACATGGAGCTGCAGAGCTTCTGGAGCGTGCTGAAGAAGATCGGCCAGGGCGTGCAGACCGGCTTGGATGTGGGCAAGCAGCTCGGCGTGTTCAGCGCCCAGCCCGGCCTGCAGCCCGCGGCGGCGCAGGTCTCCGACATCGAGCTGCAGGGCTTCTGGAGCGTGCTGAAGAAGATCGGCCAGGGCGCCCAGACCGGCCTCGATATCGGCCGTCAGCTCGGAGTCTTCAACGCCGGCCAGCCCGCTGGCACGATGCACTAGACCCAACGCGTGGGGGCGGGCGCAAGCCCGCCCTCTGCGCTTAGACGTGAATGGAAACCAGATGGCCGATTCAACCGCGTCGCAGCAATTCATCGTGCAGGGAGGCCCGGTCCAATCCGGTGAGCTCAACGAACACTTGCAGCGTGAACCCGGCGTGAAGCGAGTCGCGCAAGTCGCACCCGATGTCGTCATCCTGTCGATGACGACGACACAGGCCGATCGCCTGAAATCGACGTTTGCCACGCTGGTGGTCGAACCGGATTCAGCGCTGAAGCCATTCGATGCCGACTGACGTCGGTGGGCAAACATTGGACACGCAAAACATCAAGGAGGCCGCAGATGGCCACGAAAGGCAAATCAGGAACTTCCACGCAGGGCGAGCACGACGCGACCGAAGCCGCGATGAACGGCAATGGGTCCGTTCCGGACCAGGGCACCGCTCCATCATCGTCACGGGGGCAGGAGCCCGCAACGATCGCAGCGCGCCCGGCGCAATTCATGATCGCGCCGCAGCAGCAGCCCGGGCTTGCGACCTTCAGCGTCGATTTCCTGACTCAGCAGCTCAGCAACAGTCCCGACATCGAAGTGGTGAAAACGGTCTCTCCGCCGCGCCTGTTCGGATTTCAGAGCGCAGAGCTCGGACAAGTGCCGCTCAGCCCGCTGGTCCTCGCCAAGATGACTCCTGACAAGGCCAAGTTGCTGCAGACCCAGGCGGGACAGCGTTGCGCGGTGGAGCGCGACGAGCGGCTGAGCTACATGCTCGATCCGACCACGCCGCAGCTGCCCAATCCGGGGGTGCTGACACCGCTGGCCGACGGCTTCACGACCACGATCGAAGTGCTGGGCCAGGATGGTCCGCTGCCTGAAGCCGAGGTTTATGTGTTCGGCAGCATGTGGCCGGCCCAAGGCATCACCGACGCCACCGGCCGCGCCACAGTGACCCTGCAAGGCGAAAGACCCGAGACCATCCGCTCGATCCTGGTCAAACCGAAGATCGACTACTGGACCTTCTGGCTCGATCGTCCGCAGCTCGTTCCTAACAGCGTCAACCGGATCGTTGTCAGGGCGCTCGGCGCGGTGTTGCGGGATTTCCCCGGCCAGCAATTGATGGGATGGGGTGAGCGCGCGATGGGCCTTGATCGTCTGCCTCCGTCCTTCGATGGCGCCGGCATGAAGATCGCAGTCATCGATTCCGGCCTGGCGCCGACCCATCGCAATCTGCACGGCATCACGGCAGGCACCAGTATCGTCGGGACCGACAAGGCGGCCTGGACCGTCGATACGATCGGCCACGGATCGCATTGCGCTGGAATCATCGCTGGCGGACCCGTCGGCGCCGGTGGCGGCATCCGCGGCTTCGCTCCCGCGGCGGAAATCCACGTCTGCCGCATCTTCCCCGGCGGCCGGTTCAGCGATCTCGTCTCCGCGCTCGATTACTGCATGGAGCATGGCATCGATGTTGCCAATATGAGCCTGGGCGGCGGCGAGCCTTCGCGCATTATCGAGGAACGCATCATCCGGGCCAAGCAAATGGGTATGGCCTGCATCATCGCCGCGGGCAATTCCTCGGGGCCGGTGCAGTTTCCCGCGTCGACGCCGCATTGCCTGGCGGTTGCCGCGATCGGCAAGTGGGGCGAATTCCCCAACGACAGCTATCATTCGCAGCAGGCCCTCGACGGCTTCCAGAGCCGCGACGGATATTTTCCGGCAAAGTTCTCCTGCTTCGGTCCGGAGGTCGACGTCTGCGCGCCTGGTGTGGCGATCGTCTCGTCGCTTCCCGCCGATGGCTTCGGAGCATGGGACGGCACCTCGATGGCGACTCCCCATGTCACGGGCCTGGCCGCGCTGGTGCTGGCGCATCATCCAGACTTCACCAAAGGCAACTTTCAGAATCGCGACGCACGCCGTGTCGAGCGGCTGTTCCAAATTCTGAAGGAAACCGCGACGCCGCTGCAGTTTGGCGACCCAAATCGGACCGGCGCGGGATTGCCGAACGTGATGCGGGCACTCGGCCTGGAAACCGGCGTCGCCCCGGTGATCGCCGCCGCTACCGATCCTGCGCTGGCAACGTTGCGGCGTCTGCTTGGATTGCAGTCGGTCGAAGCGCCGAGCATGGTTCCCGTGGGGTCGCCGCCGCCGTCCGCCGATCCCGTGCACGGCAGTGCGATCCACGTGGCGCGCGGTCCGGCACAAACGGCGGCCGCAATGAATCTGCAGTCCGTCGATCCGATCAAGAACGGATCGAGCTCCGTCGCTCACGGTGCCGCACAGACCGCAGGCGCGGCAGTCGCGCCCATGATGGTGGATCCGAATCCGGCGCAGATCCGGGAAATCATGCACAGGGTGGGATTGCTCTAACGCGCGTCCTTGGCATCTCAGAAAGGGGCACAGCAGCAGCTGTGCCCCGAGTGCCGACTGCCTTGAGGCAATTGCTGCGGCCGCTCGCCTTGGGAACATGGTGGATTGTTTGCCGCGTCCTGGATTTTCCTTCGCGGCGTCGTGCCGCACAGGCGCAGCTTGGAACTCTCGCGCCCGATCGAAACTTGACTCCGCGGGTCAGCATCGCCGCCGATCGCTGGCCTGCACGGCCCCGCCTCCAAGCCCCCCATACCCCCCTGGGTGGGGCCGTGCTTCCAAGCAGGAGGTGCAATTGTCCGAGCCGACCGAGCAAGAGATCAGAGAACGCGCGCACCAATTGTGGGAGCAGGCGGGCAAGCCCGAAGGGCGCGAGGAGGAATTTTGGCACGCGGCGGAGCAGGAGCTGCGCAACGAGGACAGGTCGAGCACGCTGCGGACGCCGGATACGCTGTGACCGACAAGACCTGCCCATTCTGCCAGGGTCTTGGATGGGTCTGCGAAAACCATCCGCTCCGGGTCTGGAGCGAGAAGCTCGGCGGCTGCCGCTGTGGCGAGGGCATGCCCTGCTCCTGCAACACGACCGAGGACCCTGAAATCAGGGTGGTGATCGTCGAAGCCGACACGACGTGGCACTAGCGGCGCCCAACCGATGCCTGCTCGGCTGGTCACTTCCGAAACGCTGCACCTCAGGGAACGGACCATCCCGGAAAGGAATTTAGTGTCCGCACGGCTCCGACAACAATTCTTTCCGCGGCAGTTTCGGTGGTGGACGAGCAGAAGAAGCTAGAGCACCAGATCGAACTCGCAACGCGAGCGGCCTCGCTCGTCAGGGATGAAACCACCGGACAACGCTTCAGGAGCTTCGCGGAGGAACTGAAACGAAAGCTGCTTCGCATAATGCGCCGTGGCAAGGTGCGCACACGCGCCTATGAGCTCTGGGAGCAGGCGGGACGGCCGAGCAATCGCGAGTTGGAGTTCTGGCTGGAAGCCGAACGTCAGATCGAAGATGAACGCGAGGAGCGAAAGAGCTCGGGCGCTTCATAGCGCCGGGCGGTATCTCCGTCCTCTGCGCGCGGACCGCAGGTGCCGGTCGCCCGAGCAAGAAAAAAGCCGCCGGGTTGTTCACCCTGGCGGCGTCACAAAGTCCATAGCTGTTGATGGTCTTCCCAGCCTCGTGCGTACCGCCGTTACCTTGTTTGCGGCCATGCCTGATCCTTGTAGGCGAGGTTGCGCGATTCCGCTGTGATCTGGAGCACACAGTGGACGGGATTCGGCATCGCGATCTGAATCCCGCGCTGCGCTGCAACCATCAGCGCGCTCACGAGCCCCCTCAGGTCCGGTACCACGCCGCCAGGTTCCACGTGATGGTGTCCCAGCCGGAGATGTCGATCATCAAATTGTTGGCGCCGGCGTTGACGACGTGGCGCGAGAGCAGCGGCAGGAACACGTTTGCCTCGCAGAAGATCTCGTCGACCTTCATCAGCAGCGCGGCGCGCTTGACCGGATCGAGCTCGTTCTGCGCGGCCTTGTAGGCTTTGTCGGCTTCGGGGTCGGAATAGCGCGAATTGTTGCGGCCGAGCCATTTGTTGTCTTTGGTGGCGATCTCCCAGGACACGCACTGGTTCAAGAGGCGCTCCGGATCGGGCTGCGGCTGCGTGGTGTTGTACATCTCCATGTCGGCATAGAATTTCGAGTAGGTGTCGGGATTGCCGACGTCGGATGAGAAGAACACGGAGGCGGTGACCGCCTTGATCTCGATGTCGATGCCGGCCTTCTGGCACGCCTGCTTGATGATGGCCTGCGTCTTCTGCCGCGGCGCGTTGGTCGAGGTCTGGAATACGTATCTGAGCTTCTTGCCGTCCTTCTCCCGGATGCCGTCCGCGCCCTTGGTCCAGCCGGCCTCGTCGAGGATCTTGTTGGCCTTGTCGATGTCGAACTCGTATTTCAGCTTGGGCGACTTGAACTGCTTGGGCGCGTTGACGAAGCTCGCGGTGGCGATGGCGCCGCGTCCGTAGATGAACTTCTGGATCGAATCGCGGTCGATCAGGAAGTTGATCGCGCGGCGAACGGCGGGATCGGACAGCGTCGGATGCTTGGTCTTGACGCTCGAGCGCTCGCCGTCGACCTCGGTCCAGGGGTCTGTCGTGTTGAGGATGATGAACTCGACATTGCCTGAAGGCGTGATCTCGAGCTTGCCCTTGCCGCCGGCCTCCATGCGCTTGAGGACCTCCTCCTCCACCTGCATGTTCCAGGCGAAGTCGTACTCGCCGGTCTGCAGCACGGCGCGCGCCGCGGACACCGCGTCGCCGCCACCCTTGATCTCGACCATGTCGAAATGCGGCTGGTTCTTGATGTGATAGTCGGGATTGCGCTCGGCGCGGATCATATCGCCGGGCTTGAACTCGACGAATTTGTACGGGCCGGTGCCGACCGGCTTCAGATTGCCCGGCGCTTCGCGCGACTTGGCCCCGACATACTCGCCGAAATGATGCTTCGGCAGGATCATCCCGACCGAGCCGACGAACGGATCCGCCCAGAACGGCGTCGGCGCCCGGAAGATCACCTTGACAGCGTGGTCGTCGATCTTCTCGACCTTGATGTCCTTGTAGGAGCCCGTGGTGTAGGCCGCGGTGGCGAGATCCGCGGCGTATTGCCAGGTGAAGACGACGTCGTCGGCGGTGAAGGGCTTGCCGTCATGCCAGGTCACGCCCCGCTTCAGCTTCCAGATTACGCTCATGCCGTCGGCCGCAAGGCCGCCGTTCGCCTTGGTCGGCGCCTCGGCGGCGAGGCAGGGAATGAGGTTGCCCTCCTTGTCCCAGCCGGCGAGCGGCTCGAAGAAGATGCGCGAGGCGATCTGGTCCTTGGTGCCGAGCGCGAAATGCGGATTGAGCAGGGTGGGCGCCTGCCAGAGCAGCATCTTGAGCGTGCCGCCGCCGCCGGCCTTGGCCGGCTTGTACGGCAGCGTGGCGTCAGCCATCGCGACGTCGTGCCAGACCAGGATCTGGCTCGCGATCGGCGCCGCGATTCCGACCGCGGCCATTGTCCTGATGAATGAGCGCCGCGACAGCGTGCCTTGCTTCACCTCTGCGACCAGATTGCGGATTTCGTTCTCGTTCATTGGATGATCCCCACTTCGTCGCCACCGGCTCAGTGCGCGCTAACTCAGCACGTCGGGCGTGGTGGAGTCAAAGAGAAGGACGCCGGCCCGGCTGCGGATGGAACGAAAGTGTAATCCGGGATTCTTGCCACGAGCGGCAGCAGCCCTGCTTGCGCGGCGCTTCATCCGGGTTACGCGCGCGCACTTTGTCGCACTCTGCATTCGTTTTCCGTTTGCGGCCGAATGGAGAAAGGCTGGCCCCGAGCCGCGGACAATATGGATTTCCATTTCATTGATTTCGCACCGCAGAAAAGGGAATACGGGTCCGTTGCCGCAAGACCTAAGGAGACCAAGATGCCGTTTCGCCTTCCCCTGATTCTCTCTGCCGTGCTGGCCGCATGGTCCGCCGCAGCCGCGGCCGAGACCATCAAGATCGGCGTGACGCCGGGGCCGCATGCGCAGATCCTCGAAGCGGTGAAGCCGATCGCCGCCAAGCAGGGCCTCGACATCCAGCTCCTGGAGTTCTCCGATTACGTGGTGCCGAACGCCGCGCTCGATGCCGGCGAGATCCAGGCCAATTCGTTTCAGAACCAGCCTTACCTGGACAACCAGAAGGCCGACCGCGGCTACAAGATCGAATCCGTCGGCCTGACCGTGAACTTCCCGATCGGCGTCTATTCGAAGAAGCACAAGGCCTTCGGCGATATCCCCGCGGGCGGCAAGGTCTCGATCCCGAACGATCCGACCAATGGCGGCCGCGTGCTGCTGCTGCTGCGCGACAAGGGCGTGATCAAGCTGAAGGACGGCACCGGCTTCAAGCCGACCGTGCTCGACATCACCGACAATCCCAAGAAGCTGAAGTTCATCGAGGTCGACGCGGCGCAGGCCCCGCGCGCGCTCGACGACGTCGATGCCGCCGCGATCAACACCAACTATGCAACCCAGGCGGGCCTCGATCCGGTCAAGGATCCGATCCTGCGCGAGGACCCGAAGGGGCCCTATGTCAACCTGATCGCGGTGCGCAGCGCCGACAAGGACAAGCCTTGGGTCAAGATCCTCGTGGACAGTTACCACACGCCTGAGGTCAAGGAGTTCGTCCTGACCAAGTTCAAGGGCGCGGTGCTGCCGAGCTGGTAGGCAATCTGCCCGCCCAGAGTCCACATTAGGGCGATCCGGCGGGCAGCCCTGCGTATGGGGCTTGCGTATGTGCCTTGCGTATGTGCCCTGCGCAATGCCCCGCTTGTCGGGAGCTGCGGCAACCGACATCATCGGGGCCCATCCTCGCCCGACAGGGATCGTATGAAACGCTTTGCCAACCTGAAACGCCTGGGCTTCTTCACGCGGCTGCTCGACGAGGCGCCGGCGGCGGACCGCTATCGCTTCGCCGCCGAGCAGATCGTGCGCGCCGAGAAGGCCGGGCTCGATTCCGCGTGGATCGCTCAGCATCATTTCCATGAGCGCGAGGGCGGCCTGCCGTCGCCCTTCACGTTCCTGGGTTATGTCGCCGCGCAGACCTCGCGCATCCGCCTCGGCACCGGCATCGTCACGCTGCCGCTGGAGAACGCAGTGCGGGTGGCGGAGGACGCCGCGGTGCTCGATCTCCTTTGCAACGGCCGCTTCGAGCTCGGCGTCGGCACCGGCGGCAACCCGTCCGCCTTCGCCGCCTTCGGCCTCGACAGCGCCCAGCGCAATGAGATTTTCAGCCGCAATCTGGATATCGTCCGCAACGCCCTGACCGGCAAGCCGCTCGATGGCGGCGACACGCTCTATCCGCAGCGGCCGCAACTGGATAAGCGCATCTGGCAGGCGACATTCTCCGTTGCTGGCGGCGCCCGCGCCGGCAAGGCCGGCGACGGCCTCCTGCTCTCGCGCACGCAGCCACGGGCCAAGGACGCGCCGAACGCGACGCTCGCCGAGATCCAGAACCCGATCATCGATGCCTATCTCGCCGCGCTGCCGCCGGGCTGCGAGCCGCGCATCATGGCCTCGCGCAGCATCTTCGTTGCCGACGACCATCGCGAGGCGCTGCGGCTTGCCGATATCGGACTGCGCCGCGCGCTGCCGCAATTCATGAAGGGCGGACATCCCCCTCCGGGCGAGACGCTGGAGGAGATGATCACCGCGTTCGACACCCATGTCGGCGATGCCGACCACGTCATTGCCTCG
Organism: Bradyrhizobium sp. NBAIM14; assembly: GCF_020193895.1. Lineage (NCBI taxonomy): Bacteria > Pseudomonadati > Pseudomonadota > Alphaproteobacteria > Hyphomicrobiales > Nitrobacteraceae > Bradyrhizobium > Bradyrhizobium sp. NBAIM14. The sequence continues at coordinate 546,909 of NZ_JADYVQ010000001.1, read as the reverse complement.
CTCCGCACCGACGCCACGCTGGAACGGGTGACCGATCTCGTCTTCCAGGTGCATTCGGTCGATGCGCCGCATCCTGACGTCCTGCGCTCGATCGAGCTCGTCGCCGACCAGGTCGCCCCAGTGCTGGGCTGGACCCGGACGGCCGCCAAAGACATTGCCCTCGCAGGTTAGCCGGAATGAACGAAAAACGCGTTGCACGAGGCTGAATAATGGGAACGCAAGACATCATCGACACGCTCGCCGGCATCGAGCCCGGCTCCACGCTCGACGCCATCCGCGCGCGCCGCCTGCAGGCGCGCGAGAATGCGCAGAAGAGCTATCTCGCTTTGTTCGAGCCGATCGAGGCCGGCGATTTTTCGCTTGCCGAGCGCGCGGTGGTCGCGGCCTTCGTGACCGGGCTCCATGGCGAGTCCCCCGTCGCCGCCTTCTATCGCGACAAGCTTGCCGCGACTGCGGATGGCGCGCCTCTGCTCGATGCGATCAACGCCGAGATCGAGCGCGGCAAGACCTCCGGCCCATACGGCGCCTATCCGGCCGGTCCGTTGTCGATCGAGAACAAGGCCGGCTTGATCTATCGCGTCAGCGCGGAGCGCAAGCCTGTCCTCGGCGCCAGGCTGGTCGCAGCATTGGAGCACGCGCATCTGCTTCTCTTCCACCCGCGCGATGCCGCGTCCGCCGACATGAAGGCGCTACTGGCTGCCGGCTGGTCATCCACCGGCATCGTCACGTTGTCCCAGCTCGTTGCGTTCCTGTCGTTCCAGGTGCGCGTCGTCAGCGGCCTGCGCACGCTCGCCGCGGCAAGCGCGTAGGAGGCCCAATCATGAGCACCGTCAATCCGCCCGTCGTCTTCACCCAGGACGAGCTCGGCTGGGTCTCGTGGATCGACCCGCTGCCCGAGGCCGAGCTGACCGAGCGGCACTACGCCGGCCTCGTCGACCGCGCCCGCGCCAAGTCGGAATACTTTCGTCTTTTGGTGCGCGATCCCGAAGTGCTGGAAGCCCGCACCAAGACCGACAAGGACATCTTCTACAACGTCGCCGACGGCCTGCCGCGCGCCGAGCGCGAGCTCGCCGCTGCCGCGACCTCGCGCTACAACGGCTGCATCTATTGCGCCTCCGTGCATGCGCGCTTCGCCAGCACCTATTCCAAACGGCGCGACGACGTCCAGCGCCTGCTCGACGAGGGCGTTGGGGCCGATCTCGGCGAGCGCTGGAATGCGGTGGTCAAGGCCTCGGTGGCGTTGGCCGCAACGCCGATCGCATTCGGGCCTGACAATATCGCCGAGCTGCGCCGCGCCGGTCTCGACGACGCCGAGATCGTCGACGTCATCAACGGCGCCTCGTTCTTCAACTGGGCGAATCGGCTGATGCTGTCGCTCGGCGAGCCCTCGAAATAGGCAATCTTACCGGCACGAGAATTGCTGCTGTATCAACATTGAATGGATGGAGCCGTGAATGAGCAACATCGATCGCCGTACCCTGGTCAAAGGCTCGCTCGCCGCCATGATGGCTGGCACAGCCTTCTCGCGCGCCGCACTGGCGCAATCCGCCGAGCCGATCCTGCTCGGCGTCAGCGGCCCCCTCACGGGACCGAACGCGCAATATGGCGCGCAGTGGAAGCAGGGCTTTGATCTCGCGCTCGACGAGATTCACGCCGCCGGCGGCATCAACGGCCGCAAGCTCGCCTACCAGTTCGAGGACAGCCAGAGCGATCCGCGCCAGTCGGTCGCGATCGCCCAGAAATTCGTCTCCGATCCCCGCATCGTCATGGAGCTCGGCGATTTCTCCAGTCCCGCCTCGATGGCGGCCTCCCCGATCTATCAGCGCGGCGGCCTGGTGCAGTTCGGCTTCACCAATTCGCACCCCGACTTCACCAAGGGCGGTGACTTCATGTGGAGCACGTCCGTGAGCCAGGCCGACGAGCAGCCGCTACTGGCGTCCTACGCCGTCAGGCGGCTCGGCCTGAAGAAGCTTGCGGTGCTGCACCTCAACACCGATTGGGGCCGTACCAGCCGCGACCATTTCGTCAAGGCGGCCAAGGAATACGGCGCCGAGGTCGCGATCACCGAGGGCTACATCGCCGAGGAACGCGACTTCCGCTCCACCTTGGTGCGCGTGCGCGACGCCAGCCCGGACGGGCTGATCCTGATCTCCTATTATTCCGACGGCGCGCTGATCGCGCGCCAGGCCCGCCAGGTCGGCCTGAAGCAGACGATCTGCGCGGCCAGCTCGGTGTACTCGCCGAAATTCCTGGAGCTCGGGGGCGAGGCGGTCGAGGACGTCCATCTCGGCACGCGCTATTTCCCGCAAGATCCGCGGCCCGAGGTGAGGAAGTTCATCGACGGCTTCAAGGCCAAGTACAACGGGCAGGAGCCCGACGCCTTCAATGCATACTCCTATGACGCGATGAACATGGCCGCTGCCGTGGTGAAGATCGGCGGCACCGACCGCCGCGCCATCCGCGATGCCTTCGCCAAGGTGAAGGACGTCTCCAGCGTCATCTTCGGTCAGGCCACGTTCGACGTCGAGAGCCGCCGCGTCAAGGGCGCCATGAACGCCGAACTCGTCGTGCGCAAGGGCCAGTTCGCGCTCTGGGACGGCAAGCCGACCTGATGTGATGGCCGAAGCGATCGCTCCGGCCGCTTCTCCCTGATTAGGAATGCTGCGTGTCCTCCTGGCTCGACCACACCATCAACGGGCTGATCGTCGGCAATGTCTACGCGCTCGTTGCAGTCGGGCTCGCGCTGATCTTCGGCGTCAGCCGGCTGATCAACTTCGCGCAAGGCTCGATCTATCTGGTCGGCGCCTATATCGGCTGGATCGCGGTGGTGCAACTGCACACGCCGCTGCCTCTCACCATCATCGTGGTCGCCGTGGCCGCGGCGATCGTCGGTCTGATCATCGAGCGATTCGGTCTACGGCCGCTGCAAAACTCGGTGCGCATCGCGCCGCTGCTCGCGACCATCGGCATCAGCTTCGTGCTCGATCAACTGGTGATGCTGATCTTCTCGCCCAATCCGCGCGCGCTGCCGAGCCAGTTGCCCGATGTCCGCTTCCAGGTCGGTGGCGGGACGATCGGGCCGCTTGATCTGCTCATTGCCGGCGTCGGCCTCACCAGTGCGCTGCTGCTGTTCGTGTTCCTGCGTTACACCAAGCTCGGCTGGGCCGTGCGTGCCACGGCACAGGACCGCGACGCCGCCATGCAGATGGGCGTCGACGTCAACCGGGTCAATCAGGCCGTGTTCGGTATCGCGGCGGCGCTCGGCGGCGTCTCCGGCATGCTGGTCGGCATGTACTACAACCAGATCGACACGGCGATGAGCCTTCAGGCGACGCTCAAGGGCGTCGTCGCGGAAGTCGTCGGCGGTGCCGGCAACGTGCCGGGCGCGGTGATCGGCAGCCTGCTGCTGGGCCTCGTCGAGAGCTACGGCGTCGCCGTGCTCGGCACCAGCTACCGCAATTTGTTCGCGTTCCTGCTGCTCGTCGTCGTGCTCGTGCTGCGGCCGAACGGCCTGTTCGTCAGCGCACGGCAGGCGCCGCCCGAGCCGCTCACCGGCACGTTCATCGCGCCGAGCCGCCCGGTGAATATTCCGCGCTGGGCGCTGTTGGTCGCTGTTGCCGGCTTTGCGATCCTGCCGCTGTTCCCGGTGTCCTTCTACGTGCTCCAGACCCTGGTCAATGCCTGGTTGCTCGGCATGCTCGGGCTCAGCCTGACGCTGGTTGCGGGCACGATGGGGCAGGTGTCGCTCGGTCATGCCGCGCTGCTTGCGATCGGCGCCTACACCTCCGCATTGCTGTCGCTGGTGCTGGCCGTTCCGGCCGGACTTGCGGTCATCGGCGGTGGCCTGATGAGCGCCGCGCTCGGCACGCTCCTGATCTCGCCGTCCTTCCGCCTGCGCGGGCATTACGTGTCGATCGCGACGCTCGCGATCGGCGAGATCGTGGCGCTGGTGATCCTGAACTGGGAGAGCGTGACGCGCGGCCCGATCGGCATCTCCGGCATTCCGCCGCTGTCGCTGTTCGGCTATGACCTGATCAGCCCGACCTCGGTCTATTGGTTCAGCCTTGCGGTGATGGTCGTGCTGGCGCTGCTGCAGGGACGGCTGCTTACCTCGCATCTCGGCCGCAGCTTTCGCGCCATCCGCGACGACGACATCGCCGCGCGCGCCTATGGCCTCAGCCTGAACCGCTACAAGTCGATCGCCTTCATCTTCGGCGGCTTCGCCGCCGGCGTCAGCGGCGGCATCGCCGCGCATCTCTATTCCTACATCAACCACGAGACCTTCAACACGCAGCAATCCATCCTGGCGCTGACCGTCGTGATCCTCGGCGGCCTCGGCAACGTCGTCGGCGCGATCGTCGGGTCGGTCGCGCTGGTCGGCCTGCCCGAGGTGTTCCGGATCGCGGCCGAGTACCGCATCCTGATCTACGGCATCGTTCTCTTGCTTCTGGTGCGGTTCAGGCCGCAGGGCCTGTTGGGAACGGTCTGATGGAGAAGCAGCTTCACGCCATGCTGTCCCTGCGCGGCCTGACGCGCCGTTTCGGCGGCCTCACCGCGGTCGATACGATCGACCTCGACCTTGCCAGGGGCGAGCTGATCAGCATCATCGGCCCGAACGGCGCCGGCAAGACAACGCTGTTCAATCTCGTCACCGGGCTGGACCGGCCCGATGCCGGCGCAGTCAGCTTCGAAGGGCAGGACGTCACCGGCCTGTCGCCGGAGCGGCTCGCGGCCGAAGGCATCGCGCGCACCTTCCAGCTCGGCCGCGTGTTCGGCAATCTCAGCGTCATGGACAATGTCCTGATCGGCGCGCACACGCGGCTGCGCGCCGTGAAGCCGACCGTGCCGGTGATCGGCCCGCTGCTGGAATTGGGTCTGGCCCTGCTGCGTCCCTCGCGCGTCAGGGCCGAGGAGGAGCGGCTGCGCGAGGAGGTGAAGGCCATCCTCGCGCGTTTCGGCGAACGGCTGCTGCCGCGCATCGACCAGCCCGCCTATAGTCTGTCTTACGCCAACCGCCGCCGCGTCGAGATCGCGCGTGCGCTCGCGCTGAAGCCGCGGCTGCTGCTGCTCGACGAGCCCACCGCCGGCATGAACCCGACCGAGACCGCGGAGATGCAGGGGCTCGTCGCCGAATTGAAAGCCGAAGGGCTGACCATCCTGCTGATCGAGCACAAGCTGGAGATGGTGATGCGCCTGTCCGACCGCGTCATCGTCATGGACGAGGGCAAGAAGATCGCGGAAGGGCCGGGCGAGCAGGTGCGGAGCGATCCCAAGGTGATCGAGGCCTATCTCGGCCACGGACTGTCAGGGACGACGGAGCAGGAGAGCGCGGCATGACGAGCGCACCCGAAGCACTGCTGGCTTTGTCTGATGTCAACACCTTCTACGGTCAGGCCCAGGTGCATTTCGACCTGTCGATCACGGTCGCGCGCGGCCACATTGTCTGCCTGCTCGGCGGCAACGCGAGCGGCAAGTCGACCACGATGAAGATCATCTTAGGGTTGGTGAAGCCGCGCTCGGGCGAGGTGACGTTCGACGGCGCTTCGCTGATCGGGCTCTCCACGCCGCAGATCGTCCGCCGCGGCATCGGCTCCGTGCCGGAGGCGCGGCGGCTGTTCGCCGACATGAGCGTGCGCGAGAACATCCTGATGGGCGCCTTCGTGCGCAATGACCGCGACGCCATCGCGCAGGATCTCGACAGGATGCTGACGCTGTTCCCGAAGCTCGGCCAGCGGCTGTCGCAGCGCGCCGGCTCGCTGTCCGGCGGCGAGCAGCAGATGGTGGCGATGGCGCGCGCGCTGATGAGCCGCCCGCGCATGATCGTGATGGACGAGCCGACCATGGGCCTGTCGCCGCTTTATGTTGATCGCGTGCTGGAGCTGATCCGCAGCATCAACCAGGCGGGCGTCTCGGTTTTCATGGTCGAGCAGAACGCCAGCCTCGCGCTCGAGATCGCGCACGAGGCCTATGTGCTGCAGACCGGCAAGATCGTGCTGTCTGGCCCCGCGCGCGCGCTGAAAGACGACCCCCGCATCCGCGACGCCTATCTCGGCGGCTCCGAGGCGGCCTGACGCAGTGCGCTGACCTCTCCGCGTCATGGCCGGGCATAGCCGTCCGAAGGACGGCGTCGCTTGCGCTCGCCTATGACCCGGCCATCCACGTCTTGCCTCCCGGCACGAAGAACGTGGATGCCCGGGACAAGCCCGGGCATGACGACCTCCATCCCGTGTCAAGCCGACGCCGCGCTCGCGACCTGCTCCGCCGGCTGATCATCGCCGTTGGGATCGCCCGGCGCGGTCGCCCAGGCGAGCTCCACCAGCGTCACGATCCGGCGGCCGCCGCCGTCGAGCTGGACGACGATCAGGCCCTGCTCCTCCATGTAGCCGAGCAGGCGCTGCGCGCGGCGCAGCGAGTGCGAGCCGTAGGCACGGGCGATCGCGGCATCGCCGGGGCAGGGCCAGCCTTCCTTCGCCGCGCGCGCGATCATCATGAACACGCCCTGCATGTCGTCGGGCAGGATCGAGGCGCGCAGCGCCACGTCCTGCCAGGCGTCGTCTTCGGTGAGATCCGTCCCGAGCCCGGCGCGCGCATGCGTCAGCATGCGACGGAATTCGTTGAGATCGGGCACCGCCGCCCCTAACCCCTCGATGCGGCAGCGAACCACGAACTCCTGATAGAGCACGCCGATGGCGCGGAAGCCGGCGTCGGGCTCGGCCATCACGGCACGCAGCGTGCGATCCACGCGATCGCGCCGCTCGGCGAGCTCTTCGGCACTGACGGGAGCCTCGACCACTTCGACCCGAATCTCCGGCACCGCGGCGGCCTTCGCCGCGCGAAGCTGCTCGAGCAGATCCGGAGCCGGCCGTCGCTGCGGCCGGCTGGCATCGGGCGGCGGTGCGGCGAGGATGACCGCGCGGGCATCTTCAAGCGTGGCTTCCGGCAGCGGCATCAGCCGCGGTGTCGAATTGCGCGGGCTGGTCTCGGTCGGGCCGATGTTGAGGCGCAGCGGCCGGCGCGACAACGCAGGTCCCAGCGCCATGAACTGACCGCGCTCGAGATCGCGGAAGGCTTCCGCCTGCCGCCGCTCCATGCCGAGCAGGTCGGCGGCGCGGGCCATGTCGATGTCGAGGAAGGTCCGCCCCATCAGGAAGTTCGAGGCTTCGGCCGCGACGTTCTTGGCGAGCTTGGCCAGGCGCTGGGTTGCGATGATGCCGGCAAGCCCGCGCTTGCGGCCGCGGCACATCAGATTGGTCATGGCGGCGAGCGAGAGCTTGCGTGCTTCGTCCGAGACTTCGCCCGCCACCGCCGGCGCAAACAACTGCGCTTCGTCGACGACGACGAGCATCGGGTACCAATGATCGCGGTCGACGTCGAACATCCCGCCAAGGAACGCAGCCGCGCGCCGCATCTGGTTCTCGGCGTCGAGACCTTCGAGATTGAGCACGGTGGAGACGCGATGCAGCCGTGCGCGCTCGCCCGCGACCTGGAGGCCGCGCTCGGTGTGATCCTCGGCCTCGATCACCAGATGGCCGAAGCGCTCGGCCAGCGTGACGAAGTCGCCCTCGGGATCGATGATGGCCTGCTGCACCCAGGGGGCGCTCTGTTCCAGCAGCCGCCGCAAGAGATGCGACTTGCCGGAGCCCGAATTGCCCTGCACCAGGAGACGGGTCGCCAGCAGTTCCTCGAGGTCCATGGCGGCCGCGGCGCCTGCCGTGGTCTGCCCCATCTCGATCGCAACCGTCATGTCCCCGACTCAAAGTCCCGTCATTCGCGGACAGCGGCTTATCAATCCAGCCGCGGCGCGTCGAGCGCTCCAGCGCGAATCAGATGGTGTTGCCCACGCCAAAACCGGAAAGCTCCGCCGTGCGCGGCAGGAACCCGGTGCCGAACGGCGCCGGCTCGGGGAAGATGGTGCAGACCGCCATCGCTCGGCCCGAAATGACGCAGATCAAGATCGACGGGCCCGAGACCTGCTATCCGGCCGTATGACCTTTCTGACCTTCTTCACGGCGACCTATTTCCTGCTGGCGGTGCCGGGGCCGACCAACACCCTGCTGGCGACATCGGGGGCCGGAGCGGGCATCTCGCGCTCCCTTCATCTGCTTGCGGCGGAACTGTGCGGCTATCTGCTGGCGATCGCGGTGCTGCGGCTGGCGCTCGGTCCGGTCATCAGCGACATCCCGATTGCGGCGCTGCTGCTCCGCGTCGCCGTGACCATCTACATCCTGTGCCTCGCGGTCATGCTCTGGCGCGTCAATACGCGCGAGCTGCGCGACGGCGCTGCGGTGACGTTCGGCCAGGTGCTGCTGACGACGCTGCTCAACCCGAAAGCACTGGTCTTCGCGTTCCTGCTGCTGCCGCTTGGGGCCGGGCCGCTCGAACTGCTGCCGTGGCTCGGCGTGATCGTGCTGCAGATTCTCACCGCCGGCGCCGCGTGGATCATTCTCGGCGCAACGCTCGGCCGCGGCGCCCGTCGCCTCGGGCGCCCTGACCTCGTCACGCGCACCGGCGCGGTTACGCTGGTCGCCGTGACCGGCCTGATCTGGCTGCAATCCTTCCTGGTTGCCTGAGCGGACCTCGGTGGGAGCGGCGCTACTGCGCGCCGGAGCCGCCCTGCACGATCTTCTCGTTCAGCTTCTGGTCCACGGTGTCGACGGTGCGGTCGATCTCGGCGTTGGGCACGCCGAGCTGATGCGAGATCAGCTTCACCAGCAGGTCGACGCGTTCGATGAAGGGCGCACCGCTCGCGACCGCGCGCGCCGCCGATGACGGCTTGAGCAGGCTCTCCGCGGCCTTGGCGTACTTCGCGAACGGCACCTGGTCCTGCGGATCGGCGCCGAGGCGGCGGGCGATCGCATCGACATGGTCGTAGATCGTCTGCGAACGATTGAGATCGCCGTGCACGGCGTCGCGGATCGACTGCGGCTCGTTCGGCGTGATGCAGCGGTAATTGCCGGTCAGCAGCATCGACCATTTCGCCAGCGGCACGAACAGGGAATCGAACACTTTCAGCTTCACCGGCACGTCGTGGCCGTCGAGCGTCACCGCGTCGATGTCGGCCTCCAGCTCGCGCAGCAGCTTGTTGTGCTTCTCGTCGGCGAAGACCGACGCCTTGAAGTTGGTGGGCAGGCCGACATGCAGCACGTTGGCGGCCTCTTCCGGCGGCCGGAAGGCCTGCGGGTCGGGCGAGCACAGCGTCACCAGCCCGGGCTCAAACCGCTCCCACACCTGCGCATTGGTGTAGGCCTCCTCGAGATCCATGTCGGCGAGTGCCGTAATCCGCTTCAGATAGGGCAGGGGCGGCATGTTCATGATCGACAGGCACGGCAGCTTCGCCGCGGCAATCTTGACCATGAGGACGCGCACCGTGTGGTTGGTGTATTGCGGCTCCTGCATCGCGAGGCCGACCAGATCGTAGCGGGAGAGGTCGACATTGGCCGGCGTCACCGCGTCGAGCTTGCCAGGGAGGTTGCGGGAGAAGATCGCCCGGTGCACCGCCTCGTCGCGTAGCTTAATGCGCACCTCGGTACCGTCGCGGTTGATCAGCTCCGCGGTCTTTGCGCGGCAGACCAGGGTCACGTTGTGCCCGGCCATCAGCAGCTTCGTGCCCAGCAGGGAGCCGTAAGAAGCCCCAAGAATCAATATGTTGCGCGCCATGCTCCGTCCCCTGGAAATCTGTGTGATTTTTCCGGCCCCGGCCGTTCCGCGGGGCAGTTGAGGGCATGTAAAGCGAAGCGCAGGGGAATGGCAACTGGGATAATGCATACAAGGGTGCGTCTGGTCCCCGCGGGTTCGAGGGCCAGCCTGGCGGCCTGTTTCGGTCTCGTGTCAACACAGTGAAGCAAAGATATTCTTCTTTACCGAAATTCGGATTTGTCGTATGTGTCGGTCATCCCGGCTCAATCTCGAGGGGCGATCATGAGGTCGTCATTGTCGCGAGCCGGGCTTGCGGTGGACGCGGCAGCGTCGGGCGCGAAAGGTGCGGGCAGGGAGGGTAGTCCCCGGTGAGCTCGCGGCCGCGCGCGGACGAACGGCGCTGCTAGGTTTCGTCTCGTCTGTAAGTTTCCGGCGCTGTCGACGGTGTCAGGGAATACTGCGGGCGAAATGGCGGGCCGTGCGTACGGCAAAACCGTGTGGTCCTGGCTGTCGTTGCTACGGTCAAGCTCTCGCGAATGCGGCATTGGCGTCAACCGGCGCGGTGCCGGTGACTTTTGCGAGGGTGAGGGAGGCCAGAAGGAACTCGGCTCCCGGGAGAGCACGGCATAAGCCGTCCGGCCATCGCGCAGGGAAGGCCGAGTGATTGGCACCACCTGTATGCTGCTGTGCGGTTTTCTGCGTGTGCGTTTTGCGCAGCGGACCGCGGGTGCGATGTCAGCACCCGGTCTTCCCTGCGCCCTCTTGCCGATGAGGGCGGCGAGACGAAGCAAAGCTCGGGCGAAATCAGTCGCGAGAATGAATATGCACGTCTGCGACCACACACTCGCTGTCATCGCCCGGCTTGACCGGGCGATCCAGTACTCCGAGACGACAGTTGTTCAATGCAGAGGCCGCGGCGTACTGGATTCCCCGCCTTCGCGGGGAATGACAGCCGTCACTCGGAGAGCGAGCTATCGCCTCATACTCCGTCATTGCTTCGCTTCGCTCGCAATGACGTTGATGGAGCGCCGCTTCTTGGCGGCCTCAGCCCTGGCTCGCCATGCGCTCGCGGTCGAGATGCTGCTCGATCTTGGGGCGGTCACGCGTGCGCTCGAAGCTGGTGCAGAGCAGCTCGGTCTCCTCGAGCGAGATCGGAGCACGATAGAGCCGGCACATGAATTCGGCGTTTCCACGCCCCTTGCCGGTGCCCGGCCCGCGCTCTGCGAGAAACATGCAGTCCCGGCAGATGCTCGCTTCGAGCCGTTGATGGGCAGCATCGAGGTGATTGAGGATCTCGCGGAGAGAGTCGCGCAGCCTGATGCACTCCTCGGTCCCGAGCGACGTCACCGCGTTGACCACGTGATTGATCGGGTCGTGCTGGCTCAGGCATTTCTCGCCCTGCGGCGTGACGTGCAGGACGACGGAACGCTTGTCCTCATGCGACGGCTTTCGCACCAGGAACGACTTGCTCTCCAGAGTCTTCACGATCTGCGACGCCGTCGCGCGTGTGGCGCCGATGAAGCCGGCCAGTGCGGACGGCGTGCGCGAAAACCTGTTGGCGCGCCCGAGAAAGCGCAGCGCTATCCATTCCCGATCGCGCAATCCATGCTGATTGCCTTCGAAATACCAAGCCCGCGCCGCCTGAACCAGCAGCTCGACGGCTTCCCGCGCCAATGGCATGAATCTACCTCGTCCCCGGAACTTCGTCTGCGGCGTCCCGAAGCCGCTTTGCGCCCTGAGTGTCAGACGAGCATGCCCTGTCGAACTCTCGCACAATGGCGCGGATCGCACCGCGCCCGACCTCGGCCGAGGAGCGTTGCATCGTCCGCAGCGAGAAGCCGTATCGCTGATGGCATGCCAACGGCGTGGTCGTCGCGCGGGAGCTCGGGTTGCCGTCGCCGGCAAACGGTGGATCGGAGTGGCTCAACCGAAGCCCCCAAAGTTCAAGTCACAAGCAGACGTTTCTTATACTCAACCAAAACGATGGATGAGCTTCTCAACAAAATCAAGTAGAGACCCTCTCACAGGCTGGATGTCGTGGCAGGCGAATGTAACGTTCAAGGGCAATCTCGTTGTTCGGGACACATGATGGTGAACGCAATACATGGCGCGGCGAGTAATATGCACTCGATATTGTGAGAGTTTGATTGCACGCGCGTTGTTGTCTTGCGTTGATGCAAACTGATCGAAGCTTGTGCATCACGATGACGTTTGGCGGCACGTCATCCACAACTTGTGCGTTCTGCCGCGGAATCGTCGAGGGAACTCATTGGAATTGCACGCGGCGGTTGTTCCCGTCGTGCTTGCAGAATAGACTCTTCGATCGCTTGCACAGCGCTTGCCAGCTCGTGCACACCGCGAACGGCGAATTCGCTCACGACGAAAATGGGTGAGCCGGTGTGCACGCGCATGCGCTGGAAGCGTAGCGACATGCGCAATCTCTTGTCGAAAACCACGGGCAGGGCGGACGGCAGGCGCCTCACCCTCTCCACCCGTCAGTCGCCCTTGAGCATGTCCCGAAGCTCGCGGAACGGATCGGCGCTCGGCGGCGCCGACGCGCCCTGTCGCATCGCGTTGTAGATTCGCGGAACCATCTCGACCGCCTGGTCGAGGCCCGAATCACGTCCCGGCTGATAACCGCCCATCAGGCGAAGGTCGCGCGTGTCCTCGTATTTCGCGATCATGGCGCGCAGCTTGCTCACCAATTCGCGCTCCTCGGGGTCCCAGACGTTGTGGGCGAGGCGGGAGACCGAGGCCAGAACATCGACGGCCGGATAGCGCGCCTGGTCGGCGATGTGCCTTGAGAGCACGATGTGCCCATCGAGCGTGCCGCGGATGGTGTCGGCGATCGGCTCGTTGTGATCGTCGCCGTCGACCAGCACGGAGAAGATCCCGGTGATGGTGCCGGATCCCTCCTCGCCCGGACCGGCGCGCTCGAGCAGGCGCGGCAGATCGGTGAAGACCGTCGGCGCGTAGCCGCGCGCCACCGCGGGCTCGCCGGCGGCGAGCGCGACCTCGCGGGCGGCGTGGGCAAAACGGGTGATCGAATCCACCATCAGCAGGACCGATTCGCCGCGGTCGCGGAAATATTCGGCCACCGCCATCGCCGTCTTCGGCGCCAGTCGCCGCATCATCGGGCTTTCGTCGCCCGTCGAGACGATTGTGACAGCGCGATGACGGTCGTTGCCCAGCACGTCCTCGATGAACTCGCGCACCTCGCGGCCGCGCTCGCCGACCAGGGCCAGCACGACCGTATCGAAGCCCTGGCTGCGGGCGAGCATCGCGAGCAGCGTCGATTTGCCGACGCCCGATCCGGCAAAGATGCCGACGCGCTGGCCGGCGCAGACCGGCGCGAACAGGTCGATGACGCGTACGCCGGTGCGCAGCGGCTTGTGCACGCGCGCACGCTTCATGGCCGACGGCGCCTCCGCCTCCGTCGAGACCGCCTGCGACCCTTGCGTGAGCGGCCCCTGTCCGTCCAGCGGCGCGCCGAGGGCGTTGATGACGCGGCCCTTCCAGCTCGGATCGGGCGCGAAGGACAGCGGCGGCATCCGGTAGGCCGCCGAGCCGAGCCCGCCGCCAAATTGCCGGTCGAACGGCTTGGCGATGATGCCCTCGCTGTCGATCCGCACCACCTCGCCGATCTGGCGCTTACCGCCGCAATCGACGCCGATGAGCTCGCCGAGCCTGACGAAGCGCGACAGGCCGGAGACGCGGAAATGCGTCGGCGCGATCTCGGAGATCGCGCCACTGACGCTTGCCAGGGGAGTGCTCTGCTGAAGCTCCAGCAGCGCCCACTCGAGTTGCCGAAGAGCGTTCAAGGAAACCGTCCAACCTCATCCTGCGCGCTTGGCGCGCAATCTACTTGCCGGGTTCGCCGAGGGTCCGGATCGCGTTCTGCAGCGAGCTCTCGGTGCCCTCGATCATCGAGTTGGTGCCATCGAAAGCGCGCGAGGCCGAGATCAGCCGCGTCAGTTCGAGCATCGGATTGGCGCCGGAGCCTTCGACATAGCCCTGCTTGAAGCCGTCCCGGGAGAAGTCCGCGATGGCGGTCGCAGGCCGGTCGGGCGTCACGCCTGAATTGCCGTAGCGTTCGAGATTGGCGTCGGCCGGAATGCTGAACAGGCCGATGGTGCCGATCTCGTTGTTGTCCTGGATGATCGCGCCGCTGCGCGCGATCGAGATCGGTCCGCCGTTCGGGTCGAGCGTGATCTGCGCGCCCCCGGAATCGACGATCGGAAAGCCGCTCACGGTCTGAAGATCGCCGTTGGGGGCGATCTGGAGCCGGCCGTCGCGCGTGTAGACCGTGCCGTTCGGACCGGCGAAGGCGATCCAGCCCTGGCCGACCACGGCGACGTCCAGCGGGTTGCCGCTCTCGGTAATGTTTCCCATCTCGCGCGAGATGACGTTGTCGCCGGGCGAGGAGAACGCCACCGGCGTCGGACCGGCCTTGGACAGCACGGTCTCGAACTTCACCACGTCGGTGCGGAACGCGGCCGTGTTGACGTTGGCGACGTTGTTGGCGATCGTCTGGAGGCGCTTTTCGAGGGCGACCTGCGCCGACAATCCCACATAGAGAGCCGATTGCATGACTTACCTGTTGAACTTGATGTTCTGAAGCGTCGTGAGCACGTTGGTATCCATGCTGACCGACGTCGCGGCGCCGGCGATCAGGACCAGCGCGGGATTGGTCGAGCTGTCGTTCCGGGCCTGGGTCGCATCCCACATCGCCGCAAAGCGCTGCACGAACTTGGTCACCTTGGCCGGATCCTGGAAGTCGGTGAGCTTGATCTTGTCCGCGATCATCTTGGCCTGGGCGTCGATGTTCGCCGCGCTGATCGTCGAAGGCAGGCCGAGCGCGGTCTGCACCACCTGCGTCAGCGCCTTGTCGGCCAGGATCTGGTAGGCGGTCGTGATCGTGGAAGCCTTGCGGGTGAAATACAGCGCCAAACGCAGGCCTTCGTTCTGATCGCCGGCCTTCTCCTCCATCGTCTGCGTGACGTACTGGGTCGCGGTGCCGGTCGTGGCCGCGGCGGTCTGGGTCGCCTTGTCGCCGAGTGCGGCGAAATTGAAGGCGGTCGCGAATTGCCGGTAGCGGGTGTCGGTCAGCTTGTTGGCGAAGGCGTCCTTGCTCGTGACCCCCTCGGTCAGCACCTTGCGCATGAACGCCTTGGCGTAGGTCATGTCGCTGAGGCCATAGGCCTTCATCGCATAGGAATAGAGACGATAGTCCTTCAGGAAATCGTCGATAGTCTTCACTTTGCCGATATGGCCGAGGAAATAGTCGGTGTCGCGGCTGACGTCCGGCTGCTTCGCGACCTGCGTCAGCGACTTGCCCATGTCTTTGGTCAGCCTGGTGTAGTCCGCGATGGTGGATAGCATGACACGCGCCCCTCTGGCCGCAGGTCGCGACCCCGCTTCAAGCTGCCGCCAATTGCTTGCGCGGGGCTGGCGACCTCGAAGCCAGCTTCGCGCAAGCGTCGCCGACTAGGTATTCCAGGTGGGATCGGCGATGGAGCGGCGCGTTGGGCAGTTTCGTGGGGATTTTCATCACGGTAGCGGCGCTGCTCGGCGGCTTTGCCGCCATGGGCGGGCACCTGGCCGTGCTCATGCAGCCGTGGGAGTTCGTGATCATCATGGGAACCGCGGTCGGGACCTTCATCGTGGCCAATCCATGGAAGACGGTGGTGGACACGGGCGTCGCCTGTATGCAGGCCATCACCGGCGCGGTGCCCGGCCAGCGCTACTACCTTGACTTGCTCGGCGCGCTCCACGCTCTGATGCGCGAGCTGCGTGGCAAGGGGCGCAACGAAGTCGAGGCGCATATCGACGATCCCGCCTCCTCCGAAATCTTCAAGGCGTTCCCCAGCGTGCTCGAAGATCCCTCGCTGCTCCAGTTCATCTGCGACTATGTCCGCCTGATCATCATGGGCAATGCGCGCACGCACGAGATCGAGGCGCTGATGGACGAGGAGATCCATACCATCGTGAAAGGCAAGCTGGCGCCCTATCATGCGCTGGTGACGGTGTCCGAGGCGCTGCCGGCGCTCGGCATCGTCGCCGCCGTGCTTGGCGTCATCAAGGCGATGGGCGCGCTCGACCAGTCTCCGAAGCTATTGGGCGGCTTTATCGGTGCAGCCCTGGTAGGCACCTTCGCAGGCATCTTCCTGTCCTATGGCGTGCTTTCGCCCTTCGCGATCAAGATCAAGATGACGCGCGAGAAGAAGTGTCGGCCCTACATCATCGTCAAGCAGACGCTGCTGGCATTCATGAACGGTGCCATGCCGCAGATCGCCGTCGAGCACGGCCGCAAGATGATCTCCAGCAGCGAGCGTCCCTCGATCGACGTCGTCGAAAACGAGACGATCGCAGGTCCCAAGCCCGTCGCTGCCGACGCTGAACCCAAGGCGGCGCGCGCATGATGATGGAAGACGCAGAAGTCGACCAGCGCAAGCAGCTGCCGAACTACCTGCTGGACGCTGCCGGCATATCGATCGAGCGTATGCCGATGCTCAATGTGATCTTCGATCGCATGGCGGCATCGTGCACCGACAGCCTGCAGCCGATGGCCGGAACGCCCTGCTATTTCTCGGTCAACGGCATCACCAACGATCCGCTCGGCGACATCATCAAGGACTACGAGGGCAACGCGGTCGCGGCCGTGCTCTATGCCGAGCAGTGGGATTCGCGCGTCATTATCATGCTCGACCGCGACTTCGTATTCACGATGGTCGAGGCGATGTTCGGCTCTGACGGAGCGGAACCGCCGCTTGACGTCGAACGGACGTTCTCGAACATTGAGATACGGCTGGTCCAGGCGCTGTTCGAGCGGTTCGCCAAGGCGCTGCAAGGCGCCTTCGCCGGAACGTCCAACGTCACCTTCCGCGTCGAGCGTGTCGAGACCGCGATGGCGTCGCTGGCGATCGGACGCGCCAGCAACATGTCGATCTGCGCGAACATGATGGTGCAGGCACTCTACCGCGGCGGTCAGATGTTCCTGATCATTCCGCACTCCGCGCTCAACCCGCTGCGTCAGAAGCTCGCTCACGTGGTCGTCAGCGACGGTCGCGCCGCCGACCCACGCTGGCGCGAACAGATGGAAAGCGAGGTGCAGCGGACCGAGGTGACCCTCAGCGCCGTCCTCGACGAGAAGATGGTGACGCTCGGCGACGTCGTGAAGTTCGAGGTCGGGCAGGTGCTCGAGCTCGAGGCCACGCCGCGCACGCTGGCCCGTCTCGAAAGCAACAATCAGGTGTTGTTCTGGTGTCAGATCGGCCAGCTCGACGGCTATTACGCCATGCAGGTGGCAGATCCCGTCGATCAGAAGCGGGAGTTCGTCGATGATATCCTATCTCGTTGATATCGTGCTGCTGGTTGCGCTCGCCTTCACCAGCCTGCGGGTGACCAGGATGCATCGCGAGCTGGCGCGGCTGCGCAGCTATCAGGGCGAATTCTCAACCATCATGCACGAGACCGCGGGTGCCTTCGACACGGTCATCACCGCGGCGCACGATTCCACGGCGAATCTCGGACGCCTCGCCAACGTGCTGAGCACGAAGATCGACCAGGCTCACGAGGCGATCGCAGCGCTCGATGCGCGCAGCGGGCTCGCACCCGCGGCGACGGCCGCGACCGCCGAGCTGAACAAGCACTGAATGCCGGCACCGGCAGAGCAATACGGCCGGAACGCCACGGCGCTCCGGCAGCGGAAGTACCAAGAGGCGATACCATATGGCGCAATCATTCGACTACGAGTCTGCACCTGCATCGGCTGAGACCGAGACGTCACCGCTGGAACGCCTGGCCGAGATCGCCCAGCGCACGGCCGAGGAGACCGGCAAGTTCGCCAATGTCGACGCCATCTTGCGCATTCCCGTCACCATGCAGGTGGTGCTGGGATCGGCGACCATTCCGGTGGCGAACCTGATGAAGCTCGGACGCGGCGCGGTGGTTCCGCTCGATCACCGGGTCGGGGAGCCCGTCGACGTCGTCGTCAACGGTCGCATCGTCGCCCGCGGCGAGGTGGTCGTCGTCGAAGAGGACAATTCCCGCTTCGGCGTCTCACTCACGGAGATCGTCGGACCGCTGGGGCAGGGTGATACCTGACCATGGCGGCACCGGTCGGCATCGCTCCCGTCAAGCAGCGAGGCGTTACCACGCTGGGCGGCACGGAAAAGGTCGCCGCGCTCCTGCTGGCCATGGGCCGGCAGGCGGCGGCGAGCGTGCTTCAGCAGTTCGAGCCGCAGGAGATCCGCATCGTCACCAAGGCGGCGGCGGAGCTGCGGCCGATCACCGCGCAGGAGCTCGAGGGGATCGTCGAGGAGTTCGCCCAGCAGTTCTCGATGGGCGCGAACATTCTCGGCACCCTCGGTGGCCTGGAAGCGGTGCTCGGCGACGTGCTTCCGGCCGATCAGGTTTCGGCGATCATGACGGACCTACTCGGCAATTCGAGCCGCTCTGTGTGGGACCGCGTCTCGTCGGTGTCGGAAAATTCGCTGGCCACCTACCTGTCCAAGGAGCATCCGCAGACCGCGGCGCTCATCCTGTCCAAAGTCAAGCCGTCCTGCGCCGCCAAGGTCATGAGCCAGCTGCCGTCGAGTCTGCGCAACGAGTTGATGCGGCGCGTGCTCAGCCTCAAGCCGATCGTTGATGACGCGATGAAGGTCCTCGAGAAGACGCTGCACGAAGATCTGACGCTGAATTTCGCCCGCAACCTCGGCGCCGACACCTACGCCCGCGTCGCCGACATCATCAACAAGATGGAGCGCGGCCACATCGAGGACATCCTGAAGAGCCTGTCGGAGAAGCGTCCGAAGTCGGCCGAGGTGCTAAAGGAGCTGTTGTTCACCTTCGACGACGTCATCAACCTGGCGCCGAAGGCGCGCACCATGATCTTCGACCAGGTTCCGACCGACCGCATCGTGGTCGCACTGAAGGGCACCGACAAGCATTTCCGCGAGGTGAT
The DNA here is from genome assembly GCF_020193895.1 of Bradyrhizobium sp. NBAIM14. Taxonomy (NCBI): domain Bacteria; kingdom Pseudomonadati; phylum Pseudomonadota; class Alphaproteobacteria; order Hyphomicrobiales; family Nitrobacteraceae; genus Bradyrhizobium; species Bradyrhizobium sp. NBAIM14. The sequence continues at coordinate 528,308 of NZ_JADYVQ010000001.1, read as the reverse complement.
CCTGTCCGCGGTCGCCTCGCGCGTCCGCCGCGTCGTCGAGGCCGAGCTCGCGATCGGCGAGCCGTCGAACCAGCGCGACGTGCTCGAGGCGCGCCGTGTGATCACCGACCTTGCACTCGACCTCGCGGAGAAGGGCGAAATCGAGCTCAACCCCGAGCAGGAGGATGGGCTGGTCTTCCGCTGACCGCTGAACGGGCATGGCAGAAACATCCGATCAGGAGAGCAAGACAGAAGAGCCGACCGAGAAGAAAGTCCGCGATGCGCTCGAACAGGGCAAGATTCCGGTCTCTCGGGAGGCCTCCATTTTCGCCTCGATGGCCGCGCTGATGGTGATCCAGGCATTCCTGATCGGCCAGGGCGTGCAGCAATTGACGCCGACGCTGAAGAGCCTGCTCGACGATCCCGAGGGCTTCCCGCTCTCGACCGGTGCGGACGCGCAGAACCTGCTCACCGTGGTCGGCCTGCAGGCGCTGCGGTTCCTGGTGCCCTTGGTGGTCATCCTGGTGGTGTTCGGGCTCGCGGCCTCGCTGCTGCAAAACGCGCCGCGCCTGGTGCTCGAGCGGATCAAGCCTGACTTGTCGCGAATCTCTCCCGTCAGCGGCTGGAAGCGGTTGTTCGGGACGCAGGGCCTGATCGAGTTCGCCAAGTCGCTGTTCAAGCTCGCCGCGGTGACCGCCGTGGTCGCCTTCGTGCTGCGCTCATCCGAAGCAAGGGCCTTCGAGGCCATGTACACCGACCCGGTCGCGCTGCCGGAGATGATCCTCAACATCGCGATGCGCATCGTCTCGGCGATCTGCATCGCCACCATCGTGCTGGTGGCGATCGATCTCGCCTGGGCGCGCTTCCACTGGCGGCGCGAGCTGCGCATGACCAAGCAGGAGATCAAGGACGAGCACAAGCAGGCGGAAGGCGATCCCCTGATCAAGGCGCGCTTGCGCTCGCTGGCGCGCGACCGGTCGCGCCAACGCATGATCGCCTCGGCCTCGCGCGCGACGCTGGTGATTGCCAATCCGACGCACTTCGCGATCGCGCTGCGCTACAAGCGCGAGGAAAACGCCGCGCCGCTGGTCGTGGCCAAGGGCATGGACGTGATCGCGCTGAAGATCCGCGAGATTGCCGAGCAGAACCGAATCCCCGTCATCGAAAACAAGGCGCTGGCGCGCGCGCTCTACGAGGCAGTCCAGGTCGATCAGGTGATTCCGGCGGAATTCTTCCGGCCCGTTGCCGAGATCATCTACTTCCTCCAATCCAAGCAGGCGCCGCGGCCCGAGAACGTCCGATAGATTTCCGAGGATGGTGCTTCGCGCAACAGCTTGACGAAAGCTTAACGCCCTAGGCTCGTCCCGAATGGATCAGAATGGGGCCGTCGTGGGACCGCTTTATCTCTTCGAACTCGCATCGTCGCAGGCGCGCTATCTCGAGCTGCGTCAGTCGACCATCGCCACCAACGTCGCCAACGCCAACACGCCGGGATTCCGGGCGCGCGACGTCGAGCCGTTCAGCAAGGTGCTCGACGGCATGCCGGTGAGGCTCGCGACGACGTCGCCTTCGCACATGCAATTGGCCGCAGCCGAGACCGACACGCGGGCGACCGCGAAGAAGGACAGCTGGGAAGTGGTTCACTCCGGCAACTCCGTCAGCCTCGAGCAGGAAATGATCAAGGGCAGCGACGTCAATCGCGACTATTCGATGAACGCGGCGATCGTGCGGTCGTTTCACCGCATGGTGCTGTCGAGTGCAAAGGCCTGAGGTGAATTGACATGCTGGACTCATTGAGCGCCTCGCTGACGGTCGCAAGCTCCGGGCTCGAAGCGCAGTCGACGCGCATGCGCATCGTCTCGGAGAACCTCGCGAACGCCACCTCGACGGGGCGCGCCGCCGGCGCCGATCCGTATCAGCGCAAGACCATCACCTTCGATGCGGCGATGGATCGCGCCTCGGGCGCACAGCTCGCGAAGGTCAAGGAGATCGGGGTCGACACCACGCCTTACCGGGTGGAGTACGATCCGGGGCATCCCGCTGCAGACAAGGCCGGCTACGTCAAGCTGCCGAACGTGAACATGATGATCGAGATGGCCGACATGCGGGAGGTCAACCGCTCCTATGAGGCCAACCTCCAGGTCGTGAAGCAGGTGAGGTCCATGCTCGGCATGACCATCGACCTCTTGAGGAGCTGACCATGCTTGAGGCGATTTCATCCACCGCGATTTCCGCAGGGCAAGCCGCGGGCCGTGCGACCGAGACGCAGGCCGTCTCGCCGGCGGCGACCACCGCGATCCAGACCAGTGACGACGTCGGCTTCGAATCGGTGATGAAGCAGGTGACGTCGGATGCGATCGGGACGCTGAAGGCGGGCGAGGCGGCATCGATCTCTGCAATGCAGGGCAAGGAATCGACGCGCCGCGTCGTGGAAGCGCTGATGTCGGCCGAGCAGGCCCTGCAGACGGCGGTCGCGGTTCGCGACAAGGTCGTCCAGGCCTACCAGGAAGTCGTTCGGATGTCGATTTGATCTGAAGGAGTGGGACCAGTGAAATCGCTCGCCATTGCGGCCACGGGCATGAACGCCCAGCAGACCAACATCGAAGTCATCGCGAACAACATCGCCAACATCAACTCGACCTCCTACAAGCGGGCGCGCGCGGAGTTCACCGATCTGTTCTACCAGATGGACCGCATGCAGGGCGTCGCGAACACCAACGGCTCCTCGCCGATTCCGGAAGGTGCCAATCTCGGCCTCGGCGTCAAGTCGGCGGCGATCCGCAAGTTGCACATCCAGGGCGCGCTGACGCAGACCGGCAATCCCTATGATCTCGCGATCAACGGACGTGGCTGGTTTCAGGTGCTCGGCCCCAACAACGAGGTGCAATACACCCGTGCGGGCTCGTTCAACGTCAACGCCAACGCTCAGCTGGTCACGATCGACGGTTACCTGCTGGATCCCGCGATCACCATCCCGCAGGGGACGGTCGAGGTCACGGTCAACCAGACCGGCCAGGTGTTTGCCAAGCTCGACACGGAAGTGAATCCGCGGCAGATCGGCCAGCTCAACCTCGCCAACTTCGCTAACGAAGCGGGTCTCGAGCCGCTGGGCAGCAATCTCTACAAGGAGACCACGGCGTCCGGCACGCCGGTCGTCGGTCTGCCGGGCGATGCCGGCTATGGCAAGATCAACCAGAAATGGCTCGAAGCCTCGAACGTCGACCCGGTCAAGGAAATCACCGAGTTGATCTCGGCACAGCGTGCCTACGAAATGAATGCCAAGGTCATCCAGGCCTCGGATGAAATGGCCCAGACGGTCTCGAAGGGCATGCGCTAGTTCCGGTGTCTCGATGTTGAACAGGGTGGGCCTGATCGTGCGCGGGTTGGCCGCCGTGCTGCTGGTTCTCGTAACGGCGCGGGTCGCCGCGGCCGAGGAGAAGCGGCTTCCCGTGCCGGCCGTCTCGATCCGCGCCGGCGAGCTGATCCGCGAGGAGATGATCACCGAGCGCGCCTTCGCGCCGAGCCTGCTCGGCGTCGCCATGTTCATCGAGGCGCGTCAGATCCTGGTCGGCCGCATGGCGCGGCGCGCGCTGTTGCCGGGCCAGCCCATTCCGACGAACGCGGTGGAGGACCCCTGGACCGTCGCGCGCGGCGCCATGGTCAAGGTCGTGGTCGAGGACAGCGGCCTGTCCATCGTCACTTACGGCTCGGCCATGCAGTCGGGTGCGGCCGGCGCGCTGATCCCCGTGCGCAATACGGACACCGGCGTGATCATCAGGGGCGTCGTCCAGCCGGACGGCAGCGTCAAGGTCATGGACGGGTCATGACCAGGCTCCTGCTTGCGCTCATGCTGCTGGTGTCGGCCGCCGGCGCCCAGGCCGCCGTCCGCATCAAGGACATCGCGGACATCAAGGGTTTGCGCGAGAACCAGATCGTCGGCTACGGCCTCGTCATCGGCCTCAACGGTACCGGCGACACGCTGCGCAACGCTCCGTTCACCGAACAGTCCCTGCAGTCGATGCTCGAGAACATGGGCATCAACGTCAGGAACGAGACCACGAGCACCAACAATCCCCCGCGTCCGACCACGCTGCGCACGCGCAACGTCGCAGCGGTGATGGTGACGGCGGACCTGCCGCCTTCGATCGGGCCCGGCGAGCGCATGGACGTCACCGTGTCCTCGCTCGGCGATGCGACATCGCTGCTCGGCGGCACATTGGTGATGACGTCGCTGCGCGCGGCGGACGGCGCCGTCTATGCGGTGGCACAGGGCGCGATCACGGTTGCCGGCTACAGCGTCGGAGGCCAGGCGCAGAACGTCAGCCAGGGCACGCCGACGGCCGGGCGCATCCCGAACGGTGCGCTGGTCGAACGCGAGGTGCAGGGAAGTCTCCACGAGATGGAGTTCCTGGTGCTACAGCTGAAGAACCCGGACTTCGTCACCGCAACGCGCATCCTCGACGCTGTCAACCGCTACGCCGGCGGTCGCTACCGCGCGCAGATCGCCTTCGAGCGCGACTACCGCACCATCGTGCTGTCGAAGCCGCGTCATGTCGGCCCTGTCCGCTTCCTCGCCGAGATCGGCGAATTGGTGGTCGAGCCGGATACGCCGGCGCGGGTCGTGATCAACGAGCGCACCGGCACGGTCGTGATCGGGCGCGACGTGCGGATATCGACCGTTGCCGTGACCCACGGCAATCTGACGGTTCGCGTCACGGAGATGCCGGTGGTGTCGCAGCCGGCGCCGTTCTCGCGAGGACAGACGGTGGTCGTCCCGCAGACGGTGGTCGAAGCCAACGAGGCCGGATCGCAGGTGGCGATCCTGAGCGGGGTCGATCTCCAACGCCTGGTGCGTGGCCTGAACCAGATCGGCCTGAAGCCGTCGGGGATCATCGCGATCCTGCAGGCGATCAAGACGGCAGGCGCGCTCCAGGCCGACGTTATCGTGCAATGATGCGCAAGCGTCGTGCAAGCTTGGTCGCTCAATGCTCAGGTCTGAAGCGAGAATCGCACGCGGCCCGATGCTGAAGCTGGATCACAAAGGCAAACTCCTCCTGCTGGCCGCGGCGGCAATGCTCGCGAGCGCCTCGCCCGCGCTCGCCTTGGACGAGGCCAAGCCGTCGAAACCGCTCAACCTGCTCTCCTTCGCCCGCGCCCGCGCTGGCGGACCGCAGAAGCCGCAGCCGTCGGCCACCGCGACACCTGTCGACAATGCGTCGGTCCGGGCCACGGCATGGGCGGCCGAAGATTCGGGCCCCGCGGTCACCGGTGCGGTGCCGGAGACACCGGCGCCTGCCCGTCCGGCCAAGCCTGGCAGCGTCACGGCGCCGCCGAAGCCTGCACCGCCGCAGGCTGCGCCGCCCCCGGACAACGAAATCGCGCTGTTCTGCAGCAACGTCGCCGATCCCGCCGTCGATGCCAGGCTGGCCTGGCAGCTCAAGGAGCTCGAGAAGGCCGAGAGCCTGCTGCGCGAGCGCATCGCCGAGGTCGAGGCCAAGCGCGCCGAATACGAGAAGTGGATGGCGCTGCGCGACGACTTCCTGAAGAAGGCCGAAGCGAGCGTCGTCGAGATCTATTCGCGCATGAAGCCCGAAGCTGCGGCGACGCAGATCGCCGGCATGGCCGACGAGACCGCCGCCGCCGTGCTCGCCAAGCTCAGCCCGCGCAGCTCGAGCGCGATCTTCAACGAGATGGACACGGCACGCGCGGCGCACCTCGCAGACCTGCTCGGCGGCATGCGTCGCGTGGACGACGGAAAGAGCAAATAGATGACCAAGCCGATCCTCATCCTCTCGCTGCTCGCGGCGTCCGTACTTCTGGCCGGTTGCTTCCATGATCCGGCCGAAGTCCTGACCGGTCCGCAGATGTCGCCCGTCGGCAGCGGCCTGCGGATGCAGGCCGATCCGATCCCGGTGACGCCGCGCATGCGCACGCCCGTCAGCTATCGCTCGACCTGGGACGACGGCACCGATCTCTACCGCGATCCGCGCGCCCGCCGCACCGGCGACGTCGTGACGGTGATCATCTCGATGCAGGACAAGGCCAAGCTCGACAACAAGACCGGCCGTTCGCGCGATTCGCAGGTCAAGTTCGGGCTCGACTGGCTGATGGACATCGCCGGATGGAACGACACGGGTTCGGCCAACGCCAATCTCAGCACCAATACCCAGATCAAGGGCAACGGCCAGATCGACCGCACCGAGGACATCAGGCTCTCGATCGCAGCCGTCGTCACCGACGTGCTGCCCAACGGCAACATGATGATCAGCGGTTCGCAGGAATTTCGCGTCAACACGGAGATGCGCGTGCTCAAAGTCGGCGGCATCGTGCGTCCGCGTGACATCTCGCGGGCCAATACCATCTCCTACGACAAGATCGCCGAGGCGCGCGTGTCCTACGGCGGGCGCGGAAATCTGTCGGACGTGCAGCAGCCTGGATGGGGACACCGGATCTATGACGCCGTGGCACCATTCTGAGGCCCGAGCCGGCTGGATCGCGCCGCGATGGCAGGAGACGCCATGCGCCTGATCGCTGCCATCGTCGTGCTGACCCTGATCGCGATCGGCGCGGGCGCGATTGCCGGTCTGCATCTGATCGCGACCGCCGAACGCGTTGCCGACGCCAAGAAGAACGCCACATCGCCGCCGATCGCGTCGAGCTACGCCGGCAGCGCGCGGCTCAGGAAATTGTCTCCGATCGTGACCAATCTCGCGGCGCCAGCCAACAATTGGGCGCGCATAGAAGCCTCGATGGTGACCGACAGCATGAGCGACGAGGATGCCGGCATTCTGGCCGCCCATATCAGCGAGGACATCGTGACCTATCTGCGGTCGGCGACGGTCGCGCAGTTCGAGGGATCGCGCGGGCTCCAGCATCTGCGCGACGACCTGACCGAGCGCGCCAATATCCGCTCGTCAGGCAAGGTCCGCGAATTGATCATCGAGACGCTGGTGATCCAGTGAGGGTGAAAGTCCTGCTGCTCGCGCTGGTTCTGGTCGTGCTGCCCGAAGCGGCGCTGGCCCAAATTCCGGACCTGAATTCCCTGCTGCCGCCCGGAAACGGCTCGACCAGCGGCCGGATCATCCAGCTGATGGCGCTGATCACGGTGCTGTCGGTGGCGCCGGGGCTGCTCATCATGGTGACGAGCTTCACGCGATTTGCGGTGGCGTTGTCGTTCCTGCGCGCCGGTCTCGGCCTCCAGACCACGCCCGCCAACCTGGTGCTGATCAGCCTCGCGCTGTTCATGACCTTCTATGTCATGGCGCCGACCTTCGACCGGGCCTGGGAGAGCGGCGTCCAGCCGCTGATGAAGAACGAGATATCGGAAGAGGAAGCCTATCTGAAGATCACGGACCCGTTCCGCGAGTTCATGCTGGCCCATGTCCGCGACAAGGATCTCCAGACCTTCGAAGCGCTCGCCGCCGAAAGCTTCCGCAGGAAGTTCGACGACAAGCGGGTCGATCTGCGCGTCATCATTCCGGCCTTCATGATTTCCGAGCTCCGGCGCTCGTTCGAGATCGGATTCCTCATCATCCTGCCGTTCCTGGTGATCGACATGATCGTGGCGACGCTGACCATGTCGATGGGCATGATGATGATGCCGCCGACGATCCTCGCGCTGCCGTTCAAGATGCTGTTCTTTGTGCTGATCGACGGCTGGAATCTGCTGGCCTCCGGGCTGGTCCGCTCGTTCTCGTGAGCACTGGCCGGCCGGTTATGGTTAAGCGAAAGGTGCTGGATTTGGTTAGCGGCGCGTTATTTTAACCATATGATTCTACTGCGGAATTCAAGCTCGTCTTAATCCGGAAGCAAGATTCGGCGTGCTAGCAACACGGTACGGCGGGTTGGACCCACACAGATCGGTCCAAAGGCATGATGCCGCCCTTCCGTACCGGTGAAAGCCCGGTATGTCCCCTCGTGAAAATGTAAACGCGTACATAAAGGGACATTCGCAATGTCAAGCCTGCTTACGAACTCGACTGCCATGACCGCACTCCAGACCCTGCGGTCTGTGGGTTCGCAACTCTCCACCACGCAGAACCGGATCTCCACCGGCCAGCGCGTGTCCACTGCCTCGGACAACGCCGCTTATTGGTCGATCGCCACCTCGATGCGCTCCGACAACGCCGCGCTCTCGGCGGTGTCCGACTCGCTCGGCCTGTCGGCCGCGACCGTCGACACGGAATACACCGCTCTGACCTCGGTGATCGGCGACAAGGACTCGGGTTTGACCAAGCTCCAGGCGCTGCTGGTCCAGTCCAAGACCGCAGGTATCGATCGCACCAAGATCCAGGCGGACATCACCCAGATCCAGCAGGACATGAAGCTGAAGGCCAACTCGGCGACCTTCAACGGCATCAACTGGCTGAGCACCACGACGGGTACCACCCCGACGAGCTTCAGCCTCGTGTCATCCTACTCGCGCGTCGGCGGCACGCCCACCATCGGCTCGATCACGGTGACGACGGCCAACTACACGCTCTACTCGACCACGCAGACCGGCATTCTGGACACCGTGGCCGGCAGTGCCTCGGTCGACACGATCAACATCTCCGCGCTGACCGACTCGGCCGCCGACCAGACCACGCTCGATGGCTACATCGCGCAGGTCACGACTGCGATCAACTCGGTGGCCTCGGCCGCCGCCAATCTCGGTGCGGTCAAGAACCGTATCTCGACCAACACGAACTTCGTGAAGTCGCTGATGGACTCGGTTGACCGCGGTGTCGGTCAGCTCGTCGACGCCGACATGAACGCGGAATCCACCCGCCTGGCCGCCCTTCAGGTCCAGCAGCAGCTCGGCGTGCAGGCGCTCTCGATCGCCAACAACAGCAGCCAGAGCATCCTGTCGCTGTTCCGCTAAGACGGAAGTCATCGGGGGAGGGCCGCGCTTCTCGCGAAGCGCGGCCCTTTCGCTTAGGCAGCCACGCGCGCCCAAGTCCGGCCGCCTGTTGCGGCCGGAACACAGGGCCACAAGCCCCGCACAAGCTTCGCTCGCTAACCTCGCCGCTACGACAGATTGGGCCTTGAACCCGCGTTTGCGGCACGCCCAAAGGCATGACGCCGCCCTGTCGTACCGGTGCAAGCCCGGTATGTCCCCAACTCAAGTCAATCTTCAAAGGGACATCAAAATGGGTTCTAGTCTTCTCACCAACTCCTCCGCCATGACCGCGCTGCAGACCCTGCGGTCTGTCAGCACGCAACTCGCCACCACGCAGAACCGGATTTCCACCGGTCAGCGCGTGTCCACCGCCTCGGACAACGCTGCCTATTGGTCGATTGCGACCTCGATGCGCTCCGACAACGCCGCGCTGTCCGCGGTCTCCGACTCGCTCGGCCTGTCGGCTGCGACCGTCGACACCGAATACACCGCTCTGACCTCGGTGATCGGCGACAAGGACTCGGGTCTGACCAAGCTCCAGGCGCTGCTGGTCGAAGCCAAGACCGCCGGTATCGACCGCACCAAGATCCAGGCCGACATCACCCAGATCCAGCAGGACATGAAGCTGAAGGCCAATTCGGCCACCTTCAACGGCATCAACTGGCTGAGCACCACGACGGGCACCACCCCGACGAGCTTCAACCTCGTCTCGTCCTACTCGCGTGTCGGCGGCACGCCCACCATCGGCTCGATCACGGTGACGACCGCCAATTACACGCTCTACTCGACCACGCAGACCGGCATTCTGGACACCGTGGCCGGCAGCGCCTCGGTCGACACGATCAACATCGCCGCGCTGACCGACTCGGCGGCCGATCAGACCACGCTCGATGGCTACATCGCGCAGGTCACGGCGGCGATCAACTCGGTGGCCTCGGCCGCTGCCGATCTCGGCGCGGTCAAGAACCGCATCTCGACCAACACGGAATTCGTCAAGACCCTGATGGACTCCGTGGATCGCGGCGTCGGCCAGCTCGTCGACGCCGACATGAATGCGGAATCGACCCGCCTGCAGGCTCTGCAGACCCAACAGCAGCTCGGCGTTCAGGCGCTCTCGATCGCCAACCAGAACAGCCAGAGCATCCTGTCGCTGTTCCGCGGCTAAGCGGCGCTTTCGAAAACGACCGTGCTCCCTCAGGGAGCACGGTCCCCGCCGTGATGGTGGGCGCCGACACGCGATATGCCGGCAATCGAACCTTCGTCATACGTCTTGCGACATGCCGCGGCCGGTCGGGCTGCCGTGCGCCCGAGCGCTCGCTCGCGCCTGCCAAACCGATTGCGTCGCCTCGTCTTGCATAATTGCAACGCCTTGCCAGCGAACCCACACATTCGCGCCTCGCGCAACCTTCAGACAAGGTTGGCAGCTGAGTGTCGTCACCATTCGCATTGGTACGAGGTCATATGCTCAGTCGTGCGCAGGTACAGCAACTGCTCAACAATCTGCTGGAGCTTGGGCCGCGACGCCTGATGGCCTTGGGACTGATCGGTTTTGCGGTTCTCGTCACCGTCGTCGGCGGCGCCTATTATCTCAGCCGCCCCGAGTTCGAAACGCTCTACACCGGCCTCACCCGCGAAGATGTGACGCGCATCGGCGCGGCACTGCGCGAGCAGAACATCACCTTCGACGTCAATTCCGCCGGCGATGCGGTCTCGGTGCGTCCGAGCCAGACCATGCAGGCGCGGATGCTGCTTGCCGAGAAGGGGCTGCCGACCAGCGCCAATTCCGGTTACGAGCTGTTCGACAAGATCGGCTCGCTCGGGCTGACCTCGTTCATGCAGGAGGTCACCAAGCTGCGCGCGCTCGAAGGCGAGATCGCCCGCACCGTCCAGCTGATGAAGGGCGTGAAGGCGGCGCGCGTGCATATCGTGCTGCCGGTGCGCGGCTCGTTCCGCGCCACGCAGCAGCCGCCTTCGGCATCGGTCGTGCTGCGCACCGACGGCGCGATCGAGGCGCGCACGGCACAGTCGATCCGGCATCTCGTCGCCGCCGCCATTCCCGGCATGAGCCGCGACAAGGTGACGGTGCTCGATGCCGACGGCTCGATGCTGCTCGCCGAAGAGGACGAGGCCAGCGCCGCGCCAGCCAAGATGGCGAGCCTGCAGAAGACGGTCAGCGGCATGGTGCAGGAGAGCATCCGCAAGGCGCTGACGCCGTATCTGGGCCTCGACAACTTCGAGGTGAGCGTCGCTCCGCAGCTGTCCACCGACAAGCGGCAGATCAACGAGACGGTCTACGATCCCGAGAACCGCGCCGAGCGCTCGGTGCGGGCCGTACGCGAGAAGGAATCCTCGCAGAACGCCGACCGCTCGTCGCCGACCACGGTGCAGCAGAATCTCCCCGACCAGCAGGTGAATGCGGGCGGCGGCAAGAACTCCAGCGAGGACAAGACCCGCCGCGAGGACGTCACCAATTTCGAGGTCTCCTCCAAGACCACAACGACGGTCAGCGACGGCTATTCGGTCAAGAAGCTGTTCATCGCCGTCCTGGTGAATCGCGCTCGGCTGGTTGCCGATCTCGGCGACAAGAGCAACCAGGCCATCATCGACAGCAAGCTCGCCGAGATCAGCCAGCTCGCGGCGACCGCGGGCGGATTGGACAAGGCGCGCGGCGATCAGATCCAGGTGACGGCCGTCGATTTCATCGAGGGCTCGCGTGAGCTGGCGCCGGTGCCGCCGATCAGCTTCGTCGAGATGATCAACAAGCAGCTCGGCAGCGTCATCAACGCGATCACGATCCTGGCCGTGGCTTCGATGCTGGTCTGGTTCGGGCTGCGGCCGGCGGTCAACGGCATCCTGACCCATCGCGCGGAGCAGGAGCAGGCCGAGGCGGCCGAGGCCGCCCAGCTCGAGGCCTCGGCGGCCCTTGCACTGCCCGACGGCGAGGAGGCCGAGCTCAACCTCGTCGAAGACCTCGAAGGCAAGATGCAGCGAACGCCGCAGAAGCGGCTCGAGCAGATCGTCCGGCTCGACCAGATGCAGGCGGCGGCGATCCTTAAAGACTGGATGCGACGCGAGGAGGCGGCATGAACGCGGCAATCGGAAAACTCCTGACGCAGTTCGATGCGAATGGCCGGGTCAAGTCGTCGCCGCCGCCCCCGCCTCCAAAAATCCAGGACGTGCTGACCAGGCCAAAGGAGGCGAGGCGCGATCCGCAGCCTCAATCCCAGCCGCAGGCCCACACGCAGCTTCAGGCTCAGTCCCCGGCGCCCGCGACGGAAGCGCCGCCGGTCAATCTCCTGGACGATGCCTATCGGCGCGGCCATGCCGCGGGCGTCGCGGAAGGCGACGCCAAATTGGCCGAGGAGCGCGTCCGCAGCGCGATCCGGCTCGGCGAAGAGCGGGCCAAATGGTCCGACCAGCAGGCAGTCGCGATCGTCAGCGGCTTCGAGGCGGCCTGCCGCGAGATCGAGACCAACATCGCAAGCTCCGTGGCGCGGATCCTGCTGCCGTTCCTCACCGATGCGGTGCGCGACAAGGCGATCGGATCGCTGGTCGAGCAGATCGCGGCGCTGACCGGCAGCTCGTCGGCGCCGGCCTTCAAGGTCACCGGCCCGAGCGAGCTGCTGGACCTCGTGAAGACGCAGCTCGAGGCATCCAGGCGAGCGGGCATCGCATACGAGGCCGCCGAGACGCTCGAGGTGCGCGTCGTGGCCGACCAGACCGTGATCGAGACGCAGATCTCCGCCTGGAGTGAACGCCTCAAGGAAGCGCGCCGGTAGTCCGCCATGGAGGAGGTCAAGCATGAGATCGTGATCGTCCGCCGCCGCAGCGCCTTCGCCGAGGAGGCGCATCACGGCGGCGTCTGGAAGATCGCCTATGCGGACTTCATGACCGCGATGATGGCGTTCTTCCTGGTCATGTGGCTGCTCAACGCGCTCAACCAGGACCAGAAGCAGGTCGTCGCGAGCTATTTCAACCCGATCAAGCTCGCTGAGAACTCACCTGCCCCAAAGGGCCTCAAGGATCTCTCCAAAAAGGAGCCGTCGTCGTTCGAAGGCCAGGACGGCAAGCGTCAGCCGGCCGGTACGAACGAGGAAAGGCGCGGCGATTCTCCGACGGCTGAGAAGCCGGCCTCTTTCGAGGAGAAGGTCCTGTTCCGTGACCCCTATGCGACGCTCGCCGAGATCGCCAACAGCGCGAACCAGTCGACGGGCCAGCGGCGCGCCGGCGCTCTGACCTCCGCTGAAGAGGACGGCCTCAAGGGAGGCGATGCCTATCGCGATCCATTCGATCCGGGCTATTGGAAGCTGGCGCCACAGGCGTCCAAGGACGCCGATCGCTTCATCGAGAGCGAGCCGAAGCCGAATGCCTCCGCGCGAGACGGCGCAGCCGGAGCAAATCCGGGCGAGGTGCAGGCGCGCCGGAGCAGGACGGATGATGCCGGCGGCAACGTGGCTCCGGGCCCGGAGAGCTCGTCCGCAAGCCTGTCGCCGCTGATGCCGCCGGGCGCCGCACCGACGCAGTCGCCGCGCGAGGGCAGCGCCCAAGCTGGCGTCCAGGTGAGCACCGCCCCGCAGGCTCGTCCCAACGATGCGGCGAAGGAGCCGGAGGCGCGCGACGCGGCGCAAACACAGCAGCCCACCCTCAAGCAGCTTCAGTCCGCGGTCGCGGAGGCGCTGTCGGACATCAAAGCAGGGGCGGGGCCGGCGGCCGAGGTGCGTCAGGTCGAGGAAGGGCTCCTGGTCAGCCTCACCGACGATGCGAGCTTCGGCATGTTCGCGGTCGGCTCGGCGGAGCCGCGGCCCGAGCTGATCCGCGTGATCGACAAGATCGGGCCGCTGCTGATGAAGCGCCAGGGCATGATCATCGTCCGCGGGCATACCGACAATCGGCCGTATCGATCGGAAACCTACGACAATTGGAGGCTGTCGACCGCGCGTGCGCAGATGGCCTATTACATGTTGGTCCGTTCCGGCGTCGATGCGCGGCGGATCGAGCATATCGAAGGTTACGCCGATCGGCGGCCGAAGCTCCCGAACGATCCGGCGGCCGCCCAGAACCGCCGGATCGAAATCCTGATCCGGGAGAAGCGACCTTGATCAGGGTGCTGCGCCGCGCCGTCTTGCTGCTGCCGTTCATCGCGGCAAATGCGCTTGCCCAGCCTGCACCCCAGGGCAGCGAACCCTATGAGCTCGTCCGCGCGCTGCAAGCGGTGCAGGACGGCATCGCCAGTGGCGACACCGCCGCACATGGCAGTCATATCGCGCTGATCCGGCAAATCGGCGAGAAGTTTCTCGCGGCCGATCCCGCGGTGTGGAGCAATCTGCGGAACGGCCAGGCGGTCGTTATCTACCTGCTCAGCGGCGGTGCGCCGCAAATCGTCCGCAAACTGCCGCGCGACAAGTTGAACGTTGACGAGCGGCTGTTCAACGGTGCGCTCGCCTATGTCGAGGGTCGCCAAGAGGAAGCACGGGAGCTGCTCAAGGAGATCAAGCCGCGGACGATTCCTTCGGGACTGGGCGGACAGGTCGCGCTGGTTCAAGGCGCGCTGTTCGCGCGCGCCGAGGCCTCGCTCGCGATCGAGCGCCTGGACGATGCGCGCCTGCTGTTGCCCGGCACGCTGGTCGAGGAGGCGGCCCTGCGGCGCGAGATCCTGCTGGTGGGGCAGGCGGAGGATTTCGAGAAGTTCGAGTTCCTGACGCTGGCCTATATCCGCCATTACCGCAACTCGATCTATGCGGGCGATTTCTGGCAGCGCTTCTCCGCGGGGCTGACGCAATCGAGCCTGGCACTCGACGAGCGCCGCTTTGCGCGGATCTCAGCCTTGCTCGAGCAGATCGATCGCGCCAGCCGCCTCAAGCTCTATCTCGTGATCGCGCGCGCCGCGATGGTGCGCGGACGGCTGACCGTGACCCGACTTGCGGGCGAGCGGGCATTGACCCTGAGCGCGGATGCATCGGCGGAACGCGAGCGCGCCCATTTCTTCCGCGGCGCCTCGCGCGTGCTCACCGACGAATATGACGGCGGTCTCGCCGAACTGAAGGCGCTCGACCGGTCGAAGCTGCCCGAACGCGACGTCCCCCTTCTCAATGCCACGGTGCAGCTCGCGCTCGACGTTCGCAAGCCGTTCGCGGGCGGATCCGCCGCGGCAGCGGACAAGCCTCCGGCAACGCCGGCGCGACTCGATTTGGCGTCATCGACCGCGACGCTCGCACGCGCGCAGAAGCAGCTCGGGGAGCTCGAACTCCTGACCAAGGATCGCCGGCCATGACCAAGCTCAGTGGAATCTCCGGACAGCTCTTCAACGGTCTCGCCGAGAGTCTCAACATGCGCGGGTCGCGCGCGGCAAAGGGTGCCGCGACCAAACCACAGGCGAACTCGTCCTTCAATGATCTGCTCCACACCGTCTCGAATCTCGCCAAGCAGGCGCTGAGCGAAGACGGCAGCGAGGCGGCCGCGAAGACCGGAACGCTGCGCACGCGTTCGATCCATCCGGCCGAGCAGGAGCAGCCGAAGGAGGCGGCGCTGCGCGAACGCGTCGCGACCATTGCTGATCCAAAGTCCATGGACGAGACCTCCGACACCAAGTCCGACAAGCTGGCGGAGCAACCACGTCCGGTCGATCATCTCACCGGGACAGATCGCCAGGATCAATCCGGCATCGCTGTGATGGTCGGGCAGGAGATCGCTGCTGTGTCTGCCGTGAAACCGCAGATGCAAGTGCCCTCCGCAGACAAGGACGCGCCCGCGCGTGACGAGCGGTCGCCCTCGGCGAAGCACGAGGCACCGGGCGCGGTGAAGGCGGCGACCGGCGATGCCGGTCCATCCAGTCCTGCCCCGGCCGGCGCGCGCTCGCAGGCGGCGGCTTCGCAAGCGATGGCGGCGTCGCAATCTGCGCTGACGCAAGGTGCGGAAGCCTCGAGCGCAAGGCCGGCATCACCCGGCTTCGAGGCGGTTACGGCCGATGTCGAGCGCGCTGCCAAGGCTTCGGCGCGCGCCGCGCTACCCGAGACAACCAAGGTCACCGTGGTCCAGCAGGAAACCCATCTGCCACCGGCGCAGTTCAACGCCCCGCAGCAGGTTGCCAATGCAGTCGTCGCCGAGCTGAAGGAGTCCTTGGCACCGGCTGCGTCCGCGGCACCCGATCTCGCCGCATCCCAGACCAACGCACCGGATCAGCCGCTCAGGATCCTGACGGTCAATCTCGAACCGCCCGCCCTCGGCAACGTCACGGTGCGCCTGCGTCTCGTCGGCACCGAAGTGTCCGTCCAGCTCGCGGCCGAGCGCAAGGACACGAGCCAGATGCTCGACCAGCAGCGCGACCAGATCCGCGAGCTCATGCAGTCGGCCGGCTACGTCGCCGACGTCGCGCCGGTCCAGCACGGCTCGCTGGACGGATTCCAGAGCGGCTCCGGCCAGTCCCAGCCCCAGCTCTCGGGCCAGCAACAATCCTCGCCGCAGTCGCAAGGCGCGTTCGGCGGTGCCGGCACGTCGTCGGGGCAATCCGGCGGCGGCGCGAAACAGGCTCGCCAGGAGCGCCAGTTCAACCAGGAGACGCGTCATGAGCAGGACGTGGCGCCGCATCACCGTCGCGGCCCTGTTTATCTGTAACGCGAGCGCTTCGGAAGCCGCCGCCGAGACTGCGCGCCCCTGCGAGCGCGAGATGGCGCGCGCGGCCCGGCAGCATGGGATTCCGCTCGGCATTCTCTATGCAGTCGGCCTCACCGAGACCGGCCGGCGCGGCGCGCTCCATCCTTACGCGCTCGGGGCCGACGGCCAGACCGTGTTCGCGAAGGACATCAACGATGCAATCGCGAATTTCGAGGCCATGCGCAGCAAAGGCATCAAGCTGATCGATCTCGGCTGCATGCAGATCAACCATTATTATCACGCCGAAAAGTTCGCTTCGGTCCGGGCGATGTTCGATCCCGCGGGGAACGTCGAGTACGCCGCGCGCTTCCTCAAGGAGTTGAAGCAGCGCGAAGGCAGCTGGACCATGGCGGTCGCGCGCTACAACGCGGGCCCCAACAATCAGCCGGCGCAGAAGCGCTATGTCTGTCACATTGTTGCGCATCTCGTCTCGAGCGGTTTCGGCGCGTGGACGGACAAGGCGCGCTCGTTCTGCCAGCCCAAGACGAGCTGAAGCAGAGCTGACCGGACCACGACAAGTTGTGCATCGCGCCCAATCATCAGCCCCGCGCAAGCAAGAACCCCCATTGTAGCTGCAACCTACCAAAGGAGCCCAATTCATGAGCCTGTATGGTGTTATGCGCACCGGCGTTTCCGGGATGAACGCGCAGTCCAACAAGCTGTCGACGGTCTCGGACAACATCGCCAACGTCAACACGACGGGCTACAAGCGGGCTTCCACGGAATTCTCCTCGCTGATCCTGAAGAGCGGCTCCGGCAATTACGATTCCGGCGCGGTCGAAACCAAGGTCCGCTATGCCATCAGCGACGGCGGCAATACGCAGTATACCACGTCGACCACGGACCTCCGCGTCCAGGGCAATGGCTTCTTCGTGGTGTCGAACGCCAACAACACGCAGCAATATCTGACGCGGGCCGGCTCGTTCGTGCCCGACAGCCAGGGCAATCTGGTCAACGCGGCCGGCTTCTATCTTCTCGGCCAGCCGGGCAACGTGAGCAATTTCTCGCAGAACAGCCTGTCCGGCATGCAGATCGTCAACATCGCCCAGGTCTCGCAGGTGCCGGTGCCGTCAACGGCGGGAACGCTCACGACCGGCAATTTGGATCCGAAAGCGGCTGTCATTGCTGGTCCGCCCGGCCCGGCGTCATATTCATCGAAGAGCTCGATCGTGGCCTACAACAATATCGGCCAGGCCGTTACGCTCGACGTCTATATGTCCCACACGGCGACGGCTGCCGGCTCGGATACCTGGCAGATCGGGGTCTACGACTCCGCGACGGGCACCTCGCTCGGCGCCGCCACCACTTTCACCTTCGACACCACGGCGGCCGGCAGGGGCGCGCTCGCCGCGGCGAGCCCGACCGGTCTCGCCTTCACCGTTCCCGGAGGTGCGGCGATGACCTTTGACCTGTCGAACTTGACCCAGGTCGGCACCGACTTCAGCTTCAAGGCCACTGTCAATGGCAGCGTTCCCTCGGCGATCGACAAGGTCGATATCGACGATGCCGGCCATGTGACGGCGATCCTCAAGAACGGGCAGCAGCTGACGCTCTACACCATCATGCTCGCCGACGTCGCGAGCCCCGACAATCTGACGCCCGAGCCCGGCAACGTCTATTCGACCAACATGAATTCCGGCAACGCGCAGGTCGGAAATGCCGGCACGGGTGGGCTCGGCACGATCCAGTCCAGTGCCCTGGAGGACTCCAACGTCGACCTTGCGGACGAACTCACCGGCATGATCGAGGCCCAGCGCGGCTTCACGGCGAACTCGAAATCGTTCCAGACCGGCTCGGATCTGCTGGATGTCGTCGTCAACTTGAAGCGCTGAATTCCTCGGCGCTCGTTTCGGGCAAGAGCACGCCATGTCGCTTACCGCCGCTCTCAACTCGGCTCGCTCCTCGCTCATGGCGTCGAGCGTTCAGTCGTCGGTCATCTCGCGCAACATCGCCGGTGCCAGCGCCACCGGCTATTCGCGCAAGCTCACCGTGCTGGACAATCTGCCCGGCGCCGGCGTCTATGTCGCGGCGATCCAGCGCGCCGCCAGCTCGGGCCTCTACAACAACGTCCTGATCGCGACCTCGTCGTCCGCCAAGCAGACCGCGATCTATGACGGCCTGCAGAAGATCGCCACCGCGACGGTGGACGATCCGGAGCTCGACCAGTCGCCGACGGCGCAGCTCAACGCGCTGAAGCAGGCGTTGCAGAAATATGCCAACGCCCCTGACAACGCCACCCTGGCGCAGGCGGCCGTCGCGTCCGCCAGGGACATGGCGACCGCGCTCAACCAGGCGACCCGGACCGTGCAGTCGGTCCGCGAAAGCGCCGATGCCGACATGAAGACGTCGGTTCAGAATATCAACCAGTTGCTCTCCCGGTTCGAGACCGTGAACACTGCGATCGTGAAAGGCACGATCTCCGGCGACGACATCACCGACTATCTCGATCAGCGCGACAGCATCGTCTCGCAGCTGTCGCAGGAGGTCGGCGTCAACATGTCGATCCGCCCCAACGGCGACGCGGCGCTCTACGCCGACAGCGGCGTGGTGCTGTTCGACAAGACGGCGCGGACGGTGAGCTTTGCGCCGACGAATGCCTACACCGCCGGCACCACGGGCAACGCCGTCTACATCGACGGGGTCCCGGTGACCGGCGCCAATTCGGTGATGCCGCTGAAGTCGGGCAAGCTCGCAGGCCTCGCCCAGCTGCGCGACCAGGACACCGTCACCTATCAGGGCCAGCTCGACGAAATCGCGCGCGGCCTGATCAATAAGTTCAGGGAAAGCGATCAGACCGCCGCGGCGCTGCCCGACGTTCCCGGTCTCTTCACCTATCCGGGCGCGCCGGCGATGCCGGCGAGCGCGACCGTCTCGGTGGGCCTCGCCGGCACGATCTCGGTCGCGGCCTCGGTCGATCCGAGCCTGGGCGGCAACCCGAATTTGCTACGCGACGGCGCGATCAGCGGCAACCCCGCCTACCAATACAACACCGCCGGCAACGGCGGCTATTCGGCCCGACTGCAGCAGCTCATCGGCGGCATGGATGCCGCGCAGCCGTTCGATGCAACGACGCAAGGCAAGCCGAGCGGCAGCCTGATCGACTTCGCATCATCATCGGCGAGCTGGATCGAAAACCAGCGCAAGACCGCCGACGCCAACTCCGAGTACCAGAGCACATTGCTCAACCGCAGCATCACGGCGTTGTCAAACGTCAACGGCGTCAACATGGACGACGAAATGGCCTTGATGCTCCAGGTCGAGCGAACCTATTCGGCCTCGTCGAAGATCATCTCGACCGTCGATGAAATGCTGCAGAGCCTGCTGGCCGCCGTGGGGAACTGAGCCATGATGAGCGCGAATTACGTTTCCACCCTGATGCTGTCCTCGTCGTTGAGGTATTCGATCACGAACAACCAGGCGGCGCTGAGCAAGGCCTCGACCGAAGCGACCACCGGCCGCTTCTACGACGTTGGTCTGGAACTCGGTGCGACGACGGGAAGCGACCTCACGCTGCGGGCGGACTGGAGCTTTGCCGACCAGCTCGTCGACACCAACGGTCTCGTCTCGGGACGCCTGGACGTGACGCAGAACAGGATCACCCAGCTCAACAAGACCGCGACCGACTTCCTCAAGGATCTGATCGCGGCCCGCAGCACCGACGGCGGCGGGCGCGTCATCCTGCCGCCTGCATCCTCCAATCTCCAGGACCTGATCGGCGCGTTGAATGTCTCCTATAACGGCTCGTCGCTGTTCTCGGGCATCAACACGCAGAACGCGCCCATCACGCCGTACGCCGCGGGCTCGGCCAGCAAGAACCAGGTCGATGCCGATTTTCTCGCGGCCTTCGGCTTCCCGCAATCCTCGCCCGCCGTGGCCACCATTACGCCGGCCCAGATGCAGACCTTCCTGGACACCACCTTCGATGCCGGGTTCGCGAGCCCGGCCTGGAACACCAACTGGTCCTCGGCGACGGACCAGACCATGCAAAGCCGAATCTCCACCACCGAGATCGCGGACACGTCAGTGAGCGCCAACGAGATCGGCTTCCGCAGGCTCGCCGAGGCCTACACCATGATGGCCGATCTCGGGAACGTGAAGCTGAGCCAGGAGACGTTCCAGGTCGTCGTGGACAAGGCCATCGGGCTGGTCGGCAACGCCATCAACGATCTCGCTGCGCTCGGCGGCAGCGTCGGCACGGTCCAGCAGCGGGTCACCACCGCAACCGCCAAGCTCAAGACGCAGCAGGACATTCTGAACAATCAGATCGTCGGAATGGAAGCGGTCGACCCGACCGAAGCCTCGGTCCGCGTCAATACGCTGCAGACACAGATCCAGACCGCGCTGGCGCTCACCTCGCAGCTCCAGAAGATCAGCCTCATCAATTATCTCTGAGCCAAGGCTGCGCTGTCAGGCTCGTAACCTTTGTCCAGTTGTTCGGTTTTCTGCGAAGAGTGGTCCTGATGACGTTTGAAGCCTATGAAGCGGTCGTTGACGACAGTGGCTATGAGGCGCGCAGCCGTGAGCGGCAGGCACTCAGCCTTGGCATCGACCGGCTCGAGCGGATCCAGAAGGGACGTTTCAGCCCCGAGGATCAGGTCGAGAGCCTGCTCTATGTGCGGCGGCTGTGGACGATCTTCATCGAGGATCTCGCGCACCCGGACAACGGCCTGCCGGACAAGCTGCGTGCCGACATCATCTCGATCGGCCTGTGGGTGGTCAAGGAAGCCGATCGTCTCCGCGAGCAGCGGTCCAGCGACGTGGTGCAGCTCATCGAAATCAACCGCCTGATCCGAGACGCGCTTTAATGAAGATCTCCTTGCGCGCGGGCGAACGGATCTACATCAACGGCGCGGTGCTCCGCGTCGACCGCAAGGTCTCCGTCGAGCTCGTCAACGACGTGATGTTCCTGCTCGAAGGGCAGGTCATGCAGGCGTCCGACGCCACCACGGCCCTGCGGCAGCTCTATTTCATCGTCCAGCTCATGCTGATGAACCCGACCGACGTTCGCGACGCTGCGGCGCTCTACGCCCAGCATCACGCGGCCCTG
Source organism: Bradyrhizobium sp. NBAIM14 (assembly GCF_020193895.1). Classification (NCBI taxonomy): domain Bacteria; kingdom Pseudomonadati; phylum Pseudomonadota; class Alphaproteobacteria; order Hyphomicrobiales; family Nitrobacteraceae; genus Bradyrhizobium; species Bradyrhizobium sp. NBAIM14. Next base: position 506,751 of record NZ_JADYVQ010000001.1, on the reverse strand, counting down.
TGTGCCGTTTGCGAGAACCGCGAGATGCTCGATGGGCTCGGCGCGATCCACGAACTGGTCGGGGCGACCCGCTATTTCGAGGCGCTCAAGCGGATTCGCGCCTTGTTTCCGGTGGAGCAGGCCATCCTGGCCGGCGCCGCCGCCGTTTCCCCAGTCGAAGCTGCCTGACAGCGGAGAGACAAGATGAACGTCAACAGCGCGACCGACAGCACCAGCAGATCCAGTTCGACCGACACCAACTCGACGACGTCGAGCAACAGCGTGGACTACAACACGTTTCTCCAGCTCCTCATCGCCCAGATGAAGAACCAGGATCCGACCAATCCCATGGACACCGCGCAGTATATGAGCCAGTTCGCCCAGCTCTCGACGGTCGAGCAGGCGATGCAGACGAATGCGAAGCTGGACGCGCTGCTGTCCTCGCAGTCCTTGTCGCAGGCCAACGGGCTGATCGGGAAGACGGTCAGCTTCACCGACTCGACCGGCGCGACCTTCAGCGGCAAGGTCGTCTCGGTCTCCATCAACAGCGACGGCTCGATCGCGACGCTTCAGGACGGCACCAAGGTCGCGGTCGGACCGGGCCTCACGATCAGCCAGTCATGAACGAGCGGGACGCCCTCGATATCGTCCAGGCGGCGATCTGGACCATCATCGTCGCCTCCGGGCCTGCGGTCGGCGCAGCCATGCTGGTCGGCACCGTCATCGCGCTGATCCAGGCGCTGACCCAGATCCAGGAGGTGACGCTGACCTTTGTTCCGAAGATCATCGTCATTCTCCTGGTTGTTGCCGTCTCCGGCTCCTTCATCGGCGCGCATCTGTCGACCTTCACTGAGATGGTCTATTCCAGGATCGAGCGCGGCTTCTGATCCGGACGGCCCCGGCACCATCCCCGCGTAAGCTTTGCGCGGCAGATTGCGACCGGACCCCTCTGCCGGTGACCCATGGCCGATACGTTAGCTGCTAGCCCGCCCAATCCGCGCCGCCTCGGAACGGATGCCTTCTTTGCCGCCGGCATCGTGACCATGCTCACGATCCTGTTCCTGCCGATTCCTCCGATCCTGATCGACCTCGGCCTCGCGTTCTCGATCGCGCTTTCGGCCCTGATCCTGATGGTGGCGCTGTGGATTCAGCGCCCGCTCGACTTCTCTGCTTTCCCGACCGTTCTGCTGATCGCGACGATCCTGCGCCTGGCGCTGAACATCGCGACGACGCGCCTGATCCTGTCACGGGGCGGGGAGGGCGAACATGCGGCGGGCCATGTCGTTGCAGGCTTCTCGAAGTTCGTCATGGGCGGCGACTTCGTGATCGGTCTCATCATCTTCGCGATCCTGGTGACGGTGAATTTCGTCGTGATCACCAAGGGCGCGACGCGTATCGCCGAAGTCGGCGCCCGTTTCACCCTGGACGCCATCCCGGGCAAGCAGATGGCGATCGATGCGGACCTGTCCGCCGGCTTGATCGACGACAAGGAAGCGCAGCGACGGCGCCGCGAGCTCGAAGAGGAGAGCGCGTTCTTCGGCGCCATGGACGGCGCCTCGAAATTCGTCCGTGGCGACGCCATCGCCGGTCTCATCATCACCGCGATCAACATCTTCGGCGGCATCGTCATCGGCGTCACCCATCACGGATTGACTCTGTCCCGCGCGGCCGACGTCTACACCAAGCTCTCCGTCGGCGATGGTCTGGTGTCGCAGATGCCGGCGCTGATCGTGTCGCTGTCGGCGGGCCTCCTGGTCTCCAAGGGCGGCACCACGGGCTCGGCGGAGCAGGCGGTGCTGCGGCAGCTCGGCGGCTATCCGCGCGCGGTGTCGGCCGCCGCGCTGATGATGTTCGTGCTCGCTTTGATGCCGGGACTGCCGATGGCGCCGTTTGTGCTGCTTGGGGGTGTCATGGCCTTCGTCGGCTATTCGTTGCCGAAGCGGCAGGCTGCGCTGAAGCAGAAGGAGGAGGCCCGCAAGGCCGACGAGCGCGCGCAGGCTGAGGCCAAGGAGTCCGTCAAGGAGCAGCTCAAGACCGCCGAGATCGAGCTGGCGCTCGGCGGCCACCTTTCAATCCATCTGTTGGGCTCGCGCACCGAGCTTGCCCACCGCGTGGCCAAGATCCGCAAGAAATTCGCCAAGCAGTACGGCTTCGTCATTCCCGAGATCAAGCTCACGGACAATCTGTCGATCGATCCTAAGAGCTACCAGATAAGGATTCACGACACGCGCGTTGCCCATGGCGAGCTCAGGCTCGGCGAGGTGCTGGTGCTGGTCGACAAGGACGGCAAGCCCGACGTGCCGGGCGACGAGGTGATCGAGCCTGCGTTCGGCATGAAGGCGCTGTGGGTGACGGAAGCCTTCACCGACGAAGTCAAGCGGCAGGGCTGCAAGCCGGTCGACAATCTGTCGGTGCTGCTCACGCATTTGAGCGAAGTGATCAGGGCGAACCTTGCCCAGCTGCTGTCCTACAAGGACATGCGTGCCCTGCTCGACCGGCTCGATCCCGAATACAAGCGCCTGGTCGAGGATCTCTGCCCGTCGCAGATCTCCTATTCGGGCCTGCTGGCGATCCTGAAGATCCTGCTTGCCGAGCGAGTCTCCATTCGCAATCTTCACCTGATCCTCGAGGCGATCGCCGAGATCGCGCCCCATGTGCGGCGCTCCGAGCAGGTGGCGGAGCACGTTCGGACCCGGCTCGCCCAGCAGATCTGCGGCGATCTCTCCGACAATGGCGTGCTCAACGTGGTTCGTCTCGGTAACCGCTGGGACCTCGCTTTCCACCAGAGCCTGAAGCGCGATGCCAAGGGGGACGTCATCGAGTTCGACGCAGACCCGCGCCTGATCGAGCAGTTCGCGACCGAAGCCAGCGCCGCGATCCGGAAATTCACCGAGAGCGGCACCAGCGTGGTGCTGGCAGTGACGCCGGAAGCGCGCCCCTATGTCCGGATGATCCTGGAGCGGGTGTTCCCGACTTTGCCGATCCTGTCGCATGTCGAAGTCGCGCGCAGCGCCGAGATCAGGGCGCTCGGAGCCATATCGTGATCTCAGGGCTCGCCGACAGCGTGCTGGTGACGTTCATCGTGTTTTGCCGCATCGGCGCCTGCCTGATGCTGGTGCCCGGCTATTCCAGCGTCAACGTTCCGTCCCAGGTGCGCCTGTTCGTCGCACTGGTCACGACGTTTGCACTGACGCCGATCCTGATTGCCGTCCTGAAGCCGCTCACGGACAACGCGGCTCCCCTGACGCTCGCGCTCCTGATCTGCTCCGAGCTCGTGGTCGGCAGCGTCATCGGGCTCGGCGGGCGCGTGTTCTTCCTCGCCCTCCAGACCATGGCGACCATGATGGCGAGCGCGATCGGGCTGAGCAACATCCCGGGCACACCGATCGCCGACACCGATCCGGCGCCGGCCCTGGTGCCGCTGATCATGGCGGCCGTCACCACGCTGTTCTTCATGACCGACCAGCACTGGCAGGTGCTGCGGGGGCTGATGAACTCCTACGACGTCTGGAAGCCCGGCAGCAGGCTGGGCGGCAGCGTCGCGCTCGAGCTGCTCGTCGGCCGCCTTTCGGAAGCGTTCGTGCTGACGCTGCGGATCTCGAGCCCTTTCATCGTCTATTCGGTCATCGTCAACCTGGCGGTCGGCCTGATCAACAAGCTGACGCCGGCCATTCCGGTCTATTTCATCTCGGTGCCCTTCGTGCTGTTCGGCGGCTTCCTGCTGCTCTACCTCACCAGCGACGAGCTGCTGACGCAGTTCATGCTGGGCGTGTCGTCGTGGCTGGCGGAGTGACCGGGTCATGACATCGCGCGCGGACAAGCTCGGCCGGATGGTCTCGCTGGTGAAGCTGCAGCTCCGGCTCTCCGAATGGCAGCTCGCGCAATTGCGGCAGCAGGAGCGCAGCCTGCAGGACGAGCAGGAATGGCTGGTCGGAGCCTTGAACGATGGAAAGCCGCCGGCGGGATCGTCGAACGAATCGATCGCGCGGCGTCTCAACAGGGCGAGCGTCGGCGCCCGTGAGGTGCAGGCGCAGGCCGTGCAGCAGCTCGATCAGGTTCGCCGGGAGACCCGCCGCGTGAAACAGCTCGAGGAGGTCGCCAAGGCCGCACTCGCAGCAAAGCTCCGCGATGCCGAGAAGCGCTCGCTCGAGGACATGACGGGAACGAGCCTTACCGTGCACGCCTGGACGCCACAGCCAGCCAACCGGAACAAGACATGATCGTGACAGCGACGCCCGACCTCGTCCTCGACGTCCTCGAAGCCGCGGACCCCGCGACGCAGCGCGCCGCGACCGCGAAGCTCGACGCGCTGAAATCGTCGGACGCCGATTTCGCCGCCACGATGGAGGCGGAAGTCGGCAAGGCCAAAGCGGCGACCGCCGATCAAGCCGCGGCGAAAGTCGCGGAAGCGCAGTCGGGTGCCGTGAATGGCGCGCCGGTGCAGGTGATCAAGGCGCCGGCATCCGGCGAGATTTACCGGAAGTTCGAGGCCTTCATCCTCCAGACCTTCGTCGAGACGATGTTGCCGAAGGAGTCGGAGGAGGTCTTTGGCAAGGGCACGGCTGGCGGCGTCTGGAAGTCGATGCTTGCAGAGCAGCTCGGCAACCAGCTGGCAAAGGGCAACGGTGTCGGCATAGCCCGGCAGCTCGCCGCCGCGCATCCGGCTGGAGCGGACGCTGCGAAGGTCAAATCATGATCCGCGAACGGGTGATAGAAGTTGAGAGGTGAATTTCCAATGCAGGCACAAGAAGGCGCGGTGGCCGTGGCGATGGACCAGGCGGTCGCGGACACCGAGATGATGACGACGGAAGCCGCAGCGAGCGATGCGCTGCTGCCCGTGTTGCTGCCGATCGGGGGTGGCGAGGCAAGGGTCGACGCCGCGGACACGGTGAGATCGGACGAGATGCGTGGCCTGCTGGCCGCAATCCGCCGGCTCGCGACTATCGTCGAGGAGGAGACGACTGCGCTCGCGACCGGCCAGAAGATCGATTTCGACGATTTCAGCGCGCGGAAGAGCCGGAGCATGCTCGAGTTCGTCCGCCTGATGCGGGCGCGGATGCACCTCGGCGGCGAGGTCGAGATCACCGAGGAGATTCAGCGGCTGCGCGAGAAGCTCGAGCGGAATCGTTCCATTCTGGAAATGCACTACGACGCGGTCCGCGAAGTCGCGAGCATCATCGTCAAGGCGGTCAAGGACGCCGAGTCCGACGGCACCTATACCGGTCGCACGGCGCAGGACGGAAAATGATCAGGCTGGTGCTGGCCGGGCTCTGGGTATGCATCCTCACGGCGGGCACGAGCTATGCCGTTGCCTATTGGAAGGAGAAGGGCAACCTGCTGCCGGCGAAGGACGAATATCTCGAAGGGCTGCAATATCACAAGACGCGGGCGCTGAGCGTGCCGATGGTCGAGAACGGCAATGTCCAGGGCTACATCGTCGCCCGCTTCGTCTACACCATGGAAGCGCGGACCATGCACCAGCTGAACGTCCCGCCGGAGCCGTTCGTCGTCGACGAGGCCTTCCGCAGGATCTACGCCGACGATCGTCTCGACTTCAGGAAGCTCGCCCGTTACGACCTCGCCATCCTGACGACGGCCATCAAGCAGCGCGTCAACGAACGGATGCAGGGTGACATCGTCCAGGACGTCCTGGTCGAGGACTTCAACTACGTCTCCAAGGAAGAATTCCAGCAGAAGCCATAGCTCTTTTCTGCGGCCATCCTTCGAGAGGCCGCTACGCGGCTCCTCAGGATGAGGACGGAATGCGCGGCGCCAGTCTCAGCGCGCACCGCGGCCGATTAGCCTCATCCTGAGGAGGCGCGTCAGCGCCGTCTCGAAGGACGAGGCGTGCGCTCAGCTCGCCGCCAAAAGTGTAACGGCCTCCGCGAAGCTGCTTCGCAGAGGCCGTTGCCGGTTCGTGGCGCTGTCCTGCCGTGTCAGTTTCCGGCCGGGTATGCCGCGGGGGCGGCCTGCGCCCGGTTCAAGAGGATGCCGACGTCCTCGAGCTCCTGCACCGGCTCGTCGAGAGTTTCGCCCGCCGGGATGTTGAGGCGGTAGCCGACGTAACGCCTTGCCACGATCGCGTCGAAGCCGAGGCGGTCGCGGAGCTTCTTGCGCAGCTTGCTGACGTGGCTCTCGATCACGCTCTCGTCGAAGGTGGACTCGAAGATGCCGTAGACCGCATTGAAGATCTGCGTCTTGGTGATCCACTTGCCGTGGTTGGCCACCATATATTCGAGAATGCGCAGTTCGCGGCGGGGCAGGGTGAGGGCGTGGCCCGCGATTTCGGGATCACGGCCGTTGAAGAAGACCTGGATCCTGCTCTCGCAGGGCCTCGGCAGCTCGCCCACCCGGCGGCGCGCGATCGCGGCCGTTCGTGCCAGGATCTCGCGCAGGTGGATCGGCACGTGTACGACGTCGTCCACGCCCGATTCGAACAGCTCCAGCGTGTTCTTGAGCATCTTCTGGCCGCTCATGGCGATGATGGGAGCCGAGGAGCGCTTGCGCATCGCACGCGGCAGGCTTCCGCGGGCATCGCAATCGCCGAGGAGAAAAGCGTCCACCGCCGCCAGATCGGACTCGCTCGCAGATTGCAGCCAGTCCCAGAATTCTCCGGAGGAGAACCCGATCGACGATACGCCTTCGCGAACGAGCCCTCCGACATAGCTGTTCGCGACGCTCTCACGATCATCAACGATAATATACATCAGTCTTTCGCCCCTGTTTCGCACTTGTTGCGGCCGGTTGGTTGTTGTGATGCTCCGGCTCGGCAACGATGCTGTTTGACGACATTCCATCCCGCGAACCGTTGTTGTGGTTTCGATATTCGCGGGCAGCCCTACGCGTTCAGTGCCTGCGTCTCGCAGGCCTGTTACTTCAACTCGATACTGAAACGCTTACTGCGTGAGGCTCGGCGGGTGTCTTACTGATCACCTCGCGGAGCAGATTGAGAAACGACCTAGAACAGTTGCGCCAAGTTGCTCATCGCGTCCGAACACTGCTGAACCATGTCGATCTCCTCGCCAACTGGCGAGAATCACTTGAGTAGAACCGTAGCGATTGCCGATTCCCGATCAAGCGTGCGAAAGAAAGCGATTGCTACACGCACTTGATGCTGTTGATTTGTTTCGGGTTGTTTCTTGATGCATCCAAACGTATCAGTTGATTTTGATGCTGAACTAGTTTTGCATTGTGATGGTTGTATAGTTCCGCATCCCCGTACAATTACAGCTATTTCGGTGGTGCTCCGAGGCACGCACATTGATGGGTTTTCAACCCCGGATTGACTCTGGAACTCGCTTTTCCGCATGCGGAAGTTCGACTCACGTCTGCGCCGCGCCTCCAGCTTGATGAAATCTTGGCGAGTGTGTGTCTTTCGAGTCGCACTATCGCCACGTGTATGGCGCAATCGACTCATGCGACGTCGCATCACGCGCGATGAACGGCTTTCGACCCGCACGTTTCAGGCAAGCTTCGACAGATAACGTCGTCGCTCGACAGACCGAACCGAACGGAGCATTTTCATATGTTGTCCGATGGACAAGCTCGTCCCAACGCGACCGCGGACGCTTCCGCGGCGGCGAAGCCAGCGCCAGAGGCGAGCGATGCAATGGACAACGCGGCGCGGACGACCAAGCCTGCCGCGAGTGCAAAGCGCGTATCGGCGACGGCGAGCGACGAGGCTCTCGCAAAGGAGGCACTCGACGGCTTGAAGCGGATTCGTGCCAAGGCCCGCCTCGACAAGATGGCGATCCCGAAGCCGGCGCCGGTCGTGATCAAGCCGGCCGTGATTGTGGCGAAGCCGCCGCCACCCCGTCCGACCTGGGTCGCGCCGCTCGCAACTCTGGCGGTCGCTGCCATGCTGGTGGTCTGTGCCTGCACCGGCGTGATCGCCTATCTCACCACCCAGCCCGCGCCAAACAACGTTGCGGCCAATGCAGAGATCAGGATTCTGCGCGAGACCGTCGCGCAACTGCGCAAGCAAGTGTCGGGCGTGTCTGAAAACCTCGATGGCTTGCGGACCGCGGTCGATCAATCCAGCAAGGTCACGAACGATCGCTTCGGCCGGTTTGCCGAGAATCTCGACCGGATCGAGCGGGTGAGCTCGTCCTCTACGGTGAAGCTCGACAAGCTCGCTCAGGTGCAAGCCCAAGCCCAAGCTCCCGCGCCGGCGACGGTGCAGACGCAGCCGGTGTCAGCGCAAGGGCCGATGATGGCCGCGGTCGCCGCGCCCGAATTCACGGGATCGGTGCCTGCACCCGAGCGTGCATTGGCGCCGCGCAAGGCGATCAAGGGCTGGTCGGTCCGCCAGGCCTATGAGGGAATTGCGATCCTGCAGGGCCCGAACGGTGTCATCGAAGCCGTGCTGGGACAACAGGTGCCCGGTCTTGGCCGCATCGAAGAGATCAGGAACGAGAACGGGCGCCTGGTGGTGGAATCAAGCGGCGGCGTCATCTATTCGTCGCGCAAGGCAACGCCCTGAACGAGCCGCCTTTTATTGGCGGTGATGCTCGAAGCTGGTGCACAGCAGATCGACCTCCGCTTCGGCGATCGGTGCGCGAAACAGGCGGCAGCTGAACTCGGCCGTCGTCTTGCTGTCAGTATTGGCGCGATCCTCCCGCAGGAAGATGCACCGCTTGCAGACGTCGGTGTGGTGCCGCTGCTCGGCGGCATCGGAGTGGTCCAGCACGTGCCGGAACGTGTCGCGGAAGCGGATCTTGACCTCGTTGTCCAGAACGCCAATCGCTTCGATGAGGACGTTGACGGGATCGCGCACCAGGAACTTCTTGCCCTGCTGGGTCACGCTCAACGTCACCGAACGCTTGTCCGTGGCCGAGCGCTTCCGCTCGAGATAACCGAGCCGCTCGAGCTCGCCGATGATGAACGAGGCGGTGCCGCGCGTGGTGCCGACGTAGCTCGCCAGCGCCGAGGGGGTTCGGGAAAATCGGTTGGCGCGGGAGAGGAAGCGCAGCGCCATCCATTCGCGGTCGCGCAAACCGTGCTTGGTGCCTTCGAACCACAGGATGCGTGCGGCCTGCTCCAACAGTTCAATCGATTCACGAGCCAAATTCATTTCAGTTCCAGGTCGCATAAACGTTTATTCAATTGGGCCTCGGGTAGCGCAATCGGGGCGGACGAGAATGAGACCCGCTCGCGCTCCGCCGTCCGTTGCGGGCGAGCATCGCGCGTCGCGGGAAGAAGCCTCTGCGTTTCCGAAGATGGAACTTCCGGCCGTGGAACTAGGGTGTCACAAAGAAAGACCGGGTAAATCGCGCGGCCAAGATCCTCCGAAAATTTCAATCAAATGACGGCGGTTCGCACGTGATTTGGTGATGATGAGCGATGCGTAAGCAACATGATGTGTCACCATCGTCGCTGCGATTGCTATTTGTTGCGGCAGAGCCTGTCGGGTCTGCGCTCAGGCGCATTCTGCGCAGCGCCAAGCGGCCTGGCCGGCAGGCAAAGAACCATTCTTTTCGGTTAATGGATGTTGCGGTGCAGTGCAGCCAGACGGTTAAGTCCGGCACACGGCCCACTCTTCGGCGGGCGGCGGACACCGGCGCTCGCTAACGAAGGGATGAAGTGGTGAGCCGCGTGCTCGCAGGCTGGTGACTTGCGTTTATCTGGCAATTACTGGCGAATGCGGCGCCCGAGGGGCATCAGCATGGGAATCAGGAATGGGAAGATCGATGAGCTTTGAAACCACCATGACATCCGACGTCGTTGGACTGACGAAAGTCGCCCCGCTCTCGCGCCGCGGATTCATGAGCGCCACCGCGGCCGTCGCCGCTGGCTACACGCTCGCGGCCGGTCCGGTCCGGGCCGACATCATCACGACGGATACCAGCGGCCTCCAGGCCGGCGATGCCAAGATCAAGGTCGGCTCTGAGGAAATGCCCGCCTATTTCGCCCGCCCGGCCGGCAACGCCAAGGCGCCGGTGATCATCGTGGCGATGGAGATCTTCGGACTGCACGAATACATCCGGGACGTGACGCGACGCCTCGCCAAGCTCGGCGCGTTCGCAGTGGCGCCCGACTATTATTTCCGTAAGGGCATCGACCTGACCAAGGTCACGGATATCAAGGAGCTGCTGCCGGTGGTGAATGCGAAGCCGGACGCGGAGCTGTTGTCGGATCTGGACGCGACGGTGGCTTGGGCAGGATCGCAAGGCGGCGACACGACGAGGCTCGGCATCATCGGCTTCTGCCGGGGTGGCCGCACGGTCTGGGAATATGCCGCTCACAGCGGTGTGCTCAAGGCGGGCGTTGCCTTCTACGGGACCTTGGTCGATCCAGCCAACCCGTTGTGGCCGAAGAGCCCTCTGCAGCTCGCGCCCGAGATGAAGGCGCCGGTGCTCGGCCTCTATGGTGGCGCCGATACCGGCATTCCCGTCGCGCAGGTCGAGCAGATGAAGGCCGCGCTCGAGCAGAGCAAGAAGACGGCCGACTTCAAGATCTACCCCGAAGCGCCGCACGGCTTCCATGCCGACTATCGCGGCAGCTACCGCAAGGACGCCGCGGAAGATGCCTGGAAGCAGGCAGAGGCCTGGTTCAAGAAACACGGCGTGTTGAGCTGACGGTCAATCAAGAGGGCGGCCCAAGTGGCCGCCCTTTCTCTTTCATGTGACGGTCTCACTTCGTCATCGCGCCGTAGACGATGTCCTGGACCTGCTCGCGATAATACTTCCTGAGCTCACCCGGTGCCGCCGTTCCCACCACGACGACGAGACGCTCCTTGGGATCGCAGAAGAACTGCGTCCCGTAGGCTCCGTTCCAGGTGAACTCGCCCGGATTGCCGGGGACCGACGACAATCCTTCGCTGGTCCGGACCGCCACCGAAAGGCCGAAGCCGAAGCCGCCGCGATGCGGCTCGACATTGGCGACGTTGTTCTTGATCTCGGGGCCGAGATGGTTCGCCGTCATGTGACGGACGGTCTTCGGACCGAGGATGCGCTGCCCGTCGAGCTCGCCGCCGTTGAGCAACATCTGTCCGAAGCGGACGTAGTCGCCGACCGTCGCGAAGGAGCAGGCGCCGCCGCAGTCGAACTTGGTTGGAGTGTCCAGGAGCTTGATGGCCTGCGGCTTGCCCGTCAGCGGATCGTTCGGGAAGGGGCGGGCGAGGCGCGGGCGCTGCGCCTCGGTCGGATGGAAAGTCGCATCCTTCATGCCGAGCGGCTGCCAGACATTGGCAGCGAGATAGTCGCCAAGCTTCTGCTCGCTCACCTTCTCGACGACAGCGCCGAGCACATCGATCGAAAAGCCGTATTCGAACGCGGTCGAGGGCTGCTGCGCCAGCGGCAGCTTGGTGATGCGATCGATGAAAGCCTGGGTGTCGCCTTCGATCGCCGGCGCAATGCCATCGGGATATTGCCGCGCCACCGGGCTCGATGAGTCGGGGCGGCCGCCATACATCAACCCCGACGTATGCCGGTAGAGATCGTGGATGAAGATCGGCGAGGTCTGCGGTTCGAGCTTGAGTGATCCGTCCGCCTGAGGCACGCCGACCTTCATGTCGGCGAAGCCCGGATAGTATTCGGACAGCTTGGCCTGGAGCGGCAGCCGACCCTGTTCCATCAGCGTCAGGCCGGCGACCGCGGCCATCGGCTTGGTCATCGAGGCCAGCGCGAAGATCGCATCGAGCGGCATCGGCGTGCCCTTGGCCGGATCGAGCAGGCCATAGGCCTTGTAGTGGACGAGCTTGCCGTCGCGCGCGATGGCGACCACTGCGCCGGGAACGCGCTTGGCCGCGATCTCGCGCGCGAAGAAATTATCGAGGCGTGCAAGGCCTTGCTTCGAAAATCCGACATCGTCGGGATTGGCTTCGGGCAGCGGCGCAGCGCGCGCGGCGCCGAGCGTGACGACAGCAATCGTTGCCGCGATCATGGCGATCGTCTTGTTCATTGCATTCTCCCAAGAGGCGAGCTCGTTGTGCGGTGGCTCGCTCGATGCCTAGATCATGACCGCACAGGGACGAAGTCAAGCGCGGGGGCGGCATGTCTGGGACGCATCGAAGCGCAGGAACCCTAACGTCCTTCGCCTGCGCGCCAGAGAGCGTCGAGGCCGTGCCGATAGGTGGGGCAGGCCAGCGTGACGCCGAGCTCGCGCTTCAGTTTCTCGTTGGAGACGCGGGCGCTGCTGGCATAGAAGCTGCGCGCCATCGCCGACATTTCGGCGGTGGCGAACGCTTCTTCCGGCGGCGGCGCCACGCCCATCAGCTGCGCGGCATAGCCGATCACGTCCTGCGGCGGCGCTGGCTCGTCGTCGCAGACGTTCCAAACGCCGCCGCCCTGGTGATGAATAGCGGCGATGATCGCGCTCGCGATGTCATCGACGTGGATGCGGTTGAACACCTGTCCCGGCTTGATGATGCGCCTCGCCGTTCCCGCGCGCAGTGTCGCCAGCGCGTTGCGGCCGGGACCGTAGATGCCCGCAAGCCGCAGGATCGCGGCATCGCCGCCCGTCGCATCCGTCCAGGCCTGCTCCGCCGCGATCCGCATCCGCGTGCGGTCGAGGATGGCCTGCGGCGGCGTGCTCTCGTCGACCCAGCTGCCTGCGTGATCGCCGTACACCCCGATGGTGGAGAGATAGATGGCCTTGCGGCGGCTTCCCTGCAGCACGCCGCCAAACGCCGCGATCGCGGGATCGCCGGTGCTGCCGGGCGGGATCGACACCAGGAGGACGTCGGCGTCGCGAACCCGTTCAACCGTCTCGGGCGACGGAAGGCTGCCGGAAAACGGATGCACCTCGATCCCGGCGAGGTCATTCCGCTGCGCGGGATCGCGCACGGTGCCGGCGACATGCGAGAAGCTGCCGCCGTGCTTGCGAACGAAATGCCGCGCGCTGTAGCCGAGGCCGAGGATGAAGAGCCGCATGCGTCTCCTGTGCAGATCGAAAGTTCCCGTTCGCGCCGTCGCGCACCGTTCGCTCATAAGAGATTTTTGGGTCCGGCAAAAGATATTGCGATTTTACTCGTCTGTCGCTTCGGGCGATGTTCGCTTGGGACAGGAGGCATCGATCATGCAGGCCGAAGCGTTGGTTCAGGCGCCAGCAGACGCCGCCGAACTGATCCGGGGCGCGGCCGCGCTGATCTTCGACGTCGACGGCACCTTGGCCGAAACCGAGGAGCTGCATCGGCAGGCCTTCAATCTCGCCTTCGCCCGCCTCGGTCTCGACTGGCAGTGGGACCGCGCCGTCTACAAGGACCTGTTGCGGGTGACGGGCGGCAAGGAGCGCATGCGCGCCTACCACGAGAGGCTAGTGACCGCTCCGCCCTTGTCGGACGGGGACATCGCAGAACTTCACCGCATCAAGACCGCGCATTATGCCGAATTTGTCGAGGCCGGCCGCTGTCCCTTGCGGCCAGGCGTGACGGATTTGCTCAGGGCCGCGAAGGAGCGCGGCCAGCGGCTTGCGATTGCGACCACCACATCGCACGGCAATATCGATGCGCTGCTGTCGCAGGCGCTGGGCAAACGCTGGGCCGCGGATTTCGATGCGATCGTCGCCGGCGACGACGTCAGGCACAAGAAGCCGGCGCCCGACGTCTATCTCGAGATTCTGGCGCGGCTGAAGCTCGAGGCATCCGATTGCGTTGCGATTGAGGATTCCGCCAACGGTCTGATCGCGGCCTCGCGCGCCGGCGTCCCGGTTCTGATCACCCGCAGCACGTTCTTCGGGGACGACGACTTCACCGGCGCGCATGTCGTGCTCGACGATCTGTCGGAACTTTCGGCCCGCCAAACAAAAGCTGAAAAACAACCCCATGCACAGTAGATCACGGCGCCGTGATCGCCGTGCTCAGTGGACGCGGTGACTTGCTCTATCGTCCTCGGCCTGCTCGACAATCTGTGCGATCGGACTGGACTGATGATGCACCAGGCGCCAGTCGTCGCCGACGCGGCGAAAATGGTTCGCCGCAGCCAGCGCGGTGCCGTCGACGATCTCGATGCAGAGCACGCGGGCGCTGTCGCCGTCGACGATGGCCTGCGGCTCGGCGCAGACGATCTGCGGCCGCTGCGGGTTTTGCAGGATGTCGCGCCAGCTTCCGATCACGGTGGCGCGGCCGATGATGGCCGGCCAGCCGGGATGGATGCAGGAGATGCCGTCGTCATCCGCCCACATCCGTTCCATGCCGGCGAAGTCGCCGGTCGAGAATGCCGCGTAAAAGGCCGCGTTGGCGGCAATGACCTTGGTGTCGTTTCCCATCGCTCTCGGGTGGGGCAAGGACAGGCAAAAATCAAGCGCGACTTTCCGTCGACTTTGGCCGCAGTGCAGCATTCAGGATGCTGCCCGCGTCGTGGTCACGCTGAAACGTGCGTTGCCACGGCCCGCCGCGCGCCGTCGGCATAGAGGCGGCCGAGCGCCGCGGTGACAGCCTCGCGCAGGCGCGGCTCGGCGCCGAGCGGCCCGAACACCTTCGCCACCCCGAGCAGTGCCGGCGCGAGGCGCTCGGCAACGGGTCCTGCCTCGCGCGCCAGCGCGGCGAACTCGGCGGCGAATGGATCGCGCACGTCGATCGGCCGTCCCTGCTCGTCGACGCCGCTGACGTAGCGGATCCAGCCGGCCACCGCCAGCGCATGCGTTGCGATGGGCAGGCCTCTGGCAAGGCGATCCTGCATCGCGCCGAGCAGCCGCTGCGGCAGCTTTTGCGAGCCGTCCATGGCAATCTGCCAAGTGCGATGGTGCAGCGCCGGATTGGCGAAGCGCTTGAGCAGCGAGGCGCGATAGGCGGCGAGATCCGTGCCTGATGGCATGGTCAGCGTCACCGCGGCCTCTTCCATCACCTGCGCGGCGAGGCGCGCAAAATGCGGATCCTGCATCGTGTCGGCGATGGTCTCGTAGCCGGAGAGATAGCCGAGATAGGCCAGCGCGGAATGGCTGGCGTTGAGCAGCCGCAGCTTCATCAGCTCGAACGGCTTGACGTCGCCGACGAGCTCGATACCCGCTGCGGCAAGGTCCGGCCGGCCCGCGGTGAAGCGGTCCTCGACCACCCATTGCGTGAACGGCTCGGTCATGACAGGCCAAGCGTCGCGCATGCCCAGCGCGGATGCGACCGCATCGCGGTCGGCATCCGTCGTCTCCGGCACGATGCGGTCGACCATAGTCGAGGGGAACGCAACCGTGTCGGCGATCCACTTGCCAAGTTCCCTGGACCGCAGCGCGGCGAACTGCGTGACGATCCGCTGCACGGTGTGGCCGTTGGCGGCGAGGTTGTCGCAGCACAGCACGGTGAAGGGCGAAAGACCCTGCGCCCGCCGGCGTGCCAGCGCGGCGACGATGAAGCCCGGCGCCGAGCGCGGCGCGTCGAAATTGTTGAGGTCGTGCACGACATCAGGATGCCGCTCGTCGAGATCGCCGGTCTGCGGCGTGTGGCAATAGCCCTTCTCGGTCACCGTGAGCGAGACGATGCGGATGGCGGGATCGGCCATCCGCTCGACCAGGGCTGCCGGCTTCTCGCGCGCCACGACGCTGTCGAGCAGGGCGCCGATCACGCGGTGCTCGGTACCTTCGGCGGCGCGCACAGCGACGGTGTAGAGATGGTCCTGCGGGGCGAGGGCGTCGCGCGTCTCCGGGCTGCGCAGGCTCGCGCCGATGATGCCCCAGGACATGCTGCCCCTAGCAAGGCAATCGTCGATGACGACGGCCTGATGGGCACGATGAAACGCCCCGAGCCCGAGATGCACGATGCCGGGCGTGACGCGCGATCGGTCATAGGCCGGACGGCGGATGGCAGGTGCCAGGCGGTCGAGATTGGCGCGACCAAGGCGCATCGAGCTCTGGCGCATGGACGTCTCCCCTTGCTTTGCCGCTGCTTGACATGGCGTCCGTATCAGGTCAATGCTCCGGTCAATTGGTAAGACCAATTCTCCAAAATTGGCGGGTCGCGGGCGCCGGAGGCGCCGCGCGAGACCTTTTCGGGAGGACCAGCGTGCCGCTGGAAGCTGTGGAGGCGAGACGGCTCTATCGCCAGGTCGCCGATCAATTGCGAAGCCTGATCGACAGCGGCGAGTACGCGGTCGGCAGCCGCTTGCCGACCGAGCGCGACCTCGCGGAACAGCTCAAGGTGTCGAGGCCCACGGTGCGCGAAGCCTTGATTGCGCTCGAGGTCGAAGGGCGCCTGCGCATCCGCGTCGGATCCGGCATCTATGTGATCGAGCCCGCCGCCGTGGCCGCGCCGACAGCTACTGCCGTCATCGAAGGCCCGTTCGAACTCTTGCGCGCCCGCGAATTCCTGGAGAGCGCCATCGCCGAACAGGCCGCGCGCGTGGCGACCAAAGATGACATCGACCGCATCGACGCCGCGCTCGTCGCGATGGAGAATGTCGACCATCCTGGCGAAGCCTCGATGGTTCATGACCGCGCCTTCCATATCGCCGTGGCAGGATGTCTCGGCAATGCCGTGCTGGTGCGGGTTGTCGGCGAGTTGTTCGACCAGCGCCTCAATCCCTATTTCGCGCAGCTAGCGCATTATTTCGAGAATCCCACCACGTGGCGAACCGCGCTCGATGAGCACCGAGCCGTGCGCGACGCCATCGCTGCGCGCCGGCCGCTGACGGCCCATGACGCCATGCGCGATCACCTCGCGCATTCGCAGGAGCGCTTTGCACAGAATTTTGGTGCCGAGACATCAGCAGGGGCGCCGGCTGCACGGAGGCGGGCGGCGCCGTCCGGGGTTCAGCCGGCGAAATCAAAACGACCATCGAAGAAACAGGCCAAGAGCGGCAGCTCGCGGCGGCGATGAGATTGGGCGGCCCGCATCCATGCCGGGGCGGGCGAACAAGAAGCAGACTTGAACGATGGAGGAAAAGTCGATGTTAAAGAAGATGACGATTGCAGCAGTGATTTCCGCCGCCACGCTGTTGGCAGCGACCAGCGCCAGCATGGCGCAGACCAAGCTCAAATGGGCCCATGTCTACGAGCCCTCGGAGCCGTTCCACACAGCCTCGGTCTGGGCCGCGCAGGAGATCAATAAGCGCACCAACGGGCGCTACCAGATCGAGGTCTATCCGGCCTCGCAGCTCGGCAAGGAGACCGACATCAACCAGGGCCTCTCGCTCGGTTCGGTCGACATCATCATCTCCGGATCGAGCTTCGCGGCCAAGAGCTTCGCGCCGATCGGCGTAACCTATTATCCCTACACCTTCCGCGATGCCGATCATCTGCTCGCCTACACCAAGAGCGACATCTTCAAGGAGCTCGCCAAGGGCTATGAGGACAAGAGCGGCCACCACATCGTCGCGGTGACCTATTACGGCGTGCGCCAGACCTCGTCCAACAAGCCGATCAAGACCTGCGCGGACATGAAGGGCCTGAAGATCCGCGTGCCCGACGTTCCGGCCTATCTGGCGATGCCGCGGGCCTGCGGCGCCAACACCGCGCCGATCGCGTTCGCCGAGGTCTATCTCGCGCTCCAGAACGGCACCGTCGAGGCGCAGGAAAATCCGCTGACGACGATCGAGGCCAAGAAGTTCTACGAGGTGCAGAAGCACATCGTGCTGACCGGCCACATCGTCGATCACCTCAACACCGTGATCGCCGGCGCGCTGTGGAAGAAGCTGTCCGACGAGGACAAGAAGATCTTCACCGACGTGGCGCAGGAGGCCGCTGCCAAGGCAACGGGCGAGATCAAGCAGAACGAGGCCAAGCTGGTCGCCTTCTTCAAGGACAAGGGGCTGACCGTGACCGAGGTCGACAAGAACGAGTTCCGCGACACCGTGCTGAAGAACGTCGCGTTCGAGACCTTCGGCTACCGCAAGGCGGATTGGGAGAAGATCCAGGCGGTGAAGTGACCGCCGCTTGCCCCGCCATAAGACCCTCATGGTGAGGAGCGCGAAGCGCATCTCGAACCATGAGGGCCCCGGTGTGCCCCGGGGGCATCCTTCGAGACGCTTGCTTCGCAAGCTCCTCAGGATGAGGAGCGGAGCAAGCGTGAGACAGTAGAACAAAGACGTCATTCCGGGTTCTCGCTTCGCGAGCTCCGGAACGACGATTTGGAGAGAGGTAACATGTCCACCGCCGAAATCCACCGGCAGATCACCGCCGACGAGATCGCGCACACCTTCGAGGAGGAGGCGACGCCGAAGGTCGATCTCGGCGTCTACGCCTTCGAGGACTGGGTGGCGCTAGCGATTTTCTGGGTAATGGCGCTCGCCGTCTTCCTGCAGTTCTTCACCCGTTACGTGCTCAACGACAGCTACGCCTGGACCGAGGAGATCGCGACCTATTGCCTGATCGGCGTGGTCTTCATCGGCTCGTCGATGTGCGTACGGCTGTCGCGGCATATCCAGGTCGATCTCGTCTATCGCTACCTGCCGCATGCCGTAGGGCGCGTGCTGTCGACCGCGATCGACCTGATCCGGATCGCCTTCTTCGGCTACGCCATCAAGCTGGTCTGGGTCTACATCAGGATCATCGGCGACGAGCAGATGACCACCATCAATCTTCCCAAGGACTATGTCTATTACGCCGTGCTGCTCGGGTTCGTGCTGATGTTCGCACGCTCCGTGCAGGTGGCGATCCAGAACTGGCGGCAGGGTTACTCGGTCCTCGAACGTCCCGGTGCCTACGACGGATCGGAAGGATAAAACCATGCTGCTGTTGCTCGGAGGCTTTCTCGTTCTCATGCTGCTCGGCGTTCCCGTGGCGATCGCCATGGCCGTGTCGTCGCTGCTCTATATCCTGGTCAGCGGCGTGACGCCCGACGTCACGCTGGCGCAGCGCATGATCGCCGGCGTCGAGAGCTTCCCGCTGCTCGCCGTGCCGTTCTTCATCCTGGCCGGCAATCTCATGAACATCGCCGGCGTCACCGGGCGCATCTACAAATTCGCGGTTGCGCTGGTGGGGTGGATGCGCGGCGGCCTCGGCCACGTCAACATCATCGGCTCGGTGATCTTCTCCGGCATGTCCGGCACCGCGATTGCGGATGCCGCCGGCCTCGGCACCATCGAGATCAAGGCGATGAAGGACCACGGTTACTCCACCGAGTTCTCGGTCGGCGTCACCGCGGCCTCGGCAACGCTCGGACCGATCATTCCGCCGTCGCTGCCGTTCGTGATCTACGGCATGATGGCGAACGTCTCGATCGGCGCGCTGTTCCTGGGCGGCGTCATTCCCGGCGTCGTGCTGACGCTGTTCATGATGGTGACCGTCACCTATTTCGCGCACAAGAACAAATGGGGCAGCGACACGCCGTTCTCTTGGCCGCAGCTCGGCTCGGCCGGGCTCGAGATATTGATCGTGCTGTCGTTCCCGATGGCGATCTGGCTGATGGTGCTGGCCGGCCTTTCGGTCAACACGGCCGTCGTCATCGGCCTCGGCACGCTGCTCCTGATCGACTGGTATTTCGACTTCTCGGCGGTGATGGCGCTGATGGCGCCGGTGATCCTGATCGGCGGCATGACGCTCGGCTGGTTCACGCCGACGGAAGCCGCCGTCGCCGCGGTGATCTGGTCGCTGTTCCTCGGCCTCGTCCGCTACCGCACCATGACGTTCCAGACCGTCGCCAAGGCGACCTTCGACACCATCGAGACCACGGCCTCGGTGCTGTTCATCGTCACCGCGGCCTCGATCTTCGCCTGGCTGCTGACGGTGTCACAGGCGGCGCAGATGCTCTCGGACTGGATGCTCAGCATCACCCAGAACAAATGGGTGTTCCTGGCGCTCGCCAACGTGCTGATCCTGTTCGTGGGATGCTTCATCGACACCACGGCGGCGATCACCATCCTGGTGCCGATCCTGCTCCCGATCGTGCTCAAGCTCGGCATCGACCCCATTCATTTCGGCCTGATCATGACGCTGAACCTGATGATCGGCCTGTTGCATCCGCCGCTTGGCATGGTGCTGTTCGTGCTCGCCCGCGTCGCCAAGCTCTCGGTCGAGCGCACGACGGTGGCGATCCTGCCCTGGCTAGTGCCGCTGATGCTGGCGCTGATCGCGATCACCTTCATTCCCGACCTGACCCTCTGGCTGCCAAAATACATGGGACTCTCCAAATGACCTCGACTGCTCTCGCCGCGACCCTGTTTGGCCCCGAAGACCTGCGCATGATCGAGCATCCGCTCGACAGGCTCGCTGACGGCATGGTGCGCATCCGCTTCGGCGCCGGCGGCATCTGCGGCTCGGACATGCACTATTTCCGTCATGCCCGCACCGGAGACTTCGTGGTGAAGTCGCCGCTGGTGCTGGGCCATGAGATCTCCGGCGAGGTCGTCGAGATCTCCGGCGCGGCTGCGAACCTGAAGGTCGGCGACCGCGTCGCGGTCAACCCGTCGCGCTGGTGCGGCCATTGCGTCGCCTGCCGCGAGGGACGGCCGAACCTGTGCGAGAACATCTATTTCATGGGTTCGGCCTCGAAGACGCCGCACATGCAAGGCGGCTTCGCCAATTACTTCGACGCGATCCCGGCGCAGTGCGTGAAGATTCCCGATCACGTCTCCTACCAGGCGGCGGCACTGGCCGAACCGCTCGCGGTCTGCCTGCACGCGGTCGCGCGCGCCGGCAAGATCGAGGGCAAGCGCGGCATCATCTTCGGTGCCGGCCCGATCGGGCTCTTGACCATGCTCGCGGCGCACCGCGCCGGCATGGCTGACATCACCGTGGCCGACATCGCTCCGGCGCCGCTGGCCTTTGCGACCAAGCTCGGCGCCTCCCATGTCGAGAATGTCTCGGCCGGCGAGGAAGGGTTGAAGGCGCAGGCTGCGTCGCGCCCCTATGACGTCGCGTTCGAGGTCTCGGGCACGGCTGCCGGCCTTGCCAGCGCGATCGGCATCGTCAGGCGCGGCGGCGTCGTGGTGCAGATCGGCAATCTGCCGGGCGGCCAGATCCCGACGCCGTCGAATGCGGTGATGGCGAAGGAGATCGATCTGCGCGGCTCGTTCCGCTTCGGCTTAGAGTTCATGAATGCGGTGGAACTGATCGGCAACGGCAGCGTCGATGTGCTGTCGCTGGTCACCGCCGAGCGGCCGCTCTCGACTGCGCCCGACGCGCTGCGGCTGGCGCTCGACCGTTCGCAGAGCGTCAAGGTCGTGTTGACCGCGAATTGATCCGGGAGAATTCGATGATGCTGGAGGGATGGCGCTGGTACGGGCCGGATGATCCGGTCTCGCTCGATGACGTCAGGCAGGCCGGGGCGAGCCAGATCGTCTCGGCGCTGCATCAGGTGCCGATCGGAGAGGCCTGGACGCGCAAGGCGGTCGAGGAGCGCAAGAACTTCATCGAGAACGGCCAGCCCGGCCGCTCGCAGCTGACCTGGTCGGTGGTGGAATCGATTCCGATCCCTGACGACGTCAAGCGCCTCGGCGGAAAAGCGACCAAGTCGATCGAGGCGTGGATCGCGAGCCTGGAGGCGGTCGCCGCGTCCGGCATCAAGATCATCTGCTATAACTTCATGCCCGTGGTGGACTGGTGCCGCACCGATCTGGAATGGGAGCTGCCGAACGGCGCCCGTGCCATGCGCTTCGACCAGGACCGCTTTGCGGCATTCGAGCTGCACATCCTGAAGCGCCCGGCGGCTGCTCAGGAGTATACCCCCGAGCAGCAGGCGCGCGCTAAAAAGCTGTTCGAGCAGATGAGCCAGGCGGATATCGACTATCTCGTCATGGTCATTGCCAGCGCGCTGCCGGGCTCGACCACCGAGCCGATGACGATCCCGCAATTCCGCGATCGGCTGGACACCTATCGCGACATCACGCCAAAGATATTGCGGCAGCATCTCGCGGAATTCCTCGCGCGCGTAACGCCGGTGGCCGAGCAGCTCGATGTCTCCTTGACGCTGCATCCGGACGATCCGCCGCGGCCGCTGTTCGGCCTGCCGCGCATTGCTTCCAGCGCCGACGATTATCAGGCGCTGTTCGATGCCGTGCCGTCCAAGGCCAACGGCATCTGCTTCTGCACCGGCTCGCTCGGCGTGCGCGCGGAGAACAATCTCCCTGATATGGCCGAGCGCTTCGGCCCGCGCATCGCGTTCGCCCATCTGCGCGCGACGAAGCGCGAGGCGGACGTCCTGTCGTTCTACGAGTCCGACCATCTCGACGGTGACGTCGACATGATCGCGGTGCTCAAGGCGCTGTTGAAGGAGAACGCGCGGCGCGCACCGGACAAGAGAATCGTGTTCCGTCCCGATCACGGCCACCGCATGCTCGACGATCTCGCCGCCACCAAGCGCACCAATCCCGGCTACACCGCGATCGGCCGCCTGCGCGGCCTCGCAGAGTTGCGCGGTGCGATCAGGGCGATCGAGCATCGGTAGCGGGCAAACCTCTCTCCACACTGTCATTGCGAGGAGCTCTTGCGACGAAGCAATCCAGAATCCCTCCGCGGAAAGACTCTGGATTGCTTCGCTGCGCTCGCAATGACGTGGAGGGAGGGGGGGCGACGCCTCCACAGCGTCATGGCCGGGCTTGTCCCGGCCATCCACGCCTTACCACGTGGCACGGCGAACGTGGATGCCCGGGACAAGCCCGGGCATGACGGCTTCTTGTGAAGCTCGCTCCAGGCTCAATAGCACGCCGCCATGGCGCCGAGCTTCGGATAGAGCCGGTCGATCGCGGCGATCTCGCTTTTCATCTGCGCGATGATCCAGTCGCGGATCTCGGCGGCGATCGGGCGCATCGGGCGGTTGCGCGGCGGCAGGAATTCGCAGATGCGGCGCGTGGTGGTGAGCCGGTCGGAGGCCGGCACCAGCGCGCCGGTGAGCAGCCAGTGCGAGGCGACCGTCAGCCAGCCGAGCGCAATGCCCTGGCCGAGCAGCGCGGCCTGCACCACGAAGGCATAGTCGGTGAAGCTCAGCGCCTTGGCCGCGCCGCGGCGGCCGGTGAGGAGCGAAGCGTAATCCGCGGCCCAGTCGCCCGGCGTCTCGGCGAGGCGGATGATGGTGTTGCCCTCGGCGGGATCGGTCTCGCCGAGATAGGTGGGGCTGCACATCGGCAGCATCACTTCCTTCATCACCAGGGTGCCGCCGGAGGGCGGCTCGTCGCGATCGCGGAAGCGCATGCCGAGGTCGACATTCTCCACCGGCCCGCGCAGCGCGCCGGAAATCAACTGGAAGCGCAGATCGACTTGCGGAAACTGCTTCTGCAGCTTGTCGATGCGCGGCATCAGCCAGTGCGTGGTGAAGGCGGAGGAGACCGACAGCGTCACCGTCTCGGTGCCCTTGCGCCGCCGCTCGATCTCGACGAGCCCGCTCTCGATGCTGCGAAAGCCTTCGAGCACGCGGCGATAGAGCAGCTCGCCTTCTTCGGTGAGCACCGCGCGACCCGCCTTGCGATCGAACAGGCGAACGCCGAGATGCTCCTCGAACTGGCCGAGCATCCGGCTCACCGCCGGCTGCGTGACGTTCAGCTCGGCGGCCGCAGCCGTGAAGCTGCCATTGCGCGCCGCCGCGTCGAAGACGAACAGGGCGTTGCTGGACGGCAGCATGCGACGGAGCTCTGGCATAACGTCATGTTATGGGCGCGGTGAGAATTTGGCAATTGCCGGATTTTGCCAAGTCTGGTGTCATCAGCATGACAGCTTAAAGACAGGCCCTTCGAGAGAGGATTTGGTGCAGCGCACGCTTTGCCGTGAGTGCTCCAAATCCCTGTCTATAAAGCAGGCTTATGGCGCGCAGTGAGGCACGCCGGCTGAGGGACATCGCGAGGTCGATCGTTGGACAAGCGCGCGGAGAGCGTCGAGATCAGGTCCGCCAGCAAGGCCTATGGCGCCGTTCGCGCCCTCGACGACGTTTCGCTCAATGTCAGCGCCGGTGAATTCGTCTCACTGCTTGGCCCGTCCGGCTCCGGCAAGACCACGCTGCTCGGCATTTTGGGCGGCTTCATCCTGCCGACCTCAGGCACGATTCTATTCGGAGGCCGTGACGTCACCTACATGCCGCCGCACAAGCGCGACATCGGCGTGGTGTTCCAGAACTACGCGCTGTTTCCGCATATGAGCGTCGGGGAGAACGTCGCCTTTCCCTTGCGCGCGCGACGCCTGCCGAAATCCTTCTGGCCGGACAAGGTGCGCGCGGCGCTCAGCATGGTCGGGCTTGCCGGCTATGAAGAGCGCGGCATCGCGCAGCTCTCCGGCGGCCAGCGCCAGCGCGTGGCGCTGGCGCGCGCCATGATCTTCGAGCCGCGCCTGATCCTGATGGACGAGCCGCTTTCCGCGCTCGACAAGCAGCTGCGCGAATCCATGCAGATCGAGCTGCGCGCGTTGCACAAGCGGATCGGCGCGACCATCATCTACGTCACCCATGACCAGCGCGAGGCGCTGACCATGAGCGACCGCGTCGCCGTCATGAAGGACGGCCGGCTGGTCCAGATCGACGAGCCGGCGCGGCTGCATGACCATCCCGCCGATTCCTTCGTCGCCAGCTTCATCGGCGAAGCCACGATGCTGCCGGTCCGCCGCGTCGATGCTTCCAGCGTTGCGCTCGGCAATGCCTTGCTGCGCAGCGCACGCGCCATTCCCGATGGCGATGCCCTGATGCTGGCCGTGCACAGCGAGAAGCTGCTGATTGATGACGGCGCGCAGGATGCCGCCTGTAACCGGCTGACCGGGACCGTCACCGACATCGTCTATCAGGGCGAGAGCCTGCGCATTTTCCTCGCGCTCGCCGACGGCATCGCGCTCAGCCTGCGCCAGCCGAGCTATCACCAGGCCTATCACCGCATTCCGCCGCTCGGCGGCAGCCTCACCGTCACCCTCCATCCCGAGGACACCATTGTCGTGCCCAGGGTGAGGGACTGAACTCAAGCCTCATCCAACCCGAGAGAAGAAACTGACATGTCGACCCAAGCCGCGTTCAGCAATTTCAAGGTCCTCACCTTCGACGTCGTCGGCACCCTGATCGATTTCGAGACCGGCGTACTTGAAGCGGTGCGCAAGATCGGAGGCAAGAAGGCGGCCGAGCTCAGCGACGACCAGATTTTCGAATCCTACAAGCGCGGGCGCGACAAGCATTACGAGCGCTCGAGCGAGGTGATGTTCCACGTGTATCGCTATCTCGCCAAGGAGCTGGGGCTGCCGGCGGACGATGCCTCCTGCGACGTCTTCCAGCTCGCCGTGCTGCGCTGGGGCCCGTTCTCCGATTCCGTTGAGGCGCTGAAGCGCTTGCGCACAAAATTCCGCCTGGTCGCGATGACCAATGCCGACCGCGTGGCGCTGTCGTGCTACGCGCATGCGCTCGGCAATCCCTTCGATGACACCGTCTGCGCCGACGACACCGGCGTTGCAAAACCGAACCCGGAATTCTTCGCCTACAACAAGGGCCGCCAGTCCGCCTTCGGCTACAAGCAGTCCGACATCCTGCACGTCGCGCAGAGCCAGTATCACGACATCGGGATCGCGCGGAAGCTCGGCTACAAGGTGTGCTGGATCGAGCGCCGCCAGGGCATCGCCGGATTCGGCGGCACGCCGGCGGTGGAGACGCTGACCAAGCCGGACTTCCATTATCCGACGTTGAAGGCGCTTGCCGACGCGGCCATCGGGCCGGCGACGTAACGGAGAGCTGTGGCATGACACGGGACTGGTGCGCGCTGCCTTCCGTCAATTCGCTGTGGGAAGCCACGGCGGAGCCGGCGCGCGCGTTTCCCGTGCTGTCGGGCGAGCAACAGGCGGATGTGGTGATCATCGGCGCCGGCTACACCGGCCTCTCCGCCGCGCACCACATCGCCAGGAGCGGGCTCAGTCCCGTCGTGCTCGAGGCCAACCGTCCCGGTTGGGGCGCGAGCGGGCGCAATGGCGGCGTGATCACCGCAAAATTCCGCCTCTCGTTCCGCGAGATCGATGCCGCACACGGCCGCGACATGGCGCGGCGCATGTACGAGATCGCGCATGAATCGACCGACATGGTCGAGGAGCTCGTCTCCGAATTCGGCATCACCAGCGCGAACCTTGTGCGCACCGGCCAGGTCAAGGCCGCGCACAATGAGACGACGCTCAAGGCCGCGATCGACGAAGCCAACTGGATGACGCGCGAGATGGGCTCCGCCGCGGTCCGCATTCTCGACAAGGGACAGGTGCGTGAGGAGACCGGCTCCGAGATCTTTGTCGGCGGTGTGCTCAATCCCGGCTCGGGCGGGATCCATCCGCTGAACTATCTGCGCGGCCTCGCAAACGGCGTTGCAAGGCGCGGCGTTCCGATTTTCCAGGAGTCGCCGGTCGTCAAGCTCCGGCGCGAGAAGGACGGCATCGTTGCCGAGACACCGCAAGGCGCGGTGCGCGCAAAACAGGCGATCATTGCCACCAACAGCTATTCGGATCTGACCGGTGCCACCGCGCATCTGCCGCGCACGCTGATCCCGTTCCGCAGCGCCATGGTCGCAACCGAGCGGCTTCCCGGCAATCTCGCGGGAAAACTGATGCCGACGGGGCGCACTTACACCGAGACCAAGCGCATGATGCGCTGGTTCCGCATGGTCGACAACCGCGTCATCTTCGGCGGCCGCGGCGCCTTCGGCAAGCAGGACTCGCAGGCCGCATTCGACGCCTTGCGCAAGGCGATGGTCGGCATCTTCCCCGATCTCGCCGATGTCCCGCTCGCATACAAATGGTCGGGCCTGGTCGCGATGACGCTGGACTCGGTCCCGCATATCGGCCGGCTCGATGACCGCACGCTCTTCTCGGTCGGCTACAACGGCGCAGGCGTCGCGATGTCGAGCCTGATGGGCCGCTATCTCGCCGCCTTCGTGCGCGGCGAGACGCCCGACGTCGGCCTGCTCGACGCCCGGCGCATGAAGGCGATTCCGTTCTATCCGCTGCGGGAGCCCGCCGTGCGCGTGGTCGCCGGCTGGTACCAGTTTCTCGATGCGATCGGTCAGTGAGATCTATTTGGAGGAGGTGAGGATGACGATGAAGCAGAAATTTGGATTGGGCTGCGCGCTGCTGGGCGCAATCGGACTGACCAGCGCGGCTGATGCCGCCGAGCAGATCACCTTCGTCTCGCAGGGCGGCGCCTATCAGCAGGCGCAGACGGTGGCGATCCTCGATCCCTCCGCCAAGAAGCTCGGCATCACCATCAACCAGGACTCCATTCCCGATGCCTGGCCCGCGATCAAGACGCAGGTCGGCAGCGGCAAGCCGATCTGGGACGTCGTCGACACCCCGACCGGTAACTGCCTGCGCGGCGGCGAACAGGGGCTGATGGAGAAGCTCGACTTCTCGAAGATTCCAAACGGCGCGGCGATGCCGGAGGCCTATCGCAGCCCCTATTCAGTGTCCTACGAGTTCTATTCGAGCGTACTTGCCTACAGCCAGAAGAAATTCCCGAAGGACGCGCCGAACAGCTGGGCCGATTTCTGGGACGTGAAGAAATTCCCCGGCCGCCGCGCGCTGCGCAACCATCCGTTTGCAACGTTGGAGGCGGCGCTGATGGCCGACGGCGTCGCACCGGACAAGCTTTATCCGCTCGACGTCGACCGCGCCTTCAAGAAGCTGGAAGAGATCAAGCCGCACATCACGGTGTGGTGGACCTCGGGCGCGCAGTCGGCGCAGTTGCTCAATGACGGCGAGGTCGACATGGAGATGGCCTGGAACGGTCGCGTCAGCGCGGTCGCCAAGGAAGGCGCGAAGGTCACCTTTACCTACAACCAGGGCATCCTGCAGAGTACGTCACTTTGCATCCTCAAGGGCGCGCCGAATCTCGCCACGGCGGTGAAGTTCCTCAACGAGGCCGTCGATCCAGTGCACCAGGCCAATCTGCCATTGCACATCGACTATGGTCCGGGCAATCCCAAGGCATTCGAGACCAGCGTGATCAAGCCCGAGCGCGCCGCGCAATTGCCGAGCGAGCCGGCCAATGCGGCGAAGCAAGCGCTGATGTCCTACGCCTGGTGGTCCTCGCCGGCGGGCGAAGCCGCCGAGAAGCGCTGGGCGTCCTTCATGCAGAAGTGAGCGAGGCAGCGTTGACGACTTCAGTGCCAGATCCCTCCCAAAAACATCAGCGCCGTGAGCACGGCCTGATGCTGGCACTGGTGTCGCCGGCGCTGCTGGTGATCCTGGCTCTGATCCTGCTGCCGGTGGGCTGGCTGGCCTGGCAGTCGATCTACCATGACGGCTTCACGCTGGAGAATTATCGCCGCGTCTTCACCGAAGACGTCTACTGGCGCAGCTTTGCGCTGACCTTCGAGATCAGCCTCGCGGTCACGGCAATCGCGCTGCTGCTCGGCTATCCCGTGGCCTACCTTGCCAATTCGGTGCCGAAAGGGTGGAGCATCCTCATCCTCTCGCTGGTCGTGCTGCCGTTCTGGACCAGCGTGCTGGTCCGCGCCTATGCCTGGCTGGCGCTGCTGCAGCGCACCGGCGTGATCAACCAGTTCCTGCGCTACCTCGATGTGATCTCCGAGCCGCTCGCGCTGGTCCACAACACCTTTGGCACGGTGGTTGCGACCGTGCACATCCTGCTGCCCTTCATGGTGTTGCCGCTCTACGCCACCATGCAGAAGATTCCCAACGATCTCATGCAGGCCGGCGCCAGCCTGGGCGCGAGCCCGTCGCTCACCTTCATGCGCGTGTTCCTGCCGCTGTCGCTGCCGGGCGTGCTCGCCGGCTGCACCATGGTGTTCGTGCTCTGCCTCGGCTTCTACATCACGCCGGAGCTGCTCGGCGGCGGCCGCACCGTGATGGTGTCGATGCTGGTGAGCCGCAATGTCGAGCTCTACAACCAGTTCGGGGCGGCGAGCGCGGTCGCCGTCGTGCTGCTCATCAGTGTGCTCGTGATCTTCGTCATCGTCAGCCGCTTCATCTCGCTCGACCGCGTGTTGGGGCAGAAATGATGCGCGCCTCGCCCGCACGGATCGCCCTCTACGTGGTCAGCGCGCTGGTGCTGGTCTATCTGATCCTCCCCGTTCTGATTATCGCGCCGATCTCGTTCTCCAGCGCGCGCTTTCTCACCTTTCCGCCACCGTCCTTTTCGCTGCGCTGGTACCAGCAATATTTCTCAAATCCCGCCTGGATGCAGGCGACGCGGGTGACGCTGACGGTCGCCCTCCTTACCGTCGTGATCGCGACCCCGTTCGGGGTGGCCGCTGCCTATGCCATCAGCCAGTCGAAGCTGCGCATCATGAGGCTGATCCACTTGGCGCTGCTGTTGCCGCTGGTGGTGCCGATCATCATCACCGCCGTCGGCATCTTCTTCGTCTATGCCAAAGTCGGTCTGGTCGCGACCATGCCCGGCCTCGTGCTGGCGAACGTGATGCTGGGCCTGCCCTATGTCGTCATCTCGGTGCTCGCGGGCCTGCAGAGTTTCGATCCGGCGCAGGAGATGGTGGCGCGCAGCCTCGGCATGAACCGCCTGCGCAGCTTCTTCGCGGTGACGCTGCCGCAGATCAAGTCCAGCGTGGTTGCGGGCGGAATCTTCGCCTTCATCTCGGCGATGGACGAGACCATCGTCGCGCTGTTCATTTCCGGCGGCCAGTATCAGCCGTTGACCAAGCGCATGTTCACCGCGCTGCGCGACGAGATCGATCCGACCATCGCCGCGATCTCGACCTTGATGACGGCGGCCTCATTCATGCTGGTGCTGCTGGCGAGCGCGCGACAGAAGCGGAGCGGGTCAGGGTAGTCCACGTCCCCCGGGACCTCGCGGCACGGGCTGGACTGAGGAGATCAATTCACCCGATCGCGAAATCGGCGGCCGTCTCTGCGTGAATGGCGGTGGTGTCGAATGTCTCGACCGACGTGTCATCAGGGCCGACCAGCATGGTGATCTCGGTGCAGCCGAGGATGATGCACTCGGCGCCGCCGGCGACGAGCGCCGCCATCACCTCCTGGTAGCGGCGGCGCGAGGGCGCGGCGACGTTCCCGAGGCACAGCTCGTCGTAGATGATGCGGTTCACCTCGACGCGCTCGTCCGCGGGAGGGACCATGGCGTCGAGGTCGTGCGCGCGCAATCGGTCGATGTAGAAGTCTTCCTCCATCGTGAACTTGGTGCCGAGCAAGCCGACCCGCCGATATCCTTTGGCGCGAATCCGCTCGGCCGTCGCATCGCCGATGTGGATGAACGGAACGTTGACGCTGGAGATGATCTCCGGCGCCAATTTATGCATCGTGTTGGTGCACAGCACGATGGCCCGCGCGCCGGCACTTTCGAGCAGCCGCGCGACCTCCGCCAGGCTCGCCGCCGCCTCCTGCCAGCGGCCAGCATATTGCATCTGCTTGATCTCCTCGAAATCGTAGGAATACATCAGAAGCGGGGCCGAATGCAGCTTGCCGATGCGGTCGCGGACCCGCTCGTTGATGAGCTTGTAGTAAAGCGCGGTGCTCTCCCAGCTCATGCCTCCGATCAGGCCAATGGTTTGCATTCCGGTGCTCCCGAACAGTGATTCAGAGGGATCTTAGACGAAGATGCCGAAGCTCGCCATCATGGCCGCGGCAGGGCCTGTAGTGCAAACGGCAGGGACGGGCATGACGCCTGCGCAGGCTGCGAGAAGCCTTTCGACCTTGCGCACGCTCTCGGCCTGTCTTAGGCCAGTTCCCGAACACGTGCGTATCGCCGAAGTCTTGAGGGAGCCGACATGACCATTCGCAACACCCGCACCGGGGGCCAGATCCTGATCGATCAGCTCGTCGCCCAGGGCGTCGAGCGCGTCACCTGCGTGCCGGGCGAGAGCTATCTGGCGGCGCTCGATGCGCTGCATGACAGCCCGATCGACGTCGTGATCTGCCGCGCCGAAGGCGGCGCGGCGATGATGGCGGAAGCCTATGGCAAGCTCACGGGGCGGCCGGGCGTCTGCTTCGTCACCCGCGGCCCCGGTGCCACCAATGCCAGCCACGGCGTCCACATCGCGATGCAGGATTCGACCCCGATGATCCTGTTCGTCGGCCAGGTCGACACCGGCATGCGCGAGCGCGAGGCGTTCCAGGAGCTCGACTACAAGGCGGTGTTCGGCTCGATGGCGAAATGGGCGGTCGAGATCGACCGTCCCGACCGCATTCCGGAGCTGGTCGCGCGCGCCTTCCGCGTCGCCATGCAGGGCCGCCCCGGTCCCGTGGTGATCGCGCTGCCGGAGAACATGCTGACCGAGACCGCGGCCGTTGCCGATGCCATGCGCATCGAGCCCGCCGTGAGCTGGCCGGCGCCTGCCGATATCGAAAAGCTCGGCGCCATGCTGGCCGGCGCAAGGGCGCCGCTCGTCATTCTCGGCGGCTCGCGCTGGACCGACGAGGCGGCCAAGAGCATCGCGCGGTTCGCCGAGCGGTTCGACCTGCCGGTCGCGACCTCGTTCCGCCGGGCCGCGCTGATCGACGCCGACCATTCGCATTATGCCGGCGACCTCGGCATCGGGCCGAGCCCCGGCCTGAAGGCGCGCATCGACAATGCCGACGTCGTCCTGCTGATCGGCGGCCGCATGTCGGAGATGCCATCGTCGTCCTATACGCTGCTCGACATTCCCAATCCGAAGCAGAAGCTGATCCATGTGCATCCGGGCTCCGAAGAGCTCGGCCGCATCTATCAGCCTGAACTGGCGATCCAGGCGACGCCGGCCGCCTTCGCCGCCGCCGTCGAGACGTTGAAGCCGTCAGGTGCGGTGGCATGGAAGGGCGAGGCCGCGAAGGCGCATGCCGATTATCTGGCCTGGACCGAGAAGGCGCGCGAGCTGCCGGGCAGGTTCCAGTACGGCGAGGTGATGACCTGGCTGCGCGACCGCCTGCCGAACGACGCGATCGTCTGCAACGGCGCCGGCAATTACGCCGGCTGGATCCATCGCCATCACCGCTTCCACAGCTTCGCCGCCCAGCTCGCGCCGACCTCGGGCTCGATGGGCTATGGCGTGCCGGCGGGCGTGCTGGCCAAGCGGCAATATCCGGATCGCGTCGTCGTCGCGTTTGCGGGCGACGGCTGCTTCCTGATGAACGGCCAGGAATTCGCCACCGCCGTGCAGTACGACGCGCCGCTCGTCGTCATTATCATCGACAATTCGCAATACGGCACCATCCGCATGCACCAGGAGCGCTACTATCCCGGCCGCGTCGTCGGCACCCAGCTCAAGAACCCGGATTTCGCGATGTATGCGAAGGCGTTCGGCGGGCATGGCGAGCGCGTCGAGCGCACCGAAGAGTTCGCACCGGCGTTCGAGCGCGCGCTCGCCTCGGGCAAGCCGTCGATCCTCCATTGCATCATCGATCCCAGGGCGATCTCGGTCGGCAAGGATTTCACGCCGGCGGTGAAAGCCTAGAGCGATGCCTGACGGCCGCCACGTCGCCATCATCGGAGCCGGCGCGATCGGCGTGATCAGCGCTATCGAGGCGCTGCGCGAGGGACATCGCGTGACGCTGATCGATCCGGGCGAGCCCGGCGGCGAGCAGGCGGCGAGCTACGGCAATGCCGGCTGGCTGTCGTCGCATTCGGTGATCCCGCCGGCCGAGCCGGGCGTCTGGAAGAAGGTGCCGGGCTATCTCCTGGACCCGCTCGGCCCGCTCGCGATCCGCTGGTCTTACCTGCCGAAGGCGCTGCCCTGGCTGATCAAGTATCTGCTCTCGGGCTGGACCGCGGCGCGGGTCGAGACCACGGCGTTCGCGCTGCGCGATCTCCTGAAGGACGCGCCGCTGCTGCACAGGAAGCTCGCGGAAGAAGCCGGCGTCCCCGAGCTGATCGAGCGCAACGGCGTGATGCACGTGTTCACATCGCGCGGCAATTTCGACAATGATCTCGGCTGGCGCCTGCGCAGGAAGGTTGGCGTCGAATGGCTGGAGCTCAATGCCGACGAAATGCGCCAGCGTGAGCCGGATCTGCATCCGCGCTACACCTTTGGCGTCGTGGTGGAGGAAGCCGGGCGCTGCCGCGATCCCGGCGCTTATGTTGCAGCCCTTGCCAATCATGCGATTGCCAGCGGCGCGAAGCACGTACGCGCCAAGGCGACCGGGCTGAAGCTCAAGGGCGGCAAGCTCGTCGCTGTGGTCACCGAGACCGGCGAGATCGCCTGTGACGCCGCGGTGGTCGCGGCCGGTGCCCGCTCGAAGCAGCTCACCGCGTCGGTCGGCGATCCCCTCCCGCTCGAGACCGAGCGCGGCTATCATGTCGTGATCGAGAATCCGGAAGTCGGCCCGCGCAGCTCGATCATGGCCTCCGACGCCAAGCTGGTGGTGAACTGGACCAACAAGGGCCTGCGCGCCGCCGGCACGGTCGAGATCGCCGGCCTCGAGGCCGCGCCGAACTGGAAGCGCGCCGAGATTCTGCGCAACCACCTCGTCAGCATGTTCCCGAAACTGCCGAAGGACATTCCGGTCTCGCGCGTCAAGACCTGGTTCGGCCATCGGCCGAGCATGCCGGACGGACGTCCCTGCATCGGCTATGCGCGCGCCTCGCGCGACATCGTCTATGCTTTCGGCCACGGCCATGTCGGCCTGGTCGGCTCGGCCCGCACCGGCCGTCTGGTCGCCCAGCTCGTGAGCGGCAAGGCGCCGGAGATTCCACTCGCGCCGTTCGCGCCCGATCGTTTCCTCTGAGAGCGCACCATGACCACCTCAGCCAGCTCGTCCTCCCGCATCGCCCGTGGCGGCAAGGCCATCTACGGCGCGCCGCTCGGCATCCTGATGCTGGAGGCGCGCTTTCCCCGCATTCCCGGCGACATGGGCAACGGCACGACCTGGCCATTCCCGGTGCTCTATCGCGTGGTGAGCGGCGCCTCGCCGGAAAAGGTAGTGCTGAAGGGCGCGGCCGGCCTCTTGCCCGACTTCATCGATGCGGCCAAGGATCTGGTGCGGCTCGGGGCGGAGGCCATCACCACCAATTGCGGCTTCCTCTCGCTGTTCCAGAAGGAGATCGCGGCGGCCGTCGGCGTTCCCGTCGCGACTTCCTCGCTGATGCAGGTGCCGTGGGTGCAGGCGACCCTGCCGCCCGGCAAGCGCGTCGGCCTCGTCACGGTGTCGGGCTCGACCTTGACACCGGCCCATCTCGAAGGCGCCGGCGTGCCGCTCGACACGCCGCTGGTCGGCACCGAGAGCGGCAAGGAGTTCTTCCGCGTCCTGATCAAGGCCGAGAAGGACGACATGGACATCGCGCAAGCCGAGCGCGACGTGGTCGAGGCCGGCAAGGAGCTCGTTGCCAAGCATCCGGATGTC
The DNA here is from genome assembly GCF_020193895.1 of Bradyrhizobium sp. NBAIM14. Taxonomy (NCBI): domain Bacteria; kingdom Pseudomonadati; phylum Pseudomonadota; class Alphaproteobacteria; order Hyphomicrobiales; family Nitrobacteraceae; genus Bradyrhizobium; species Bradyrhizobium sp. NBAIM14. The sequence goes on along the minus strand of NZ_JADYVQ010000001.1, from coordinate 472,734 downwards.
GGCGCCATCGTGCTCGAATGCACCAACATGCCGCCTTATGCCGCCGCGCTTCAGGCTGAGGTCGGATTGCCCGTCTACGACATCTATTCCATGATCACCTGGTTTCATGCCGGGCTGCGCCCGCGCGTCTTTGCGTGAATGCGTCCGAGAGATCGTTACAAGTTGCAGGAGTGAACCCATGAAACTATCGGGCAAGGTCGCGGCCATCACCGGCGCGGCGCGCGGCATCGGCAAGGCCTGCGCAAAGAGGTTTTTGGACGACGGCGTCAAGGTCGTCATCTCCGACGTCGATGCCGAGGGCTTGGCGGCCACGGCCGCCGAGCTCGGGCGGCCGGATTCCCTGCGCACTGCCGTCGGCAATGTCGCCAAGCGCGCGGACGTGGATCAACTGGTCGCGACCGCGGTGAAGGAGTTCGGCCGGCTCGACATCATGGTCAACAATGCCGGCGTCGCCCGCAACCGCGACATCCTCGACATCACCGAAGAGGAATTTGACGAGATCATCGGCATCAATCTGAAAGGCGCGTTCTTCGGCGTGCAGGCGGCGGCGAGGCAGATGATCGCGCAAGGCGGCGGCGGGGTCATCGTCAACATGTCCTCGGTAAATGCGCTGCTGGCGATCCCGGCGCTCGCGACCTATGCGATGTCCAAGGGCGGCATGAAGCAGCTGACATCGGTTGCCGCCGTCGCACTCGCTCCGCACAACATCCGCGTCGTCGCGGTCGGACCCGGCACGATCCTGACCGACATGGTGGCCTCCGCGATCTACACGTCCGAGGACGCGCGCAAGACCGTGCTGTCGCGCACGCCCGCTGGCCGTGGCGGCGAGCCGAGCGAGGTGGCCTCCGTCGTAGCCTTCCTTGCCAGCGACGATGCGTCCTATATCACCGGGCAGACGATCTATCCGGATGGCGGCCGGCTGGTTCTGAACTACACGGTGCCGGTGAAGGAGAAGTAGGGCCGTTGTCGCCCCCACACTCGGTGTCGTCGCCCGGCTTGACCGGGCGGTCCAGTACTCCGAGGCAGCAGTGATTGAATCGATGGGCCGCGGCGTACTGGATTCCCCGCTTTCGCGGGGAATGACAGTCGTCGTGAGGCAGGCAGTCTGCCTCTTACTCCGCCGCGACCGTCAACCCGTAACCCAGCCGCTTCGAGATGCCCCCCGCGCAGTCGCGCAGCGCGTGCGCGATCGGGCTGTCCCAGCGGGCATCAAAAGTGCCTTCCGGGCCCATCGCGGTGATGACCAGCGCGACGTGGCCGGAATGATCGAACACCGGCGCGGAGAACGCGTTGACGCCAGGCAGGGGATCGCCGAGCGCACGGGCGAGGCCGTGCTTGCGCACCTCGGTCAGCATCTCGGCGACCTTCGTGCCTTTCACAGCGCGCTTCGGGTTGTAGCCGACACCATGGCGATCGAGGCCGCTATCGAGCGCGGCGCTGATCGTCTTTTCCGGCAGGAAGGCTGCGAACGCGCGGCCGGTCGCGGTCTCCAGCAGCGCCATCACCGAGCCGACGCGCATCACGATGTGCACCGGCTGGGCCGGCTCTTCGAGCTGCACCACGGTCGGGCCGTGCGTGCCCCAGACCGCGAGCGAGACGGCGTGGCCGATCTGGCTCGCAAGGCCCGCGATCCTGGGACGCGCGATGCGTACGCCGGAGAGGCGGCGCAGGCTGATCAGGCCGAGCTCCAGCGCCAGTGCGCCGATCTCGTAGCGGCCGGTGCTCTCGTCCTGCTCGATCAGGCCGATGCGGGAAAAGCTGGCGAGATAAGGATGCGCCTTGGCCGGCGTCATGCCGGCCTCGCGGGCGAGATCGCGCAGCATCATCGGCTCGCCGCTGCGGGCGAGCGCGCGGAGCAATTCGCCGCCGACCTCGATCGACTGGATGCCGCGGCTCTCTCTCTTCATGCGCCTCCGATGGGCCTCAGTCACTGTTTGAGCATGATCTCTTCGGAAAACCGCTGCACACTTTTCCGGATCATGCTCTACGCCGCGTCGCGCTTGGCAGCGCTGTCGGCAAGATGTCGGCCGGCAATGTAGCCGAAGGTCAGCGCCGGCCCAAGCGTGATGCCGGCGCCGGGATAATTGCCGCCCATGATGCTCGCCATGTCGTTGCCGGCGGCATAGAGGCCGGGAATCACCCGGCCCTCGGCGTCGAGCGCCCGCGCGTTCGCGTCGGTGATGATGCCGGCATAGGTGCCGAGATCGCCGATCACCATCTTGATGGCGTAGAACGGACCATTCTCGATCGGCGCGACGCAGGGGTTGGGGCCGTGCAGCGCATCGCCCTGGTAGCGGTTATAGGCCTTCGAGCCCTTGCCGAAGGCGGCGTCCTGTCCCAGCGGCGCCGTCGCATTGAACTGCTTGACGGTCTCGGCGAACGCCTTGGCATCGATCCCGGCTTTCGCCGCCAGCGCTTCAAGCGTGTCGCCGCGCATGAGATAGCCGGTCTTCAAATGATGACCCAGCGGCATCGGGAAGGGCGGCACGCAGCCGAGGCCGTATTTCCGCAAGGTCCTGTGATCGCAGACCAGGAAGGCGGCGATCTCCTCGCCGGGCTTGGCCGCCTTGATCATGGCCTGGACGAAGTCGTGATAGGAATTGCCTTCATTGGCGAAACGCCTGCCGTCGCGCATCACCGCGATCACGCCGGGCTTGGCGCGATCGATGAAGTGCGGCATCACGCCCTTGGAGCCGTCCTTGCGCGTGGTCAGCGACACCGGCACCCAGGCCGCCGCGTTCGGCAGGCGATCCTCGATTCTGCCGCCCGCGCCTTCGGCAAGGCGGAGGCCGTCGCCGGTGTTGCCCGTCGGCCCGGGCGAATAATGCTCGTTGCCGGTCGGCGCGTGCGGAAACATCTTCTTGCGCCGCTCGACGTCATGCGGAAAGCCGCCGCAGGCGAGCACGACGCCTTGTCGGGCGCGAACGCGCACCTCGCGTCCCTCGCGCGAGACGATGGCGCCGGTCACGGTGCCGTTCTCGACCGTCAGCTCGCGCACCGGCGAGGACAGCCACATCGGAATCTTCAGGTCGAGCGCTGACTTTGCGAGGCGGCCTGCGAGCGCATTGCCGTTGGTGAGCGTCATGCCGCGGCCATAGCGCAGCACGTCCATCAAATGCCGCGTCAGGCGCTTCGCGACATAGACCGCCGAGGTCAGCGACTTCGTCACCCGCATGAAGTGGATGATCTCCTTGCCGCTTCCCAACATCATGCCGAACACGGTGAGCTCGGGCAACGGCATGCCGAGCGATTTGATGAGATTGCCGAGCTCGCGGCCGTCGAACGGGCGCGTCACCATGGAGCGGCCGCCCTGGGCACCGCCGGGCGCTTCCGCGTGATAATCGGGAAACACCAGCGGCATGTCGAAGCGCAGCGCGGTCTTGGTGGTGAAGAAATCGACCGCCTCGGGGCCGGCGCTCAGAAAGGCATCGACGCGTGCTGCGTCGTAATTGTTGCCCGCCTCATGCCGCAAATACGTGCGGGCCTGCTCCGGCGTTTCCTCGATGCCATATGCCTTTGCCAGCGACGTGCCGGGAATCCAGAGCCAGCCGCCGGAGCGGGCCGTGGTGCCGCCGAAGCGCGGCTCCTTCTCGACGATCAGCACGTCGAGCCCGCGATGACGCGCGGTGATCGCGGCCGACATGCCGGAGCAACCCGATCCGGCGACGAGCACGTCGCACTCGTACGTCTCCATGGTGCCATGCTCGTTGCCGGTCATTGCTCACCTCACTTCTTCAGGAGCGGACATTTGGACTCGGAGACCGGACGGAAGGCGTCATCGCCCTTCACGGTCTTGACGATGTCCAGATAATCCCACGGCTCCTTGGACTGCGCGGGCGACTTCACCTTGGCGAGATACATGTCGCGGATGACGCGGCCGTCCTCGCGCAACTTGCCGCCGTGGACGAAGATATCCTCGATCGGCAGTTCGCGCATCCTGGCCATCACCTTGGCGGAATCGTCGGTGCCGGCCGCCTTGATCGCCTTGAGATAGTGCAGCACCGCGCCATAGACGCCGGTCTGGATCATGGTCGGCATCACCTTGGTGCGCTCGTAGAACTTTTTCGACCAGGCGCGGGTCGCCTCGTCCATGGCCCAGTAGGACGCCGTGGTCATATAGGTGCCCTGCGCGGCCTTCAGGCCGATGGCGTGCACGTCGGTGTCGAACATCAAGAGGCCGACCAGCTTCTGGCCGCCCTGGACCAGGCCGAATTCGCCGGATTGCTTGATGGCGTTGTCGGTGTCCTGGCCGGCATTGGCGAAGGCGACCACGTCGGATTTCGAGCTCTGCGCCTGCAGCGCGAAGGAGGAGAAGTCGGCGGTGTTGGTCGGATGCTTGACGCCGCCGAGCACCTTGCCGCCCATCTCGTTGATGAAGCGCGTGGCGTCCTTCTCGAGCTGGTGGCCGAAGGCATAATCGGCCGTGATGAAGTACCAGGACTTGCCGCCTTCCTTGATCACAGCGGAAGCCGTCACCTTCGACAGCGCATAGGTGTCGTAGGTGAAGTGCACGGTGTTCGGGCTGCACAGCTCGTCGGTCAGCGAGCTCGCGCCGGGGCCGGAGAGCAGGGCGACCTTGCCGCGCTCGCGCACCATGTTGTGCACGGCGATGGCGATGCCGGAATTGGGGATGTCGACGACGGCGTCGACCTTGCCGTTGTCGAACCAGCCGCGGACGATCTGAACGCCGACATCGGTCTTCATCTGGTGGTCGGCGCTGATGATCTCGATCGGCTTGCCGAGCACGGTCGGCCCGAATTCCTCCACGGCCATCTTGGCGGCCTCGACCGAGCCCGGCCCAGAGTTGTCGCGGCCCCAGCTCGACAAATCCGTCAGCACGCCGATCCGCACCGCGTCGTCGGACACTTGCGCGCTGGCACCTGTGGTCATGGCAGCCGAAGTCATGGCCGCGAGCACGGCGCAGGCCAGAAGCCCTCTCATTATCGTTTCCTCTCTTTTTGGCCGCTTGGTGCGGCAGGGTCGTTGTGGAGGCAAATTAGATAATGGCAAATCAGTTTGTCAATGGCGAACAACGGCTATCGGCTGGTTCCACGATGGCCGGGTGATGCCGCGTAAGGAGCGCTCCTGCCTCAACACCCGTCATTGCGAGCGAAGCGAAGCAATCCAGAGTGTTTCCGCGGAGGCGGTCTGGATTGCTTCGTCGCAAGGGCTCCTCGCAATGACGGGTGTTGCGCCACCTGCGCACAAAATCCCGCGCCGCTTTCCAGTGAGGAGGCAACACCTCCACAGATTGCAACCGTCACAACGTTTGGCCATGATGCCCACTGGAATCCTTTGGGGCAGGGCATGACGACAGCAACGGGGGTCTCCGCTTCCGCGGAGCGATCGACGACGGCGCATGTGGTGTGGGCGAGTGCGCTCGGCACCGCGATCGAGTGGTACGATTTCCTGATCTACGGCACGGCGGCGGCGCTGGTCTTCAACAAGCTGTTCTTCCCGAGCTTCGATCCCTTCGTCGGCACGCTCGCGGCATTCTCGACCTATGCGGTCGGTTTCGTCGCGCGGCCGATCGGCGGCGCCATCATCGGGCATTACGGCGACCGGCTCGGCCGCAAGACCATGCTGGTTGCGACCATGATCGCGATGGGGCTCGGCACCTTCCTGATCGGCTGCCTGCCGACCTACGATCAGATCGGCGTCTGGGCCCCGATCCTGCTCGTGATCCTTCGTTTCGTTCAGGGCATCGGGCTCGGGGGCGAGTGGAGCGGCGCGGTCGTGATGGTGATCGAGCACGCCGGCAATCGCCGCGGCTTCTACGGCAGCCTGGTGCAGGTCGGCTTTCCCGTCGGCGTCGCCGCCTCCACCGGCATCTTCGCCCTGATGACGAAGCTGCCCGAGGCGGACTTCCTCAGCTGGGGCTGGCGCGTGCCGTTCCTGATCAGCATTCTGCTGGTCGGCGTCGGCTTCATCGTGCGGCTCAAGCTCGCCGAGACGCCTCACTTCAAGGAGATCGTCGAGCGCAAGGAGGTGCTGGCGCAGCCGGCCCTCGAAGTGCTGCGCCGCGACTGGCGCAGCTTTCTGCTCGCGATCGGCATCACGGTATCGGAGGTCGGGCTCGCTTATCTCCTCACCGTGTTCACGGTGGTTTACGCGACGACCAGGCTCGGCCTGCCCCGGCAGGTGATCCTGGATGCGGTGGTCTATGCCGCGATCGTCGAGTTCGCGACGCTGCCGCTGGCCGGCTGGCTGTCCGACATCTTCGGACGCAAGGCGCTGTATCTGGCCGGCGGCGTCTTCTCGGTGGCCCTGGCGTTCCCCCTGTTCTGGTTCCTCGACACCAGGGAGCCGGCGCTGATCACGCTTGCGCTCGTCGTCACGATGACGCTCACCCATGCGCTGCTGTTCGGGCCGAAGGCCGCGTTCATGCCGGAGCTGTTTCGCACCCAGGTGCGCTACAGCGGCGCTTCGCTCGGCGCCAACGTCGCGGCGGCCTTGAGCGGCGGCTTCTCGCCGCTGATCGCGGCTGCGCTGCTGGCCTGGGCCGGATCGTACTGGGCGGTGTCGGTCTACATCGTAGCGCTGTCGGTCATCACGATCGTCGCGACGCTGCTGGCGCCGGAGACGGCGCGGGGAGCGCTAAGATCCTGAGCGTCGGGACAAGCAAGCCGGATTTGCAGCGTTCGGAAACACCAGGAAGGTGATGGTCGTTGGCGCAAGTCTGACCGTTCCCGGCGGTGCTGCGCGTGCCTCGAGCCGGGGCAGCTGGCCCTCAGGGGTCAGCGTGAGCCTCTTGCCGTTCAACTGCACAATCTTACCATGCAACTGCGCTGCGTGCAGCGTGTACCGCTCGGCGGAATCCGGCAGCGATAACGTGCGCGATGTGCCGCGCGACGTGTTGATTGCGAGCAGCGACACCGCACCTGTCGTGGCTGGGTGGCAATGCGCGTAAAGATGGAGATCGCGCGCAGCAGGTTTGCCTGCGTCGAGCACGATCGTTCCCATCAGCCGGCGCCAGAGCAGCGCGGCCCAATAGCTCGGCCGCGGCCGGAACGTTGTTTCGTCGAGCAGGCCGTAATCGCTGGCAGCCAGCGTGTTGTGCATCACCACTTGAACGCCGGCCTTCGCCAGGCGTCCGAGCTGGTCGAGATAGCGGAACGTGTCCAGAAAAGTCCTGTCCCATAAGCCGCCGCCGCAGGCGGCATCAGCCGTCTCGGTCAACCAGATCGGCTTGCCCGGCTCGAATGCGTCGCGTAGCGCCTGGTAGGTCCGGAGTGTCGCATCCGTGCGCGCCAGCCATTGCTCCGAGAGGGCCTGCGCCGGATCGTCGTGCCCGCCGCAGCGCGGCGAGATCGTGTTGTAATGGTGATAGGAGAACCGATCGACGCCGGGACCGGATGCTGCAAGCAGGTCCCGCGTGGTGAGCCCCGCTCCGGACGGCGATGGTGCATCGCCGACCGAGCCGGGACCGAGGATCAGCGTCTCCGGTGCGGCGCGCCGCATCCACTCGCGAAAGACCTTGAAGTCGCGGCCATACGCGGCCGCGTCATAGCCCGCCGGTGCACCGCCCGTCGCTGCGAGCGTCGGCTCGTTCATGAATTCGGCGGCGGCGATGCGCCCACCCAGAGCGCGCGTGGTGTCGACCAGCTGCTGCGCCTGATCCGGCTTCCATATGCCGTGGTCATCGCGGCTGCCGGGACTGATCGCAAAGGAGGTGACGATCTCCGCATCGACCGCATGCGCGAACTCCACGACGCCGCGCCACTGCGCTCGGCTGAGCACCGTGTTGAATCCCGGCGGTGGGGCTCCCGGCGCCTCGGCAAAGAACGTCGCATTGGCCCAGGTGCCGCTCACGCGCAGATAGGCCGGCGACAACGCCGCGGCGAGCAGGCGCAGTCGCGCATTGGCAAGATCGATCGGCGGCCGCGCGCTGTAACGATCCCGTTCGTCGAAGGCACGTGCGGTTCGCGGATAAGGCTTCCAGAACCGTCCGCCGGTCACTTCCACCATCTCGATGTTGTAGGATTGAAAGCGCGCATCGATCGTTCCGAGCGTCTTTAGCCCGGCAGGCGAGATGGCAATGTCATCGGCCTGCGCCGCAAAGGCGGTTGCGACGGCCAGCAGGGCAATCGCGCCGGCCGTGCGACCGGCCGGACGCGGTCGGGTCCCTGGTCTGCGGTGTGCTGCCGCCTGGTTCGTCATGCGCGTTGCCCCGGGGCCAGACGCGCGGAGGCAACCTGGCCTTACCCTCGACCCGCCCATTTTACCCCTTTTTTACCTTGCCGTTGCCGCCGAGTGCGTCCGGGCTCGGCGGACCATCGATGGGGTCGAAAAAAAATCCGTTGGCCCCTCTTGAAACCGGTTTGCGGTTTTCTAAGTCGTTTTTCGCCGCGAGAGCGGTGTGTCGGATGCCAACCGGGTCCGGCACGGGCGCGGGGTTGGTCTTTCGGACCCGTCTGAAATCCCGCCTTGCGCTCCTTCGTATCCATCTTGCTCTTTGGAGGACTTGGTTATGAGGACCAGCTTTGACTTTGCGCCGCTGTGGCGCTCCACCATCGGCTTCGACCACCTGGCCGACCTCGTCGACAGCACGCTGCGCCAGGCGACCGAGGACAATTATCCCCCCTACAACATCGAGCGTTCCGGCGAAGACCACTACCGGATCAGCCTTGCGGTGGCAGGCTTCGGCGTCAGCGACATCACCGTGACGGCCGAACAGAACGCGCTCACCATCGAGGGCAGGAAGCCCGAGACCGCCGCGCGGGAATATTTGTACCAGGGCATCGCCGCGCGTCCGTTCCGGCGCGTGTTCAACCTCGCCGACTATGTCCAGGTGAAGCAGGCCTCGTTCCAGGACGGGCTCCTGATCATCGACCTCGTCCGCGAGGTTCCGGAAGCCATGAAGCCGCGTCGCATTCCGATCGCGGGCGGCGCTCCTGCGGCAACGCAGATCGAGCAGAAGAAAGCAGCCTGATCGCTCGATCGAACAGGTAGCGGAACGCGGCGCGCGCGTGCGCGGGCCGCGCTTTCCGATGCATGAAGGAGGGTACCATGGCTTTTCGTGATCTCATTCCCTGGTCGAAAAACCAGGAGCTTGCGCCAGCGCGCGACAATTTCGATCCGTTCCTGACGCTTCACCGCGAGATGAACCGTCTGTTCGACGATGTCTTCCGCGGCTTCGGGGCGACCAACCTGTCGCCGCTGATGGAAGGCCGTTTCGGCTGGCCGAAGGTCGAGCTCAGCGAGACCGACAAGACGCTGACCGTCTCGGCCGAACTTCCCGGCCTGACGGAGAAGGACGTTCAGGTCGAGATCGCCAATGGCGTGCTGACCGTCCGCGGCGAGAAGAAGGCGGAGCGCAACGGCGAAGGCAGGTTCTTCACCGAGTGCTATTACGGCGCCTTCGAACGGCAGATTCCGCTGGAGGGTGTCGAGGAGGACAAGGCAGAGGCGTCGTTTAGGAATGGCGTCCTGACCGTGTCGCTGCCGAAATCGGAGAAGGCACGCGAAGGCGTCAAGCGCATCGCGATCAATACGCACTAACGTCAGGTGAGACGGCGGCGATGTGGCGCCGCCGTCTCATCGTCAACAAGCCGTCCCCCTGGAAAGGAGCATGTGGGAGACCTATCGATGACCAACGTGAATACCAGTTCCGGCACTCTCAATCCGCTGTTTCATCCCGCCGCCCACTACGACTCGCCTACCGACGTCCTGAATGCCGAGGAGCTCTCGTCGCCCGAGAAGCGCGTCATCCTGTCGTCCTGGGCATCGGACATGTATGCGGTCGAATCCTGTCCCGCCTTGCGCGAGATTCCCGGCATGAGCCACATGGTCCGGCTCGTCGACATTCTAGCCGCCTTGCGCAAGCTCGACGGCGACAACGACAATGACGACCCGCCGCGCGGCGGCGGCGTGCCGATGCGGCTGCGGCGGCCATGGGCCGCCGCCGAAGGGCAGGCGGCATGATAGTCACGCCCACCGTCCTCGCTCTCGTGCTGCTCGGTCAGGCCGCGGCAGCCTGGACTGTCCCGCTTCTGGCCCTGCAAGGCTGGATCGTCGCGTCAGGCGACGAAGGCTGAAGCCACGAAGGTTTCGAAACTCCCCACAACACAAGCGGCAGGGTGACGATGATGAATGCTGTGCGTCTGCTGTTCCTGGCCTTGCTGATGCTGACGCTCACGGCGTCGCAGCCTGCCGCCGGCCAGATCCCGGATGTGAAGACCGGCGGCCCGGTGCCGACCCTGGCGCCGCTGGTGCGCCAGGTGACGCCCGCCGTGGTCAACATCTCCGTGCACGGCCGCGTGCGCGAGGACAATCCGCTCTATCGCGATCCGCTGTTTCGCGAGTTCTTCGACGTTCCCCGGCAGATCGAGAAGGAGGTCAATGCGACCGGCTCCGGGGTGATCGTCGACGCCCAGCGCGGCTATGTGCTGACCAACAATCACGTGGTCGAGGGCACATCCGCCGTTCAGATCACGACCAAGGACGGCCGGCAGTTTTCCGCCAAGGTCATCGGCCGTGATCCGCCCACGGATGTCGCAGTGCTCCAGGTCCAGAACCCGGTCGGGCTCAAGGCGCTTGCCTTCGGCGACAGCGACGGGCTCGATGTCGGCGATTTCGTCCTCGCGATCGGCAATCCCTTCGGCCTCGGCCAGACCGTGACCTCGGGGCTCGTCAGCGCGCTGGGCCGCACCGGCCTCGGCAAGCAGGGCTATGAGGATTTCATCCAGACCGACGCGGCGATCAATCCCGGCAATTCCGGCGGCGCGCTGGTCAGCCTGCGTGGCGAGCTCGTCGGCATCAACTCGGCGATCATCTCGCCCGCGGGCGGCAACGTCGGCATCGGCTTTGCCATTCCGGTCAACATGGCGCGCAAGGTGATGGAGCAGATCATCGTGAGCGGCCGGGTCGAGCGCGGCCGCATCGGCATTTCGCTGAAGGACCTGCATCCGTCGGTCAACAAGGGATTGAATCAGGGCGCCGTCATCGCCGAGATCGCGGCGGATTCGCCCGCAGAGAAGGCCGGCCTGCGCAAGGGCGATGTCGTGACCGGCGCCGACGACCGCCCGATCCGCACTGCCGCCCAGCTCCGCAACACGATCGGCCTGGCGCGGATCGGCGAGGACGTGAAGCTCACGCTGCTGCGCAACGGTGCGCCGTTCACCGCCACGGTGAGAGTGGCGCCCGCAGCCGGCACGAGCAGCGCACTCGCAGGCCCCAACCGCCTCGTCCGCTGAAACGAATGCACAGGGACGAACCGCGGAAGCGGTTCGTCCCTGCGACGGCAGGGCTATGGCATATGACTTGTGATGGCGGTCGTTGCGCACGCCTCGTCCTTCGAGACGGCGCTTACGCGCCTCCTCAGGATGAGGCTCATCAGCGTCAGTGCCTCTTGAAACTGCAGCCACACACTCCGTCCTCATCCTGAGGAGCCCGCCTCAAGCGGGCGTCTCGAAGGATGGCCGCAGGGGAGAGCTCTCAAATGCGATAGCCCTCCCTGCGACGGTGCCGGGGAGGCGTGATCTCCCAGCTCAGGCCGCGCGGTGATCCCATTCGCCTTGCAGGTCCCGGATCAGCCGCCGCTCGCGTTCGATGCGCTGGCGATAGAGCTCGCGCTCATGCTCGCTCTTGGCGCTGGCAAGAAGCAGCTCGTAATGGCCGATGACCTTCTCGCTGCCGCGGATCAGCAGATCGCGTTGGCTGTTCATTGGGCCATCCCCAACGCGTTCGCCGGCGCTTCGGCGGCGCGGAAGCCGACGGGAAAGGTGCTGGCGGTCAGGCCATCGAGCGCCGATCGCTCTTCGGCAAGTCGCCTCTCGATGAATTGGCGCTCGAGCTGCGACAGCCTGGTCTTCAGCAGGCGCCGGTAGCGGTGGATGTTGTTGCGGTGCGCACGAATGCGGGCCAAATTCTCATCGAGCATCGTCGTCTCTCCAGACGGTCGCGTTAGATCCTTTGGTTTGCGAGGATGAGAAGATCTCTTCTCGGCAAAAAAATATTCAGCGGGTGAGCGGTGTCAAGATGTTGGCGCGCCTGTCCGTGTCGCTGGCTCCTGGAGATCGATGGTCGGCCAATCGAGCTGTCCGGACGCCCGGGTTCCGGGCGCGATTGCCTTTTGTTGGCCGGCAAGCGAACCTCGTGTGGCCATATTTGAGCAGGAGTGATCTGTCGCGAGGGAGGCGGTCCGATGAACAAGGCACTGATCACTGCTGTCGCAATGCTGGCCTGCGTGCCCGCGGGCGCGCTCGCGCAGGAGCGCGCAGGCGACGCGGCGCTCGGCGCGGTCTCGGGTGCGGTCGTGCTTGGGCCGGTGGGTGCGGTCGCCGGCGCCTTGATCGGCTACACGGCCGGACCTTCGATCGCCCGGTCCTGGGGCCTGAGAGGCTCGCAGTCGGCCAGGCACCGGCAGCCGCCGCCGCGTCGCGCCGCCGCGACCGGTAGCCCGTCGCGCACGCGCGAGGCAATGGCCGCCAACGGCCAGATGAGAGCTGCCGGCAATCCGGCCCCGCCGGTCCAGGCTCCGCCGGTTCAAGCCGCGCCTGCCGCGCCGGCGCATTCCTCGGCACCGCCCGTTCAGGGGTTCGACTGAGGCCGGCAGCCGGCCCGGCTTGCGTCCCGCTCTAGGACTGGCCGAGAATCTTCATCGCCGCGCGAAGGTGCGGCTTGTCGATCATCTGACCGTCGAGCCGCAGCGTGCCGGAATTGGGATTGCTCGCGAACGCCGCGATCACCTTCTCCGCCCAGGCGCGCTCGGCCTCCGTCGGCGCAAAGGCCGCGTTGACGATGTCGACATGCTTGGGGTGGATCAGCGCCTTGGCCGAAAAACCGTCGCGCCGCGCGGCGCGGGTTTCGGCTTCGAGGCCGGCAAGGTTGTCGATGTCGGTGTAAACCGTGTCGATCGGCGCGACCTCGGCGGCTGCCGCCGCCATCAGGCAGAGATCCCGCGCCAGGCGATAGGGGCTGTGGAACACGCCGCCGCTCGCCTTCTCGGTAGCGCCGAGCGAGGCGGAGAGATCTTCCGCGCCCCACATCAGGCCGGCGAGGCGAGGGGAGCAGCCCTTGTAGCTGCCGAGCCAGAAGATCGAGCCGGCGGTCTCCGTCGCGACGCAGACGATGCGGGTCGCGCCGATCGCGATGCCGGAGGCGGCTTCCAAAGCTTCGAGCCAGGTCGCGACCTGACGCACGTCGTCGCCGCCTTGCGATTTCGGCAGCACGATGCCGTCAGGCCTGCCCGGCATCACCGCGGCGAGATCGGCCAGCGTCATGCCGGTGTCGAGCGCGTTGACGCGGACATAGAGCTGATGCGGGCCGGGTCGGCTCTTCAACATCGAAAGCGTCAGCTCACGCGCTTCCGCCTTCTTCTCGGTGACGACGGAATCCTCGAGATCGATGATCAGCGCGTCGGCCTTGCCTTCGCTCGCCTTCTCGAATTTGCGCGGGGAATCGCCCGGCACGAACAGCATCGAACGCATCAGACCGGCCTCTTGTGCATCATCGCCATGCGGCGGCATTTGCCGACAATCTCGTCGTTCTGGTTCAGGGCATGGTGCTCGAACTCGACGATACCGGCCTTGGGCCGCGATCTGGATTCCCGCACCGAGAGCACCTTTGTCGTGGCCCGCAACGTGTCGCCATGGAAGACCGGCTTCGGAAAGGTGACGTCGGTCATGCCGAGATTGGCGACGGTGGTGCCCAGGGTCGTATCATAGACCGTCATGCCGATCATGATGCCGAGGGTGTAAAGACTGTTGAAAATGCGCTGGCCGAACTCGGTCTTCTCGGCGAAATGCGCGTCGATGTGCAGCGGCTGCGGGTTCAGCGTCAGCAGGCTGAACATGGTGTTGTCCATCTCCGTGACGGTCCGGGTCAGCGGATGCCTGAACTCCTGGCCCACGGAAAAGTCCTCGAAATATAGTCCGGCCATCGCGGTTTCCTCCCTGCGAAATAACGGCGCGCGCGTCACGTCGCGCCGCATGACCCCATGCATGGTAGGCACACTTCGCGGGCAAATTCACGTATCTGCATGCAGTTTTTCGAGCTAAAGAACGCTTGGCGAAGGGAGATCAAGACCATGGATTTCGCGCTCACCGATCAGCAGGAAGCCATTCGCGACGCCATCGCCAAGATCTGCGAAGGCTTTCCCGACGCCTATTGGCTGAAGAAGGACCACGACGGCGGTTTCCCGCACGATTTCCACAAGGCGCTGGCGGACGCCGGCTGGCTCGGCATTTGCGTGCCGGAAGAGTATGGCGGCTCCGGGCTCGGCATCACGGAAGCCGCGATCATGATGCGCACCATCGCCGAGTCGGGCGCCGGCATGTCCGGTGCCTCGGCGGTGCACATCAACGTGTTCGGGCTCAACCCCGTCGTCGTGTTCGGCACCGAGGAGCAGCGCAGGCGCATGCTGCCGCCGATGGTCGAGGGCCGCGAGAAGGCGTGCTTCGCCGTCACCGAGCCCAACACCGGCCTCAACACCACCCAGCTCAAGACCCGTGCGGTCGCCAAGAACGACCGCTACATCGTCAATGGCCAGAAGGTGTGGATCTCGACCGCGCAGGTCGCGCACAAGATTTTGCTGCTGGCGCGCACCACGCCGCTGGAAGAGGTGCGCTCGCCCACCCACGGTCTCAGTCTGTTCTACACCGATTTCGACCGCAACAGGATCAAGGTCCACGAGATCGAAAAGATGGGCCGCAAGATCGTCGATTCCAACGAGCTGTTCTTCGAGGACTTCGAGATCCCGATGGAGGACCGCATCGGCGAGGAGGGCAAAGGCTTCGAGTACATCCTCGAAGGCATGAATCCGGAGCGCATTCTCATCGCGGCCGAGGCGGTCGGTCTCGGCAAGCTCGCGCTGTCGCGCGCGACCGAATACGCCAAGACGCGTGTCGTGTTCAATCGTCCGATCGGCAAGAATCAAGGCATCCAGCATCCGCTTGCGGTGAACTGGGTCGAGCTCGAGGCGGCCTGGCTGATGGTGATGTCGGCGGCCTGGCAATACGACAAGGGCATGCCCTGCGGCGCCGCGGCCAATGCCGCAAAATATCTGGCGGGCGAAGCGGGCTTCTCGGCCTGCGAGCAGGCGGTGATGACCCATGGCGGCTTCGGCTACGCCAAGGAATTCCATGTCGAGCGCTATTTGCGGGAGGTGCTGATCCCGCGCATCGCGCCGGTCAGCCCGCAGCTCGCGCTCAGCTTCATCGCGGAAAAGGTGCTGGGGCTCGCCAAATCGTACTGAACAAGTCGTACTGAGCGAATCTATTCGGCGGCGATCCGCTCCATCGCCATGGCGCGAAGCCTGGCGCGCTGGATCTTCACGCCATTGGCACTGTCGGTCACCGGGAAGGCGTCCACGACATAGATCCGCGCCGGCACCTTGTAGCCGGCGAGCCGCTCGCGCAGACGCGCGATCAGCGTCTCCTGGATGGGCGGCTCCGTTGTCGGGATCACGAAGGCGACGCAGCGCGCCTGCCCCTTGAGATCGATGGCGACGACCTGGGCGTCGGCGACACCGGTGCAGGATTTGAGCTCGTCCTCGATCTCACCGGGCGCGACCAGGAAGCCACCGAGGCGCATCGCATCGCCGGCGCGAGTCTCGTAGACGAACGACCCGTCGCCGCGCAGCCGGCCGATGTCGCCGGTGCGGAAGAATCCGTCGACGGTGATCGCCTCGCGCGTTGCCTCCGGGTTGTTGAAATAGCCAAGGAAGCGCGAGGGTGCGCTGATCTCGATCTCGCCGGAGACGCCGCTGGCCGCAAGTTCTCCGGTCTCGACATCGCGCACGCGGACTTTCGCCTCCGGCGACATCGGCCAGCCGCCGCCCTCGATCCGATCGGCAAAGGCATCACTGGGGCTGCCGATCGAGAACAGCGCCTGCACCTCGCTCGATCCGTAGAGGCCATACAGCTTCATGCCGCGCGCTTCGGCTTCCACAGCCAGCTCGCGCCAGCCGGGCTGGAACGCGGCGAAGCCGCAGACTTCGAGATGCGGAAACGGGTGTGGCGCATCGGTGAGGGCGAGGATGCGCCGGAACATCTCGTCCGAACCGAAGGAATGCGTGATGCGCTCCGTGCTGAGGATCTGCAGCGCCGGCGCTGCTTCGAAGGCATCGAGCACATGAATGGTCGCGCCGGCCGCGAGGAAGCCGAGCAGGCTCGTCATGCCGAAGGTGCCGCAGAACGGCAGCATCGCCAGGAGCGAATGACGGTGGTGATCGAGCTGGAGCGCGTGGGCGACGGAGGCGGCGTGCGTCGCCAGCGTCGCTTGCGAATGCGCGACGAGCTTCGGCCCCTTGGTCGTGCCCGACGTGGTGTAGAGCAGCACGGGCAGGTCGACATCATCCTGGCGCGGCGGAGGGGAAGGGTAAGTCGTCTCGAACGCATCGAACCGCACGCAGGGCCAGCGTGCGGGGATCGCATCCGCGCCGACCACCGCCAGCCGTTCCAGCGCGGGCACCTCGGCCTCGGCGACATCGGCGAGGATGGCGGCAAAGTCGATCGCGCGGAATGCCGCCTCGACCACCATGAGCTTCGCGCCTGACAGCTTGAGCAGGTGCGCGACTTCCGCGCTGCGGTAGCGCGTGTTGACGGCGGCGGCGACCGCACCGAGCCGTGCGGCGGCGAACAGCAGTGTCAGCCATTCGACCCGGTTGACCAGCCAGACCGCAACGACGTCGCCCTTGCCGATGCCTTGCGCGGCTAGCCAGGCGGCGCTCTGCTCGACCTTCGCCGAGAATTCCGCGCGAGAGACGGCCTTGCCGTCGAATACCAGGGCAGGGTCGGCGGCGGTCTTGATCCGGAGCAGCGATTGCAGCGAAAAATCGTTGGCACTCATGGCCATCGGACTAACCCGGTCGTGCAAACCTGTCTACTTGGTGCCGAACATCCGGTCGCCGGCGTCGCCCAGGCCTGGCACGATATAGCCGTGGTCGTTGAGCCGCTCGTCGATCGCGGCGGTCCAGATCGGCACGTCGGGATGCTCGCTCTGGAACTTGGAGATGCCCTCGGGCGCGGCCAGGAGGCAGACGAAGCGGATGTCGCGGGCGCCGCGAGCCTTGAGCAGGGACGCGCCGGCGCAGGCGGAATTGCCGGTCGCCAGCATCGGATCCATCAGGATCACGGTGCGGTCGGACAGGTCCTGCGGCGCCTTGAAGTAATATTCCACGGCCTGCAACGTCTCGGGGTCGCGGTAGAGCCCGATATGGGCGATGCGCGCCGACGGCATCAGGGCGAGCATGCCGTCGAGAAAGCCGACGCCGGCGCGCAGGATCGGCGCCAGCGTGAGCTTCTTGCCGGCGATCTTGGGTGCCTGCATCGGCGCGATCGGCGTCTCGATGTCCACCAGCTCCAGCGGCAGGTCGCGCGTCACCTCGTAGGCCAGCAGCATCCCGATCTCGTTCAGGATCTCGCGAAAGCTCTTGGTCGAGCGGTCCTTCTCCCGCATCAGGGAGAGCTTGTGCTGGACCAGGGGGTGGGCGACGACGTTGACATTGCCTGTGCTCATGAAACCGCTCTACACGGTTCCGTGAAACTGCGCCAGATCGGCCAGGTAGTTTTAGGCAACGCCTTTTCCGCGGGATAGCCGGCCTCAACCGGGCAGCGCGACTGCGCTGCGCGCGCGGTTGCTTGCCTCATAGGCAGCCATGGTCAGCTCGCGGTCGATCGCCGCGCGCATGGCGTCCATGGCTCCCTGGCGCAGGCGCCGCTTTGCGGTGGCATGCGACGGCATGTGGATGGCGCGCAGGCCGGTGATGATCGTCTCGATCGTGGCGTCGACCATCTCAGGTGCAACCACGCGATCGAGAAAGCCGGCCGTCTGCGCCTCCTCGGGCTCGTACATCTCGCCCAGCGTGACGGTACGGCTGAGCCAGGCCGGATGCAGCCGGCTGCACGCGAGCTCGATGGCAAAGCTGGGAGGCGCGATGCCGATCGCCACCTCGTTCAGCCCCATGTGGTGCGGTCCGCGCGCGCCCAGCCTGACGTCGCAGGCGAGCAGCAGGAACGTTCCCATCGGGTAAGCATGGCCCTCCATCACGCCGATGGTCGGATGTGGAAACGACATCAGCCGCAGCGCAAGCTCGGCGCCGGCCCGGACCATCTCCAGGCTCTTGGCAGCATCGCCCGAGGCGAACACTTTCAGATCGAAGCCCGCGGAAAAGATGCCTGGCCGGCCCGAGCGCAGCACCACGATCTCCGCCTCCGTCTGGGCGCGGTCGAAGGCGGCGCCGATCTCGCCCAGCATCGCGGCCGACATCACGTTGACCTTGCCGTCGTCGAGCCCGATCCGCGCCACGCCGTCGTTCAGTTCATAGGTCACTCTCTCAGGCATCTGCCTCTCTCCGTCATTGTCATGCCTTGACTGTCGGAGGCTGATGTAGACCAATCAATATAATTTCCGAGCGGAGGAGAGTGCCATGCCGGCCGTGCCGAAGCACCGTCAGCCCATCATCAATGCCGCGGTGACGCTATTCCGCCGCCAGGGATTTGCCCGCACCGGCCTCAACGACATCGTCGACGTCAGCGGCGCGCCGAAGGGGTCGCTCTATCATTACTTTCCGGACGGAAAATCCTCGATCGCGGTGGCAGCGGTGGAGGAGGCGGGCCGCCGCGTCGCGGCGACGGTCGCCGAGCTCGCGGCAGAGTGCGGCTCGACCGGCGAGCTCTTGCGCGCGCACGCCAGACTGCTGGCAGGCTGGATGCAGGGCTCCGGCTTCCGCAATGGCTGCCCGATCACGACCGTGCTGCTCGAGCTGGCGCCGCGCGAGCGCGCCGTGTCGGAGGCCGGTCGCAAGGCCTATGCGGCACGGCTATCGATCCTGCGTGACAAGCTCGTCGCCGACGGGTTTGCCAGGCCGCGGGCGGAGGCGCTGGCGGTGCTCTGCACGTCGGCGCTCCAGGGCGCGCTGATCCAGGCGCGCGTCGAGCGCAGCGGCCGGCCGATCGAGGTCACCGCGTCGGAGCTGGCGCGACTGATCGAGGCGGAGGTGAGGAGCTAGCCGCCGAGGCCGCGAAAGATCATCACGTCCGCAATGCCGGTCAGGCCTGGAGATGCCACATATGGATTGCGGTCCTCAGCGCGATCAGCGCGGTGAGCACGCTGCCCATCGACAGCATGGCCAACCCATGCAGGGCGATACGCTCGAGTCGAGCTTTGCGCAGCTTCGATATGGGCAACTGCTGTTCAGCCCTCAGACGGGGTCGCTCAAAGCCGAGAATCGGCGTCGGCATTTCTCGTGTCCTTTCAGATGCGTCTAGCGGGAATTGTGGCAGGCGACCGGCTCGTAAAGCGGATCCAGCATAGGGCGCACCGACGGAACGCTCGGCCGCGACACTTCGATGGCCAGCGTTCGGACTTCGATGAAGGCCGACAACAGAGAGAGCGCGAGGTCGGCATGGCGCGCATCGACCGCGGAATCCAGCCAGTCCGGCAGCTCGCGCTCGCGCGACAGCGCGCAATGCCACTCGCCGTCATCGTAGGCGATGCGGCGGACCTGCCACATCGGCAGCTCGAGCTCCAGCAGCGCCAGCGCCGCATCGGCCCAGGCTTCCGCATCGATCAGGCGCACGACGCGGGCTGAGCGTTCGCTCCGGCCCAGCGACGGCAAGCGTCGGCAGGCGCGACCGATGATGTCGAGCATCAGCGGCCGCGTCATTGAATGGGCCTTGCGCAGCTGCTCGGCGAGCGAGGGGAGATCGAGCGGGTGGAGAGCGGTCATATCAGGCCTCCTGGAATTGGCGTCGGTCAGTCGGCCGGCCTCGCCAAGATGGCCTGGAGGGCATTTGAAAACGAGAGAGGGTTCGGGTGAGAGATATAAGGATTCCATAAGCGGCCTCCTCAGGATGAGGCTCATCGGCGTCAGTGCCCGCTGAAACTATGGCCGCGCACTCCGCCCTCATCCTCAGGAGCCCGCCCCAAGCGGGCGTCTCGAAGGATGGCTGCGGGGAAAGCTCTCAGGCGCGAGCCCTGCGCCGGGACGGGCCGGCCTTTATGAGATTCCTATAACGTCGCCATAGGTCTCATCTCGAAAACCTATGGGCGCGGTGGCACTTCAGCGCGGTGAAGTTCCCGCCCGTGCCGCGCTCGATCGCAGCAAGCGGCCCGCTGGGATCCAGAGACGGGCTATGCCGGACATCGTCTCTCCTAAGGAGTATCGCCATGATGGACCTTTTGATGCTGGCGCTGGGCTTCTTCTTCTTTGCCCTCGCGATCGGCTACACCTACGCCTGCGAACGGCTGTGAGGGAGCGGACCATGATCTTCGATTATGCGCTCGCCGGCGCCGTCTCGTTCGGCCTCCTGATCTATCTCACCTATGCACTGCTGCGGCCCGAGCGGTTCTGACGCCGTGCTGCTGCTCGCAAAATTGCTGCTGGCCGACGCTGCTCGTCGCGGGCCTGCTCGCGCTGCTCCTGCCGCTTTTGCGCCGGACCAAAAGCCTGAAGGGTTAATGCCATGACTGCGATCGGTTGGTTCCAGATCATTCTTTATTGCGCGATCGTGGTCGCGCTGACCAAGCCGCTCGGCTGGTACATGACGCGCGTGTTCAACGGCGAGCGCACGTTCCTGTCGCCCGTCCTGCGCCCGATCGAGGCCGGCATCTATTGGATCTCCGGCGTCGACGAGAAGCGCGAGCAGCACTGGCTGACCTACACGGTCGCGATGCTGCTGTTTCATGTCGGCGGCTTCCTCATCATCTACGGCCTGATGCGGCTGCAGGCCGTGCTGCCGTTCAATCCAGCCGGCCAATCCGCGGTCGCCGAGGATCTGTCCTTCAACACCGCGATCTCCTTCATCACCAATACCAACTGGCAGAACTACGGCGGCGAGAGCACGCTTTCCTATCTGACCCAGATGGTCGGCCTGACGCACCAGAATTTCCTGTCGGCGGCCACCGGCATCGTGCTCGCCGTTGCCCTGATCCGCGGCTTTGCCCGCGCGTCCATGCGCACAATCGGCAACTTCTGGGTCGATGTGACCCGCTGCACGCTTTATATCCTGCTGCCGATCTGCGTCGTGTTCACTCTGTTCCTGGTCTGGCAGGGCATCCCGCAAACGCTTGGCGACTACGTCGAAGCGACCACGCTCGAGGGCGCCAAGCAGACCATCGCGGTCGGCCCGGTCGCCTCGCAGGTCGCAATCAAGATGCTAGGGACCAATGGCGGCGGCTTCTTCAATGCCAATGCCGCTCACCCCTTCGAGAACCCGACCGCGCTGTCGAGTTTCGTGCAGATGCTGTCGATCTTCGTGCTCGGCGCGGCGCTCACCAACGTGTTCGGCCGCATGGTCGGCAACCAGCGCCAGGGCTGGGCGATCCTCGCCGTGATGGGCGTGCTGTTCGTCGCAGGCGTCGCCGTTTGCTATTGGGCTGAAGCCAGCGGCACCACGACCCTGCATGCACTCGGCCTGACCGGCGGCAACATGGAGGGCAAGGAAGTCCGCTTCGGCATCGTCGCGTCCTCGCTGTTCGCGGTGATCACCACCGCCGCGTCCTGCGGTGCCGTGAACGCCATGCACGACAGCTTCACCGCGCTTGGCGGCATGGTCCCGCTGATCAACATGGAGTTAGGGGAGATCATCGTCGGCGGCGTCGGCGCCGGCCTATACGGCATGCTGCTGTTCGTCGTTCTCGCGATCTTCGTCGCAGGCCTGATGGTCGGCCGTACGCCGGAATATGTCGGCAAGAAGATCGAGGCCCGCGAGGTCAAGATGGCGATGCTCGCGATCCTGATCCTGCCGCTGATGATCCTGGGCTGGTCGGCCGTCACGGTCGTGCTGCCCACCGGCGTTGCCTCGATGGCGAATGCGGGCCCGCACGGCTTCTCGGAAGTGCTCTACGCCTATACGTCGCAGACCGCCAACAACGGCTCCGCCTTCGCCGGCCTGACCGGCAACACCCCGTTCTACAACCTGACGGGCGCATCCGCGATGTTCGTCGGCCGCTTCTTCATGATCGTGCCGGCGATGGCGATCGCAGGCTCGCTCGCGGCCAAGAAATCGATCCCGCCGTCGATGGGCACTTTCCCGACCACCGGAGGCCTGTTCGTCGGCCTCGTCGTCGGCGTCATCCTGATCATGGGCGGCCTGACCTTCTTCCCGGCGCTCGCACTCGGCCCCATCGTCGAGCATCTCGCAATGAACGCCGGCAACGTCTTCTGATCTCGCTTTTCGGAGTGACCTCCATGGAACCTGTCCACAAATCCAACAAGCGCATGCCGGTCTCGGCGATGCTGGATCCGAAGATCGTGATGCCAGCGATCGGCGCTGCCTTCACCAAGCTCGATCCGCGCGCCATGATCAAGAACCCTGTGATGTTCGTGGTCGAGATCGTGGCCGCGCTCACGACCGTGATCTTCCTGCGCGACCTCGTCACCGGCGGGGAGAATCTCGGCTTCACCTTCCAGATCATCCTCTGGCTGTGGTTCACCGTGCTGTTCGCCAATCTCGCCGAAGCCGTGGCCGAGGGCCGTGGCAAGGCGCAGGCCGAGACACTGCGCAAGACCCGCACCGAGAGCCAGGCCAAGCTCCTGAGCGGCGCGGGCCGGGACTACAAGCTCGTGCCGGGCACGAGCCTGAAGGTCGGCGATCTCGTGTTGGTCGAGGCCGGCGACACCATCCCCTCGGACGGCGAGGTGGTCGAGGGCGTCGCCTCCGTCAACGAGGCCGCCATCACCGGCGAGTCCGCGCCCGTGATCCGCGAATCCGGCGGCGACCGTTCGGCGGTGACGGGCGGCACGCAGGTGCTGTCGGACTGGATCCGCGTGCGCATCACCGCCGCGCAGGGATCGACCTTCATCGACCGCATGATCAAGCTGGTCGAGGGCGCCGAGCGGCAGAAGACGCCGAACGAGATCGCGCTCAACATCCTGCTCGCCGGCCTCACCATCATCTTCGTGTTCGCCACCGTGACGATCCCGAGCTACGCCGCCTATGCCGGCGGCTCGATCTCGGTGGTCGTGCTGGTGGCCCTGTTCGTGACGCTGATCCCGACCACGATCGGTGCGCTGTTGTCGGCGATCGGCATCGCCGGCATGGACCGCCTGGTGCGCTTCAATGTGCTGGCGATGTCGGGCCGCGCGGTCGAGGCCGCCGGCGACGTCGACACGCTGCTGCTCGACAAGACCGGCACCATCACCCTCGGCAACCGGCAGGCGACGGCCTTCCGTCCCGTGCGCGGCGTCGCCGAGCAGGAGCTGGCGGATGCCGCCCAGCTCGCCTCGCTGGCGGACGAGACGCCAGAAGGCCGCTCCATTGTCGTGCTGGCCAAGGAGAAGTACGGCATCCGCGGCCGCGATATGGCCGAGCTTGGCGCGACCTTCGTTCCGTTCACGGCGCAGACCCGCATGAGCGGCGTCGACGCCGGCGGCTCGTCGGTGCGCAAGGGCGCGGTCGATGCCATGCTCAATTATATCGCCGGCAGGGCGCCGACCGCGATCTCCGCCGGTACTGCGGCACGGGCGATGCAGCCCGCGGCCCTATCCGAGGCGGGCCGCGAGATCAGCGCCATTGCCGACGAGGTCTCCAAATCGGGCGGCACGCCGCTGGCGGTCGCGAAGGACGGCAAGCTGCTCGGCATCGTCCAGCTCAAGGACATCGTCAAGGGCGGCATCCGCGAACGCTTCGCCGAGCTGCGCCGCATGGGCATCCGCACCATCATGATCACCGGCGACAACCCGATGACGGCGGCCGCCATCGCCGCGGAAGCCGGCGTCGACGATTTCCTGGCGCAGGCAACGCCCGAGGACAAGCTCAAGCTGATCCGTGACGAGCAGGCCAAGGGCAAGCTGGTGGCGATGTGCGGCGACGGCACCAACGACGCGCCGGCGCTCGCCCAGGCCGACGTCGGCGTCGCCATGAACACCGGCACGCAAGCCGCCCGCGAGGCCGGCAACATGGTCGATCTCGACTCCAACCCGACCAAGCTGATCGAGGTGGTCGAGATCGGCAAGCAGCTCCTGATGACGCGCGGTGCGCTGACGACGTTCTCGATCGCCAACGACGTCGCCAAGTATTTTGCGATCATCCCGGCGATGTTCCTGGCGTTCTACCCTCAGCTCAACGTGCTCAACGTCATGAACCTGTCGAGCCCGCAGAGCGCCATCCTGTCGGCGATCATCTTCAACGCGCTCGTCATCATCGCGCTGATCCCGCTCGCGCTGAAGGGCGTCGCCTATCGCGCCGTCGGTGCCGGCGCACTGCTCCGCCGCAACCTCCTGATATACGGGCTCGGCGGCATCGTCATTCCCTTCATCGGCATCAAAGCGATCGATCTCGCGGTGACCGCCTTGCATTTGGCTTGAATTCGTCATTGCGAGCGAAGCGAAGCAATCCAGAAATATCTCAGCAGTTGATAGCCTGGATTGCTTCGTCGCTTCGCTCCTCGCAATGACGGGAGAAATTGGAGAACGCACATGCTCAGAGAAATCCGCCCCGCCATCGTCCTCTTGCTGGCGCTCACCGCCATCACGGGCCTTGCCTATCCGCTCGCCATGACCGGCATTGCCGGCGCGCTGTTTCCCGTGCAGGCGCAAGGCAGCCTGATCGAGAAAGACGGCAAGGTGATTGGCTCCGCCCTGATCGGGCAGGAGTTCAAGGACGACAAGTACTTCCACGGCCGCCGCTCGGCGACGCTGGCGCCGGACCCGAACGATTCGACCAAGACGGTGCCCGCGCCCTACAACGCCGCCAATTCGGGCGGCTCCAATCTCGGTCCGACCAGCAGGGCGCTGGCCGACCGGCTGAAGGAAGATGTGGACAAGCTCAGGCGCGAGAATCCGAACGCCTCGGTGCCGGTCGACCTGGTGACGACGTCGGCCAGCGGCCTCGACCCGAACATCTCGCCGGAAGCGGCGCAATTCCAGGTGCCGCGCGTGGCGAAGGCGCGGAATCTGCCCGAGGATCAGGTCAAGCAGCTCGTGTCCGCCAGCACCGAGGGCCGCCTGCTCGGCCTGCTCGGCGAACCCAGGGTTAACGTTCTGGCATTGAATCTCGCGCTCGATCGCATGGCCGCGAAGTAGCCGTCTAGGCTCGCAGTGGACGGGTGATTATACTGGCAAGATGGTCCGAGAGCGTCGCGATCCCGAACAACGTCCGTCACCGGAGGCCCTGCTGGAAGCGGCGCGCCGGGAGGAGGGTGCGAGCGGCAGGCTGAAGATCTTCGTCGGCGCCGCTCCCGGCGTCGGCAAGACCTACGAGATGCTGCAAAGCGCCCAGGCCAAGCGCAAGGCCGGCATCGATGTCGTGGTCGGTTTCGTCGAGACCCATGGCCGTGCCGAGACCGAGGCGCTGGTGCGCGGCCTCGAAGTGGTCCCGCGCAAGAGGCTGGACTACCGCGGCCAGATCGTCGAGGAGATGGACCTCGACGCGGTGATCGCGCGGCGGCCGCAGATTGCGCTCGTCGACGAGCTCGCCCACACCAATGCGTCCGGAAGCCGCCATCCCAAGCGCTATCTCGACGTCGAGGAGCTGCTGTCGCACGGCATCGACGTCTACACCGCCGTCAACATCCAGCACATCGAGAGCCTGAACGACGTCGTTGCCCAGATCACCCATGTCCGGGTGCGCGAGACCGTGCCGGATTCGGTGTTCGACCGCGCCGACGCGATCGAGCTGATCGACCTCACGCCCGACGACCTGATCCAGCGCCTGAAGGAGGGCAAGGTCTATGTGCCCAAGCAGGCCGAGCGGGCGCTGGAGCATTATTTCTCGCCAGGCAATCTCACGGCGCTGCGCGAGCTCGCACTGCGGCGCACCGCCGAGCGGGTCGACGAGCAGCTGCTCAACCACATGCAGGCGAATGCGATTCCAGGGCCCTGGGCCGCGGGTGAGCGCATCCTGGTCTGCGTCAGCGAAGACCCGCGCGCGGCCGGCCTCGTGCGCTACACCAAGCGATTGGCCGACCGGCTGCATGCGCCGTTCACCGCGATTTCGATCGAGACGCGGCGATCGCTGCAATTGTCCGACGAGGAGCGCGATCGGCTGGCCGATACGCTGCGGCTCGCGGAATCGCTCGGCGGCGAAGCCTTGACCATTCCCGCCGTCGGCCGCCGCATCGCTGACGATCTCATCGGTTTCGCGCACGGCAACAACGTCACCCAGATCGTGATCGGCAAGTCGACGCGCTCGCGCTGGTTCGAGATGACGCGCGGCTCGGTCGTGCACGACCTGGTACGGCGTGCGGGCAATATCAGCGTTCACGTCATTCCCGGCAACGAGCTTTCCGGAGAGGCCGCGCCCAAGATGGCGGTGCAGACCGCCGCACGATCCGAGCCGTTCGATCCTTTGCCTTTTCTCAAGGCGCTTGGGATCGTGCTTGTGGGTCTCGGCGCTGCCAAGCTGATCCAGCCCTATTTCGGCATCGAGAACGTCGATCTCGTGCTGCTGACCTCGGTCGTCGCGGTTGCCGTGCGCTACGGCCTGTGGCCCTCGCTGCTGGCCACGGTGGCGGCTTCGCTCTGCTACAATTTCTTCTTCATCCCGCCGATCTACACCTTCACGATCACCGACCCGACCAATGTCGCCGCTTTCGTGCTGTTCATGGTGGTGGCGATGATCGTCTCCAATGTCGCGGCGCGCGTGCGCATCCAGGCCGACACCGCGATCGGCCGGATCAGGATGACCGAGCAGCTCTATGCCTTCAGCCGCAAGCTCGCCGGTACTGCCACGCTGGACGACGTCTTGTGGGCCAGTGCCTACCAGACCGCATTGATGCTGAAGGTCCGCGTGGTGCTGCTGTTGCCGGATGAAGGCCTGCTGACGGTGAAATCAGGCTATCCGCCCGAGGACGAGCTTGACCAGGCCGATCTTGCCGCCGCCAACTGGGCCTGGAGCAACGATCGTCCCGCCGGTCGCGGCTCGGATACCTTGCCGGGCGCCAAGCGGCTGTTTCTGCCGATGCGCACCGGGCGGGGCCCGATCGGTGTGATCGGCATCGACAACGATCGTACCGGCCCACTGCTGACGCCGGACCAGCGGCGGCTGCTCGATGCGCTGGTCGACCAGGGCGCGCTCGCGATCGAGCGTGTGCTGCTGGTCGAGGACATGGACCGCGTCAAGCGCACCGTCGAATCCGAGCGGCTGCGCTCGGCGCTGTTGACCTCGATCTCGCACGATCTGAAGACGCCGCTCGCCTCGGTGTTAGGGGCGGCCTCCACCATGCGCGATCTCGCCGGTGCGCTCTCGGACACCGAGAAGCGCGATTTGCTCGCCACCGTGATCGACGAATCCGAGCGGCTCAACCGCTTCATCGCCAATCTGCTCGACATGACCAAGCTCGAATCCGGCGCCATCGTGCCCAACACAGCGCTGCACGATCTCAGCGAGATCGTCGGCAGCGCGCTCCGGCGCGCCAGCAAGATCCTCAGCCGCCACAAGGTCGAGCTGGTGCTGGCCGCCGATCTGCCGATGCTCCAGCTCGACGCCGTGCTGTTCGAGCAGGTGCTGTTCAACCTGCTTGACAATGCCGCGAAATACGCGCCCCCCGAAACCACGATCTCGATCCGCGGCCGGCGCGACAGCGCTCATGTCGTGCTCGAGGTCGTCGACGAGGGCGCCGGCATTCCACCGGACGAGCTCGAGAGCGTATTCGACAAGTTCTATCGCGTGCAGAAGGGCGATCACGTCCGTCCCGGCACCGGGCTCGGGCTTGCCATCTCGCGCGGCTTCGTCGAGGCGATGCGCGGCACGATCTCCGCCGCCAATCGCAGCGAGCGGAGCGGCGCGGTCCTCACCATTCGCCTGCCGGTTCCGGCAGAGAGCCACGCATTGGATACCGCCGCATGAGCGCTGCTCCGATCAAGGTCCTGGTCATCGACGACGAGCCGCCGATCCGCAAATTGCTGCGAATGGGGCTGACGACCCAGGGCTACGAAATCCTGGAAGCGCCGAACGGCAAGACGGCGCTGGAGAAACTTGGCGAGGAGCCGGCGCTGATCATCCTGGATCTCGGCCTGCCCGACGTTCAGGGCCATGAGCTGCTCCGCACCATCCGCGCCCGCAACGACGGCGTGCCGATCGTGGTGCTGTCGAGCCGCGGCGACGAAGCCGGCAAGGTCCAGGCGCTCGATCTCGGCGCCGACGATTATCTCACCAAGCCGTTCGGCATGGAGGAGCTGCTGGCGCGCCTGCGCGCCGCGCTGCGTCACCAGCTTCAGGTCAAGGGCGAACGCCCGGTGTTCCGCACCGGCGATCTCTCGGTCGATCTCGTCCGCCGCATCGTCAAGGTCGGGGAGCGCGAGGTGAAGCTCTCGCCGAAGGAATATGACCTGTTGCGGGTGCTGGTGCAGCACGCCGGCAAGGTGCTTACCCACCGCTTCCTGCTGAAGGAGCTGTGGGACGAATTGACCGACGCGCAATATCTACGCGTCTATGTCCGTCAGCTTCGCCAGAAGATCGAAGCCGATCCGGAGCGGCCGCAATACGTGCTGACGGAGACGGGGATCGGGTATCGGCTGAAGGCGGGGGAATAGATCCCGGCTGTCATTCCGGGACGCGCCCGTTGGCGCGGGCCGGAATCCATTTCTCTGCGTCGCGCTTGGCACGATGAATTCCGGGCTCGATGCTTCGCATCGCCCCGGAATGACGAACTAACCCGCCTTCCTGTGCCTTGCCGTCGACCGGTGCGCCTGCTTCGCACTTCGATGCCGTCCCGTCGCGCGCCGCGCATGCGACTTCGCCGCCGACTTCTTCCCGCCGCGTCCCTTCAGGCTCTGCTTCAGTGCGTCCATCAGGCTGACGACATTGCTCGGCCGTTCCTCGGGCTCGGGCAGCTCGATCTTCTTGCCGCTGGCCTTGCGCTTCACCAGGGCCTTCAACGCGTCCTCGTATTCGTCCTTGAACTTGCTGGGATCGAAATGCGCCGCCTTGGTCTGCAGGATGTGGCCGGCGAGCTCGACCATGTCCTTGGTGATCTTCGGGCTCTTGATGTCGTCGAAGAACTGGTCCTCCTCGCGCAGCTCGTACGGGAAACGCAACGTGGTGCCGAGCAGGCCTTTGCCGCGCGGCTCGATCGCCATGACGTGTTCGCGGTTGGTGAGAACGATCTTGGCGAGCGCCACGCGCTCCTGGTCCTTCATGGCGTCGCGGATCACCGCGAAGGCGTCGACCGCGGCCTTGCCGTCGGGGGCGATGTAGTAGGGATGGTTGAGATAGCGCTGGTCGATCTCCTCGCGCGGCACGAAGCTCTCGATGTCGATGGTGTGATTGCTCTCGATCTGGACTGCCTCGAGCTCCTCCGGTTCGATCTCGACGTATTTGCCCTTGCGCACTTCGTAGCCGCGGCCCTTCTGGTCGCTCTCGACGACGTCGCCGGTCTCGGAATCGATCATCTGCTGCTTGAGCCGGTTCCCGGTCTCGCGGTTGATCAGGTGAAACCGCGTCTTCTCGGCCGCGGTGGTCGCCGGATAGAGCACGACCGGGCAACTGACCAGCGACAGCTTCAACGTTCCCTTCCAGTAGGCGCGCGGGGCCATTCCATTCTCCAGCGTTTTCAAGGCGTTTTGGAACCCCAACCGTCCCATCGGGTTTTGGTTCCGGGCGGGACTTTCGCCGTGATAGGCTTCAAGTGCCGAACGAGAAGCGGGACCGGACGTGCTGCAGAAACTCTCCACCTACCGACAGAAGCGGGACTTCGAGAAGACGCCGGAGCCTTCGGGCAAGACCGCCGTGGCGCCATCGAAACAGCGGCGCTTCGTCATCCAGAAGCATGATGCGACCCGGCTGCACTACGACCTCCGGCTCGAATTCGACGGCGTGTTCAAGTCCTGGGCGGTGACGAAGGGGCCTTCGCTTGATCCCCACGACAAGCGGCTTGCCGTCGAAGTCGAGGACCATCCGCTCGACTACGGCGATTTCGAAGGCACGATTCCGGAAGGCCAGTACGGCGGCGGCACCGTGATGTTGTGGGACCGCGGCACCTGGGAATCGGACGATCCGGAAGCCGGCTTCAAGAAAGGCGACCTGAAGTTCACGCTCCATGGCGACAAGCTGCAGGGAAGCTGGGTCTTGGTGCGGATGCGCAACCGCGGCGGCGAGAAGCGGACCAACTGGCTCTTGATCAAGCATCGTGACGAGTATGTCCGCGAAGGCGCGGACAACGATATTCTCGAGCAGGACAAGTCCGTCGCCTCGGGCCGGGCGATGGAACAGATCGCGGAGGGAAAGGGCCGCGCGCCGAAGCCGTTCATGCTGGCGAAGGGGACCAAGGGCAAGGCCGACGCGGTCTGGCAGTCCAATCGTGCCGAGGAGACCAAAGGGCGCACGGTGAAGCCGTCGCCGCGCACCGCGTTGAAGCGCGGCAAAGCGGCGAAGAAAAGTGCCGCGACCGCGACGAGGGCCAAGACGGTGTCGGCGATGCCGGATTTCGTTGCGCCGCAGCTCTGCACGCTGGTCGAGCGGCCGCCCGGAGACGAGGGCTGGTGCCACGAGATCAAGTTCGACGGCTATCGCGTCCAGCTCCGGGTCGAGGACGGCGAGGCGACGCTGAAGACGCGCAAGGGTCTCGACTGGACCAGCAAGTTCGCCTCCATCGCCGAGGAAGCCGCCGCGCTGCCGGACGTGATGATCGACGGCGAGATCGTCGCGCTCGACCATAACGGCGCGCCGAACTTCTCCTCGCTGCAAGCTGCGCTGTCCGATGGCAAGACCGACGACCTGATCTTCTTCGCCTTCGATCTGCTCTTCGCGGAAGGGCAGGACTACCGTCGGCTGCCGCTTGGGGAGCGCAAGGCGCAGCTCAAGAAGCTGCTGGAAGCGCGCAAGCGGAAATCGACTCAGATCCGCTATGTCGAGCATTTCGAGAGCGGCGGCGATGCGGTGCTGCAATCGGCCTGCAAGCTCGAGCTCGAAGGGGTGGTGTCGAAGAAGCTGAACGCGCCGTATCGTTCGGGGCGCACCGAGAGCTGGGTCAAGTCGAAATGCCGCGCCGGACACGAGGTGGTGATCGGCGGCTACAAGACCACCAACGGCAAATTCCGTTCGCTGATGGCAGGCGTGCAGCGCGGCGATCATCTCGCCTTCGTCGGCATGGTCGGCACCGGCTTTGGCGCTGATAAAGTCAAGCGCATCATGCCGGCGCTGAAGGCGATTGAGAGCAAGGAAAGCCCGTTCGGCGGCAAGAACGCGCCGAAGAAGACGCGGGACGTGCATTGGCTGAAGCCGGAGCTCGTCGCCGAAATCGAGTTCGCGGGCTTCACGGCCGACGGCAATATTCGCCAGGCGGCCTTCAAGGGCTTGCGGCAGGACAAGGCGGCCGAGGAGGTCGAGGCCGAGACGCCCGTCGACACCGAGCTCGCCGAGCCCCGGGCCAGGAAGACGGCGCGCACCAAGGCGGGCGGGCGCTCGAAGCAGGCCGCTCAAAATGCCGAGGTCATGGGTGTCGTCATCTCCAAGCCGGACAAGGAGCTCTGGCCGGATGACGGCGATGGTGGTGCCGTCACCAAGCTGGATCTTGCCCGCTACCTCGAAGCCGTCGGCGAATGGATGATCGTGCATCTCAAGGGCCGGCCCTGTTCGCTGATCCGCGCGCCCGACGGAATCAAGGGCGAATGCTTCTTCCAGCGCCATGCGATGCAGGGAACGTCGAACCTTCTTGAGCTCGCGCGGGTCTCCGGTGACCGCAAGCCGTATCTTCAGATCGACCGGATCGAAGGGCTCGCCGCGGTGGCGCAGATCGGCGGCGTCGAGCTGCATCCCTGGAACTGCGCGCCCTATGCCTATGATACCCCGGGCCGCCTGGTGTTCGATCTCGATCCCGCCCCTGACGTGGACTTTCCCGACGTTGTCGAGGCCGCCAAGGAGATGCGGCAGCGGCTCGCTGATATCGGCATGGAGAGCTTCTGCAAGACCACCGGCGGCAAGGGCCTTCACGTCGTGGTGCCGCTGCTCCATGGCGCGCGCGACAAGGTGAGCTGGAAGGAGGCCAAGGCGTTTGCCCAAGGCGTCTGCCAGTGGATGGCGGACGACGATCCCGAGCGCTATCTGCTCAACATGTCGAAGAAGCTGCGCAAGGGAAAGATCTTCCTGGATTATCTGCGCAACGACCGCATGTCGACGGCGGTGGCCCCGTTGTCGCCCCGAGCGCGCGCCGGGGCCACGGTCTCGATGCCGGTGACCTGGGCGCAGGTGAAGAGCGACCTCGATCCCAAGCGCTATACGCTGCGCACCGTGCCGGCCCTGCTGGCGCGATCGAAGGCATGGGAGGGGTATGAGGATGCAGCCGTGTCGATCAAGGCCGCGATGAAGAAGCTGGCGGGGAAGGTGAAGTAGGTCTGCCGCTGTTGCGGGGAAGGCGGGTGTCGTAGGGTGGGCAAAGCGGAGCGTGCCCACCACCTTGTTTCGTTCGAGCGAAGTGGTGGGCTCGGCGCGTTGCGCCTTAGCCCACCCTACGGAGCCACTACTAGATCCTTCCCATCAGGATCAGGATCAGCAGAATGACGATGACAAGCCCGAGGCCGCCGCCGCCGTAATAGCCGGTGCCATAGAACGGCCCGCCGCCGATGCCGCTGAAGCCGCCGAGCAGGGCGATGATCAAGATGATCAGAATGATCGTGCCGATTGACATGCGAATCTCCTCCAGCCCTTCGTAAGAAGGGTCATTGCAACCTGTCCCGTTGTGCGGGAGCAACTTGCCGCAGGTTGTAAAGTTCCGGCTTTGAAACACGGCCGGGGGATCAACTTGCATGGAACCTTTGTTGGTGGACGCGACATGACTATGTGACGTCAGTCAGAAAGGCAGGACCCATGTCAGCACCGCTCGTCGTCTCGATTCCGCATCGTCTCGGCCGTGAGGAGGCGGTGCGCCGGCTCAAGACGGGGCTTGGCCGCGCCGCGGCGAGCATTCCCGTGATGCAGGTCGAGGAGGAAAGCTGGAGCGGCGACACTCTGGCCTTCCGCGTCCGCGCGCTCGGCCAGGTCGCGACGGGGCAGGTCCATGTCGGCGACGATCAGGTCCGGGTCGAGGTGGTGCTGCCCTGGCTGTTGCAGCGCTTTGCCGAGATGGCGCAGGCGACGATCAGGAAGCGCGGCCAATTGCTGCTGACCAAAGACGGGGGAAAGTGACTTCAGGCGCGCACGCGCTGCCGCGCCGCCCTGACGGCATTCGCCGTTCGGCCTGCGACGACGAAGGCAGGACAATCGCGGAAGGCCTGCGCGAGCGGCAAGTCGTTGCCGGCAAGGCCGGGCACGACATAGCCCGTGGTGTCGATAGTGGCGTCAATAGCTTCCGGTGCGGGCCATTCCCGGCCTGCTTGGGTGAACGGCGCGAACTGACGCCCGACCACGACGATCGCGGCGGCGCGGCCATGACGACGCGCGAAGGCGATGACATGATCGGCATGGGCGCCCCGTACTTCCAGCGGCTGGTAGTCGCCCTGCGCGAAGACGTCGGCAAGCTCGTTGCGCAGCTTGAGCAGATGCCGCGTCCAGGCCAGCTTGAGGCTGCCGTCCGGCCAGCTCTTGATCAGGCCGCTCCAGTCCGGCGCTTCCAGTGATGGCAGCGCCGCGTGGCGCGCGGCGAAGTCGACCGGGCGGCGGTTGTCGGGATCGACCAGCGACAGGTCCCAGAATTCGGTGCCTTGATAGAAGTCCGGCACGCCCGGAAGCGTCGCCTTGAGCGTGAGCTGGCTCAGCGAGTTCAACGTGCCGAGCAGCGCGACGCGGCGCGCCAGCGTCTGCAAGGCCTGAAGGAATTCCGCGGACTGGTCGGGGTCGAGGATCTTCGCGATGAAATCGCGGATCCCGTTCTCATACGCTTCATGAGGGTTGAGCCAGCTCGTCTCCTCCTTGCCTTCGCGCGCGGCCTTGAGGGCATAGGCCTGGATGCGCTCGATGAAGCCAGCATCGGCCGGCGCTTGAACCGGCCAGACACCGAGCAGGGTCTGGTAGAGCATGTATTCGAACGTCGCCGACGGCGCGCGGAAATTGCCGTGCAGCGTGAGGTGCGGCGCGTTCAGCACCTTCCAGCGCGCCACTGCGCTGGTCCATTCACCGGGAATCTCGCTGAGCGATGCGATGCGCGTGCGCGCATCCTCACCACGCTTGGTGTCGTGGGTGGCGGTTGCGGTCATGCCTTGCGGCCATTCCCTGGCGCGGGCCAGCATGGCCTGGTGGAAGGCGGGAATGCTGAGGCCGGTGCTGGCGGGGTCGCCGCCGACCTCGTTCAGCGCCAGCAGCCGGTGGAATTGATAGAACGCGGTGTCCTCCAGCGACTTTGCCATCATCGGGCCGGTGAATTGCTGCACCTTCAGCGCGAAGCGGCGCACGCGCGGGGCGCTGTGCGGCGGACGGCCCGGCTTGAGCAGGTCCATGGTCAAGGCATCGCGCAGGAAGTCGAAAATGCCTTCGTCGGCGGCGAACCAGTCGCGGCGGGCGCGCGCAATAGTGTCGTCGATCAGCTTGCGGTCCGCTGCGGTCGGGCCACTATGCGTCAGGTAGGTGCGATAGACCGGGAAATGCAACACATAGAGCTCGAGCGCCTGCCGCAGGCTGTCGGCCGAGAAGTCGCGCGTCGAATAATGGCCGTTGGCGATGCGCGCAAGCAGGCGCGTCAGCACGGTGAACTCGCTGGTGAGCAGCGTCTCCAGCACCCGCCGCTTGGCGTCCTTGACGTAAGGCACAAGCCGCGGCGGCCGGTTGCTGATCTGCCGCCAGGTCTCGTCCAGCGCCTCCAGTCCCCTGGGATCGACCAGCACGTGGGTGATGACATTCATCCACTCGTAGCCGGTGGTGCCCTGGACGCCGGCGAAATGCGGCAGGCGTTCGTGCTCGCACAGGATCTTCTCGATCACGGTGTAGAAGGGCTTTGCGTTGCCCTGCGCGTCGCGCACCAGGCGGCGCAATCGCTGGCAATACTGGGCCGGGTCACGCAGGCCGTCGATGTGATCGAGCCGGATTCCCTGCAATTTGCCGTCGGCGATGAGCTGCTTCACCAGCCGGTGCGTAGCGGCAAACGTGCTCGCGTCCTCGACGCGCAGGCCGGCGAGGCCGTTGACGTCGAAGAAGCGGCGATAATTGATGTCGCTGGACGCAAGCCGCCAGTGCCCGAGCTTGTAGTGCTGGCGCTCGAGGAGATGATGCAGCGTCAACGTCTGTGCCGGGCGGTCCTTGCCGGCGCGATAGGCGGCAAGGCCGCGCTTGATGATGTCGGCGGCGCCTGCGATCTCCTTGAGCTCGGACTTGAAGCCGGGAGCTTCCTTGCGATTGGGGCGCCGCAGCCCTGTGGTGCGGGTCGCGAGCGACAGCAGGCGCTTGCCGGGCTCTGTTTCCGCCGCGTCCGCCTCCTTGACGACAATCCGCAGCATCTCGCCATAGCGCTCCGGCGCGATCGGTAAGCGGTGCTCGAAATACCAGGCGGAAAAAGTCCCTTCGTCCGGGTCGTAGCGCAGCTCGATATCGCCGCGCTCCAGCGCCTCGCCGTAGGACGCGCCGAGGATCGGCAGCAGCACGCCGCCGC
Organism: Bradyrhizobium sp. NBAIM14; assembly: GCF_020193895.1. Classification (NCBI taxonomy): domain Bacteria; kingdom Pseudomonadati; phylum Pseudomonadota; class Alphaproteobacteria; order Hyphomicrobiales; family Nitrobacteraceae; genus Bradyrhizobium; species Bradyrhizobium sp. NBAIM14. The sequence continues at coordinate 437,334 of NZ_JADYVQ010000001.1, read as the reverse complement.
GGGCGCGGTAGGCCAGCTGGTCCCAGTCGATGTCGAAGGACGCCGCGTGCGGCGAGGCCTGGCCCCATTCCAGCACGTCGAGCCACCACGGATTGTCGGCAAAATGCACGCCGACATGGTTGGGAACGAAATCGATGATGAGCCCGAGATCGTGCTGCTGAAGCACCTGGCTCAGCCGCGCAAAGCCGGCCTCGCCGCCGAGCTCGGGATTGAACTGGCCGTGATCGACGGTGTCGTAGCCATGGGTCGAGCCTTTGCGGGCCTTCATCACCGGCGAGGCGTAGAGATGCGTAATGCCCAGCGCCTTGAGATAGGGAACGACCGCGGCGGCCTTGTCGAAATCGAAATCCGCGGTGAGCTGGAGCCGGTAGGTCGCGAGCGGAATGGCGGGAGGCATTCTAACCTCCGAGGCGCCAAACCACCGACCAGGGCGTGAGCCGCTCGCCGGCTCCGCCGCCCCAGATCGGCGTGCCCGCGCTGACGCTGGAGGTGATCTCATGATCCGACAGGTTGGCGACAAGACGCAACGTGGTGCCGTCGCCCATGCGCCAATGTGCGGTGACGAGGCCGTTGTCGGCCGCTTCGGCATCACCGAAGCTTGCGCCCTTCAGCCGCGGCACGATCTGCTTGCGACGGACGCCGAGCAGCTCTCGCGCCAGCGTGAGCCGCGCTTCCTGTTGCGGCGTGCGGCCGGTCCAGTCGAGCACGGCCGATTGCAGCGTTGCCGGATCGAGCGGGTCGGGCACCTCGTCGCCGTATTTCTCGTAAGCCCAGGCATATTCGCGCTTGCGGCCCTTGCGCACGGCATCGGCGAGTTCGCCCTGGAAATCGCAGAAGAACGGGAAGGGGACCGTCGAGCCCCATTCCTCGCCCTGAAACAGCATCGGCACCATCGGCGCGAGCAGGGTGACCGCGAGCGCGGCCTCGATCTGCTGTGGCGATGCCAGGCTTTCCAGCCGCTCGCCCAGCGGGCGATTGCCGATCTGGTCGTGGTTCTGCAGGAAATTGACGAAGGTCGCCGGCGGCAGCTGGCCGCTCGGCTCGCCGCGCGGCTTCTTGCCCCAGAATTCCGAGATCTCGCCCTGATAGACGAAGCCGGAGGCGAGAGCGCGTGCCAGATCCAGGCGCGGCGTCTGGTAATCGCCATAGTAGCCGGCATGCTCGCCGGTCAGCATCACGTGCCAGACGTGATGATAATCGTCGTTCCACTGCCCGCGATATTTGCCGTTCGGCGGCTCCTGCGCGGCATCGAGCAGGCTGGCGCGGTTGTCGCCGTTCTCCAGCACGAGATGGATGTGGCGTCCCGTGGCCTTGGCGAGCTCGCCGGTGGCAACGCTGAGGTCCTGCAGCATGGACTGCTCGCCCGGGACAGCCATGATGTGGTTGGCGGCGTCGAGTCTGAGGCCATCGAAGCGGTAGTCGCCGAGCCAGGACAGCGCATTCTCGACGGCGAAGGCTCGCACCTGCGGCACGCGATAATCGATCGCGCTGCCCCACGGCGTGTGCGCATCGGTGAAGAAGGTCGGCGCGTAACGGCCGAGATAGTTTCCTTCCGGGCCGAAATGATTGTAGACGACGTCGAGGAACACCATCAGCCCGCGCAGATGCGCCTCGTCGATCAGCGTCTTCAGGTCTTCGGGCCGGCCATAGGCGCTGTCCGGCGCATACCACAGCACGCCGTCATAGCCCCAGCCGCGGCGGCCTGCGAAATCGGCGAGCGGCATCAATTCCAGCGCATTGATGCCGGTCGCGGCGAGGTGATCGAGCTTGTCGATCATGGCGTGATAGCTGCCTTCGGACGTGAAGGTGCCGACATGGGTTTCGATCAGCACCGTCTCTTCCCAGGGACGGCCGCGCCAATCGCGCGCGCGCCAGACGAAGGCATCGTGATCGATCACCTCGCTCGGGCCGAACACGTCGTCGGGCTGGAAGGCCGAAGCGGGATCCGGCACGTCGATGTCGTCGTCGATCCTGAACTTGTACTTGCTGCCAGATGACAAGCCGGCGATCTCGGCGACGAACCAGCCATCCTGCCGGCGCTGCATCGCGTGCCTGCGGTCGAGCAGGAGATCGACGCGGCGCGCGGCCGGCGCCCACAGCCGGAACGACACGCCGTCCTTGGTCGGCCTCGCCCCGAAGGATGGCCTCATAGTGCGCCTGCGAAGGCGAGCACGGAGCGCGGCGGCGCCTTGCTGTCGCTCCCGGGCAGGAAGTCGATCGTATTCAGCTTGGCATCGGTCGTGTTCAGGATCTGCTGCCAGCGCTTGTATTCGGTCATTTTGGGCAATTTGAATGCGATCTCTTCGGGAGCGGCGTTCAGTACGATAAAGATCGCAGCGCCGCCCGGTTCCATCGGGCCCATCACATAGGAGAGAAACCGCCCATCCGGGAATGTCCAGTCACTCTCCGTCATCTCGTTGCCGGCGGGCGTCAGCCACAATGCGCCGTAGGAGACGCCGTCCTTGGGGCGGCCGTCGAGCCAGCGATGGCTGCGCAACTGTGAGAAACGGCGGCGGATGTCGGCGAGATGGGCAACGAAGTCCACCATATCGTCGCCGTCCTTGCCGAGATTGTCCCAGCCGACCCAGCCGACTTCGTTGTCCTGGCAATAGGCGTTGTTGTTGCCGGATTGCGAGTTGCCGACCTCGTCGCCGGCGAGGATCAGCGGAACGCCCTGGGCCAGCATCAGGCAGGCCAGCACGTTCTTGCGCAGCTGGCGGCGCAGGCTGATGATACCAGGATCATCGGTCGGGCCCTCGACGCCGCAATTGTTGCTGTGATTGTCGTTGGAGCCGTCGCGATTGTCCTCGCCGTTGGCCTCGTTGTGCTTCTCGTTGTAGCTGAAGAGGTCGGCGAGCGTGAAGCCGTCGTGGACGGTGATGTGGTTGATGCTGGCGCGCGGCCGCCGTCCGTCGTGATTGAACAAGTCGGAGGACGCGGTCATGCGGCTGGAGATGTCGCCGATCAGGCTACCTTCACCGCTCCAGTAGCGGCGCATGGCGCTGCGATAGCGGTCGTTCCATTCCGACCATTGCGAGGGAAAGGCTCCGACCTGGTAGCCGCCGAGGCCGAGGTCCCACGGCTCGGCGACGAGCTTGACGGCAGCCAGCACCGGATCCTGCCGGATCGCGGTGAGGAACGAGCTGCCGCGATCGAAACCGTTCGGCCCGCGCGCCAGCGTGGTGGCGAGGTCGAAGCGGAAGCCGTCGACATGGCAGACCTCGACCCAGTAGCGCAGGGAATCCATCACCATCTGCAGCACGCGGGGATGGGCGAGGTTCACCGACGAGCCGCATCCGGTGAAGTCGTCGTAATAGCGCGGGTTCTCGCGGTTCAACCAATAATAGGAGGCGTTGTCGATGCCGCGATAGCACAGCGTCGGACCGAGATGATTTCCCTCGGCGGTGTGGTTGTAGACCACGTCGAGCATCACCTCGATGCCGGCATCGTGCAGCCGCGCCACCGTGGTGCGGAAGGAATCGAGTGCGTTGTCCTGGGCGTAGCGTGGCTCGGGCGCAAAGAACGACAGCGTGTTGTAGCCCCAGTAATTGGCGAGCTTCTTTTCCACCAGGATGCGGTCGTCGACGAAGCTGTGCACCGGCAACAGCTCGACCGTGGTGACGCCGAGCTTCTTGAGGTGCTCGATCATCGCGGGCGATGACAGGCCGCCATAGGTGCCGCGCAGATTCGGCGGAACGTCCTCGCGCTTCTGCGTCAGGCCCTTGACGTGGGCCTCGTAGATGATCGTGTCTTCCCAGGGAATATTCGGCCGGATCTCGCGGCGGCCCCAGTTGAAGGTCTCGTCGACCACGACGGCCTTGGGCATGCCGCGCGCATTGTCGCGCCGGTCGAACGACAGGTCCTCGCGCGGGCTTCCGGTGCGGTAGGCGAAATGCGCATCGCTCCAGACCAGACGCCCGGCAAGCCGCTTGGCGTAGGGGTCGAGCAGCAGCTTGTTGGCGTTGAAGCGATGGCCGTGCTCGGGCTCGTAGGGGCCGTGCACGCGATAGCCGTAAAGCTGGCCCGGCGAGACGTCGTTGAGATAGCCGTGCCAGACATCCTCCGTCTTCTCGGGCAGCTCGATGCGCTCGAGCTCGCGGCGGCCTTGGGTGTCGAACAGGCAGAGCTCGACCTTCTGCGCGTTGGCGGAGAACAGCGCGAAATTGGTACCGCGTCCGTCCCAGCTTGCGCCGAGCCGTGCGGGCGATCCGGCAGTCAGGCGCATCGATCAGCTTTCCGGAACGAGAAAGATCGCAGCCAGCGGCGGAATGGTGAGGCGCAGCTCGCCGCCCTCGGCATGGACCTCGCCGACATTGCCGACATTGCTGCCGCCGTAATGGGCGGAATCGGAGTTGAGAACTTCCTTCCACTTGCCGCCGAAGGGCACGCGAACGCGATAGTTCTGGTAGACGTTAGGCGAGAAGTTGGCGATGACGAGACACCGCGCGTGCTCGTCGAATCCCTTGCGCAGCCAGGCGAAGACGTTGCGGTTGGCATCGTCGGTGATCAGCCATTCGAAGCCGGCCTGCTCGCAATCCATCTGGTGCAGCGCCGGAACCGCGCGATAGAGCCGATTGAGGTCGCGGATCAAGGCCTGGACGCCGGAATGGACCTTGTATTCGAGCAGGTGCCAGTCGAGCGACTGGTCGTGATTCCATTCGCGGCTCTGCGCGATCTCGGCGCCCATGAACAAGAGCTTCTTGCCGGGATGGCCGAACATGAAGCTGTAATAGGCGCGCAAATTGGCAAAGCGCTGCCACTCGTCGCCGGGCATGCGGCCGAGGATCGAGCGCTTGCCGTGCACGACCTCATCATGCGACAGCGGCAGGATGAAGTTCTCCGAGAACGCATAGTGCAGGCCGAACAGGATCTCGCCGTGGTGATGCTTGCGGTGGATCGGATCCTTGCTGATGTAGTTCAGCGTGTCGTGCATCCAGCCCATGTTCCACTTGTAGCCGAAGCCGAGCCCGCCGAACTCGACCGGGCGCGAGACTTGGGGCCAGGCGGTGGACTCCTCGGCGGCGGTGGTTGCCTGCGGGAAGCGGGCGAACACTTCCGTGTTGAAGCGGCGCAGGAAGTTGATCGCCTCGATGTTCTCCCGCCCGCCATATTGGTTCGGGATCCAGGCATCGGGCGGCCGGCTGTAGTCGAGATAGAGCATGGAGGCGACCGCATCGACGCGCAGACCGTCGATGGCGTAACGCTCCATCCAGAACAGCGCATTCGACACCAGGAAGTTCGTCACTTCGGTGCGGCCGTAATTGTAGATCAGCGTGCCCCAGTCGAGGTGGCGGCCCTGCAGCGGGTTGGCGTGCTCGTAGAGCGCGGTGCCGTCGAAATGGCCGAGCCCATGCGGATCGTCGGGGAAGTGGCCCGGGACCCAGTCGAGCAGCACGCCGATGCCTTCGCGGTGGCAGGCATCGATCAGGGCGGCAAAATCCTCGGGGCCGCCGAAACGGCTGGTCGGCGCATAGAGGCCGGTCGGCTGATAGCCCCAGGAGCCATCGAACGGATGCTCGTTCACGGGCAGGAATTCGAGATGGGTGAAGCCCATGTCGCGGGCATAGGCCGGCAGCTGCTCGGCCAGCTCGCGATAGGTCAGCCATTCATTGTTGTCCTTGCGCCGCCACGAGCCGAGATGCACCTCGTAGATCGACATCGGCGCCGACAATGCGTTGATGCCTTCAGGCGCCGGGCGCGGCCGCGGCAGGCGCGCCTCGTCGAACACGATCGAGGCCGTTTTCGGCCGCAGCTCGCTGGCAAATGCCATCGGATCGGATTTCAGCGGCAGCAGATGACCATGCGGTCCGACGATTTCGAACTTGTAGTGATCGCCGGCCTTCGCATGCGGGATGAACAATTCCCAATAGCCGTTGCCGCGCACCCGCATCGGATGGCGCCGCCCGTCCCAGTAGTTGAAGTCGCCGACCACGGAGACGCGCCGCGCGTTCGGCGCCAGCACGACGAAGCCGATGCCATCGACGCCCTCGAGCCGCATCGGATGCGCGCCGAGCTTGTCATAGAGGCGCTGATGGGTGCCTTCGCCGAGCAAATAGAGGTCGAAATCGGTCAGGATCGGCGGAAAACGGTAGGCATCCTCGAACTCGACCACGTCGTTGCCGAACTTCGCGCGCAGCTGGTAGTGCTTCGAACCGTTGGGCAGGGCGCCAATGAACAGGCCGGAATCGTGGACGCGGTCGAGCGGCGCGACCTCGCCGTGGTCGCCGACCGCCTCGACATTGGTGGCCTCGGGCAGAAACGCGCGGACAACGCTCTTTCCGCCCTCAGGATGCAGCCCGAGATAGTGGAAGGGGTCGGAGTGGCGGCCTTCGATGATCGCGTAGGCTTCTGCAGGCAGTTTAGGCATGGGCTTCGCTCTCGGCACTTGACAGAATGCGAAGCAGTCCGGTCAGCGGCGCATGGAGTCCCTCAGGCCGGCGGGACAGCTCGTACTCTACGTCGTGGAACGCTCGATCCAGCAGGAAAAATCTCAACAGGCCTTCCGCGCAGGACCGATCGTCCGGCCACAGCCTCCGATCGGTCATGGCTTCGCGGTAGGCGGACAGGAAGGTCGCGGTGGCGCGCTCGCGCCATTCGTCGAGGGCGGCCGCGAGCCGGTCCTGCTCGTCGGAAGCACCCGTGAGCGCGCGGCTCAGCGCCACGTTCACAGAAAGGTCGATGGAATGGATCAGGCCGGCGACGTCGCGCGCGGCCGGCGCCTTGCGGCGCTTGTTGGCCAGCGGCACACGCGGATCGCCGTCGAAGTCGATGATGAAGATATCGTCCTTCACGATCAGAGTTTGCCCGAGCCGGAAGTCGCCATGATGACGGATGTTCAACCCGCCGATCTCGGATGGCAAGAGCGCATTGAGGCGGTCGAACAGGTCCGCGCGTGCAGCGATGAGCCGGTCGATCAGGGGCCGGTCCACCTCTCGCAGCCCGTCGCGGCTGTCGGCAAGCAGCTCGAGAATCCGCTCGGCACGCGCCTTGAGGTCGGAGAGCGCAGCCTTGATCTGGGCGGAGTCGATCGGCTCCGGGGCGAGATCGGCGGGCTCTGCCGCGGTGAGAGCGACATGCAGCTCGGCGAGCCGCCGGCCGATCTGCGCGATGAAATGCAGATAGGGCGCCTGCTCCTGGGTTTCGCGCGGCATCTCGTCGGCCGGCGCCACACGCTGCTCGTCGATATAGCGGTCGAGATATCCGGTCGTCACGGTCCAGCCGTCGCCCTGGTTCTCGACATAGGCATGCAGCACGCCGAGCGCGCTGCGCTGGTTGCCGTCGACCAGCTCGACGCTGCCGAGCAGCGCCGGCGTATTGGCAAAGCGGGCGACCTCGGTGAGATAGTAGCCGATCTCGATCTCAGGGCTGATGCCGCTTTCCAGCCGCCGATAGATCTTGGCAACGTACTTGTTGTCGACCAGCGCGGTACTGTTCGACTGTTCGATGGCGCGGATGCGTTCGGGCTCCTTGATGGTGTAGTCGGCGAAACGGCTGGTCGCCTTGAACTCGAGCCGCAGATTGTTCTCGTCCACGACCAGGTTTTGCGACAGCCCTCGTAAGAACAGACCGATGAAGATCTGCTCGGTCGCGACGTCGAGGAGCGTGCCTTCGCGTGCGCCCTGGCGGACGGCGGCGAGCGCCTTCGGGTTGAAGCGCTCGCGGTCGAAACGCACCCATTCGATCTGCATGGGCATCACGTACCGCGTCGTCACCTCGTCCCGCGTCGTCTCGAAGAACGCGATCCAGGGTCTGTTGTCGCCGATGTCGCTGAACGGTACCGCGGAGGTCAGCGTGGTCCGGATGTGCTTGGGATTGTTCTCGGGATACCAGCGCGTCCGTGACAGGAAGCCCGGCAGCACGTCGCGCTCGAACACGCCGCGCTCGCGGGCGAGCGAGACCCAGTTCGAGTTCACCGGCACGACCAGCGTCTCGAATTCCGGCACCGCGCGCGGCACAACCGGCTCGGACTTGTCGCGCTCCTGAAGCTGGAACCAGTAGAAGCCGTAGGGCCCCAGCGTGATCATGTAGGGCAATTCGCCGATCGCGGGAAAGCGCGTGCGGCCGAGCATCTCCTGCGGGATGCGGTCCTTCCACGGCGACAGGTCGAGCTCGGTGGCCTGCGCGGCGCGCGACAGATTGGCGACGCAGAGGATCACCTCGTCGCGGTATTGGCGGACATAGGCGAGCACGGCGCGGTTGGCCGGGCGGATGAAGGTCATGGTGCCGCGGCCGAAGGCGAGCGTCGACTTCCGCACCGAGATCAGCCGCTTGGTGGCGCTGAGCAGCGAGGACAGGCTGCGCGACTGCGCCTCCACGTTGACGGATTCATAGCCGTAAACGGGATCCATGATCAGCGGCGCGTAGAGGCGGGCGGGGTCGCAGCGCGAGAAGCCGCCGTTGCGGTCCGGGCTCCACTGCATCGGCGTGCGGACGCCGTTGCGGTCGCCGAGATAGATGTTGTCGCCCATCCCGATCTCGTCGCCGTAATAGATGATCGGCGTGCCCGGGAACGACAGCAGCAGCGAGTTCATCAGCTCGATCTTGCGCCGGTCGTTGTCCATCAGCGGCGCAAGGCGCCGGCGGATGCCGACATTGATGCGCGCGCGGGGATCGTTGGCGTAGGTGGTCCAGAGATAGTCGCGCTCGACGTCGGTGACCATCTCCAGCGTGAGCTCGTCGTGATTGCGCAGGAACAGCGCCCATTGGCAGCTCGCCGGGATATCCGGCGTCTGGCGCAGGATGTCGGTGATCGGGAAGCGGTCCTCCTGGGCGATCGCCATGTAGATGCGCGGCATCAGCGGGAAATGGTAAGCCATGTGGCATTCGTCGCCACGGCCGAAATATTCCTGCACGTCCTCCGGCCATTGATTGGCCTCGGCCAGCAGCAGCTTGCCCTTGGAATACGCGTCCAGCTCCTGGCGCAGGCGCTTGATGATCGCATGCGTCTCGGGCAGGTTCTCGTTCGAGGTGCCCTCGCGCTCGCACAGATAGGGAATGGCATCGAGGCGGAAGCCGTCGACGCCGGCATCGAGCCAGCGCTTCATCACCTGGATGATGGCGCTGACCACGCGCGGATTGTCGAAATTGAGATCGGGCTGGTGCGAGAAGAAGCGGTGCCAGTAGAACGCGCCGGCCTCCGGATCCCAGGTCCAGTTCGACTTCTCGGTGTCGGTGAAGATGATGCGCGTGCCCTGGTACTTCTGGTCGGTGTCGCTCCAGACATACCAGTTGCGCGCGCTCGAGCCCGGATGGCTGCGCCGCGCGCGCTTGAACCATTTGTGCTGGTCCGAGGTGTGGTTGACCACGAGCTCGGTGATGACGCGCAAGCCCCGCTTCTGCGCTTCCTGGATGAACCGCTTGAAGTCCTTCATCGTCCCGAAATCGGGATTGACCGCGCCGTAATCGGCGATGTCGTAGCCGTCGTCGCGGCCGGGCGAAGGGTAGAACGGCAGCAGCCACAGCGCGGTGACGCCGAGCTCCTGCAGATAGGGCAGTCGCTCGGTCAGCCCGGCGAAGTCGCCGATGCCGTCATTGTTGCTGTCGGCGAAGGCTTTGACGTGGAGCTGGTAGATGATGGCGTCCTTGTACCAGAGCTCATCTACGACCTCGGCAGCCTCAGCCTTCTTGGTATCGACGGAAGACAGAACATTCATGGCGTGACCCCTTACGCCAGGCAGCGGAACAGAAGTGCCGGATCGCGGTCGGGATCGATACGCAACTTGATGCCGCCCCATTCGATGCGGGACTGTTCGCCGGTGAGGAGGTTTTCGAGTGCCGTCACATGGTGACGCCGCCCGCCGGCGTCAACGGTGAGATCGCCGAGCGGCAGCCAGCATTCTCGCTCACGGCGCGACAGCGCGATCACGACGACGACAATGTTGGCCGGATCGGCCGCCTCCTTGGCGAAGGCGATCGTCTGGCCGTCCTTGATGGCGAGAAAGCGCAAATTCGCGGTCTGCTGGAGCGCCGCGTTCTCGTTGCGGATGCGGTTGAGCGCGGCGATGTACGATTTGATGTTGCCGGGACGATCCCAGTCCCGCTGCCTGATCTGGTACTTCTCGGAATCCAGATATTCTTCGCGGCCGGGAATGGCCTCATGCTCCAGCAGCTCGAATCCGCTGTAGATGCCGTAATTGCCTGACAGCGTCGCCGCCAGTGCGATCCGCGACTTGAAGGCCCACGCCTCTCCACTCTGCAGGTGAAAGGGCAACAGGTCAGGCGTGTTGACGAACATGTTCGGACGGTAGAAATCGCGTTCGGGATAGCGCGTCAGCTCGCCGAGATATTGCTCCAGCTCCCATTTTTCCGTGCGCCAGGGGAAGTAAGTGAAGGACTGCGCGAAGCCGAGCTTGGCGAGGCCCTTCATCGGCTTTGGCCGTGCATAGGTCTTGGAGAACAGGATCACGTCGGGATGACGGCGGCTTATGTCGCGGATCAGCCACTCCCAGAACGCGAGCGGCGCGGTGTCGTGATTGTCGATGGCGAAGATGGTTACACCCTTGTCGATCCAGAACAGCATGGCGTCGCGAAACGCATTCCACAGCCCGACGCGATCGACCGAATTGAAGTCGGGGATAACGATGTCGGAATAGGGGCCGTCCGCCGTCTTCACCGAGCGGTCGGGCCGCCATTTGAACCATTCCGGATGCTGCGTCAGCCAGGGATGATCCGGCGAGCACTGCACCGCGAAGTCCAGCGCAAGCTCGAGCCCGTATTCAAGACATGTGGCGACCAACGCGCGGAAGTCCTCGATCGTGCCGAGCTCCGGATGCAGCGCATCGTGGCCGCCCTCGGCCGAGCCGATCGCATAGGGCGAGCCGGGATCGCCTTCACGGGCCACCGGCGCATTGTTGCGGCCCTTGCGGCTGGTCTTGCCGATCGGGTGGATCGGCGTGAAGTAGAGCACGTCGAAGCCCATCGCGGCGATGTCAGGCACGCGCGCGATGCAGTCGCGCAGCGTGCCATGCCGGCCTGGCAATGCGCTCTGGCTGCGCGGCATCATCTGATACCAGGTGCTGAAGCGGGCCTTGTCGCGGTCGGCAGTCAGCGGGAAGAATGGCGAACGCGTCAGGTCCGGCCGCGACTGGCTCTCGGCCATGGCTTCGCCGAGCTCGGTCGCGAGCAGCGAGGTGATGTCGCCGTTCCTCAGGTAATCTTCGCACTGCCTGATGATGATAGCTGCGGCGTCCTGCCGCGCGCCATGCGCCTTGGTCAAAAGCCCGGCGCCCTCGATCGCATCGAGGCTGACATCGGCCCCGGTGCGCCGCTTTCGCGCGGCGGCGTGCGACCACGTGGCGAACTCGTCGGTCCAGGCTTCGATCGCGTAGACATATTGGCCGGGCTCGGGGGGCGTGAACGCGCCGGACCAGCGGTCATTGCCGTGATGGGTCATCGGCTCGCTCCGCCATTCGCGCTCCTGCTCTCCTCGCCAGATCAGCGCGGCTGAGATCACTGCCTCGCCATCGCGGTAGATGTCGGCCCAGACCTCGACCGGTTCGCCCGCGATCCGCTTCACGGCGAAACGGCCGCCGTCGATCGCGGGATAGACGTCCTCGATCAGGAAAGCGCTGCCGGCCGCGGCACTCTCGACAGTTTGAATTGTCTTGTTCACGGTGATGCCATTGACAAGAAAGCAGGAGCCCGTTTCCCTTGTCGGGAACCCACGCTTGGTACCATGATAGAAAGCCGCTTGTGTGTCATTGGTTCCCTTGGGAACGGCAAGCGCAGTTTGCGAGTTACCCCTGACTAACCTCTTCCGCGATCTCGTTATTCTCGATGCCCCTGGCCAAACAATGGCCTGCAAGCTGCGTGCCGAATGGATCTTTTAGCTCAAGCCCGGATCAAGGGCGTTCAATCCGAATTCATCGATGCCCTCGGCAAGCTGCGGGTCACCGCGCCCGAGGCCCTCAAATCCATCCTCGATGCCCTGCCGGAGAAGCGGGTCTATCGCTTCGTCAGCGGGCCGGTCGTGGTCCGTGCGCTCGGACGCCCGCGCACGGAATTGGCGTCGGTTGGCGCGCCGCCGCTGCGATGGAAAATCGCCGGCAACGGCAATGTGATCGCGGCAGGAGAGACGCGGGAGCCCGTGATCGCCTGGCCCGCGGGCCTGGCGCTCGGGTATCACCGCCTGACGCTGACCGATGCCGAAGGTGCGAGCGAAGACGTGCCGATGATCGTGGCGCCCGAGCGCTGTTTCGGCGGCGATTTCGACCGCGGCTGGCTGCTCGCCGTGCAGCTCTACAGCGTCCGCTCCGACCGCAATTGGGGCATCGGTGATTTCACCGATCTCGCGGGCCTGGTCCGGCTCGCCAAGCAGCTCGGTGCCGACGGCGTCGGGCTCAATCCGCTGCATGTCCTGTTCGACGATCACCCGGCCGATTGCAGCCCCTATTCGCCGAACAGCCGGCTTTTCCTCAACCCGCTCTATATCGACGTCGAGGCTATCCCTGAATTCTCGGCCGACCTCGTGCCCGACGCGGCCGCAACCGCCGCCCGTCTGCGCGAGGGCGACCGCGTCCCTTATCCCGACATGGCGGCGGTGAAATGGCTGGGCCTGCGCGCCGCCTTTAACAGCTTCGTGACAAGCGCGAGCGAGGCGCGTCGCAAGGCGTTTGACGCCTTCCGTGCGGAGCGCGCGCCGCTGTTGTCCCGCTTTGCCTGTTTCGAGGTGCTGCGGCATCGTTTCACCGCACCCTGGTGGGAATGGCCGGCGGAATGGCAGCAGCCGGACGAGGCGAAATGCGCCGAGCTGCGTAATGGCGCGGAGAGGCGCGAGGTCGAGTTCGTCGAATTCGTGCAATGGACGGCCGATAGCCAGCTGCATGCCGCCAAGACGCTCGCCGGCCAGCTCGGCATGCGGGTCGGGCTCTATCTCGACGTCGCCGTCGGCGTGCAGTCCAACGGCTTCGATGCCTGGAACGAGCAGACGGCGATCTCGCGTCATCTCGCGGTCGGCGCGCCGCCCGACGTGCTCAACACGATCGGCCAGGATTGGGGCCTTGCCGGCTTCAATGCCGGTGGGCTGGAAGCGCAATCCTTCGTCCCGTTCGCCGACATGCTCGCGGCGTCGATGCGCCATGCCGGCGCCATCAGGCTCGATCACGTGCTCGGCCTGAAACGGCTTTATCTCGTGCCGCGCGGCTTCAAGCCCGACAACGGCGCCTATGTGCAGATGCCGTTCGAGGCGCTGCTGGCCGCCGTGGCGCGCGAGAGCGCGGCCCATAAATGCATCGTGATCGGCGAGGACCTCGGCACCGTGCCGGAGGGTTTCCGGGAGATGATGCAGGATTTCGGCATCTGGTCCTATCTCGTCATGATGTTCGAGCGCGACGATGCCGGCCATTTCCGCAATGTCGACCATTACCGGCCCAATGCGCTGGTGACGCTGAACACCCATGATCTGTCGACCTATGCCGGCTGGCGCTCCTTCGGCGATCTCAAGATGAAGCGCTCGCTCGGGCTCGATCCCGGCGAGAACGACCAGGCGCGATGGGATGCGCTCGGCGGGCTCGACGAGATCCTGCGCCAGAACGGCATCAGCGCCAACGATCTCTACTCTGTGCTGGCCTTCCTGTCGCGCACGCCGTCGCGGCTGCTCGCGGTGTCGATGGAGGATCTGCTCGGCGTGATCGACCAGCCCAACATTCCCGGCACGATCGACGAGCATCCGAACTGGCGCCAGCGCCTGCCGGTCGCGCTCGACAAGATCGCGTCCAAGATCGATCTCGCAGCTTTGAAGGCTGCGACACGGGAACGTTCATTGCCCGGCGGGAATTGAGCCGCCGGGACTTGCCAGGCTCGCACGACATTGGCTCAGAGGATCGAGGACTATGCGCTGATCGGCGATTGCGAGACCGCGGCGCTGGTCGGGCGCAACGGCTCGATCGACTGGCTGTGCTGGCCGGCCTTCGATTCCGACGCCTGCTTCGCCGCCATCCTCGGTACCCACAAAAACGGCCGCTGGCTGGTCGCGCCGAGCGAGGCCGCAACCTCCATCTCGCGGCGCTATCTCGGCAACACCCTCATCCTCGAAACGCGGTTCGAGACGAAGAAAGGCACCGTCGCGCTGATCGATTTCATGCCGCTACGCGGCAAGGCGTCCGACATCGTGCGGCTGGTCCGCGGCATCCGTGGCACCGTGAAGATGCGGATGGAGCTCGTCATCCGCTTCGGCTTCGGCGCGGATATTCCCTGGGTGCGGCGGATCGACCATTCCTTGATGGCCATCGCCGGCCAGGACATGACGGTGCTGCGCACTCCGGTCGAGACCCGCGGCGAGGATCTGACCACCGTCTCGGATTTCGAGGTGAAGGAAGGCGAGACCGTGCCATTCGTGCTGACTTACGGTCCCTCGCATCTCGCCCCGCCTGCGCCGATCGATGCGGAGCTGGCGCTTCAGGAGACCGAAAAATTCTGGGAGGACTGGTGCGGCCATTGCACCCGTGACGGCGACTATCAGGAGCTGGTCCTGCGTTCGCTGATCACGCTGAAGGCGCTGACCTTCGCGCCGACCGGCGGCATCGTCGCGGCACCCACCACCTCCTTGCCGGAGAAGCTCGGAGGCAGCAGGAACTGGGACTATCGCTTCTGCTGGCTGCGCGATGCCACCTTCACGCTGCTGGCGCTGATGAACTCGGGCTACACCGAGGAAGCCCTGGCCTGGCACAATTGGCTGCTGCGCGCCGCGGCCGGCTCGCCCGCGAACATGCAGATCATGTACGGCATCTGGGGCCAGCGGCGCCTCCTGGAATGGGAGGCGGGCTGGCTCGGCGGCTACGAGGGGGCGCAGCCGGTGCGCGTCGGCAATGCCGCCCACGCGCAGCTCCAGCTCGATGTTTACGGCGAATTGATCGACGCCTTCCACCAGTCGCGCATGGCGAGGCTCAAGCTCGACGACGAGACGACCTGGGCGCTGGAATGCGCCGTGCTCAATCATCTGGCCGAAGTCTGGGACCGGCCCGACCACGGCATCTGGGAGCGGCGCGGCCAGCCCAAGCACTATGTCTTCTCCAAGGTGATGACCTGGGTCGCCTTCGACCGCGGCATCAAGAGCGCCGAGACCTTCGGCTTCAAGGCGCCGCTGCTGCACTGGCGTGCGCTACGCGAAGCCATTCATCGAGATGTCTGCAACAGGGGATTCGATGCGGAGGAGAATGCGTTCGTCGAATCCTACGGCTCGAAGATGCTCGACGCCAGCGTGCTGCTGCTGCCCGCCGTCGGCTTCCTGCCGGCGGACGACCCGCGCATCCGCGGCACCATCGCCGCGGCCGAAAAATGCCTGATGCGCGACGGTTTCGTGCTGCGGCACGACCCGCGCGAGCTGCCCCCGGACCAGCCGCCGCTCGAAGGCGCCTTCCTGGCCTGTACCCTATGGCTCGCCGATGCCTATGTGCTGTCGGGCGATCTCGACAAGGCGCAAGTTCTGCTTGACCGCGTGGTCGGCATCGCCAACGACGTCGGGCTGCTGGCCGAAGAATACGATTCCGTGGCCCGCCGCCAGACCGGCAATTTCCCGCAGGCGCTGACCCACATCGCGCTGATCAACACGGCGCACAATTTATCGGCGGCAAGGCAGGGCAGCGAGAAGCCGGCAGTGCAGCGGTCGAAGTAGGAAGCGCCGTCAGGCGCTTTTGCCTCCACGAGCACGGTGCACTCCCTCTCCCGCTTGCGGGAGAGGGTTGGGGAGAGGGTGTCTCCGCTGGGCGAACCCCCAAGAGGAGAGAACCCTCACCCGCCGCTACGCGCCGACCTCTCCCGCAAGGGGGAGAGGTGAACGAGCCGCGGCAATCGATTCGACCTAAAGCCACTCCGCTTTAGACCCCAAGCCACTCCAGACCGCCCGGAAGCTCGCTGACGGCAAAGTCGACTTGCAGGACGCGGCGATGCATTGGGGAGGTGGCGGCGTCAGACGCGTGGAGAATCGGCGTTGCGTACAGCCAGAGGTCGCCGGCATCAGCCAGACACGCAACCGTGTCGCAACGTCGAACGACGTCCCGCACCTCATCTTCCGGAATCCGCCCGAGCTTGTGCGAGCCGGGCGCGATCAGCAGCGGCGCATTGCTGGCCGGGACCGGATCGATATGAACCCGCAGGGTCACCATGCCTGACAGCAACGCAAAGGGTGGCTCGACATGCTGCATGCCGCTCTTGATGCTCCAGATGTCGAAGTCATCGACCGGAATACGCTCCTTCACCGCGATGGTGCGGTCCTGATGCCAGCCGAGGGCCCAGTTCGTCGCGGCCGTCTTGTCGAACAGGATGGCCCTGACCGGGCGGCATGCCTCCCCAAGCACCGACGCAGCACAGCTTCCGACATCTCCGCTGGCGACAAGGAAGGGGGCGAGAGCGTCGATGCCTCTCAACCTCAGTCCGGCGTGATCGGGCGGCAAATGGGACAGGGCTGCCCCGAGTTCGTGTACTCGATCGGATGTCAGCGCCCGGCGGAACAGCTGCGCGCCGTCGTGCTGGAAGGTGAGCCGCTCAATTTCCAAAATTACGCACCATTGGCCGATCGCTCAGCCCATCCCATTCCGCGTCAAGATCATCTCCATCGCCTCGGCAAAACCGTCCTGCTCGTTGGTCGCAGTGACGTGCGTCGCCTCGTCCTTGACGTTGTCGGCGGCGTTGCCCATGGCGATCGAGGTGCCGCTGACGCGGAACATCGCGAGGTCGTTCTGCATGTCGCCGATGGTGGCGACCGCGTCGGTCGAGATGCCGAGGCGCTTGGCCATCGCTTGCACGAACGTGCCCTTGTTGAAGCCCGGCGGGGTGATGTCGAGATAATAGGTCTGCGAGCGCACCGCGGTCGCCGCGCTGCCGAGGGCTTCCTGCATCACCTTCTCGCACGCCTCGAGCCGGGCGGCGTCGGCGCTGGCGCCGACGATCTTACAGGCGCTGGCAAGATAGGGCGAGAAGTCAGTCACGATCGTCGGATCGGAGCGGATCGTGTGCCGCTCGTGCGCGACGTAGCTGCCGCTGGGATTGTCGATCAGCCATTTGTCGGTGGTGAACAGCCAGATATCGGCGCCGTAATCGCGGAGGATCTGCAAGGTGCGCTCGGCCGCGCGCGCGGGAATCAGGTGCTGCTCGACCGGCCGCATCTCGGGATCGACGATCGAGGAGCCGTTGAACGGCCCAACCGGCAGCCACAGCGCCAGCGGCTCGATCAAGAAGCGCATGCCGATCGCCGGACGGCTGGAGGTGATGGTGAAACCGATGCCAGCCTGGTGCAGCCGCTGCACGGCGTTCTTCGCGCGCTCCGTTAGCGTTTTGTCCTTGGTCAGCAGCGTGCCGTCGACGTCGGAGACCACGAGTGAGATTTGGGTCATGGCAGAACCTTGGGTGTTGCGCCGCCCAGTTTGAGCTGCCGCACGATGCCGTCTACGATCGCCTCGACGGTCTCGTCGATCGAGACGGTGATGACGTGCTCGCCCGGCTCCGGAGGCTCCAGCGTCTCGAACTGGCTGGCGAGCAGTCCGGGCGGCATGAAGTGCCCCTTGCGCTGCGCGAGCCGCTCGGCGATCAGCTCCTTCGTGCCCTTCAGGAACACGAAGCGGACGTCATCGCGTCCGCGCAGCAGCACGTCGCGATAGGCGTGCTTCAGCGCCGAGCAGGCGATGATGACGTGCTCGCCGCGGCCGCAGACCCGCGCGATCTCGTCGGCGATGGCATTCAGCCAGGGCCAGCGATCTTCGTCGGTGAGGGGATGTCCGGCTCGCATCTTCTCGACATTGCTGGCGGGATGGAAGCTGTCGCCGTCCTCGAAGCGCCAGCCGAGGCGCTCGCCGAGCGCCTTCGCGACCGTGCTCTTGCCCGAGCCCGACACGCCCATCACGATCAATGCACAGGGTGCTTCAGCGCGGCCCACGAATGTCCTCCGGAAGCGCGGCCCTGTCGACCAGCCAGACGGTTTCGCCGTCCGAGCGCGCGCGTAAGGCCGGCAGATTCTCGCCATTGCAGAGGCGCGTCAAGATCGGCCGCTTGTCGTGCCCGGCAATCTCGAACAGCATCTCGCGGCAGGAGGCCAAAGCGGGCAGGGTGAGCGAGACCCGCGGCACGAACGGCGCAACGTTCGCCTTGGGAACGCCGACGACCCAGCGTCGGGTCTCCTCGATGTCGGGGTAACCGGGAAACAGCGAGGCGGTGTGGCCGTCCGGTCCGGCGCCCATCAGGACGAGATCGAACAGCGGACGTGCGGGATCGAGCTGGTCTCCGCCATAGAAGGCCTGCAGCTCACGCGCGTAGGCTTCCGCAGCGGCATCGGGATTGTCGGCTGTGGTCGGGATCGGGTGAATATGGCCGGCGGGCGCGTGGCGATCGAGAAAGGTCGCGCGGGCGACCGCCATGTTGTTGAGGGGATCGCTGTCGGGCACGAAACGCTCGTCGCCGATGAACCAGTGCACGCGCTCCCACGGAATCCTGCCGCGCCAGGCCTCGCTGCCGAGCAACTGATACAGCGTCCTCGGGCTGGAGCCGCCGGTGAGGCAGATTGCAATCCGGCCGGCATTGGCCGCGATCCGCGCCAGCACGCGTTCGGCCGCGGCGCGGGCGAGAGCTTCGGCATCGGCCTCGACGATCAGCTTCGGCTGCTCGGCCTGAGCCATCACGAGAACTTCCGCCAGCTTCGCCCGTCGCGCCGGAGCAGCTCGTCGGCGCAGGCAGGGCCGTCGCTGCCGGCTTCATAGGTTTCGATGCCGTTGCTGCCCGCGCCCTTCCAGGCATCCAGGAACGGCTGCACGGCCTGCCAGCCGGCCTCGATGCCGTCGGCGCGCTGGAACAGGATGTTGTCGCCGATCATGCAGTCGTAGATCAGCGTCTCATAGCCGGTCGAGGGATCGGCGCGGAAATAGTCGCCATAGCGGAACTTCATCTCGACGCCGTCGATGGTGATGCTCGGCCCCGGGATCTTGGCGTTGAACTGCAGCTCGATGGTCTCAGTCGGCGCGATGCCGATGGTGAGGAAGTTCTGCGACAGGCGGTCGACGTCCGTCCCTGAGAACATCGACAGCGGGGCCTGCTTGAACTTGATCGCGACTTCGGTGCGCTTGTGGCCGAGCGCCTTGCCGGTGCGCAAGTAGAACGGCACGCCTGCCCAGCGCCAATTGTCGATCATCAGCTTGAGCGCGACAAAGGTCTCGGTGGTGCTGTCGGGCTTGACGTCCGCGGTCTTGCGATAGTCCGTGATCTCGTCGTCGCCGCTGCGGCCCGCGAGATATTGCGCGCGCACCGAATTCTTCAGTGCGTCCTCCCGGCTGGGCAGCTGGATCGATGTCAGCACGTCCGCCTTCTCGGAGCGTACGGAATGTGCGTCGAAGCGGGCGGGAGGCTCCATCGCGACCAGCGACATCAGCTGGAACAGGTGGTTCGGCACCATGTCGCGCAGCGCGCCGGTGGCATCATAGAAGCCGCCGCGGTGGCCGACCCCGAGCTTCTCTTCCACGGTGATCTGGATGTGGTCGATGTGGTTGCGATTCCAGATGGGCTCGAACATGCCGTTGGCAAAGCGCAGCACCAGGATGTTCTGCACCGTTTCCTTGCCGAGATAATGATCAATCCGGTAGATCTGGTGCTCGTCCATGATCTTCAAGAGTTCGGCATTCAGCGCGCGGGCCGAGGCCAGATCGGTGCCGAACGGCTTTTCGATCACGAGCCGCCGCCAGGCGCCGTTCTCCCTCATCATGCCGGTGCGGCCGAGCTCCCGCGCGGTCGGCGCGAACGCGGCCGGCGGCGTTGCCAGATAGAACAGCCGGTTGCCGCCGGTGTCCTGCGCGCATTCCAGCGAATCCAGATGCTGGCGCAGGCGGTCGAAGGAGGGCGGATCCTTTGCGTCGGCCTCGACGAAGGTCACGCATTCCAAAAGCCTCGTCGCGATGTCGTCGTCCACCGGGCGCGTCGCGAATTGCCGCAAGCCCTTCAGCAGGCTGTCGCGAAGCTCCTCATCCGACTGGCCCCTGCGGGCGACGCCGACGACGCAGAATTTCTCCGGCAGAAGATGCTCGGCGGCCAGGTTGTAGAGCGAGGGCATCACCAGGCGATGGGTGAGATCGCCGGTGACGCCGAAGATGACGAAGGCGCAATTTTCCGGCTTGCGCTTTGGCTGCGGGTCTTTTGTCACGAATGGTCGGCCTTCGCTTGGTTACTCGTTACTTCGGCTTCGCCGCGCCCGGCTGCGTCGGCTCCTTGTGCCCGCCGAACCCTGCACGCATCGCCGAAAGAATTTTTTCGGCGAAGGTGTGTTCCTTGCGGGAACGGAAACGTGTGTAGAGCGCCGCGGTCAAAACCTCGGCCGGCACGGCCTCGTCGACCGCCGCATTCACGGTCCAGCGGCCTTCGCCGGAATCCTCCACGAAGCCGGAATATTCCGACAGTTGCGGACTGTCGGCGAGGGCGGTCGAGGTGAGGTCGAGCAGCCAGGACGGAATCACGCTGCCACGCCGCCACACTTCAGCGATGTCGGCGAGATCGAAATCGTAGCGATGATCTGCCGGCAAAGCCTCGATATTGGCATTCCTGAGGATGTCGAAACCTTCGGCATAGGCCTGCATCAGGCCGTACTCGATGCCGTTGTGGATCATCTTGACGAAATGGCCTGCGCCGACGGGCCCGGCGTGGATGTAGCCTTGCTCGACGCGGGGATCGCGGCCCTGGCGCCCCGGCGTGCGCGGAATGTCGCCGGCGCCCGGCGCGAGCGCCGCGAAGATCGGATCGAGCCGGTCGACCACCTGCTTCTCGCCGCCGATCATCATGCAGTAACCGCGGTCGAGCCCCCAAACGCCGCCTGAGGTGCCGACATCGACATAATGGATGCCGCGCGCCTTCAGCGCCTTGCCGCGGCGGACGTCGTCCTGCCAGAAGGTGTTGCCGCCGTCGATGATGACGTCGCCTTCCTGCATCACGCCGGCGATCGTCTCGATCGTGGTCTCGGTGATGCGTCCTGCCGGCAGCATCACCCAGGCCGTGCGCGGCCGCTCCAGCTTGGCGACGAACTCTTCCAGCGTCGCCGAGCCGACCGCGCCGTCGGCGGCAAGGCCCGCGACGGCCTTGGCGTCCTTGTCGTAGACCACCGTCGAATGCCCGTGGCGCATCAGGCGGCGAACGATGTTGCCGCCCATTCGGCCGAGGCCGATCATGCCGAGTTGCATCTGCATTATTCCTTTAGTTCAGCGCGTCGTTGAGCGCTGCATTGAGCGCGGCAAGGCCTTTCTTGAGCCCGCCCTTCAGGTGCACCCGCAGCGCACGCCGGCCGCGTTCCGTCAGCACGTCGAAATCGCCGCGGGCCTGCGCCGCCTTGATCACGCCGAAGCTCGCCTTCTGGCCCGGCACAGGCAGGTCCTTGGCGTCATCGGCGGTGATCTGGAGGAAGACGCCGCTGTCGGGCCCGCCCTTGTAGGCCTGTCCCGTCGAGTGCAAGAAGCGCGGGCCGAACTCGGCGCAGGTCGCGACATGCCGCTTCTCGCGCACCTCGAGGCGCATGGCCTGAAGCGCGTCGATCGTGGCCTTGTCGCGCGCGATGTAGCCGAGCAGGGCGACGTAGTCTCCGTCGCTGGATCGCGACAGATGCGCCTTCAGCCAGGAGCCGAGATCGCCATTGGCGCCGGCGGCGCGCAGCGCCGTGGCATTGGTCTCGTCGGTGTAGAGATCGGCGTCCTTGGTGCTGACCACCGGCTCTTCCGCCGGCAGCTTGCCGGTCTTCTCGAACGCGGCGGTGAGCTCGCGGGTCTTGATCTTGGCTGCTTCGACGTCCGGCTGGTCGAACGGGTTGATGCCGAGAATGCTGCCGGCCACGGCGGTTGCCATCTCGAAGCGGAAGAATTCCTGGCCGAGATGCTCGATCGACTTCATGACGATGCGCACCACGGGGTGACCCGCCGCCTCGATCGCGGCAAGCTGGGAGTCATGTGCGGCGTCCGCTTCGCCTTCGACGCGGATGTCGATGAAGAAACGGTCGTTGCCGTAGACGGAGGGATCGCCCAGCGGCTCGCCCTCGATCGGGATCAGGCCCTTGCCCTCCTTGCCGGTCGATTCCGCGATCAGCTGCTCGGCCCAGGCGCCGAAATCGGCGATCTTCTTCGACGCCAGGATCGTCACCTTGTCGCGGCCTTCGAGTCCCGCGAGACCTATGGCAAGGCCGAGCTGCACGCCCGGGTTTTCGGACGGCGGCACATCGGGGCCACAGGAGCGGGCCATCGCCAGCGCATGCTTGACGAAGCTCTTGACGTCGATGCCCGCGGTTGCCGCCGGCACCAAGCCGAAGGGCGAGAGCACCGAATAGCGTCCGCCGATCGAGGGCTCGCCATGGAAGATGCGGGCGTAGTTCAGCTGCTTCGCCGCCTTCTCCAGCGACGAGCCGGGGTCGGTCACCGCGATGAAGCGATGCCCGGTCTTCACCTTTGCACCCACCGCCTTGGCAACCTGCTCGTGGAAATAGTCCTTCATCGCGTTCGGCTCGGTGGTGCCGCCGGACTTGCTGGAGACGATGAAGACGGTGTTGGCGATGTCGATCTTCGCCTCCATCGCCCGCACCTGTGCCGGATCGGTGGAGTCGAGCACATGCAGCTTGGGGAAGCCGGGCTTCTTGCCGAAGGTCTCCGCCAGCACCTCGGGGCCGAGGCTGGAGCCGCCCATGCCGAGCACGACGGCGTCGGAGAATTTCTGGCCCTTCACGCGGCCCGCATAGTCCTCGTAATCGGCAATGTCGGCCTTCGCCGGGCTGTCGAGCCAGCCCAGCCATTTGTCCTCGTCCGCGCCGGTCCAGACCGACTTGTCGCGCTGCCACACCCTGCGGATCTTGGCCGACGCCCGCCATTCCTCCGTGGTCTTGGCCAGCGCCTTGCCGAGCGCCTCGCCCAGCGAAAGCTGCTGGCGGTCGAGTGCGGGCCCGAGCACGACGGCGCGCTTGTGGGCGACGGCGCCGTAGAGCTTGTCGGCGGCATCCGCAAACAGCTTGACGCCGTCCTTGACCAGCTCCTCGGCGATCGCATCGAGCGAGATGCCGGAGCGCTCCAGCTCGTCCAGCACGCGCTTCGCGTCCTCGACGTTCTCTTCCAGGCTGTCGCGCGGCTTGCCGTGGTCGCGGAACGCATCCAGCGTTGCCGGCGGCACGGTGTTGATGGTGTCTGGGCCGATCAGCTCCTCGACATAGAGGACGTCGCTGTAATCCTTGTTCTTGGTGCCGGTGGAGGCCCACAGCATGCGCTGCGGCTTGGCGCCCTTGGCGGCGAGCTTCTCCCAGCGGGGGCCTGCGAACAGGCGCTTGTAGTCCTGGTAGGCGAGCTTGGCGTTGGCGATCGCCACCTTGCCCTTGAGCGCGGCGAGACGTTCCTTCTCGGACGGATCGTTGGCGCGGGCGATCTTCTCGTCCAGCTGCTTGTCGACCACCGAATCGATCCGGCTGACGAAGAAGCTGGCGACGCTGGCCACATGCGACGGATCGCCGCCGCCGGCGACGTAGGTCTCCAGACCGGCGATGTAGGCTTCGGCCACCTCGAGATAGACGGCCTTGGAGAACAGCAGCGTGATGTTGATGCTGATGCCCTCGCTGATCAGTTGCTCGATCGCCGGCAGGCCCTCCGGCGTCGCCGGCACCTTCACCATCAGGTTCTTGCGACCGACGTCCTTCCAGAGCCGCCGCGCCTCCGCGATCGTGCCCGATGTGTCCATGGCGAGATAGGGCGAGACCTCCAGGCTGACATAGCCGTCGCCGCCCTTGAGGCGGTCGTAGACCGGGCGCAGCACGTCGGCGGCGTTCTGGATGTCCTCGATCGCAACGGCCTCGAACAGGTCGGCCACGGTGCGGTCGCCGCGCTTCAGCGCCTTGCCAATCGGGGCGTCATATTCGTCCGAGCTGCCGATCGCCTTCTCGAAGATCGACGGGTTGGAGGTGACGCCCTTGACGCCGTCGGTGTCGATCAGCCGCTTCAGGTCGCCCTTGGCGATGAAGCCGCGGGCCAGGAAGTCGAGCCAGACCGCCTGTCCGTGCTTTTCCAGTTCTTTGACGGGATTCATGATGCTTATTATCTCCAAGCCTGCGGACGAGGGTTTTCGCGAAGGTCTGACGCGCTATCCTCTAGCCTACATGCACCCGGGAGGGAACCAATCAAGGGTGCGGGAGTCATACCCTCCAGTGTAACTCCGTCGCGATCATGGCGATCCAGACGGGCAGCTTACTGTTGCGTAAAGGTCGTCACCATCCGGCCGATCTTAGCGCCTCGCTGCCCAGCGGGCATGTCGTCGTCATCCACTCCTTCGCATCCGCGCTCTCCGTATCGACAATGAATTTCTACCACGGGGTTCGATAGCGGAGATCTTGCTCGAAGATTGCCGCGGTCACGAAATGATCGTGCTGAGGCCGACGCCGGACATGCGAAGAGCTCCGCAGCATCCCAAGCTGGCCGTTACGCACAGAACGATCGCGTTGTCATCCGTCGGGGTGGGCCTGGCCTGGCAGCGACTGTGACACGGTGCTGCGCGTTGCCGCGACGTACAGGCCGCCAGCACACCGCATTGCAGCAGGAAGATGAACGGGGACCGCAAGGCTTCGCCGTACAAGCGTCATAAGATCGCCGCTCCCCAATCGCTATGCTGCACCGCCGGATGGGGCCATCCCCGGGAACGCCCGGATGTGGCGACCGAGTGACATTTTCTGGAAATGAGCCAGAATAGACGGAGATTCGCACAAATTACAGGCAGGTGCCTGTTCGTAACTCATGGAGTGCCTACGTTGTGCGTTGCGTCGAGTCGGCACCAGGGTGTCCAATGATTGTCATGTGCTCACGCTGATTCGAAACGGCCTGAGGAACGGTCCGGTAACTGCTTTCGTTTCAGCTTGTAGCGGAACTCACGCGGAGAGGGATCATGTACAACGATTCTCTATTCAACGCTTTCGCTCGGTCGTTCGAGGCGAGAAGCCAGCACGACATGTCGATGGCGGAATATCTGGAATCGTGTCGAAGCGATCCCATGAAATACGCGAACGCGGCTGAACGACTGCTAGCGGCGATCGGTGAGCCTCAGACGATTGACACGGCCAAGGACCCACGCCTTGGCCGTATTTTTTTGAACCGCACCATCCGCACCTATCCGGCCTTCGCCGGTTTCTACGGCATGGAAGAAACCATCGAGCGCATCGTCGGTTTCTTCCGCCATGCGGCGCAAGGTCTCGAAGAGCGCAAGCAGATCCTCTATTTGCTCGGCCCGGTCGGCGGCGGCAAGTCCTCGCTCGCCGAGCGGCTCAAGTCGCTGATGGAAGTGCAGCCGATCTACGTGCTCAAGGCCGGCGACGAGCTCTCGCCCGTGTTCGAGAGCCCGCTCAGCCTGTTCGATCCCGATCAGCTCGGTCCGATGCTGGAGGAGAAGTACGGCATTCCGCGCCGTCGCCTCACCGGCCTGATGAGCCCGTGGTGCTACAAGCGGCTCGAAGCCTTCGGCGGCGACATCTCGCAATTCCGGGTCGCCAAGATCCAGCCGTCGCGGCTGCGCCAGATCGCGATCGCCAAGACCGAGCCCGGTGACGAGAACAACCAGGACATCTCCTCGCTGGTCGGCAAGGTCGATATCCGCAAGCTCGAGACCTACGCCCAGAACGATCCCGACGCCTACAGCTATTCCGGCGGCCTCAACCGCGCCAACCAGGGCGTGCTCGAGTTCGTCGAGATGTTCAAGGCGCCGATCAAGATGCTGCACCCGTTGCTGACCGCAACCCAGGAAGGCAACTATATCGGCACCGAGAACATCGGCGCGATCCCGTTCACCGGCATCATCCTGGCGCACTCGAACGAGGCCGAGTGGGCGAGCTTCAAGGCCAACAAGAACAACGAAGCCTTCATCGACCGCATCTGCGTCATCAAGGTGCCCTACTGCCTCAGGGTCACCGAGGAGCAGAAGATCTACGAGAAGCTGATCCAGGGCTCCGAGCTCGCCTCGGCTCCTTGCGCGCCGTCGACGCTGGAGACGCTGGCGCGGTTCTCGGTGATGTCGCGCCTGCGCAAGCACGAGAACTCCACCCTGTTCGCCAAGATGCGGGTCTACGACGGCGAGAGCCTGAAGGAATCCGATCCGAAGGCGCGCAGCGTCCAGGAATATCGCGACGCCGCCGGCGTCGACGAAGGCATGGATGGCGCCTCGACCCGCTTCGCCTTCAAGATCCTGGCTGCGACGTTCAACCACGATCCGCAGGAGGTGGCCGCCGACGCCGTGCATCTGATGTACGCGCTGGAGCAGGCGATCCGCCGCGAGCAGCTGCCTGAGGAGACCGAGAAACGCTATCTCGAGTTCATCAAGGCCGAGCTCGCACCGCGCTACGCCGAGTTCATCGGCAACGAGATCCAGAAGGCTTATCTCGAATCCTACTCGGATTATGGGCAGAACCTGTTCGATCGCTACGTCGACTATGCCGACGCCTGGATCGAGGACCAGGACTTCAAGGATCCCGATACCGGCCAGCTGCTCGATCGCGAGCTTTTGAACCAGGAGCTGACGAAAATCGAGAAGCCGGCGGGCATCGCCAACCCCAAGGATTTCCGCAACGAGGTCGTCAAATTCTCGTTACGGTCGCGGGCCCAGAACGGCGGCAAGAATCCGACCTGGACCTCCTACGAGAAGATTCGCGATGTGATCGAAAAGCGGATATTCTCCCAGGTCGAGGACCTGCTTCCGGTCATCTCCTTCGGGTCGAAGAAGGACGGCGAGACGGAGAAGAAGCACGGCGAGTTCGTCGCACGCATGGTGGAGCGCGGCTATACCGAACGTCAGGTTCGCCGGCTCGTCGAATGGTACATGCGCGTGAAGCAGGCCGGTTGAGGCGGATGGGAGGCGAATGGTAAAGTGCCCATTCACATTATTGACAGGCGCCTGAATCCAGGCGGCAAGAGTCTTGAGAACCGCCAGCGGTTCTTGCGTCGGGCCAAATCCCTGGTGCAGGGCGCCGTCAAGAAGACCTCGCAGGAACGCGACATCAAGGACGTCCTGGAGGGTGGTGAGGTCACGATCCCGCTCGACGGCATGCACGAGCCGCGTTTCCGCCGTGAAGGCGGGACGCGCGACATGGTGCTGCCCGGCAACAAGAAGTTCATCGAAGGCGACTATCTCCAGCGCTCCGGCCAGGGCAGCGCCAAGGATTCCGGTCCCGGCGAAGGCGACAGCGAGGACGCCTTCCGCTTTGTGCTGAGCCGCGACGAGTTCGTCGATCTCTTCCTCGACGACCTCGAGCTTCCGGATCTCGCCAAGCGCAAGATCGCGCAGACCGAGAGCGAAGGTATCCAGCGCGCCGGCTACACCATGACCGGCTCGCCCGCCAACATCTCGGTGAGCCGGACGGTGAAGCTCGCGCTCGCCCGCCGCATCGCGCTCAAGCGTCCGCGCAAGGACGAGATCGAGGAGCTGGAAGCCGCGATCGAAGCATGCACGGACGAGGACGAGCGTGCGGCTCTCGTGGCCCGGCTCGAAACGTTGAAGGCGAAGTCGAAGCGCATCCCCTTCATCGATCCGCTCGACATCCGCTACCGGCGCTTCGAGACGGTGCCCAAGCCCGTCGCGCAGGCCGTGATGTTCTGCCTGATGGACGTCTCCGGCTCGATGTCCGAGCACATGAAGGACCTGGCGAAACGCTTCTACATGCTGCTCTACGTGTTCCTGAAGCGGCGCTACAAGCACGTCGAGATCGTCTTCATCCGCCACACCGACCGCGCCGAGGAGGTCGATGAGCAAACCTTCTTCTACGGTCCGGCCTCGGGCGGCACGCTGGTCTCCAGTGCGCTGCAGGCGATGCACGAGATCGTGCGCGAGCGCTTCAACCCGTCGGATTGGAACATCTACGCCGCGCAGGCTTCCGACGGCGACAATTCCTATTCCGACGGCGAGCTCACGGGGCTCCTCTTGACCGAGAAGATCCTGCCGGTCTGCCAGTTCTTCGCCTATCTCGAGGTCGGCGAGGCCGGCGGCAGCGCCTTCGATCTCTCCGACTCCTCGCTCTGGAGCCTCTACGAACGCCTGCGCAACAGCGGCGCCCCGCTCTCGATGCGCAAGGTCTCGGAGCGCAGCGAGATCTTCCCGGTATTCCACGATCTGTTCCAGCGCCGCGACACTGCCCAGGAGAAGGCCGCTCCATGAAGGAACGTTTGTTCGAAGGCGCCGATTGGGATTTCCACACCTTGCAGCGCATCACCGATGCCTGCGAGGAGGTGGCGCTGAAGGATCTCGGCCTCGACGTCTATCCGAACCAGATCGAGGTCATCACCGCCGAGCAGATGCTGGACGCCTATTCGTCGGTCGGCATGCCCCTGTTCTACAAGCACTGGTCGTTCGGCAAGCACTTCGCGTTCCATGAGGCGTCCTACCGCAAGGGCCTGATGGGGCTGGCCTACGAGATCGTCATCAACTCCTCGCCCTGCATATCCTATCTGATGGAGGAGAACACGGCGACGATGCAGACGCTGGTGATCGCGCACGCCGCCTTCGGCCACAACCATTTCTTCAAGAACAATTATCTGTTCAAGCAATGGACCGATGCCGACGGCATCCTGGACTATCTCGACTTCGCCAAGAACTACGTCATGCAGTGCGAGGATCGCTACGGCCGCATCGAGGTCGAGCGCACGCTAGACGCCGCGCACGCGCTGATGTCGCACGGCATCGACCGTTATCCCGGCAAGAAGAAGCTCGATCTGCGCGCCGAGGAGAAGCGGGCAGGGCGTCGCCGCCAGCACGAGGAGGAGGTCTTCAACGATCTCTGGCGCACCGTGCCGAAGGGCGCCGCCAAGAGCCGCTCCACGCTCAGCATCGAGCGCCGCCGCAAGCTGCTCGGCCTGCCGCAGGAGAATTTGCTCTATTTCCTGGAGAAGAGCGCGCCGCGGCTGGCGCCCTGGCAGCGCGAGCTGCTCCGCATCGTTCGCCACATCGCGCAATATTTCTATCCGCAGAGCCAGACCAAGGTCATGAACGAGGGGACGGCGACCTACGTCCATTATCGCATCATGACCAAGCTGCACGAGCAGGGTCGCATCAGCGACGGCAACTTCCTCGAATTTCTGGGGTCGCACACCAATGTGGTGTTCCAGCCCGAATTCGACGACCCGCGCTTCTCGGGCTTCAATCCCTACGCGCTCGGCTTCGCGGTGATGCAGGACATCGAGCGCATCGTCGCCAATCCCGAAGACGAGGACCGCGAGTGGTTCCCCGACATCGCCGGCAAGGGCGACGTCATGGGCGTGCTGCGCGACGTCTGGGCCAATTACCGCGATGAGAGCTTCATCGGCCAATTCCTGAGCCCGAAATTGATGCGGCACTTCCGCATGTTCCACCTGCACGACGATCCCGAGGAGCGCGCCGGCATCCGGGTCGACGCAATCCACGACGAGCGCGGCTTCCGCCGCGTCCGCCGTGAGCTGGCGCGGCAGCACGATGTCGGCTTCATCGATGCCAATATCGAGGTGGTCGACGTCGATCTCTCCGGCGACCGCCGCCTGATCCTGCATCACCACGTCATCAAGGGCTCGCAGCTCAACGAGACCGACGCCAAGCGCGTGCTCCAGCACCTGGCCGATCTCTGGACCTACGACGTCGCACTGATCGAGGTCGACGCCAACGACAAGGTCCTGCGCGAATACGTCGTCAGCCCGCGCCCGATAGCGGCGGCGGTGGCGTGACGGGGGCTGCCTACATGGGGCACCACGCGAGATGCGCATTGATGTGCCCTCGCCCCTTGCGGGAGAGGGCAGCGACGCCGGCAGACATAAGCTCACTGGGGTGAGGGGTATCTCTCCGCACTCTCCCGTGCCGATGGAGACCCGTCATCCGGCGCTTCGCGCCACCTTCTCCCGCAAGGGGAGAAGGAAGGCACTTGTGGCGGCCCATCGCGTCTACGAGGCTGATCGCTTCCCCGGCTTCTTCTTGCTCGCATTCAGCTCGACCGCCGCGCGGATCAGCGCCTTCAACGCGTTCTCGTTGATCGTTTCGCCCTCGCGAATATCGATCGCGCGGCGCACATTGCCGTCGAGGCTGGAATTGAAGAGACCTGCGGGATCCGCCAGCGCGGCGCCCTTGGCGAAGGTCAGCTTCACGACCTCCTTGTAGGTCTCGCCGGTGCAGATGATGCCGTCGTGCTCCCAGACGGGAACACCGCGCCATTTCCACTCTTCGACGACATCAGGGTCGGCCTCCTTGATCAGCGCGCGAACCCGCCCCAGCATCTCGCCGCGCCAGTCGCCGAGCTCCTTGATCCGGCCGTCGATCAGCTTGGATGGCGAGGCGGTACCTGCTTGCTTCGCGCTGCTCGTCTTCGCCGCCACGGGCTTCTTCATCATGGCCTCGTTCACGCGTTGCTGCGGCCGCGATAAGGTAGCGCGAACAGATAGAGCCCGGTCGCGAGCAGCGGAATCAGCGGCACCAGCGCCAGGAAGCCGATCCACACGGCCTCGACCTGCATCGTCATCGCCACGATGTTGGCGATGACGGCGAGCGTGAAAGCCATCGACAGCCAGCGATGAATCTGCCGAATCCACATGGACGTGCTCATTGGGACCTCCTTTGAAGAACGATCGGAATGGACCGCGCCGGAGCTAGCTCGCTCGCGCCAGCAAATCATCCAGCTTGGCCAAAAACTGCTTCCAGCCGGCATGCGCGCCGCCGAACGCCTGTTTCTGGGCGGGGCGGAAGCCCGCCTGCTCGACACGCAGATGCGTGCCCGCGCTGGTCGGCGTCAGCGTGAAGGTGACAATGCTCTTGAGATCGAACGCGGCGTCCTCATGCGAGAAATTCCAGGTATAGGCGAGCGTCTTCTGCGGCTCGATGGTGAGCACCTCGCAGTCCAGCACGCCGCCCCATTCGCCGCGCAGGTTGAAGCGATGGCCGACGACCGGCTTGAAGTCGTTCTTCATCAGCCATTCCTCGATCAGATGCGGCTGCGTCAGCGCGCGCCAGAGCCGCTCGGTGGGATAGGCAAATTCGCGCTCGATGACGACGGAGCGCGTCTCGGCGGGTTCGTTCATTGGTCCATCCTCTTCAGGAGATCGTCGAGGGCATCTAGCCTTTTCTGCCAGAAGGCGGCCATCTGACCGGTCCAGTCGATCAGCGGATTGAGCGCACCGGGCTGCGCGCTGTAATGGGTCTGCCGTCCTTCGTGCCGGTCGCGCACGAGCCCAGCCTGCTTCAGGGCGCCGAGATGTTTCGACACCGCCGGCTGCGACACGCCTGATCGCGCCGTCAGCGCCCCGACCGTCTGCTCCCCCTCACGGCACAGCCGCTCGAAGATCGCGCGCCGGGTGGGGTCGGCGAGCGTTCTGAACAGAAGGTCGGGGGTGGGAGTCATGAAAAATCCATACCCGGGAGGTTATGGATAGACACATAACTGTGGAGTTATGGGTAAGTCAAGTACGACGAGGGCTGCGGCGCCGCCATACTCCCCGTCATTGCGAGCGCAGCGAAGCAATCCAGAATCTGTCCGCGGAGGCTGTCTGGATTGCTTCGTCGCAAGGGCTCCTCGCAATGACGCGGAAAGGGCTGCGCCAGCCATCGCCGTGCCCGCCTACGGCCGCAAATACAGATACCCCTGCGACTGCAGCTCGGCGAGCCGCACCACGCCGCCGTTCTCGGCGTTGACGAAGCCTGGCAGCAGCTCGCTCAGCGTCACGTTCTGCGCCTTCATCGTGTTGCCGCAGGCGGCGAGCTCGACGCCGCCCTTTGAGAAGTCACCGACGCGCTTGCTGACGTCGGGGTTGGCCTGCGCCGAGTGAAACGCCTTCAGCGCCGGGCCGTGGATCACCAGCGCGATCGTCACGTGCTCGGGGCCGCCGACGCCGTCGATGTGGTTCTGGATATTGCCGAGCACGAAATGGACCTTCTCGGCGTCGCTGAGGTGATAGGCGACTTTCAGCTTGCTACTCGCGCTCACTTCCGTCGCGGCTCTGGCGCCGGAGGCGCCGAGTGCTGCGCCCAAAGCCGAGACGGCGCTCCACAAGATGCTGCGGCGGTTCATGGCATTCTCCCTGGATTGCCTGACATTGCCGCAGGCATATCACTTGTGGCGCAGCGCCGCGAGTTCCTTGCGGTCGGTCACCAGCGAGGCGCACTCGCGATTGTCGGCCCGGTCGAGCCGGAAAATCTTGTCGTCGGCGCCGGCGGTCAGCGAATGCTCAGCGTCATCGTCCGGCTTGTTGTTCTGCCAGACCCTGACACGTTCGAGCCGGACGATCGCGGACTTGTCGTCCTTGGAGAGCGCAACGCCGATGCCGCCGCCATCGCAGTCGACGCCGCAGCCGAGGCGCACCTCGTCGCCGCTCTTGGTGAATACGGCGTGGTTGCACGAGCCGCTGGAGTCGAAATCGCCGCTGCGGTGACGGTACCTGAAGCCAAGGCGGAACGAGTGGTGCAGCTCCTTGTCCTCCTTGTCGTACTCCGCGGAGACCAGCAGCTTCATCGAAGCGACCTTCTGCTTCGGATGCCGCGCCAAATGGTCGGCATCGTAGCGGCGGACGAAGCAGGCATAGGCCTTGTCGCCGGGAGGCTTCACATACATCCGCGTATTGAAGGTCTCGGCCTCGGCCTTGCTGGCCTCGCGGATATCGTCGACCTCCTCGGTGCGGCCGACGCTGGTCAGCGCAGCAAAAGTGAGGGCAGCAAGGATGACGAGCTTCATAAAGGCCTCGTGCACACGACAATTTCGTCGCAGCAGGACAGAGCTGCTGTCTGTTAGACGCAGAATTGGTGACCCGCGTTCAACCGTCGCAAGCCGCTCGAGCGGTGGTCGCGGTGCGGATTCGCGCAACTCGCTTCACGCTCCGCCTTAGTCACTGATGGGCTCGAGAAGGTTCAAGCGGTGAAGCGGGCGGCTCTTCGGAACTTGAAGCCTGCAATCGCTGCGACATTGTCTCGGTTCGTCAATGTGATAGCCTTCACAGACGATCGCCTTTGGCGGTCGTAGGTTGGGGCTGCCTTGTAAGTTTGTGGAGTCCCCTGCATGGGCGAAATTCGCAACTTCAGACCCGGAAATCCCGACGAGCCGCCGCCGCACAGCGGAATGCCTCGCCGTCTCGCCGCGATCATCGTCGGCGATATCGTCTCCTACAGCCGGTTGATGCAGGCCGACGAGGAAGGCACGCATGCCCGCGTCAAGCGGATCGAGCGCGACATCATCCAGCCCAGCATCATCGAGCACCATGGAAGTCTGGTGAAGACGACCGGCGACGGCTTCATCGCCATATTCGACAGTCCCGTGGAAGCCGTTCGATGCAGCATCGTCATCCAGCAGAATCTCGTCGGCCGCAACGCCTCCATTCCCAAGCATTCCCGGCTCGAATATCGGATCGGAGTCAATCTCGGTGACGTCATCGTGGAGCCGGACGACATCTACGGTGACGGCGTCAACATCGCCACGCGTATCGAGGGCATCGCGGAGCCGGGGCAGGTCTTCATATCCGGCGCGATCTACGAGCAGATCAAACACAAGATCGTATGCGGCTATGAGTCGCTCGGCGACCGCAAGGTCAAGAACATCACCGATCCGGTGCGCGTGTATCGTGTGCTGCCGGACGCTGATGCGGTCGGCAAGACAAGAAGCCGGCGTGAGAACGTCCTGCTCTTTCTTCTGATCACGGCATTGCTGGTGATTGCCGGCTACGTGCTTTGGTACGTGCTGGTGCAGCACCGCAGCCAGGTGGGGCAACAGGCTGCCGCTCCCCCGATCGCGGCGCCGTTGGCTTCGCCGACGCCGCAATCCGTTCCGTCATTACCGAGCCCGGCAGCACCGGCGCCACAAGCCGCACCCGCGGCTTCTCCGTTGCCCACAACGGTGCCACCGCCCGCAGCATCGCCTTCACCGTCTCCGGCATCCAGTCCATCGGTGACGCCGGTCCGGGAACCCGAAATGATCGCCATTCGTGGCGGCAGCTTCGCGATGGGAAGCAATGACGATCCGACCGAACGACCCGTCCATCAGGTCACGATCAAGCCGTTCTCGATCGGAAAATATCCGGTAACGGTGCAGGAGTGGAACGAATGCGCTGCCGCCAAGGCGTGCGGATTCACGGCCACTGGCAAGGACGATGCCCCGGTCAGCAATGTGAGCTGGACCGATGCGCAGCAATATGTCGCCTGGCTCGCGCAGGCGACAAAGAAGCCCTACCGGCTTCCGAGCGAAGCCGAATGGGAATATGCGGCACGCGGCGGGACACAGACCAAATATTGGTGGGGCGACAAGCTGCAGCCGGGCATGGCCGGCTGCAAGGATTGCGGTGAACTTGCGGCCGAGCAGCCGGCCAAGGTCGGCAGTTTCAAGCCCAATCCATTCGGGCTTTACGACATGGGCGGCGGCATCGATCAGTGGGTCGCAGACTGCTGGCACCGGACGTATCAGGGCGCGCCCAGCGACGGCTCGGCGTGGACTAGCCCTGACTGCGGCTCTCATGTCCTGCGCTCAGGCTCCTGGAAGAACGATTCGAGATATGTGCGGCCGTCAAACCGCGGTGGATACGACACCGGCGTCCGTTACCCCACGCATGGATTCCGGATCGCGCTCAGTCCGTAGGTACTGGAGTCAATTTGATGAAGATCGTTTCCTGTATCGCGCTCGCGGCCGCCATCGCATTGCTCCCCGGCGCGGCCTATCCGCAAGGCAAAACTGCGCCAAAGGACGCCAAGCTTTATTTCATCTCGCCGTATGACGGCCAGAAGATCCGTGGTGGGTTTTGGGTCCGGTTCGGCCTGCGCAACATGGGCGTGACGCATGCCGGTGACGACTACCACAATGCCGGCCACCATCATCTGTTGATTGATGTGAAAGACCCCATTGATGCCAAGGAGCCGATTCCGCAGGACAAGTCCCATCTGCATTTCGGAGCCGGACAAACCGAAACGTTTCTCGAGCTTCCGCCGGGCACGCACACGCTGCAACTGGTGCTTGGCGACGCCAAGCACTATCCGTTCGAACCACCCGTCGTGTCGGAGAAGATCACGATACGCGTCAGGCCGGCGGCATCAGCGCGAAGATGATCACCGCAGGCTGGCGTTGATCTTGTCCAGCACCGCCGAGCCCGGGCAGAGCGTGTCCGCCTCGAGCGCGTTGAGTGGCGTCTCGACCGTGTTGAGATGCTCGTGCAGGTCTTCGGCCTCAGGGTCGACGTACAGAAGACCGGTGACGATCTGGCCCTTGGCGGCGTGCCTTGCGAGGAAGGTCTGGGCGCCCAGGCGGTCGTGCGGATCGTAATCGGCATCGATCTTGCGCAGCGCGATCTTGCTGCCGTCGTGCTGCTCGACCACCTGCACCGTGCCGGGCGCGTAGTCCACCGCAATCGGGTCGCGGCCGACCAGCACATCCAGCCGGTTCACGGCGTCATTGTGCTCGCGGACATAGTCGAAGCTCTTGGTCGAGCCGGCATGGTTGTTGAAGGCGATGCAGGGGCTGATCACGTCGATGAAGGACGCGCCCTTGTGGCCGATCGCGGCGGCGATCAGCGGCACCAGCTGGCTCTTGTCGCCGGAGAACGAGCGCGCCACGAAGGTGGCCCCTAACTGCAGCGCGATGGCGACGAGGTCGATGGCGTTGTCGGTGTTGGTGACGCCCTTCTTGCTCTTCGAGCCGCGGTCGGCGGTGGCCGAGAACTGACCCTTGGTCAGGCCGTAAACGCCGTTGTTCTCGACGATATAGGTCATGTTGACGCCGCGGCGGATCGAGTGCGCGAACTGGCCGAAACCGATCGAGGCGGAATCGCCGTCGCCGGAGACGCCGAGATAGATCAGATCGCGGTTGGCGAGATTGGCGCCTGTCAGCACGGATGGCATGCGGCCGTGCACGGAATTGAAGCCGTGCGAATTGCCGAGGAAATAGTCCGGCGTCTTCGACGAGCAGCCGATGCCGGAGATCTTCGCCACCCGATTCGGCTCGATCGAGAGCTCGTAGCAGGCTTCGATAATCGAGGCGGTGATCGAATCGTGGCCGCAGCCGGCACACAGCGTCGAGATCTTGCCCTCGTAATCGCGATGCGTGTAGCCGAGCGCGTTCTTCTTCAGCCCCGGATGATGGAATTTCGGTTTTGCGATGTAAGTCATGACACGGCCTTGCGGAGCGGGGTCACCTTGAGGTGGTCCTGGTGGTCGCCAATGGCCTTGGCGATGAAGCGAGCAGTGATCGGCGTGCCGTCGTAATGCACGATCGGCACCAGCCGGACGGGATCGATGCCGTTCTCGTTGACGATGAGCTGGCGCAGCTGGCTGTCGCGGTTCTGCTCGACGACGTATACGAAATCGTGCTCGGCGAGGAAGCTGGCCACGCTGGAATGGAACGGGAAGGCGCGGATGCGCAGACGGTCGAGCTGATGCCCGCGCGCTTCCAGCAGGCCGATCGCCTCGTCCATCGCCGGCGAGGTCGAGCCGAAATATATCACGCCATATTTGGTCGGCCGTTCCGCATTGGCCTGCAGCGGACGCGGCACCAGGTCCTGCGCGGTCTCGAACTTGCGCATCAGGCGCTGCATGTTGTCGGCGTAGACCGTGCCTTCCTCGGAGTAGCGCGCATAGCGGTCCCGCGACGTGCCGCGGGTGAAGTAGGAGCCCTTGGTCGGATGCGTGCCGGGATAGGTGCGGTAGGGAATGCCGTCGCCGTCGACGTCGAGATAGCGGCCGAAGTCGCGGCCTTCCTCCAGCATCGCCGCCGTCATCACCTTGCCGCGGTCATATTGCCTGGCATCGTCCCACTTCAGCGGGCGGCAGAGCCGGTGGTTCATGCCGATGTCGAGATCGAGCATCAGGAAGATCGTCGTCTGCAGCCGCTCGGCGAGATCGAAGGCGGCGGCCGCGAACTCGAAGGCCTCGGCCGGGTCCTCGGGGAACAGCAGCACATGCTTGGTGTCGCCATGCGAGGCATAGGCGCAGGCGATGATGTCGCATTGCTGGGTGCGGGTCGGCATGCCCGTGGAGGGGCCGGCGCGCTGGATGTTCATGATCACGGCCGGAATCTCGGCAAAGTACGAGAGGCCGATGAACTCCGTCATCAGTGAGATGCCGGGGCCGGAGGTCGCCGTGAAGGCGCGGGCGCCGTTCCAGGACGCGCCGATCACGATGCCGATCGACGCGAGCTCGTCCTCGCCCTGCACGATCGCGTATTTCGCCTTGCCCGTTTCAGGATCGTGCCGGTACTTCTTGCAATGGGCGGTGAAAGCCTCGGCCACCGACGAGGACGGCGTGATCGGATACCAGGCACACACGGTGGCGCCACCATAGACCGCGCCGAGCGCGGCGGCGCTGTTGCCCTCGATGAAGATGCGGTCGCCGACCTTGTCGGACTTCTTCACGCGCAGCCCAATCGGACATTTCAGGTTCTGCAGCGCCCAGTCGCGGCCGAGATGCAGCGCATGGACGTTGGAGGAGAGCAGCTTCTCCTTGCCTTTGTACTGCTCGCCGATCAGCTGCTCGATCAGCTTGGGGTCCATGTCGAGCAACGCGCTGAGCGCGCCCAAATAGATGATGTTCTTGAACAGCTGTCGCTGACGCGGATCGGTATAGGTCGAGTTGGTGATCGCGGTCAGCGGCACGCCGATCACGGTGATGTCGTCGCGGAATTTGGTCGACGGCATCGGCTTGGTGGAATCGTAGAACAAATAGCCGCCGGGCTCGATGCCGGCGACGTCCTTGTCCCAGGTCTGCGGATTCATCGCCACCATCATGTCGACGCCGCCGCGTGCGCCGAGATGGCCGGCTTCCGTCACGCGCACCTCGTACCAGGTCGGCAGGCCCTGGATGTTGGAGGGGAAGATGTTGCGTGGGCTGACAGGCACGCCGTGGCGCAGGATCGCGCGCGCGAACATCTCGTTGGCGCTGGCCGAGCCCGAGCCGTTGACGTTGGCGAAGCGGACGACGAAGTCGTTTACGCTGCTGATCGGCTTTTTGTCGGACATGTCGAACCTGCGTGGGTCATCTCGATGAAATATTTCTGCATGTCCCAGGCGCCGGTGGGACAGCGCTCGGCGCACAGCCCGCAATGCAGGCAGACATCCTCGTCCTTCACCATCACCCGCCCGGTCTTCAGGTCCGAGGAGACGTAGAGGTCCTGGTCCGGATGCGCGGAGGGCGCCTTCAGGCGCTGGCGCAGATCGCTTTCCTCGCCGTTGGCGGTGAAGGTGATGCAATCCATCGGGCAGATGTCGGCGCAGGCGTCGCACTCGATGCAGAGCGAGGTCGAGAACACGGTCTGCACGTCGCAGTTCAGGCAGCGATGCGCTTCGCCGAGCGCCAGCTTGACATCATAGCCGAGCTCGACCTCGGCGCGGATGTCCTTCAGCGCAACGACCTTGTCGCGATGCGGTACCTTGTAGCGCTTGTCGGGCGAGATGTCGTTGTCATAGCTCCATTCGTGGATGCCCATCTTCTGCGAGGAGATCTGCACCTCCGGCAGCGGCCGTTCGTCGACCGCTTCGCCCGAGAGCATCTTGTGGATCGACAGCGCGGCGTCATGGCCGTGCGCGACCGCCCAGATGATGTTCTTCGGGCCGAACGCGGCATCGCCGCCGAAGAACACTTTCGGATTGGTCGAGGCGAAGGTCTTCGGATCGACCTTCGGCATGTGCCATTTGTCGAACTCGATGCCGCAATCCTGCTCGATCCAGGGGAAGGCGTTCTCCTGACCGACCGCGACCAGCACGTCGTCGCAGGGAATGGTCTGATCGGGATCGCCCGAAGGCACCAGATTGCGGCGGCCTTTGGCGTCGTATTCGGCTTTGACGTGCTGGAAGGTGACGCCGATCAGCTTGCCGGCGACATGCTTGAAGGCCACCGGGACCATGTAGTTGAGGATCGGGATATCCTCGTGGATCGCGTCTTCC
This sequence comes from Bradyrhizobium sp. NBAIM14, assembly GCF_020193895.1. Classification (NCBI taxonomy): domain Bacteria; kingdom Pseudomonadati; phylum Pseudomonadota; class Alphaproteobacteria; order Hyphomicrobiales; family Nitrobacteraceae; genus Bradyrhizobium; species Bradyrhizobium sp. NBAIM14. The sequence continues at coordinate 398,533 of NZ_JADYVQ010000001.1, read as the reverse complement.
TTCTCCCAGGGCGAGGCCTTCATCTCGTCGAAGCCGGACCGCACGACCACCGTGACTTTCTCGCCGCCGAGCCGGCGCGCGGTGCGGCAGCAATCCATCGCGGTGTTGCCGCCGCCGAGCACGATGACGCGCTTGCCGATCTTGTCGACATGGCCGAACGACACGTTGGCCAGCCATTCGATGCCGATATGGATGTTGGCGGCGGCCTCTTTCCGGCCGGGAAGCTCGAGCTCGCGGCCGCGCGGCGCGCCGGAGCCGACGAAGATGGCGTCGTATTTCTCGGCAAGCAGCGCCTTCATGCTGTCGATGCGGTGGCCGCCTTTGAACTCGACGCCGAGACCCAGGATGTAGCCGGTCTCCTCGTCGATCACCGAATTGGGCAGGCGGAATTTCGGGATCTGCGTGCGCATCATGCCGCCGGCTTCCGGGTCGGCATCGAACACGGTGCAGTGATAGCCGAGCGGCGCGAGATCGCGCGCCACCGTCAGCGAAGCGGGACCGCCGCCGACCAGCGCGACGCGCTTGCCGTTCTTCGGCCCGGGCTTCGGCAGCCGCTGCCTGATGTCGTCCTTGAAATCCGCTGCAACACGCTTGAGGCGGCAGATCGCGACAGGATTTTCCTCCACGCGTCCGCGCCGGCACGCCGGCTCGCAGGGACGATCGCAGGTGCGTCCCAGAATGCCGGGAAACACGTTCGATTTCCAATTGATCATGTAGGCATCGCTGTAGCGGCCTTGGGCGATCAATCGGATGTATTCGGGAACCGGGGTGTGCGCAGGACAGGCCCATTGACAATCGACCACTTTGTGAAAGTAGTCGGGGGCCGCGATGTCGGTCGGTTTCATTCCTACCCTGTCCGCGCAGGTCCGAAGACCCCGCGGCCTTTTTTGTTTGAGCTTGGCGAGCGCTTAACGCGCTTTGATCTGGTTTCTGAATGACGTCATTGGGTTAGCTTATTAGAACCGTTCCGAAGTACAACGGCAAATTTGCGCGCGTCACCGCTTTCATGGGAGCTACGCGTGCACGGCATTAACGCGCGGCGCACGAGATGCGTGCGGTGCAATATGCTGCGATGCGGATGCCGTTCAGCCGCGCGCGACATCGCTCTTGGCGAGGTCCCACATCAGGCAGTAGGTGCCGACGGAGATGGGGAGCGGGAAGGGCGCCGCAGCCGGGCCGGTGAAGCGCTCGGCGATAACGGCGGAGACGGCATTGACGTGCGTGCCGTCGATCAGCACGAACCAGTCGCGCGCGCCCTCGTTGCGCACCGCCGGAATTCCCGCCGTTGCGCCCGACAATTCCGGCTCGCTTTCGAGCAGGTGCATCGAGATGATGCCGTCGCGGTCCTGCGGCGCCAGCTTTTCTTGCAGCGCATCACGCCACGCACCGGCGTTGTCGGGCGTCGGCCGCAGCCGCACCAGGCCGAGCGACGCGCCGCGGCCAGTACCCTTGCTGATTGTGATGCGCGCGACCACGCGCAGCATGTCCCTGAAGCGCGCCATGGATCGCCGCGACCATTCGGTCTGGTCGGCGAGGCGCGCCCGGTAGGCGGGGCTGTCGAGCACGCCGAGCGTTTCGGTCGAGTACAGCGAGAGATATTTGGGGTTGGCGGCATGCGCGACATAGCGCCGCGCTTCGAGAAATCCGTCGATTGCGACACGCTCTTCCAGATGCTCGCGATCGTACCAGCGGTTGAAATCGGCCTCGTCCGCAGCGTCGATGTTCATCGACGTCAGCAGCATGCCCTTTCCGGCGAGCGGCATTCTTCTTGTCCTCTCATCGCCCGATCTTCGACGCAAGGTCCGCGATCGACTTCATGACGGCGTCCCTCACGCCGCCATCATAGAGCGAATGCCCGGCTTCTTCCACGATGCGAAGCTCGGAACCGGGCCATACTTTCGCAAGGGCCTGCGCTGTCGCGGGAGCACACAACAGATCATAGCGCCCCTGCACGATCATGCCGGGAATGCCGTCGAGCCGGCCCGCGTTCCGCAGCAGCTGGTCCTCGTTCATGAAGCTGTCGTTGGTGAAATAATGCGCTTCCATGAACGGCGTCGCCGGCAATGTGCGCCAGACGTTCAGCCCGGCGAGGTCGAGCCGCGTCCGTGCCGGCTTGTGCTCGGACAAGACGCGCTCGGTGTCGTGCCAGGCCTTCGCCGCCGGGCCATGCACGGCAGGGTCGGCATCGAGGATGCGGCGCCAATAGGCATCCACCGGCCGGTCACGCTCCTCTGGCGGCAGCACGCTGAGGAAATCCTCGTACAGCGCCGGATGGAATTGCGACAGGCGCGAGGTGAAGGCCGTCTCGACCTCGTCCCGCGTGCCGAGAAACGTCGCGCGCAGCGCTATGCCGGAGACGTGCTCGGGATGCGCCTCTGCATAAGCCAGCGCCAGCGTCGCGCCCCAGGAACCGCCGACCACCATCCAGCGTTCGAAGCCGAACTTTTCGCGGATCGTCTCCATGTCCGCGATCAGATGCTGTGTGGTGTTGTGCTCGCGCGATCCCTTGGGCCGGCTGCGGCCGCAGCCGCGCTGGTCGAACAGCACGGCGCAGAAGCGGTCGGGATCGAACAGCCGGCGATGGTCGGGCTGGCAGCCGCTGCCGGGCCCGCCGTGCAGATAGACCGCGGGGATGCCGTCGCTGCGGCCGACGCTCTCGACATAGAGCTCATGGCCATCGCCGACGTCGAGCATATCGGAGGTCAGCGGCGCAAAGGGATCAGTGCGTTTGGCCGCTGAGCCCGCGTCGGCGTCAGGCGTCATTCTCGGATTCCAGGGTGCCGCCGGCAAAGTTGCGATAGAGGAAGCGGCTGGTCTCGCCCTCGGCTTCGGCTTCCGCCTGCTTGAAGATGGTCTCGTGCAGCGGCGACAGCGCGCAGGCCGGGTCGGTGTTGGCGGCGTCCCCGGTCAGCGCGAAGGCCTGACAGCGGCAGCCGCCGAAATCGATCTCGCGGAACTCGCAACTCTTGCACGGCTCCTTCATCCAGCCGGTGCCGCGATAGCGGTTGAAGGCCTCCGAGTTCTGCCAGATCCAGGCGATCGAATGGTTGGAGCGCACCGATTCGAAATCGAGCCCGGTGATGCTCTCGGCGGCATGGCAGGGCAGCACCTTGCCGGCGGGCGAGATGTTGAAGAACTGCCGGCCCCAGCCGCCCATGCATTTCTTCGGCCGCAGCGCGTAATAATCCGGCACCACGTAGTCGATGGTCAGTCGGCCCTTCAGCCGCTCGCGCGCCTCCTCAACGAGGCGGGTACACTCATCGAGCTGCGCCACGGTTGGCATCAGCGCGGCGCGGTTCTTCAGCGCCCAGCCGTAATATTGCACATTGGCGACCTCGAGCCGGTCGGCGTCGAGATCGAGCGCCATCTGGATGATGTCGGGAAACTGGTGCAGGTTCTGCCGGTGCATCACCGCGTTCACGGTGAGCGGCAGGTCGAGCTCGCGCGTCCATTTCGCGACCTCGAGCTTCTTGCGGTGGCCGCCCTTGTAGCCGGCGACGCGATCGGCGAGGCCGTCTTCGATGCCCTGGAACGAGATCTGCACATGGCAGAGCCCGGCATCTGCGAGATCGCTGAGCCTCTCGCGCGTCAGCAGCACGGCCGAGGTGATGAGATTGGTGTAGAGCCCGGCGTCGCTGGCATGCTTGACCAGCTCGACCAGATCCTTTCGTGCCGTCGGCTCGCCGCCGGAGAAATGCACCTGGAGCACGCCGATCTCGGAGAGCTCGCTCAGCACCTTCTTCCACTCGTCCGTCGTCAGCTCCTTGCCGGAGCGGTCGAGCTCGACCGGGTTGGAGCAATAGGGACATTGCAGCGGGCAGCGATGGGTGATCTCGAGCAGCACGGCCAGCGGAATGCCGAAGGTCTCCGCCGTCGAGCGTTGCTTCTCAAGCACCGCGAGGCTGTCGCTGGGCGGGATGGTCACGTCGCTCATGACGTCTTCTCCCTGATCTCGGTGAGAAAGCCCTTGTCGGCGAGATCCTGCAGCATGGCGATGACGTCGGCCAGGATCGCCTCGCGCGGCGCTGCGTACTTTGCGGCGAGCTGATCGGCGACGTCGCCGACATTGCGCTCGCCGTTGCAGAGTTGCAAGACCTCGACCGCAATCTCGTCCGGCGCCAGCACCCGCTCCGGCGCCAGGATCACCCAGACCTTGCGCGTCTCGTCATATTTCAGCTTGGCATGCCGCGGCAGCACGGGGCGGCTCGCCTCGCTGACGCTGATGTTCCGCGGCCCGGCCATCGCTTTAATCCTCAGCTCGCTTTGGGCACGAACGCGCCCGGCGGAATGTGGCCCTCGACATAGGCATGCTGGAGCGCATCCAGCTGCACCCACAGCACGTTGGTCTTGAAGATCAGCGCGTTGCAGACCTGCGCGCGCTGCTCCGGCGTCGTGGCCTGCCTCTTGACATAATCGAGCGCAAAATTGGCGTCGCGCGGCGCCTGGGTCAGGCGGCGCTTGAAGTAGCTCATGATATCGGGGTTGACGAAGTCGTAGTGCTCCAGCATGCCCGAGATGCGTTCTTCATGCAGGTTCGGCGCGAACAACTCGGTGAGCGAGGAGGCGATCGCCTCCAGCGGGCTTTTTTCGCGGCAGAAGTGCACATAGGCTTCGACCGCGAAGCGCGTCGCCGGCAAGATGCCTTCGGTGGATTCGACGTAAGCGGTGTCGAGCCCGAGCCCTTCGGTCAGCTTGATCCAGCGCTCGATGCCGCCTTCGCTGCCGACGTCGCCGTCATGGTCCTCGATGCGATGGCGCCATTCCAGCCGCGTGGCGCGGTCGCGGAAGCGCGAGATCACCACCGCGTCCTTGATCGGGATCGTGCTCTGGTAATAGTAGCGGTTGAGCGCCCAGGCCTGCACCTGGCCCTTGTTCAGCTTGCCGCCATGCAGCAGCTTATGGAACGGATGCAGGCTGTGATAGCGCGTGGCGCCGATGTGGCGCAGCGTTGCCTCCAGCTCCTCGGCGGAGTTGAGCTTCAAGTCCTTGCCGATCGAGAGCGCGGTCATTCCAGTCAGTGATGCGGCGTTCACAGCACGATCTCCGTTCCATCCGCGGGTATCTGCCAGCCCGCCTCCTCAGTGAGCTTGCGCTCGGGCGAGCCGGGCAGCAGCGCCGGATTCGAGTTGTTGATATGCAGAAACAGCTTCCTGTCGATATTGAGATCGGCCAGCCGGGCGATGGCGCCGTCCTCGCCGGACATGGCGACATGGCCCATGCTCTTGCCGGTCTTGTGGCCGAGGCCGGCCCTGATCATCTCGTCGTCGCGCCAGACGGTGCCGTCGAAGAACACCAGTGAAGCGCCGTCGATCTCGGCCTTGAGCGCGTCGGTCACTTCGGCGCAGGCCGCGATGAAGTAGAAGAACTTGCCCGTGGCCTTGTCGGTGATCTTCAGGCCCAGCGTGTCGCCGTCGCCGCTCTCGCCGCCCGGATGCACCTTGCCTTCGAGATACCAGGCCGACTTGCCCGGCACGGCAAAGGGCAGCACCTCGAGCCCCGAGCGCGCACCGTCGGGCAGCCGCGGCTCGAACGGCTCGCGGAGAGCAATCGGCTGGCGCCGCACGTTCTTCTCGTTCAGCACGTTGAAGATGCTGTTGGAGCTGAGGATCGCCAGCACCTTCTCGTGCGCATAGATCGTGAAGGGCGAGCCTTCGCGCATCGACAGCAGGCCGGCCACCGCATCGACTTCGCTGTTGGTCAAGATCACGCCCGCAATCGGCGTGTGGCGCAGCGCGCCCGCCTTTGGGTGCAGCTGCGGCGTGGCGTTCAATTGCTGGCGAAGATCGGGTGAGGCGTTGATCAGGAACCAGTGCTCGCCGTCGCCGCTGAAGGCGACCGAAGCCTGGGTTCGAAACAGCTCATGTCCCTTCGCACGAGCCGCGCGGCAGCCTTCGCAGCCGCAATTCCACTGCGGAACTCCGCCGCCGGCCCCGGCGCCCAGGACGACGACGCGAAGCATGATCCGTCTCCTGGAGGCGAATTGGCGAGGTGGATCTCAGGCCGAGACAGTTTCGGACAAGGTTTCTCTCTGCCGGAAACGTATCGTGACCGAAAGAACCACCTGCGCAGAACGCGTTTCCACCAGCCGCTTACTTGCGGGTGGCGCTCACATACATATTGATTTCCATGCCGCAGGGCACTTCGACGATCTTAGGGGCTTTCCAGGCCATTTGGCTCTCCATTTTCGCGAATTCGGACGTATCCGCCCATTGGACAAATTAGTGCGGACGGCAAAGTTCGCCAGTGAAATTTTCCCGACCTAGGTAGTAGGCTGCGGGAATTGTTGCACTGCAAAGATGGCGTATTGCGGCCGCAAAGATGAGCGGATCAGATACGCAAAATTGCCGATAGGTCGTGATCCCTGTCGGGATAAACCAGTTGTGAGTATGGACCGGCTTCTCATCGGCGACAGACGACCCCAATGGATCAGGCATGCCCAGATATTTCTTCAACACCCGCATCGGAGACGAACTGATCGTGGATCCTGACGGCGAGGACCTGCGCAACCCCGATCGCGCCTGGGAGGTCGCGCGCCAGATGATCCTTGAGGTCGTGAAGTCGGAAGGAACCCAGCCGGCGCTGCTGGAGGCCGTCATCGAGGTCACCGACGCCGACGGCGAGATCGTGCTGGAGTTTCCCTTCACCGAAGCGCTGCTCGACATGCCGGACCAGTCCGCGACGAGGCATTAGCCGGACGCGATAGGTAAGGGGCTCACCGCTCTCTCCACGTCATTGCGAGCGTAGCGAATCAATCCAGAATCCCTCCCCCCGGAGGCAGCCTGGATTGCTTCGTCGCAAGGGCTCCTCGCAATGACGGAGAATGAGGCAACGCCCGGCGCAAAACCCGCCTTTCACCCCCGCGAAATCCGCATGGCTTTGCCGCGTTCCCGGCGCTAAAAGACGCCTGTCATACGGAGCAAGCCATGCAAGATCTCTGGCGCCTGTCGGCCGCCGACCTCGCCACCCTCGTCAGGTCCAAAAAAGTCTCCGCCAGGGAGGCCGCCAAGGCCGGTCTCGCGCGGCTCGATGCCGTCAATCCCCAGCTCAACGCGGTGATCGACCACCGGCCGGATGACGTGCTCAAGCAGGCCGATGCCGTCGATGCCGCAATTAGCCGGGGCGAGGACCCCGGCGTCCTCGCGGGCGTGCCCGTCACCATCAAGGCCAATGTCGACCAGGAAGGCTTTGCCACCACCAACGGCCTCAAGCTGCAGCGCGACCTGATCGCGCGCGAGGACAATCCGGTGGTCGCCAATTTCCGGAAATCGGGCGCCATCCTGCTCGGCCGCACCAATTGCCCGGCCTTCTCCTACCGCTGGTTCACCACCAATCTCATCCACGGCGACACCAAGAACCCCCGCGACGCTTCGCTGACGCCGGGCGGCTCGTCCGGCGGCGCCGGCTCGGCGGTCGCGGCCGGCATCGGCCACATCGCGCACGGCACCGACATCGCCGGCTCGATCCGTTATCCCGCCTATGCCTGCGGCGTGCACGGTCTGCGCCCGACGCTCGGACGCATTCCCGCCTTCAACCCGGCGCTGCCGGAGCGCCCGATCGGTCCGCAGATCATGGCGGTCTCGGGCCCGCTGGCGCGCACGGTCAACGATTTGCGCATCTCGCTTGAAGCGATGTCGGCCCGCGACATCCGCGATCCCTGGTTCGCGCCGGTGCCGCTGCAAGGACCCGCACGGGACAAGCGCGCTGCGCTGTGCCTCAATCCGGGTGGCCTTGCCACCGCACCGGAGGTGAAGGCCGCGGTGAGCGATGCCGGCAAGCGGCTGGAGCGCGCGGGCTGGACCGTCGATGTGATCGAGGACACGCCGCCGATGCGCGAAGCGGTGGAATGGCAGATCAAGCTCTGGCTCGGTGACGGCTATGAGGCGCAGCTGGAGATGGCCGAGCGCGAGGGCGATCCCGGCGCACTGGCCTGCCTGCGCGGCAACCGCGCCAGGGTCACGCCGATGGATCAGGCCAATTACGCCAAGGCGCTGACCCGGCGAGCCACGCTGACCCGCGACTGGATGCTGTTCTTCGAAAAATACGCCGTGCTGCTGACGCCGGTCTCCGGCGAATTGCCGTTCCCCGACCATCTCGATCGCAAGGACGAGGATTCCTTCAAGCGGGTCTGGGAAGCGCAGCTGCCGCAGATCGCGATTCCCTTCATGGGATTGCCGGGCCTCGTGGTCTCCACAGGTCTCGTCGGCAGGGCGCCGGTCGGCGTGCACATCGTCTCTGGCCGCTATCGCGAGGATCTGTGCCTGCTCGCGGGCGAAGCGATCGAGGCCGGCGGCGTGCCGCCATCGCCGATCGATCCCGTGGGCTAGCGATGACCGCCATCTACGACTTCAAGGCCAACTCGCTGGCCGGCGAGGAGGTCGCCCTGCGGCGTTTCGAGGGGCAGGTGCTCTTGATCGTCAACACCGCGAGCAAATGCGGTTTCACGCCGCAATATCGCGGCCTCGAGGATCTCCATCGCGACCTCTCTCCGCGCGGCTTCTCGGTGCTCGGCTTTCCCTGCAACCAGTTCGGCGCGCAGGAACCGGGGCAGGCGAGCGAGATCCAGGAATTCTGCTCCTCGAACTACGACGTCACGTTTCCCTTGTTCGAGAAGATCGACGTCAACGGGCCGAAGGCGCATCCACTGTATGAGTACCTGAAACGCCAGCAATCCGGCCTGTTAGGGGCCGCCATCAAATGGAATTTCACCAAATTCCTGGTGGACCGTAAGGGCCGCGTGGTCGCGCGCTACGCGCCGACCGCCCGGCCCGAAGGATTGCGCAATCAAATCGAAACACTATTGTGAGCGAGACAATCATGAGCGACGAATTTCCGGACCGCCTGTCGGTCGACCCGAACAGCCCCTATTACAACGCGGAGATCCTGTCGCGCGACGTCGGCATCCGCTTCAAGGGCATCGAGAAGACCAATGTCGAGGAGTACTGCATCAGCGAAGGCTGGGTCCGCGTCACCGCAGGGAACGCCAAGGACCGCCACGGCAACCCGCTGACAATCAAGGTGCACGGTCCGGTGGAGCCGTATTTCAGGGATAAGAAATAGGCTTGACCTGAGCGCGCGCCGTTCGCTTCTCGTCATTGCGAGGAGCGCGCACTCTCTCCTCGTCATTGCGAGCGCAGCGAAGCAATCCAGGATCTTTCCGCCGAGGCAGTCTGGATTGCTTCGTCGCTTCGCTCCTCGCAAAACCACTGAAGGCCCACCCCATGTCCGTCCGCATCGTCGACGTCCGCGAAATTACAAAGCCGATCTCTTCGCCGATCCGCAACGCCTATATCGACTTCACGAAGATGACGACCAGCCTCGTCGCCGTCGTCACCGATGTCGTCCGTGACGGCAAGCGCGTCGTCGGCTACGGCTTCAACTCCAACGGCCGTTACGGGCAGGGCGGCCTGATCCGCGAGCGTTTTGCTCCGCGCATCGTCGAGGCCGATCCAAAGTCGCTGCTCGACGCGGCCGGCGACAATCTCGACCCCGACAAGGTCTGGGCCGCGATGATGACCAACGAGAAGCCGGGCGGCCATGGCGAGCGCTCGGTCGCGGTCGGCACCATCGACATGGCGGTGTGGGACGCGGTGGCGAAGATCGCGGGCAAGCCGCTGTTCCGTCTGCTCGCCGAACGCCACGGCGTCAAAGCCAATCCGCGCGTCTTCGTCTACGCCGCGGGCGGCTACTATTATCCCGGCAAGGATCTCTCGATGCTGCGGGCCGAGATGCGCGGCTATCTCGATCGTGGCTACAATGTCGTCAAGATGAAGATCGGCGGCGCTGATATCGACGAGGACCGCAGGCGCATCGAGGCAGTGCTGAAGGAAATCGGCAAGGACGCGCAGCTCGCCGTCGATGCTAACGGCCGCTTCAACCTGGAGACCGCCATCGCCTACGCCAAGATGCTGCGTGACTATCCCTTGTTCTGGTACGAGGAAGCCGGCGATCCTCTCGACTACGCGCTGCAGGCCGCGCTCGCCGAATTCTATCCGGGCCCGATGGCGACGGGCGAGAACCTGTTCAGCCATCAGGACGCCCGCAATCTGATCCGCTACGGCGGCATGCGCCCCGACCGCGACTGGCTGCAATTCGATTGCGCCTTGTCCTATGGCCTGTGCGAATACCAGCGCACGCTGGAGGTGCTGAAGACCCACGGCTGGTCGCCGAGCCGCTGCATCCCGCACGGCGGCCACCAGATGTCGCTCAACATCGCCGCCGGCCTCGGCTTAGGCGGCAACGAAAGCTATCCCGACCTGTTCCAGCCCTATGGCGGCTTCCCCGACGGCGTCCGCGTCGAGAACGGCCACATCACCATGCCCGAGCTTGCAGGCATCGGCTTCGAAGGCAAGTCCGATCTCTACAAGGAGATGCAGGCGCTGGCGGAGTAGGAGTATCGTTGGAGCGCGACGTCCGCGCCACACACTCCGTCATTGCGAGCGCAGCGAGGCAATCCAGAATCTTTCCGCGGAGGCAGTCTGGATTGCTTCGTCGCAAGAGCTCCTCGCAATGACGGTGGAGGGGCCACTGCCGCTCGCGGGCGTCTGGCCCGCAGCCCAATGTGCCGAATTGCGCGAGCTGTCGCCACACACTCCGTCATTGCGAGCGCAGCGAAGCAATCCAGAATCTTTCCGTGGAGGCAGTCTGGATTGCTTCGTCGCAAGAGCTCCTCGCAATGACGGTGGAGGAGCCACTGGCCGCTCGCGGGCGTCTGGCCCGCAGCCCAATGTGCCGAATTGCGCGAGCTGTCGCCACACACTCCGTCATTGCGAGCGCAGCGAAGCAATCCAGGGTCTTTCCGCTTCGGCAGTCTGGATTGCTTCGTCGCAACGGCTCCTCGCAATGACGCTGGCGAAAGCCTCGTAGTCATCTCCTGGTTGTGCTATTGTAGAAGCTGTCCTCAGCCGAGTACGATTATGAAGCAACCCTGCGTGTACATGTTCGCCAATCGTCGCAACGGAACGATCTACACGGGCGTCACCTCCAATCCGCCGCGCCGCGTTCGAGCATCGCGAAGGACTGGTAAAGGGTTTTTCATCGAAGTACGGCTGCAAGCTCCTCGTCTGGTACGAGCTGCACGCGACCATGTCCGACGCGATTGTGCGCGAGAAGCAGATCAAAGGTGGCAGCCGGGCGAAGAAGCTTGCGCTCATTGAGAGCCTCAATCCGAATTGGGACGATTTGTACGAGACGCTGATCTGACCGGCAGGAGATCTGCGGCTACTCGGCGAGCCGCTGCCACGTCCTCCGTCATTGCGAGCGTAGCGAAGCAATCCAGGATCTCTCCCCGGAGGCAGTCTGGATTGCTTCGTCGCAAGGGCTCCTCGCAACGACGGGGAGGGAGCGGAAGTCATCCGGTCGTCGTCCGAGCCTGCAGCGGGCGGTCGTTGGGTTTCGCAAGCTGTCACCACATACTCCGTCATTGCGAGCGCAGCGAAGCAATCCAGAATCTTTCCACGGCGGCATTGCTTCGCTGTGCTCGCAATGACGATGTGGTAAGCGTCCGCCCCCTACGACAGCCGCATATCCAGCAGCCTTCGCCCTTCGCCCTTCAGCAGCTTCTTCACCGCGCTCGACGCCACGACCTCGCCGTCATTGGCATAGGCCTCGTGGTTCTTCTCGATGTCGTCGAGGCGGTAGAGGTAGTTGACCATGACGCCGGCGGACTCGCGCATTCCCTTGGGCGAGAGGTCGCCCAGCCAGTTGATGCGCTCCAGCCGAGCGCCGTTGCCGAGATGGAAGCGGGCGACGGAATCGATCAGCTTGCCCTTCGGCGTGCGCGCCTTGAGGAAATAGTGCGCCGCGAGCGGCTCCAGCACGGCGCGGAGCAGCGCCGCCGTCTCCGGGCTCTCGAACCATCTGGGATCGTCGAGGCGCCTCAGCACCTCGCGGTCCTCGTCCGACAGCGGCAGATCCTTGTCCTGCTTCACCCAGGCCATGAAGCCCGGCACCGGCGACAGCGTGACGAAGGTGTCGAGCTTCGGCAACTCGCGGCGCAGCTCTTCCACCACCTGCTTGATCAGGAAGCTGCCGAAGGAGATGCCGCCCAGGCCGCGCTGGGTGTTGGAGATCGAATAGAACACGGCGGTGCGCGCGCGCTCGATCGGCAGGTGCTGGCGGTCGACTGCGAGCAGGGGCTGGATCGCGCCGGGGATCGTCTCGGTCAGCGCCACCTCGACGAAGATCAAGGGCTCGTCCACCATCGCAGGATGGAAGAAGGCGTAGCAGCGCCGGTCGACCGGATCGATGCGGCGGCGCAGATCATCCCAGTCCGAGATCTCGTGCACGGCCTCATAACGGATGATCTTTTCGAGGATGTTGGCCGGCGTCGACCAGTCGATCCTGCGCAGCACGAGAAACCCCCTATTGAACCACGAAGAAAGAAGATGCGAGACGTCGCGGTCGAGCGCGGCGAGATCGGTGTGCCCGTTCATCATGCCGAGCAGATCGGCGCGCATGTTGACGAGATCACCAGTACCGCCGGGCGCGCGATTGAGCCGGCGGATCAATTCCTGCCGCCGCGGCTCGGAAGCGAAATGCAGCGAGCTTGCGTCTTCGTCGCTGGGCGCGGCCCGCCATGTCTCGATCGCCTTGGACAGGCGCTCCCGGTCGGGACCGAAATCGCGCACCAAGCCCTCGAAGAAGGCGCGGCGTGCCGCCGCGTCCAGCTCCCGGTAGATGTCGAGCACCTCGCGCGCCATCGCGGTGCCCGAGGCTTCGCCCCGGCCCGACAGCAGCGCATCGCAGAGCTCGAGCAGTCCGTCGGCATCATGCTTGGTATCGGCGGCGTCCCCCCGGCGAAGCAAGGTGCGGCCGCGCTCGGAGATGGTGGCAAGCAGGTCGGAGAAGAAGGCGTTGGCCATCGGGACTTTCGTATCAGGTCTGTGCGATGCGGCAAGCTTACACGGGATTTGGGTGCAAGCCGATCACAATCAAGCAGGCGAATGCGGCATCTTTCGCTCCGCCGTGCGTTTGGAGAATGAGGGCATGCCGGAACGGGTCGATGATATGCCGGGCAGTGCTCATTCCAACGCGCTTTCATGCCCCGGCTTGACCGGGGCATCCAGTACGCCGCAGCTTCTCGATCCTAGCCGAGCCGTCTCGGCGTACTGGGTCGCCCGGTCAAGCCGGGCGACGACACCGCGTGTGCTGCAAACTCCGTCGGCGTCCGACCCGTCACCTGGCGGAATGCGGCCGAGAACGCCGGCACGCTGGCATAGCCGAGCTGGGTCGCGAGCTGCTTCACCGACACGCTCGCATCCGTCGATATCCGCTCGATCGCCGCCGCAATCCTCGCGCGCTGGCACCAGCTCTTGAAGCTCAGCTGCGTCTCGCTCGAAAACAGCCGCGACAGCGTACGCGCGGAGGTTCCGACCGCGCGCGCCAGCGTGTCGATGTCGTGCAGGCCGGTGGGATCGTCGAGCACGATCATCGCCGCGCGGCGGCAGCGCGCTTCGCTCGGCAGCGGCACGAAGGTCGCGGAATCCTCGGCCTGGTGCAATTCCAGCATCACCAGGCGCACCAGGAGCTCGGTGCGCTCTTCGGTGTTGCGCCCGTCGAACAGCGCGAGAATCGCCTGATTGAGCAGCGGCGACACCCGCACCACGAATTCCCTGGTCAGGCCGTCATAGCGCTGCTCGCGCTTCAGCCAGGACAGGTCGAAATACAGCGTGCGCATCTCGATGTCGGCCAGCAGGTCGATGGCATGCTCGAGCCCGGCCGGCACCCAGACCGCGCGGTCCGGCGGCACCAGCCAGCGTCCGGCGGGCGTCGTCACCTGCATCGTGCCCTTTGCCGCATAGATCAGCTGCGCCTCGCGGTGCATGTGCAGATCGATCCGCATCCCCTTGGGATAGTCGCGGGCGACCAGGTGCACGCCCGCGGGCGAGCGGTGGTTGCTCCGGACCTCCCGCAGGATTGGCGTTTCCAAGACAGTCATTGGCAGCATCCCGTCATGGGGAGGACATATAACTCATTTCGGAGCAGGAGAGGATTCGGGAATGAACAGCCCCAGTCGGGTCATCGGTTTCGTCAACGCAGGTCATTTCATCGACCATTATTCGATGCTGATCTTCGCCGCCGCTGTCATCATCATGGGCCCGGCGCTCGGCATGGCCTATTCGGAACTCTTGCCCTACGCGACGCCGGGCTTCGTTGCCTTCGGCGCCGGCTCGCTGCTCACCGGCTGGCTGGGCGATCGCTGGAGCCGCCGCCACATGATGCTGATCTTCTTCGTCGGCATCGGCCTTTCGATGATCGCGGTCGGCTTCGTGCAGACCCCCGTGCAGCTCGGCGCGGCGCTGCTTGCGATCGGCATCTTTGCGTCGATCTATCATCCCGTCGGCACCGCCATGATCGTGTCCTACGCCGACCGGCTCGGCCGCGAGATGGGCATCAATGGCGTCTGGGGCAATCTCGGCGTGGCGTCGTCGGCCCTGGTCACCGGCGTGATCGGCCAATATCTCGGCTGGCGTTTTGCGTTCATCGTTCCTGGCGCGGTTACGGTCCTGATCGGCATCGCCTTCGCGCTGAGCGTCGTGCATGAGGACCGCAAGGGCTCGAAGCAAGCGGCGGCGCAGGCGCGGGTGGCCAGGCAGGACATGTGGCGCGTGATCCTGGCGCTGCTGATCGTGGTGATCGCGATCTCCACGACCTTCAACGCCGTCACCGTGGCGCTGCCAAAGCTGTTCGCCGAGCGCCTTGCGGACCTGACCAAGAGCCCGGCTCTGTTAGGTGTCATCGCCGCCGGCGTCTACGTGTTCGGCGCGATGACGCAGTACACGATCGGCCGGCTGCTCGACCGCTACTCCCTGAAGACGGTGGCGCTGCCACTTTCCTTCATGCTGGCGCCATTCCTGTATCTGGCCGCGAGCCTGTCCAACCTGCCGCTGATCGTCGTTTCGATCGGCATCGTCATGGGTGCGTTCGGGCAGGTGACGGTCAACGACGCCATGGTCGGCAAATACACCACGGAAGAGTGGCGTTCGCGCGCCTATGCCGTGCGCTATTTCGTCGGTTTCACCGCGGCCGGCGCCTCCGTCGGTCTGGTCGCCTGGCTCTATGAGCGGGGCGGATTCGTCACCATGCTGCACGCCTTCGCCGCCCTCTGCCTGCTCGCCATCGCCGCCGCGCTGATCCTGCCGCGCGAGATCCGCACGCCGCAGGTGGTGTGAGGGAGACTCTCTCCACCGCATTGCGAGGAGCCCTTGCGACGAAGCAATCCAAATTGCCGCCGCGGAAAAATTCTGGATTGCTTCCGCCTTCGCCAAGGCTTCGGCGGACAAGTCGCTGCGCTCGGAATGACGGAGAATGAGGAGGCACCCTCGCCATGCCACCCACGATGCCATTCTGCCTGTGTTTTGCCCGACGGAGCAAGCCGTTTCGGCAAAGCCGAACTTATTGAAAGTTTTCAACGGCATCCCTACTGTGCATGGGGTTGTTTTCGCGTTTGGCGTTTTTGCCCCCTCCGTCCCGTCGTGCGCGGCAGGAACTCCCGCCGCCTCCCGCGGGTTCTATCCCCGTGGCCCCGACAGCGGGGCCGGGTAAAGGGGAAATGACGCCTGCATGCTGTGGACCTGCTCCGGCCGGTCGGCCTCGTCCCCGCGGCGCTCATCCTCACCACCATTGCGGCCGGCGCCGAAGCGGGCAAATCGGCCGGCCCGTCCGAATTCCTGCTAGTGGCGCAGATCGTCCTGCTGATCGCGGTGGGTCGCGGCCTCGGCGAGATCATGATGCGCGTCGGCCAACCCTCAGTGATCGGCGAGCTGCTCGCCGGCATCATCCTGGGGCCGTCATTGCTCGGCTGGATTTGGCCCGAGGCGCAAGCCGCGATCTTTCCCAACACGCCCGAGCAGAAGGCGATGATCGCCGGCATCGCCCAGTTCGGCATCCTGCTGCTTTTGCTGCTGACCGGCATGGAAACCGACCTCAAGCTGGTCCGGAAGGTGGGCAGGGCCGCGATCGCGATCTCGATCGCTGGCATCGTCGTGCCGTTCGCCTGCGGCTTCGCACTCGGCGAGTTCCTGCCGGATGCGCTGCTGCCCAATCCGCAGGAGCGCCTGGTGGCGTCGCTGTTCATGGGCACGGCGCTGTCGATCTCCTCGGTGAAGATCGTCGCGGTCGTCGTGCGCGAGATGAACTTCATGCGCCGCAACGTTGGGCAGATCATCGTCGCGACCGCCGTGATCGACGACACCATCGGCTGGATCATCATCGCCGTCATTTTCAGCCTCGCTTCGCAAGGCTCGCTCGACATCGTTTCCGTGACCAAGTCGGTGCTGGGAACGCTCGCCTTCCTCGCGGTCAGCTTCACCATCGGCCGCCGCCTGGTGTTCCAGCTGATCCGCTGGGCTAACGACAATCTCGTCAGCGCGGCCGCGGTCATCTCCGTGATCCTGCTGCTGATGAGCGTCATGGCGATGATCACGCATCTGATCGGCGTCCACACCGTATTAGGTGCCTTCGTCGCCGGCATCCTGGTCGGGGAATCGCCGATCCTGACGCGGCAGATCGACGAGCGCCTGCGCGGGCTGATCTCAAGCTTCTTCATGCCGGTGTTCTTCGGTCTCGCCGGACTCAGCGCCGATCTCACGGTGCTGCGCGATCCCAACCTCCTGATGCTCACCGGCCTGCTCGTCGTGATCGCCAGCGTCGGCAAGTTCGGTGGCGCGTTCGTCGGCGGCACCGTGGGCGGGTTGAACGGGAGGGAGTCGCTGGCCCTCGCCAGCGGCATGAACGCGCGCGGCTCGACCGAGGTCATCATCGCGACCATTGGCCTGTCGATCGGCGTGCTCAGCCAGAACCTGTTCACGATGATCGTGACGATGGCGATCGTGACCACCATGGCGATGCCGCCGATGCTGCGCGCGGCGCTGGCCAGGCTGCCGATGAGCGCGGAGGAGAAGGAGCGGTTGGAGCGCGAGGAGTTCGAGAGGCGCGGCTTCGTCGCCAATCTCGAACGTCCCTTGCTCGCCGTGGACGAGAGCGTCAACGCCACCTTCGCCGCGCATGTCGCCGGACTGATCGCCGGCATGCGCGGCCTGCCGATCACGGTGCTGCATATCGGCAAGCGCGCCGAGGAACAAGAGAAGGGGCGCGGCGAGGAAGTGAGCCACGAAGCCGTGGTGAAGAAGGCGGCCGAAACCGTCTCCGCCAACAGCGACAACGATGCCGGCAGCGTCGATGTCATCAGCCGCACCAGGCGCGCGGAGCTTGGCGAGACCATTGCCGACGAGGCGCGCAAAGGCTTCGATCTCCTGGTCGTCGGCATCGCCAAGGTCGCCGCCACCAAGGACCGTTTCGATCGCAAGGTCGAGGATATTGCCGCGAAGTTCGAAGGACCGCTTGCGATCGTGGCCGCCAAGGGCAAGCACCTGAAACAGCCGATGCCCGAGGCGCTCAACATCCTCGTTCCCGTGTCCGGCAGCGCCGTCTCCAAGCGCGGTGCCGAGGTCGCCGTGGCGCTGGCGCAGGCCGGCTCAGGTTCGCTCCGGGTGGTCTATGTAGCGACGACGCGCGACAAGGGTGCGCAGCGCGGTCGCTCGCGCGGGTTGAGCCAGGAGACAGGCATCCTCAAGGACACCAGCGATCTCGCCGCCCGCCACGACGTCGACATCACCACGACCCTGCGCGTGAACCGCGCGCCGGAGGCGGCGATTCTGCGCGAGATCGACACCACCGACGTCGACCTCGTCGTCATGGGCGTTGACCGGATCCAGGCCGACCATCTCTCCTTCGGCGGCGTCGCCGATGCAGTGCTGCGACAGTCGAAGGTCTCGGTGCTCCTGGTCTCGAGCGGCGAGGCGCGGCAGGCGCCGGCGGAGCAGGGTTAGGGCTTCACCTCCGCCACCGCCTGCGGCTTCTTCTTCGACGCCCGCCAGTTCTCGAAGCGCTGCACCACCACGAAGAAGGCCGGCACGAACAGCACCGCAAGGCAGGTCGAGGCCAGCATGCCCGAGAATACCGTGATGCCGATCGACTTGCGCGCGCTGGCGCCGGCGCCGGTGGCGAGCACCAGCGGGACGACGCCGAGGATGAAGGCGAACGAGGTCATCAGGATCGGGCGGAAGCGGGCGCGCGCCGCCTCGATCGCGGATTCGATGATCGGCTTGCCGTCGCGGCCGTGCAGCTCGAGACCGACCTCGACGATCAGGATGGCGTTCTTGGCCGAGAGCGCGATCAAGAGGATCAGGCCGATCTGGCAATAGAGATTGTTGTCGATCTTGAGAGCGGAGAGGATCAGCATCGGCCCGAGCAGCGACAGCGGCACGGCGAGAATCACCGAGATCGGCGCGTACCAGCTCTCGTACTGGCCGGCGAGCACGAGATAGACCAGCAGCATGGCGAGCCCGAACACCCAGTAGATCTGGTTCGAGACCGCCTTCTCCTGATACGACATCGCGGTCCATTCATAGCCGGTGCCCGGCGGCAACGTCTTGTCCGCGATTTCCTCCATCAGCTTCAGCGATTGGCCCGACGAATAGCCCTGCGCCGGCAGGCCGATCACGGTCGAGGACGGATAGAGATTGTAGAGGCTGATCAGCGACGGGCCGGTGGCCGGCGTGATCTTTGCGACGGTGCCGATCGGGATCATGTCGCCATTCGAGTTGCGCACCTGCATGTTGGCGATGTCGCGCTCGGTGACGCGGAAGGCGGGATCGGCTTGCGTATAGACCTGGAACACGCGGCCGAACTTGTTGAACTGGTTGACATAGGAAGAGCCGAGATAGGTCGACAGCGCCGAGAACACCTGATCCGTGGTGACATGAAGCGTCTGAGTCTTGACGCGGTCGATCTCGACGTTGAATTGCGGCACCGAGGAGCGGAACGAGGACTGCACGCGCTGCAGCGCGCTCTGGCTTTGAGCGTTGGTGACCATCGCGCCGGTGATGGCCTGCAGCTTGGCGAAATCGCTGTTGCCGTCGCGCAGCTCGACCTGCATCGAGAAGCCGGCGGCGTTGCCGATGCCCTGGATCGGCGGCGGCGGCAACACGATGGTGCGCGCCTCCATGATATCAGCGAGCTTGTCGTTCAGGCCAAAGACCAGCGAGCGCAGATCCTCACCGGGCCCTTTACGCGCGTCCCAATCCTTCAGGATGATGTAGGCGACACCGGCATTGGCGAGGCTGGCGCTGTTGTCGAGCGCGGAGATGCCGGCGATGGTGATGACCTGCGCCACGCCGGGCGTGTCCTTGATCAGCCCGCTCGCTTTGTCGAGCACGGCCTGCGTCCGCTCCAGCGCGGCGCCGTCGGGCAGCTGCACCGCGGCGATCAGATAGCCCTGGTCCTCGATCGGCAGGAAGCCGGTCGGCACCCGCGACAGGCCATAGCCGCTGGCGGCGATGATCAGCAGTGCGAACGCGACCGAGATGGTGGCGTGCTTCACGAGGAACGTGATCAGCCTTGTGTAGCCGCGCTCGACGCGGTTGTAGACCGCATTGAAGCCCCGATAGAAGAAATTGCGCTGCTCCGGCGGCACGGCCGGCCGCAGCCACAGCGCGCATTGCGTCGGCTTCAAGGTCGCGGCGTTGATGGCGGAGAGCAGGGCGGTCGCGGCGATCACCAGCGCGAATTGCGAGTAGATGCGCCCGGTCAGTCCGGCGAGGAACGAAGCGGGCAGGAACACCGAGATCAGCACCAGCGTGATGCCGACGATCGGCGCGAACAGCTGGTCCATCGCGCGGATCGCGGCGTCGTGGCCGTTCATGCCCTGTTCGATGTTGTGGGCGGCGCCTTCGACCACGACGATGGCGTCGTCGACCACGATGCCGATCGCGAGCACGATCGCAAACAGCGTCGACATGTTGATGGTGAAGCCGAGCGCCGCCATCGCGGCGAAGGCGCCGATGATGGTGACAGGCACGGTCGTCGCCGGCACCAGCATCGCGCGCCAGTCCTGCAGGAAGATGAGGATCACGACCAGCACCAGCAGGCCGGCCTCGATCAGGGTCATATAGACCTCGTGCACCGAGGCCTCGACGAACTTGGTGGTATCGAACGGCGTGTCGTACTTGATGCCTTCGGGGAAGCGCTTGGCGAGCTCCGCCATCTTCTTCTCGACGGCCTGCTCGACCTGCAGCGCGTTGGCGCCCGGCGACTGGAACACGCCGATGCCGACCGCGGGCTGCTTGTTGAGCGAGAAGATCTGGCTGTAGGTCTGCGCGCCGAGTTCGACCCAGCCGACGTCGCGCACCCGCGTGACGTCGCCGCTCGTGCCCGTCTTGACGATGATGTTCTCGAACTGGCCGGAATCGTCGAGCCGTCCGTTGACGTTCAGCGTGTACTGGAACGCTTGTCCCGGCGGCGTCGGCGGCGCGCCGACCTGACCGGCGGCGACCTGCTGGCTCTGCTGCTGGATTGCCTGGATCACGTCCTGCGGCACCAGGCCACGCACCTGCAGCTTGTTGGGATCGAGCCAGATCCGCATCGAGTATTGCCCGGCGCCGAATACGGTGACGTTGCCGACGCCGGGCAGGCGCGAGAGCTCGTCGCGGATGTTGATGGTGGCGTAGTTGCTCAAGTAGAGGCTGTCGTACCTCGCATCCGGCGAGGTGAGCGTCACGAACAACAGGATCGAGGTCGACCGCTTCTGCACGGTGACTCCCTGGTTCTGCACGGCTTGCGGCAATTGCGACAATGCGCTGGAGACGCGGTTCTGCACCAGCACCTGCGCGAAGTTGAGGTCGGTGCCGATCTTGAAGGTCACGGTCAGCGTGTAGGTGCCGTCGGAGCCGCTGTAGGATTGCATGTACAGCATGTCCTCGACGCCGTTGACCTGCTGCTCGATCGGCAGCGCCACGGTATCGATCACGGTCTTGGCGCTGGCGCCGGGATAGCGCGTGGTGACCTGCACGGTCGGTGGCACCACGTCGGGATATTGCGCGATGGCGAGATTGAACAGCGCGACGCCGCCGATCAGGATCATCAACAGCGCGATGACGTTCGAGAGGACCGGCCGCTCGATGAAGAACTTTGAGATCATGGCTGGCAGCCCCTACTTGCTCGAGGCCTGCGTCTGCTCGATCTTCGTCACCTGCGGGTCGATCTTCTGGCCCGGGATGACGCGCAAGAGCCCCGCGGTCACGACGCGATCCTCTGGCTTCAGGCCGCTCTCGATCACGCGCAGGCCGTTGTCGACCGGGCCGATCTGTACCTTGCGCTGCTCGACGACGTTGTCGCTGTTGACGACGAGGAGATAGCGGCCGCCCTGGTCGCTGCCGAGCGCGGTGTCGGGAACGAGCAAGGCGCTCTTCTCCTGGTCGAAGGGCACGCGGACCCGGACGAAATAGCCAGGCAGCAGCACCCGCTTGTCGTTGGGAACGAGGCCGCGCACGGCCAGCGTGCCGGTCGACTGGTTGAGGGTCGGCGAGACGTAGTCGAGCTTGCCCTCATGAGGGTAGCCGGTATCGGTCTGCAGCCCCACTTGAATCGGGAAGTGCTTCATGTCCGCGGGCGTCAGTCCGCGACGGGTCGCCTCGGCGCGGATGCGCAGCACGTCCTGCTCGTTGACGGTGAAGTTCACATAGATCGGGTCCATCGCCACGATGGTGGCGAGCTGGGTCGGCGAGGAGACGCCGACGAGCTCGCCGATCGAGACCATGTGCGCGCTGACGATGCCGTCGAACGGTGCCGTGACCTTGGTGTAGCCGTAATTGACTTCGGCGAGCTTGGTGTTGGCCTGGGCCTGCTGCAGATTGGCCTGGGCGTTGTCGCGGTTCGAGGTCGAGGTGTCGAGCGTGGCTTGCGAGACCGCCTGGCGCTGCACCAGCTCGGCCTGTCGCTTGTAGTCGGCCTCCGCCTGCCGGAGCGAGGCCTGCGCGCCGACTTCGGCCGCCTGCGCCTGCTCGAGCTTGAGCTTGTAGGTCTCAGGCTCGATCGTGAACAGCTGGGTGCCCTGCTTCACGAATGTGCCGTCCTGATAGTCGATCGTTTGCAGAAAGCCCTGCACGCGCGCGACGAGATCGACGCTCTTGATCGGTGCCGTGTTGCCGGTCGCCTCGATGTAGCGCGTCACCGGACGCTGCACCGGCGTCGCGACGTCGACCTTGGGCGGCGGCGGCGCCACGAACGTGTTCTTGTCCTCGCAGCCGGCGAGCACAGCCAATGCCGCGGTTGCGGCGAGTGCCCGACCGATATGTTTCCTCGCTGCTCCATTGCGTCGTGCGGGAGATGCGGGATTTGCGCGGCTCATTCGGTGGTCCCCGATTGCTGTCTGTCGGTGCGGCAGGCTACCAACAAACGGGCAGTCGTGGAACACCATAGCCATGGCGGTCACGGGTCTTGCACCGAAAACGGCAGTGTGGCCTTTGACAGATTTGTCACGACAAGGCGCTTTGCGAACGATTGGCCCGTCCGCACCTAGAGCTGGCGCGCATGCCACGCCGCGAGCACATCCTTCTCGTCTTCGGCAGTGAGACCGACGACGGGCCCGTTGACGGCGTTGAGCCAATCAAGCGTATCGCGCGCGGTGTCTCCCGGCGGTCGCGAGGTCAATCCGGCCGCGCGTGCCGGCGAGGTATCGCGCGTCAGGAAGCCGGCGTAGTCCGGCAATGGCAGCCACATCGGTAAGGACCGCGGGCCCGCCCAACGCCTGACGTCATGCGCTTCCAGAAAGGCGCGATCGATCCAGGTGAAGGTGCAGGACGCGTTCAGCGCGGAAGCGCATTCGCTCAGGAATCCGCCGCGCGTGCGGATCGGCCCAATCCCGTCATAGATGCCGACGAGACCGCTCTCTGCCGCATGCACGATCCATTGCGCGAGATCGCGCACGTCGATGAACTGGACCGCATCCTCCGGCGATCCCGGCGCCAGCACCTCGCCGCCGCGCGCAAGCCGCGCCGGCCAATAGGCGAACCGTCCGGTCGGGTCCTCGGGGCCTGCGATCAGTCCGGCGCGGCAGATGAAGGCGTCATCGCCGACCGCCTGTTCGCAGGCGACCTTGGCTGCGCCGTAGATCGCCTCGGTGCTGTGCTCGATCTCTCCCGCAACAGGCTCGCGCAGCGGCGCCGTGTCGGCGCGTTGCCCCGGGATGCGGTTGTCCGCATAAACGCTGATCGTCGAGACGAAGGTCCAATGCACGCCCGGCCGCTTCAGCGCGGCGACTGCGCGACGGACCTGGCCGGGATGACGCGAGACATCGACCACGGCGTCGAATGTCTCACCCGCGAGCGGCGCAAGTCCGTCGGCCACGTCGCGGTCGATCCGCAGGAAGCGGGCGCCGGCGGCAATCGGCCCCGCAAGGCCGCGGGCCGCGCAGGTCACGTCATGCCCGCCAGCGGAGGCATGGCTTGCGATCGCCCGGCCGAGAAACTGGCTGCCGCCGAGAACGAGAATGCGCATGAAATGGTCCGTGGGGTCGATGCCACCGCGAGACTACAACCTGCGCTGGCAGTTGCAACCCGCTTTCTCAGCGTGTCCTGATCTCGGCGTATTTCGCCATCGCTTTCTCGAACTTCCGGTTGAACAGCCACATCGCGGCGAAGATTTCGCGATAGCTTGCCGAGGTTTTCGCCCGGTCGGCCCGTCCGAAGGCAAAGATGCTGTTGTTGCGCAGGTATCCCATGATTCTGGGGCTTGACACCCGGTAATTCAGGAGATCGCCCGATTTGAGCGCGGACCGCGTCGGGGTTGGAACGATCTGGATCAGCTGGAAAAGCTTCATCTGGTCGATCGTATCAGGCAGCGTCTTGACGATACCCGGAATCTCGCGGAACAGATCGGAGTGCGCGTTCATCAACCCGTTGCGGACGTTGGTCCAGTGGTTGAAGCGCTGATCGGTGCCGCGGGCACGCGCCTCCTCCTTGTCGTCTCGCGCGCTCAAGCCCGGGTCGATCGCAGCTACGTCGCCCTTGATCTTCTCCCATTTCCGCCGGCCGTTGCGGTCTTCGGAGGGGCCTGTCTGGAAGCTGCTGCCCCTATAGGTGTTCGAGCGTGCATTGCGGACATTCTGCTTGCCGTTGGTCTCCGCAAAGAACAGCCCGAGGCTGATCCGCCCGGCAGCTTCGGCGTGTTCGGGAGCGAGGCCCTTGGCGCGCGCAATCGCGGCCGCAAGATCGACGACGTCCTCGAACGGCGTCGGCGAGCTCTGCGCGTTGGCAGGCGGCGCCTCCATGAGGTCGAACAGCCTGCCGTATTCCTCGACCAGCGGCTCGATCTCGGCATCGAAATAGGCCGGAGGAATCTCGAACTTGTTCGGCCGGCCGATCCGCGACGGCATGACGTCGGTGAGGTCCTTGTAGCTGCTGATCACAGCGACGCGCGCGAGATAGAGCGCCTGTCCCGGCAGGTTCGGCAGCGGCTCCTTCGCCTCGATCTGGCGCCGCCGCTCAGTGAGGATGGATTTGAAGTCGCCGAGCGCGCGCTCGTAAGCCGCGAGCGCCTCCGATTGCTGTGGCGTCGGCGCCGCCTTTTGCGCAACGGTGGGCACCGCGCCGAAGATGGCAACAGCCGCAAGGGCCGCGGCGGCAAGTCGTCTCGATCCCATGGCCGATCCTATGGCTGGTTCCCGTCGATTCGATGGCCAGCGAGATCGTAGACGTCGGAGGCGAGCCGCCGCAATTCTCCTTTCACGCCGCCCGGTAGTCCGGCGCCGTCGCCAGGAACTTGGCGTAAGCATCCGCATCCGGCGGCTGGAAGCGGCCCGCGAGTCCGCCGCGCTTCTGGTTTTTCGCGCCGATATCGGCCATCAGCTCGTCGAAATGGCGGTAGTGATAAGGGGCGACGCAGAGGCCGCCATAGACGCCCGCGGCCGGCCGCTCGACGCGCTTGAAGTGCAGCATCATCTCGATGTTGTCGCGCATCGCCTGTGCCGTCGGCTGGTTCGCGAGCTGGCCGTCGGCATAACGCACCAGCCAGTTCGCCGCGAGGTCGGCGCAGAGCACGGTGCAGAACGAGGAGTTGAAGCCGACGAAGCCGAGCTCGGGCAGATCCGGATTGGCGATCAGGCGATAGAGCCGGTACTGCCCGTCGGCATCGACCAGTTTCTGCCGGTAGGCCTCGGGCAGGAACGGCACGCCGAGCTTGTAGCCGATCGCGAGCACGGCGACGTCGGCGCCCACGCGCTCGCCACCACTCATCACGATGCTGTCGCCCTCATAATGGTCGAACGTGCCGAACACGGCCTTGATGCGGCCGTCGGCGACCATCGGGTAGAAGCCCGGCGTTGCGATGGGCACCGAGCAGTTGACGCCGTCCTCGATGCGCTCCTTCGGCACCATGTTGCAGCGGCCGAGCTTGAGCTGCGCCTTCAACAGGCTCTCCAGCCCGCGCCAATTGGCCCAGACCAGCGGCGCGGCGAGGCGGTGCGCGAGCCGTCCCATCGTGCTGATGCCCCAACCCGGAAACATCTCCTCCTGCGCGCGGATGTAGAGGATGCGCTTGAAGTTCACGAGACCGCCGATGAAATAGGGAATGCGCCAGACCGGCTCACGCATCACGATGGTGACCTCGCGCGCGCCTGACTTCACCGCATTCACGGCGATGTCGGTTGCGGACTTCGAGCCGCCGAGCACGACGACGCGGCGTTCCTTCGCCAGGGTCGGATCGCCGTATTTCGACGAGTGCAGGATCTGGCCGCCCTGCGCCAGAAAGCCGTCCTCGCCGGGGCAATGCAGCTCGCGCGGCTCGTTGAACTGCCCGGTGCAGACCGCGACGAAATCGAAATCCTCGCTCGTGGTCGTGCCGTTCTTGTCCTTCAAGGCGAGCGTCCATCCCGGCCTGCCGTCGGCACGGCGCGCCATGCCGGCGACTTCGGTGTTGAGCCGCAGCATGCGCTCGAGGCCAAAACTCTTGGCATAATCGGCGAGGTAGGCGTGGACCTGCGGCCCGGTCGGCCATTCCGGATAGGCATCCGGCATGGCGCGGTCGGTGTAGCGGTAGAGCTCCTTCGGGCTCTGGGTCTGCACCTCGGGGTAGGAGCGCGCCGGCTCCCAGACGCCGCCGAGATCTGAGCTGCGCTCGACGATCGTGACGCGGTGGCCTCGGGTGGAGAATGCTTTCGCGGCGGCAAGGCCGGAGACGCCGGCGCCGATCACGCAGACATGTTTTGGGCTGACCATGGGTTTGCTCGATGTGTTTGGCGCGCAAGCGACCGCGTTCGGCCGCACGGTGCGGCCGGCCAGGCTGCAAGCAGATGCAAGTGGAGGGAGCGGCGACCGCTAGTCGTTGGCCTCGGGCGGCAGGAAGTCGACCTCGTGCAGCGCCGAAATGCGCACGACCTCGGCCGGGTCGGTCAGATTGTGCAGCTGGTTGAACAGCGCCTCCAGCTTCTGCATCGGCGAGACCCAGAACAGCGCGCGGCACGGCTTGTCGGACTTGTTGAAATAGCCGTGCGGAATGCCGCGGGGCATGCGCACGAGGTCGCCGGCATTGGCCTTGACCCATTGACCGTCGAGCTTGAGATCGAGCGTGCCTTCCTGCACCAGGATGAACTCGTCCTGGGTCGGATGGATATGCACCGGCACGAACTGGCCGGGATCGCTGTTGGTCTCGAACGCGAAAGTGGAGTCGGTGACGGCCTTGGGGAAATAGACCTGGCCAAGGATGTTCCAGCTCTTGCCGCCGTAGCCTTTCCCGTTCGCGGTGATGCCTTTTTCGAGTGCAGTCATGGCTTGCTCCTCATGGATTCCGGCGGGGACGGAGCATCGTCCGAGGACGGACCGCCTGTCTATCCGCTAAACGAATCCGGATGAACCTATTGCCATGCAGCACGACGAATTTGCGAGCTCCGGCCCTTTTCGCCCCCGCGGAACTATTATAGGCTTAAAGGAATTCCGGGCGCGAAGCATGGTCGACGATGTCCGCAGCCGAGCTGGAAATGAGCGCAACAGCCTCTGCAGCCGAACGGCTTGCGGCCTTCGCCCGCGTAACCACTGATGACGTCGACGAGGCGGCCGAGCAGATCGGGCGCATCTTCTGCCCGCATGATCTCAAGCCGACACAGGCGCGCGCGGCCGGCTTCTCGGCCCGGCACAATTGCGCGGCGTTCGAGGGTTTCTCCATCAACTACGTCGCCTATGGCGGAGCGGTCAGCATCGATCCGGGCTGCCTCGAGCGCTTCTTCCTGGTGCAGGTCCCGCTTGCTGGCAGCGCCCGCATTCGTGCCGGTCGTCGTGAGCTCGATGCGGCCCCGGACCGGATCGCGTCGCTGCTGTCGCCGACAATTCCGACCCGGATGATGTGGAGCGATTGTGCGCAGGCGATCCTGCTGCTCGATCGCCGCATGGTCGAGCAGCGCGCCGCGGCCTTGTCGGGCAGGGCGACCGGGGTGGTCGAGTTCGATCCGGTGATCGAGCTGGATGCGCCGTCCGGGCGGGCCCTGCAGACGAGGCTCGCCGAGCTGATGACACTCGCCGAGCGTCTCGGACCATCAGGCCGGCTGTCGCCGGCCGCAATGGCCGATTGGCGCGAAGCGCTGCTCGATCATCTGCTCAACCGGCAGCGGCATGGCCTGTCGGATGCGATTGAAACTTTCTCAGGACAGGCCGAGCGTTTGCCGCGTGCCCTTCGCGCCGCGCGCGACCACCTTGCCGACCATGCCGGCGAGCCGCTCGACCTCGCGCAGCTCGCCTGCGCCTCCGGCATCGGCATCCGCGCGCTGCAGCTCGGCTTCCGCCGTCACTTCGGCGTGTCGATCTCGCAGATGCTGCTCGACATGCGCCTCGCCGGCCTCAATGCGCGCCTCGCGCAAGCCGCACCCGATGTTTCCATCACCGAGATGGCCTTCGATCTCGGCTTCACCCATCTCGGCCGCATGGCCGGCGCCTACCGCGAGAAATTCGGCGAGACGCCGTCAGCCACGCTGCGGCGAAGGATGAGCTAGATCCGTCTCGCCAGGCCTTGATGCCGGACTCAACCCTCCGGCGAGTCGGTCTGGCGCAGCGTCGTCACCCAGATCACGCGCGCCACCTGCTGGGTCGGGTTGTCGAACATGTGCGGCACGATGCTCGGAAAACGAAAGCTGTCGCCGGCTTCCAGCACATGGGCCTGGTTGTCGAGCCACAGCCGCAGGCTGCCCGAGAGGATGTAGCCCGCCTTCTCGCCGGTGTGCTGCAGGAAGTCGGTGCCGGAGGAGGCGCCGGGGTTGAGCGTGAGCTCGTAGAGCTCGAGCTGGCCTTTGCCTTCCGGGGTCAGCGCTTCCTTGACGACGCCGCTGGCGGTGAGCCGCAGCAGCCGCCTGGCGTTCTTGCGCACGGTGTAGCGCGGCGCTTCGGCAGGATCGCTGCTCTCGAAGAAATAGGAGATGGGAACGTCGAGCGCGATTGAGAGCAGGCGCAGCGTGCGGATCGACGGCATCGCGCGCGCACGTTCGAGCTGGCTGATCATGCCGGTCGACAGGCCGGTCTTGTTGGCGACGTCCTGGATCGAGAGGCCGGCGCGCTGACGCAGCAGCCGCACTGTTTCACCCAGGCGCTGGTCGACCGCATCTTCGGCCTCGGTCGTCGGAGCGTCCTTCAGACTGTTCGTGTCGCCGCGACCATCCATGTCGCTCTCCCATGCATCATCTCAGCGTCGGGGATCGAGCCCCGCGCCTTCAGTCAGAGTGAAAAGCTGGCGCATTCTAGCAATGCGATTGACAGCTGTATTTAGTCGTGATGAACTTTTGGGAGAAAAATTTAGAAGCACTAAAGCCCACTCCTGTCCCTTTGCCGGGGTCTCGGGGGCGCGGGAGACGGTGCCGCGTGCGGAAACGGAGAGTGGGTCATGGCGGACGACACCGGCAAGTTCGGCGTTGGGGCAGGACATCTCGGCATTCCGAATCGCCGTCAATTCTTCCAGCTCGGCGCGGGCGCGGCCGCAGGCTGGACGCTTTCAGGGAACGCTTCCGCGCAGACCGAACGTCCCACCAATCCGCCGGGCAAGCCGCGTGGCCAAGTGATTGCGGCGCTGTCGCAAGAGCCGACCGTCTTTCATCCCTTGATGCCGGGCATCGAGGTCGATCAGGGCATCTGGTGGCAGGTGTTCTCGCCGCTCTGGTACATCGAGCCCGATGGCAAGTTCGTCCCCGACCTCGCCCGCGAAGTCCCGACCATCGAGAATGGCGGCCTCTCCGCCGATGGCCTGACCTGGAAGATCAAGCTGCGCAATGACGTGAAATGGCACGATGGCACGCCGTTCACGGCCGAGGACGTCAAGTTCTCGCTCGAGCTGATCAACAATCCCGATTTCCGCGTCCGCAACCGCGTCGGCCACAGCCTCGTCAAGGACATCAAGGTCGTCGCGCCCGACGAGATCCACTGGCGAATGGAGGCTCCCTATTCGCCATACATGTCGATCCTCTCGCTCACCTTCATCGTGCCCAAGCACATCCTGGAGAAGGTGTCCGATCCGAATTCCTCGCCGTTCCACAACGCACCCGTCGGGACCGGGCCGTTCCGCTGGGCCGAGCGCGTGCCGGGCGACCACATTCAGCTGAATGCCCATGCCGGCTATCACGGCAAAGGACCTTACGTCGAACGCGTCGTTTTCAAATACATTCCGGACCTGACCGTTCTCTACACCCAGTTCCGCACCGGCCAGGTCGACTACACCGGCCTGCAGGGCATCCTGCCGAACTTCGTGCAGGAGGCGAAGGCGCTGAAGGGCCGCAAGATCTTCGTTTCCTCGACGTCTTCGGTGGAGCACATCGCGCCCAATCTGGAATTCGGTCCCTTTGCCGATCGCACCGTGCGCGAGGCGCTCTATCTCGCCATCAACAAGCAGGCGATCATCGACGCGCTGAACTACGGCCTGCCGACGCCGACCGAGAGCTTCGTGCCGCAGCAGGCCTGGTCGTTCCAGCAGGGTCTGCCGCAGCACAAATACGATCCCGCCAAGGCCAACGCGCTGCTCGATGCCGCGGGCTGGGTTCGCGGCTCCAGCGGCATTCGCGAGAAGGGCGGCGTCAAGCTCGAATTCACCAATTCCACGACATCGGGCAATGCGGTGCGCGAGCAGACCCAGCAGCTCCTGATCCAGGACTGGCGCGCGATCGGCGCTGCGATGCGCGTCAATAACATGCCGGCGGCGGTGATCTGGGGCGAGTTCTGGCAGCAGTCCAAGTTCAACTCGGTGCTGGTGTCCGTGAACTTCATGCTCGGCAGTGACCCCGACGTGACGCCGCGCTTCGGCTCCGGCGCCATTCCCGCTAAGGGCGGCCGTGGCTTCAACACCTATCAGTACAGAAGCCCGGAGGCGGATCGTCTGCTCGCCGAAGGCGCCAAGCAGTTCGAACTCGCCCAGCGCAAGACCACTTATGGCGACCTGCAGAAGCTGATCCGAAACGATTTTGCGATCCTGCCGCTGTTCCAGGGCTTCATTGCGGAGGGCGTAAAAGAGGGGCTGCAAGGCTTCCGTCCCAACATCAACACCTCCATCAATTGCTGGAACATCCGCGAATGGTATTGGGCCTGATGTCTCGGGCTGGTCGGATCGCCTGAGATGGCCCGCTACGTCGTCAATCGCCTGGCGCAGGCGATCATGCTGCTCGTGATCGTCTCGGGGATCGGCTTCGCCATCCTGCATCTGGCGCCCGGCGGGCCGCTGTCGCAGTTTGCCGTCTCAAGCCAGATGACGCAGGAGGATCTCGACCGCGTCACCAGGCAGCTCGGCCTCGATCGTCCGCTGCCGGTCCAATATCTCGACTGGTTCGGCCGCATGGTGCGGGGTGATTGGGGCAAGTCGTATCGCGACAGCGAGGCGGTGCTGTCGGTGATCTCCTCGCATCTCGGCGCCACGCTGGAGCTGATGGCGACGGCGACCATCATCGCCGTGCTGCTCGGCTGCTGGATCGGCATCCTTGGCGCGCTACGCCGCTACTCGCTGTTCGATACGCTTGCCACCGTCGGCGCCATGATCGCGCTGTCGATCCCGACCTTCTGGTTCGGCCTCGTCACCATCTACGTCTTCTCGGTCAAGCTCGGCTGGCTGCCGGCGGGCAACCGGCATACCATTGGCGACGGCTCCTTCCTCGACCTGCTGCATCATCTGATCGCGCCGGCCATGGTGCTGGCGCTGGTCGAGACCGCGATGTGGGGCCGTTTCATGCGATCCTCGATGCTCGAGGTCATCAACCAGGACTACATCCGCACTGCACGCGCCAAGGGCATGCCGGAATGGCGCATTCTCACGGTGCACGCGCTTCGCAACGCGCTGCTGCCGATGATCACGGTCGCCGGCCTGCAGTTTCCGACGCTGCTGGGCGGTGCGCTGGTGGCGGAGACCGTGTTCACCTGGCCGGGCATGGGCCGCCTGTTCCTGGATTCGATTGGTTACCGCGACTATCCCGTTGTGATGGGCATCCTGATGTTCTCGGCGACGATGGTGCTGATCGGCTCGCTGCTGGCAGACATCCTCTATGCCGTCGTCGATCCGCGCATCCGGGTGGGCTGAAGCGATGGCGACCGCAGCCCTCTCCACCGTTCAGCTCTCGCCCGGCCAGGCCGCGTGGCGGCGCTTTCGCCGGCATCGGTTGGCGCTCGCGGGCGCCTTGATCATCCTCGTGCTCGTGCTCGGTTCGACGTTCGGCCCCTACCTGCTGCCGTTCGACGACACCTACATCGACATCATGAAGCGGTTCGCGCCGCCGCTCTCCGGCGCGCATATTCTCGGCACCGACGAGCTCGGCCGCGACGTGCTGGCACGGTTGATGATGGGCGGGCGGGTCTCGCTCTCGATCGGCATCGTCGCGATGGTGATCGCGATGGCGGTCGGCATTGTCGTCGGCGCCTTTGCCGGGTTCTATGGCGGCGCGGTCGGCGCGGTGTTGATGCGGCTCGTCGACGCCGTGCTGTGCTTTCCGACCATCTTCCTGCTGCTGGCCCTCGCAGCGCTGACCGAGCCCGGTCTCGTCACCACCACCATATTGATCGCCGCCACGGCCTGGATGGCGGTGGCCCGCGTGGTCGAAGCCCAGGTGCGCTCGTTGCGCGAGCGGGAATTCGCGGTGGCCGCGCTCGCGTTCGGCTCCTCGAACCTGCGCATCATGTTCCGCGAGCTCGTGCCCAACGCGATCGCGCCGATCGTGGTTGCCGCGACGCTCAACGTCGCCAAGGCGATCCTGCTCGAATCCTATGTCAGCTATCTCGGCTACGGCATCCAGCCGCCGGCGGCGAGCTGGGGCAACATGCTCAACAATGCGCAGATCTATCTCACCAGCGCGCCCTGGCTCGCGATCGCGCCGGGCGTCGCCATCACGCTCGCGGTGACCAGCTTCAACTTTCTCGGTGACGGCCTGCGCGATGCGCTCGATCCGCGAATGAACATCCCGTGACGCGCAAGACCTCTGACGCGCAAGAGCTCGAACTGAACTCCAGGAGTGCCCCATGTCCCCGCCGCTCAACCGCATCAACAGCGACGAACGCCTGCCGGCGCAGGTAGATGTCGTCGTCATCGGCGGCGGCGTCATCGGCGTCTCGGCCGCCTATCATCTGGCGCAGAAGGGGCACTCCGTCGCGCTGGTCGAGAAGGGCCATGTCGGCGGCGAGCAGTCGAGCCGCAATTGGGGCTGGTGCCGCCAGCAAGGCCGCGCACGCGAGGAGATCCCGCTCGCGCGCGAGGCGCTGCTTCTGTGGGAGGACATGCAGAACGATGCCGGCGTCGATGCCGGCTTCCGGCGAACCGGGGTGTTGTTCCTGACCAAGAGCAAGGACGAACTCGCCAGCTGGGAGCGCTGGGCCGCGGTCGCGCGCGAGATGCAGGTTCACTCCACCGTGCTGACGCCGGCCGAGGTCGCCGAGCGCATGCCCGGCAACGCCGACACATGGGTCGGCGGCCTGCACACGCCGAGCGATGGCCGCGCCGAGCCGTCGATGGCCGTCCCTGCGCTCGCCACCGCCGCACGCAAGCACGGCGTCACCATCCACCAGGGCTGCGCCGCGCGCGGGCTGGAGACGATGGGCGGGAGGGTCAGCGCCGTCGTCACCGAGAAGGGCACCATCCGCACGCAATCCGTGCTGCTGGCGGGCGGCGCGTGGTCATCGCTGTTCTGCCGCCGCCACGGCATCGAGCTGCCGATCGGCCTCGTCAACGCCACCGCGTGCCGGACCACGCCGGGACCGGAGATCACCTCCGGCGCGCTCGGCACCGATTTCTACTGCATCCGCCGCCGCCTCGACGGCGGCTTCACGCTGGCGCTGCGCAACCGCGGCACGGTCGAGCTGTCGCCGGACCTGTTCCGTTACGCGCGCACGTTCTGGCCGACCTATCAGCATCGCAAGAACGGATTGAAGCTCTCGTTCGGCAAGTCGTTCTTCGATCAGCTCATGCGCGGCACCAGCTGGAGTTTCGACAAGCCATCGCCGTTCGAGGCCGAGCGCGTGCGCGATCCGGCGCCCGACATGTCGCTGGTCAACTCGGCGCTGGCGGCGCTGATCAAGTCGAATCCGGAATTGAAGGACATCGAAATCGCCGAAGCCTGGGGCGGCACCATCGACTGCACGCCCGATACGATACCGGTGATCTCACCGGTCGATGCGCTGCCGGGCTTCTTCCTCGCGACCGGCTTCTCGGGCCACGGTTTCGGCATCGGTCCCGCCGCTGGCAAGCTTGCGGCCGACCTCGTGACGGGCGCGACGCCGCTGGTCGATCCCGCCGCTTACAGCCACAAGCGCATGATCGACGGCCGTCGTCTCGCGCCGGTCAGCCCGTTCTGAGGCCGGCATGACGGTTCTCTACAAGGCCAATATGGTGCGCGGCGCCGAGTGGGCGCTCTTCTTCGCGGAGCGCGCGCCTGATGTGCCGTTCCGGCTCTGGCCCGACATCGGCGATCCGGCCGCGGTGCGCTATCTCGTGGCCTGGGTGCCGCCGGATGACATCACGACGACCTTTCCCAATCTCGAGCTGGTCTTCTCGGTGGGCGCGGGCGTCGATCAGTTCGACACCACGACAGTCCCGGCGCACATCCCGCTGGTCCGCATGCTGGAGCCCGGCATTGCCGAGACCATGGTCGAATACGTCACCATGGCCGTGCTTGCCCTGCACCGTGATCTCCTCGATTTCGTCAGTCAGCAGAGGCAGCAGGTCTGGCGCGAGATCCGGATCACGCCGGCCAGGCGCCGGCACGTCGGCGTGATGGGGCTCGGCCAGCTCGGCCAGGCCGTGCTGGAACGGCTCAAGACGTTCGGCTTTCCGCTTCTTGGGTGGAATCGTTCGCCGCGCGAGATCGAAGGCGTCACCTGTTACGCGGGGGCCGATGCCTTGCCAGAATTTCTGGCGCAGGCCGACATTCTCGTCTGCCTGCTGCCGCTGACGGATCAAACGCGCGGCATTCTCAATGCCGAGCTGTTCGCGCGCCTGCCGCGCGGGGCAGGGCTCGTCAATGTCGGACGCGGCCCGCATCTCGTCGAGGCCGATCTCCTCGCAGCCCTCGACAGCGGCGCGCTATCAGGTGCGGTGCTCGACGTCACCGATCCCGAGCCGCTGCCGGCAGGCCACCCGTTCTGGAGCCATCCGCGTATCCTGCTGACGCCGCACAACGCCAGCATGACCACGCCCGATACGGCCGTCGATTTCGTGCTCGACGTCATCGCGCGTCACCGCCGCGGCGAGGAGCTGCCGGGGCTGGTCGATCGCAGGCGGGGCTATTAGGGCAATCGCATGAGCATCGGCACAAAAAGATCTGATCAGGCCGTTGCCGAAGCACAGGCAGCGGTACTCTCCGTCTCCAGCCTCACCACCTCCTTCATGCTCGAGCGGCAATGGATTCCGGTCGTTCGCAACGTCTCGTTCGACATCGCGGCCCGCGAGACCGTCGCGATCGTCGGCGAGTCCGGCTCGGGCAAGAGCGTCACCGCGCTGTCGATCATGCGGCTCATTCCGAGCGAGATCGGCCGGGTCGAGGGCCGCGTCATGCTGGCGGGGCGCGATCTGCTCGCGCTGCCCGAGGCTGATATGAAGGATATCCGCGGCAATGACGTCGCCATGATCTTCCAGGAGCCGATGACGAGCCTCAATCCGGTGCTCACCATCGGCTTCCAGATCGCGGAGGCGCTGATCCAGCATCGCGGCCTGTCGCGCGCGGCGGCGGAGGCGGAGACCGTCCGCCTGCTCGATCGCGTCCGCATCCCTGCGGCGGCGTCGCGCTTCCACGAGCACCCGCATCGCTTCTCCGGCGGCATGCGCCAGCGCGTGATGATCGCGATGGCGCTGGCCTGCAAGCCGAAGCTTCTGATCGCGGACGAGCCGACCACCGCGCTCGACGTCACCATCCAGGCCCAGATCCTGGAACTGCTCAAAGAACTTCAGCAGGAGGAGGGCATGTCGATCCTCTTCATCACCCACGACATGGGCGTGGTCGCCGAGATCGCGGACCGCACCGTGGTGATGTATGGCGGGCAGGCGGTGGAGACGGACGCCACCGCGCGCATTTTTGCCGCGCCCGCGCATCCCTATACGCGCGCGCTGCTCGCGGCCGTGCCGCGGCTCGGCTCGATGGACGGGCGGATGCGGCCGATGCGGTTTCCGATCGTCGACAAGGTGACGGGCACGTCGGACGAGCCGGCCGAGACGCCCGATACGGTCTCGCCCGCCGAGCGGCCTCTGCTGGAAGTCTCAAACCTCACGACGCGCTTTCCGATCCGCTCGGGCCTGTTCGGCAAGGTCTCGGGCCGCGTCCATGCGGTCGAGAACGTCTCCTTCACCTTGCGCGCCGGCGAGACACTGGCGCTGGTCGGCGAATCCGGCTGCGGCAAGTCGACCACCGGACGCTCCATCCTGAAGCTGACGCAGCCGGACAGCGGTACGGTCCTGATCGATGGCCAGGATGTGCTGGCCATGAACGGCCGGGCTTTGCGCGATGTCCGCAAGCACATGCAAATCGTGTTTCAGGATCCGTTCGCGAGCCTCAATCCGCGCATGTCGGTGGGAACGGCGATCGCTGCGCCACTGCTCGCCAACGGGCTCGCGACGGCGTCGCAGGCGCGCGACAAGGTCGCCGACCTGCTCGTCCGTGTTGGTCTTTCCGCCGACATGGCGGCGCGTTTCCCGCACGAATTCTCCGGTGGCCAGCGCCAGCGCATCTGCATCGCGCGCGCGCTCGCACTCGGCCCGAAACTGATCGTCGCGGACGAAGCAGTCTCCGCGCTCGACGTCTCGGTCAAGGCGCAGGTCGTCAACCTGATGCTCGACCTCCAGGCCAGCATGGGCCTTGCCTATCTCTTCATTTCCCACGACATCGCCGTGGTCGAGCGCATGAGCCACCGCGTCGCCGTGATGTATCTCGGCGAGATCGTCGAGATCGGCCCGCGCGCGTCGGTGTTCGGCAATCCGCAGCATCCCTACACCAAAAAGCTGATGGCCGCCGTGCCGGTGCCCGATCCGTCACGCCGCGGCACGCCGCGTCCAACCTCCAACGACGAGATCAGAAGCCCGGTCCGCGCGCCGGATTATCAGCCCCCCGTGCGGCGCTATCGCGAAGTGTCGCCCGGTCACGTCGTGCAGATGTGGGGCGAGGAATGGTCGGCCTGAGGCTGCGAGCTTCACGAAACCAAGCGCGTATCTTTGATTTCGGCCAGACGCGGGCAGCGTGCTGACCAACCGCGCGTTGCAGATCCAGCATGTTCGCCGTCCGTTATCGCGAAATGAGATGCGTCCTTCGGAAATTGTGACCGAATAGAGCGACAGGGAGGACCGTGTGTGAACCGCTTCATACGCGCTCGCTCTCTTTCTGAATTACCACTCTCGCAACGAAAATTGCCGCACCCGGATCATTTGAAACACGGGTGAGATGCAATGCCTGCGCAGCCACATGCTCGCAGCTTTGGATTGGTTCCGTCTCGCTCACGAGCAAAGCCAGTCCCATCACTCAGCAAAGATTCTTCAGAAATTGGAATGAAAGGGCATCGCGCAACTCACGCAGCTTCTGTTCGGGGTCGGCCGGTAGGCTGCTACTTACTCAGAAGGAGCTCCTATGAAGATAAGCAGCGCAATTTCCAACGCCTTCTCCGCAACAAGGCGGGTCGGCAATCTTCGGATCCCCCGTTCCAGTTTGATCAAATCGGCCCATCTTCTTGAAAGAATCGGACTGGCCGCGGTTGGGGCCTCTGGCGGCCTCTATGTTGGTGCGACCGTGTTACGTCAAAAGGCCGGACTGTTTGAAAGCGGCTGGATCGTCCTGATAACGATACTCTACGGAGCTCTTGGCTATTACATGGGGATTGATTTGTCGGGCAATGCCCCCGCGCAGAGGTCGACATCGAGCATCTCGGAAGAGTGGAACGGTTCCGAGCCGATAGAGATCATGAGTGCGGCCGGCACGTTCGGCGCGGCAATCGCTGCAACTCTGTCCGTCAGCATCCTTGTCCTTGATCAGAATCTGCCAAACGGCCTGATCGGCTTTGTTGCCGGCTGCTGGGTAATTGGTTCTTCGCTGCAGGTTGCGGCGGGCACGATGGCTCGCAACTACGAAGCGCCAGTCAGCGAGCAATGAAGAAGCTCCGGTCGCGGAAAACATCCGCTCGGCACAAGCCGCAGTGTTGGTTCGGTTTCGGTTCGAAATGACCGCCACGACTCATCGCAACCTCCGCCATCCAATGCTGCGTGCCAACGATGTTTGGTAGCAAAGCCGTTCGCATCGAGCAGCGTCACCACTTGAAAGTGATATCGGCAATGAGAAACCTAAGTTGTCGCGCAACAAACAAGACGTGCCATCATGGTGGTGTTGGTATATTGTCCCCGCGCGCCTTGGTCCAAAACTTCTGCTAACCGCTAACCACACGATCGGTGGAGCCAATGCAGATTGCGGAGTGGCTCGAGAAGCTGGGGCTTGCGCAATACGCGGAGCGCTTTGCCCAAAATGGAATCGACATAGGCGTCCTTCCCGAACTGATGGACGAGGACTTCGATAAGCTCGGAGTCCTGCTCGGCCATCGCCGCAAAATGCTGCGTGCTATCGCTGACCTCGATCCGGCCGCGTTGATCGCATCGTCCGCTCCTCCTCAGGACGCCGAGCGGCGTCACCTGACCGTCATGTTTTGCGATCTGGTCGGCTCGACTGCGCTCTCCGCGCGTCTCGATCCCGAGGATATGTGGGAGGTGATCCGGGCCTATCGCGCTGCCTGCGCGAGCGTGGTCGCCGCTTATGACGGCAGGATAGCCAGATTCGTCGGTGACGGAATACTCGTCTATTTCGGCTATCCGCGCGCCCACGAAGATGATGCCGAGCGCGCGGTGCGCGCCGGCCTCGACATGATCTCCGCGATACGCCAGCTCAAGACAGGAACTGACGAACGAGCTGAACTGCGGATCGCAATTGCGACCGGACTTGTGGTGGTCGGCGACCTCATCAGCGGAGATGCGTCGGAGGAGCACGCAACCATCGGCGATACACCAAACCTCGCCGCCCGGCTCCAGAGCCTGGCGGAGCCCGGGGTCGTCGTTGTTGCTTCATCGACGCGCCGGCTGCTTGGCGATCTCTTCTCCCTCCGCAATCTCGGCCGCCGGGAGGTCAAGGGAATGGCAGACCCCATCGCAGTCTGGGCGGTGGAAGGAGCGACCGCATCCGAGAGTCGCTTCGAGGCAGTCCGTGCCGCGCGCTCGATCGGCTTTGTCGGCCGCAAGAACGAGATCGAGTTCATCCTCTCGCGCCAGCGGGAGGCATGGCAGGGCCGGGGCCAGATCGTATTGATTTCCGGCGAAGCGGGCATTGGCAAGTCGCGTATTGTGGCAACGCTGTCCGAAAGCCCCTCGTTGGGGACGCACCGTCGCGTGCGATATCAGTGTTCGCCTTACCACACCAACAGTGCGCTTCATCCGTTTGTTGCGCAGCTCGAACGCGCCGCCGGAATTCGCTCTCACGACACGCCGGATCAAAAGCTCGGCAAGCTCGAGGCAATGCTGGCAATAGCAACCCAGCAGGTCGCCCGGGCAACACCGCTCATTGCGGCTCTGCTTTCGATTCCCACCGGCGACCATTGCCCACCCCTCGGCTTGAGCCCGGCGCAGCAGCGGCGGCAGACATTTGCCGCCCTTCTCGATCAGCTTGAGGGACTGGCGCGAGATCAGCCGCTGCTGATCATCTGCGAGGATATGCATTGGGCCGATGCCACGACACTTGAACTGTTCGATCTCGCGGTCGATCGGATCAGAGGACTGCAGATACTCGTGCTCTTGACGTCGCGGCCGGAGTTCGAGCCCTCCTGGTCGGGCCTTGCCAACGTCAGTCTGTTGCGGCTCGACCGGCTCGATCGGCAGGACACGCGCGCGCTCGTCGAGCAGATTGTCGTCGGTCGCCAGCTGCCACGCGAGATGATGGAGCAGATCATGGACAAGACGGATGGCATTCCGCTATTCGTCGAGGAATTGACCAAGATGGTGCTGGAGTCCGGGCTGCTCGTTGAGGATGCCGGGCGCTACCGCTTGAATAGTCCGCTGCCGCCGCTTGCTATCCCTGCGACGCTGCAGGATTCGCTGATGGCGCGGCTCGATCGGCTCGCCCCGGTCAAGGAGGTGGCTCAGATAGGCGCCGCCATTGGCCGCGACTTCTCGTACGCGCTGCTGAAAACCGTGGCGGCACGCGACGATCTGACGCTGAGCGCTGCGCTGGGACAACTTGAAGAGGCCGAACTGCTGCTGCGTCGTGGGACGCCGCCCGAAGCAAACTACAGTTTCAAGCATGCCCTTGTTCAAGAAGCGGCCTACGAGAGCCTGCTCAAGAGCAAACGGCAGGTGCTTCACACAAGGATTGGCGATGTCCTGCGCGACAAGTTTCCAATCGTCGCCGAGACCGAGCCGGAAGTTCTCGCGCACCACTTCACCGAGGCGGGGCTGAGCGAGATCGCCCTCGAATGGTGGCGCAAGGCGGGCCAGCAGGCGTTGAAACGCTCGGCCTATTCCGAGGCGATCGCGCATTTCGGCAAGGCCATCGCGATCGCCGATCAATTGCCTGGCGAGCCCCACCGGATGATGAGCAGGCTGCATCTTCAAATCGCATATGGCCGTGCCTTGCGGGGCAGCCTCGGCCACAGTGCTCCGGAAACGGTCGCCGCATGGACGCGCGCGCGACAATTCGGAACCGGTATCGATGATCCCGTTGAACTTGCGCCGGTCCATTCCGGCCTCTTCAATGCCTGCCTGACCCATGGCGAACTTGCTCCGATGCGGGAGCTGGCGGATGCCATCAGGAGCGCCGCTGAGCGACGGCCGGACTCGCCGGTGGCCGCCGTCGTGGCCCATTGGACTGGGGGCGTGACCTGCTGGTTCGCCGGCGAGTATTTGAACGCGCGTACGCATCTTGAGCGGGCGCTGGCGATCTATCGGGCCGAACCGGATCCCGCGACCTTCAGGGCGTCGGCGCTGGATCTCCCGTTCGTGATCATGCGATTTCTCGCTTTGGTGCTCTGGCCGCTCGGCGACATCGCTCGTGCGCGCAAGCTCGCCGCGGAAGCGGTGGGTACTCCGGGAGAAAAACGGGCGCTGTCCCAGGCCAATGCGTTGGTTCATCGCGCGGTGTTCGACGGAGTATGCGGCGGCATGTTGCAGCAGACAGAGACGATCCTGGCGCTCGGTCTCGCGCGCGACCACACGATGCCGCTGTACGTGGCCGCCGGCACCTACCTGAACGGCCTCGCCAAGTGGCGTGCGGGAGACCGAATGACCGGGCTGGCGGACATGCGTCACGGCTGGACCTTCCTGCACGAGAACGATTGCTACCTCTGCGAACCGTTCTGGGGGATGCATGTCGCCCTGGCGATTGCAGATTTAGGCGACGTCGAGACCGGGCTGGAAATCCTGGACGAATTGATCGCCGGGACGGGACAATCCGGCCAGCATTGGCTTGATGCCGAGCTGCATCGTGTCCGCGGTAAACTCTTATCGCGCCATAATCCTTCGGACGAATCCAGTGCCCAAGACGCCCTCAAGCGGGCGCTGGACATCGCACAACATCAGCAGACCAAGACCTTTGAGCTGCGCAGCGCTCTTGAACTTGCACGCCTGTACAAGACAAATGGCCGAGCGCGTACGCTATCCGAAGTGCTTGCGCCCGTGGTCGCTCAATTCGAGGCGGAGCATGGTCTTCCCGAATTCGCGGAAGCGAAAGAGCTGCTTAGGAATGGGCGTTAGCCGCGCCGCCATTCGATCAGTACAAGCGCCGCGCCGACTTCAAGCCAGAATAGGTCGGCATCTTGTTCTCGATTCCCGAGCCGTAGTTCTCCGGTTTTGACACGTCTTAACCTGCTGTGGTGAAAGCTAGATATGCTTCTCGTGGTTGCGAGGGGGAGTCTGCTGCGGCGGCGAATCCTGATTTCGGCAAGCAGCTGTTGTCGGATTGCTCATTGTCTCAAGGCGCAGGCTTCAGGCCAACACCTGGGCCATGCGGTGATAGGCTTGCCTTCGCAAGGGCAGGCGGAGCGACCAAAGCCCATTTGGAGATCCAGTCGTGGTTCGCCTGCATGTCGAACGTTTCATTCGCAGCCGGATCGCTCGGCGGTCCCTGGCGCTCGGGATCATCGCTCTCAGCGGATGGGCCCTGTTGCCGTATGTGACCTACCGAATCGCGCCCTCCGCCTATGTCAATGCCGAGCTCATGCGGGTGACTGCGCCGATGGCGGGTCAGCTCTCGTCAGATCTTCCACGCAAGGGCGAATATTTCGAGCACACCCGGATGGTGCCGCTGGTCGAGGCGCGTTCGCCGGATCGCCGGCACCTCATGGACCTTGATCAGCAGCTGGCCATGTCCACC
The DNA here is from genome assembly GCF_020193895.1 of Bradyrhizobium sp. NBAIM14. NCBI lineage: Bacteria > Pseudomonadati > Pseudomonadota > Alphaproteobacteria > Hyphomicrobiales > Nitrobacteraceae > Bradyrhizobium > Bradyrhizobium sp. NBAIM14. The sequence continues at coordinate 356,886 of NZ_JADYVQ010000001.1, read as the reverse complement.
AAACGCGCCGAGCTCGCACGCCGGCAACTCGAGGAAATCGCCGAGCTCGATCGCAAGCTCCGCGAGCGAAGCGAGGACTATCGTTCGGGGATGGTAGCGCGCCTGCGCCACGAGATAGGTGAAACGGAAGTTGAAAAAGGCGGCTGTCTCGCTGAGGCGCGGCAGCGGAACGATGTCGCGGGCCGGATGGAGAGGCTCGTGAAGCTCGGCATCAGTTCGCAGATCCGCTCCGGTGAGGCCCAGGCCTCGCAGGAGGCAACCGCAACGCGGTGCCAGATGGCCGATGAACGCCTGCGGCGCCTCAAGACGGAATTGGAGGCGGCCGACAAGGGCATTTATCTTCGTGGCGATGCCAACGACGTGCCCTATTCTCAGCAGCAGCGCGAGCGGCTTGTCCTCCGCCGCCAGGAGCTCGAGACAGACCTGTTGCAGAACAGCTCACGTGCCGCGCAGTTGGCCGCGGAAATTGCAGAGGAACGCACTCGACTTGATCGTCTCGATCACTACGATCTGTCCTTGCCCGCAGCCCATGTGGTCTGGTCGGTCGCGGCCAGCCCGGGCTCGATGGTCACGGAAGGGCAGTCGGTCTTCGATTTCGCAGATTGCAAACGCCGGTTTATCGTCGTTGAACTACCCGAGCGCGATTTCGAGAAGATCAAGGCTGGAGATGCGGCTACCGTCCGTCTGATTGGGAGTCGCGAATGGAAGAGCGGCCAGATCCGGCAGGTCCGCGGATCGGCCGCGTACGGCGATGATCGGCTGCTTGCGGCTCGGGTGCCGCGGCCTGATCCGGGCAACATTACCATTGAGATATCGCTTCCGCCCAATGAGACGTCGGCCGACCGCAACGGCTCCTGCGATATCGGACGATTGGCTGAGGTGCGCTTCGAGCGCAGAGCCGACGGCCTGCTACGATTGGTCAGCTCGAAGTTGAAATGGCTGACCGCTCGCCTGGAACTCGACCAATCGCTCCTGTGAGCGAGATGTTCCATGCAAGCCATGACTCTGCCTCTCTCTCAGCTGTTCGCGCCGATGCTGGGCATCTTTGCTGCGATGTATCTGTTGGCGCCGACCTTTCCGGTCGCGCGCCCTTGGGCGCGTCTTGCGGTCTTTGTTGTGGTTTGGCTTGTGGTGGCCCACTATCTCGAATGGCGTATTTTCACCACAGTGCTGCCGGCAAGCGGGACCTGGTATCAGGTCGGCTGGATCTGGTTCTGTCTGTTCGTCGAGCTTCTGACTTTCACAGATCAGTTCATTCTCTATCTGACGTTCCTTCGCAGGACCGATCGCCGAAGCGAAGCAGATCAGCACGAGCGTCGGCTTCGCAGCCTGCCGGATGATGAGCTGCCCTCGGTCGACGTCTTTATTCCGACCTACGACGAGCCATTCGAGGTGCTGGAAAAGACGATCACCGGCGCGCTGTGCCTGGACTATCCGGACGTCCAGGTGTGGGTCTTGGATGATGGTCGCAGGCCTTGGCTCAGGGCACTCTGCACGCAAAAGGGCGCCGGCTATCTCACGCGCGCCGACAATTTGAATGCCAAGGCCGGCAATATCAATCATGCCCTGACCAAGACGAGCGGCGAGTTCTTCGCGATCTTTGATGCGGATTTCGTGCCGCAGCGGAATTTCCTGATGCGCACGATGGGCTTCTTCGCTGATCCAAAGGTCGGAATCGTTCAGATCCCGCACGCCTTCTACAATGAGGACCCGATGCAGGCGAATCTCGGCCTGCACAGGGGATTGCCGGACGAGCAACGGTTCTTCTTCGATTCCATCATGCCCGCGCGCGACGGCTGGGATGGTGCCTTTTGTTGTGGTTCCAACTCCGTCACGCGTCGCGCAGCACTCCGCGCGGTAGGCGATGCCTTGCCGACCCAGTCCATTACGGAAGACATCCTGCTGACGCTCGTCCTGCTGCGCAAGGGATACGTCACCCGCTATCTCTGCGAACCGCTGGCGATTGGACTGGCGCCGGAAAGCCTTGATGCCTTTTTCGTGCAGCGGCAACGCTGGGCGCGTGGCGCGATTCAGACGCTGTACCTCGCCGCCGGTCCGCTCGGCCCCGGACTGGGCTTGATGCATCGGCTCCTCTTCTTTCCGACGCATTGGCTCTCATTGGGCTTGCGGGCGCTCATGGTCGTGGTGGTTCCGATCGTGTTCATGTGGACCGGCTTGGCGCCTGTCGTCGATGTCACCCCCGAATCGGTGTTCTACTACTTGTTCCCCGCGATCCTGGCGCTCAACGGCGGCATCTCCTGGTTCGCGCCGCACGTGCATTTTCCGCTCGCCGCTCAGGTGTCGGCGACGATCCAGAGCTTCAAGATATTGCCGACGGTGCTGGGGACTCTCGTCAAGCCGGCGGGACATGCGTTCAGGGTGACGCCGAAGGGCGCTGCCGCGCGGCGCGCAAGTTACGCTGCGGAGATATTCTGGCCGTCGGCGGTCTTGATGGCGTTGACGGTTGTCGGTGTGGTTCTGAACACGATCCCGGAATGGCGCATCATCGATCATCCGGCCGCTCTACCGATGGTCGCCTTCTGGTCGGTCGTGAACATCGTCGTGCTTTTCTTCGTCTGCATGACCTCGCTGCAGGCGCGGATGGGACGTACCGAGGAGCGTTTCGACATCGACGAAACTATCTTGATCCAGACCGCGACCGGCGAGCAGCTTTCTGGACGCGTGAGCAACATCTCCCTCTCTGGCGCCGGCGTTCTGCTTGGCTCCGGTATTGACTTTCCTCGCGCCGGAGAACCGCTGCGCGTGCACATCATGCAGGTCGGATGGGTCGATGCGGTGATTGCGCAACAAAGGGGCCGGCTCATCGGGGTGCAGTTCAAATTGCCGCAGTCGCTTGAACGAGACCTGCTGATCCGCAAGCTCTTTACCGTCGCCCGTCTGAAGCGGAAAGGTGTCGTCGCGTGCTCGGTGAATAGGGCGATGCTTAAGAACATCTGGTTGATGGCCGCACCGTTGCCCCACATTGTTGCAGGCGGCGCGAAGCCCGCGTCGGTCTCGCCGACCGAGCGTCTGCCGGCAGAGAGCATGGTCATTCGGCCTCAACCGCGGACAGACGATTTTGCACTTCTTGCCGGAGCTCGAAGCCTGCATCCGACGAGTTTTACTGAACCTGGCTTTGGCCGAGTGGCCGGCACAGTAATCGAAGCCGTCGCGCCGAGTTGATTGCTGTGTTGTCTTTCTCGCCGGACCAGTCCATGCGCTATCGATCGACGGTCAAGCCGCTCATCGATGCCGTCAATCTCCTTCCGGTGTTCTCCCAAAAAATCACAAGCGGAACGAGCAACCATCCTTTAGCCCAAGGCGTTTACGGGGTTGAGGGTGCAGGGAGCATCTCTTGATCGATCACCGCAGCGATCTTCGGAAGGGGCGTCTGACGCTCTGGGCCTCCGCATTCGTGGCGGTCGCTTGCTTGGCGATTGTCGCGCTCAGCGGCTGGCGGGAGTGGTCCCAGCGACAGACGCTGCTGAAGGGCTCCGAAACAGACGTGGCCAATCTGGCCCGGTCGGTGACGCAACACGCGGACGATACGTTCGAACTCGCGGACACCGTTCTCAATGTGTTGGTCGGCCAACTCGAACTCGAGGGGACCAGCCCGGCGGCGATCGCGAAGATTCAGACCTTTCTTTCCCGGCGCAAAGCCGCGAACCGCATTCGAGCTGTGTTCGTCTATGACGAGACCGGCCGCTGGCTCGCAACCAGCGAGCCCGTGGATTTCGCCGGCCTCAACAACAGCGACCGCGAGTATTTCCAGCATCATCGCGCCGTGGCTGAGCGAGGAACCTTCATTGGGGGTCCAGTGAGGAGCAGATCGGGGGGGCAATGGATCATCACAGCGTCAAGGCGCTTCGACCATCCTGACGGCAGTTTTGCCGGAGTGGCTCTTACCACGATCGATGTCGACTATTTTTTGCAATTCTATCGCGGATTCGACGTTGGCCAGAACGGCTCAATTGCACTGGCGACCGCGAAGGGCGTTGTCCTCGCGCGTAGCCCGGACAACGGATATACGGGTCGCGATCTGTCGAATGCACCGCTTTTTAGGAATTTCCGCGAGCGGCCAAGTGCGGACGTCTACTACTTCACGTCGCCTCTCGACGGCGTTCGGCGTCTGAGCTTTTATCAACTCAGCAGTCGCTACCCTGTTGTCGTGGTTGCGACGGAATCGGAAGACGACGTCTTGGCCCCCTGGCGCAAAGCGGCGCTGACGCGCGTGGCTGCGGTGCTGGGACTGATAGGAGGGCTCGCTGTTGCGGGGGTTTGGCTGGTGCGCCAGTTGCACATGCGGCAGAAGATGGCCGCTGCTCTGATCGCCAAGGAGGCGGATTTTCGTCTCCTCGCGGAGCAGTCGGGAGACATGGTCATGCGTATAGCGGTCGATGGACGGATTCTCTATACGTCGCCGTCCAGCGCGCGAGTCCTCGGCTGGGCTCCGAACGAATTGGTGGATACGTCGGCCCTCGCCGGCATAAATCCGGCGGATCTGGCGCGGGTTGAGGAGACGATCTCCGCGTTGATGAACGGCGAAGCCGAGGAGGCGAGAATCACTTATCGCACTCGGCATCGCGAGAAAGGCGAGGTCTGGATCGAAACCGCGCTGCGCGTCGCCAGGAGTGCGCAGAGTGGAGACATCAACGGCGTGGTGGCGATCTCGCGCGACATGACCGAACGTAAGGACCTGGAGGATAAGCTGGCGGCTCTCGCCAGTTCGGATGGCCTGACGGACTTGGCAAACCGCAGACACTTCGACGAGCGGCTAGAGGCGGAATGGGACCGAGCCAGGCGCGAAGGAAGGCCTCTGTCACTGTTGCTGATGGATGTCGATCATTTCAAGAGTTTCAATGATCAGTACGGGCATCAGGCGGGCGATGCATGTCTCCGCTCGGTCGCCGGGGTCCTGGCAGAACAGGCCCGGCGGCCAGCAGACTTGGCCGCTCGGTATGGTGGTGAGGAATTCGCCTTGCTGCTACCAAATACGGACACGGGAGGGTGCGAGCAGGTCGGCGAGCGAATCCGGCAAGCGATTCAAGACCTCGGCATCCTGCACGCGCTCAACCCGCCATCCAAGCAGGTCACCCTCAGTATTGGTGGCGCCACACATATGTCGTTCGGCGATAATGCTGATTTCACGTCGTTGATAGCGGCCGCGGATAAGGCGCTCTACGCCGCCAAGGAGAGCGGGCGCAACCGCCTTGTGATGTCAGGGCAAATCATCGCGTGGCCCAGCGCGATACGAGCTTGAAGAGTAGCTCTCGTGCGCCGCGGCGTGCGCCTCACGAATTCACGTGCACGAAATCCCGCAGCAGCGGATAGATCTCGTTGTTCCAGCGCTTGCCGGAGAACACGCCGTAATGGCCGACGCCGGCCTGCATGTGGTGCACGCGGCGATAGGCGCGTACGCCGGTGCAGAGGTCCTGGGCGGCGAGCGTCTGGCCGATCGAGCAGATGTCGTCCTTCTCGCCCTCGACCGTCATCAGCCCCATGCGGCTGACCGCCCTGGTGTTCACCGGACGGCCGCGATGCATCAGCTTGCCTTGCGGCAGGAGATGCTCCTGGAACACGTCGCGCACGGTCTCGATGTAGAATTCGGCCGGCAGATCCATCACGGCGAAATATTCGTCGTAGAAGGTCTTGATGGTCGCGGCCTTCTCCTTCTCGCCCTTGGCAATGTGGTTGGCGAGGTCGAGATGCTGCTTGATGTGGCGCTCGAGATTCATCGAGACGAAGGCGGTGAGCTGCACGAAGCCGGGATACACCTTGCGCAGAGCGCCGCGGCACTGCACCGGCACGTAGTTGATCAGATTGCGCTCGAACCATTCGATCGGCTTGCTCTTGGCGAATTCGTTGACCCTGGTCGGCTGGATCCGCGTGTCGATCGGGCCGGCCATCAGCGTCAGCGTCGCCGGACGCGAGGGATGGTTGTCCTCGCACATGATCGCGGCGGCCGCCAGCGCGGAGACGGACGGCTGGCAGATCGCCACCATGTGCGGGCGCGGCCCCAGTTGCCCGAGGAAATCGATCAGGTGCTCGGTGTAGTCGTCGAGCCCGAAGCGGCCCTCGCTGCGCGGGATGTCGCGCGGATTGTGCCAGTCGGTGATGTAGACGTCGTGGTCCTGCAGCAGCGTCTTCACGGTGCCGCGCAGGAGCGTGGCAAAGTGTCCGGACATCGGCGCAACCAGCAGCATGCGCGGCTGCTCGGCCACGCCGTGTTTCCTGAAGTGCAGCAGCGAGCCGAACGGCGTCGCGTAGGCGATCTCCTCGCTGACCGCGACGTCGCGGTTGCCCACCATGACGCTGTCGATGCCGTAGGCGGGACGGTCATAGGTGAGGGTGGAGCGCGAGATCAGCTCCAGCGCGGCCGAAAGCCGGCCGACCACTTGGTCCGATGAGCCCTGAGGCACCAGATTGAGGAATTTGAGTGCGGACGAAGCCCCCGCGCGCCATGGCGCCGTCAGGTCCATGTGGTTCTGAAAAGCCTGATAATACATCGACATCATACTGAAGCGCCCACTTGCCTCCTGTCGTGATGCAATATCGAAGCCAGACGGGAGCCGGACCGCCCGGAAAATTGGCACGTCGCTTGCTGCGCCCCGGTCGGGTAGGCACAGATCACGGGCACGCACGCGCGGCGGTGCGTTGCCCAGGCGTGAGGGAAGGGCTCTATGGCGAAGGCGACACTGACCATCAGCAGCAAGAACTACTCGTCCTGGTCGCTGCGTGGCTGGCTGCTGACGAAATTCTCCGGGCTCGATTTCGAGGAGATCGTCACCGCGCCGGACGATCCGTCGGCGCGTGCGGAGATCCTGCTGCTGTCGTCCTCGATCCTGGTGCCGTGCCTGCGGCACGAGAGCGCCGTGGTCTGGGACACGCTGGCGATTGCCGAATATCTCAACGAGGTCATGCCGGACGCCGACCTGTTGCCGGCCGACCGCATCCAGCGCGCCCATTGCCGCTCGATCTCGGGCGAAATCCATTCCGGCTTCACCACGCTGCGCGCCTCGCTGCCGGTCAACCTGAAGGGGCACTTTCCCGGCTTCAAGATCTGGTCGCGGGCGCAGGCCGATATCGACCGGGTCTGGTTCATCTGGCGCGACTGCCTGGAGAAATCGGGCGGTCCCTTCCTGTTTGGCGAGAAGCGCACCATGGCGGATGCGATGTACGCTCCCGTCGTAACGCGCTTCGTGACCTATGACGTCAAGCTCGCACCGCCGCTCAAGGCCTATGCCGACACCATCATGGCCATGCCCGAGATGCAGGAATGGGTCGCGGCGGCGAAGGAGGAGCCGGCCGAGATCGAGGAGCTCGAGGTCGAGTATTAGGCAGGCGTTGCACGGCTGTGCCTGTTTCGAGGGCGGCGGCCCTCCGCTGCGGACCGCGGCGCTATGCCCTTGCAACAATTAACCTTTGGACCCGGCGACAGGCGCCTGCGATCCGGCCGGCTGCGCAGATATTGTGCGCGCCTGCCGAACCGCAGCGAGATCTAGCCGTGAACAGGTGCGTACAAGGCGCTTCGGCTGATTCGGACGTGATTCGTTCGGGCCGCGTTCCGAAGGTTAAAGCGCAGCGCGGCCCCGTCGCATTTTGAAACAGACACCGCCTTCAGGCGGCCCCGCGCTGCTTCAGGCGCGGCAGGCGCCAGCCGATCACGGTTGCTTCCACCGCAATCCCGGCCTCGTGGTTTTGCCAGCGTCCCTCGACATAGCGGCAGGCGAACGGCAGTTGATATGTCCCGCTGTGATCCTCGCACAGCACTTCGAGTGGCAGGCCCGGCGGTGGTTCTCCGGCGCCGTCGAATTCCGCCAAACGTCTATCGCGCGTTGCCATTCCAACAATCTCCCCTAAACAAAGCCGCGGAGAGCGCCCACTTCTCCCGCAAGCGGTCCACTGCTCCCCGTCCCAGGGGAACGGGCCCAAGCTCAACGCGAGAATGCGGTGCGAGTGTGGTAGCCTCACGCTGCAGCGCGCAAACAGCGCACATTGATGTGATCGACTGGCCGAGGAACTTTCATGCTGCTTCGAAACGCCGGAATTTGTTTCGCAATGTTGCTGCTCGCCACGCTGGCGCCTCTGCCGGTGCTCGCGCAGGACGTGCCCGGCATCGAGATCTGCACGGTCGAGAAAACCATGGAGCGCCGTACCAGCTGCCTCCAGAGCAATGTCGACTTCCTGCAGAAGACGATCACCAAGCTCAGCCTCGACCACCAGCAAAAGCTGGATGCGGCGGGTCGTCAGATCGACGCGTTGAAGACGACCATCGCCGGCCTGCAGAAGACGCTTCTCGATCTCCAGGCCGCGCACGCAAAGACCACTGAGGATCTGAAGAAGAAGCAGGACGCGCCGCCGGCGAAGGATGCTGCGAAATAGGCGCGTCGATCACGCGACGCGATATCGCTCCATCACGCCACGATCGGGCTCGTAGCCGAGCCCGGGACCCGCAGGCACCGCGACATGGCCGCTTGCATCGACATCGGCGCGGCCGCCCCAGAGGCAGGCTTCGCGCTTTAAATAGAACATCTCGACCAGCCCGTCGTCGCGCGTCGCGAGCAGATGCAGCGTCGCCAGCAGGCCCGGGCCAAAGTAAGGCGAGTGCGGCACGATCCTGATGCCGAGCCGATCGGCCAAGCCTGCGACCTTCAGGAATTCCGTGATGCCGCCGACCTTGATGACTGACGGCTGGGCGTGGCTGACCGCGCCCGCTTCCATCATCTGGCGGAATTGATATTCGGTGCAGGCATTCTCGCCGGCGGCAATTCCGAGCCCGCTCTTGCTGCGCACCTCGGCAAGCGTGGCGAAGTCTTCCGGCGGCCAGACCGGCTCTTCCAGGAACATCGGCTGCGCGTCGCGGCATGTCGCCGCGAAAGCGATCGCCTGCTCCCCGGTCAGCGGGCAGTTCATGTCGACCATCAGTGGAATGTTGGGACCGATCGCTTCGCGCGCGGCAAGCACCGCAGGCGTCGTGGTCTCGTGCAGCTTGATCGCGCCATAGCCGAGCGCGAGCGCCTTCCTGCATTCGGCGGCGATGTTGTCGGGCGAGCCGATCCGGAGCAGGCTCGCGTAAGCCGGGATCGCCGTGCGCCTGATCTCGCCCAGCAGGCGGTGCAGCGGCACGCCCTTGATCTTTGCGGCGAGGTCCCACAATGCGATATCGAGCCCGGAGATCGCGAACATGGTGATGCCGTAGCGGCCGAACAGATGCAAATTGCGCTGGATCTGCTCCATCACGGCGGGGATGCCGGCGGCATCGGGCACCTCCAGCCCGCGGGCCTGCGGTGCGATCATCTCCTCGACCGCGCTGCGCGCCGTGCGCGGGCAGACATAGGCGAAAGCATCGCCCCAGCCGGTCAGCCCGGCATCGGTCGTGACCTCGACGAGGACCATGTCGAGTGCGGTGATGGCGGAAGCGCCCTGGCGGAAGCTCGCGACACCGGCATCATAGGGGATACGGATATGGTGCGCCCGCACATCGGTGATTTCCATGACCCGGTTCCTCTTTCTCGTGAGCGGTTTCGGCGAGTGTAGCCACGAACACCGGGGCGTTGCCAGCTTCCATTGGCCGGCTATCATCATGCAAACGACAGCAATGCCGATCAAGCAGAGCGATGCCGATCGGCGCATCATCACCGCGCTTCGAACGAGGGCCTGAACCACCATGAATCCAGCCCAGCGCGCGCTCTGGTATATCGAGAGCCATCTGGCCGAGCCGATGACGCTCGACGAGATCGCTGCGATCTCGGGCGTGTCGCGGTTCCACATTGTGCGTGCGTTTGCCGCAGCCGTCGGTCTGCCGGTGATGCGCTACGTACGCGCGCGGCGGCTGACGGAGGCCGCGCGCAGTCTGGCAAAGGGCGCACCCGACATCCTGTCACTGGCGCTGGAGGCGGACTACGGCTCGCACGAAGCTTTCACCCGCGCGTTCCGCGACCAATTCGGCGCTACGCCCGAAGCGGTGAGGGCGGCAGCGTGCGTCAACCAGCTCAGGCTACAGGAGCCGATCCTCATGGATTCCACCATGCTCGATACTCTCGCCCCACCGCGCTTCGAGACGGCAAAGGCCTTCCTCGTCGCCGGCCCCGCCGAGCGCATCTCCTGCGACAACGGTGCCATGATCCCCGGTCTATGGCAGCGCTTCAATCGGGAGGTCGCCGACATTCCCGCGCGCGTCGGCAACATCGCCTATGGCGTCTGTTGCAACGGCGATGATGCCGGCAATTTCGACTACATTGCCGGCGTCGAGGTCGCCGATTTCTCCGACCTGCCGCGCCGCTTCGGTCGCATCCGCATTCCGGAGCAGCGCTATGCGGTGTTCACGCACAAGGATCACGTCGCCTCGATCCGGCGCACCGTCAACACGATCTGGAATCAATGGCTGCCGGCGTCTGGCCTGAAAGCCGCGGACGCGCCGAACTTCGAGCGTTATGACGAAAAATTCGATCCCGCGACCGGCAACGGCGGCTTCGAAATCTGGATACCGGTCAGAGAATAACACGCAACGCTGGCATACCGTCCCGCTTGCTTGGCAAGCTCCGGCGACTTTGCCATAACCGCAGGCAAATCTTGCCTGCGGGGGCCCGTGCCGGACATCCCGTGCAAGCCATAACAAGCAGCCGGGAGGGTCTCCAATGTCCAACGTCCGCGTTCTCGCCACCGACCTCGAATTTCCCGAAGGGCCGGTCGTGATGCCGGACGGTTCGGTGGTGCTGGTGGAGATCCGCGGCCAGCGGCTGACGCGCGTCTATCCCGACGGCCGCAAGGAGATCGTGGCGAAGATTCCCGGCGGCCCGAATGGCGCCGCGCTCGGGCCCGACGGCAAGATCTACATCTGCAACAATGGCGGCTTCTCCTGGATTCCGGCCGGCAAGATGATCATGCCGGGTCCGCAGCCGGACGATTATCTCGGCGGCGCGATCCAGCGCGTCGATCTGCAGTCCGGCAAGGTCGAGACCGTCGTGACCAAATGTGGCGCGCACGATCTGCGCGGGCCGAACGACCTCGTCTTCGACAAGCACGGCGGCCTCTGGTTCTCCGACCTCGGCAAGCGGCGCGCGCGCGAGATGGATGTCGGCGGCATGTATTACCTCAAGCCCGGCATGAGCGAGATCGTCGAAATCGTGCATGGCGTATTGCCGGCGAACGGCATCGGCCTGTCGCCGGACGAGAATACGGTCTACATCGCGGAGACGCCGACCGGGCGGCTTTGGGCCTATGAGCTCTCGGCGCCGGGCACGCTCAAGCCGCGCGATCCGATCTATCGCGGCGAGCGCGGCCAGCCGATCTGCGGCCTTGGCGGCTACCAGATGTTCGACTCGCTCGCGGTGGAAGCGAACGGCAATGTCTGTGTCGCCACGCTCGTCTCCGGCTGCATCTCGGTGATCGCGCCCGACGGCACCCCGGTGGAACAGGTTCCGACCGGCGACCGCGTCACCACCAACATCGCCTTCGGCGGCCCCGAGCTGAAGACCGCCTATATCACGCTGTCGGGCAAGGGCGAGCTGATCGCCATGGACTGGCCGCGCGCCGGATTGCCGTTGAATTTTCTGAACAAGTGACAATCGCGTAAAACGCGATTGTCATCCCGGGGCTATGCGGAGCATAGAACCCGGGATCTCGAGATTCCGGGTTCGGCTCTTCAAGCCGCCCCGGAATGACAATCATAAGGAACGATAGAATGCCCTGGCCCGATCCCATCACCCTGCGCGGACAGCATGCCCGTCTCGAGCCGCTGTCGCATGACCATCGCGAAGGGCTGGTCGAGGCGGTCAAGGATGGCGAGCTGTCGAAGCTGTGGTACACCGCAATCCCGCTGCCGGAGGACATGGGCAAGGAGATCGACCGCCGCTTAGGCCTGCAGGCCGCGGGCTCGATGCTGCCCTTCACCGTGTTCGATGCCGGCGGCAAGATCGTCGGCATGACCACCTACATGAACATCGATGCCACCAACCGCCGCGTCGAGATCGGCTCGACCTGGTATGGCAAGAGCGCGCAGCGCGGCCCGCTCAACACGCAGTGCAAGCTGCTGCTGCTGCGCCATGCCTTCGAGACGCTGAACTGCATCGCGATCGAGTTCCGCACGCACTTCTTCAACCACCAGAGCCGCCGCGCCATCGAGCGCCTGGGCGCTAAGCAGGACGGTATCCTGCGCAGCCACCAGATCGCGCCGAACGGCACCTTGCGCGATACTGTCGTCTACAGCATCACCGCCGCTGAATGGCCGACGGTGCAGGCGCATCTCGAATTCCAACTCAACGACAAGCCGCGCTAGGGGCGGCCGAGGGACCATGGATAGATTTGATTATGTGATCGTAGGCGCGGGCTCCGCCGGTTGCGTGCTCACCAGCCGGCTCAGCGAGGACCCCAACACCTCCGTTTGCGTGCTCGAGGCGGGCCCGTCCGACTGGCATCCCTACATCCATCTGCCGGCGGGCTTCATCAAGACCTTCCACATGAAGAGCATCAACTGGGCCTACCAGCAGGAGCCCGGTCCGTGGACCGGCGGGCGCAGCATCTACGCGCCGCGCGGCAAGACGCTCGGCGGCTCGTCCTCGATCAACGGCCACATCTACAATCGCGGCCAGCGCATGGATTTCGACACCTGGGCGCAGATGGGCAATCGCGGCTGGGGCTATGCCGACGTGCTGCCCTACTTCCGGCGGCTGGAGAAGCGGATCGGCGAGGGCGAGGACACCTATCGCGGCCGCGACGGCAGCCTCATCGTCACCACCATGAACTGGCGCGATCCGCTCTGCGAGGCCTTCATGGAAGGCGCGGTCTCGCTCGGCATTCCCCGCAACCCCGATTACAACGGCAAGACCCAGGAAGGCGTCTCCTACTGCCAGCGCACCATCAACAACGGCCTGCGCGTCTCCGGCGCGACCGCGTTCCTCAAGCCGGCGATGAAGCGGCCCAACGTGCATGTGCATACGCATGCGCACGCGACCGAGATCATCTTCGAGGGCAAGCGCGCGGTCGGCGTGCGCTACATGAAGGGCGGTCGCGGCGGCCAGCCGGTCGAGGTGCGCGCCAACAAGGAGGTGATCCTGTCCGGCGGCAGCTATAATTCGCCGCAGCTGCTGCAGCTCTCCGGTATCGGTTCGCCGGACCTATTGCAGCAGCACGGCATTGCCGTGCGTCACGCGCTACCGGTCGGCGAAGGCCTGCAGGACCATTACGCCCCGCGCACGGTGGCGCGCGTCAAGGACATCAAGACCATCAACGAGCTCCGCCGCGGCTTCTCGCTGTGGATCGAGGCGTTGAAATGGGCGACCCAGCGCAAGGGCCTGCTGTCGCTGTCGCCGACCATGGTCTATTGCTTCTGGCATTCCGGCGAGAGCGCCGAGAGCTCCGACCTGCAGCTCACCTTCACGCCGGCTTCTTACAAAGAAGGCGTGCAGGGCCAGCTCGAGGACGAGCCCGGCATGACCGTGGCGTCCTGGCAGCAGCGTCCCGAGAGCCGCGGCTATGTCCGGATCCGCTCCAGCGATCCGTTCGCGCCGCCGATCATCCAGACCAATTATCTCGACGCCGAGCTCGACCGCCGCGTCATCGTCGGCGGCATGAAGCTGGCGCGGCGCCTCTTGAAGAGTGCGCCGCTCTCGCCCTATTACGCCTACGAGGATTTCCCCGGCCCCAACGTCAACACCGACGACGAATTCCTAGCCGCCGCCACCCAACGCGGCACCACCACCTTCCACCCCGGCTGCACCTGCCGCATGGGCCCGGCGGATTCCACCTGGGCCGTCGTCGACGACCACCTCCGCGTCCACGGCCTCGAAGGCCTCCGCGTCATCGACGCCTCCGTCATGCCGCGCATGATCTCGGCGAATTTGAATGCGTCGACGATGATGATCGCCGACCGCGCCTCCGACCTCATCCGCGGTAAGCAGCCGCTGGAAGCCGCAAGGATTCCGGACGCAGCGGTGGCGTGATATCTTCGTAGGGTGGGTTAGCCAGCGGCGGCGCGAAGCGCGGCCGTAGGCGTAACCCACCGTTTCTTTCGATGTGAAAACGAGCCGTGGCGGTTACGCCTTCGGCCAATCCGCCCTACGCGCTTCACCGATAGGCAAAACGCCAAATGCCCCAATCCGGCGCTGAGCGGCAATCCGTTGGCCAGATTGCCATCTGCGGCATCGTCTTTCTCTGCACCGCTATTCCGCTCGGTCTGCTGCTCCGCGTGGGCTGGCGCGATTGGACCCTCCTTGCCGGCCTCTGGGCGATAATGTACTTCATGGGCGGAATAGGATGGTTTCCTCGGCCCACACCAGTTCAAAAGGCCTTCTCATATGGTCTGCTCGTAGGCACGGTGCTGCCGGCGCTGGAGTGGGCGGCGACGCTTCACGGCCCGTAGCCCGTCGGGCAAAACACCCCGTCACCCCGTCAACCCCTCTCCATAAAATATTCCGCTTTACCGAAATTCGGAATTGCGGCATAGATCGAACCAGCCCGGCTCACGAAAGAGGGGCGGTTCGCGAGTCGTTCGAAACGCGGGCCGGGTTGCGGTGGACGCGGCAGCGTCGTGCGCGAGAGGCGCGGGCAGGGCGGGTAGTCCCTGTGAGCCCGAGGCCGCGTGCGGACGAGCGGCGCTGAAGTCCGGCGAAGCCTCTTGGGCGAAGCCGGATGAGCTGCGTACGGCAAAACCGTGTGGTCCTGGCCGTCGTTGCTACGGTCAAGCCCTTTGCGGAGATGCGCGCGAGCCCAACCGGGCAGACGGCATCGTCAATTCGCGGGGCGAGGGAGGCCAGAAGGAATTCGGCTCCCGGGAGAGCACGGCATAAGCCGTCCGACCATCGCGCAGGGAAGGCCGAGTGATCGGCGACACCTGTATGCTGCTGTGCGGTTTCTCTGCGTGTGCTTTTCGCGCAGCGGACCGCGGGTGCCCGTCGGCACCCGGTCTTCCCTGCGCCCTCTTTCTTTTGGGGCGATGGAATGAAGCAAAGCTCGGGCGAGATGAGCCGCGAGGCTGCGAAGCTGTGTCTGCAGGTCAAAATGTGAGTCAGAGAGCGACGCCAATGCGTCTTGCTCCGTCATTGCGAGGAGCCCTTGCGACGAAGCAATCCAGACTGCCGCCGCGGAGGCATTCTGGATTGCTTCCGCCTTCGCCAAGGCTTCGGCGGACAAGTCACTGCGCTCGCAATGACGAGATCGGGGAGGCTGCTCGCGACACACTCGATATCGTAGGGTGGGCAAAGCGAAGCGTGCCCACGATCTGCATCCATCACGGAGGAATGGTGGGCACGGCGCTTTGCGCCTTTGCCCACCCTACGGCACCGTACGATGCGTTACGGCGTGCCTTACACTTCCCGTCGGCTCAAGAACGCCAGCCGCTCGAACAGGTGCACGTCCTGCTCGTTCTTCAGCAGCGCGCCGTGCAGCGGCGGGATCAGTTTGCGCGGGTCGCGCTCCCGCAGCTGCTCGACGCTCATGTCTTCGTTGAGCAGCAGCTTGAGCCAGTCCAGGAGCTCCGAGGTCGACGGCTTCTTCTTCAGGCCGGGCACCTCGCGCACCTCGAAGAAGATGCGCAGCGCCTCTTCGACCAGGCGCTTCTTGATGCCGGGGAAGTGGACGTCGATGATGCGGCCCATCGTGTCGGCGTCGGGGAACTTGATGTAGTGGAAGAAGCAGCGGCGCAGGAACGCGTCGGGCAGCTCCTTCTCGTTGTTGGAGGTGATCATCATGATCGGGCGCTGCTTCGCCTTGATCGTCTCGCCGGTCTCGTAGACATGGAATTCCATGCGGTCGAGCTCGAGCAGCAGATCGTTGGGGAATTCGATGTCGGCCTTGTCGATCTCGTCGATCAGGAGCACCGGGCGCTGCTCGCTGGTGAAGGCGTCCCACAGCTTGCCGCGCTTGATGTAGTTCCGGATGTCGGATACGCGCGCATCGCCGAGCTGGCTGTCGCGCAGGCGCGACACCGCGTCGTATTCGTAGAGGCCCTGCTGCGCCTTGGTGGTGGACTTGATGTGCCAGGTCAGAAGCGGCGCGTTCAGCGCCTTCGCTACTTCCTCGGCCAGCACCGTCTTGCCGGTGCCGGGCTCGCCCTTCACCAGGAGCGGGCGCTCCAGCACGATCGAAGCGTTGACGGCGACCTTGAGATCGTCGGTCGCAACATAGTCCTTGGTGCCGGTAAATTTCATCGCGCGTCCTTGTTGGTCGTCGTCGCAAGGCATTGCCAGTATCAATGGCCTCGCTCACGACATGCGAACGGCCGCTCGCGGCGGCCGTTCCTGGTTCGGTCAGGCTTTCAGACCCGTTTTATCAGCGAAAGGATGACGAGCACAATCACTGCGCCGATCGTGGCGTCGACGATGGCGCCGATCGTGCCGGTTGCCAGCTGGATGTGCAGCTGCGGCAGCACCCAGCTCGCCACCAGCGCGCCGATGATGCCGACGACGATATTGCCGACCAGCCCGAATCCCGCCCCGTGGACAATCTTGCCCGCAAGCCAGCCGGCGATGGCGCCGATGATCAGCGCTGCGAGAATTCCCATTGCAAACGTCCCCCAAACAACCCCTCATTGTCGCCAATTCTAGAGCAAAAAGCCTGCCGGTCCAGCGTCCCGCAGCGGCCTCCGCCCCTTGACGTTCGCCACCCGACGGGCAATCTGTCACCCATGTTCCTGCAATTCTTCACCTCTCTGCGCGATGCGCAGGTCCCCGTGACGCTGCGCGAATACCTCACGCTGATGGAGGCGCTTGACGCTGACCTTGCGGACTATACGGTCGAGAATTTCTATTACCTGTCGCGCGCCTCGCTGGTGAAGGACGAGCGCAATCTCGACAAGTTCGACCGCGTCTTCGGCACGGTGTTCAAGGGGCTGGAAAGCCTGCTCGACGCCATGGAGAAGGCGGAGATCCCCGAGGAGTGGCTGAAGAAGCTCGCCGAGAAATACCTGACCGAAGAAGAAAAGAAGCAGATCGAGGCCATGGGCTGGGACAAGCTCATGGAGACGCTGAAGAAGCGCCTCGAGGAGCAGAAGGGTCGCCACCAGGGCGGCTCCAAATGGATTGGCACCGCCGGCACCTCCCCGTTCGGCGCGCACGGCTACAATCCCGAGGGCGTGCGCATCGGCCAGGAGAAGAACCGCAACAACCGCGCCGTGAAGGTGTGGGACAAGCGCGAGTTTCGGGATCTCGACGGCAATGTCGAGCTCGGCATCCGCAACATCAAGGTGGCGCTGCGCCGCCTGCGCAAATTCGCGCGCACCGGCGCGCCCGACGAGCTCGATCTCGACACCACCATCCGCGAGACCGCCAATCACGGCTATCTCGACGTGCACATGCGACCCGAGCGGCGCAACGCGGTGAAGCTCCTGGTGTTCTTCGACATTGGCGGCTCGATGGATGCGCATATCGAGCAGGTCGAGGAGCTGTTCTCGGCGGCGAAGAGCGAGTTCAAGCACATGGAGTATTTCTACTTCCACAATTGCCTCTATGAGGGCGTGTGGAAGCAGAACAAGCGCCGCTTCACCGACCGCACGCCGACCTGGGACGTGCTGCACAAATACCCGCACGACTACAAGGTCGTGTTCGTCGGCGATGCCTCGATGTCGCCTTACGAGATCATGGTGCCCGGCGGCTCGGTCGAACACGTCAACGAGGAGCCCGGCTCGGTCTGGCTCGACCGCATCATCCGCACCTATCCGCATACGGTGTGGCTGAACCCGGTGCAGCAGAAGCACTGGGACTATTCGGAATCCACCACCATCATCAAGCGCATCTTCGCCAATCGTATGTATCCGATCACGATCGAGGGGCTGGAAGCTGCGATGAAGGAATTGACGCATTGATGCCTACCGTCGTCATTCCGGGGCGCCCGAAGGGCGAACCCGGAATCCATCGGGCCGCAGTGCATGTAGAGGAATAGATTCCGGGCTCGCGCTACGCGCGCCCGGAACGACAACAAGAGGGAGAAGCACGTGCCCCAGACCATCACCCGCGGCATCAAGGCGCTGATCGACGAGGCCAATGCCGAGATCGAGACGCTCACCGCCAAGGACGCCATCGAGATCTCCAAGAACGGCGACGTCGTCATCGTCGACATCCGCGATCCCCGCGAGATCGAGCGCGACGGCCGCATCCCCGGCGCCTTCGCCTGCACCCGCGGCATGCTCGAATTTTGGATCGACCCGCAGAGCCCGTACGCAAAACCGATCTTCCAGGAAGACAAGAAGTTCGTGTTCCACTGCGCGGGGGGCTTACGCTCTGCGCTCGCGGCCAAGACCGCGCAGGACATGGGCCTCAAGCCCGTCGCCCATATCGCCGGCGGCTACGCCGCCTGGCGCGATGCCGGCGGGCCCACGGAGAAGTGGGAGCCGAAGAAGAAGGGGTGATGGCCTTGCCCTCTCCACCCGTCATTCCGGGGCACGCGAAGCGTGAGCCCGGAATCCATTGATCCACAGAGTCTGAGGCACGATGGATTCCGGGCTCGTGCTTCGCACGCCCCGGAATGACCAACGGAGAATGCTTCAATGACCACCGCCACCGACCCCCTCGTCTCCACCGAATGGCTCGCCGCTCACATCGGCGATGCCAACGTCAAGATCCTCGACGCCAGCTTCAAGCTGCCGGGCGTGCTGCCGCTGCCGAAGGACGACTATCTCGCCGCGCATCTGCCGGGCGCCGTGTTCTTCGACGTCGATGCGGTGTCGGATCATTCCAACCCGCTGCCGCACATGTTTCCGAGCGCGGAGCAGTTCGGCCGCGACGTCGGCAATCTCGGCATCTCCAACGCGGACACCGTCGTGCTCTATGATGCCGGCGGCTGGGTCGCAGCGCCGCGTGCGTGGTGGATGTTCCTGTCCTATGGCCACAGCAACGTACGCGTTCTCGATGGCGGCCTGAAGAAGTGGCGCACTGAGGGACGCGCGACCGAGAGCGGCGAGGTCAAGCCGAAGCCGACGACCTTCACGGCGAGCTATGACGCAAACCGCGTGCGCAGCATGCAGCAATTGATCGCCAATGTCGAAAGCCGCAACGAGCAGGTGATCGACGCGCGCGCCGCCGATCGCTTCGAAGGCCGCGCGCCCGAGCCGCGCCCGGGCATCCGCTCCGGTCACATCCCCGGCGCCCGCAACGTGCCCTACAATCTGCTGTTCGACGCCGCGACCGGCGAGATGAAGCCGCTCGACAAGCTCCGCGCCGCCTTCACCAATGCCGGCGTCAAGCTGGATGCGCCGATCGTGACGAGCTGCGGCTCCGGCGTCTCGGCCGGCGTGCTGACGCTCGCGCTCTACCGCCTCGGCATCACCGACACCGCGCTTTATGACGGCTCGTGGTCGGAATGGGGCCAGGCCGGCGGCCCGGCCATCGCGACCGGCCCGGCTTGAGGTTGCAGCCACGATGACGGTGCGCTCCCTCGCCCCGTTCTTGCGGGGAGAGGGTTGGGGTGAGGGGCCTCTCTCCGCAGGATGAGATTATCGAGGGACCTGTACCCCCTCACCCGGAATCCGCGCGACGCGCGTATTCCGACCTCTCCCCGCAAGCGGGGAGAGGTGAAGAAGTAAGATCACCGCGTGCGTGCGGTCGTCGTTGTCGCGAAGGCCGGCTGCTGCTGACCGAACGGATCGAGCTGCTGCTGCAACTGCTGAGGCGGCGGGCGCCGCACCACGCGGGCTCGCTTCTTGGCTTTCGCCTTGCGCTTGGTCGCCTTGCTGTCCGACTTGGTGCTCTCGGCCTTGCTGCTCTCGGCCTTGACCTTCGCCGGCGCGTCCGTCGCCACTGTGGCGGCGTTCAGCGCAGCGAGCCTTGCGGAGGCGACATCGAGCGCCGCGGCGGCGAGGGCCGGGTCAGCTGGTTCCGGCTCGCTGGCGATTGCGGCAGGCTGGGCCTCGGGAATCCCGGCCGTGGTGTCGGCGGGGGTCAGCGTATCGATGGAAGCCGGCGCTGCGGCCGTCACGGTCGGTTCGGGCTTGGCTGCTTCGATGGCCGGCACTTCAGCCAGGGGCGCGGCGGCCTCGGGCTGGACGTCGGTCTCGGTCGTCAGTGCAGCAACCTGTTCGGGCTCGCTCAGGGGCAGAGCGATGGTCGGCACCTGGTCGCGCAGCGATGGCGTGGTCTCGGCAGGTGGCTCCGGCTCGGTCCGCAGCACCGCGAGCACCGGCTGGGCCGGCTCGGGCGCCTGCGCAAACATTTGCTCCTGCGGCCCGTTCCGCCAGCCGGGGTTGTTGACATATTGCTGATGGGTCGCCCGGAGCAGAGCGGCGGCCCCTAGGCCGAACACCAGGATGGAGGTTGACAGCAGGATCGCGGCAAACAGGAAGCGAAAGCCGGGAAGCATTGAGCGATTGCGAATTTCCGCCCCGGCGGCGGAGTGGCCGGGGCTCAAGAGCCATCTGAACGCGGTGACGGTACTGCTTGCCGCGTTCGCCACGCGGGATCGGAGCTCAAAAAGGTGGCGAATCAGGCTGATTCGACCATATCGCAACGTCTCCGCATCGTTCCGTTAAAATCGCGGTCGACCATCGCGCCAATCGAAGGCGCGATACGATTTCAGCCCCGTGATGCAACGGGGCAACGGTAGTCTTGCGGATCACAAATCGGCAAGTCCGGCGCAAATAAGCCTGATATGTCTTGAATGTGCCGCTATCTTCCGTCATCTGGCCGTTAACGGTCCGGTCGGGCTTGGGGACTATACAAGAGCGATGATGATCAAACACTTTCTGACGATATGCGCTGCCGCAACAGTCGCTGCGGCGGGAACCTCGCTCGCTCAGGCTCAGAGCTATCCGATCCAGCAGGTGCCAAGCTATGGCGCGCCGGCCGAATATCGGCCCGGTGACCGCATGCCGAGTTTCGACGCGCTGGATGAAGACGACGACGCGATGCCGCATGCCTCGCTGCCCCCGCCCGGTCCGGCCGACGATCCGCGCTACGGTCGTCCGATGGGCGCGCCTCCGGTCTATTCGGCCGCCCCGCCCCAAGGTCCGGTGATGTCGCCGGATGATCCGCGCTATGGGCGCCCGGCTGGCGCCCCGCCGGTCTATTCGGCCGCGCCGCAGGGCCCCGTGATGTCGCCCGACGATCCCCGCTACGGCCGCCCCGCCGGTCCGCCGGCGGTGATCTACGCCGACCGTCCGCCTCAGCAATCGCCCGCCAACGACGGCCTGCGTCCGCCCGAGTCTGTGGGCGGTCCCTCCGCGACCGGGACGGTCCAGGCCGGACAGCCGCCCGTGGGCACGGATGGCCGCCCGGTGACCCTGGCCGCGCTGCCGCCCGAGGAGCAGCCCGATGCCGCGCCGGTGCAGCTGCCGCCGAACCTGCGCCGTCAGGAGGTCGCGTTCCAGACCAAGGAGCCGGCCGGCACGCTCGTGGTCGATACGCCCAACACCTACCTCTATTACGTGCTCGGAGGCGGCCGTGCGATCCGCTACGGCGTCCGAGTTGGCCGCGACGGCTTCACCTGGACGGGCGTGCAGAAGATCACCCGCAAGGCCGAGTGGCCGGATTGGCATCCGCCGACCGAGATGATCGAGCGTCAGCCCTATCTGCCGCGCTTCATGGCCGGCGGCCCGGGTAATCCGCTCGGCGCCCGCGCGATGTATCTAGGTTCGACCGTCTACCGCATCCACGGCACCAACCAGCCCTCGACGATCGGCAAGTTCGTCTCCTCCGGCTGCATCGGCATGCTGAACGAGGACGTCTCCGACCTGTTCGAGCGCGTCAAGGTCGGCACCCGCGTTGTCGTGATGCCGGGTGGTCCGCCGCCGGGAACGGCGACGGCCTCCGCCGCGCCGACGCAGAGCGCTGCCGGGCCGGCTCCGATGTCCGCCCAGGCGGGCCCGGTCCCGGGGACGCAGCCCACCGTTGTGCCGCCGCTGCCCGCGCCGGTCACCGTGCGCTGAGGGCCTCAACTCAATGAGATTGCGAAGGGCGTGCCGTCGGCACGCCCTTTTCGTTTCAGGCCAGCTTCCGCGGCAGCTCGCCGCCTTTGGTGAAGGCGTCGATCGCCTCGACCATCTGGCCGTAATGGATGCGCAGACCATCCGTGGTGGCGTAGCCCAGATGCGGCGTCAGCACGAGATTGTCGAGCTTGCGGAAGGGATGGTCGACCGGCAGCGGCTCGACCGAGAACACGTCCAAGCCTGCACCTGCGATCTTGCGCTGCTGCAAGACTTCCAGCAGCGCCTGCTCATCCACGATCGGCCCGCGCGCGGTGTTGACCAGGAAGGCCGTCGGTTTCATCCGCGCAAGATCCGCGCGGCTGACGAGGCCACGCGAGCGCTCGCTCAGCACCACGTGGATGGTGACGATGTCGGCCTTGGCGAACAGCTCCTCCTTGGAGGCGTAGCCGACGCCGGCCGCCGCACATTTCTCCGCGGTGAGGTTCGGGCTCCAGGCGATCACGTTCATGCCGAACGCCTTCGCAATGCCCGCCATCTTGCTGCCGAGCTTGCCGAGCCCGACGACGCCGAGCGTCAGCCCTTCGATCTCGACTCCGGCAAATGTCTGCCAGGACTCGCCCGCATGCATGCGCGCGTTCTCTCGGCCGATGCCGCGGGTCAATTCCAGGATCAGGCCCATCGTGAGCGGCGCCGTCGGATCGCGGGAATATTGCGTGCCGCCGATGGCGATGCCGCGCGCTTTCGCGGCCTCGATGTCGATCGCAGCGTTGCGCATGCCCGAGGTCAGCAGCAGCTTAAGCTTCGGCAGGCGATCGAACAGGCTCTTGGGAAACGCCGTGCGCTCGCGCATCGCGCAGATGATTTCGAAGTCGGTGAGCGCACTGGCTGCGGCCTGCTCGGAGGCGAAGGGATGGCTGAACACGGTGACGTCGACGCGATCCGACAATTTCGGCCAGTCGGCGACGTCGAGGGCGAGATTGAAATAGTCGTCGAGGATTGCGCAGCGCAGCCGGCTCATCAGCGTTCATCCATGGCGAGAGGTGAAGGCGCCAGGCGGGCGCCGTCATCGGAACCTGGCCATGGTTTGCGCGCAATCGCGCCGGCGCGCAAGCAGCCTGCGTCTTCAAAAGTCCGATAGGGATCGTCGCTCAGACGTCGCGGGGCTTCAGGCGGAACGGTGCATCCATGCCGTGCTTGGCGCGCCAGGCGGGGCCGGGGCCGCGCATGTAATGCAGTTCGGGCCGGTAGGGATTGAAGGCGGTGACGAAGAAGCGCTTCCAGAATGCCTTGATCTCCGAGGCGAACCCGGAGTCGCGCCCGGCTCCTGCCGGAACAGGAAGAGAATGGGTCTCGATCAGAGCCATGATGCGGCCTCGCTGTGCTCCCCGTTCGTTCTGAGCGGGTGGCGCTGTTTCCGCGCGAAACCGAGCTTTGGCCTGATTTATTAAAAGATGGTTTCAATTGTCCGGATCGGTGGCCGGATGGTTTCCTGCCCGTATTCATCCGTGGGTGAACGGACGGAAAACGTTGCCCTTTGGGGGCGGGATCGCTACATCGCTGGCGAAGCAAATTTCCTCAAATCGAAGGTTTCACGGGACCGATGGCGCGCCAGTTCATCTATTTCATGCAGGGCCTGACCAAGAGCTACCCGACCCGGAAGGTGCTCGATAACATCCATCTGAGCTTCTACCCGGACGCCAAGATCGGCGTGCTCGGCGTCAACGGCTCGGGTAAGTCGACCCTGCTCAAGATCATGGCCGGTCTCGACAAGGAATACACCGGCGAGGCCTGGGTCGCCGAGGGCGCCCGCGTCGGCTATCTCGAGCAGGAGCCGCAGCTCGATTCCAAGCTGACCGTGCGCGAAAACGTCATGCAGGGCGTCGCCAAGCAGAAGGCGATCCTGGACCGTTACAACGAGCTCGCGGTCAATTATTCCGACGAGACCGCCGACGAGATGACCAAGCTGCAGGACGAGATCGAGGCCCAGGGCCTGTGGGATCTCGACAGCAAGGTCGACCAGGCCATGGACGCGCTGCGCTGTCCGCCCGACGATGCCGACGTGACGAAACTCTCGGGCGGTGAGCGCCGCCGCGTCGCGCTGTGCCGCCTGCTGCTCGACCAGCCCGAGCTCTTGCTGCTGGACGAGCCGACCAACCATCTCGACGCGGAATCCGTGTCGTGGCTGGAAGGCCATTTGCGCAACTATCCCGGTGCGATCCTGATCGTCACCCACGACCGCTACTTCCTCGACAACGTCACGGGCTGGATCCTCGAGCTCGATCGCGGCCGCGGCATCCCGTACGAGGGCAATTACTCGTCCTGGCTGGTGCAGAAGCAGAAGCGTCTGGAGCAGGAGGGCCGCGAGGATGCGGCGCACCAGAAGACGCTCGCGCGCGAGCAGGAATGGGTGGCGTCCTCGCCCAAGGCACGCCAGGCCAAGTCGAAGGCGCGCTATCAGCGCTATGAGGAGCTGCTCAAGAAGGCGAGCGAGAAGCAGACCCAGACCGCGCAGATCATCATCCCGGTGGCCGAGCGGCTCGGCGCCAACGTGGTCGATTTCGAGGGGCTCAGCAAAGGCTTTGGCGATCGTCTCCTGATCGATGATCTCACCTTCAAGCTGCCGCCCGGCGGCATCGTCGGCGTGATCGGTCCCAACGGCGCCGGCAAGACCACGTTGTTCAGGATGATCACCGCTCAGGAGAAGCCGGACTCCGGCACGATCACGGTCGGCGAGACCGTGCATCTCGGTTACGTCGACCAGTCGCGCGACGCGCTCGACGGCAAGAAGACCGTGTGGGAGGAGATCTCTGGCGGCAACGAACTGATCCTGCTCGGCAAGAAGGAAGTCAACTCGCGCGGCTATTGCTCGTCGTTCAACTTCAAGGGCGCGGACCAGCAGAAGAAGGTCGGCGCGCTCTCGGGCGGTGAACGCAACCGCGTGCATCTGGCGAAAATGCTGAAGTCCGGCGCCAACGTCCTGCTGCTCGACGAGCCGACCAACGACCTCGACGTCGATACGCTGCGCGCGCTCGAAGAGGCGCTGGAGGATTTTGCCGGCTGCGCGGTCATCATCAGCCACGATCGCTGGTTCCTCGACCGCATCGCGACGCACATCCTCGCCTTCGAGGGCGATAGCCACGTCGAATGGTTCGAAGGCAATTTCCAGGACTACGAGAAGGACAAGATGCGCCGGCTCGGCCAGGACAGCATCATCCCGCACCGCGTGAAGTACAAGAAGCTGACGCGGTGATGGCGGCATGATGCGACGGGCGCTCATCGCTGCGGGGATCGTCATCGCCTGCAGCTGGTCGCCCGTCCGTGCTGCCGACGCCGCTTTCACCCAGTTCATCGCCTCGTTGTGGCCGGAGGCCCAACAGGCCGGCGTTTCGCGCGCAACGTTCGATGCGCAAACGCGCGGGCTGGAGCCCGATTACAAGCTGCCCGATCTGCTCTTGCCCGGGCGGCCGGCAACGGGTGCGCCGTCGCAGGCCGAGTTCGTGCAGGTGCCGGCCGACTACGTCAAGGAAGCCTCGATCGCGCGGCTTGCAGGCGAGGGGCAGCGGCTGCTCCAAAAGCATCGTACCTCGCTGAACGAGATCGAGAAGAAGTCCGGGGTGCCGGCGACCGTCATGCTCGCCATCTGGGGCCGCGAGACAGACTATGGCCGGCACACGTTGCCCTACGATCTGGTGCGCGTACTGGCGACGCAGGCCTATGTCGGACGCCGAAAGGATCAGTATCGCAACGAGTTCATTGCCGCGCTCAAGATCCTCGATGAAGGCGTCGTCACGCGCAAGGACATGCGCTCGTCCTGGGCCGGCGCGACCGGCCTCACCCAGTTCCTGCCGTCCGAATATTACAAGCATGGCGTCGATTTCGACGGCGACGGCCGCATCGACATCTGGCACTCGGTGCCGGATGCGCTGGCCTCGGCTGCGCAGCAGCTCGTCAACAAGGGCTGGCAGAGCGGCGTGCGCTGGGCTTACGAGGTGCAGGCGCCGGCGAAGGTCGATTGCACGACGGGCGTGCCGGAGGTGACGAAGCCGATCGGCCAATGGCTGCGCGAGGGTTTTGTCCCGGTACGCGGCCAAAAGCTCAGCGCCGCCGAGCAGGCGCAGCCGGCCTCGCTGCTCCAGCCCGAAGGCATCTACGGCCCGTCATTCCTGACCACGAAGAATTACTTCGTCATCAAGGAATACAATTTCTCCGATCTCTACGTGCTGTTCGTCGGCCATCTCAGCGACCGCATGACGAGCCCGCTGCCGTTCGCAACGCCCTGGTCCGCCTCGAAGCAATTGCGCACCAAGGACGTCGAGACCATGCAGCGCGAGCTGACGCGGATCGGGCTCTACAAGGACAAGATCGACGGCAAGGCCGGCATGCAGACCCGTGCGGCGCTTGGCGCCTATCAGAAGTCGGCGGGCCTCAAGGTCGATTGCTGGCCGAGCGAAGAGGTGCTGCGTTCGATCCAGGCGGCGCGATAGAGCATGATCCGGAAAAGTGTGAAGCGGTTTTCCGAAAAGATCATGCTCAAACAATAACCTAAAGCGCGATGACGCTTCATCCTAACCGCATCGCGCTTTAGCGTGCGCAAACAAAAAGCCCGGCCAATGCTCTCGGCCGGGCTTTCCGATCGCGGCGCGCATGCGCCAGGCAATCAGATCAGTAGCAAACGCGAACCGGACGGCTGACCCAGCCGTAGCCGTCCCAATAGCGCTCGCGGCGCCAGTAGCAGGGCGCGGGCGGCGGGGGCTCGGCGATGTAAACGGGGCCGCCATAGGCGGGACGGCTGGAGGCGATGGCGCCGCCGACGATGGCGCCACCGATCAGGCCGGCTGCGATACCGGCGCCGACGCCGTCATGGGCCTTCGCGGACGGAGCGGCGGTCACCAGCGAACCGGCGACCGTCGCGACCGTGAGCGCGGCAACTAAAGTCTTGTTCATGCTCTTGGCTCTCCTGGGAGATGGGTTCCTCCTGTTAGAGGCGCCCGGGTTTCAAAGGTTCACGCACACTCTGATGGAATTGGCCTTGCAGCTAGGAAGCGCGCAAATGGTCAATCCACGGTAAACGCACACGGAGCTGTGACGAGAAAAAGCGGTCTTTTTCAGGCCCTGAGATGAACGGCGCATCCGTAGTGAACCGGCTTGGCGCGCCTCAGCCGCAGACTCGGACGCGACGGACGCGCCAGGCATAGCCATCCCAGAAGCGCTGCTTCTGCCAGACGCAGCCGCCGTAATAGTCGTCGGCAACATAGCCTGGACCCGGGGCGTAGTAGCGCGGCGGGTAGTAGCCCGGCCCATAGTAGCCATAGCTAGGCCCGTAATAATACGGAGAAGCCAGCGCGCCGCCGACAATGGCGCCGCCGATGATCCCGGCGGCCACGCCTGCCGCGACACCGCGCTGGGCATGGGCCGGTGTTCCGGCCGTCAGGGCCAGAATGGCGACGGCAGCGACCGCCAGGAGCGACTTCTTCATTGCTTGACCTTTCAGACGAACACGCGGGAACCTTTGGGCCGCAAGGTTCCATATTCCGCTTGAATGATCAATGAACGGCACCTTTGCCGGAGACGACCAATTGGTATGGGTCCCACCGGGAGACGATGATGGGCAACGCGATGATTAATGCTTTGATTGCGGCCGGGATCGTTTTCGCGGTCGGCTACGGCTGGATCGCACATCTCCAGAACCGCGCACGGCGCTCCCGCGCTACCGCCGGCAGCCACGGAGGGAGTAGCGGGGAGAGCACCTATTCCGGGACGAATGACGGCTTCTCGCTGGGAAGCTGGTTTTCCGGCGGCAGTTCGGGGAGCTCTGGCGACGGCGCAAGCTGTTCCAGCAGCGATAGCAGCAGTAGCGGCGGCGACTGCGGAGGCGGTGGCGACGGCGGAGGAGGAGGCGGCGGTGGCGGCGACTAGTGGGCTACAATCTTGATCCAGCGCAAGAGCTTGATTTAGAGCCGTTCTAGGCTTTGATCAGGCCAGTTTGGAATAGCTTCAAATACCTGTTTTTCCTTTTGCATCCGGCCGGCCTGTTAAATATCGATGATGGCGCATCACCGAAGGGCCTGCCGCTTCCATGATCGTTTGTTCCTGTAATGTGCTGAGCGATGATGATATCCGCGCCGCCGTCGCCGAGTCCGACGACGCCGTGCGGCATGCCAAGCAGGTCTATGGCTGTCTCGGCTGCAGCGCCGAATGCGGGCGCTGCGCCCGGACGATCAAGAGTATCATCGACGAAGCGCTCGGCCCCTGTGCGCAGTCCTGCTGCGCCGGCTGCCCGCATAGCCACACCGTGGCCGCCAACGACGAGACCGCCGAACCCGCCGAGTTCGCCCTCGCGGCCTGTTGAAAACTTCCGCAACTCCGGCTGAGCTTTTCCCCGGCTGGGTTCCCGTAGCCGGTTGCTCTCGCTCGCAAAGTGATTTAGAAGCGTTCTAAACTCGGTTTGGGACCGATTTGGACTGCAAGAGCTGGAGTGAACCATGCAGGGCGACGCAAAAGTCATCGACTATCTCAACAAGGCGCTGCGTCACGAGCTGACTGCGATCAATCAGTACTGGCTGCATTACCGCTTCCTCGACAATTGGGGCCTGCTGGACATGGCCAAGGTCTGGCGCAAGGAATCCATCGAGGAGATGGAGCACGCCGACAAGCTCACCGAGCGGATCCTGTTCTTCGACGGCTTTCCGAACATGCAGGTGCTCGATCCCCTGCGCATCGGCCAGAACGTCAAGGAGATCATCGAGTGCGATCTCGCCGCCGAGATGAGCGCGCGGGCGCTCTATCAGGAAGCGGCGACCTACTGTCACAGCGCCAAGGACTATGTCACACGCGACCTGTTCGAGAAGCTGATGAGCGACGAGGAGCACCACATCGACTTCCTCGAGACCCAGCTCGATCTGATCGGCCGCATCGGCCTTGAGCTCTACACCCAGAAGCATGTCGGCGGGCTCGAGGGCGAGGGGCACTAAGCTCGGGCCTGGCTCCCTCCATCGTCATGGCCGGGCTTGACCCCGGCCATCCACGTGTTGCCGCACGACGCTTCGTTTTGCGGAACCGCTCTTGGCTACAGCTGCGTCTTGTAGAGCTCTTCCACGGCCTCCTGGCTCGCCGGTTCGCCGAGGCCGGTCTGCTCGTGAATGACCGTGACGATGCTCGGCATCACCGAGCGCTGCACCTTCTCCGACCCCCACAGCTTCGAGCGCATCAGCGCCTTGCCGCAATGGAAATAGACCTCGCTGACCGCGACGTTCAGCACCGCGCGCGGCGGCTTGCCGAATTCCACCATCGAGGCGAGCAGATCCGGGTCGGCCGACAGCGTGCCGCGGCCGCCGACGCGCAGCGTCTCCTCGATGCCCGGCACGAAGAACAGCAAATGCACGAAGCCTGAGCCTTCGACGACGTTGCGGAAACTGTCGATGCGGTTGTTGCCGGAGCGGTCGGGCATCAGCAGCTGGTTGGGGCCGGCGACGCGGACGAAGCCGATGCCGCCGCCGCGCGGCGAAGCGTCGACGCTGCCGTCCGCTCCCGATGTCGCGAGCACGCAGAATGGCGACATCTCGATGAATTTCTTCGCATGCGCATCGATCGCGGGCCGTGCCTTCGCGATCACGCGCGGGCTCGGCTTGGCATAGATGGTGGCGAGGTCTTCGGCGCTAAGATTGGTCAACGGCGTGCCTCTGCTTCAGCTGGGCTTCAAGCTACCCGATCGGGCCGTCGCCAGCCAATGGAAATCACCAAGGCGCGTTACACCGCATCCGCCGGCACGAAGCAGCTGATGATGATGGAGCCGCGGTGGTGGACGTACCACACCACGGCCTGGCCGATCGGATTGCCCTGGTCGCGGATGATGGCGCGTCCGGGCACCTCGATCCATTGTCCCTCGATCGGCACCCAATAAGCGCCATTGCGCACGTCATACTCGGTGCGATGGCCATCGGAGATGTCGCAGCAGGGAACCCCGTTCGGCGCGATCACGCTCTTGAACCAGGCGCGGATGTCGGGCGGAACGTGGTCGTATTGGCCATTGTCGCGCGCGAACGCAACGTTTGCCAGCGCTGTCGTCGCAACCAACCAAACGCACAGTGCGAGCCTGTGCATGCGATCCTCCTCGTCGCGTATCGTGCCATGGGCGCGCGATTGTCCTGCGCGTCTTTCCCTATCGTTGGCACGGATTAAGCCTGAGCCGTCACTGCAATGCATGCTCAAATAATATGCGATGCCGGCGCCCCCGCTTATGATGCGCTGCGAGATCAGCTTGTGGCGCATCCACCAAGTCGGTCGCAGAAGCGAGAAGGCGGATGTAGGATTTCGGCTCGGACCTTCGTCTTAAGGAAAACGCCGGGAGAAAGTGCATGTGCCGCAACATCAAGACGCTGTTCAACTTCGAGCCGCCGGCGACGGAGGATGAGATCCACGCCAGCGCGCTGCAATTCGTGCGAAAGCTGTCGGGTTTCAACAAGCCGTCGCAGGCCAACGAGGCGGCGTTCGATCGTGCGGTGGCCGAGGTCTCCGAGGCGGCGCGAAAACTCCTGACCTCGCTGCATACGAACGCGCCGGCGCGCGACCGCGAGGTTGAGGCGGAGAAGGCGAAAGAGCGTTCGCGGCTGCGCTTCGGTACGTGAGGTCAGGCAGCGTGCTCCGTGATCTGGCTCACGGTATCTGCTGCCTCGGCTTGCGATGGTGGCGGCCGGGGTTTTGATCGCCCGGAGCACGACATGAGCCACCCCCTTCTTCCTTTGAAAGCAGGTGCCATCGTCTTCACGCTGCTGTGGACCGCGTGGATGATGTGGTGGAGCGGCTCGTTCTCGAGCGCGAACGTGATCATCCTCGCCCTGTGCGGCGCGGCGGTCGGCTATTTCTGGTATCGCGCCATGCGCTGGCAATTCGAGCGCATGGGCATGCTGCCGCGGCGCGAGGATCGGCCCGACTAGACCCGTCGGCTATCCTTGCCCTGCTTCTTCTTTTTCTTTTTCTTCCTGTGATCGTCGACGTCATCGCCCTCGTCATCGACGATTGCCTCGTCGGTCTCCTGGACGGCGGCTTCGAGCGCTTCGCGCTCGGCGGCTTCGCGCTCGCGTTGGCGGCGGCGTTCGTCCCAGGCATCGAAGAGCTGGTCGAGCCAGGGCAGCACCTGCTCGATCGACGGCAATTGGCCGGGCGGACCCGGCTCGCCGCGCGGGCCTTGCGGCCCCGCCGGTCCCTGCGGCCCGGCAGGTCCCGGTGCGCCGGCTGGCCCACGCGGACCGGCTTCGCCCTGTTTGCCTTGCGGACCGGGCTTGCCGGGCGGCCCGGCCTTTCCGACCGGGCCCGGCTTGCCCTGCGGCCCGGGCTTGCCGCGTGCGCCGTCGGGGCCGCGCCGGCCCGGATGCCCCTGTGGCCCCGGCCGTCCCGGCTCGCCTTGCCGCCCGCGAGGCCCCTGAGGCCCCGGCCGTCGTCCCTGGTCGTCTGCCACGCCACCGCTCCCTTCACCTGGAGCAAGCTACTTAGCGGCGTTTGACGACAGCAGCAATTCCGCCCGCGCTTCGTGCCGGGCTTGATCAACATCAATCGGCGGCGCGAGCGGCCGCCTCATCGATCGCGCGTGGCTGCGCAGCGCGTCGTCGCTGGCCGATTGATGTCGTGCGCTAATCCTGACATGCGGGCACCTCGATGCCGGAGGCGGCATAGAGCCTGATCTTGTTGCGCAGCGTGCGTACGGAAAGGCCGAGCACGCGCGAGGCGCGCGTGCGGTTGCCGTCACAGCGCGCCAGCGTCTGGATCACGAGCTCACGCTCGACCTCGTCGACGGTGGCACCGATCAGAAGCGGAACGATCTGGTTCGGGGCAAGGAATTGTGCGTCCGGCCCGGACGCGGCGACATGAACAGTGGTCATCAAAACACCTCCCGATCAACGCCCGCTTCCATCGTCGGAAGCGGATCGAGAACCAACGACCCCCAAGCCGTGAATCTACGGTGGTCCGGTTTGGTTAATGAAAGGTTAATTGGAGGGGCTGCACCGAATTGATCTTGAGAATGCCCAGATGCCGCCGCGATTGGTGCGAGCCTCGCGTCCCTCACACCGTGCGATAGCCGCCGTCCACCATCACGATGGTTCCGGTGACATAGGCCGACAGATCGGAGGCGAGGAACACCGCGGGGCCGACGATGTCCTCGGGCTTGCCGGTGCGCGCCAGTGGGGTGTGATCGATGAAGGCCTGCACCAGCGCCGGATTGGTCGCGCGCACGTTGGCGTTGATGTTGGTCTCGATGAAGCCGGGGCCGATCGCGTTGACGCGCACGCCTTCCTTGCCGAGCTCGACCGCGAGCGCCTTGGTGAAGCCGAGCACGCCGTGTTTCGAGGTGGTGTAGGCCGCCGAGCTCGGCGTGCGCAGATGCACGAAGGACTGGATCGAGCCGATATTGACGATGCGGCCTTTGCTGGCGCGCAAGGGCGCGAGGAACGCCTGCGTCACGTTGAAGACGCCGGTGAGGTTGAGCGAGATGATGTCGTTCCAGTCCTTCGCCACCGTCTCGGTCTCCGCGGTGAAGGCGTTGCGGCGGGTGATGCCGGCATTGTTGACGAGGATCGAGACCTGCCCGATTTTGTCCGCGATCTGCCTGGCGAGCGCGAAGCAATCCTCGCGCCTGACGACGTCGAGCGCAAAGCTCTCGGCCTTGCCGCCCGCTGTCCGGATCTCCTGCGCGGCCTCCGCCGCCGTCTCGGCGTTGACGTCGAGCAGCACGACCTGCGCGCCCTCCCGCGCATAGCCGGTGGCGATCGCCCGGCCGATTCCGGAACCTGCGCCGGTGACGACAGCGATGTGGTTTGCGAGCAGCGCCATGGCAGTTTCCTCCCGTTTTCGTTTCGAAGTTTCACGAAACGCTAACGCGAAATTAAGGGGTCGGAAACGGCGGCCTTGGCATACTGATCCTGATTGCTAAACGTTGCGCGCATGATGGAACGGCTCGAAACCTGGAAACTCGCTCTGGAGCGGCTGCGTTCGGCGCAAGCGCCTGACTGGGCCGAGGCCGGCCGGCTGGTGGCCGAGATCGCGCGGATGAGCAGCGACGTCACGCTGCGCCAAGCTGCCGAGCAGGCGCTGCCGGTGCTGCGCCAGGCAGTCGACAATGACGATCATAGCGTGACGCTGGCGGCCCAGCGCCGTATCAGTGTGGTGCTCGAGGTCGTGCACGATCTGACCGCGCCGCGCTTCGGCCGCCGCAACGCCGCGCCGAAGAAGCTTTCCAGCGAGGACCGCGCCCGCAAGGTGCTCGGCCTGCCGCTCGCGGTGCAGCTCACTTGCGAGGACATCAACCAGGCCTATCGCCGCGCCGCCAAGGGCCTGCATCCCGACCAGGGCGGCAGCGCCGAAGCCTTCATCGACCTCGCCGCCGCGCGCGACATCCTGATCCATCCCCGCGCGTACAAGGACGCGTGAGCGTCTCGGGCCTTCGAAAAGCAAACCGGGCAAGGACGCCCTCGTCCTTGCCCGGTTCTTCGTCCGCCGATCGATTATCTTACCACTTGCAGCTGCCGCTCTTGAGCGCGGCGTCCTTGACCATGAGTGCATCGACGAAGGTCGGCACGCTGGCGCTGGCGCGGTGATAGCCGGCCGGCCACGGCGTGGTCGGGATGCTCTCGTCCCAGATCTGGCAGAAGCCGGTGTCCTGCCAGCGGATCAGATGATAGCTGGCTTCGGCCGGGCTCGCGGCGACGAACGCGGTGACGGCAAGACCGGCGGCAGCGCACAGCATGGAAATACGACGCATGATCAGCTCCTCAAATGAATGATGTGATGCGCCTCCCGACAATGACGGGGAGGGTGGTGCGGGACGCGCTTGGCACGCGCCCCGGACAAGATGTGAGTAGTTCCACCCGCCGCCGAGGTTCAAAAAATGTGCGTGGGACAGGTCTGATGGCGGCCGGGGAAACGCTTCAGGCCACTCAAAGCAAAAGGGCGGATCGCCCGCGCGACCCGCCCTTCAAGCGCTACTCTCGCGTCCGGCTCAGAGCGTGCACTTCCGCTCGGCGCGCATCTTGATCTGCAGGTCCGAGGCCTGCTGGAAGGTCGGGAACGGCTTGCTGACGACCTTGTAGGTAGAGACCCCGAACTGGAACGGCTTGTACTGCAGGTCCTCGTTCCAGACCTGGCAGATGCCGGTGTTGTCCCAGCGGATCACGTAATAGCCGACCTTCGCGGAGGCGGGCACGGCGAACACGGAACTAGCGATGCCGGCAACGGCACTGAGCGCGAGAAGGCGACGCATGAAGTATCTCCTGGTGGGACATGGGTGGTGGGACATGGGACCGAAAAAATTCGTGCGGTAAAAGCAGGTCCTTTGCAAGCCGGGGGGCCGCCATTCACGGACATGTCAGCTGTGCCCAACGCATTTGGTTTGGACGCGTGCCCGATAGGTCACACGCAGCTGACTAGGCTCCTACTTGGCCAGCGAAGCGACCGCCTCGATCTCGATCAGCATCTTCGGATCGGGCAGCGCCTGCACCACGCAAGTCGTGCGCGCCGGGTACGGCGGCGGGCCGAAGGCGCCGGCATAGAGCGCGTTCATCGCGGCGACGTCCGAGGCGCGGGTCAGGAGCACGTTGACCTTGACGAGATCATGCATGCCGGCGCCGGCCTCGCCCAGCACGCGCTTGATGTTGACGACGACATTGGCGAACTGCGCCTCGAAGCCATCAGGCAACGCGCCTGATACATCGAAGCCGGGAATGCCGGAGACGAACAGGAGGTCGCCAACCCGCGTCGCAAAGGACAGCGGCGGCGCCTTGACGTGCGGCGGGGGCGCGAAATGCTGGATCGGCATGGGATCACCTCAGGACGGGGGCGGACGCAGGAGCGTAGCGGCTGGCGCGGGGATGCTCAAAACAAAAGTGCGAAAACAACCCCATGCACAGTAGGCGCCGCACGGAAATCATTGATGTTTTCCAGAATTCGCCAAACGCGAAGCATTCGGTTGCTCCGTCGGGCAAAACAGGGGCATTATGGCATGCTGGCGGTTGGTGGTCTTCGCCTCTCCCCGCGTGCGGGGAGAGGCCGGAATTTGCGGAGCAAATTTCGGGTGAGGGGGAGTCTCCGCGAGTCCGACTGCCAGTGCATGTGCGGAGGCGGCCCCTCACCCCAGCCCTCTCCCCGCAAGAACGGGGAGAGGGAGCGCACCGTGCTTGCGGGGAATCCTGCCGCTTCGCCTTGAGCCCTCCGCCCCATCATGTTGCCGCCGCGATCGATCAGGTACATTCGCTCCGTCTGATTCGAATCCTCCTTTAAAAAACAGCCCCCGGAGACCCCCATGAAGCTCGCATCCACCCTCCGC
Organism: Bradyrhizobium sp. NBAIM14; assembly: GCF_020193895.1. Lineage (NCBI taxonomy): Bacteria > Pseudomonadati > Pseudomonadota > Alphaproteobacteria > Hyphomicrobiales > Nitrobacteraceae > Bradyrhizobium > Bradyrhizobium sp. NBAIM14. Next base: position 321,724 of record NZ_JADYVQ010000001.1, on the reverse strand, counting down.
GCCGCGTGCGTCGCCATCGTCGCCCTGGCTGGCCTCTCGACGACGGCGCAGGCCGACAGCGGCTTCGTGACGCTGACGATCTACAAGGCGGGCTGGATCATCGGCGGCTCCGGCGGCTCGGGCGTGCTCAACTTCCGCGGCCGCTCTTACGGGCTTTCCACGGGTGGCCTCGACTACGGCCTCGTGTTCGGGGGATCCAAGACCGTGCTGCGCGGCCGCGTCTCCAACATCAACCGTCCCTCCGACGTTGCCGGCGTCTACGGCGCCGCCGGTGCCGGCATCGCCGTCGGCTCCGGCGCCCGCGCCATCGTGCTGACCAACCAGAAGGGCGCAGTGCTGGAGCTGTCGGGCACGCAGGTGGGGTTGATGGCGAATGCGGATCTCAGCGGGCTTGCGATCACGATGCGGTAGAAGACGGTGCCGTAGGGTGGGTTAGCCCTGCGGATCCGCGCAGCGAATCCGCGGGGCGTAACCCACCTCTTTGGCGTCTCCGGAGACGAACAGTGGTGGGTTACGCTTCGGACAGCGCTTCGCGCCGCCCGAAGCTGACCCACCCTACGATTTCTCGACCCTCGCATGCACCCGCTCGCAATGCGCGACGATGTTGGCGTGCGCATCGACGAAGGCCTTCAGCGGCGTCGGGATCGGAAAGTAATAGATGTTGGCGATGAAGCCGTAGATGCCGGCATCAACGCTCGTCGGCGCCGCGCCGTGTACGAAGCCTTGCGCCGGCGCGATGTCCGCCAGCACCTGCAAGTCAGCGAGCCCCCGCGCGTAGGCCTGCTCGGGCGTGTAGCGACCGATGCCCTGGAAGTGATAGCGCTGCGCGTTGTAGGCCTTGGCCTTCTCGAAGCCGGTAGGGTCGATCTGCGGATGCTGCGCGATGAAGGCGTCGCGGAACGCCGGATAGAAGCGCTCGTCCTTCCAGCGCGAATAGGACATCACCCAGTAGAGATCGTCCAGCATGCGCGTGACGAGATGGTCGGTGCGGCGCTGTTCCGATGACAAGCCGGCGTCGATCGTGAGGCGGTATTTCTTAGTCGCGTGCGCGATGATGGTCTCGCTGTCGCCGATGATCTCGCTGTCGTCGACGATGTAAGGCAGCTGCCCGCGCGGCGCGGCCGAGGCATCGAAGACGTGCTCATGCACGAACGGCACGCCCGCGAGCTTGAGGAACGCATAGACCTTGAGGCCGTAGCCGTTGTTGTCGGCGACGCCGAAGAGTTCTGGGTAGGAGTAGAGGGTCAGCATGGGCGGGCTCCTCCGGGGTGGCGGAGGCCAGCATGCTAGGGAGTGGAAACGGATGCAATCCTCGTGGCCCGCATGAGCGCAGCGACATGCGGGAATGGGGTCCCCGGATATCGCTTGCGCTCATCCGGGCTACGTCAGAGCGCCATTTGCGAATTGCCTTTTGCGCAATAGGATGACCGCGATCCTCTGGTCCGGGAGATGACGATGGCCATCAACAAGGACAAGATCGACGACGTGAGACTTCGCCCATGACCCGCGACGAATTGGTCGCTGCCTATGCGGCGCCCGGCCGCCACTATCACAATCTCGCGCATATCGAGGATTGCCTGGCGGCGCTCGCGCGGATCGATGGTCTCTCGGTCGCCGAGCGCGAGACGCTGTCGGAAGCGATCTGGTGGCACGACGCCGTCTACGATCCGACGCGGACGGACAACGAGGAGCGCAGCGCGGAGCTCGCCGAGCAGCACGTCCGCGCCGAGCTTCGCCAGGAGGTCGGCCGCCTGATCCGCTTGACCAAAACGCACGACGTTCCGCCCGGCGATCGTCTCGGGGCGATCCTGATCTCGATCGACCTCAGCATTCTCGGCGCCGATCCCGCCCGCTACGATGCCTATGCCGCCGCGATCCGCCGGGAGTTCAGCCATGTCGCCGAGGAGGACTATCGGGCCGGCCGCGCCCGCGTGCTGCGCCGTTTCGCGGCACGCGAGGTCATCTTTCCCGATCCGGCCTTCGCCGCGATGTTCGATCGGCAAGCCCGTGCCAACCTCGCCCGCGAGCTGGCCAAGCTGAGCTGAAGCGGGCTGACCCGCCTACGAACGCGGCGCGGCCGTGAACACCGCGAGCTGCGCCTCGAACGCCCGCCTGAATGCCGGCCGCGCCTCGCCGCGCGCGACATAGGCAGCGATCTCAGGAAATTCATCGAGCAGGCCTGACGTATTCAGCCGCCGCAGCACGGTCACCATCATGAGATCGCCGGCGCTGAAGGCGCCGTCGAGCCAGTCGGCATTACTGATGTGGCCGGACAATTCGCCGAGCCTGATGCGCACACGCTCCTGCAAGCCGGGCAGGCGCTCGGCGTGCCAGCTCCTGTCGCGCTCCAACAGCATCGCCATGGAGAGCTCGACGATCGGCGGCTCCACCGTGCTTAGCGCGGCGAACATCCATGCGATGGCGCGGCTGCGCGCGTTGGCATCCTTCGGCAGCAAGCCATCGTGGTGTTCGGCGATGTGGAGCACGATCGCGCCGGACTCGAACAGAGTGAGATCGCCGTCTTCATAGGTCGGGATCTGCCCGAACGGATGCAGCGCGCGATGCGTCGGCTGTTTCATCGCGGCGAAGGAGAGGAGGCGAACGTCGTAGGGTTGGCCGACCTCTTCCAGCGCCCAGCGCACCCGCATGTCGCGCGCGTGGCCCTTGCCGCGGTCGGGGGAGGATTCGAAGGCGGTGATGGTGGGCATGGGGGGCTCCATGTGCGTCGCGCTTGGTCCGGAGGACGATTGGCGGAGACGGATTCCGACACTCGTCTTGTAGGGTGGGTTAGCCGTTTCCATACGCGGTCCATCCCCACGGGACGGGGCAAGGCGTAACCCACCACGTCTGCGTCCGCGGCGACAGAAGTGGTGGGTTACGACGGGCGGACTGCGCTTCGCGCATCCGCACGTCTAACCCACCCTACGCAGCGATCCACTTGGCTAACTCCCGCCACGGCTCCAGCGTCCAATGCCCGGACGCAGCTCCTGATGGCGAGGGCAGCACGAATGTCTCCGGCCAGCTTCCGTCGCGCGCCTGCCGCCCCGGCGCAATCGCAGCCGACGGCCGGCCGTAAAACAAGCTCGCCGCCTTCTTGCTCGTGAAGGCAATCGTCCGCGGCCGGTACTTTTCCATCTTCGCCCTGAAGCCCGGCACGTCGAACGTCCCCGCCGCGATCTGGTGATCCATCCCGGCGCCCGTCTTGCAGAGATCGGTGAAGCCGATCCCGAGCGCGATCAGCGATGCGAACTCGCCCGGCTGATAGCGGCGCGGCGTGATCCCGGCCTCATGGAGCGCGCGCCAGAAGCGGTTGCCGGGATGGGCGTAATAGTGCCCGAGCTCGGCCGAGCGGGTCGAGGCGGCGGTGCCGACGAAAACGAGGCGGATGTTGGGGCGGAGCTGGTCGGGGAGGCGGTGGATGGTGTTGGACATCTTCGATGCGACTATTGACTTGCTTCTTTCCTGAATCTGCCGTCGATATTGTCAGGGGTGTGCGAGCGCCGTGCGCCTCAGGCCGGTTGAAGGAAGAATGCAAGATCAGTTTGAGTGGCCCGAGCCCGAACACGAAGCCGACAAGGTCATTTTGCGCAACGTCCGCAACCACGGCTGTCATATCACAGGCATACCCGACGCCAACCCGCCGTTTGCATTTTCAATCGGTCTGTATCTGAACTATGGGCATCCCGAACTCATCATTTTCGGCCAGAGAGCCGAAACGGCGCAGGCCATCATCAACCTTATCCGCGACCGCGTCGCAACAGGGCATCAATTCGTCGACGGCGATGTCGCCGATGACATGCTGGAGAACGGCTACAAGCTCGGATTCTGGCAGGTGCCGCTCGGTGTCTATCGCGAATATCTCGGCACGGCGATCTGGTTTTACCAGAAGTCGCGGTTCGCATTCCCGTGTCTCCAAGTCATCTGGCAAGACGTCAATAGGCGTTTCCCCTGGGAGGCGGAATGCTCACCCGATGTCAAAAAGGATCAGCCGCTGTTAAAGAAAATGGTTGCTTGAAGGGATGCTTCGCAAAAAAAAAGCCGGGCATTTTGCCCGGCCTCTCAATTTCGGATGGCTGCCCGGGTCAAGCCCGGGCATGACGAGCGCAGCACGAGTCCCTTACAACACGCGATTGCTCTCCTTCACCTTCTCCGCATCCAGGTACAAGCTCTCGCCCATCTCCTTGAACTTCGCGCTCATCTTCGCCATGCCGTCCTCGGCGGTGCCGCTCATCGACATCCCCACGCTGTTCGGGTCGTTCAGCGTTGCCGCGTAATCCCGCACGTCCTGCGTGATCTTCATCGAGCAGAATTTTGGGCCGCACATCGAGCAGAAATGGGCGACCTTGTGGGCTTCCTTCGGCAGCGTCTCGTCGTGGAAGTTTTTCGCGGTGTCGGGATCGAGGCCGAGGTTGAACTGGTCGGTCCAGCGGAATTCGAACCGCGCGCGGGAGAGGGCGTCGTCGCGCAGTTGCGCGGCGGGGTGGCCCTTGGCGAGGTCGGCGGCGTGGGCGGCGATCTTGTAGGTGATGACGCCGGTCTTGACGTCGTTGCGGTCGGGCAGGCCGAGATGCTCCTTCGGCGTGACGTAGCAGAGCATGGCGCAGCCGAACCAGCCGATCATGGCTGCTCCAATGCCTGACGTGATGTGGTCGTAGCCCGGCGCGATGTCGGTGGTCAGCGGCCCGAGCGTGTAGAACGGCGCCTCGCCGCACTCCTTGAGCTGCTTGTCCATGTTGATCTTGATCTTGTGCATCGGCACGTGGCCGGGGCCTTCGATCATGACCTGGCAGCCCTTGTCCCATGCGATCTTTGTGAGCTCACCGAGCGTCTCCAGCTCCGCAAACTGCGCGCGGTCGTTGGCGTCGGCGATCGAGCCCGGACGCAGGCCGTCGCCGAGCGAGAACGAGACGTCATACTTGCGCATGAGGTCGCAGATCTCGTCGAAATGGGTGTAGAGGAAGCTCTCCTTGTGATGCGCCAGGCACCACTTCGCCATGATCGAGCCGCCGCGGGAGACGATGCCGGTGACGCGGCTGGCGGTGAGGTGGATGTATTGCAGGCGCACGCCGGCGTGGATGGTGAAATAGTCGACGCCCTGCTCGCACTGCTCGATCAAGGTGTCCTTGTAGAGCTCCCAGGTCAGCTTGACGGGATCGCCGTTGCACTTCTCCAGCGCCTGGTAGATCGGCACGGTGCCGATCGGCACCGGCGAGTTGCGCAAAATCCACTCACGCGTGGTGTGGATGTTGCGGCCAGTCGAGAGGTCCATCACGGTGTCGGCGCCCCAGCGGATCGCCCATACCATCTTCTCGACCTCTTCCTCGACCGACGAGGTCACCGCCGAGTTGCCGATATTGGCGTTGATCTTGGTCAGGAAGTTGCGGCCGATGATCATCGGCTCGAGCTCTGAGTGGTTGATGTTGGAGGGGATGATGGCGCGGCCGCGCGCTATCTCGTCGCGGACGAACTCGGGGGTGATGAAGGCGGGCACCGACGCGCCAAAACTTTCGCCGTCGGCGAGTGCGGCTTCGGCGCGCTCGAGCTGCTGCTTGCGGCCGAGATTTTCCCGTTCGGCGACGTAGATCATCTCCTTGGTGATGATGCCGGCGCGGGCGAACTCGAGCTGCGTCACCTTGTGGCCGTCGAGGCCGCGCAGCGGCTTGTGATAGGCCGAGAAGGCGCGCGCGGCCTTGTCCGTGGAGACGCTGCCATTGTCCTCCGGCTTGATCTGGCGGCCCTCATATTCCTCGACGCCGCCGCGCTCCAGCACCCATTGCTTGCGGTTGCGCGCCAAGCCGGCGTTGACGTCGATCGTGACGGAGGGATCGGTGTAAGGGCCCGAGGTATCATAGACCGGCAGGTTCGGCTCGCCCGCGCCTTCGGACAGGATGATCTCGCGCAAGGGCACGCGGATATCAGGCGCGGCGTCGGGGGTCGCGAAGATTTTTCGCGAGGAGGGCAGGGGGCCGGTGGTGACGGCGGGGACGGTTTTATCGGGGTTGGAGCGGATGTTCATGGGATCCTCCGGTTAATTCGTATGCTTGGGCGCCGGGACGACGCTGGTGACGAAGTTCTTCGTCATTGCGAGCGCAGCGAAGCAATCCAGAACTGCGTCCGCGGAGACAGTCTGGATTGCTTCGTCGCAAGGGCTCCTCGCAATGACGGTGGAGAGAGTTTCGGTCATGCCGCCTCCTTTGAACCGTCGAGCCATTGCCGCACGCGGGCATCGGGGTCGGGGTTCTGGGTGACGTCGGAGACAACAGCAATGGAATCCGCGCCGGCGGCAAAAATCTCCGCGGCGTGCTCGAACTTGATGCCGCCGATGGCAACCAGCGGGATGGTGCCGATGCGCTGCTTCCATTCGGTGATCTTGGGAATGCCCTGCGGCTCGAAGCGCATCGATTTCAGGGTCGTGAAGAAGATCGGGCCGAGCGCGACGTAGTCGGGCTTCGCCGCCAGCGCGGTCTCAAGCTCGGCGTCGTCATGGGTGGAGATGCCGAGCTTGAGGCCGGCCTCGCGGATAGCGCCGAGATCTGCGTCTGCAAGATCCTCCTGGCCGAGATGCAGGTATTGTGCACCCGCAACGATCGCTGCGCGCCAATAATCGTTCACCACCAGCTTGGCCTGCGTGTCCTTGGTGATGGCCAGCGCGTCGGTGACGATCTGCAGCGCGTCGGCGTCGTTCAGCTCTTTGGCGCGCAGCTGGATGGTGCCGACGCCGAGCTTGGTCAGGCGTTCGACCCAGGCCAGGCTATCAACCACGGGATAGAAGCGATCAGGATACGGCATGCCAGAACGGGGTCCCAACGACAGGGGTGGAGGGCGAGGCGAAGTCGCGGGCGTTCATCAGCCCGGCCTCGTAAGCGGTGCGGCCGGCCTCACAGCCGAGGCGGAAGGCGTTCGCCATTGCGACGGGATCGGCGGCTTTGGCGATGGCGGTGTTGAGCAGCACGGCATCATAGCCGAGCTCGAACGCCTGCGCGGCGTGAGAAGGCGCGCCGAGGCCAGCGTCGACCACCAGCGTGATGTCGGGCAGCCGCTCGCGCAACAGTTTTAGCGCATCGCGGTTGGTGATGCCCTTGGCGCTGCCAATCGGCGCGGCCCACGGCATCACCACCTTGCACCCCGTTTCGACCAGGCGGCTCGCGACCGAGAGGTCCTCGGTGCAATAGGGGAAGACTTCAAAACCGTCCTTGATCAGGATGCCGGCGGCTTCGACCAGGCCGACGACGTCGGGCTGCAGCGTGTCGTTGTCGGCGATGACCTCCAGCTTGATCCAGCTTGTGCCGAACAATTCGCGTGCGAGCTTGGCCGTCGTCACCGCCTCGCGCACGGTGCGGCATCCCGCGGTGTTCGGCAGCACTGACACGTCGAGCTCGCGGATCAGCTTCCAGAACGCATCGCCAGTCTTGCCGCCGGCGGATTCGCGCCGCAGTGACACCGTGACGATGTTGGCACCGGAGGCGCGGATCGCCTCTTGCATGATCGCAGGCGAGGGATAGAGCGCGCTGCCGATCAGCAGGCGGGAGGCGAAGGTTTTGCCGTAGAAGGTCACCATGTGGGTGTTTCCTCGATTAAGGCTCTCTCCGCCGTCATTGCGAGCGAAGCGAAGCAATCCAGAGATTCATCCGCGGAGACACTCTGGATTGCTTCGTCGCTGCGCTCCTCGCAATGACGGAAAGAACCCTGAACGGGCGGCAGATGGAAGGCGCGCTCCGTCATTCGGCTCACCCTCCCTGCCGCGGCGTGATGATCTCGATCTCGTCGCCGGCTTGCAGCAGCGTCTCCGCCCAGCGGCTCTTCGGCACGACGTCGTAATTGAGCGCGATGGCGAAATGGCTGCCTTCGTAGTCGAGCTCGGCGAGCAGCGCGTCGACGCTGGCTGCGCTGACCTCGCGCTGCTCACCATTGACGATCACGCGCATTGCATTACCTCGTTGTCGATCTGGCCGCGCTCGACATAGGCGAGCGTCAGCTCGGCGAGCGCCGGCGCAATCAGGAAGCCGTGGCGGTAGAGGCCGTTGACGCTGATCTTACGATCGCGAATGCCGATGCGCGGCAGATTGTCGGGATAAGCGGGGCGCAGCCCCGAGCCGAATTCGACGATGCGGGCCTCGCCGAACGCCGGGTGCACGGTATAGGCCGCGCCCAAGAGCTCCAGCGCGGAGCGCACGCTGACGCCGGTGTCTTCGGCCTCGATCGAGGTCGCGCCCAGCATGAACAGGCCGTTCTCACGCGGGATCACGTAGAGCGGCCAACGCGGATGGATCAGCCGCACCGGGCGCGCCAGCTGCACCTCGTCCGTCTCGATCAGGATCATCTCGCCCTTGACGCCGCGAAGCTCGCTCTGCTCGTCGCGGGCACCAAGGCCGCGGCAGTCGATGACGATGCCGTCTAGCTCGTTCGCGGTGACGTCGCTGCAGAACTTGATGGTGCCGCCGGCAGCCTTGATGCGCTCGTGCAGCTGCGGCAGCACGCGGCGCGGCTCGACATGGCCCTCGGCGGGGAAGAACAGCGCGTCGCGGAAGCGGCCCTCCAGCGACGGCTCGAGCGCGGCAAGGCCGGCGGCATCGAGCCGGCGGTGATCCGCGGTCATGCGCGCAAACCGCTCGAAATCGTTGCGCTCGCGCGGGTGGGCGACGACCAGCGAGCCGTTGAACGGCGTGTCGGGCAGCTCGCGCCGCCAGAGATCGAGCGAGCGCAGGCCGAGGCGGCTGATGATGGGTTCGGCGACCTCGGCCTCGCAATAGGGCGCGAGCATGCCGCCGGCCCAATGGCTGGTGGCATCCGTCATCGCCTCGTCACCGCGCTCGTGCAAGGTGACGGCGTGGCCGGCCTGCGCGAACAGCAAGGCCTGCCAGGCGCCCGCGATGCCTGCGCCGATGATGGATACCGGTGAATCCGGTCGCTTGATGGTCTGCAACATCCCTGTCCCTTCGCCGGCATGACCCGGATCAGGTTCAAAGGGTCACCGCGGTCCTGGGCGGTATTGCCCATTTAGCGGTATCTCAGCTCCTCCTCGGAGCACCCCTCGGAACGGTGCTAATGTATGCCAGCAGGATGGGGTGGTCAACGCGGTAACAGTCGTCATGCCCGGGCTTGTCCCGCCTGCGCGGCCGAAGCCGCTTCGGCGAGGCGAAGGCCCGGGCATCCACGTACTTGGCGCAGATGCAAGACGTGGATGGCCGGGTCAAGCCCGGCCATAACGGAGATCAATGAGCGGGAACCTGCGCCCGCGCGTTACGGACGCGCTGGGCGAGCTTCCTGTGGGTCGGAGCGGCGAACATCGGCTGCGGATTGCCGTTCGGCTCGAGCCAGGGCTGGCCCATAGTGCCTTGGCCCATGGTCTCGCCCGCATGGGCGACCTGGACCGCCTCCTGCCGCTGGCGCTTTGCAGCATAGTAATAGCCGCCCGCGAAATAACGCACGGCTCGCGCGTGATCGCCATTGGCGGCGCGGTAGGCGCCGGCGAGGTATTTCACAGCGTAGGTGAGGTTGGTGTTGGGATCGCGCAGGCCGGCTGCATCGCCGGTGTAGCCGACCCCGCGGGCGGTCGCGAGCTTGATCTGCATCAGCCCGATAGTGCCGCCGCGACCGACCACATGCGGCTGATAGCGGCTCTCACGCATGATGACACGATGCACCAGTGCTTCCGGCACGCCGTTGGCGCGGGCATGGGCGGCCACCATCTCGGCATATTCGGCTTGCCCGGCGCAAGCTGCCTGCGGCAACGTCAATCCGGCCGCGAGCAGCGCGACAATTCGTAAGATTTTCATCGAAGTATTCCTCGGCAGAACGGACCCGCGCCCCAGCGCGTTAGGCCGTGGGAACACGGCGATGATGTGGCGAAATGTCACCAACGGCGATTTTCGCCGGCTCGTCGCTTTTGCGACTTAAACCTGGGTTAAGCTCGGAGCTGGTGGAGCGCCTTACGTGACAGCGGGTCTGTCCATTTCGCGCATTCGCCCAACAATCGCTAGTCAAAGCCAGCACTCGGGAGACGTCCATGACCCCTGCAGACATCGACGACATTCCCAAGCAGAACCCTTGTGCACAATGTGGCACACCGATCCCGTTCCCTGACTGGATCGAGCCGGGCGAAGGGCGCGTCTCCTATCTCTGGACCTGCCACGCCTGCAATTACCGCTTCGAGGCGGTGGCGATCTTCCCGCACGAGGCGATCGAGCACCCGCCGCTCGCGGCTTGATCAGGCGGCAAGGCACGGCGCCTGCGAGACCGGCAATCGCATCCGCACGATCAGGCCGCGCGGGGCGCGGTCATGCAGCGACAGCTCGCCGCCGTGGCCGAGCGCGATTGCGCGCGCGATCGACAGGCCGAGCCCGAAGCCGGTGGAGTAGTCCATGGTGCGCGCGTCGTCGCCGCGCGCGAACGGCTCCAGCATCTCCTGCTTGCGTGCATCCGAAATGCCGGGCCGTCGTCCTCGACGTCGATGACGAGCATGGCGTCCGAGACGTCGAGGCGGATCGTCACCTCGGCGCCGAAGCGCACCGCGTTCTCGACCAGGTTGGTGACGCCGCGATGCAGATCGTCGGGCCGCGCGGCGGCGGTCGCGGACGCCGGCCCGACATAGTGCACGACTTGGCCCATGTCGCCGAATTGATCGGCGACGAGCTGCAGCGTGCTGGCGATGTCGACCAGCGTCACCGCCTCGACCTTGCGGTCGTCGCGCAAGAGCGACAGCACCGATTCCAGCATCGCGCGCATCTGGTCGAGATCCATCAGCATGCGCTTGCGGTTGGCTTCGTCCTCGATGAACTCGGCGCGCAGGCGCAGCCGCGTGATCGGCGTGCGCAAATCGTGGCTGATCGCCGCCAGCATCCGCGTGCGGTCCGACATCAGCCGCACGATCCGCTCGTGCATGCGGTTGAGCGCGCGCGCCACCGCGCGGATCTCCTCCGGGCCGCGCTCGGGCAGCGGCTCGGCGGCGCCCTCGAGGCTGAAATTCTCCGCCGCCGCGGCGAAGGACGACAGCGGCCTCGTCAGCGCGCGCGCCGCCCACAGGCCGAGCACGGTGACGCAGATGAAGGCGCTCATCAGTGCCATCAGCCAGGGCGCGCCAGAGAACAACGGCCGCGGGGCGCCATCGACATGGCCCGCGATCACGGTGCCGTCGGGCAATTGCACGCCGATACGGGGCTCGATGCTGCCTGAAGCCAGCCGTCCGGTCTTGTAGGCGCGGCCGAGATGGCGGCGCATCCAGCGCAGATGCAGGCTGTCGCTCTCCGCGAGATTGGCCGTGCCGGGCGCCAGCATCTCGATGCCGAGCCCGGGGAAGGCGCGCGCGAGATCGGTGACGAGGCGCGGACGCTCGCTCGCCTCCGCCGCCTCGAGCAGCAGCGCGGCATCGGCCAGTTGATGCGCCCGGTCCGGCGGGGCATCAGGGCGGTCCTGCCGGATAATCAGGAAGGCGGTGGTGATGACGAGATGGAGCGCCACTGTCGAGGCCAGCACCAGCGCGGCGATCTGCCCGCCGATACCCTTGAGGTGGAAGAACGAAAACGGCTTCATCGTCGTCCCCCTCAGCTGCTCACGGGCACTGCGGTCGCTTCGGCGCTTGCTGCCTCGGTTTTCGCGACCTCGGTTCGTGGCGTGAAAAGATAGCCGCCGGAGCGCACCGTCTTGATCAGGGTGGGATCGGCCGGATTGGGCTCGATCTTGCGGCGGATGCGGCTGACCAAGACGTCGATGGAGCGCTCGAACGCGCCGGTGTTGCGCCCCTGCGTGAGGTCGAGCAGGCTGTCGCGCGACAGCACGCGGCCGGGCCGCTCGCAGAACGTGCGCAGCAGGTCGAACTCGGCGCTGGTCACCGCGACGCGCGCGCCTGCGGGATTGCGGAGCTCGCGCAAGCGCAGATCGATGCGCCAGCCTTCGAAGGTGAGCGCGGAGGCACCTTCGACCGAGCTCGCCGCTTGCGCGGCCGCCTGGCGACGCAGCACCGCGTTGATGCGGGCGAGCAGCTCGCGCGGGTTGAACGGCTTCGGCAGATAATCGTCCGCGCCCATCTCGAGGCCGACGATGCGGTCGATGTCCTCGCCGCGCGCGGTCAGCATGATGATCGGCGTCTGGTTTTCGGCGCGCACCTTGCGGCACAGGCTGAGGCCGTCGTCGCCAGGCAGCATGACGTCCAGGATGATAAGATCGACGCGGTGGTCGGCCATGGCGCGCGACATCTCGCGGCCGTCGGCGACGGCGGTGACGTTGCAGGCGTTGTTGCGCAGATATTTCGCAATCAGCGTCCGGGTTTCGCGGTCGTCCTCGACGACCAGGATGTTGGGATTGGGAATGGCCATGGACCTTGTTTGTCCAAAATTCCGGCCAAAAGGCGAAGATTTTTGTTTCGAATTGTTTCTACCGGGCGGTCAGCAACGGACGGCAATCGCCCCACCGCCGAGCGGGAAGCTCTCGTTAAGGCCGTTAACCATACCGTGGCGTGGTCCGCGGCGAAACCCGCAAAACCAAGGGAGCCATCATGACCTCGATCTCGGCGGCCTCCGCCGGCAGCTATCAATCGCCACTGCAACGGCTTCAGCAGGAATTGCAGTCGCAAGTCTCCGCCGGCACGATCTCGTCGTCGGACCAGTCCGCGCTCTCGACGGCGCTGACGGATATCGACACGGCGCTCCAGCAGAGCCGATCGAGCGGCCAGTCGAGCGGCGCGCCTCCCTCCAAGGACGAGATGCAGTCGAGGATCGAGGACCTCATCTCGAGCGAAGTGTCGAACGGGACGCTGACCTCCGAACAGGCCGAGGAGCTGAAAAGCGTGTTTCAGTCGGCCTTCGCGGGCGGCGCGGGTGGACCAGGCGGTCCGCCGCCGGACGACGGCTCTTCGGATTCGACGACGACGGATTCGACGAGCAGCAGCTCGACGGACCAGACCACCGCCGAGATCCTCCAGCAATTCCTCCAGGCGCTGCAGCAATCGCAATCGTCAGCATCCTCCTACGGTGCCAATGGCAGCTCAACCGGCAATTCGAGCTTCGCCGCGCTCCTGATCGACTACAAGAGCTGACCTCGGCGACGCCGGGTCGGTGCGGTCTTCGCCGCGGTCCTGCCTTGCCCTAATGCGCATGATCCTCGGCGGGGAACCGTGCACCGCAAAATGTTCCTGAGTGACGCAGGAACAGTTCGCGCATGGCGCGACGAAATTGCGGCGCGCACGGAACTGCGCCCGATCAGAGCGGTTTTCTCCGCACGAGTTTTCTGTGAAGGAGAGGACAACAATGTTGATGAAATCGATCGTAACCGGCCTCGCCGGTACCGCGCTACTTGCGACCGTCGCATTCGCGCAAACGCCGCCCGCCGCCACCACCGACAAGGCGGCCCCTGCGGCCACCGCAACGACCACGACGGCTTCCGGCCAGTGGCGTACCTCGAAGATGGATGGCCTGAAAGTCTACAACGAGGCCAACGAGAACATCGGCACGATCAACGACCTGCTGATGGACAAGAACGGTGACATCAAGATCGCCGTGATCGGAGTCGGCGGCTTCCTCGGCATGGGCGAGCATCTGGTCGCCGTGCCCTACGAGAAGCTGAAGTTCGTCAACGAGCCCGTCGCCTATACCGGCACCGGCGCGAACACCGGCGCCCGGCCCGCAGGCACGACGACCGGCGCTGCGACCGGTACCGACAGGCCCGCAGCGACCGCATCGACGTCGTCCGCGTCGAAATGGTACCCGGACCACGCCGTGTTCAATGCCAGCAAGGACGAGCTGAAGAACATGCCGCAGTTCAAGTACGCGGAGTAATGCGGCTCGCGTAACTGCCTGAACGAAGCGCGCCTGGTTTTCACCGGGCGCGCTGTCGTGTCTTTAACTTCCTGCGTCCTCAACCCCCGCTGCCCTTGAGCCGTTCATTGCGTCGGCGCAGGGCTTCCAGGGTGGCGAGCAAGATGACCGAGACGGTCGTCAAGATCACGGCCGCTGCCGTGATGGTCGGGCTGATGTTCTCGCGGATGCCGCTGAACATCTCGCGCGGCAGGGTGCGCTGCTCGGGGCCCGCCATGAACAGCACGATCACCACCTCGTCGAAGCTGGTTGCGAACGCGAACAGCGCGCCTGATGCCAGACCCGGCAGGATCAGCGGCAGGATCACGCGACGGAACGCGTAGATTGGCGAGGCGCCGAGCGAGGCGGCGGCGCGTGCCAGGTTGGTGTCAAAGCTCTGCAGCGTCGCCCCGACCGTGATCACCACGAAGGGCGTCGCCAGCGCGGTGTGGGCCAGGATCAGACCGAGATAGCTGCCGGTCAGCCCGATCGGCGCGAAGAAGAAGACAGGCCGACCGCGGTGATGACCCCGGGCACGACCACCGGCGACAGCACGAAGGCCAGCACGAGCGGCTTGAACCGGCTCTTCCACTGCGCCAGCCCGAGCGCCGCCAGCGTGCCGAGCACCATGGACAACAGCGTCGAGGCGATGCCGATGATCATGCTGTTCTTGAGCGAGTTCATCCATCGCGGCGAATTGATGAAGTCGTCGTACCAGCGCAAGGAAAGGCTCGGCAGCGGATAGGTGAGGTACGAGCCAGAACTGAACGACAGCGGCATGATCGCCAGGATCGGCGCGATCAGGAAGATGAACACGAGGGTGGAGACAACGATGGTCGCGGTCCACGCGATGCGCTGGCTGGGCGTGCGCAAGGAGTTGTCGGTCAATTCTTCATGCCTCCCGTGACCTGCTGGCCTGCACCAGCTTGCCGTAGACGAGAGCGAGCAGAACGGTGGCGAGCAGCAGCACCGCGCCCAGCGCCGAAGCAAGGCCCCAATTGGCCGTCTCGGTCGTGTAGAGGGCGATGAAGTAGCTGATCATCTGGTCGGCGGCGCCGCCGACGAGGGCCGGCGTGATGTAGTAGCCGAGCGCCAGGATGAAGACGAGCAGGCTTCCCGCGCCGATGCCAGGCAGGGTCTGCGGCAGGTAGATCCGCAGGAAGGCGGTGAGGGGCGGTGCACCGAGCGAAGCGGCGGCACGCATGTAGGCGGGCGAGATCGCCTTCATGCTGCTGTACAGCGGCAGGATCATGAACGGCAGCAGAACGTGGGTCATGGCAACGCAGACGCCGAAGCGGTTGTAGATCAGGCGCAAGGGTGCGTCGATGATGCCGAGCCAGAGCAGACTATCGTTCACGACGCCCTTGCTCTGCAACAGGACGATCCAGGCGCAGGTGCGAACCAGGAGCGACGTCCAGAACGGCAGCAGCACGAAGATCATCAAGAGGTTCGACCGGCCGGGCGGCAGCGTCGCCAGGAGGTAGGCGACCGGAAAGCCGAGAATCAGGCAGAGGGCCGTGACAGCGAGGCTGATGAGGAAGGTGCGGAGGAAAATGTCGCGGTAGATGGCCTGATCCGGTGGTGCGGCGACGATCGCGCCGTCGGCGTTTCGCGTCAGGTCGAGCGCGGCGAGCAGGTAGAAGCCGGTGATCGGGCCGCCGGCGTCCTTGATCGTGGTCCAGGTGGCGCGTTCGCGCCAGGCGGGGCTGATCCTGCCCAGCGTCTCCCTGGCCGTACCGGGCTCAGGCACCGCCTTCAGATTGCGTCCTGTGCTGGTCAGGATCGTGCGGAAGCCGTTCAGCGCGTAGTTGAGCCGTTTGGCCGCAATCGCAAGGGTGCCGGCGGCGCGCGCCGCCAGGATGTCGCTTGCAAGCGCCGCATAGGCGTTTTCATCCGGCAAGTCCTTGCCGTCCCAACTGGCAAGAGCAGCGACCGTTTGCGGCAGGACCTGACGCACCTCCCAGTCCTCGACCGAGCGCCACAGCATGCCGGCGATGGGACCTGCGAAGGTGAAGAGCAGAAACAGCAGAAGCGGCAGGACCAGCGCCAATGCCTTGACCTGGCGTGTCCGCTCCGCACGCCTCAATCGGCGTTTGAGCGGCACCTCAGTCTTGTTATCGGCGCCGAGCGCGGGCGCTGCTGTCATGGAGAAAGCCTCTTGGAGCAGCCTGAGCAAGCGCCTCGTCCTTCGAGGCGACCGCTTCGCGGTCTCCTCAGGATGAGGCTCATTGACATTGGTGCCAGTAACGTCGCTGCCACAGACTCAGACCTCATCCTGAGGGCCCGCCGTAGGCGGGCGTCTCGAAGGATGCGCCACGGGCGAGTTGTCCGCGCGCACGTCTAGCTGCTCCCGCTATTTCGCGGCCCATTTGTTGAAGCGCTCGGTCAGGCGGTCGATGTTCTCGAGCCAGAAAGCCACGTTGATCTCGACCGCGTTCTTGATGTTGTCAGGCGCCGTCGGCAGGTCCTTCAGGACGGCGGGCGCGAGCCGGCCGGCGGCATCCTTGTTCGAAGTGCCATAGGCAATGTTCTCCGACAGCTTGGACTGGTTCTCCGCCTTTCCGACGAAGTCCAGGAACTTGTAGGCCGCATCCTTGTTCGGGCTCCCCTTCAGGATGACCCAGCTGTCGAGGGTGAAGAGCGCGCCGCCCCACACCATGCCGAAGTTCTTCTTCTCGTTCTTGTTCGCGGTGTCGATGCGGCCATTGTAGACCGAGGTCATCGCCACCTCGCCGGAGGCGAGCAATTGCGGCGGCTGCGCGCCGGCCTTCCACCAGACGAGGTCGCCCTTGATGGTGTCGAGCTTCTTGAAGGCGCGCTCGATGCCTTCGTCGGTCGCCAGCACCTTGTAGACGTCCTTCGGTGCGACGCCGTCGGCCATGAGGGCGATCTCCAGCGTGGTCTTCGGGCCCTGGCGCAGCGCGCGCTTGCCCGGAATCTTCTTGGTGTCGAAGAAGTCGGCCCAGCCTTTCGGGGCCTCCTTCAGCTTGTCCTTGTCGTAGCCGAGGACGAAATCGTAGAGGATGGCGCCGACCCCGCAAGGATTGACCGACGGCGGGATGTAGGCGGCCTCGCCGCCGATCTTGGAATAGTCCAGTTTCTCGAACAGGCCTTCCTCGCAGCCGACCGCGAGCTCATCGCTCTCGACCTGGACGACGTCCCAGGTGGCGGCGCCTCCCTGCACCTTGGCGCGCAGCACGCCGACGCCGCCGTCCCAGGATTCGTCGTTCATCGCGATGCCGGATGCTTTCTTGAACGGCTCGAAATAGACCTTCTTCTGGGCCTCCTGATACGCGCCGCCCCACGAGACGACAGTGAGGTCACGCGCTTCTGCGACATTGGTCAGCGCGACACCGGCGCCCAATGCCGCGGCGAAACCCAGAGCAATCTTGCGCTTCAGCATGGTCTTCGTTCCTTCTTCATGTGAGTTGCGTTGACATTGATTGTTTCAGTTTCGTCGCCGGCAGATCAGACGGGATCGAGGGCGAGGCAGTCTTCCGGGCGGAAGGTGATGAACACGCTTTCGCCAGGTCTTAGGCCGTGATGCGCTCCCGGCTGAAGCTTGACCATGAACTCGGCGTTGCCGGCCACATCCAGCACGGCCAGCGCGTGGTCGCCGAGATAGATGGTGTTCTGCACTTTTGCCGGCAGCCGGTTCGGTCCCTCACTGGAATTGCCATTGGGAATTATTGCGACACGCTCCGGCCGCACCGACAGAGAGGTCGATGCGCCCGCGCCTGACACGTTGACCGCCCGTGCGGCGACTGTGCCGCCACCGGCCAGCGCCACGCGGCAATAATCCCTTTCGACGGTTTCCACGGTGCCGGCGAGCACATTGTTCTCGCCGATGAAATGGGCGACGAAGCTGTTCACGGGATGCTCATACAGCGCGTCGGGGCGGTCGATCTGCTGCACGATGCCGTCGTTGAATACGGCGATGCGGTCCGACATCGTGAGCGCTTCGCTCTGGTCGTGGGTGACATAGACGACCGTGATGCCCATCGTCTCGTGCAGCTGCTTGATCTCCAGCTGCATCTGCTCCCGCAGCCGCTTGTCCAGCGCGCCCAGGGGCTCGTCCATCAGCACGAGCTGCGGATTGAACACCAGCGCGCGGGCCAGCGCCACCCGCTGCTGCTGACCGCCGGACAATTGCCCGGGCCGCCGGTGCGCCAAAGTTTCCATCTTGATCATGCGCAGCGCTGCGCTGACGCGCTCTTGCGTTTCCGCCTTGCTCGACTTGCGAACCGATAGCGGGAAGGCGATGTTTTCCGCGATCGTCAGGTGCGGAAACAACGCGTAGTTCTGGAACACCATGCCGATGTCGCGCCTGTGCGGCGGCACGTTCTTGATCGGCCGCTCGCTGAGGTAGATCTCGCCATGGGTCGGCACCTCGAAGCCGGCCAGCATCATCAGCGTGGTCGTCTTGCCCGATCCCGACGGGCCGAGCAGGGTGATGAATTCGCCCTTCCTGATGTCGAGGTCGAGGTTCTTCACCACGAGATGCTCGCCATCATAGGTCTTTTGAATGCCGGAAAAACGCACCAGCGCCGGCGCAGGCGTGACCATGCCGGCTTCCATGTTGTCCTCGCGTTGTCCCCTACAATGCGCGTGCGAGATTAGCATCCTGCAGCGAGAATGCCAGCGGCGCAAGCGACGAGGAATTGTGCGGGTCCGGCGAGTGGCGGGACAACCGCCTCTGACGGGTGGCGGCGCCTGCACGCACGCCTCGTCCTTCGAGACGGCGCTTGCGCGCCTCCTCAGGATGAGGCTCATCGGCGTCCGTGCTCGTTGCAACAGCTGCCGCGCACTCCGCCCTCATCCTGAGGAGCCCGCCCAAGCGGGCGTCTCGAAGGATGGCCGCAGGGAAGAGCTCTCACATGCGCAGGGACGCGCTACATCCCCGACAGCTTCGTCACGAATACGTTCAGCGAGCCGCCGGCTTCGGCGACCACGCGCAGGGTCTTGGAATCGAAGGCGATGTCGGCGAGAGTGAGGCTCTCGATCCTGGCCTCGACCTTGAGGCCGTCCTCGCTCTTCTGGTAGTCGGCGATTGCGGCCGCGATCTTCTCGCGCGCGTTGGCGGCGATCGGCTTCAGATCGAGCGTTGCCCTCTGCAGCAGCGCCTGCTGCATCTGCGGGACGACTGCGCGTGCAGCGGCGCCCAACAGGCCGAACGCGGCCTCGGATTCCACCGCGAGCTGGATGTCGGTGAGCCGCAGCGTCTGTTGCGCCTGGTCGAGCACCGGCCGGCCCCAGATGTGCACATTCGCCTCGGCGCCGAGGCCGAACCAGCTCTTCTTCTCCTTGGCGCGCACCAGAAGCGAGATCAGCAGCTGGTCACCCGACGGGATGACGTTGGCGCTCTTGACGGTGACGTCGACCGGGCCGGAGCCGTCCTCCGGATAGGTGCGGCCGACCATCTGCGCTGCGATCAGCTTGTTGATCTCGGTGAAGGGCACGTCGATCGGCACCCCGATGTTCACGCCGGTGCCGGTCGGCGGCACGATCGAGATCTTGTCGGGGAACGGACAGTCCGGCTTGGTCGGCGTCGAGGTCACGCGTGTCTCGGCTTCGAGGCCGAGCAATAAGGTCACGGCCTGCGCATCGACGCGCGGCTGCGCCGCGATCGCGCGCACCGGCTTCATCTCGAGCCAGAGCGGCGGCAGCGCCGCCGAGGCGCTGGATCCTTGCAGCGGGATCGAGCGGCAGGCCTTGATCCATTGCGCCTTGGCATTCTCGCGCAGGCTGGGATCGTTGCGGATGCGCTCGGAGACGGCGTTGACCTGCTCGCCGACGGTCTTGTCGATCAGCGGCTTGACCTGCGCGGGCACGTTGACCTTGGCGCCGGCGACGTTGAGGTTGGTGTCACCGAGATTGACCTGGGCGCCGAGATTGGGCTCCAGATACCAGGCGGCGGCGAGCTTCGGGCGCGAGGTGACGACGACGTTGCCCTTGATCTCCGCGCTCGCGTTCAGGTTCTTGATGTTGACCGCGCCGATCCGCTTCGCGGCGTCGCCGCCGAGCACGCTGCCAAGCGCATCGCCAAGCGCGCCTGTGGCCTTCGACGACAGAGAGCCGGTCACGTTGAGCTTGCCGGTGAGCGGGGTCGAGATCGTCAGCACGTCCTTGTCGCCGGCTGCCGCCATCGGGCCCCGGGCGGCGGACCAGCCGATATCGGCATTCTCCAGGATCTGCGAGATCGGGTTGTCGGCCTTGCCGGCGAAATTGCGCGGCGCGGCCCTCTCGGCCTGCTCGCGGATCGCCGACAGCGCGATGGCGACCGGCGCGATCACGATGGAGCTCTTCGAGGCCGGCGGCAGCGGCGGCAGCTGTGCGACCGGCGGCGCCGAATTCGTCGCGCGCGGCGCCAGCCAGTCCATCGCCTTCAGGCTGATGAAGAACGACGCCGCGAGCACCGCGACACCGATCAGGATAGTCTTCAGATTCCACGTCAGACGCATCAATCCCCCAAGTCGCCCCGACGGGGATTCTACAGGGCGGGCGAGGAGGGCGCTAGAGCGCACCCGTTGGGTGGAATTGGGGCGAACAGGTTACGGATTGTGAACGCGCCGTCGGCGTGCCGTCACGCCAAGCGCAAGGACTAACGCGCGATGCGATTAGGATGAATCGTCATCGCGCTTTAGGTTGTTGTTTGCGCATGATCTTTTCGGAAAACCGCTTCGCACTTTTCCGGATCGTGCTCTAGCTTTGCCGCGGGCGCCGGACCGCTCTCACCTTGCCGCGATTGCCACCGCCGCAGAAGAAACGGTCACCGCCGTCCGATTCCAGGCCCGACACGATCGTGCCGGCGGGCATGTCGATCTGCTCGATCACTTGTCCCGTTTCCGGATCGATCCGACGCAAATCGCTCTGTTCGTTCTCCCAGGTGCCGTGCCAGAGCTCGCCGTCCACCCAGGTCACCCCGGTCACGAAGCGCTTGCTCTCGATGGTGCGGAGGATCTTGCCCGTTTCGGGATCGATCTGATGGATCTTGCGCTCGCGATATTGTCCGACCCAGAGCGAACCCTCGGCCCAGGCAAGGCCGGAATCGCCGCCGCCGCCGGGCGCCGGAATGGTGCCGAGCACCTTGCCCGAGGCCGCATCGATCTTCTGGATGCGGTCCTCGGCGATCTGGAACAGGTGCCGTCCGTCGAACGCCGTTCCCGCATGCGCGGCGACGTCGATGGAGCGCGCGATCCTGCCGTCGGCCGGATCGAGCGCGTTCAACTTGTCGCCGGAAGCGAACCAGACGCGCGTGCCGTCATAGGTGACGCCATGCACGGCCTCGACGCCTGGAAAGGGTCCATACTCCGTGACGATCTCGGCGGCTGAACGTTTCATGTGCTCGATCCCTCATGCTTGCGCCCATCCTACGTCTTCAGGAGCGGCGTGGGGAGTAACAAGCCTGTCGGGAAACCCGGAACGGGCGGCGTCATCCAGCGGCGCGCCCGTCCGTGTCCGAACGACTGCACCTTGCCCGACCGCGCCAGGTCCTCGAGCGCGCGCTGCACGGTGCGCGGACTGATGCGAAGCGCAAGCGCGAGCGCCGAGCTCGACCATGGCTCGCCGTCGGTAAGAAAGGCGAGGACGGCGGCGTGCTTCTCCTCAACGGGCCGCGCCAGCACGAGGACGTCGCGCGTCTTCCGCGGCGCCAGCACGAAGCCCTGCTTCGTCGCGCTGATATCGGCCAGCGGCGCGAGCTTGCTGCGGAGCCGTCCGATCTCGACGCGCAGGCGCGCGCGGTGCGATTCGTCGGCGTGCCTGGCTTGAAAGGCGCCGGATATCAGCGTCTCGCGCGAGACATCCGCAGGCCATGCCTGGGCCAGGAGACGCGCGAGCGCGAACAGCACGGGACGCGTTCCGAGCGAGACCGCGGCGCCTTGCCTGCGCACGACGTGATGAAAGGTATCCACGACCAGCGCCGTCGAGGTCGCCAGACGTTCGACCTCTCCCAGCAAGAGCGGATGTTCGCTGCCGCGGGCGATCAGGCGCGCTGCCGGCGTGTCGAGGATCAGGCTCGCGCTGTCGACCTCGGCCACGAGCGCCGGAATGTCTGCAAGGCGCGCCGCGTGAGCCGCGCGGCCGAGCGCCGTGCGCGCGTCGTTCGTTCTGAGCCGCCTGATGGCGATGCCGGCGAGCACGAGCTCGCGGACGACCTGCGATGCGGGCGGGAGCATCGCGGGACGGACTTCGGCGAGCGTGCGCTCGGCCTCGTCGAGGCGACCGACCAGAAGCAGGCGGCGCGCCTCGACATGGCCCGCATGGGCGGCATTGACGAGATCGCCGTGCTGTTCGAGCGTCGCGCGTGCCGCGGCGAGCGTCTTCACCGGCCAGTTCAGATCGCGTGAGACCAGCGCGATCTCGGCTTCGGCCACCAGGCATCTTGCGCGTGCCACCGCCTCGCGCGGACCGAAGGCACGCGCGGCGGTGCGCAGCAGCGACTTGGCCTTGGCGAGATCTCCGAGCTGCGCCATCGCGATGCCGCGCAGCGCCAGCGACGGCGCATCGTTGCGCAGCGCGACGCGGTTCAGGGCGCCGAGCGGATCACCGGCCTCTAAGGCGCGCGCAGCGGCAGTGATCAGCGATTCCATGTCAATCCCGCCACACTTGTTACTCCCACCGCGCAACCGCTTGGTGCCAGAAGTCGTTGGCAGGACGTCGAGCAAAAGCTTTGGAGAGTCATGATGACATCAGCAGAAAAGGCAGGAACCAACGGACACACCGCCATGCAGACCCCACCGGTGGTGTCGCCGCAGGACTGGGAGGCGGCCCGTCTGCAGCTGCTCGTGAAGGAGAAGGCGCATACCCGTGCCCGCGACGCCCTGGCGGCCGAGCGGCGCCGCATGCCGTGGATGGCGGTCGACAAAACCTATGCGTTCGAGGGGCCCGGCGGCAAGCTCAGTCTGCACGACCTGTTCCAGGGCCGGCGGCAACTGATCGTCTATCGCGCCTTCTTCGAGCCCGGTGTGTTCGGCTGGCCCGATCACGCCTGCCGCGGCTGCTCCATGGTGGCCGACCAGGTCGCCCATGTCTCGCACTTGAATGCCCGCGACACCACGCTGGTGTTCGCCTCGCGCGCGCCGCAAGCCGACATCGTCAGGCTGAAGCAGCGGATGGGCTGGATCATGCCCTGGGTCACCATCACCGACAGCTTCGATGCCGATTTCGGCGTCGACGAATGGCACGGGACGAATGTGTTCTACCGAGACGGGACACGCATCTTCCGCACCTATTTCGTCAAGAGCCGCGGCGACGAGCAGATGGGTGGGACCTGGAACTATCTCGACATCACCCCGCTCGGCCGCCAGGAGGTGTGGGAGGACTCGCCGAAGGGCTATCCGCAGACCCCGACCTACAAATGGTGGAATTGGCACGACAGCTACACCGAAGGCGCCGCGCCCGACAAGCGATGGGTGGAGATCTCGGACGCCGGCGAGAAAGCCTTCCGCGAGGAGGCCGCGGGAGAGCGGAAATGACCGGTCCGGTCAGCGCGGTCCCCAGCGCCAGTCCCGACGGCGTCGCGGCCGCGCGCCACCTCGCCAGATGGCTGGGGCTGGCGGCCACGCCGACCTTCGCCATCATGGCCGTACTGACGGCTTTGCCCGGGGGTGGGCCCGCGGAGATGCTGTGCGGCGCCGGGCAGGGCTCTCTGCTCGGCGGGATGGTGCCGATGTATCTCTTGATGAGCGCGTTCCACGCCGCGGCGTGGCTGAGGCTGATAGCGGAGTGGCGGGGCGCAGTCAGCCGGTAAGCGCACCGCAATCGCACAGCGGAAAGAGCGCGTTGCGATCTATTGCCCACCCGCCGCTTGCAGATACGCAACCACCTTACCCGCTTCGTCCTTCGAGATGCCGCCATAGGGCTGCATCTTGTGGCCGGACACGACCTCGTCCGGCTTGACCATGAAGCGGGTGAGCTTGTCCTGGTCCCAGGCGAAGCCGGCTTCTTTCATGGACGAGGAGTAATTGTAGTCCGGCAGCGAGCCGGCCTTGCGTCCGACGATCTTGTTGAGATTGGGACCGAGGCGATTGTCGCCTTCCTTCATGGAATGGCAGGTGCGGCAGGAATTGTTGAAAGCCTGCTTGCCGGCGTCGTCAGGCGCGGGTTGCTGCGCGAGCGAGGCGGGCGCGGACACGAGCAGCGTCAGTGCTCCGGCGCCGGCGAGGGCGTGCAGCCATGGGCTTGGCGAGGGTTGCCTTCGTGGTCGCATTTGCGCCTCCATCGGGGATTGCGCCGCAACAGGCGCAACGGGATGTCAGGGCAAACGAAAACGGCCCCGGTGGGTTCCGGGGCCGTTCGCGTTACGTTGTCCTGTCGCTTCAGCGGCTCGCGGCGCCGAGGTCTGCACGGCGCTCGGTCATCGGCAGCACGATCACCTTGGTGCCGACGTTGACGCGGGAATAGAGGTCGGTGACGTCCTCGTTGGTCATGCGGATGCAGCCGGAGGACACGCGCTTGCCGATCGTTTCGGGGGCGTTGGTGCCGTGGATACGGTAGATGGTGCCGCCGAGATACATGGCGCGCGCGCCAAGCGGATTGCCGGGGCCGCCGGCCATGTGGCGCGGCAGATAGGGCTGGCGGGCGATCATTTCCGGCGGCGGCGTCCAGGCCGGCCACTCGGCCTTGCGGCTCACCGACTGGATTCCGGACCAGGTGAAGCCGTCGCGGCCGACGCCGATGCCGTAGCGCAATGCCTGGCCATTGCCGAGCACGTAATAGAGATAGGTGTTGGGCGTATCGATGATGATCGTGCCCGGCGCTTCGCGCGTCGCGTAAGAGACGGTCTGGCGGCGGAAGCGGGCCGGCAGCTCTACCGCGTCCTGATCCTCGGACGGCTCGGTCTGGTAGGTCGGCGCCTGATAGGGCTGATACGTCGGCTGATACGGCTGCAGCGGCTGCGGCGCGGTCATCGGCGGCAGCGGCTGGAAGAACGGGAAGATCTGCACCGGCGCGGCCTTGGCTGCGCCAGCAAATGCGATTGCGGAAACCGCGACGGCACTGAGTGCAACGGCGCGCGAAAACGTCTTGAACGTGTCCAGATTGAACATGTGATCGCCCCTGTTTGCTCGGTGTTTTGCTCACCGCGGCACCGTTGCGGTGCTCCGTTGCCTGAATTCCTAACGGCAAAACGTTTCGGGACATTTGCGCGGAAAACCGAAAACGGTTTCACGGCGGCAAGAATTGTTTCATGACAGTTTCGTGGCCCCGCCGGCTCGTTAACGAACAAAACAGCGCGCCGACACTTCTGTGACGTCACACGCCTGAAATATCCTTCGTTGATGGTCGATGCCTGAGAATCATCAAACTCTCGGGATTTTCCCATGCGGGTATTAATCGCGACGGACGCCTGGCATCCCCAGGTCAACGGTGTGGTCCGCACCCTGACCTCCCTGGCGAATGCGGCCAAGACCCTCGACGTCGAGATCGACTTCCTCACCCCCGACGGCTTTCCGTCCTGGCCGCTGCCGACCTATCGGGGCCTGCGCTTTGCGCTGCCTTCGGCGAAGGAGATCGCGCGGCGGATCGAGAAGGCCGCGCCGGAGGCGCTGCATATCGCGACCGAGGGCCCGATCGGCTGGGCGGCGCGCGCCTATTGCCGCCGCAACCGGCTCGCCTTCACCACCTCCTACACGACGCGCTTTCCGGAATACGTCTCGGTGCGGACCGGCATCCCGGCGGGCCTCGGCTATGCGGTGCTGCGCCACTTCCACGATGCCGCCGCCATGACCATGGTTGCGACGCCCTCGCTGCGGCAGGAGCTGTCCGAGCGCGGCTTCAAGCGGCTCGGCTTCTGGACGCGCGGCGTCGACACCGGGCTGTTTCATCCCGACGCTCCGGCACAGCTCGACCTGCCGCGCCCGATCTTCATGACGATGGGGCGCGTGGCGGTGGAGAAGAATCTCGAAGCGTTCCTCTCGCTCGACCTGCCCGGCACCAAGGTCGTGGTCGGCGACGGCCCGCAGAAGGCGGCGCTGGAGAAGAAATATCCGGACGCAGTCTTCCTCGGCGAGAAGAAGGGGGCGGATCTCACCGCGCATCTCGCCGCGGCCGACGTATTCGTGTTTCCGAGCCTGACCGACACCTTCGGCGTGGTGCAGCTCGAGGCGCTCGCCTGCGGCACGCCGGTTGCGGCGTTTCCGGTCACGGGCCCGAAGGACGTCATTGCCGATCACCCGATCGGCGCGATCGACCACGATCTGCGCACCGCCTGCCTGCGCGCGCTCACGATGTCACGCGAGACCTGCCGCAACTTCGCGCTGGAGCGCTCCTGGGAGAACAGCGCGCGCCAGTTCGTCGGCAACCTCACCTCACTGCAGCCCAGCCGCTCCTTGCGCGCCTCGCCTCGCATGGCGCGGCGGCCGGTGCGCGGCTGACCGTTTATTCGAACCACAGCGAGAACCTCATCGATGGCTAAGATCATGAACCTTGACGGCACCCAGCAGCTCGACCTCACGCGCGGCACGGTCGAGCAGGCCTATGACCGCTGGGCGCCGGTCTACGATCTCGTGTTCGGCGGCGTGTTCGCCAAGGGCCGGCAGGCGGCGATCGCGGCTACCAACAAGATCGGCGGCCGCGTGCTCGAGGTCGGCGTCGGCACCGGCATCTCGCTGCCGCTCTACGCGCCGAACCTGCGCATCTTCGGCACCGACATCTCGGAAGCGATGTTGGACAAGGCGCGCCGCCGCGTGACGGAGCAGAAGCTGAAGAACGTCGAGGGCCTCGCGGTGATGGACGCCGAGAAGCTCGAATTCCCCGATAATTCCTTCGACGTCGTGATGGCGCAATACGTCGTCACCGCCGTGCCGAACCCGGAGAAGGCGCTTGACGAATTCGCCCGCGTGCTGCGTCCGGGCGGCGAATTGATCATCCTCACCCGCGTCAGCGCCGACACCGGCATGCGCCGCTTCATCGAGCAGAAGCTGCAGCCGGTGGTGCGTCCGCTCGGCTTCCGCACCGCCGAGTTCGCCTGGTCGCGCTACGCCAAATGGCTCGCCGGCGCGCACGGCATCGAGCTCGCCGAGCGCCGCTTGATTCCGCCGCTGGGACACTTCTCGCTGGTGCGCTTCCGCAAGGTCGACGTCGCCAAGGCGGCTTGAGCTCACGCGTCGCGTGCGTCATCGCGCCGCTGCACATCGTCACATGGCAAAATGATGATGTCACACGGCCTACATCGAATCTCTGTAAATCCTGAACCCGAAAGCATTTTGGGGATGAGCATGATCAAGAACTATCTCGAGCAGCTGCGGATCCAGCGCTGGGACGACCATCGCTACTATCACCACAGCCGCATCAATCAGAGCCTGCACTTCATCAGCGCGCTGAGCTTCCTCTTCGCCTATGTCTGGCTGTTCATCGATCCCGTCGTCTCCGCGCTGGTCGGCTGGCTGGTGTCGATGACCTCGCGCCAGGCCGGCCATTTCTTCTTCGAGCCGCACACCTACGACCACATCAATCAGGCGACGCACGAGTACAAGGAAGAGATCAAGGTCGGCTACAATCTGCAGCGCAAGGTGGTGCTGATGGCGATCTGGGCGCTGTCGCCGCTGGTGCTGGTCGTCGATCCCACCCTGTTCGGCATCTTCACGCCCTGGCAGAGCGCGACCGACTTCATGCGGCAGGTGGCGAAGATCTGGCTCGTGGTCGGCGGCGGCGGCCTGCTGTTCCGCACCGTGCATCTGTTCTTCATCCGCGACGTCGAGACCGGCCTCGTCTGGATGACCAAGATCGTGACCGATCCCTTCCACGATTTGATGCTCTATCGCGGTGCTCCGCTCGCTTTGATGCGCGGCGAGCTGATGGATCCCGGCCTGCACCTCAATCCCGAGCACACGCTGGGCTTCATCGACGAGCCCGTGCTCGAAGAGCAGCACGCTTGAAGCGCGCGGCGCACGCGACACGCTCCGATGTCTGATGGCTACGTCATGCCCGGCCTTGTGCCGGGCATCCACGTGTTCGGGACTGCGAACGCGGTGCTTCCTTCACCTCTCCCCGCGTGCGGGGAGAGGCCGAATTTGCGCGGAGCGCAAATTCGGGTGAGGGGGGCTATCCGCGGGGGTGCTGCCAGATTGTCGTGCGTCAACGCTCACCGCACGCGCGGAGAGTCCCCCTCACCCCGACCCTCTCCCCGCAAGCGGGGCGAGGGAGAAGGGCGAGCGGTGATCGGGGCCAAGTGTCAGAAAGCCTCAGCGCCCGAAGCGCTTGGCCAGCATCTCTTTCAGGATCTGCCGCTTGATCTGCTTGTTGGTGAGCACGCCATCGTGCCACCAGAAGCCGTCGGCCTTCATCTTCTGCGCGGCGCGGACGAAGCGGTCGGCGACTTCGGTGAAGTCGGCATCGGTGTAGTTGAGGCTGAAGATCAGCCGTCCGGTGCCGACCCAGCTCAACGCCAGGCCTTCGGCGCGCAGGTAATATTGCAGCATCCAATTGTAGCGGGACGGCGTGGTGTATTTCACCGTCCAGATCGAGGAGAAGTTGGCGAAGCGCACCGGCAGGTCGGCATCCTGCATCATCTGGTTGAGCTTCGTCACGCGCCCGTTCCAGGTCTCCTCCAGCCTATCATAGACGGCGCGGAAGTTCGGGCTGGCGAGGCGGCTCAAGAACTCGTCCATCGCCGTCATGACGTAGGGGTGCGAGTTGAAGGTGCCGCGGGCGAAGCAGATGTCGGCGGGGCGGTCGTCGCGGAAGCGGCGCATCAGTTCGCGCTTGCCGCAGACCACGCCGACCGGCAGGCCGCCGGCGAGACTCTTGCCGTAGGTCACCATGTCGGCCTTGACGCCGAAATATTCCTGGGCGCCGCCGGCGGCGAGGCGGAAGCCGACGAACACCTCGTCGAAGATCAGGACGATGCCGCGTTCGCTGCAAACTTCGCGCAGCTTCTTCAGCCATTCGGTGTAGGCCGCGCGATCGAAATGGCCTCCGCGCGAGGAATCGACGAGCGAGGAATCGCCGGGCGCGTTTGCGTTAGGATGCAGCCCCTGCAGCGGGTTGACCAGCACGCAGGCGATGTCCTTGCGCGTGCGCAGGACATGCAGCGTCTTCTCCGACATCTCGGCGAGGGTATAGGTCTCGTGCGCAGGAATGGGATTGCCGACGCCCGGCTGCACGTCGCCCCACCAGCCGTGATAGGCGCCGGCGAAACGAACCAGATGCGTGCGCTTGGTGTGGTAACGCGCCAGCCGCACCGCCTGCATCACGGCTTCGGTGCCGGACATGTGGAACGAGACTTCGTCGAGGCCGGAGATTTGGCAGAGCCGCTGCACATTCTCGAGGATGACGGGATGGTAGGGCCCGAGCACGGGTCCAAGCGCGTGCGCGCGCTTCTCGGCGCCCTCGATGCACTCCTTGTAGAAGTCGTTGCCGAAGATGTTGACGCCGTAGGAGCCCGTGAGGTCGTAAGCGGTGTTGCCGTCGACGTCGGTGACGGTGACGCCGCGCGAAGATTCCATGAAGGTCGACGTGCCCAGATGCTCGCGGACGAGACGCGAGAACTGGAACGGCACGCGGTAGCTTTCGGTGAAGTTCAGGTCGGAGATCGTCTCCGCCGCTTCCTTCGTCATCGCGCGACCCCGGGGGTAGCGCTCGGCGTAAAGCCTGGCGAGACGGAAAAAGGCGTCCTTGCGTTGCGCTGCGATGTTCGCCGGCGCGCCGTCGCAGGCGAAGTATTGATCACCCTCGAACTCGTAGAACGGCAGCAGCCGCGCCACCCGACGCGACATCTTCGAGTGCCCGGCGAGCGAGCGGTGCTTGGCGCGGGACAGTTCGACCCGCGCCTTGATCTTCGAGAGGACGGCGGCAGCGGACGCTGCGGCGGCCACGGACATCGAGAGAATCGGGAGTGTCGTTTCCATGACAACAAGCGCTAAACCTGTGAGCTGACAGATTCATGACAGTCAAAGCCCTCATCGCCTCGTTCACCCAGCAGGAAGACCTCAACTTCCTGTTGACCAACCGCATCCCCCGCGCGGCCCTCACTCGTTTCATGGGCTGGTTCTCCAAGATCGAGAATCCCCTGGTGAGGGACTTCTCGATCGCGCTGTGGAAGCTGTTCTCCGATCTCGATCTGTCGGAGGCGCGCAAGACGCAGTTCAGGAGTCTGCACGACTGCTTCACCCGGGAGTTGAAGCCGGGCCTGAGGCCGTTCGATTCTGATCCGGCCGTGGTGGCGAGCCCCTCGGACGGCATCGTCGGCGCTCACGGAAAAATCGCTGACACCGAGCTGTTCCAGGTCAAGGGCGCGCCCTATTCGCTGCTCGATCTCGTCGGCGATTCCGCGCTGGTCGAGCAGCACCGCAACGGCTCCTTCGTCACGCTGCGGCTGACCTCGAGCATGTATCACCGCTTCCATGCGCCTTATGACGCGCATATCGAGCGGGTCACGCTGATCCACGGCGATGTCTGGAACGTCAACCCGATCGCGCTCAAGCGCGTCGAGCGCCTGTTCTGCAAGAACGAGCGCGCGGTGATCCGCACGCATTTGTCGACCGGCGAAGCCGTGACGCTGGTCCCGGTGGCGGCGATCCTGGTCGCGAGCATCCGCCTGCACTTTCTCGACATGGTGCTGAACGCGCAGACCCGCGGCCCGGTCAATTTTCCCTGCGACGTCAACGTGAGCAAAGGCGAGGAGCTCGGCTGGTTCGAGCACGGCTCGACCATCATCATCCTCGCGCCCGGCGATTTCTCGTTCTGCGACGGCATTGCCGAAGGCACGCGCATTCACGCCGGTCAAGCGGTGCTCAGAAGAAAGTAGCCTTCAATCCGCCGTCCCCGCCGCCTATATCGTCGGGCGGGGACGATTCGGTTCATACGGATGTGGCGATGGCGCGGGCGCCGGTCATGGCGGCGGGTGGTATTGTGTTGCGGCGCGGGCCGGTGCCGCTGGTTGCAGTCGTGCGCCAGCGCAAGCGCAATGAATGGGTCCTGCCCAAGGGCAAGCTCGACGACGGCGAGACCCCGAAGGAAGCCGCGCACCGCGAGGTGCTGGAGGAGACCGGCCACGACGTGGCCGTGCACGAATTTCTGGGCACGCTGGTCTATCAGTCCGGCGGGCGCTCCAAGGTCGTGCATTACTGGCGGATGGAGGCCGACGGCGGGCCGGTCCGCAAACTGATGAACGACATCAAGGCGGTCGACTGGCTGACGCTGGACGACGCGATCGCCCGTCTGTCGCGCGAATACGAACGCGTCTTCCTGACTCAGATCGGACCGATCGCGCTCGCGGCGGCAGGGCTGGCGCCTCTGTTCGCCCCGGAGCAGGTTTCCGAGCCGGTGTCGCCGTTGGCGAAAGACGACATCCATGCATCATTGCAGACGCTGACACAAGCGGAAGCAGCTTCCGTCGATGAATTGCGGCATGGCCTGTTGCGGAAGGTGAAGGCCTGGCTGCGCGGCGAGGCGTGAGTTATTTACGCGCAATTTCAGTGCGGCATTGAAGGTGCACCCTCTCCCCTTGTGGGAGAGGGTGGCTCGCCGCAATAGCGGCGAGACGGGTGAGGGGTCTCTATCCTCACGAGCGGGTCCGGCGAGTGGACAGAACCCCTCATCCGGCGCTTCGCGCCACCTTCTCCCACAAGGGGAGAAGGAAGACTACCGCCGCTCCTTCTCCTTCGGAGCGGGCGCGGGTCTGTGCGGCGCTGCGGGACGTTGCGCGGCGGGGAGGCGTGGCTGGAAGCCGCCGGGGCGCTGCATACCTGGTTGTTGAGCCGCAGGCTGGCCCGGTTGCAATCCTGTGCGCGGCAATGGCTGCTGCGGATCTGCTTGCTGTGTCCCGCCCGGTTGCGGCGGCACGATTCCTCCGGGCTGAATCTGTCCATCACGCTGCGGCAGGATCTGTGGTGCGCGTGGACGGCCGGCACCTTGCGGCTGGCTGGGCTGCGGTTGCATGCCTTGCTGTAGTCCCTGCCGGCTCGGCGTGCCCGGCTGCTGCTGACCCGGACGATTGTCCTGTCGCGGCTGGACGTTCGGTCGTTGCGGCTGCCGGCCTGGGGTTGTCGTCGGCCGCAATTGTTGCTGCTGCGGCGGTTGTGCCGGCCGCGGAATGCGGCTGAGCGCAGCCGGATTGGCGCGACGGAAGTCGCGCTGCTCGATGACGATCTGCCGGCCCGCGGTCTGCGCCAGATGCACCTGGCCGACGAAGCCGCGGTCGCGCGCGATCTGCGGCGCGGGAATTATGATCGGCACGGCAGCAAAGCGCATGCCGCCGGCCGTGGCTGCGCCCGCTCGGATCGCAAAGCCGCTCGCGGCTTGCGTCAGCGCGCCGAGCCGCGCGCCGCTCGCGCGTTCCTCGACATCGATGTGGCCGACCCGGCCGTCGGCGTCGGGATAGAGCTTGATGTTGACGTTGCGCGCCCGGTTCGCCGCCGCCCCTTCGGGCACGTCGACGACCCCGGTGGTGCCGCGGATGCCGAGCGTTGCCGTCGGCGTCGTGATCTTCATGTCGCCCGTCTTCGCCACCGCGGCCGCCACGAAGGCAACCGTGCCCTTGCCGACGTCGAAGATCGCCGAATTCTGCTTGCCGCCGTCGTCATAGACGTAATTGTCGATGGTGATCTTCGCGCTGGCCGAGAGGTTGAACGTGGTGGCGTCGTTGAAGGTGATGCCGAGCGCGGAGTTCGACGAGGTCTGCACGATGTCGTTGAGATAGATATCGTCGCGCACGCGCAGCGGATAGGAATTCTTGTCGCGGATCACGGTCGCGATCCCCGTCACGGTCGCGACGTTGCCGATCGGCTCGACGGCGGGGGGCTGTGCGTCTGCAGACGGTGCCGGCGTCGCCGTCGGCGAAGGCGCGGGCGTTGGCTGGGCTTGCGGTTGCGCCTGTGCGAACTCGATCGTCTCGGATGCGCACGCTACACCAGCGCCTGCCAGCGGCAAGGCCAGCAGGGCGAGCGCGAATACGAGGCGGCGCCAAGCCAGCATTGATGTCACGAAGGAGTCCCGGTGAGAGCGTGAGGCGAGATCGGGCGATTTCAACGGGGTGTGGCTGAATGGTGGATGAACGTCTGTCGTCGGGGCAGGGGCTAGCTATCCTTCCGTCATGGCCGGGCTTGTCCCGCCTGCACGGACGAAGCCGCTACGGCGCGGCGAAGGCACGGCCATCCACGTCTTGATTGCGGTACGAAGAACGTGGATGCCCGGGACAAGCCCGGGCATGACGAAGAGTTGTCTACTTTTCGCGATGCGCTCCGCGGGTCAGCTCACGCGCTTCCAGGTCTGGCCGCCGCAGAACATGCCGCCGAAGGCGCAGCCTTGCACGCGCATCGTATTCGGACCTTTCATCGAGATCGTGGAGTCGTAGTTGCGGCCGGAGTTGGGATCGCGAATGCGGCCGCTCCACTTCGATCCTTCGGGCTTCATGTTGATCAGGATGCGCTCATTGGTCTTCTCGGCATAGCCGCAGAGATTGGCGCCACACTGCTCGACGCGGACATTGCCCTTGTTCTCTTCGGTCGCCCAGATGCCGATCGGCGAGTTCGCTGCGGCCACGGGCGCGGCAGCCACCGGAGCCGGCGCGGGAGCCGCGGCGACGGGAGCGGCAACAGGGGCAGGCGCAGCAACAGGAGCAGGCTGCGAGCTGTCGAAGCCGACAGAAGGAGCGGCGGCAGCGGTCGCGGCTGGGGCAGCGGGCGCGGCTGGCGCTGCCGGCGCAGTCGCTTGCGGCACGGGCTGCTGCTGCACGGGAGCCGGCGTGGGTTGCGCCGTCGTGGGCGCCGGAGCCGGCGTGGTGTCGTCGTCATCGTCCTTGGAGCCGCCAAGACCCTTGAGGTTGATGTTGTTCAGCTTGATCGGCTTGTCCGACAGGCCCGGCGCGACGATGGTCACGCAATTGAGCGAAGCGCAGTTGCGCGGCGTCTCGATGCGGATGTGCTGGCCCTCGATCTGGAACGAGATCGAATTGCCGGCATGCGCGGCGGCGGTCGAAGCCAGGAAGAGGGCGGTGGCGGCGATGGAGAGCTTGTTCATGACAACCTCCGAAAATAGCGCGGTCCCGATATGGACTGGTGTCGCTGGTGAATGAAGCGTGGTTCGACCCTAAGCCGCGGCGGTCGGGCGTTCTGTGATGGGCGTCACAACGAGCGAACAACGCCTGGGTGATGCAGCGCACATTCAGCCTCGCCTGCGCTGCGTAACGTCGTCGCGACACCGAGGGAAACGCAGATGCAGCGGCTTGCAACCTGGCTTGCCACCTGTCTTGCCACATCGATCGCGTTGCTGGCGATCGCGCCGACGGCGCAGGCCGGCGCCTACACGTTCTCGATCGGCGGCAACCGGTTCCATGTCGAGGCGCCGCGCAATTGCCGATCTGCGTCCTGTATCACGGTGGCTTCCAGGCGTAGCCTCAGGTCGACGGACGATGTCGGCATGGCACGAGCCGCGCAGCCGGCGCCCACGCTGATGGTCCAGGCGCCGCAGCCGGCTTGTCCGACGGCAGCGGTCAAGCCGCCCCAAGCGGCTGTGGTGGTGCCGGCACCGGCGCCTCCCGTGCTTGCCGCGGCGACGTCGCAGCCCGTTGCACCGCCGCCGGCGCCAAGCTTGGAGATTTCGAGACTGGAGACGTTGAGGCCCGGTCCGCCGCGGGTTGATCTGGAGCGCACCGATCAGCCGAAGACCGCCGCGCTCGAACCGCCGCGCATCGAGCCGCCGGTCATCGTTCCGAGCACCGAGATCAATCAGACCGCAGCGGTGGCGCAGATCAGCACTGACCCGGGCCACGCGCTGCTCGGCGAATGGGAGAGCGCCGGCGCCAAGGGCACGGTCCGCATCGAGCGCTGTGGAGCTGCGTTGTGCGGTTACGCGCTCAGTGAAGCGTCGAGCCGCGGCGAGAGCGTGCTCGTCAACATGAAGCCGAAGAAGCACAATGTCTGGACCGGCAGCATCTACAGCCGCTCCAGCGGCAACACCTACTACGCCACGATGACGCTGAAGAGCTCCGGCAAGCTGCACGTCGAAGCCTGCGCGCTCGGCCGCTTCTGGTGCTCCGGCAACGACTGGACGCGGGTCGATGCGCCACGGGAGGAGCTGATCACGACGTCACCTCAATGGAGCGCGCCGTCGTAGCTCGTGGCGATGCGCATTGTTGTGCCCTCGCCCCTTGTGGGAGAGGGCAGCTCCGCTGGTCGACACGAATTCACTTGGGTGAGGGGTTGTCTCCACAAGCACTGTGCCGCGAGGATAGAACCCCTCATCCGTCGCGCTTTCGCGCGCCACCTTCTCCCACAAGGGGAGAAGGGAAGAGAGTCACTGTGTGCTTTGAGTCTAAATCATCCCGAGCACGATGGCGCCGACGAAGGCCATGGCGAGGTAGGCGGTGATCACGCTCAATCTGCCGGCGAACGTCATGAGGTCGCTCCCTCGGTGCCCGCTGCTTGGCGCGCAGCCCTTATGGTTAACAGAAAGTCTCTTTTCGAAAAAGTCAGGCTCGCTGTCGCTCGTCATCGGCAGCAACCGGTGCCGCCGCGCCCGGTATGGTTAAAGAACACTGAAATCAACACGTTGAAGAGTCTTTAAGTAAATTCATCGAACGTGCGTGCATGACGCGCGGAGTTCGTTTGTATCTCGTCGGCTCCATCGTCCTTGTTTCGCTAGCGGGTTGCGGTCGCGGCTTCTTCCAGGCCGAACGCGAACCCTGGCGGGCCGAGGCAGAAGCCGCATGCCTGAAATCGGGCGCAGTCAAGGAAAGTGCGGACATCGTCCGCATCGACCCGATCTCCGGGCCTGGCAGCTGCGGCGCCGAGTTTCCGCTCAAGGTCGCAGCCCTCGGCGAAGCCTCCGGCACCTATGGCTTTGCCGACGAGGCGCTGCGCCCGCCCGGCAGCATCGGCAACCAGCCGCGTTGGCCGGTGCAGCCGCAGTCGAATTATCCGCAGAGCCAAGGCTATCCAACATCGTCCTATCCGGCATCGTCCTATCCGCAGCGCTCGAACTATCCCGAGAGCGCGGTGCGCCAGCCCGCCGGCTACGGCACGTCGTCCGGGCCGATGTCGCTCAACGCACCCGGCGTGGCCGCGCAGGAGGACGAGATCGATCTGCCGCCGGAGGGCACCGATGCCGCGGGGGCGGCGCGCTACATGAACACACCGAGCTATCCGGCTCGTCCGGCGCCTTACTCGCAGGCGCCGGCGCAGCAGCCGCTGCCGCGTCTTGGTCCTGCGCAGGGTAATCCCGTCACGAGCGTCGGTCCCGTCGCGATCAAGCCGACCGCGACGCTCGCCTGTCCGATCGTGTCCGAGCTCGACCGCTGGCTCGCCGACACGGTGCAGCCGTCGGCGATGCGCTGGTTCGGCGTGCGCGTCGCCGAGATCAAGCAGATCTCCGCCTATTCCTGCCGCGGGATGAACGGCAATTCGCGGGCCCATATTTCGGAGCACGCCTTCGGCAACGCCCTCGACATTTCCGCCTTCGTGCTCGCCGACGGCCGCCGCATCACCATCAAGGACGGCTGGCGCGGCATGCCGGAAGAGCAGGGCTTCCTGCGCGACGTGCAGGCTGGGGCCTGCGCGCACTTCACGACCGTGCTGGCGCCGGGCTCCAACGTCTTTCACTACGATCACATCCATGTCGATCTGATGCGCCGCGCCAGCCGCCGCCTGATCTGCCAGCCGGCCGCGGTGTCGGGCGAAGAGGTCGCCTCGCGCGCGCAATCGCGCAGACCCTATGCGAGCGGGCGCGAGCCGTCGGTGACCGGTTCGCTCGGTGCTCGCAAGAGCACGATGCACAAGCGGGAAGACGACGACTACATCGACGAATAGCCCGATTTGCCAGTAGCCCGGATGGAGCGAAGCGCAATCCGGGAAAAACTGTCCCCGCATTCCGCTTCGCTCCATGCGGGCTACGATCGCGTCAAAGGCAATGTCTATCGTCCGCTATCTCACCCACCCGCAGGTGCAAATCGATCCCGATGTGCCGGTGCCGCAATGGGGCCTGAGCGCGGTGGGTCGCGCGCGCACCGAAGCTTTGGCGAATGCAGGCTGGCTCGCAAGCACGACGCAGATCGTCTCCAGCGGCGAGCGGAAGGCGATCGAGACCGCCGACATCATTGCCGCTCGTCTCGGACTGATGATCGAGATCCGCGAAGCCATGCACGAGAACGACCGTTCGGCGACCGGCTTCCTGAAGCCGGCCGAGTTCGAAGCCGTCGCCGACCAGTTCTTCGCCGCGCCTCATCTCAGCGTGCGCGGCTGGGAGCGTGCCGCGGATGCACAGGCGCGGATCGTGCGCGAGGCTGAGGCGGTGCTGGCGCGACATCGTCCCGGCGACGTCCTGTTCGTCGGCCACGGCGCAGTCGGCACGCTGCTGTTCTGCCACATTGCGGGCCATCCCATCGCCCGCATCCACGATCAGCCCGCCGGCGGCGGCAACTGCTTTGCGTTCGCGCGGGAGGGGCGGCGCGTCCTGCACGGGTGGCGCGCAATGGAAGAAGTCGGGACTTGAGCTCAGCGGAGCCGGAGTTCATCCGGCGGTCGGCTTCCGCGGCGCGGGTGCCAATCCCATGCAGCGCTGCACTTCACCCGGGACGTTGTAGGTGCGCATGATGTGGCGGCTGTCGCGCAATCCGGACGCCTCGCGTTGCACCACGAACATCCAAAGCGCCTGGCCGGCTTCCAGCACCAGCTTGCGCCTGGCCGGTTGCATCGCTTCCGGCACATCGGTCGCTGCGTGGGCGGCGTCGAACTCGCGCAAGCGCGACAGGCTCTGTTCGAGGGCGCGGCCCATCCGTCCAAGCGCGGAAGCCTGTTCCTGGACGATCTCGTAGTGGAGGATGTCGACCGGCGGGCGAAGATCACGAGACATGGCCGCAATATAGCCGCCCGGCCCGCAGGCGCAACGCGCGGCTACTTCGCCTTATACGCCGCCAGGAACATCCGCGTTGCGCTCTCGACCACCGCACTCATGCGCTGTTCCGACGGCGCGGGCGCCGCCTGGAACACGAAGGGCAGGAACAGCGAGGCCTTGCTGAGCTCCATGAACTGCGAGGCGGCGAGATCGCAATCGTCGATCGCGAGATCGCCCGAGGCGACACGGGCCTTCAGGTAAGCGGAGAGGCTTTTGATGCTCTTGTCCAGCACGCGCGCATAGTAACGGCGGCCGACATCAGGCATGCGCTCGGCGATCGCCATCACGGTGCGGATCGCGGATCCGCCACCGGGGCGGCAGACCAGGTGAAGATAGGCGAGGCCGAACTCCTTCAGCGTGGTCTCGGCCTCGCGCTCGGGATCGAAACTGAACACGACCTGGCCATGCTGGAGCGCCTCCTGTTCGACGATGGCTTCGAACAGCGCGAATTTGTCGGCGAAATAGACGTAGAGCGTGCCCTTGGAGACCTGCGCGGCGCGGGCGATCTCGCCCATGCTGGCGCCGTCGAAGCCAAGATCCATGAACACCTTGCGGGCACCGTCCAGAATCTGGCGGCGCTTGGAATTGTCCTCGTCCGGGACGACGTGCAATTGTTCGCCGGCAGCTACAACCATTGGTTTAGGGTCTCGGAAGCTTTTTGGTTCGGATCAGGGCCATGAAACGCCAACGAAGGATTCGCGGCAGTAAGTCTGCAGGACATAATCTCTATATTGACCGAACCGTTCGGTCAATGGTATTTGAGATCCAGCGAGGAGATCGCCCGCAACAGAGGGCGCCCTCGGTTGCGTTTGTGGGGAGGCCTGGATGGCCGCATCGAGAGACCAGACGGCTCGCGTCCTTCGCCAGGAAGCGGTGGAGGGCCAGGCGGGCGGCGATCCTGGCTCCGAGGCATCCGCACTCCCTGCCGAGCAACTGCGCCCTCATGTCGCCGAGGAGGCGAAGCGTCCGACCCGCGAGGCGCCGGAGAGTCCGGTGACCGACAAGCCGCCGGCACCCGGGGCGGAAGCGCCCGCCGCCGCTGCGCCCAAATCCGGCAAGCGCAAATTCGTGCTGACCGGCGTCGGCCTCGCGCTCGCGCTCGCCGTTGCGGGCTATGCCGGCTATTACACGCTGGTCGGCCGCTTCTACATCTCGACCGACGATGCCTATGTCCGCGCCAACAACACCATGCTCGGCGCGCGCGTTGCCGGCCACATCTCCGCGATCCTCGCCGGCGACAACACGCCCGTCCAGGCCGGCGACATCATCTTCCGCATCGACGACGGCGATTACAGGATCGCGGTCCAAGCCGCCGCGACCAAGATCGCGACCCAGCAGACCACCATCGATCGCATCGGCCGCCAGGTCGCCGCACTCGATAGCCAGGTCGCCCAGGCCAAGGCGCAGCTCGTCTCGGCGGAAGCGGGCCTCAAGCGCGCCGACCTCGATTACGAGCGCCAGCAGGCGCTGAGCAGCAAGGGCTTTGCCTCGCGCGCCACCTTCGAAAGCTCGGAGGCCGGACGCGACCAGGGCGCCGCCGCGGTCAAGGCTGCAAAGGCCGCCTTTGAGGTTGCCGTCAGCAATGTCGACGTCGCCAGGGCGCAGCAGGCCGAAGCGCAGGCCCAGCTTGCCGAGCTCAAGACCACGCTGGCCAAGGCCGAG
Organism: Bradyrhizobium sp. NBAIM14; assembly: GCF_020193895.1. Taxonomy (NCBI): domain Bacteria; kingdom Pseudomonadati; phylum Pseudomonadota; class Alphaproteobacteria; order Hyphomicrobiales; family Nitrobacteraceae; genus Bradyrhizobium; species Bradyrhizobium sp. NBAIM14. The sequence goes on along the minus strand of NZ_JADYVQ010000001.1, from coordinate 282,446 downwards.
CGCGACCTCGGCTTCACCGCGGTGCGCGCACCGGTCAATGGCACGTTCTCGAACCGCCTGGTCAACACCGGCGACTTCGTCGCGGTCGGCCAGCGCCTCGGCAACATCGTGCCGCTGGACGAGGTCTATATCGACGCGAATTTCAAGGAGACCCAGCTCAAGCGCATCCGCCCGGGACAGCCGGTGACGATCAAGGTCGATGCCTATGGCATGCGCAAGTTCTCCGGCGTGGTCGACAGCATCGCGGCGGGCGCGGGCTCGGTGTTCACGCTGCTGCCGCCCGACAACGCCACCGGCAATTTCACCAAGATCGTGCAGCGCGTGCCGGTGCGCATCCGCGTGCCCAAATCGGTGGCGAAGCAGAACCTGCTCCGCGCCGGCATGTCGGTCTACGCCACCGTCGACACCAACAAGGGCGCCGCCGACGCCGACAGCGAGGTCGACCTCGACCATCCCACCGCGGTCCATCCGCAGTAGGGGCGATGACATGAGCCGCGCTGCTGCCCCGAATGCAGGTGCGCTCCCTCTCCCGCTTGCGGGAGAGGTGAGATGAGTCCGAGCTGACACATGGCCACCGCCACCACCGCTTCACCTGCCATGATGGCGGATCCCGCTTCGGAGCGCATTGCGCCGAAGCGGCTGTTCGCGTTCATCATCATGGTGTTCGGGATGTTCATGTCGATCCTGGACATCCAGATCGTCTCGGCCTCGTTGAGCGAAATCCAGGCCGGGCTGTCGGCGAGCTCCAGCGAGGTGTCCTGGGTTCAGACCGCCTATCTGATCGCCGAGGTGATCGCGATCCCGCTGTCGGGTTTCCTGTCGCGCGCCTTCGGCACGCGGCTGCTGTTCGCGATCTCGGCGGCGGGCTTCACCGCCGCAAGCCTGCTTTGCGGCTTCGCCACGACGATCGAGGAGATGATCCTCTGGCGTGCGCTGCAGGGCTTTCTCGGCGCCGGCATGATCCCGACCGTGTTCGCTTCGGCCTACACCGTCTTCCCGCGCACCAAATTCCACATCGTCGGACCCATCATCGGCCTCGTCGCGACGCTGGCCCCGACCATCGGGCCGACGGTCGGCGGCTACATCACCGACCTGATGTCGTGGAACTGGCTGTTCTTCATCAACGTCGTGCCCGGCATCGGCATTACATTAGGTGTGCTGGCGCTGGTCGATTTCGACGAGCCGCATTTCGAATTGCTCGACCGCTTCGACTGGTGGGGCCTGCTGTTCATGGCGAGCTTCCTCGGCACGCTGGAATACGTGCTGGAGGAAGGATCGCAACATCAATGGATGCAGGACACGTCGGTCGCGATCTGCGCCTGGATCAGCGGTCTCTCGGCCATCGCCTTCTTCTGGCGCGTGTTCACGGCGGCCGAGCCGATCGTCAATCTGCGCACCTTCTCCGACCGCAATTTCGCCGTCGGATGCACGCTGCAATTCTGCATCGGCATCGGCCTCTACGGCCTGACCTACATCTACCCGCGCTATCTCGCCGAAGTGCGCGGCTACAGCGCGCTGATGATCGGCGAGACCATGTTCGTCTCCGGCATCACCATGTTCCTGGTCGCGCCGCTGGTCGGCCGGCTCATGGCGAAGGTCGACATGCGCTACATGATCGCATTCGGCCTCATCGTGTTCGCGATCGGCTCCTACCAGATGACCTTTATCACGCGCGAATACGATTTCTACGAGCTGCTGGTGCCGCAGATCCTGCGCGGCATCGGCATGATGTTCGCGATGGTGCCGACCAACAACATCGCGCTCGGCACGCTCGCGCCCGAGAAGGTGAAGAACGCGAGCGGACTGTTCAACCTGATGCGCAATCTCGGCGGCGCGGTCGGCCTCGCCGTCATCAACACCGTGCTCAACGAACGCACCGACCTGCACATCGTCCGCCTGCAGGAGCGGGTGACCTGGGGCAACGCGACCGCGACTGAAACCCTGACCATGTTGATGCAGAAGTTCCAGGGGCTCGGCGATTCCGCGCTGATGGCGATGAAGCAGCTCAGCCAGATCGTGCATCGTCAGGCCGTGGTGATGAGCTTCGGCGATGTCTTCCTCATGCTGGCGCTGTTCTATCTCGGTCTCAGCCTGCTGGTCGCGCTGCTGAACAAGCCGGCTGCCCCGTTCGGCGCGGCCGGCGACGCGCACTAATTTGCAACACTCGTGCGTGATCTCGCGCGAGCCCCGTTGCAATCGGCTGGCGACACATCTATAAAGCGCACCTCATTCATTCGAACCGGGGAGAGATTTGCATGATGTCGTCGCAATCGCAGATCGTACGCCCGCGCTCGATGATGACCTCGATCACGTTCTGGCTCGGTATGTACGCGGCCTGTTAGAGGCCTCTTCCGCCAGCTTCGATTGGGCCAAGGTTTTGGCCAAGCGTCCCGATCGCTTCGTTTCCCAAGTCAAAGTCAGTCTTACGTGACGCCGTCGCGGCCTTCGCGGCCGGCCTGCGTCCATCGATGGAGCCGGCCCGCGCGAAGCGGCCGGATGATGCCATGACCGCTCTGTCAAAGAAGCCCGCCGCCATTCGCGTGGTGCTGCCCTTCGTCTTCCGGCACTGGCTGAAGCAGCCGGTGCGCGGCCTCGTCGTGGCCGGCGGCCTGTTGGGCGCAACCGTCGCCGACCTGTTCATGCCGGTCTTCTCCGGACATTTGGTCGATGCGTTGACCCGCGGACCGTCCGATCCCGATGCGCGCCATGCCGCGCTGGTCGCGTTCGGCGCCATCGTGGCGCTGGGCGCGGCCTCGGTGGTGCTGCGGCTCGCAGGGTTGCAGGAGATCGTGCCGTTCACGCTCAAAACCATGTCGGACGTCGCACAAGAGGCATTCACCCGCGTGCAGCGCTTCTCGACCGACTGGCATGCGAACTCCTTTGCCGGCTCCACGGTGCGGAAGATCACTCGCGGCATGTGGGCGCTCGACCTGCTCAACGACACCATCCTGATGGCGCTGGCGCCCTCGCTGCTGGTGCTGGTGGGCTCGATGATCCTGATCGGGATGCACTGGGCCTCGCTCGGCGTGGTGATCGCGATCGGGGCGATCTTCTACGTCACGATCACGGTGGTGCTCTCGACCCGCTACATCGCGCCGGCGGCCCGCGTCTCCAATGCCTGGGACACCAAGGTCGGCGGCACGTTGGCGGATGCGCTGACCTGCAATGCCGTGGTGAAATCCTTCGGCGCGGAGTCGCGCGAGGACACGCGGCTCGCCGGTGTCATCAACCGCTGGCGCGTGCGCGTGCGGCGGACCTGGTACCGCTATAATTACACGGCGATGTCGCAGCTCTCGCTGCTGCTGTGCCTGCGCGCGTCCGTGATCGGCGGATCGGTGCTGCTGTGGATGTCAGGTCACGCCTCGCCCGGCGACGTCACTTATGTGCTGACCAGCTACTACATCATCCACGCCTATTTGCGCGACGTCGGCATGCACATCAACAACCTCCAGCGCTCGGTCAACGACATGGACGAGCTGGTGGCGATCCATGACGAGCCGATCGGCATTGCCGATGCGGCCGACGCGCGGCCGATCGCGATCGAGGGCGGCGAGATCGTGTTCGACGACGTCACGTTCCGCTATGGCGGCCATCGCGTGCCGCTGTACGACGGCTTGTCGGTCAGGATCCGCGCCGGCGAGCGGGTCGGCCTGGTCGGCCGCTCCGGCTCCGGCAAGACCACCTTCGTCAAGCTGGTGCAGCGGCTCTACGACGTCACCGGCGGCCGCGTGCTGATCGACGGGCAGGATATCGCGCTCGCCACGCAGCAATCGCTGCGCAGCCAGATCGCGATCGTGCAGCAGGAGCCGATCCTGTTTCACCGCACGCTCGCCGAGAACATCGCCTATGGCCGGCCCGGTGCCAGCCTTGAAGCGATCGAGCAGGCGGCCCGCCTCGCCAACGCGCATGACTTCATCCTGCGCCTGCCGAAGGGCTACGGCACGCTGGTCGGCGAGCGCGGCGTCAAGCTGTCGGGCGGCGAGCGGCAGCGCGTCGCGCTGGCGCGCGCCTTCCTGGCGGATGCGCCGGTGCTGATCCTGGACGAGGCGACCTCGAGCCTCGATTCGGAATCGGAGGCGCTGATCCAGGAGGCGATGGAGCGGCTGATGAAGGGGCGCACCTCGATCGTGATCGCGCACCGGCTGTCGACGGTGAGGAGCCTCGATCGCATCCTGGTGTTCGACCGCGGCGAGATCGTCGAGCAGGGCACGCATACGGTGCTCGCAGCCAAGCAAGGGGGCATCTATCGCGGCCTGTTCGAGCGTCAGGTGGTGGAGCTCGGACAGATCGCAGCAGCGGAGTGAGGCGCGCGGCGGCGGGGCGAAGTCCCGCCGTCACGGCGTCGAGGGATGGAATGAGATGAAAGACCTGACGCGCGGCTCCATCGCTAGCCACATCCTGAGCATGGCGCCTCCGATCATGGCCGGCATGATCTCGATCATGATCTGCCAGCTGGTCGATCTCTACTTCGTGTCGGGGCTGGGTGATGCCGCAGTGGCAGGCGTGGCCGCCGCGGGAAATGCCGGCTTTCTCGTCAACGGCCTGATACAGGTGCTCGGCGTCGGGACAGTGGCGCTGATTGCGCATGCGGTGGGACGCAAGGACCGGCGGGACGCCAATCTGATCTTCAATCAGGCGGTCGCGCTGTCGGTGCTGTTCGGCCTGCTGACCCTGGTCACGGGAGCGGTGCTGTCGCGTCTTTACATGCGTTCGATCGCCGCTGACCAGGCCACGATCGAGGCGGGGACCACTTATCTGTTGTGGTTCATGCCGGCGCTCGCGCTGGAATTCGTCATGCAAGTCATTGCCTCCGCGCTCAGCGCGACCGGCATCGTGCGCCCCGCCATGTTGGTGCGGGTCCTTGCCGTCATCATCAACATTGCACTGGCGCCGGTCCTGATCTCCGGCTGGGGCACCGGTTATCCGCTCGGTGTCGCCGGCGCCGGACTGGCGAGCACGATCGCGGTGGGCGCCGGCGTCCTGATGCTGCTGGCGTATTTTCGCAAGGTCGAGCGCTACGTTGCATTCAATCCGGTGCAGTGGCGTCCGCAACCACGCCACCTCAAGCGCATCCTCAATGTCGGTCTGCCGGCCGGCGGCGAGTTCGCAATGATGTTCATCTTCATGGCGGTAGTCTACTACGTGCTGCGCGACTTCGGCGCGGCGGCACAGGCAGGCTTCGGTATCGGTCAGCGCGTCCTCGCCCTCATCCAGATGCCGGGGCTCGCGGTTGCACTGGCGGCCGGGCCGATCGCCGGGCAGAATTTCGGCGCTGGCGACGCCGCGCGGGTGCGAGAGACTTTCGTCAAATCGGTGCTGATCACCTCCATCGTGGCGGTCGGCTTCATGATCCTCGCGCAGCTGAAGCCGGAGCTGCTGCTGGCCGGATTCTCCAACGACCGGGAGACGATGGAGGTCGCCTTTCTGTTCCTGCGGATCATCTCGCTCAACATGGTGGCGCAGGGCCTCATCTTCACCTGCTCCAGCATGTTCCAGGGCCTCGGCAACACCAGGCCTGTGCTGCTGAGCTCGATGACGCGCGTGCTCACCTATTCGCTGCCGGTGCTCTGGCTGTCGACGCGACCCGGATTCCGCATCGAGCACGTCTGGCATCTTTCGATCGCGGCGACGACGCTGCAGGCCGGCTTGAGCCTTTGGCTGCTGCGCCGCGAGTTCGGCAAGCGCTTCGCGCCGCGGGACCAGGCCGCGGAGACGGAGGAAGCCAAGCCGGTCGCGCCTTCCGCTCCCGCGTAGCGAAAGTGACCTCCCGCGAGTTCGCGGCGCTTTAATGCGCGCCAAGGCTGTTCCAGACGAGCGTCAGGCCCGACAGAAACAAGAGGCCGAGCACGACATCGCCGAAATGCTTGTCGTTCAGCGCATGGTAGACGCGCGCGCCCGCCCATGCGCCGATCAGCGTGCCCGGAAACGCGACGGCCGCGAGCCAGACCACCTTGAGGGCGACGAGACCTGATGCCGTCTGCAACACCAGCGCGGTGGCGAGCACCGTGAAGTTAAAGAGTTGGAAGATGCCGCGCCGCTCGTGCTTGTTCCAGCCGCGGATGTTGGCCCACAGGATCGGCAGCGGGCCGGACAATCCGGCAAGTCCGCCCAGAATGCCGCCGGCAAAGCCGATCGCACCGTCTGCGATCCGGCCGCCGATCTTGATCGCGAGCGGCCTCTTGTTCAGATACAGTGCGCTCGAAAAGATCAGGATCAGCACGCCGACGCTCAGCCTGAACACCTCCGGGTCCGCGGAGGCGACCATCATGGTCCCGAGCGGCACGCCAATCAGTCCACCGATCAGGAACGGCCAGACCAGCGAGAGATCGAAATTCTTCCACATCGAGGGCAGCGTCGAGGTCTGCGCGATGACCGAGCAGATCAGCACCAGGGGCACCGCGAGCGAGGGCGGCAGCACGTAGAGCCAGATGCCGAGTGCCATCAGCGCCGTGCCGAAGCCGGCCAGTCCCGAGACGAAGCCGCCGGCGAGCGCGCCGAGCAGCAGCAGGACGTAGGTGAGCGTTTCCAACGGATTGTCCTTGTCGCACGCGGCGACCCCGAACGGTTGATCGCACGGCTCGCATAAACATGCCTGCCGCCATCGAGGTCAATCCATGCCGCATGCAAGCGTGCTCTGCGGGCGCTTCACCGTCGGTGATCTAAAGTGCGATGAATATAGCTCGATTGCTACGAGGGAGGTGCGCTCCCTCTCCCGCTTGCGGGAGAGGGTTGGGAGAGGGTGTCTCCACAACGGGACAATCCCCAAGAGGAGAAAGCCCTCACCCGCGCCTTCGGCAAAGCCGAGGCTTCGCCTCGGCGTTCTTGGAGGACGGCCGCCGAAGGCGGCCTATGCTCTCTCGCAAGCGGGAGAGGTGAAGGAAACCATTTCCGCTTTAGACGATCTGCCTCGTATCGGCAGGCTTGTGCAGCGCGCCGACCAGGATACGCAGCGCTTCCGTCAATTCCGATCTGTTTCGGGCCGCGCCGAGCGAGACGCGTGCCGCATGCGGCGGTGCCCCGTCGACGGTGAAGGCATCGCCGGCGACGACCGCAAGCCCGTTCCGCAGCAGATGTGCCGCGACGTCGGGGCGTCCTTCCGGCAGCCGCAGCCAGAGATGATGCGCCGCGGGCCTGGCGAGGAACTGAAAGCCTTTCAGCGCGCGTTGCGCGAGCTGCTGGCGCCCGACCGCTTCGTTGCGGATGGCGCTGATGATGCGATCGGCGATGCCGTTTTCGATCCAATGCGTCACCAGCGCGACCATCAAGGGCGCCGGCATTTGCACGGTCGCCTGCAAGGAGGTGCGCATGTCCCGCTGGGCGCCGCTGTCGGGCGTCACCAGATAGGCAACACGCAGCGCCGGCGCGATGCATTTTGACAGCGTCGTTGCAAGATAAGTCCGCTCCGGAATGAGGTTCGCGATCGGCGAGGCCGAGCGGTCGAGCAGCCCGTAGGCATCGTCCTCGATCAGGATGGTGCCGGCATCGCGGATGATCTTCGCAATAGTGCCGCGCCGCTCGGCGGAAAGCGTCGCCGTGGTCGGATTGTGCAGCGTCGGAATGAGATAGACGGCTTTCGGCGTATGCACGCGGCACGCCTTTGCCAGCGCATCCGGCAGGATGCCGTCCTCATCCATGGGGACACCGACGAGCTTGACACCGAGCAGTGCCGCGGCGGCCTTGATGCCGGGGAAGGTGAGCGCTTCGGTCAGCACGGTGTCGCCGGGCCGCGCAAGATGGGCGAGCAGGTTGAAGAGGATCGTCTGAGCGCCGGGAAAGATCACCAGCCGGTCGGCCTGTGCATGCGGAACGCGGGTGCGCATCCAGCGCGCCGCGACCTCGCGCTCATGCGCGCTGCCGCCGGGCGGCTGGTAGTTGAGATACGCCGTCAGGCCCGATTGCGCGCGGAGGGCTTCGAGCCCGGCGATGATGCGCTCGTCGAGCTGCGCCTCCAGCGGGTGCGGCGGCACGTTCATCGACAGGTCGATCGCGACCGGGTGCGGCAGGTCAACCGCGCGCCGCGCGCTGGTCTCCGAGACGAACGAGCCCTGTCCGACCCTGGCTTCCATGATGCCGCGGCGCCGCGCCTCGGTGTAGGCGCGCGTCACCGTGGTGAGGTCGATGCCGAGGGCCTTTGCCAGGGCGCGCTGCGTCGGCAGCTGCTGACCACGCACCAGCCTGCCGGCGGCAATGTCGGCCTCCATGGCGTCGACGATGCGCTGGTAGCGCGGGCCCGAAAGCTCCGAGATTGCAGGGATCCATTCCATGCAATTTGGCCCCATAACCTTTGAATGTATGGATGCAAGATACTATTGTATGGATCATCGAAAAGGAAGAGGTGTGGTCATGTCTGTCTCTCCGGCGGCGGTCTCTCTGGCCAAGGCGATGTGGCGCGGTTTCAGCGGCAAATGCCCGAATTGCGGAGAAGGGCACATGTTCGGCCGCTTCCTGAAAGTGACGCAGGCTTGCGACCATTGCGGCGAGGAGCTCTTCCACCAGCGCGCAGACGACTTTCCTGCCTATCTCGTGATGGTCGTGGTGGGCCATCTCGTGGTGCCGGCAATCCTCGCGGTCGAGACCGCCTACGCGCCGCCGGAATGGCTGCAGCTCGCGGTGTGGCTGCCGGTGACGCTGTTCGCCTCACTCGCGCTGCTGCAACCGACCAAGGGCGCCATCGTCGGCCTGCAATGGCAACTCGGCATGCATGGTTTCGAGGCGGGCAAGCTGCGGCGCGAGGCGGGCGAGCTTGCGCCGGTGTTGGCCAAGGTAGACACGCGCGCCACCTGAGGCGGCGTTTACATTGCGCGGCCGGCCGCTACACTCCATCGTACCAAGCAAGAACGATGGAAACGCCATGGCCCCGCGCGCGAAGACCTTCCTGCTCTGTCATGGCGCATGGTCCGGCGGATGGGCCTGGAAGAAGATGCACCCGCTGATGGCGCAGGCCGGCCACCGCCTGGTGGCGCCGACCTATACGGGCCTCGGAGAGCGCGCGCATCTGGCCAATCCTTCGGTCGATCTCGACACCCATATCCAGGACATCCTCAACGTCATCGCGTTCGAGGATCTCAGCGACATCGTGCTGCTCGGGCACAGCTATGGCGGCATGGTTGCGACCGGCGTCGCCGACCGTGCGCGCGAGCGCGTAACGGAACTGATCTATCTCGACGCCTTCGTGCCGCGTGACGGCCAGTCGCTGTTCGACCTCAACGAGGGCGGGCGCGAGCCGATGCGCAAGGCAGTCAGCTCGGGCGACGGCTATCGCATCCCGCCGAACCCGCCGCCGCCGGACACCTCGCCGGCCGATCTCGACTGGCTCAATGCGCGCCGCGTCCCGATGCCGATCAAGTGCTTCGAGACGCGCCTGAGGCTCGAACATGGCGAGCCGGCGATGCCGCGCAGCTATATCTATTGCACGCGCCTTCCGCCCGGCGATGTGTTCGGGCAGTTTGCCAGGCGCACGAAGAGCGAGAAGGGCTGGCGCTATGTCGAGCTCGACGCCAGCCACGCGCCGAATGTGACGGCGCCCGAGGCGTTGATGGCGGTGTTGGACGAGATCGTCGCATAGGTCGCAGCCGTCATTCCGGGGCGTGCGCAGCACGAGCTACGATGCGCAATTGCGCATCTGAGAATCCATTTCTCCTCCGCGCCGGCCGCCTGATGGATTCCGGGCTCTCGCTTCGCGAGCCCCGGAATGACGGCGGTTGGCTGGCGAGGTGATCGGCCAAAATGGTGAGGGGTCCGATGCGTTGGCACCGAACCCCTCGTCGCACATCAGCCGGCCTGTAAGCCGGGTTCTGTAGGGCACCGTCCGCTTGCGCGAACGATACGTGACGGCCATTCCTCTGGGACCATGTTTGCACACGGCCTCGAGCAACCTACCCGGACGGCGGGCCTGACATCGCCCCGCGGCGTTATCGCTTTCGCGAACAGCCCGCTTAAGCCGTCCCTATTCGGTTTTGCTCCCGGTGGGGTTTGCCATGCCGGCTCCGTTGCCGGACCCGCGGTGCGCTCTTACCGCACCTTTTCACCCTTACCGCGCCGAAGCCCCGAAGGGCGAAGGCGGGCGGTTCATTCTCTGTGGCACTTTCCCTGGGGTCACCCCCGCCGGACGTTATCCGGCACCGCATGTCAAGGGAGCCCGGACTTTCCTCCCCGGCGGCCTTTCGGCACCTGCCGGAGCGGCCGTCCGGCCGACTGACTGATAACGCATGGGGCATTTATGACGGTTTCGTCAAGCCGATATCGCCGCGCACGGCTCGCCCGAAATATTTTATCCTGAAGATGTCGTTTGGCGCGCCGCCCGTTCGACTGGTTGTCGGCAACACAGCCGAACACAGGAGTGAAGCAATGCAATATCTGCTGATGATCTATCAGAACGAGGTCGAGTACGCGAAGATCGACGCGGCGACCAGCCAGAAGATCCTGGCCGACTATCAATCCTTCACGCAAGAGATCATCCAGAACGGCAATTTCAAGGCCGGCGACCGCTTGCAGCCGACCACGAGCGCGACAACGGTGCGCGTGCGCGACGGAAAGACGCTGACGACCGATGGTCCGTTCGCGGAAACGCGCGAGCAACTCGGCGGCTATTACCTGATCGAAGCCAAGGATCTCAACGCCGCCATCGAGATCGCGGCGCGGATTCCGAGCGCACGCATCGGCTCGATCGAGGTGCGGCCGATCTGGGTCTATGAGAAGTGACGGCTCTCTCACCTTCGTCATTCCGGGATGCGCCGCAAGGCGCAGGCCCGGAATCCATATCCCCGAATCGTGGTTATGGATTCCGGGCTCGCGGCTTTGCCGCGCCCCGGAATGACGAGAGGGGGGGTGATCGCGTGACATGACCCCTGGCGAGATCGACAAAATCTTCCGCGACGAGGCGGGGCGGGCGCTAGCCACGCTGATCCGTCTCGTCGGCGATTTCGATCTCGCCGAGGACGCGCTGCAGGATGCGTTCGCGGTCGCGCTGGAACGCTGGGCGTGTGAGGTCCCCGACAATCCGCGCGCCTGGCTCGTCAACGTCGCCAAGCATAAGGCGATCGATCGCATCCGCCGTCAGGCTGTCTTCCGCGGCAAGCAGCAGGCGATGGTGCACGAGCTCGAGCTCAACGCGCTGGGCCCGGACGAGCCGACCGCAACGCTCGACGACGACATGCTGCGGCTGATCTTCACCTGCTGCCATCCCGCGTTCGCGCCCGAGGTCCAGGTCGCACTGACGCTGCGCACCGTGTGCGGACTGTCGACGGCGCAGGTGGCACGCGCCTTCCTCGTCGGCGAGGAGGCGATGGCGCAGCGGCTCGTCCGTGCCAAGCAGAAGATCAGGCTTGCCGGCATCCCCTATGAGGTGCCGGAACGCGAGATGCTGGCGCCGCGGCTCGATGGCGTGCTCGCCGTGGTCTATCTCGTCTTCACCGAAGGCTATGTCGCAACCGAGGGCGCGGACTTGATGCGGCCTGATCTGGCGAGCGAAGCCATCCGGCTTGGCCGCCTGCTGAACCGGCTGATGCCCGACCGCGCCGGCATCAAGGGCCTGCTGGCCCTGATGCTGCTGCACGACGCGCGCCGCGCCGGGCGACAGACGCCGGCCGGCGACATCGTCCTGCTCGAAGAGCAGGACCGCTCGCTGTGGCACCGCGCGCAGATCGACGAGGGGCTGCGGCTGGTGGAGCACGCGCTGCGCGTGCCGGGCCGGCCACAACCCTATGCGGTGCAGGCCGCGATCGCGGCGCTGCATGCGCGTGCGCCGAGCTTCGAGGAAACCGACTGGCCGCAGATTGCGGGGCTGTACGAGGTGCTGCTGCGCATCAATCCGTCGCCCGTGATCGAGCTCAATCACGCCGCGGCGCTGTCGATGGTCGATGGGCCGGCACGAGCGCTCGATCTCGTCGATGCGATCGCCGCGCGCGGCGGGCTTCGCGGCTATGAGCTGTTGCCCGCCGTGCGCGCGGATCTGTTGCGGCGGCTCGGCAGGACGGAGGAGGCGCGCGAGGCCTATCGTGCGGCGACGGTGGCGACGCAGCTCGAGCCGTTGCGAAGGCTCTATGCGCGAAGGATGAGGGAGATGGATTGAGTTTCCGTCATGGCCGGGCTTGTCCCGGCCATCCACGTTCGTCATGCGTGGAGGCAGGACGTGGATGCCCGGGACAAGCCCGGGCATGACGGAGCAAGAGGTCACATTCTCGGAAGACGTCTGCTATGTCGACGCCACCGGCGTTCCTTCCGCCGGCAGGCTCGACAGCAGCGCCTGTAAGGTCGACAGCGTCGAGTGATCGGCGACGCCGTCCAGCCGCGCCGGGCGGAAATGGCGCTGGAAGGCGGTGACGACTTCCATCGTCGCAGCGTCGTACTTGCCGTTCAGGGGCACGCCATAGCCGTATCTTGCCAGCGCCTGCTGCATGCTCAGCACCGCGTCGCTGATGGTGCCGAGCATGAGAGTCTCGCCGCGGACAATCGGCGCGGGCGTCACCCAGTGGCCGACGCCGGAATTGGCCAGCGAATGCCACGGAAATTTCTCGCCGGGATCCTTCTTGCGGGCGGGCGCGACGTCGGAATGGCCGAGCACCCGGTGCGCCGGCACCTTGCGGCGGAGCATGATGCCGCGGCACAGCGCGATCACGGCGGCAATCTGGCGCAGCGGAAACTCAGGATAGCCCCAGTCATGGCCGCGATTGATGATCTCGATGCCGATCGAACAGGAGTTGATGTCGTCCTCGCCGGCCCAGGAGGAGACGCCCGCGTGCCAGGCACGCTTGGCCTCAGGCACGCATTGCACGATGCGGCCGTCCTCCAGCACGACATAATGCGCCGACACTTCGGTGCCGGCGGTGCAGAGGCGCGCCAGCGCGCCTTCGACATCGGGCATACCGGTGTAGTGCAGCACGATCATGTCCGGCTGCCGTCCCTTGCTGCGCTCGCCATGGTTCGGGGAGGGGATGATGTCGGAGACGATCGAGGAATCGGGCTCGAAGGTGCGCAGGCCCGCCACGGTCTTGGGAACCGGGAGAACGCGGTGACGCTTCGAATCAGATCCAGGCGTGGACGAACCCGAGGGCATGAGCAGCTCAATGGACGGAGAGTGGGGCAAGCCCTTCTCTTTACTATTCCTTTACCCTCCATCGCGCGCAATTGCGCGGCGCGGTTAACGGATTCATTTTGGCAATGTGTGTGGATGACGCATCACTCCATCGTCACCTTTTCCACTTGTCACGAACCGAGCAACGCTTTCTTAACGCTAAGGGCCGTTACTGAGGGATGAAGAGCCGACCCGCGTCCGGAGGCGGCCAAAGCGTATTTTGGCTCGAAATCCCATGGCTGCCCGACAAATTCCGCTGGGAACACTGGGTTTGTGGCCCGGGACGATCGGGCTCGGTAACCATGCTGGACGAGGGCTTTGTCGTGGAACCGCCGCGACGCGCAATGATTCGAGGCGTTATGGGCTTGTTCGGCCTCGATTCCGCTTGGGTATCTCGGCCGGCGGCCGGCAGGCGTCGCGCATGAGTTCGGTTCCGCACATCCCCGTTCTTGGCCGTGAGGCCATCGCGCATCTCGCCCCGCGCGAGGGCGGCGTCTACGTCGATGCCACTTTTGGCGCCGGCGGCTATAGCCGCGCGATCCTGGACGTGCCGGGAACCCGATTGATTGCCATCGATCGCGACCGCACCGCGATTGCCGGCGGTGCCGAGCTGGTCGAACGCGCCGCGGGCCGGCTGACGCTGGTCGAGGACCGCTTCTCCAACCTCGCCGAAGTCTGCGCGGCGCAAGGCGTCGATGGCGTCGACGGCGTCGTAATGGATGTCGGCGTGTCCTCGATGCAGCTCGACCAGGCCGGCCGCGGCTTCTCCTTCCGCCTCGACGGTCCGCTCGACATGCGGATGGGACAGACAGGTCCGACCGCGGCCGAAATCGTCGCGCGCGCCTCGGAAGGCGATCTCGCCGACATCATCTATCTCTTCGGCGAGGAGCGGCATTCGCGTCGCATCGCCCGCGCCATCGTGGCGGACCGGCAGGAAACTCCGTTCACGACCACGCGCGCGCTCGCCGATCTCGTCGGCAGGGTGGTGCGATCGAAGCCCGGCGACATTCACCCGGCGACACGGACGTTCCAGGCGCTGCGCATCTTCGTCAACGAAGAGCTCGAGGAGCTCCAGACCGCGCTCGCTGCGGCCGAGCGCGTGCTCAAGCCCGGCGGCCGCCTCGTCGTCGTCTCGTTCCATTCGCTGGAAGACCGCATCGTCAAAAATTTCCTCTCCGAGCGTTCGAAGACCGGCGGTGGCTCGCGGCATCTGCCGGAAGTCGCGCAAATTGCGCCGAGCTTCCAGCTGCTGACGCGGCGACCGGTCGTCGCCGGCGAGGACGAAGTTGCGCACAATCCGCGCGCGCGCTCGGCAAAGCTGCGCGCGGCCGAGCGCAGCTCGGCGCCGGCGCATGAGACCAATGAGGCATCGTCCTGGCCGAAGCTCGCCGACGTGATGAGGGGCGGCTAGCGCATGCGCATCATTCACCTCCTCGTCATCGGGGCGCTGATCTTCGCAGCCGCTCATGTCTACCGGATCAAGATGGACTCCACGGCGCGTACCGAGAAGGTGCTGCGGCTGCGTGCGGAAATCCGCGAGCAGCGCGATGCGATCGCAGGGCTGCGGGCCGAATGGGCCAAGCTCGATGCGCCGCATCGGCTGCAGGGCCTGTCCGACCGGCATCTGCACCTCAAGCCGGTCAACGGCACGCAATATGATTCGCTGAAGAGCCTGCCGGAGCGTCCGCCCCGGATGTTCAGGCCGGGCGAGCCCGATCCGATCGGGGCCATGCTCAAGACCATCGAAGCCGCGAGCGACCCTGATGCGGTGACGGGCTCCGTGCCTCAGCGCGAGGACAAGCAATGAGCCCGGCAACGCCTGCAAAACCCGCCCAAAAGCTGGCCGAAAAGCCGACTGAGCCGTGGCGGCGGCGGCTGATCCGAAGCCTGCTCTACGGGCGCAACGTCGATCGCGCCGCGAAGGCGCGCGCGCGTGTCGGCCTCGCCATGCTCGCCTTCGCTTCGGTCTATGCCCTGATCGGCGGGCGGCTCGTGATGTTCGCGATCGGCGCCGACGCCCACAGCGCGCGCCGCGCCGCAGCGCAAGAGGTGGTTGCGACCGCGCGGCCCGACATCGTCGATCGCAACGGCGCCATCCTTGCGACCGACGTCAAGGCGGCGAGCCTGTTCGGCGAGCCGCGCCGCATCATCGACAAGGACGAGGCGATCGAGCTCCTCACCGCGACCATTCCCGACCTCGACGAGGCCGAGGTGCGCGAGCGCCTGAGGACACGCAAGGGCTTCGTCTGGCTCAAGCGCGAGGTCACGCCGGCGCAGCAGCAGGCCGTCCACAAGCTCGGCATTCCTGGTATCGGATTCCTGCGCGAGAACAAGCGCGTCTATCCGACCGGCAACGAGGTCGCTCACCTCATCGGTCTCGTCAATATCGACAACCAGGGCATCGCCGGCCTCGAGAAGTGGCTCGACAATCAAGGGCTCGCCGACCTCCACCGCGCCGGCTTTGCCACCGACCGGTTGCAGAAGCCGATCGAGCTCGCGGTCGATCTGCGGGTCGAGCATGCGCTGCGCGACGAGCTGTTGAAGGCCAAGGACAAGTTCCGCGCCAAGGCCGCCTCAGGCATCGTCTCCAACGTCAAGACCGGCGAGATCGTGGCGATGGTCTCGCTGCCGGACTTCGATCCCAACAATCCGAAGGAAGCGCACGACCCCGATCGCATCAACCGCCTCACCACCGGCGTCTACGAGATGGGCTCGACCTTCAAGGCGTTTACGCTGGCGATGGGGCTCGATTCCGGCAAGATCAATCTGAACTCGATGTGGGACGCGCGCGGAAACCTGCATTACGGCAAGTTCACGATCCACGACAGCCATCCGGTCGGGCGCTTCATCAACACCAAGGAAGTGTTCACCTATTCCTCCAACATCGGCGCGGCGCGGATTGCGCTCAACCAGGGGGTCGAGGCGCACAAGGCATTCCTCGCCAAGCTGGGCCAGACGACGCGGCTGCGCACCGAATTGCCGGAGAGCGCGGCGCCGCTGCTGCCGCGGCGCTGGAGCGAGCTGAACACGGTCACCGCCGCGTTCGGCCAGGGCCTGTCGGTGGCACCGCTGCAGGCGGTGATGGGCATCAACGCGCTGGTGAACGGCGGCTATCTGATTCCGCCGACGTTCCTGAAGCGCAGCGAATCCGAAGCCCAGGCGATGGCCAAGCGCGTCATCAAGCCGGAGACCAGCGACAAGATGCGGTTCCTGATGCGGCTCAATGCCGAAGTCGGTTCGGCGAGAAAGGCGGACGTCAAGGGCTATTACGTCGGCGGCAAGACCGGCACGTCCGAGAAGGTCGTCAACGGCCGCTACGCCAAGAAGCGCGTGCTCAATTCCTTCACCGCCATCCTGCCCTGCGATGATCCCAAATATCACGTCCTGATCATGCTGGACGAGCCGCAGGCACTGCCGGAAACGCATGGTTTCATCACCTCGGGCTGGAACGCGGTGCCGACCGGCGGCAAGGTGATCGAGCGGATCGCGCCGCTTCTGGGGGTCGAGCCGCGGTTCGAGCTGCCGCCTGCGGAGCGCCTTATTCTTGCAGCATCCAGGACAACCCAGTAATCAACCGGGTGGGCCATCGCCGCTGCTGAGTCGGGATTTTCCCCGGAGGATTCGGCTTTCCGGCACGGCATGTCGACTGGAACACCATGAAGCTGCGCGACCTCTTGGGTCAGGATGTCAAGGGCAATGATGCCGCGATCGAGCCCGCCGCTGCGGCGCTCGAGGTGAGCGGCGTTGCGCTCGACAGCCGCGTGGTCCAGCCGGGCAATCTCTTCTTCGCGCTCGCAGGCAGCAAGACCGACGGCGCCCGCTTCGTCGATGCCGCGATTGCGGCGGGCGCGGTGGCCGTCGTCGGCGACCACGCACCGGCCGCCTGCAAGGTGCCGTTCATCACGAGCGCCAATCCGCGCCGCGCGTTGGCGTTGGCCGCAGCGAGGTTTTTCCCGGCACAGCCCCCGACGATTGCTGCGGTGACCGGAACCAGCGGCAAGACCTCGGTCGCCGCGTTCACGCGCCAGATCTGGGAGCGGCTTGGGCACGCCTCCGCCAGCATCGGCACCATCGGTCTGGTATCGCAGAAGCGCACGGTCTATGGCTCGCTGACCACGCCGGATCCGGTCGCGCTGCACCGGCAGCTCGACGAGATCGCGCGCGAGGGCGTCACGCATCTCGCCTTCGAGGCGTCTTCGCACGGGCTCGACCAATATCGCCTCGACGGCGTGCGCGTCTCGGCCGGCGGCTTCACCAATCTCTCGCGCGACCACATGGATTACCATCCGACCGTTGCGCATTATCTCGCGGCCAAGCTCCGCCTGTTCCGCGAGTTGGTCCCGCCTGATGGCGCTGCGGTGATCTCGGCCGATCATGATTGCTCGGCGGAGGCGATCGATGCGGCAACATCGCGCGGCCTGCGCGTCATGGCGGTCGGCCGCAACGGCGATGGCGCCGGCGAGGGCATTCGCCTCACGGAGGCCGTAGTCGAAGGCTTCTCGCAAAAGCTTACGGTCGAACATCGCGGCAGGGCTTACGCGATCCGGCTGCCGCTGGTCGGCGAATTCCAGATCGAGAATGCGCTGGTGTCGGCCGGCCTCGCCATCGGCACGGGCAGCGATGCTGAAAACGTGTTTGCGAGCCTCGAACATCTCGAAGGCGCCAAGGGCCGGCTCGAGCGCGTCGGCGAGCGCAATGGCGCGCCGATCTTCGTCGATTATGCGCACAAGCCCGATGCGCTCGCGAAGGCGCTGCAGGCGCTGCGGCCTTATGCGAAGCGCAAGCTGGTCGTCGTATTCGGCGCCGGCGGCGACCGCGATGCCGGCAAGCGTCCGATCATGGGCGAGATCGCGGCGGCGAACGCCGACGCCGTCATCGTCACCGACGACAATCCGCGCAGCGAGAAGCCGGAAGCGATCCGCGCCGCGATTCTCGCCGCCGCCATGGGCGCCCGCGAGATCGGCGACCGCGCCGAGGCGATCCGCGCCGCGATCGAGGACTTGCAGGAGGGCGATGCGCTGCTCATCGCCGGCAAGGGCCACGAGACCGGGCAGATCGTCGGCGGCGAGGTGCTGCCTTTCAGTGATCACGAGGCGGTCGCCGCCGCATTAGAGTCGAGGGTTGCATGAGCGGGCCATTATGGACGGTTGCCGAGGTCGCGCGCGCGCTGGGCGTGGCCGGATCGTTCCCGGAGACGGCAATCGATCTCGTCACCCAGGACAGCCGGCTGGTGAAGCCGGGCAGCCTGTTCGTTGCGCTGAGCGGCACGCCGAGCGGCGGCTTCATCTCGGCTTTCGCCAGCGCGCGCGACGGCTGGGAGTTCGCCGACAAGGCGGAAGCCGCAGGCGCAGTGGCGATGATCGTGCCGCACGAGATCGCGGGCATCCGCATCCCCCAGATCGTGGTCAAGGACACGCTGATCGACGGCCTCTGGGGCCTCGCGCGCGCCGCACGCGCGCGCTTCAGCGGCCCGGTGATCGGGCTCACCGGCAGCGCCGGCAAGACCAGCACCAAGGAATTTCTCGCCGCCTATCCGAACGCCTATGCCAGCCCCTCGAGCTTCAACAATTTCTGGGGCGTGCCGCTGACGCTGTGCAATGCCAGGCGGGACGCCAGCCTCTGGGTCGTTGAGATGGGCATGAACCAGCAAGGCGAGATCGCCCGTCTCAGCGAGCTCACGCAGCCAACCGTCGCGCTCGTCGTCAACGTCCAGCCGGTGCATCTGGAAAAGCTCGGCTCGCTCGAAGCCATCCGGCGCGAGAAGGTATCGATCGCGCTCGGACTGCCCGAGAACGGCGTGCTGGTGCTGCCCGCCGGAATCAAGGCTTCCGAGTGGAAGGGCAAGGTCGTGCGCTTCGGCGGCGAGCATGCCGAGGTGCACGAGGTCGCGCACGCGCCGCACGGCGAGAGCTGGCAGGTCGTGGCCGCGATCGGCAGGAAGGAGATCGCCTTCAGCCTCACCCCCGGCGCGCCGCACCGGGTGCACAATGCGCTGGCCGCGCTCGCCGCCGTGCATGCCGCGCATCTCGACGTCGCGACGCTCGCGGTCAAGCTCGACCGCGTCGGCATCATGACCGGCCGCGGCGTCGAGCAGGCGGTCGGCGACATCACCGTGATCGACGACAGCTTCAACGGCAATCCGGCCAGCGTGGCCGCGGCGCTGCAGAGCCTGCAGGCGCGCAACATGAGCGGCGGCCGCCGCATCGCGATTCTCGGCGACATGCTCGAGCTCGGCGAGGATGCGCCGAGCTATCACACCGGCCTCGCCGGCCATCTCGACGGCATCGACGGCGTCTATTGCGTCGGGCCGCTGATGCGCCACCTGTTCGACACGCTACCACCAGGCAAGGCGCTTGGCTGGCACGACGATCCCGCCACGCTGAAGCCGGCCGAGGTCGCAAACCTGCTGAAGGCAGGCGACGTCGTGGTTGTCAAGGGCAGCAAGAAGATGTTCTGGGTCAACAAGTTTGTGCCGGGGCTGGTGGCCGCCTTGCAGGCAAAGGCGTAAACTGCTTGGAAGGCGCCGTTCCCGAATCCCACACTTTGCGGCGGAAGCCGCCCGTTTCCCGAAACGCGCGGCCCATGACGAAGACCAGCGAATGCGCGTGAAGCACCTGGACGTGCAAAGGCGCCATAGGACCGTCTGAATGTTTTACTGGCTGATCGAGCTTTCCAACACATTTCCGGGCTTCGGTGCCTTTCGCACCTTCCTGAACGTCTTCCGCTACATCACCTTCCGCACCGGTGGCGCCATCGTGACCGGCGCGCTGTTCGTGTTCCTGTTCGGCCCCTGGATCATCGATCATTTGCGCATCCGTCAGGGCAAGGGCCAGCCGATCCGCACCGACGGTCCGCAATCGCATCTTTCCAAGAAGGGCACGCCCACCATGGGCGGGCTGATGATCCTGTCCGGGCTCACGGTCGGCACCGTGCTGTGGGCCAATCCGCTCAACCCCTATGTCTGGATCGTGCTGGCGGTGACGCTCGGCTTCGGCTTCGTCGGCTTCTATGACGATTACCTCAAGGTGACCAAGCAGACCACGACCGGGTTCGGCGGCAAGCTGCGCCTCCTGATCGAAGCCGTGATTGCGCTGGTCGCCTGCTATGCGCTGGTGCGGCTCAACCGCGATCCCGCCTCCACCGCGCTGACGATTCCCTTCCTGAAGGATACCGTGCTGCATTTTGGCTGGTTCTTCGTCGTCTTCGGCGCCTTCGTCATCGTCGGCGCCGGCAATGCGGTGAACCTCACCGACGGCCTCGACGGCCTCGCCATCGTGCCGGTGATGATCGCCACCGCGAGCTTCGCGATGATCGCCTATCTCACCGGCAACTTGGTGTTCGCCGACTACCTCCAGATCAAATATGTCGCAGGCACCGGCGAGCTCGCGGTGCTCTGCGGCGCGTTGCTCGGCGCCGGCCTCGGCTTCCTCTGGTTCAACGCGCCGCCGGCCTCGATCTTCATGGGCGACACCGGCTCGCTCGCGCTCGGCGGCATGCTCGGCGCGATCGCGGTCGCGGTGAAGCACGAGATCGTGCTCGCGGTGATCGGCGGATTGTTCGTGCTCGAGGCGGTTTCGGTCATCGTGCAGGTCGTGTCCTTCAAGCTCACGGGCAAGCGCGTGTTCGCGATGGCGCCGATCCACCATCACTTCGAGCAGAAGGGCTGGACCGAGCCGCAGATCGTGATCCGATTCTGGATCATCTCGGTGATGCTGGCGCTCGCCGGCCTCTCGACGCTGAAGCTGCGGTGACCGATCGATGATCCCCGTCACGTCCTTCGCCGGCAAGACGGTCGCGGTGTTCGGCCTCGGCGGCTCGGGGCTCACCTCCTGCCATGCGTTGAAGGCCGGCGGCGCCGACGTGATAGCCGCCGACGACAATGCCGAGAACGTCGCCAAGGCCGCGCAGGCCGGCTTCATCACCGCGGACTTGCGCAACGTCTCCTGGGCGAAGTTCGCCGCGTTGGTGCTCGCGCCCGGCGTGCCGCTCACCCATCCGGTGCCGCACTGGAGCGTCTTGAAGGCGCGCGAGGCAGGGGTGGAGGTGATCGGCGACATCGAGCTGTTCTGCCGTGAGCGGCGCCGCCATGCGCCGGACGCGCCGTTCGTCGCCATCACCGGCACCAACGGCAAGTCGACCACGACGGCGCTGATTGCGCATCTGACCAAGGTCGCCGGCTACGACACCCAGATGGGCGGCAATATCGGCACCGCGATCCTGTCGCTGGAGCCGCCGCGCATGGGCCGCGTCCACGTCATCGAGATGTCGTCCTACCAGATCGACCTTACGCCCTCGCTCGATCCCTCCGTCGGCATCCTGCTCAACGTCAGTGAGGACCATATCGATCGCCACGGCACGATCGAGCATTACGCCGCGGTGAAGGAGCGCCTCGTGGCCGGCGTGCAAGGCGGCGGCACCTCGATCGTCGGCGTCGATGACGGCTATTGCCGCGATATTGCCGACCGGCTCGACCGCGCCGGCAAGAACGTCGTGCGCATCTCGGTCAAGAATCCGCTCGCGTCGGGCATTTACGTCGAGCACGGCACCATCGTGCGCGCCGCGGGCGGCGCCCGCAGCGAGGTCGCCGCGCTCGGTGGCATCGGCTCGCTGCGCGGCCAGCACAACGCGCAAAACGCGGCCTGCGCGGCTGCTGCCGCGCTCGCGATGGGCATCAGCCAGGACGTGCTGCAGAACGGCCTGCGCAGCTTTCCGGGGCTGGCGCATCGCATGGAGCAGGTCGGGCGCCGCGGCAACGTGTTGTTCGTCAACGATTCCAAGGGCACCAACGCGGACGCCACCGCCCATGCGCTGTCGTCCTTCGCCGACATCTTCTGGATTGCCGGCGGCAAGCCGAAGGCCGGCGGCATTACGAGCCTGACCGGGTTCTTCCCGCGCATCCGCAAAGCCTATCTGATCGGCGAAGCCGCGCAGGAGTTTTCGGGCACGCTGGGCACACAGGTCGGGCACGAGATCAGCCAGACCCTGGACGTTGCGGTCGAACACGCGGCCCGCGATGCGGAAGCCTCTGGCCTCACCGATGCCGTCGTGCTGCTGTCGCCCGCCTGCGCCTCCTTCGACCAGTACCGCAACTTCGAGATCCGCGGCACCAAGTTCCGCGAGCTGGTGCAAGCGCTGCCGGGTGTGGAGCCGGTGGTGTGAGGACACCGACACCAACGATTGAATGACATAATGACTCTGGTAGGCGCCTGGCTTGTAGACGAGACCGATGAACTGGCGCTAGCCCGCCTGGGAAATGTCCTGCTCGAGTTCGATGAGAGCGGTGGGCTGCGCTACACAATTCGTGAGCACGACAAGCGACAAATCATCAATCTTCGATATCGGGTGGAGGGCTCGACGATTGTCACCGACCAGCCCTCAGCTCCACAAGTTGAACGAACCCAGTTCTCATTCGCCGAGGATGGCGTTCTCACTCTGGCGTTTGGCGGCATACCCTATCGATTCGTCAGGGCTCCCGGTTCGTAGCCCGGCACCAACGCTTCGCTCAAAAGTTACCCGTCCCTTTAACCTCCCGGTAACCAACCTCGGCGACCAATGAACGGACCTCTGTCCGAAAGCGGCCGCCCATGCTCTCCCGTGAAGAACGCACCCCCTTTTCCGAGTGGTGGTGGACCGTCGACAAGCCGCTGATGGGCGCCATCCTGGGGCTGATGCTGACCGGGGTGATCCTGTCGCTGGCGGCGAGCCCGCCGGTTGCGACCCGCATCGGGCTCGATGCCTTCCATTTCTTCAGCCGCCACGTGCTGTTCCTGGTGCCGTCCTGCATCGTGCTGCTCGGGGTGTCCTTCCTGTCGCCGCGCGCGATCCGCCGCTCGGCGCTGATCATCTTCGCCGCGAGCATCGTCCTGATCGTGCTCACGCTCGCCTTCGGCCCGGAGGTGAAGGGCTCGCGCCGCTGGATCACGCTGCTCGGCGTCAACATCCAGGCCTCCGAGATCGCAAAGCCGTCCTTCGTCGTGATCGCGGCCTGGCTGTTCGCGGAATCGACGAGGCGCCCGGAGATGCCGGCGACCTCGATGGCGGTGGTGCTGCTGCTGATGCTGGTCGCGCTATTGGTGATGGAGCCGGATTTCGGCCAGACCATGCTGGTCCTGATGGTGTGGGGCTCGCTGTTCTTCATCGCGGGCATGCGGATGATCTGGGTGTTCGGCCTCGCAGGTCTCGGCGCGGCCGGCCTGTTCAGCGCCTATCTGTTCGTTCCGCACGTCGCGGGGCGCATCAAGCGCTTCATGAACCCGGCCTCCGGCGACACCTTCCAGGTCGATACCGCCATGGAGGCTTTCTACAACGGCGGCTGGTTCGGGCTCGGACCGGGCGAGGGCATCGCCAAGCGCAGCCTGCCGGACAGCCACACCGACTTCGTCTTCGCGGTCGCGGGCGAAGAGTTCGGCATCATCCTGTGCCTTGCGATGCTGGCGCTGTTCGCCTTCGTCGTCATGCGCACGCTGTCGCGCGCCTATGCCAACGAGGACATGTTCTCGCGCTTTGCGGCCTCCGGGCTCGCGATCCTGTTCGGCGTGCAGGCGGCGATCAACATGTCGGTGAACCTGCAGCTCATCCCCGCCAAGGGCATGACGCTGCCCTTCATCTCCTATGGCGGCTCCTCGATGGTCTCGCTCGCCTATGGCATAGGCATGATGCTGGCGCTGACGCGGCTGCGCCCGCGCACCGAGGTCGAGGCGAGCGGCCACGCCGAGGCGATGCGCAGTTACGCGTGAGCCGTCATTTGCGAGGAGCGAAGCGACGAAGCAATCCAGGCTGTCTCCGCGGAGGTGGTCTGGATTACTTCGCTTCGCTCGCAATGACGAGAAAGACCCTGTAAAACTCCCTCATTATGGACACGTCCCCCCTGATTCTTCTCGCCGCGGGCGGCACCGGCGGCCATCTGTTCCCGGCCGAGGCGCTCGGCGTCGAATTGATCCGGCGCGGCTATCGCGTCCGCCTCGTCACCGACGAGCGCGCGCTGCGCTATAGCGGGCTATTCAGCAAGGACATGATCGACGTCGTCAGAAGCGAGACCGCGCGCGGCCGCAATCCGCTTCAGCTGGCCTATGCCGGCCTCACGCTTGCCGCCGGCACGCTGTCCGCCTACGCGCTGATCAAGCGGCTGAAGCCCGTCGCCGTCGTCGGCTTCGGGGGCTATCCGACGCTGCCGCCGCTGGTCGCGGCGAAATTCGCCGGCGTGCCCGGCATCATCCACGACGCCAACGCCGTGCTCGGCCGCGCCAACCGGTTCCTGTCGAGCCGCGTGCGCGCCATCGCGACGTCCTTGCCCGGTGTGCTCGATCGCGATCCTGCGCTGGCAGGCAAGACGACGACCGTCGGCACGCCGATGCGTCCGGCGATCCTCGCGGCCGCCGCGGTGAAGTATGCCGCGCCCGAGCCGAACGGTCCGCTGCGTCTGCTCGTCGTCGGCGGCAGCCAGGGCGCGCGCATCATGGCCGACATCGTGCCTAGCGCGATCGAGCGGCTCGAGCCTGCGCTGTGGAGCCGTCTCGTCCTCACCCAGCAGGTGCGCGAAGAGGACATGAGCCGCGTGCGCGCCGTCTACGACAAGCTCAAGATCAAGGCCGAGCTCGCGCCGTTCTTCACGGATCTGCCGGCGCGGCTTGCCTCCAATCATCTCGTGGTATCGCGCTCCGGTGCGGGGACCGTGGCCGAGCTCGCCGCGATCGGTCGCCCCTCCATCCTGGTGCCGTTGCCGGGCTCGATCGACCAGGACCAGTTCGCCAATGCCGGCGTGCTGGCCAAGGTCGACGGCGCGATCCGCATCCCGCAGACCGAGTTCAGCTCCGACCGGCTGGCATCCGAAATTTCCGGCTTCGCCGCCGAGCCGGCACGGCTTGCCGCCATGGCGGCGGCGGCGAAGGGGGCGGGGCGGCTCGATGCGGCCGAGCGGCTGGCGGATCTCGTGGTGAAGACCGCGGGAATCTGACGCCTGTTCCGGCCCGAATGGCCAAAAAGCCACTTGTCATGCCCCGCGAAAGCGGGGCATCCAGTATCCGACGCAGTTGATTTGAATCTCTGGCGTCGCGGAGTACTGGATCATCCGCCTTCGCGGACGATGACCCCAAGGAAACCATATGAGACTGCCGCGCGAGATCGGACCCATCCACTTCGTCGGGATCGGCGGGATCGGCATGAGTGGCATCGCCGAGGTGCTGGCCAATCTCGGCTATGCCGTGCAGGGCTCGGACGCCGCCGACAATTACAATCTCGACCGTCTGCGCAAGAAGGGCGCGAAAGTCTCGGTCGGCCACAAGGCCGAGAATATCGACGGCGCCGAGGTCGTGGTCGTGTCTTCCGCGATCAAGCGCGACAATCCGGAACTGATGGCGGCGCGCGAGAGGCGCATTCCCGTGGTGCGCCGCGCCGAGATGCTGGCCGAGCTGATGCGGTTGAAGAGCTGCGTCGCCATCGCCGGCACCCACGGCAAGACCACCACGACGACGATGGTCGCCACGCTGCTCGACGCCGGCGGGCTCGATCCGACCGTGATCAACGGCGGCATCATCAACGCCTACGGCTCCAACGCGCGGCTTGGCGCAGGCGACTGGATGGTGGTCGAGGCCGACGAGAGCGACGGCACGTTCCTGAAGCTGCCGACCGATGTCGCGATCGTCACCAATGTCGACCCCGAGCATCTCGATCACTTCAAGACCTTCGAGGCGGTGCAGGACGCGTTTCGTCACTTCGTCGAGAACCTGCCGTTCTACGGCTTTGCCGTGATGTGCATCGATCATCCCGTCGTGCAGAGCCTCGTCGGCAAGATCGAGGACCGCCGCATCATCACTTATGGCGAGAATCCGCAGGCCGATGCGCGGCTGGTCGATCTCACCGCCGGCGGCGGCGGCTCGAAGTTCAAGGTCGTGATCCGCGACCGCAAGAACGGCACCACGCACGAGATCGCCGATCTCGCGCTGCCGATGCCGGGCCGGCACAATGCCTCGAATGCGACGGCGGCGATCGCGGTCGCGCACGAGTTCGGCGTGTCGGACGAGGCGATCCGCAAGGCGCTGGCCGGCTTCGGCGGCGTCAAGCGCCGCTTCACCAAGACCGGGGAGTGGAACGGCGTCACCGTGATCGATGATTACGGCCATCACCCCGTGGAGATCGCAGCCGTGCTGAAGGCCGCGCGCGATTCTTACACCGGCAAGGTGATCGCGGTGGTGCAGCCGCATCGCTACACCCGCCTGCAATCGCTGTTCGAGGAGTTCTGCACCTGCTTCAACGATGCCGATGCGGTCGTCGTCGCCGACGTCTATGCTGCCGGCGAGGCGCCGATCGAAGGCATCGACCGCGATCATTTCGTCGCCGGCCTGCGCGCCCACGGCCATCGCGAGGTGATCCCGCTGCCCAATGCCGGCGAACTAGCCAAAATCGTTCATGGCATCGCCAAGAGCGGCGATCTCGTTGTGTGTCTCGGCGCCGGCAACATCACGCAATGGGCGTATGCGCTGCCGGACCAGTTGAAGGCGCTGGGGTAGCGCGGTGGGATTTCCCGACATCACCCCTTCACTCAAAGCCGCGATGCCCGAGCTTCGCGGGCGGCTGTTGGCGAACCAGTCGCTGGCCGAGCTCACCTGGTTTCGCGTCGGCGGTCCCGCGCAGGTGCTGTTCACGCCGGCGGACGAGGACGATCTCGCTTACTTCCTGGCGCATCTCGCCTCCGCCATTCCCGTCTACGTCATCGGGGTCGGCTCCAATCTGATCGTGCGCGACGGCGGCATTGCCGGCGTCGTCATTCGTCTCGCGCCGCGCGCCTTCGGCGAGGCGACTGCGAGCGGCGACATCGTCACGGCCGGCACGGCTGCGCTCGACAAGCGCGTGGCCGAAGTTGCGGCCTCCGCCAATATCAGTGGGCTCGAATTCTATTTCGGCATTCCCGGCACGATCGGTGGTGCGTTGCGCATGAATGCCGGCGCCAATGGCGACGAGACCAAGGACGTGCTGATCGAGGCGAGGGGCATCGGGCGCGACGGCACCAAGCACGTCTTCTCCAACGCCGAGATGAAGTTCGTCTACCGCTCCAGCGGCGTCGATCCCTCCATCATCTTCACCTCCGCGCGCTTTCGCGGCGAGATCAGGGACGCGGAGGCGATCCGCGCGCGCATGGCGGAGGTGCAGAGCCATCGCGAGACCGCGCAGCCGATCCGCGAGAAAACCGGCGGCTCGACCTTCAAGAATCCGCCCGGCCATTCCGCCTGGAAGCTGATCGACGCCGCCGGCTGCCGCGGCCTGCGCGTCGGCGGCGCGCAGGTCTCGGAGATGCATTGCAACTTCCTGATCAACACGGGCGAGGCCACCGCGCACGACATCGAGACGCTGGGCGAGACGGTACGTGCACGCGTGAAGGCGAATTCCGGAATCGAGCTACACTGGGAAATCAAGCGGATCGGGGTTTCATGATCACCGTCATTCCGGGGCTCGCGAAGCGAGAGCCCGGAATCCATAGGGCGGCGGAGTTCGTGGATGAATGGATTCTCAGGTGCGCAATTGCGCACCGTAGTTCGCGACTACGTCGCGCCCCGGAATGACGGAACGAGAGAGACTATGAACATGCGCATCACCATCCTCTTCGGCGGCTCCAACCGCGAGCGTCTCGTCTCGGTTGCCACAGCCCAGGCGCTGCATCAGGCGCTGCCCGAGGCTGACCTCTGGTGGTGGGACGTCGAGGACAAGGTGCACGTCGTGCAGTCGAAGCAGCTGCTCGAGCATGCCCGCCCGTTCGAGGACGAATTCAAGCCGGGCACGCGCGGCGTCCCGCTCGCGCAGGCGCTCGACCGGGCCAAGGCTGAGGATCGCGTGCTGGTGCTCGGCCTGCACGGCGGGCGGGCCGAGAACGGCGAATTGCAGGTGATGTGCGAGGCGCGCGGCGTGCCCTTCACCGGCTCGGGCTCGGCGTCGTCGCATCTGGCCTTCGACAAGATCGCAGCCAAGCGCTTCGCCGCGCTCGGCGGCGTGACGCCGCCGGAAAATCTTGCGCTCGATGATATCGACGAGGCTTTCGCCGAGTATGAAAGGCTGATCGCAAAGCCCGCGCGCGACGGGTCGAGCTACGGCCTGATCTTCGTCAATGCCAAGCAGGACCTCGTCGCTGTCCGCAACGCAGCGAAGCATGAAGAGTACGTCATCGAACCCTACATCGTCGGCGTGGAGGCGACCTGCGGTGTGCTGGAGCGCACCGACGGCTCGATCATCTCGCTGCCGCCGATCGAGATCATTCCGGGCGAGGGCAATTTCGACTACGCGGCGAAATATCTTCTGAAATCGACCCAGGAGATCTGCCCCGGCCGCTTCGCACCCGAGATCACCGCCGCGCTTAAGGAGCAGGCGATGCTGGCCCATTGCGCAATGTCCTGCACCGGCTACTCCCGCTCTGACTTCATCGTCTCGGACAAGGGCCTCGTCTATCTCGAAACCAACACGCTGCCCGGGCTGACCAAGTCCTCGCTCTACCCCAAGGCGCTGAAAGCCGAAGGCATCGAGTTCGTCGACTTCCTGCGCGGCCTGGTCGAGCTCGCCTGCCAGCGCGTGCGGAAATAGTCAGGACTGGTTAACGGCCGGACCGGCGAAACGGGCCGGTTTGGTAGCCAAAACCGGTAAAATGCCGGACATGGCGGCGCAAATGCCAGATATCGCGAGGCAAAATGCGCAGGTCGTTAACGAATTTTACCTTTTGTTTACCAGGACGTCCGAAGGTTAACGCTGGCGGCGCATATGGCGCTTTGGCTGCCGGCGCGTGAGCTGTCGCGGGTGATGTCACCTCCAGCGAACGCTTTGAAGGGGAGAGGTTTTCTTCTGCTGAAGACCAGCACCCGGCCCGGCAAGTCCGAGACGTCATGTTCGCCAGGATCCGCGCGATGTCGCGGGCAAACTGTTGACGAGCTCGTGCAATGGATGGTGCAGGACGCCTCACCCGATCGCTTTTCGGATCGCTGAGGCCCCAAGCTGACCTGAAGGCGGCCGCTATCGGAGCGGTCGTGCTTCTGCGCGAGTGGGCGCAGGTCAAGCGCGAAGAGGCGCGCGCTGCCGCCAGGGACAAGGCCAAAGCCAAAGCCCAGGCCAAGGCCGCCGTCGAGCGCGAGCCGCCGCCGCGCCTGGTCGCGCTGGTCGAGCGCTATCTGCCGCGCCGGGTCGGCCTCAGCATGACCGTGCTGCTGTTGATCGGCAGCTGCGGCTTCGGCATTGTCAAGGGCGGCCACCTCCAGGATTTCGTCACCGCGGTCAGCGATGCCCGCAATGCGCTGGCCAATTCCGCCGGCTTCCGCATCACCTCCGTCGTCATCAACGGCCGCAAGCAGCTGACCCAGGACGAGATCCTCGCGATCGGCGGCGTCAGCGGCCGCTCCTCGCTGCTGTTCCTCGATGCCGAGGCGGTGCGCGACAAGCTCAAGGCCAATCCCTGGATCGCGGATGCGACCGTGCTGAAGCTCTATCCGGGCCAGCTCATGATCGAGCTCACCGAGCGCAAGGCGTTCGCGCTGTGGCAGGAGGCCGGCCGGCTCTCCGTCATCGCCGACGACGGCGCCGTGCTCGAGCCCTATGTCTCGCGCCGCTTCCTGTCGCTGCCGCTCGTGGTCGGCAAGGGCGCCGAGACCCAGGCCCGCGATTTCCTGGCGCTGCTGGCGCGCTACCCGCAGGTCCATTCGGTGACCAAGGCCGCGATCTACGTCGGCGAGCGGCGCTGGAACCTGCGGCTCAAGGACGGTCTCGACATTCGCCTGCCCGAGCAGGACGTCGGCAACGCGCTTGCGATGCTGTCGAAGCTCGACAAGGAGGACAGGCTGTTCTCGCGCGATATCGTCGCCGTCGACATGCGCCTGCCGGACCGGCTGGTGGTGCAGCTCTCCGAGGACGCCGCCAAGGCGCGCGAGGAGCTGTTCAAGGACAAGAAGAAAAAGAAGGCCGGGGATTCCGCATGACCGGTCTCGATCGCACCCAGACGCCGAAGACGCGCCCGATGCCGCACAAGCGCGGCGGCATCGTCGCCTGCCTCGACATCGGCACCAGCAAGATCGCCTGCATGATCGCGCGGCTGAAGCCGTCGCCGCCGAGCGATGCGCTGCGCGGCCGCACCCATGCGGTGGAATTGATCGGCTACAGCCAGATCCAGGCGCGCGGCATGAAGGCCGGCGCGGTGATCGATCTCGGCGAATGCGAGCAGGCGGTGCGCCAGGCCGTCGGGCTTGCGGAGAAGATGGCCAAGGTGCGGGTCGAGTCCGTGCTGTTGTCGGTCTCCGGCGGCCGGCTCGCCGGCCAGCTGGTCGAGGCTGCCGCCGACATTCGTGGCGGCGCCGTGACGCCGGCCGATGTCAGCCGCGTCACCTCCACCGGCATGCGCCACGCCACCGGCGAAGGCCGCACCGTGCTGCACGCCCTGCCGGTCGGCTACACGCTCGACGGTGTCAAAGGCATCCGCGATCCCCGCGGCATGGTCGCGCACCAATTCGGCGTCGACATGAACGTCGTCACCTGCGACGCCACCGTGGCGCGGAACCTGATGCTGGCGGTGGAGCGCTGCCACATCAATGTCGAAGCCATGGCAGCGAGCCCCTATGTGGCCGGACTCTCGGTGCTGACCGACGACGAGGCCGATCTCGGCGCCGCTGTCGTCGAGATGGGCGCCGGCACCACCACGATTGCCGTTTATTCGGGCGGCCGCTTCGTGCATGCGGCGGGTTTTGCGGTCGGCGGGCAACACATCACGATGGATCTTGCGCGCGGACTCTCGGCGACCATTGCCGATGCCGAGCGAATCAAGACCTTATACGGCACCGTCATCACCGGCGGATCGGACTCGCGTGAGCTGATGTCTGTGCCGACAGCCGGTGACGAGCAGGATCTGCCGCAGATCGTCTCCCGCGCCACCATCGCGAACATCGTCAAGCACCGTGCCGAGGAAGTCTTCGAAATGGTTCGGGACAAGCTGAAGGATTCGCCCTTCGCCGCAGAGCCGAACGGCCGCGTCGTGCTCTCGGGCGGGGCCTCGCAGCTGACCGGCCTCGTCGATCTCGGCACCCGGATTCTCGGCCGGCCCGTGCGGGTCGGTCGTCCGCTCGGTTTCGGCCGGCTTCCCAACGAGGCGAAGAACGCCGCGTTCGCGGTGCCGGCCGGACTTCTGGTCTACCCGCAATATGTTCACCTCGAACATGTCGAACCGCGGCATACGCGGCAGCAGATCAAGACAGGGACCGGCGGATATTTCGGAAAGGTCGGACGATGGCTACGCGAGGGCTTCTGATGACCGCTTTCCGCAATCTTCGATTTTCACCAACTCCCGCGGCCACCGGCCGGGGCGAACCCACGCGCGCGTGATCGAGAGGCAACCATGACCATCAGCATCAATGTTCCTGATATTCACGAACTGAAGCCCCGGATCACCGTGTTCGGCGTCGGTGGCGCCGGCGGCAACGCCGTCAACAACATGATCACGGCGGGCCTGCAGGGCGTCGACTTCGTGGTCGCCAACACCGACGCGCAGGCGCTGACGATGTCGAAAGCGCAGCGCATCGTGCAGATGGGCACGGCCGTCACGCAAGGCCTCGGCGCCGGCTCGCAGCCGAACGTCGGCGCCGCGGCCGCGGAAGAGGTGATCGACGAGTTGCGCGACCATCTCTCGGGCGCCAACATGGTGTTCGTCACCGCCGGCATGGGCGGCGGCACCGGCACGGGTGCAGCTCCCGTCATCGCCAAGACCGCGCGCGACATGGGCATCCTCACCGTCGGCGTGGTGACCAAGCCGTTCCACTTCGAGGGCCAGCGCCGCATGCGCACGGCCGAAGCCGGCATCGCCGAGCTGCACAAGGTCGTGGATACGCTCCTGATCATCCCGAACCAGAACCTGTTCCGGGTCGCCAACGAGAAGACCACCTTCGCCGATGCCTTCGCGATGGCCGACCAGGTGCTCTATTCGGGCGTCGCCTGCATCACCGATTTGATGGTCAAGGAAGGCCTGATCAACCTCGACTTCGCCGACGTCCGCGCCGTCATGCGCGAGATGGGCAAGGCGATGATGGGCACCGGCGAAGCCTCCGGCGACAAGCGGGCGCTGACCGCCGCGGAAGCCGCGATCGCCAACCCGCTGATCGACGACTCGTCGATGAAGGGCGCCAAGGGCCTCCTCATCTCCATCACCGGCGGCAAGGACCTCACTTTGTTCGAGGTCGATGAGGCCGCGACCCGCATCCGCGAGGAAGTCGACCAGGACGCCAACATCATCGTCGGCGCCACCTTCGACGAAGCGCTCGACGGTCTGATCCGCGTCTCGGTGGTCGCCACCGGCATCGAGCAGGCCGCGATCGCCCGCAACAGCCAGGCCACCTCTGCGCCCGTCGCCAACCCCGCACCGCAGATGCAGCAGGCTGCCGCCCCGGCCGCCGCCGCCGAGAGCCGTCTCGCCGACCTGACCGCCCGGCTGCGTGCCGACAATCAGCGTCTGGCCGAGCGTGCCCAGAAGCTGGAAGCTCAAACCCCGGCCGCCGCGCCGGCTCCGATTGCCGCCGCGCCCCGTCCGAACGTCGAGCGTGCTGCGCTCGCCGCGATCGCCGCTGCCGTTTCCGAGGTGCCGCAGCCGCCCGCGCCGCAGACCTATGGCGACGTCACCGTGCGCCCGATCGCGCAGAAGCCGACCCTGTTCCCGGAGGCCGACATGGCCCCGGTCGCGGTGCAGGAGCCGATGACGCCTGATACCTTCATCCCGCCGCAGGCCGAGCGTCCGGCCCGCGCGCCGCGCATGCCGCGAATCGAGGAGCTGCCGATGCCGGCGCAAGCCGAGATTCGGCAGGCCCGCGGCGAGGCTGAGGAGGAGACCCCGCAGAAGACCCGCCTGTCGCTGCTGCAGCGCCTCGCCAATGTCGGCCTCGGCCGTCGCGACGAGGAAAGCGAGCCACCGGTCGCGGCCCGCACCGCCGGTCCCGCCATGCCGCCGCTGCCCGAACGCCGGCCGCAGAAGACCGTGGCGCAGCAGATCGCGTCCAACGAGCCGGTATCGGAGTATGCCCGCCGTCCCGCGCCGCAGGGCCTGGACGTCCATGGCCGCCCCGCGGCTGTTGCGCCGGCGCCACAGGGTGACGACCATCTTGATATCCCGGCCTTCCTGCGGCGGCAGGCGACCTGAGGATTGTTACAATAAGGCAGACGAAAAAAGGTCCCGGCGAGGAGCTCGCCGGGACCTTTCCTTTTGTCCCGGGCATGTCCGGATTGAGCAGCCAAACAACTGATTTTAAATGATTAATTACGGCTTCGGTGGTTCAGTAGAACTGCCGATAGCGGTCCCGAAACCCGGCGCAATTTGGTTAAGCCTTGGCGCGAATACGGCAGGTTTGGGGTAACAATCGGTAAAAAAGCGTGAGTTGGCGCTGTTTGAGGCTGCAACTATGGTTTGCCGTGACTTGGGGATACGGAGATTCGGAAGCGTCGGCTCTGGCCGGCCAAGCAGGTCTCGTATAAGTCGCAGTGGGTCTTAGTGGGGCGGGTTCCTGATGAAATTTAGCCGGCAAACAACGCTTCGTGCGCAAGCCTCTGTGGCAGGCGTGGGCGTTCATTCCGGTCTTCCCGTCACTCTCACGCTTGGGCCTGCGCCTGTCGACGCGGGTTTTATTTTTGTCCGGACCGGACTTGAGGGAAGTGACCGCGAAGTTCAGGCCACCGCCGAGCAAGTGATTGCGACTGACTTTGCCACGGTCCTCGGCGACCGCAACGGTCCGCTGGTGTCCACTGCCGAGCATGTGCTTGCTGCACTGCGGGGAATGGGTGTCGACAACGCCACCATCGAGATCGACGGTCCCGAAGTCCCGATCATGGACGGCAGCGCCGCCGCCTTCATCGCGGCAATCGACCAGGCCGGCATCGTCACCCAGCCGGCGCAGCGCCGTTTCATCCAGGTTCTGAAGCCGATCTCGGTCAAGATCGGCGACTCCTTCGGCGAGGTCAGGCCCCACACCAACGGGTTCCGCGTCGAGGTCGAGATCGATTTCACCAATCCCGTCATCGGCCAGCAGGCTTACGCCTTCGACCTCAATCCGGAAGGTTTCCGCCGTGAAGTCGGCCGGGCCCGGACCTTCGGCCTGATGTGCGACGTCGCGCGGCTCTGGAGCGCCGGCTATGCCCTCGGCGCCTCCTTCGACAACACCGTCGTGTTCGACGACGAGCGGCTGCTCAACACCGAGGGCCTGCGCTACGCCGATGAATGCGCCCGTCACAAGGTGCTGGACGTGATCGGCGACCTCTCGCTGGCCGGCCTGCCGCTGCTTGGCGCCTACCGCTCGGTGCGTGGCGGTCATAAGCTCAACCACGCCGTCTTGACGGCGCTGCTCGCCGACCGGACCGCCTGGCGGGTGGTCGAGGGCGAGGCTGCCCGCCGCACCACGCGTGCCGTGGGCGAGGTCGGTCGTGGCATCGTCGGCGGCCGGGTCGCTGCGGCCTTCGGACCGGATGTGTCCTGACGCGGCCTGTCGCCTTCGGAACGTGGTTGGCGGCCCCGGGAAACTCCTGGTAACCATGATCGGCTAGCATTGCGGCAGGTTCGCCTTAATCCGGGCGAAATGCCTCCCTATCCGGTTCGTTAACGATCGTTTTCGGATACATCGGCGTGGTCGCGTGGCAGGCACCACGGTTACATTTCGCGCCCATGAGGGGTTCGTGGGCTGGCGGACACCGCATCATAGGGCGTCAGGGCTTAAACTCATGTCGGCACAGCGTATGACGCGCGGATTTTTTTCGGTCTCGTCGCGAGCCCGCGGGCTGATTCAGGCCGTCACCTTCATCGTTCTTGCGCTGCCGCTCGCCGGATGCGGCACGGGCGCGCTCTGGGACAAGTTCACCGCCAAGGATGACACCTTCGTCGAGGAGCCCGCCGACAAGATCTACAATGAGGGCCTGTACCTCATGAACGAGAAGAAGGACATGAAGGCGGCGAACAAGAAGTTCGAAGAGGTCGACCGCCAGCATCCTTATTCCGACTGGGCCCGCAAGTCGCTGCTGATGTCGGCCTATGCGTCCTATCAGGGCGGCGATTATGACGGTTGCATCGGTGCCGCCACCCGCTACGTCACGCTGCATCCCGGCAGCCCGGATGCGGCCTATGCGCAATACCTGATCGCCGCCTCCCATTACGACCAGATCCCGGACATCAGCCGCGACCAGACCCGCACCGAAAAGGCGATCGCTGCGCTGGAAGAGGTGGTGCGCAAATATCCGAACTCGGAATATGCGACCTCGGCCAAGGCCAAGATCGAGGGCGCGCGCGACCAGCTCGCCGGCAAGGAAATGAATGTCGGCCGCTACTACGCCCAGAAGCGCGACTACACGGCCGCCATCAATCGTTACAAGACCGTCGTGACGCAGTACCAGACCACTCGCCATGTCGAGGAGGCGCTGTTCCGGCTCACCGAGGCCTATATGGCGATCGGCATCGTTGGCGAAGCGCAGACCGCGGCGGCGGTGCTTGGGCACAATTTTCCTGACAGCCGCTGGTACAAGGACGCCTATAATCTTGTAAAATCCGGCGGTCTCGAGCCGAGCGAGAATCAGGGGTCCTGGATCAGCCGGACCTTCAAGAAGATGGGTCTCGGCTAGGAAATTTGGTTCCATGCTGGCGCGTCTGTCGATCCGTGACATCGTCCTGATCGAACGGCTCGATATCGAATTCGCCTCCGGCCTCGCGGTTTTGACCGGCGAGACCGGTGCGGGCAAATCCATCCTGCTCGATGCCTTTGCGCTGGCGCTCGGCGGCCGCGGCGACGCCGGCCTCGTGCGTCACGGCGCGGAGCAGGGGCAGGTCACGGCCGTGTTCGATGTCCCGAAGAATCACCCTGCGACGAAGATACTGGCCGAGAATGGCCTCGACGACACCGGCGAGATGATTCTCCGGCGCGTGCAGCTCGCCGACGGCCGCACCCGCGCCTTCATCAACGACCAATCGATCAGCGTGCAGACGCTGAAGGCGGTCGGCACCGCCCTGGTCGAGATCCACGGCCAGCACGACGAGCGCGCGCTGGTCGATGCCGCCACCCACCGCCGCCTGCTCGACGCTTTTGCCGGCCTCGAGAAGGACGTCGCGGCCGTCGAAGCGTTCTGGGATGCGCGCCGCACCGCCAACACCGCGCTGGAGGAGCATCGCGCCGCCATGGAGCGCGCGGCGCGCGAGGCCGATTATCTGCGCCACGCCTCCGACGAGCTGAAGCAGCTCGCGCCCAAGGACGGCGAGGAAACCGCATTGGCTTCCCGCCGCACCACCATGATGCAGGGCGAGAAGATCGCCTCCG
This sequence comes from Bradyrhizobium sp. NBAIM14, assembly GCF_020193895.1. Taxonomy (NCBI): domain Bacteria; kingdom Pseudomonadati; phylum Pseudomonadota; class Alphaproteobacteria; order Hyphomicrobiales; family Nitrobacteraceae; genus Bradyrhizobium; species Bradyrhizobium sp. NBAIM14. The sequence continues at coordinate 246,089 of NZ_JADYVQ010000001.1, read as the reverse complement.
ACCTGCGCGAGGCGCAGGAGGCGGTCGGCGGCAATCATTCGCCGGTTGCCGCGCTCTCGGCGGCGGTGCGCCGGCTGGAGCGCCGCGGCGTCAACTCGCCGGCGCTGGTCGAGCCCGCGGTAAAGGCAATCGACGCGGCGATCAACGCGCTGGAGGAGGCCGATCAGCATCTCCAGGCGGCGCTGGCCGCAACTGATTTCGATCCGGCCGAGCTCGAGCGCATCGAGGAACGGCTTTTTGCTTTGCGTGCGGCGTCTCGCAAATATTCGACCCCGGTTGACGGCCTCGCCGCGCTGGCCGCCAAATACGCCGCCGACGTCGTCCTGATCGATGCCGGCGCCTCGCGCTTGAAGAAGCTGGAGCAGGCCGCGATCGAGGCGGACAGCCGCTATGCGGCGGCCGCCAAGAAGCTGTCGCTGGCGCGGCAGAAGTCGGCCGAGAAGCTCAACAAGGCGGTCAATGCCGAGCTTGCCCCGCTCAAGCTCGAACGCGCGAGGTTCATGACCCAGGTCGAGACCGACGAGGCTGCGCCCGGGCCGCAAGGTTTCGATCGCGTCGAGTTCTGGGTGCAGACCAATCCGGGCACCAGACCGGGGCCCTTGATGAAGGTCGCTTCCGGCGGCGAGCTGTCGCGCTTCCTGCTCGCGCTCAAGGTCGTGCTGTCCGACCGCGGCTCGGCGCCGACGCTCGTCTTCGACGAGATCGACACCGGCGTCGGCGGCGCGGTCGCGGACGCCATCGGCGGGCGCCTGGCGCGGCTTGCCGGCAAGGTCCAGGTCATGGCCGTGACCCACGCCCCGCAGGTCGCCGCCCGCGCCGACCAGCACCTGCTCATCTCCAAGGACGCCCTCGACAAGGGCAAGCGCGTCGCCACCCGCGTCAATGCGCTCGCCGCCGACCACCGCCGCGAGGAGATCGCCCGCATGCTCGCCGGCGCCGAGATCACGGCCGAGGCGAGGGCTGCGGCGGAACGGCTGCTCAAGGCGGCGACGGCTTAGGCTTGTGTCCCGGACGCGCGTAGCGCGAGCCGGGACCCAGAATGCCTGCCGCGACATGGGCCCCGGCTCTGCAGCGCACCGCTGAAGGAGCGCTGCGCTGCGCCCGGGGCACGAGATTTCCACAAGGCTTTACCCTCCCGCCCGCTCCGTCGTATCCAAGCGCCATGGCCAGAGCAGCAAAATCCAAAGCAACACCGCTACGCGACGTCGCCGAGCTCACCAAGGCGCAGGCCAAGGTCGAGCATAAGCGGCTCGCCCTCGAGATCGAGGGGCACAACGATCGCTACTATCAGGAGGACGCGCCCACCGTCACCGACGCCGAATACGACGCGCTGCGCCAGCGCCTCAACGCGATCGAGGCGCGTTTTCCCGAGTTCGTCACCGCGGACTCGCCCTCGCAGAAGGTCGGCGCCGCGCCGTCAGGGCGCTTCAAGAAAGTCCCGCATGCCGTGCCCATGCTGTCGCTCGACAACGCCTTTGCGGAGGAGGACGTGCGCGACTTCGTCGGCCGCATCGTGCGCTTCCTGAAGCTCGACGACGACAAGATCGGCTTCTCCGCCGAGCCGAAGATCGACGGCCTCTCGATGTCGCTGCGCTACGAGGGTGGCGAGCTCGTCACCGCCGCGACGCGCGGCGACGGTGCGGTTGGCGAGGACGTCACCGCCAACATCCGCACGCTCGAAGACGTGCCGCAGAAGCTGAAGGGCCGCAACATCCCCGACATCTGCGAGGTGCGCGGCGAAGTCTACATGACCAAGAAGGCGTTCCTGGCGCTCAACGAACGGCAGAAGGCGGCAGGCGACACCATCTTCGCCAATCCGCGCAATTCGGCCGCGGGTTCGCTCCGCCAGAAGGACCCGACCATCACCGCCTCCCGTCCGCTCGGGTTCTTCGCCTATGCCTGGGGGCAGATGAGCGCGATGCCGGAAGACACGCAGAGCGGCATGATCGGCTGGTTCGAGCGCTGCGGTTTCAAGACCAATCCGCTCACCAAGCTCTGTCACTCGGTCGAGGAACTGCTCGCCTTTCATCATGCGATCGAGGAGCAGCGCGCGCGGCTCGACTACGACATCGACGGCGTCGTCTACAAGATCGATCGCATCGACTGGCAGGAGCGGCTCGGCTTCGTCTCGCGCACGCCGCGCTGGGGCATCGCGCACAAATTCCCGGCCGAGCGCGCCATGACGGTGCTGCGGGACATCGAGATCCAGGTCGGCCGCACCGGCTCGTTCACGCCGGTCGGCAAGCTCGAGCCGGTGGGCGTCGGAGGCGTCATCGTGCAGAACGTCACGCTGCACAACGAGGACTACATCAAGGGCATCGGCAACAAGGGCGAGGTGCTGCGCGAGGGGCGCGAGATCAGGATCGGTGACACCGTGGTGATTCAGCGCGCCGGCGACGTCATCCCGCAGGTGGTCGACGTCGTCCTCGACAAGCGGCCGAAGACCGCCAGGGAATTCCACTTCCCGAAGAAGTGCCCGTGTCCGCTGCACACCGACGTCGTGCGCGAGGAGACGGCGACGGGCGAGGAGGGCTCGCGCGCCCGCTGCACTGGCGAGTTCGCATGTCCCTATCAGAAGATCGAGCATCTGAAGCTGTTCGTGTCGCGGCGGGCCTTCGACATCGACGGCCTCGGCGAGAAGCAGCTCCAGTACTTCTTCGACGAGGGCTGGGTGAAGGAGCCCGCCGACATCTTCACGCTGGAGAAGCGCAACGCAAAACTCAAGCTCGAGGAGATCGAAGGCTACGGCGCGACCTCCGTGCGCAACCTGTTCGGCGCCATCGAGAGCCGGCGCAGAATCGCGCTGGAGCGCTTCATCTTCGCGCTCGGCATGCGCCATGTCGGCGAGACCACGGCGCTGGCGCTGGCGCGCGGCTACGGCTCGTGGGACGCCTTCCATGATGCCTGCCTCAAGGTTGCCAAGGGCGACGAGGAGGCGATCGCGGACATGGACGCGCTCGACCAGATCGGCGACACCGTGATCAAGAGCATCGCCGATTATTTCGGCGAGAGTCACAATCGCGGCATTGTCGAACGCCTGACCAAGGAGGTCGAGATCGTCGACGCCGAGAAGCCGAAGAGCAATTCGGCCGTCGCCGGCAAGACCGTGGTGTTCACGGGCTCGCTGGAGAAGATGACACGGGATGAAGCCAAGGCGACGGCCGAGCGGCTCGGGGCCAAGGTGTCGGGCTCGGTTTCGAAAAAGACCGATCTCGTCGTCGCGGGCCCCGGCGCCGGCTCGAAGCTCGCGGACGCCAACAAGCACGGCGTCAAGGTGCTGACCGAAGACGAGTGGTTGAAGCTGATCGCCGAGTGAGGGGCGCGTTGGCCCCTCGCAACCGTCGTCATCGCACAGGCGCTCCCCCAACAGCTTCCCGTGATGGTACGCGGGGGCGCAAGAGTTCCTTCACCATTCGCGTTGACCCGATGTTTACCGCTTCACGTGAGGCCGCATTTACCAATGCGCGACGTCGCCCCGTGAAAACACCTGCATTCGCTTGAGTGTGCCGCCTGCGCAACGCCGATTAACGCCCCGGCAACCTAAATTAGATACTCACAATAAAGATCGAATTGCACGGATGTACTGAGTTCGATCGAACCAGCGTAAGCGTAGCGTGAGCGTATCGATGTCTGTGTTGCGTAACCATCCGAAGGGCGCGCGGTTCGCGTCCTTCGGCATCGGTCTCTGCATCTTCGCATTGATGCCGAGAGAGACCGGCTATCAGGACATTGCCTCGTTGCTGGCGCGCCAACCCGGCGTCGCCGAGCGGTGGCAGAAGCAGGTGTTCTCCGCTGCGTCCTCGATCCAGCTTGCCACCTACAGTTTTTCCCGCCCCATCGGCACCTCGGTTCCGCAGAGCGCGATGGTTCGGCTCGCGAGCCTCGACGGCGGCGACGTCACCGGCGCGATCCGCCGCAATCCGGCGCTTCAGGCACCGCCGCGCTACCACGCATCCGACTTTCCCAAGGTCGATCGCGCCCTGAAGGGCGATCGCCTCGCAATCGTCGCGCCGACGCAGTCGCCTGAGACGGCCGCGCCGGCTGCAGCACCGGCCAAGGAAGATCCCGCTACCTCGAACAGCTCGGTGTTCGGCGCCAAGACCGCCGCATTGCCGCCGGCGATGTCGCCGGAATCCGCGGCCCCGCTCGATCCCGAGCTGCAGGAGGCGATGCGCGCGCCGCCGCTGCCGCAATATTCCAATCCGCCGCAGGCGAGCGAGGCTGCGCGCGCGTTCGCGGTGCAGCCGCTGGAAGCGCTGAAGCACGCCACGGCGCCGGCTGCTCCCGCGCGCGATCCTTTCAGCGTCAAGACATCGAGCCTTTTCTTCGGCAGCTCCTCGCTGGGCGGCCAGATCGAGACCATCGAGAGCTGGCAGCCCGGCGCCGAGCCGCTGATCGTGATGCCCGACCCCGACATGAAGGTGACGGCCTCGCTGACCCCGCCGACGGCGGAGATCGCCAAGGACATCGAGAGCGGCGAGAGCGTCGCGCCGAAGGGCGAGGTCAACGCCGACAACCAGCGCGGCAAGTCGCCGGCGGAGCGACTCGCGCTCGACGACAAGTCGCGCGCCAAGTCCGAGAAGTGTCTTGCCGAAGCCGTCTATTTCGAGGCCCGCGGCGAAGCCGTGCGCGGCCAGATTGCGGTGGCGCAAGTGGTGATGAACCGCGTCTTCTCCGGCAAATATCCCGACACCGTGTGCGGCGCGGTCTACCAGAACAAGCACCGTCACCTGGCCTGCCAGTTCACCTTCGCCTGCGACAACAATGCCGACGTGATCCGCGAGCCCGAAATGTGGGAGCGCGCCAAGAAGATCTCCAAGGCGATGCTCGACGGACAGATCTGGCTGCCCGAGGTCGGCAAGTCCACGCACTATCACGCCTACTGGGTGCGCCCGTCCTGGGTCGCCGAGATGAAGAAGCTGTACAAGACCGGCGTGCACACCTTCTATCGGCCGCGCAACTGGGGCGACGGCAGCGAGTTGCCGAGCTGGGGCACGCCGGCGCAAACCGCCGCGCTCTCCGCCGCGCTCGCGCAGGAAGCCAAGAGCTCCGCGGAGTTGGGCGAGCGGCGGTAGCGCCTACAAGTTGATCGTCATGCCCGGGCTTGTCCCGGGCATCCACGTTCTTCGTAACGCATGACGTTGATGGCCGGGACAAGCCCGGCCATGACGCGAGAGGTGCCATCACGCCTCGATGTCCAGCGCACAATCGAAATTCGGCGCAGAATGCGTCAGGGCGCCGGCCGACGCATAGTCGACGCCGGTGGCCGCGATGGCGGCGATCGAGTCCAGCGTGACGCCGCCGGACGCCTCCAGCGCGAGGCGGCCCGCGTTGAGCCTCACCGCCTCGCGCAGCGCCGCAAGGTCCATATTATCGAGCAGCACCGCATCGGCCATCCCGCTCTCGAGCACCTCGCGCAGCTGCGCCAGCGTGTCGACCTCGATCTCGATCTTGACGAGATGGCCGGCATGGGCGCGGGCGCGCTCCAGCACCGGGCGGATGCCGCCGGCCACCGCAATGTGGTTGTCCTTGATCAGGATCGCATCGTCGAGCCCGAAGCGGTGGTTGAAGCCGCCGCCGCAGCGCACCGCGTATTTCTCCAGCGCCCGCAATCCCGGCGTGGTCTTGCGCGTGCAGCAGATGCGCATCCTGGTGCCTTCGGTGCGGGCGACATAGTCCGCGGTGAGCGTGGCGATGCCCGACAGCCGGCCGACGAAGTTCAGCGCGGTGCGCTCCGCCGTGAGAATGGCGCGCGCCGGGCCCGAGATCGTCAGCACGTGCTGGCCGCGCGCAACCCACGCGGCATCGCGGACATGTGCGCGCACCTCGATCTCGGGCGAAAGCTTCTGCAAGGTCGCGAGCGCCAGCGGCAATCCGGCGATCACGCCGGACTGGCGCGCGACCAGGATGGCTTGCGCGCGCGTCGCCTCCGGGATCGTCGCCAGCGAGGTGATGTCGCCGGCGCGGCCGAGATCCTCGTCGAGCGCGCGCTCAACGGCGGTCTCGATGGCCAGCGGCGAAAGGAAGGCATCGGGATAGAGCAGTGAGGTCGGGGTGATCATGGGGCCTCCTTCAGGCGATCATGGATTGCACAAGGCGTGGCCGCGGGCGCTCGTCGAGGCTCTCCGCGACCTCGCGCGCCGCGGCGAGCGTGGTCATCGTTCTCTGCGCCAGCGCTGGGTTCTCGGCCGAGTGATCGGAACGGTAATGCGCACCGCGGCTTTCGCGCCGCGTCCAGGCCGCAGCGGCGACGAGCAGGGCCGAAATCGCCATGTTGCCGAGGACGCTGCGTCCGGCCTCGCGCTCGAGCCTGACGAAATGGCGCACGGCTTGCGCAAGCCCATCACCGTCGCGGATCACGCCGACATGCGCGCTCATCATTGCGCGCAGCCGCTTCACCTCCGCAGCATCCGGCGTGCCGGCGCGTGGTGTCACCAAAGACTCGGGAAGGCGTGCCGGCGGGGGCACAGTGCGGCCGGCGATGTCGTCGGCAATGCGGGCGGCATAGACGACGGCTTCGAGCAGGGAATTCGAGGCAAGCCGGTTGGCGCCATGCGCGCCCGTGGAGGAGACTTCTCCGGCGGCCCAGAGACCGTCGATCGAGCTGCGGCCGCGTGCGTCAACCGCGATGCCGCCCATGTGGTAATGCGCGGCTGGCGCGATCGGAATCGGTTGCGTCGCGGGATCGATGCCGGCAGCGATGCAGCTCGCATGCACGGTCGGAAAACTCGTCGCGAAACGCGCGCCCAGCGCCTGTCGCGCATCGAGGAAGGCGCCGCGCCCGGCCGCGATCTCGGCGAACACGCCGCGGGCCACGATATCGCGGGGCGCGAGCTCCGCGAGCGGGTGGCGGGCGCTCATGAAGCGCTCGCCGTTGCCATTGATCAGCGTTGCACCTTCGCCGCGCAGGGCTTCGGTGGCGAGCGGTGCCGGGTCGCGGCCGACCATGATGGCGGTCGGGTGGAACTGAACGAATTCAGGATCAGCAATCACGGCGCCGGCGCGGGCGGCGATCGCAAGGCCCGAGCCGCTCGCTTCCGACGGGTTGGTGGTGACGGCGTAGAGATGGCCGAGCCCACCGGTCGCAAGCACGACCGCGCGCGAGGTGAGCACGAGCGGCCGTGCCGCGGGATTGCCGGCCTCGCGCAATTGAAGCCCGGTGACCGCGCCGTCCTCGGTCAACAGTGCTTCGGCGACGAAGCCTTCCATCAGGCGGATCGAGGGCGTGCGGCGCACGGCCTCGCTCAAGGCCGCGATGATCGCGGCGCCGGCGCCATCGCCGCGCACATGCACGATGCGACTCGCGGAATGCGCAGCTTCGCGTCCGACCGCAAGCCTGCCGTCGAGATCGCGGTCGAACGGCACGCCATAGGCGAGAAGATCGTGGATGCGCGGCGCAGCCTCCCGCGCAATGCCGAGCGCAACGGCTTCGTCGACGAGGCCGCCGCCGACCGCGACGGTGTCGGCAGCGTGTGCCTCCGGCGTATCGCCTTCGGCGACGGCCGCCGCGATGCCGCCTTGCGCCCATGCCGAGGACGCGCCGCGCCCGAGCGGTGCCGCCGAGATCAAGGCCACCGGCCGCGGCGCGAGCTTCAGCGCGCAGAACAGTCCGGCAAGGCCGCCGCCGACGATGACGACGTCGTCGGTGCTGGCGAGGTCGTGGATGTCGTGTTGCATGTTACTCGCCCTCAATTTCTCAGATTGATCATGCGCTCGACCGAGTGCCGCGCGCGTTCCGCGAGCGCGGGGTCGATCGTCACCTCCTCGCCAAGCGTCAGCAGGCTTTCCAGGATGTTGGCGAGCGTGATGCGCTTCATGTGCGGGCAGAGATTGCAGGGGCGAAGCATCTCCACGTCGGGCAGCTCGGCCCGGACATTATCGGCCATCGAGCATTCCGTGATCATGACGAGCCGCCGCGGCCGCTTTGCCCGCACCCAGTTGATCATGTGCGCGGTCGAACCGGTGAAGTCGGCTTCCGCCAGCACGTCCGGCGGGCATTCCGGATGCGCGATGATCTGCACGGACGGATCGGCCTCGCGAAAGCTCCGCAGCTCTTCGCCCGTGAAGCGCTCATGCACCTCACAGGCGCCTTTCCAGGCGATGATCTTCACGTCGGTCTTGGACGCCACGTAAGTGGCGAGGTATCGGTCGGGCAGGAAGATCACGGTCGGGGCGTTCAGGCTCTCGACCACCTGCACCGCGTTCGAGGACGTGCAGCAGATGTCGACCTCGGCCTTCACCTCCGCCGAGGTGTTGACATAGGCAACAACAGGCACGCCGGGGAATTTCTCCCGCAGCAGCCGCACGTCCGCACCGGTGATGCTGGCGGCGAGCGAGCAGCCCGCGCGCGAATCCGGGATCAAGACGGTCTTGTCCGGATTGAGCAGCTTCGAGGTCTCCGCCATGAAGTGCACGCCGCATTGGACGATGATGTCGGCCTTCACCTTGGTGGCTTCGACCGCGAGCTGGAGCGAGTCGCCGCCGATATCGGCGACGCAGTGGAAGATCTCCGGAGCCTGGTAGTTGTGGGCGAGGATGACCGCGCCCCGCGCGCGCTTGAGCTCGTTGATCGCGTGAATCGTCGGCGCCATCAGCGGCCATTCGATCGACGGGATCACGTGCTTGACGCGGTCATAGAGCGGCGCAGTGGCGCGTTCGACCGCCGGCGTCCATTCCAGGGAGGGCATCAGCCATGTCGGTCCCGGACGCACCGGCGCGGCGCGCGGGGAGGCGGTGGGTTGGCCTTGCGGCCGGTTGGCAAAGTCGTCGGGACCGTAAATTGCAGTGATCGGCATTGAAGCCTCCCAAGTGTGGCCATTATGCGTGGCATTATGCTCAGTTTGAGAATATATGGGACCCGAGAAATCCGGCCTAGGAGGCCGGGCGAACGTCGCTGCGGTCGGCATATGCTCAACCTGAGTAGATCGAACATAGCACGCGTCGCTGCTTGCCGCTAGGGCCTGCCCGCACACATTCCCGTCACTGCGCGCCTGCCAGGCGAGGTCAGATTGAAACGCAATGCTCCCGCGTCAGCTCTTCGTGGAATGCAATCGTTTTGGCCTTGGGATTTTCATGCATATGCATTAAACGGGCTGTCCCGCGGCTGCTGATTTGCGGCTCCGCCAAGGACAGACGAGGACAACCATGTCGACACAGATCGGCGAGCTCGCTCCGGCCTCGCGTTCCTCCAACTGGCGTACCCCGGCCGTCATCATCCTCTGCGGTTGTGCCATCGGCATGCTCGGCTTCGGTCCGCGCTCGGCGCTCGGCTTCTTCGTGCAGCCAATGAGTCACGAATTCAGCTGGGGCCGTGACGTGTTCGGCCTCGCCATCGCCGTGCAGAATCTGTTGTGGGGACTGGGCCAGCCGTTCGCCGGTGCGGTCGCGGATCGCTTCGGCCTGTTCCGGGTGATGTGCGTCGGCGCGCTGCTCTATGCCGGCGGGCTGCTGTTGATGCGCTATTCCTCGACGCCGCTGTCGCTCAACATCGGCGCCGGGGTGATGATCGGCTTTGGCCTCGCCGGCTGTTCGTTCAATCTGGTTCTGTCGGCCTTCACCAAGCTCTTGCCCGCGGAGAAGCGCGGCATCGCGCTCGGCGCCGGCACGGCGGCGGGTTCGTTCGGACAGTTCCTGTTCGCACCGATCGGTGTCGCCTTGATCGACAATTTCGGCTGGCAGCAGGCGCTCTCCGTATTCGGCTTCCTGATGCTGCTGATCATCCCGCTGTCGCTGGCGCTCTCGACGCCGCCGGTGACAAGCGTGAACAGCGCAACGCCCGCGCATGACCAGACCATCACCAAGGCGCTTGCCGAAGCTTTCGGTCATCGCTCCTACGTGCTCCTGGTGCTCGGCTTCTTCACCTGCGGCTTCCAGCTCGCCTTCATCACCGTGCATCTGCCGGCGTTCCTGGTCGATCGCGGCATCACCGCACAAACCGGCGGCTGGGTGATCGCGGCGATCGGCCTGTTCAACATCATCGGATCGCTGAGCGTGGGGTATCTCCAGAACTACCTTCCCAAGCGCTACATCCTCTCGGCCATCTACTTCACGCGCGCGCTGGCGATCCTCGCTTTCATCTCGTTCCCGATCACGCCGTTCTCGGCGATCGCGTTCGGTGCAATCTCCGGCCTGACCTGGCTGTCGACGGTGCCGCCGACCTCGGCGTTGGTGGCGCTGATGTTCGGAACGCGCTGGCTCGCGACGCTCTACGGCTTTGCCTTCGTCAGCCATCAGGTAGGCGGCTTCCTCGGCGTCTGGCTCGGGGGCATCGTGTTCGAAAAGTTCGGGTCCTACACGCCGATCTGGTGGCTCTCGATCCTGTTCGGCGTGCTCTCGGCGCTGATCAATCTTCCAATCGTCGAGAAACCGGTCCAGCGGGTGGTTGCGCAGCCGGCCTGATCGGCTAAACATCCGCGACAAACAAAGTCAGGGAGTTCAGTCGTGGCCACATTCAAGGCTGTCAGGATCGACAAGGCGGACAAGGGCACCACCGCGCAGCTCGCGCAGTTCGACGAAACCGAGCTGATGGAGGGCGACGTCACCGTCCGCGTCGAATGGTCGACGCTGAACTACAAGGACGGCCTTGCGCTCACCGGCAAGGCGCCGGTGGTGCGCCGCTTCCCGATGATCGCCGGTATCGATTTCGCCGGCACGGTCGAAGCCTCCTCGCATCCGCAGTGGAAGGCGGGCGACAAGGTCGTCTGCACCGGCTGGGGCATGGGCGAGACCCATCTCGGCGCCTATGCGGAGAAGGCGCGGGTGAAGGGCGACTGGCTGGTCGCTCTTCCGCAAGGGCTATCGGCGCGCGATGCCATGGCGATCGGCACCGCCGGCTTCACGGCGATGCTCTCGGTGCTGGCGCTGGAGAAGCATGGCATCTCGCCGAAGAGCGGCCCGGTCGTGGTGACGGGCGCTGCCGGCGGCGTCGGCTCGGTCGCGATCGCCGTGCTCTCGAAGCTCGGCTACCACGTCATCGCTTCGACCGGGCGGGCCTCCGAGGCCGACTACCTGAAGCAGCTGGGGGCTGCCGAGATCATCGATCGCAATGAATTGTCGGCCCCTGCAAAACCCCTCGCCAAGGAGCGCTGGGCCGCCGGCGTCGACAGCGTCGGCTCGACCACCCTCGCCAACCTGCTCTCGATGACGAAATATGGCGGCGCGATCGCGGCCTGCGGCCTGGCCGCCGGCATGGACCTGCCGTCCTCGGTGGCGCCGTTTATTTTGCGCGGAGTGTGCCTTCTCGGCATCGATTCGGTGATGTGCCCGATCGAGCCAAGGAAGGCCGCCTGGCAGCGGTTGGCCTCCGATCTGGATCGGACCAAACTGACTGAAATCACAGAGGAAATTTCGCTCGGCGAGGTTCAGGGCTGGGGCGCGAAAATCCTCGCCGGCCAGGTTCGCGGCCGCGTCGTGGTAAAAATTGTCTGACGGCGTTCAGACTTTACCAACCAAGCTGCTTCAATCTCGCCATGGTTCGTATGGTAAGCAGCGGGTAAAGAGATAAAGGCATCGCCCGCTGCGGGGGTTGGTTCGGAGTTGAGCATGCTTGCGCGTATTGTGTTGGGGGCTGTCACGGCGGCAGCGACGTTTGCGCCGGCCATCGCTGGAAGCATGAATGCCGACGAGGCGCGCCGCTTCGTGGCTGGCAAGGTGTTCGCCTTCACCTGTTTCGACGGCACCCGCGGTGCAGGCCGCATCCTCGACGATCTCGGCGCGGCCGGTGCGGTGCAATTCTCGGGCTCGGGCCCGGTCAAGCACCTCCGACTTCCCGGCAATACGCTCCAGATCCGCGGCCAGAATGTTTGCGCCTCGATCAAGGGCATTCCGTTCGAGCCCTGTTTCAACCTCGAAAAGACCGACGATCGCAGCTTCCGCGGCTCGGTGTCGGGCATGGGCTTCGCCTATTGCGACTTCCGTCACCAGGGCGGCAACCAAATGCTGATGGCGCGCGCTGCAGCGCGGCCGCGCTCGCTGCACCGACCGGAGCACACCGGTACGGTCGCCGCGTCGAACACCGAGGTTGCCGCGCGCGTCGAGACGCCGCGTGTCGAGGGCAGCCGGCTCGAGCCGGTGAAGTCCGAGCCGGCGAAGAACGAGGGACCGCTGGAGCTGCGCCGCTCCACGCAGTGAGCTCGCCTGCGCGAGACAACCCGCGCCATTGATCGTCGAAGGCATCATCGAACATCAAGCCGCCTGCGCCGTAGTCATACGGACGGCGGCTTTCATGCCTTGGTAGCTGTTCGGGCCGCAGTTTGCGCGCGCCGGGGGGCGGTCCCACGCAAGGGTTCAATCATGTCGCTCTATTTCTTCCGCATCAGCACCGGCCGTTATTCCGGCGCCGCCGACCTGCCGTACGAGTTCGAGGATCGCGCAGCCGCCTGGACCGAGATGACCGAGGTGTGCGCCAATCTGCTCAGCGGCATCGCGCGCGGCCTGAAGCCGAACGCCGAATGGTGCATGGAGCTGCTCGATGAGGACAAGCAGCCGGTCTTTCGAATCAGCCTCGTCGGCGAGGCCATCGGATGTAAAGCGTCCTAGCTCCGACTTGAAGCTGCAATTTACAACTATGACGGGATCGTTTCCTTTCGCGCTCAATCATTTAGCGTGCAAAGTCAGTATTTCTGCGAGGGATTTCGTTAACCAAATCGGAATGTGAGAAGCTCATTTTTTGGGCAATGGCGCAGTCAGGGGAAGCCGACAATGACTCGGCTGCGCGTTCCTTCGGGGGAAGCATGCCCATGTTGAGCCTAGTTCAGAATCTGAGGATCGGGACCAAGCTGGCGATTGCGTCGGCGCTCGGTGTGCTCCTGGTTGGGGCCATGATTGCAAGCCAGATGCTCGGCAATGCGGGAATTCGCGAGAGCAGCCAGAGCGCGCTTGCGCAGCAGCAGATCGCGCGCGACGCAGTCAAGGCCGAGGCTGCGGTTCGCGGCATGCAGCTCGCGGTACGAGACCTTCGTCTTGCCAATAGCCCGGCTGACATTCAGAAGGCCGTCCAGAATCTGGGCGAGCGGCAAAAATCGACGAATGCGCTGGTCGATGAAATGCTGAAGCTTTCTCACGAGGCGGAGAACCGCGCTCGGATGGAGAAACTGAGATCGCTGGCTGCGAATTACGAAAAGGCCGCGCAGCAGATCGCCGGCGTGCGCGGCGAAGCCCTGGCCGCCAGCGGTGCAGACGGAGCGGCCCGCGCTGCGAAGCTCAATGAAGACGTCGTTCGCATCGCACGCGAGGTGACCCTGCCGATTGCCGGCGAGCTCGACGTGCTGATCAGCCAGATCGCCGACTACGCAAGGCACAAATCCGAGGAGAAGAATGCCGCGGCCGCGGCACAAATGAGATCGAGCGAGCAGCTTGCGATCCTGGTCGGCGCACTCGCCATGCTCGTCCTCGTCGGCTCCTGGCTGATGTCGTTCCTGACCATCGCGCGGCCGATCCGTGCGCTCACGGTCGCCATGGACAAGCTCGCCGGCGGCGATTTCTCCGTGGTTCTGCCCGGTCTCGGCCGCAAGGACGAGGTCGGCGGCGTCGCGGCGGCCGTCGAAAAGTTCAAGGTCGTGTCGGAGCAGAAGGCGCGCGAGGACGCCGAAGCCAAGATCAGGCAGGACCAGATTGCGTCCGCGCAGCGCAAGGCCGAGATGCACAAGCTGGCTGACAGCTTCGAAGCCGCGATCGGTGAGATCGTCGATACCGTGTCCTCGGCCGCGACCGAGCTGGAAGCTTCCGCCTCGACGCTGACCGCGACCGCGGCGCGCGGCCAGGAGCTCACGACCATGGTTGCTGCCGCTTCCGAGGAAGCGTCCACCAACGTGCAGTCGGTCGCGTCGGCGACCGAAGAGCTGTCGTCGTCGATCACCGAGATCAGCCGGCAGGTGCAGGAATCCGCCCGCGTCGCCGGCGATGCGGTGAACCAGGCTCGCACCACGACCGATCGCGTCGGGGAGCTCTCCGCTGCTGCGGCGCGGATCGGCGACGTGGTCGAGCTGATCAACACCATCGCCGGCCAGACCAATCTCCTGGCGCTCAATGCAACCATCGAGGCCGCGCGCGCCGGCGAGGCAGGCCGCGGCTTTGCCGTCGTCGCTTCGGAGGTCAAGGCGCTTGCCGAGCAGACGGCGAAGGCGACCGGCGAGATCGGCCAGCAGATCGCCGGCATCCAGACCGCCACCGAGCATTCGGTCGGCGCGATCAAGGACATCAGCCACACCATCGAGAAGCTGTCGGAGATCTCCTCGACCATCGCAGCCGCGGTGGAAGAGCAGGGGGCCGCAACGCAGGAGATCTCCCGCAACGTGCAGCAGGCGGCGACGGGCACCCATCAGGTGTCGTCCAACATCACCGACGTGCAGCGCGGCGCGAGTGAGACCGGTTCGGCATCCTCGCAGGTGTTGGGCGCCGCGCAATCGCTGTCAGGCGACAGCAACCGGCTGAAGCTCGAAGTCGGAAAGTTCCTCGATACCGTCCGCGCGGCCTGACACGTGCCTTTGCGTCCGCATCGTAACGGGAGATGCCGGTGCGGCTGCAACAGAGAGTTGCAGCGAACCACGATCGCTGCGCACGAGCCGTATTTTTACGTAGCCTCCTGTTAACGCCTGTTTGCGATTATGCGCGCAATCCTTCGGGAAAAGAACCAGCCAGCATTGTTGAACTGACCTTCGCCCGGGTCGTCCGTCGTGACGTCTGCGGCGCAGATGATGTGCGCGTTGCCGGGTAATCATCGGGATTGTCGTGATGTCGAAATTGTCGATCGTCTTCAAGCTGCTGACCGTGCTGTCGGTCCTCGTGCTCTCGCTCGCCGGCGTCGGCGTGATGGCGATCGGCACGATGCAGAACATCAACGCCCATACGGTCGAGATCGCGCAGGGCTGGTTGCCGAGCGTGCGTGCGCTCGGCTCGATGCGTGCTGACATCAACGAGCTCCGCGTCGCGCTGCGTCTGCACCTGATGCAGGATACTGCCGAAGGCAAGGAGGCTGCCGAGAAGCGCCTGGCAGGTTTGCGCGAACGGATCGAGAAGACCCGCAAGATCTACGAGCCGCTGATCACGCGCGCAGAGGAGCGTTCGCTCTACGAGCAATGGACCAAGGCCTGGGCCGAGTACCTGAACGGCGTGCAGGATGTAATGGCGCTGTCGCGCAAGAGTGTCGGCCGCTTCCCGACCGATGCCAACGAGATGTTGCAGACCAAGGTCGCGAAGATGGCTCAGGCCGCCGATCCGCTGCTCCAGAAGGGCATCGAAATGAACAATCAGGGCGCCGAGCTGGAGACGAAGCAGGCCGCCGACAGCTACGCTACGATCTTCCGTGTGCTGGTCGGGATCATCGTGGCCTCCGTCGTGATCGCGATCGGCGCCGCCTACTATCTCGTGCGCGACGTCTCGCGTGGCATCGCTTCGATCATCCGCCCGATGCAGTCGCTCGGCGAGGGCGACCTTGCGGTGGAGGTGCCGCATCGCGGCGAGAAGACCGAGATCGGCTCGATGGCGGATGCGCTCCAGATCTTCAAGGAGGCGCTGATCGCCAAGAAGGCGGCCGACGCTGCGGCGGCGCGCGACGCCGAGGCCAAGATCGAACGCGGCCGACGTGTCGATGCCATCACCCGCAATTTCGAGGTCATGATCGGCGAGGTCGTCGAGACCGTATCGTCGGCTTCGACCGAGCTCGAGGCGTCCGCGGCAACGCTGAGCGGCACAGCGCAGCGCGGCCAGGAGCTCGCAACCGTCGTTGCGGCTGCGTCGGAAGAAGCTTCCACCAACGTCCAGGCCGTGGCCTCTGCTTCCGAGGAGCTGTCGTCCTCTATCACCGAGATCAGCCGCCGCGTGCAGGATTCGGCGCGGATGGCAGCGGAAGCGGTCGAGCAGGCGGCGCGGACCAACGAGCGCGTCAACGCGCTGTCGCAGGCGGCCGCCCGCATCGGCGACGTCGTCGAGCTCATCAACACCATCGCGGGCCAGACCAACCTGCTCGCGCTGAACGCGACCATCGAGGCGGCGCGCGCGGGCGAAGCCGGCCGCGGCTTTGCCGTCGTCGCCTCCGAGGTCAAGGCACTGGCCGAGCAGACCGCGAAAGCGACCGGCGAAATCGGGGCGCAGGTCTCGGGCATCCAGGCGGCGACGCAAGAATCCGTCAACGCCATCCAGGAGATCGGCGGCACCATCGAGCGGCTGTCGGAGGTGTCCGCGGCGATCGCCGCCGCCGTCGAGGAGCAGGGCGCGGCCACGCAGGAGATTTCGCGCAACGTTCAGCAGGCCTCGCTCGGCACGCAGGAAGTGTCGTCCAACATCACCAACGTGCAGCGCGGTGCGATCGAGACCGGCTCGGCCTCGAGTGAAGTGCTGTCGGCGGCGAAGTCGCTGGCGACCGACAGCACCCGCCTGAAGGTCGAGGTCGCGCAGTTCCTGGAATCGGTCCGCGCGGCCTGACGTTTAGCTGCCCGTCTGCGGCGCGGCCGGCGTCGGTGCGATCTGCCGCCGGAACAGGATACGCTGGTAGAGCCAGCCGATCGCGACCAGCACGACGCCGAGGCACATGAACGAGAGCGCCCGATAGACGCCGGTCAGCGTCCACACGTCGACGGCGAAGGCCTTGAAGATCGTCAGCGCGATGACGGCAGCGGACGCCAGCCGCGCACGCTCCGAATTGACCAGGATGCCGACGCCGAGCAGCGCCACGCCAAAAGCGAGCCAGCCGATCGAATAGGTATATTGCTCGGCGCTCGTGGTGCCACCGTAGAGCAGGACCGGGCCGTGATAGAAGCGGCGGATCTCCAGCGTCACATAGGTGAGCGCGAACACCAGGGCGCCACCCGCAATCGTGTTTGCATATGCGACACTGCGGTGTCCCGCCACTGCGTAGGAGAGCAGCAGCATCAGCACGGCCGGCAACGCATAGCCGAGCAGCAGCAGATTGAACACGAGGCTGCCGACATTGACGCTGGAGAGCAGCATCGGGTTCTCCAGGATCAGGAGGCCAAACACGCTGATGAGGCCGGCGATCGCCGTCAGCACGACCGCGCCGACATTGTGCACGATGCTGTGGCTGCGCAGCCGCAGGCGCTCCAGGCCGATTGCCATGGCTAGCATGACACAGACTTGCAGCGCGAACTCGAGCAGCGAGGGCGGCGAGGTCATGCGGCCGCCGGTCGCAAAGTGCCGGATCTCCATGAAGGCGAGCAGCGCGGTGAACAGGATCGCCGCCGTCTCGACCACGCGCAGCGGCGGATCGTCGGCGCGGCGGCGCAGGAAGATGCTCGCGCCCCAGAACGAGGCGGCCGGCAGGCCATAGCCCCACAACAGCCAGTTGAAGATCGGCGTGGTGCCGACGGCATCGCCGACGATGCTCGGATCATAGACGATGCGCGCAGTGACGATCGCAGCGAAGACGGCAGCCAGCCGGCGCAGCACCGGAATCGGCCGCTGCAACGAGATCCAGGCGGTGCCGAGTGACATCAGCGCGAGCGCAATGGTGAGCCAGCCCTTCTCCAGGGCGAAGGTCAGCGCCAGCGCCAGCGCGCCGAGCGTACCGGTCGCGAACAGCGCGACCGAGGTTGCAACGCCGGGCCGTTCTTCGCGGCGCATCAGCGCTTCGGTCGCAGCGCCAAAGGCCGCAGCGAGCAGCACGGCGAGGATCGCAAACGGGATCGAGCGGTCGAGATGGGCAATGCGCGCATAGAGCGCAACCAGGATGGCGATCGGCGTCGCGACGCCCGCCGCCGACCACACCACGGGAATGATCACCGAGTTCGAGCGGCCTTGCGCGAAAAAGCCCGTGACGCCGAAACCGGCGGCGAAGATCGCGGCCGTCACCAGATGCAGCGTCACCGCGCTATCAATCGCGACCGGGCCGACGCCGGGCATCGGGCCGCCCGGCAGCACCAGCATATCGGGGTTGGCGCGCAGCGCCCATTCGGCGAACACGATGAACACGGCCGCCGCGGCCGCGCCCAGCGCGCCGGTCGCCGCCGGTGCGCGCCAGGCGACGAACAGCGTGCCGCCAACCAGGAGCGTGAAGGCGATCAGCGCGAGATCCGCATGCGCGCTCGACAGCACGACCAGCATCGCGCCGAACAAATAGGCGCCGAGCGCGCCCGATGAGACCGGCTCGATCTCGCCGTCCTCCATGCTGGGCCCGAACATGAAACCGCAGACGACGAGCAGTGCGGCGAGCACAAAGCCGGCGATGGCATGGAAGGCGTGCGGCGCGACCTGCACCTGTTCGGTATCGAGACCCGGGAAGATCCAGAGCACCGCGAATGCAATGGTCGTGACCGCAAGCCAGCGCCATAGCCTGATGCGGGCGAGCCCGAAACTCGCGGCCGTCACGACCGCAAGATAGATGTAGAGCGCCCAATAATCCGGCTTGCCGGAGGAGACGAGGATCGGCGTCACGAAGGCGCCGACGACGCCGAGCCCGGCGAGCGCCGGGCCATGCAACAGCGCTGCGGCCAGCGTGCCCATCGCAACGATGCCGAGCAGCACGAAGGCCGTCGCAGGCACGAGGAAGTCGTAGAGCGCGTACGCCGCGTAGATGGTCGCGAACGCCACCGCCGTGCCGGCCGCGGTGAGGATCGCGGGAATGTTGGCGATAGGCAGCGCCGCGATGCTCGAGATGCTCTCCTTGCGCCGCGTCCATTCGCCGGCGCCAAGCAGCGCAGCGGCGAACAGGCCGCCGAGGAACACGCGCACGCCGGGGCCGAGCAGACCGGCCTCGATCGAATAGCGCACCATGAAGAAGCCGCCGAGCGCGAGCGCAAGCCCGCCGATCCACACCACCCAGCGGGTGCCGAGCCGCTCCTCGAAGCCGGGTGCGGCCTCCGGGACCGGAGGGGGCGCAGCGGCGCCCGTGCTCGGCTCGAGCGGGGGCGGCGAAATCTCTTCGGTGACGAGCGGAGGCGGCGTCGTTTCGGCTTCCGGGGCCAGCGGCGGCGGCTCTGCGGCTGCAGTCGTCGCGGGGGCTTCGGCCTGCGCCGGCATCAGCGGGGGCGGCTGCACCGGCCGCTGCGCGTAAAGCATCTCTTCGAGCGAACTGATCCGGCGGCGCAACTCGGTCGCCTGGCTGGACGCCTTGATCGCGATCAGGAAGGCGATGATCGCAATGATCAGCGCAAAGACGTCAAACGGGCCGTCGAACATGAAGCCTCCAGGCAATCGGCAGGGGCCGATACCACTGATATCAGGATCTTAATTTCTTGAGCATGATCTTACCGGAAAACCGCAACGCACTTTTCCGGATCATGCTCTAGCGCCGGGAGCGAACGCGCAAGCCCGGCGCGGGCCGCTCCTGGAGCACCTCGCGGCGGAAGCGGTAGAGCGCTGCCGGCCGTCCGCCCGTCTGTGTCGACATCACCCCGGTCGGTTCGACCAGGGCTTCCATCTCGACCAGGCGGCGGAAATTCTGCTTGTGCAGGTGCCGGCCGGAGATCGCTTCCACCGTGTGCTGCAGTTCAGTGAGTGTGAATTCGGTCGGCAAAAGTTCAAAGACTACAGGACGATACTTCAGCTTTGCGCGCAGCCGCGCGATTGCCGTCGCGAGAATCCGTCGATGGTCGAACCGCATCGAGGTCCCGAGCGGGGGAAGCGTCTTGCGCGCCAATGCCGCAGGACGGCCGTCGCGGCGGGCCTCCTCGATCAGCCCGGCCTCGTAGAGCAGCTCGTAGCGGTCGAGCACGCGCTCCTCGTCCCAGGGCGCGCCGTCCAGACCGAAATAGAACCGCACGCGATCCTTCCGCGGCAGGGCGCGAATCGTCTCCGCGGTCTCCTCCTCGGCCCATTCGGTCAGCGCGGGGATGATGTCGCTCGCGATGATCGCCGGCGGCTGCTCGCGCCAGTCTTCCCAGGGGAAGAATCGGTACCAGGGCGCGAAGCTCGCCGCGTTTGCGGCGAGCTCGCCGCCCGCGGGGCGCGTCAGCGCGAGATAGCCGATCGACACGATGTGGGCTCCGGTGTCGCCGGCCTCGGCATGACGGCCACGGTCGCCGAACGTGTAGAGCTGCTCAACATAGCCGAGCCGCAGCCCCGCCTGTTGCTCGACCCAGGCGCGCAGGCCGATCTCGAACGTGCGATGGCTCACCGCGTCGAACGGACCGAACGGCAGCCCGGCAAGCCGGTCAGCACCGGGTGCGGTCAGGATCAGCGGCTCGTGGTTCTCGATCGCGACGATGGCCGCGGTGAGGCCGATTTCGATTGGCGTCAGCAGCGTCTCGCTCATGCGGCTGCCGTGTCGTTGAATTGAACAGAATGCCGCTTGGTTAAGACGGCCCATCCGCGGACTCGGTGCACCTCTCCCGCTTGCGGGAGAGGTCGCGTCGCATCGACAGATGCGAGGCGGGAGGGGACTCTATCCTCTGGGGGAGTCTTCGTCGCCGAGATACCCTCTCCCCAACCCTCTCCCGCAGGCGGGAGAGGGGGCGCACCTCCATCGTGACAACCAGCTGTCATTCGAGCTCGATCGCGAAGGGGCGGCCTTCCACCATCATCGCGCCGGGGCCCATTTCGTCGAGCGCGCGCAGCATGCGGCCGTTGCGTCCGAGTGCACGATCGGCGAGGCCGACGATGCGCCGATTGGGCGAGGCGATCGGCGAGGCCGCGCGAATCTTCCTGGCGATCTCGATCTCGTCGCGATTTGGATTAAGCGCGCAAACGGCCGCGAACGCGCTGGCGGTGGAGCGGCTGATCCCGGCATAGCAATGCACCACCAGCGGGGCGCTGCGGTCCCAGCCGCGCACGAAGTTGAGCACCTGCTCGATATGCGTCTCCGACGGCGCGACGAAGCCGTCCATTTCCTCGGTGATGTCGTCCATCGACACCTTGAGATGGTTGGCCGGGAGCACCGACACCGGACGCGCCACCTGCTCGACATTGGCCATCACGGTCAGCACGTGGCTGGCCTTGGTGAGGCGGACGGTTTCGGGAAGCGCGGCGAGGGAACAGACGTGGATCATGGCGAACCTTTTTGCGCCCGATTATAGCGAGCGCTCGTAGGGTGGGCAAAGGCGCATCGCGCCGTGCCCACCATTTCGCAATTGCGCGCATGTCGCTTGGTTCGGTGGGCACGCTTCGCTTTGCCCACCCTACGAAGGAATAATGCTACGCAAACACGGCGCCAAACCGCTCCAGAAACTGCTTCTCGGCCCGCGCCGCGGTCCAGGGCGTCAGATAGTCGCCTCGGACGCTTTCGGAGAGACCCGGATCCTTGCCGAACAGGCGCCGCGCTTCGCTCGCGCTGAAGCCGGCGAGCTCGGTTGCCTCGAGATAGGCCGCACCGCGATCGGCGGCCTTGATGGCCTGCGTGATGTCATCTGGCAATACCGGCGGCAAACCGAAGCGGATATGGATGGCGCCGAGCAACCGCTTCTCGACGGCCTTGTAGTGACCGTCGAGCACGGCCTTGAACGGCGAGATCATGTCGCCGATCACATATTCCGGCGCATCATGCAGCAGGGCCGCGAGCCGCACGCGCTGGTCGACGCGGGGTATCTCATGCCGCAGCACCGTCTCTACCAGCAGCGTATGCTGCGCGACCGAAAAGATGTGCGCGCCGAGGGTCTGTCCGTTCCAGCGCGCCACCCGCGCCAGCCCGTGCGCGATGTCGCCGATTTCGATGTCGAGCGGGGAAGGATCGAGCAGGTCGAGCCGCCGGCCCGACAGCATGCGCTGCCAGGCGCGGACCTCTTCGTTGCGCGCTGCCTTCTTCGCCGTCATTTGGCCTTGAGGCGCAGCTTGCGCTGGGTCTTGCTGCAGGTCGCATGACAGTGGCAGTCGACCAGGTGGTCGTTGACCATGCCGGTCGCCTGCATGAAGGCGTAGACGATCGTCGGGCCGACGAATTTGAAGCCGCGCGAGGACAGCTCCTTGGAGATCTGTACCGACAGCGGCGTCGAGGCCGGCACGCTTGCCGTGGTCTTGAACTGGTTGACCTTCGGCCGTCCGTCCATGAAGTCCCACAGCAGCTTCGAGAAGCCCGGGCCCTTCTCCATGATGTCGAGATAGGACTTTGCGCTTAGGATCGCGCCTTCGATCTTGGCCTTGTTGCGCACGATGCCGGCATCGTTCATCAGCGCGTGAACCTTCCTGGCATTGTAACGCGCGATCTTCTCCGGCTGGAAATCGTCGAAGGCTTTGCGGAAATTGTCGCGCTTGCGCAGGATCGTGATCCAGGACAGGCCAGCCTGGAAGCCGTCCAGCATCAGCTTCTCGTACAGCGCGCGGTCGTCGTATTCCGGCACGCCCCATTCGGTGTCGTGATAGGCGACATAAAGCGGATCTTCGCCCGGCCAGGGGCAGCGGGTCAGACCATCGGGATGCAAGCTGGCAGCGCGGCTCATGCGATCGGCTGCTTGGCTGGAATGCGAACGACGTCTGGTTCAGCGAGTGTCAAAGCCAGCCCCCCAGCGGTGAGCGGCTGGCCTGCATCGAGTGCATCGGCGACACGATCGATGCGCACCAGCGCGATGCCCTTGCCGCCGGCCGTCGAGCCGATGGTGCCGACCGGCTTGTCGCCGGCGAGAATGGTTGTGCCAGGCTCGGGCGAGGCGTCCTCGAGCAGCACCTTCACGCTGCGCGTGCGCGCGGTGCCGCGATGCTGCATGCGCGAGACGACCTCCTGGCCGACATAGCAGCCCTTGTCGAAATCGACGCCGGCGAGGCGGTCCATGTTGGTCTCATGCGGGAACGCATCGCTGTACATGAAATCGAGCCCGCCGCGCGGCACGCCGAGCGCAATGCGATGCGCCTCGTACTCGGCTGCATCGACCAGCTCGGCGCCAATGAGATCGGACAGTTTCTGCTTGAGATCTTCCTGGACCAGGATGCGGTAGCCGAGCCCCTCAGCCCGCGGATCGGCAAAGGCAAGGTCGGGCTGCGCCGTCGGCTCGCCGTCCCAGGCCGCGAGCACGCCGAGGTCGAGCTTGTCCACGGTGACCTTGGCGCGCAGCTTGTAGAATTTCAGCTTGGTGGCGAGGGTGTCCGCCAGCGCCTTGGGGCAGTCGATCAGGAACCCGCCGCCGTGGCCTGCGGACGCTTCCGTGATCAGGAAATCCACGATGATCTTGCCCTGCGGCGTCAGCAATGCGCCGAATCGCCCCAGACCAGGTTTCAGCCTGTCCAGGTCGGTGGTGACGAGGCCATTGAGGAAGTTGCGCGCATCCTCACCCGCGACTTTGATCACGCCCCGGTCGGGAAGAAACGCCGATTTCATGCGAAAATCTCTTGCGACATGTTGCTCCGGAACGTAAGCCCGCAACGCATAAACGACAAGACCTCGAGCCCTGCGCCCTGAGGATGAGAGAGGCCCAATGACCCAGCGTTTCGATGTGATCCTGAAGGGTGGCACCGTCTTCAACCAGGACGGCGAGGGCGTGCGGGATATCGGCATCACGGGCGGCCGCATCGCCGAGCTCGGTCCGCTGTCGCAAGGCTCGGCCGCCGAGGTGATCGACTGCAAGGGCCTGCACATCCTGCCCGGCGTGATGGACACGCAGGTGCATTTCCGCGAGCCCGGGCTGACGCACAAGGAAGACCTCGAGACCGGCTCGCGCAGCGCCGTGATGGGCGGCGTCACCGCCGTATTCGAGATGCCGAACACCTCGCCGCTGACCGTGACGGAGGCCGAATTCACCGACAAGGTGAAGCGCGCCCATCACCGCATGCATTGCGATTTCGCCTTCTTCATCGGCGGCACCCGCGAGAACGTGCAGGACCTGCCTGTGCTGGAGCGCGCACCCGGCTGCGCCGGCGTCAAGGTGTTTATCGGCTCGTCCACCGGCGCGCTTTTGGTGGAGGACGACGAGAGCCTGCGCCGCATTTTCCAGGTGATCCGCCGCCGCGCCGCCTTCCACGCCGAGGA
Organism: Bradyrhizobium sp. NBAIM14; assembly: GCF_020193895.1. Taxonomy (NCBI): domain Bacteria; kingdom Pseudomonadati; phylum Pseudomonadota; class Alphaproteobacteria; order Hyphomicrobiales; family Nitrobacteraceae; genus Bradyrhizobium; species Bradyrhizobium sp. NBAIM14. The sequence goes on along the minus strand of NZ_JADYVQ010000001.1, from coordinate 222,250 downwards.
CGAATACCGCCTCAACGAGCGCAAATCGCTGCGCATCGAGGGCGATGCGCGCTCGCATCCGGTCTGGCGCGACGAGACCGCGGCGCTGATGGCGACGCAGCGCCTCGTCAAGCTCGCGCACGAGACCGGCAAGCGTATTCACGTGCTGCACATCTCGACCAAGGAGGAGATCGAGTTCCTGCGCGACCACAAGGATGTCGCCTCCTGCGAGGCGACGCCGCACCATCTCACCCTGGTCGCGCCGGAATGCTACGAGCGGCTCGGCACGCTGGCGCAGATGAACCCGCCGGTGCGCGGCGCCGATCATCGTGCCGGCATTTGGCGCGGCATCGAACAGGGCATCATCGACGTGCTCGGCTCCGACCACGCCCCGCATACGCTGGAGGAGAAGCAGAAGACCTATCCCGCTTCGCCTTCCGGCATGACCGGCGTGCAGACGCTGGTGCCTGTTATGCTCGATCACGTTAATGCGGGTCGGCTCTCGCTGGCGCGCTTCGTCGACCTCACCAGCGCCGGCCCTGCGCGCCTCTACAACATGGCCTGCAAGGGCCGCATCGCCGCCGGCTACGATGCCGACTTCACCATCGTCGATCTCAAGCGCAGCGAGACCATCACCAACAAATGGGTGGCGTCCAAGGCCGGCTGGACGCCCTATGACGGCGTTCGCGTCACCGGCTGGCCGGTCGGCACCTTTATCCGCGGCCGTCGCGTGATGTGGCAGGGCGAGCTGGTGACGGCCGCGCAGGGCGAGCCGGTGCGGTTCCTGGAGACGCTGAAGCAGTAGGGTGATGTGGGGGACGCACGGGGCTTCCCCATTCGTCATTGCGAGCGCAGCGAAGCAATTCAGTCTGTCGCCGCGGAAAGACTCTGGATTGCTTCGCTGCTCTCGCAATGACGGGAGGAGCGGTCTACACTTCCTCTCGAACGGGAGTGCAGCCTGATGTCCCAACCCGCCGCCCTCATCACCACCGAGCAGCTCGCCGCCATGCTCGGCGATCCCAACCTTCGCCTCTACGACTGCACGACCTATCTTGAGCCCGCGCCGGAAGGCAGCGCCGTGCCTTATCGCGCCGTGCCCGGCGACAAGACGTTCGCCGCCGGCCACATCCCCGGCGCCGATTTCCTCGACCTGCAAGGCGAGTTCTCCGACGCCTCGTCGCAACACTTCTTCATGATGCCCGATGTCGCCCAGCTGGAGGCCGCCTTCGGCCGCCACGGCCTCGATGCTGGCAAGACCATCGTGCTCTACAGCATAGGGACGATAATGTGGGCGACGCGGTTCTGGTGGATGTTGCGCGCGCTCGGCGTCGATGCCCACGTGCTCGACGGCGGCTTCGACAAATGGCAGCAGGAGGGACGGCCGACCGAGACGGGCGCACCGAAAGGCTATCCGGTGACGGCCTTCAAGGCGGCGCCGCGCCCAGGCTGCTTCGTCGACAAGGAAGCCGTGCTGGCGCGGATCGGCGATCCCGCGACCATCATCGTCAACGCGCTCGGGCCGCAGTTTCACCGCGGCCTCGAGCCGAGCCGCTATGGCCGGCCGGGCCGCGTTCCCGGCAGCGTCAACGTTCCCGCAGCCACACTCGTGAATGCCGACAAGACGCTGGCGGATCTTGCGGATGCGCAAGCGAAGTTCGCCGCCCAGGGCGTCACGCGCGACAAGAATGTGATTCTTTATTGCGGCGGCGGCATCTCGGCGACGATCGACCTCCTGCTGCTGACGCAGCTCGGCTACGACAAGCTGACGCTCTACGACGCTTCGATGGGCGAATGGGCGAGGGATCCGGCGCTGCCGATCGAGACGGACTGAGGCGCGCGTTCCCGGCTCTGTCGGGAACATCTCCCGGTCATCGCGAGATTAATGCTTGTCCGCCGGCAACGGCTTCCGTGCGATAAGAGCGGCAGACTTCGCGACGCCTTTCGCAGAGTCATTCATCCGTCAACTGGCCCCGCCCGCGTGGCGGGGTCATTTTCAGGACGGCTTACTGCTTCAGGACGGCTTACTGCCTGCAGATGCCGACCGAGAATTCGCCGTTGCGAATGCGGCCGGGAAAGCCCTCGACGAACTTTGCCACTGCGTCCTCGCCATAGGTGCCGACGAGCTCGGCGAGGGCCGCGAACAGGCTCGCCTGCGCCAGGCAGTCGCCGTCGACGCCGTCATGACGCGCCTCGGCCCAGGCCTCGTTGAGATAGCTCAGTGCGGCCTGTTTCTGCTCGTGATCGGGCAGCGGCGCGCGGGCGGGGGCGTAGGAAATCGGCTGGCTCATGAAACTCGGTCAGGCTGGGGCGCGATCCACGGCGATGCGCTGTGCGAGAGGTGTAGCACGGGCGTTAACGACCGCTAGGCCACATCTTTAAGAACGGTTAACGGCTGTGAACAAAGTCGATGACAGGGTTCCAGGCCCGCACATGCGTCGACCGCGCCGTCATTCCGGGGCGCGCCTCGCGCGAGCCCGGAATCCATCGGGCATCAGAGACGGTGGATGAATGGATTCCGGGCTCTCGCGCGCGAGCCCCGGAATGACGGGGTAGCTAGTTCGCGTAGCGCGCCGTGAGATCGCGCGAGATCTTCGAGCCTTCCTCGATGTAGCGGCGGATCGCCACCATCGCGGCCGGCGTGCAGCTGCGATAGGTCTGCTGAAAACCGTTATAGCCGCGGTTGAAGCCGGCGATCATGCGGGTGCGGCGCTCGCCGGAGGGGGTCTCGGCATCGATCAGCGCCTGCATCTCGTTGCGCCATTTGTTACCCTCGTTGGCCCCGCAGATGCCGCGCAGATAGTGCAGGCCGCCGAGGATCTCGGCCAGCCGCTGCAGTTCGCCGTCAAACGGCGCCGCCACGTCCTGGGCCCTCGCAGGCACGGAGGCGCAGGCGAGAATCAGGACAAAAATGGCCAGAAATCGCGACGACATCGGCGGCTGTATGCCCCCTCGGGACGGCTGGCGCAAGGCGGGCGGTCAGGCTCCAAGCAGCCGGTGAGCGGACAGGATGACCTCCTCCAGCCCCCCGGTCAGCTTGAGGTCGCCGAGGCTTGCCAGGGCGCCAGGGGCGATCCAGCGGTGATCGTCGAGCTCGTCGTTCAGCGCCGGCTCCCGGGCCGTCCAGCGCGCGGCAAAGGACATGATCAGGTAATGGCCGGCGCCGGCCGCGGCCGGCAGCACCTCGCGCCAGCCGGCGAGGCCAATGATCTCGATGCAAAGGCCGGTTTCCTCGTCGACCTCGCGGCTCAGGGCCTGATGCAGCGATTCGCCGAACTCGACCCGGCCACCCGGCAGCGAATAGAAGCCCTTGGCCGGCGAGCGGGCGCGGCGGACCAGTAGCACCTTGCCGTCGCGGAAGATCGCCGCGCTGACCGCAAGCTGGGGATGGGCAGGATGGACGATTGCGGCCAATCGCGTCACCTATCCGGATGAGTCGCCATGATGGTGTCGACGTCGGCTTCCGCCCCGCCATTGATGATGCCGCCGCAGGCTGCGATCAGGGGCTTGACCCAAAGCGTGGCCTGCTCGGCGAGGCGGACCCGCGTCGTGTCCTTCTCGACCTCGCGCATGGCCGAGCCGACCGCGGTCAGGATCGAGGTCATGGTATCCGTCAAGTGGTCGAACTGGGCACGCACGTTGGGATCGGCTTTCTCATAGGCTTCGATCGCCAAATCCCGCGCCTTGAAATTCGACGCCGTGAAATGCTCGGCATAAGACAGCGGCGTCCAGGTCAGGAAGTCTTCGGCGCATTCCGGCATATCCGGCACCATTTCGAGCAGCATCACGGCTTCATTGAAATGGTTGAGATAGTCGGTGGCAAGCCCGGTCCGCGGATTGATGTTGGCCACGCGCAGCCGTTCGGCCCAGGCGGTCGCCTCAGGGCCCGTCTGTACATGCGTCCGCGCGGGTTGGGAGGCCGTTGAGCTCATCTGCCGCAGTGTTAACGTTCGGGGTTAAAAGGACCTGAACGGACCCTATATAGGCCTCCAAGGATGTGTGGACGCTTCGTCATAACTTCGGCCCCCGCGGCTTTGCGGCAACTGTTCGGCTATGTCGAGCAGCCGAATTTCCCGCCCCGGCACAATGTCGCCCCGACGCAACCGATTCCGGTGGTGCTGCTCGAGAACGGCGCGCGCCATTTCCGCCTGATGCGCTGGGGTCTTCTGCCCGGCTGGGTCAAGGACCCCCGCGGGTTCACGCTCCTGATCAACGCCCGTTCCGAGACGGTGCTGGAGAAGCCTGCGTTCAAGAACGCGATTCGCCGCCGGCGCGGCCTGATTCCGGCCGATGGTTATTACGAGTGGAAGATGCAAACCGGCCGCAAGCAGCCCTTTTTCATCCACCGTGCCGACGGTGAGCCGCTCGGCTTTGCCGCTGTGTTCGAGACCTGGGTCGGTCCGAACGGCGAGGAACTCGACACGGTCGCGATCGTCACCGCCGCGGCGGGCGAGGATCTCGCCGCGCTGCATGACCGCGTGCCCGTCACCATCAGCCCGCACGACTTCGAGCGCTGGCTCGACAGCAAGGGCGACGAGATCGACGCGATCCTGCCCTTGATGAGGCCCCCGCGCGTCGGCGAATTCGCCTGGCACCCGGTCTCCACCCGCGTCAACCGTGTCGCCAATGATGACGAGCAGCTCGTGCTGCCGATCAGTGCGGAGGAGATCGCGGCGGAAGCCGAGGCGGCGAAGCCGAAGAAGGCGGTGCGGAAGACTGCGGCAGCGTCATCAGATGACGGGCAGGGGTCGTTGTTCTAGGTGCGGTGCCGCCACTCACTCCGCTGTCGTCCCGGACAAGCGCGCCCAAAGCGCGCGCCGATCCGGGACCCATAGCCACAGGATGAGGTTATGGCGTAAACTGTTCACCACGAGTCTTCGTCAAACGCGATCCTGTGGTTATGGGTCCCGGGTTCGCGCTACGCGCGCCCCGGGACGACGACTGAGTGTGAGGCGCTGCCGTCACACAATCTCCCGCGCTCTCAGCCCCGCGATCTCTGCCGCATCGAATCCCAGCTCGCCCAGCACCGCATCCGTATCCGCGCCCAGCTCCGGCGCCATGCGATCCAGCCGGCCGCCGCCATGAGCGAGCTTGAAGCCGCTGCCGGCAAAGCGCAGGCGGCCGTATTGCGTGTCCAGCTCATGGATCGCGCCGCGCGCCTTGATTTGCGGATGGTCGATGACCTCCTCGACCTTCCAGATGCTGGCGCAGGGCGCGCCGGCGTCCTCAAGAATTGTCTCCCATTCGCGTGCCGGCCGTTTTGCCAGCGCCTGCTCGATGATGGCGCGCAGCGCGCCCTCGTTCTCGTTGCGCGAGAACCAGTCGGCAAAGCGCGGATCTGACAGCGTATCCTCGCGCCCGAGCGCAGCCATCAGCGCGCGGTACTGCTTCTCGTTGTTGACGGCGAGCAGGATATGGCCGTCGCCGCACTTGAACAAATTCGCCGTGGTCCGGCGGCTCACCGCCTGATTGCCCGATAGCTGCTGTCGATGTCCGGCGACCGACCAGTCGGCGATCTGGCCCGAGAGAAACGCCAGCGTCGCCTCCAGCATGGAGACGTCGATCAGCTGCCCCTTGCCGGTGCGGTCGCGCTGATAGAGCGCGCTCGAGACGCCGAAGGCAGCGGTGGCGCCCGAGAGCACATCGCACACGGCGAATCCCGCGCGCGTCGGCCCCGTCTCGGGGTGGCCGGTGATCGCCATGATGCCCGACAGCGCCTGCATCTTGCCGTCATAGCCGGGCCGCAAACGATCGGGGCCGGTCTGGCCGAAGCCGGAGACCGCGCAATAGATCAGCTTCGGGTTGATCGCCGCCAGCGCCTCGTAGCCGATGCCGAGCTTGTCCATCACGCCGGGCCGAAAATTCTCCATGACCACGTCGACACGGCTTGCGAGCTTCTTCACGATCGCGATCGCCTCCGGCTTCTGCAGATCGAGCGTCAGGCTGCGCTTGTTGCCGTTGACGGCCTGAAACGCCGGCGCCAACCCGCGCTCGGCCCATTCGCGGCTGAGCGGCGTGCGGCGCATGTCGTCGCCCTCGCGCCGCTCGATCTTGATGACGTCGGCGCCGAGCAGCGCGAGCTGGTAGCTCGCATAGGGGCCGGCCAGCACTTGCGTAAAATCCAGGATCTTCACGCCCTCGAACGGTCGCGTCACCTCGCTCTCCCTCGGCTTATTGTTGTTGGAGGACGTCAGGCGGCGCGGTTGCCGCGCGCGATCTCCTTCTGCTTGTCGAACTCGGCGCGGCGGCGAGCCAGCTCTTCGGGCGAGAGCTGCGCAACGTTGTTGTAGTCGAGCTTCCAGGAGGCGTCCTCGCTCCAGCGCAGCGGCGATTGCATCGTGGTCTGCGGACCGCTCGCGCTCTCCAGCAGCCGGAGCGCGAGCTCGAGCGTCTGGGCCTGCGACGCGATGTCGTGCGGCTTGCCGGCGGAATTGCCGAGCGGGAAGTCGGAGAACAGGAAGCGCGGCACGGCCGCGTGCTCGACGATGTCCTTGGCGCAGCCCATGACCACGGTGGCAATGCCGTTGCGCTCCAGGTGCCGCGCCACCAGCGCCGTGGTCTGGTGGCAGACCGGGCAGTTTGGCACCAGCACCGCGACGTCGACCTTGTCCGCGAGGCAGCGCGCCAGGATCTCCGGCGCGTCGGTGTCGAGCGTCACGCGATGGCTGCGGTTGGTCGGCGCGCCGAAGAAGCGCTGGCTCACTTCGCCGATGCGGCCGGCGGCGCTCGCCTTCAACAGCTGCGGCAGCGGAAACCAGGTGCCGCTGTCGGTGGCCGAGGTGTGCTTGCGGTCGTAGCCGATGTGCGAGATGCGCAGATCGTGCTGTTTCGACGTGTCGCCGTCATAGACCTGATAAAACTTCGCGCTGCCATTATACGCCGCGCCCGGCCCCTGGTCGCCCTTGGCCGGATCGTAGGGCGCCGCGGTGGTGATGATGGTGACGCGCGATTGCGACAACGGCTTCTTCAGCGGCTGGAACGGCGCCTCGGTGTAATGCGCCCAGCGGTACGGCGTGGTGTAGCCGATCGCCGCGTAATAATCCCGGGTGCGCTGCATGTAGGGGACGGGGGAATCGTAGTCGGGCGCAAAGCCGAATTCATCGTCGCGCGGAGCGGACATGGCGCGTCTCCTGGTTCTTGGTTGACGACAGACTAGAGATAGTTTTGCGGTTGCTCAACCGGGGGGAGCGGCGGCGCAGGTCTGAATTGCAGGCTTGATAGAGCGAGCTGCGCTCCTCCCCTCTCCCCTTGTGGGAGAGGGTGGATCGCCGCATAGCGGCGAGACGGGTGAGGGGTATCCATCCTCACGAACGATCTCACAAGTGGAGAGAACCCCTCATCCGGCGCTTCGCGCCACCTTCTCCCACAAGGGGAGAAGGAAGGACAGCCGCAAGGTCACCTGAACACATGCAGCGCCACATACTGCAGCAGCATGATCGCCTTGGCGTCGATGATGCGGCCGTCGGCGATCATCGCCAGCGCCTCGTCGATGGACAGCTCCAGCACCTCGATGTCCTCGCCCTCGTGCTCCAGGCCGCCGCCGTCGCTCACCCGCATCTCGGGCTCGTATTCGGCGACGAAGAAATGCAGCTTCTCGGTGATGGCGCCGGGGCTCATGAAGGCCTCGAACACCTTGTGGACATGGTGCAGGCGATAGCCGGTCTCTTCCTCCGCCTCGGCGCGGATGCGCTCCTCGGGCTCGGCGTTGTCGAGCACGCCGGCGGCGGCCTCGATCAAGAGGTCGTCGTAACCGCGGATGAAGGCCGGAAGGCGGAACTGGCGCACCAGGATCACGGTCCGTCGCGCGAGATTATATGGCAGCACGGCGGCGGCATTGTCGCGCTCATAGGTCTCGCGATGCTGGGTCTGCCACTCGCCACTTGCGCGCCGGTATTCGAAGGTCGTGGTCTTCAGCGTGGTCCAGCCGTCCGAGAGCACGCGGACGTCCTTGATGCGGACGCGGTCGGAAAGGGTCATGCCTCGATCTCAATTGCTTGGCGTGGTCGCACGGCCGTCGAGCCACTTCTGGAACATCACGGATGTCGACAGCTCGAAGCCGAGCGAGCCATAGAACGCGTTGGCCTGCGCGTTCTCGCGACGGACCAGGAGCTGCAGCTTCGAAATCCCGGCGCTTCGCAGCCGGTCCTCGGCCGCCGCCATGATGATGCGGCCATAGCCGCGCTTCTGACAGCTGGGATCGACGGCGACGTAATAGACCCAGCCGCGATGGCCGTCATGGCCGACCATCACGGTGGCGACGATCGCGCCATTGTCGCGGCCGACCAGCACGGTGGAATTGTCGCGCCGCCGCGCTAGTGCGATGTCGGCATGCGGGTCGTTCCAGGGGCGCGTCAGGCCGCAGCGCTGCCACAGCGCGACCACGCCCTCGACGTCGGCATCGGTGATCGCATCGATCGCAAGGGAAGCGCTCACAGCACCTTCCCCGGATTCATGATGCCGAGCGGATCGAGCATCGTCTTGATGGAGCGCATCAGCTCGATCGCGGTTTTGTCCTTCACCTCGGGGAGCTCGTCGCGCTTGAGCACGCCGATGCCGTGCTCGGCCGAGATCGAGCCGCCCATGCGCAGCACGATCTCGAACACCACCGCGTTCACATCATGCCAGCGCGCGAGGAAATCGGCGGTGTCGGCGCCGATCGGCTGGCTGACGTTGTAATGCAGATTGCCGTCGCCGAGATGGCCGAACGGCACCGGCCGGGCGCCGGGGATCAGCTTCACCACGGCCGCATCGGCTTCCGCGATGAATTCGGGCACGGCCGCAACCGGGACGGAGATGTCGTGCTTGATCGAGCCGCCTTCCGGCTTCTGCGCCGCCGACATCTCGTCGCGCAGCTTCCAGAACGCGCCGCGCTGGGCGAGGCTCGCCGCGATCACGGCGTCGTCGACGATCTCCTCCTCCATGGCACGGCCCAGGATCGTCTCCAGCGGCGTGCGGGCATCCTCGCTCGGCGATGACAATTCCATCAGCACGTACCAGGGATGCTTTGCCTCAAGCGGGTCGCGCACGTCGATGCCGTGGCGGACCGAGAAATCCACCGCCAGCTCCGACAGCAGCTCGAAGCTCGTCAGCGCATTGGCGGCTTCGCCTCGCGCGATGGTGAGCAGCTTCAGCGCCGCCGCCGGCGATTTCAGCCCGACGAAGGCGGTCTCGATCGCCCGCGGCTTCGGAAACAGTTTCAGCGTCGCCGCGGTGATGATGCCGAGCGTGCCTTCGGCGCCGATGAAGAGGTTGTGTAGATTGTAGCCGGTGTTGTCCTTCTTCAGCTTTGACAGCGAATTGAGCACGCGCCCATCGGCGAGCACCACTTCGAGGCCCAGCGCCATCTCGCGCGCGACGCCATAGGCGAGCGCCGCGGTGCCGCCGGCATTGGTCGAGAGATTGCCGCCGATGGTGCAGCTGCCTTCGGCCCCGAGCGACAGCGGAAACAGCCGGTCGACCTCGGAAGCCCTGGCTTGCGCGATCTGCAGCACCACGCCGGCCTCACACGTCATGGTGTTGGAGGCGGTGTCGACCTCGCGGATCTTGTCGAGCCGGCGCAACGACACCACCACCTCGCCATTGTGTGGCGTCTGGCCGCCGACGAGCCCGGTGTTGCCGCCCTGCGGCACCAGCGCGATGTTGTGCGCGGAGGCGAGCTTGCAGATCGCGGAAACCTCCGCCGTCGAGCCCGGGCGCAGCACCAGCGGCGAGCGGCCGTGGAACAGATTGCGCTCCTCGGTGACGTAAGGCTCGATATCGGTCGGGTCGGTGATGGCGTGGCGGTCGCCGACGATCTTGCGGAATTGCTCGATCAATTCGGGCGCAAGCGGCGGGGTGGCAGGCTTGTTGATGTTCATGTCCTCGTCTCTTGCTTCAACGCGCCACCGCGGCGCGGCGCAGCCGGTCGTTGATCGCCTCGCCCAGACCATCTTCGGGAATCGGCATCACCGCAATCGCCCGCGGCGCTTTCGCATCGAGGCTGCGAAGATAGCCGAACAGATTGGCCGCGGCTTCATCGAGATCGGCGGTGGGCGACAAATTCATGACGGCCGAGGCGGCGTCAAGGCCCGGCAGGCGCTCCGGGCCGAACGCCAGCAGCGCGTCGCCCGGCGCGACCTCACGTGCATTGAGCCGCACATGGGCGCGCGGTGCGTAGTGCGAGGCCAGCATGCCCGGGGCCAGTGGCTGGCTGTCGTCGCTGCCAGCCTCCGCCGGCGGCCGCGCCAGCTTCGCGCCCAGCACCGCCTCGATCCGCTCGCGCGACAGCCCGCCGGGACGAAGCAGCATCGGCGCGTCGAAGCAGCCGATAATCGTGGATTCCACGCCGACCGTCACAGGCCCGCCGTCGATGATCAGGTCGATCCGCCCGGCAAGGTCGCTCTCGACATGGGCGGCCAGCGTCGGCGAGACGTGGCCGGAGATATTGGCGGACGGCGCGACCACGGCGCCGCCGAAGGCGCGCAGGATCGCCTGTGCGACGGGGTGGGCGGGAATGCGGATCGCCACTGTGTCGAGGCCGGCGGTGGCGAGATCCGCCACCGTGCAGTCCTCGGCCTTCGGCACCACGAGCGTCAGCGGCCCCGGCCAGAACGCCTCCGCAAGCGCCAGCGCGCGCGCATCGAACAGCCCGATCCGCCGCGCGGCTTTGAGATCCGCAACATGCGCGATCAGCGGATTGAACGCCGGCCGGCCCTTGGCGGCGTAGAGATGGGCGATCGCGACCGCATTGGCAGCATCCGCCCCGAGCCCGTAGACCGTCTCGGTCGGAAACGCGACCAGCCCGCCGGCCGCAAGTCGCCGGGCGGCGGCTTCCGCGTCGGCTTCGCCGGCCGGCAATATCAGCGTTTCGACACCCGTCTTCACAGGGATAAAATTCCTCATCTCGGCCGCTTGCAGTGCGTCAAGCCCAACGCTATAAGCCGCCTTCTTGTCGGAGTGTGGCTCAGCCCGGTAGAGCACTGCGTTCGGGACGCAGGGGTCGCAGGTTCGAATCCTGCCACTCCGACCAAGATTTCAACTACTTATAGTTTCCGGGGCGTCGTTCCGCAATGAAATGCGCAATGAAAAGCCTCTTGCCTCCGGGGATAACGCGCTCACGACCTCTTCCTCAAGCGTGGGTTGTGACATATCAGCTTCCGCAGGGAGGGCTGAGTGTCGAGTCCATTTCAGAGGATTGTTCTTTTAAATCGATTGGTTGCTCGGTCGATTTCAAAGGCTCCGAGCCACGCCAAAGTTCCGATCGTCTCCGGCAAGAGCATGTTCGACGCTCTCGAGGAGCGACGAAAAGCAGCGTGGGCTATTGAGTTTTTCGGAAAGTCAGAGACCGAGAGAGAGTCCGAAGAGACGGACGATGAGCGGAAAATCCGGTGCGCCGGATTGAACTTCATCTGGCTCCGAGATCTCAAGTCTCATACACGCGACGGTTTTCGATACTATCAGCTTCTGCTGGAATACGTTGATCAGCAAAAGACAACATTCTCCGTCGTCGACACGGCAAACTTGAACGGACGGGATATCTCCGGCCACGAAAATGAACGCGGGTGCGTGTCAGCCCATGTGGTCGTTCGCACCCCGGTCGTGGCCGTTGATAGCGGCGACTACCGATGTGTGATCGAAGTTGCACACTCAATAAACCGAAAATGATTGAGGATTTCCTGTGTCGGCAGCTTCGCCGATGGGCAACGCAGGACGAACTCTCATTTGACGTACCGGTGCCAGATCCGAAACGAGGAAATGTGCTCAAGCCCTACCGATTCAATCCCCGCCTGGAACTCCACGCCGATGTTGGACGGAACGTCGGGTTTGCCACTGGTCCAGGTGCTGAAATTTCCTATCTAATCTTTACCAAGAGCAAAGAAAAACAATCGATTGCCGGTAAAACCCATATGATCAATGAGGAATTTGACGCCCAAGTTCAATTGAAGGTGTCCGCCAAGCAGGGACCAAACGACCCTAAAGCACGTTTCGAATGGATGAACGCCCTGCGAACCTACTACACACAGCGCGGGTACAAGATTAAGGTGTCATTCCGGCACGTAAACGGTGCGATGATCACCGGGTCGTTGCCGGATGCACTTGCCGGCGCTTCGGATCTGATGATCTGCACAAAAGATGTAATATCTCTCCAGGCAGCCAGAGAGTGGTACACGACAGTCAACCGCGATGTCGTGAAGCAGATGGAAGCCTTGCTGGACAAAGACTCGCTATGGAAAGGTCACGGATAGAGTATCTGGACGTGGAACAGGGCGGGACGCATTCGCGACTGCGCCTGCTTGCTCCTATCCGCTACCTTTCTATCCGTCATCCAGAGAAGCGCCGGTATGACGTGATCGTTCCATTATCCGTCGCACTGGTGGCATGGATCGTTTACGTAGGCGTCCAACCACGCGCCCCACTGTTCGGCGATGCTGGGTTATTGCGGTTTGCCAGAGACCTATTGATCATGGCTGTACCGTTTATGGTGGGGGCGCTGGCGGCAGTATCGATGGGCGCGCCAGGTAACAACATTGATCGAAGGCCAATGGGAGCTGAGCTTTGGCTGGACAATGACGCCCTGACTATGCGCCAATTCCTTTGCTTTCTGCTAGGTTATCTGAGCTTCTTGGGCCTTGTGACGCTATTCGCTGTCGTGGGCGCTGGCTTGATGAGGGACGCGGTTATCAGCTGGACAGCAAGTGCTCCGTTGGCTCGAACAGCGGTCTGGGCAATCGGTAGCTTGATCCTGTCTATGCTTTTATCGTTCTTGTCGGTGACTGTATTTTGGTCGCTCTATTTTCTGACAGACGTTGCTAACCGCAAGGGGAATTAGCGTCGTCCCCCAAACGCTTCGGCCGCCTCTTCCTGGAAATCTGGATGGTGATGGCCATAGTTGGCTTCCAGCTGCTCCACGGTCATCCCAAGCCAGCCAGCGGCTTCCCACATATCGACGCCAGCTTGCATGAGCCAAGTCGCGGCGGTGTGGCGCAAGGAGTGGCGAACCACATCATCGCCCAGTCCCGCATCCTCCAGAATTGCTTCCCAAGCCGACCTGATCTTGCCGGCAAGCGGCTGGCCATCGTGGATGCGGTTGACGATGAATCGTATCTGCTCGCCGTTCCTCATGACGCCCGCTGCTCTGAGTTCGGAGGAACGCTTCTCGTCGATCTTACGCCAGCGGACTAGGTGAGGGCGCAGCCGGCTGGCGATCTTCGCGGGCGGGCGTCGCTTCTTGGTCGACCGCTCCAAGGCTCCCTTGCCTTGGTACACCATCGCGTCCAGATTCATCCAAGGATGAGTCGTTGTCGATAGCCACTGTGTGCGGCGGATCGTCTCTTCGCGGCGCGCGCTGTAAATGCCGACCAACATGAAACGCGCCGCCGGATAGCGACGGCGGATGATCCACCGCTCACGTCTCAAAAGCTTGCCATCTTCACCACGCTTCCAGGTCTCTCGCTCATTGTCCCACACGTAACCAATCGCTGCTGCGAGTAAGCGAGCGGCTTCATTGCGTGTTAGCCACCGGTGACGCCCCTCCGCCTTTGGAGGCAGGGTGATCTTTGGGACCACGCTAAGTGTGTGTTCTGCGTGATAGACGTTGACCGCAGCCCGCAAATCCTCAAGTCGGCGTCGCGCGGTCTGATCTGAGACCGAGCTGTTGCGGGGCTTGATGCCTGCCTTTCTGTTGTTCTCGTTCGGCGTGCCAGTAGACCAGTCTACGAAATCACGACAGAGTTGGGCTTTGAGCTCGCTGACCGTCTTGTCGCCAAAGAAGGTGTTGAGGTCGAGCAAGCGAATGAGCAGCAGATCGTGTTGTGCCCACGCGCGTTGGTCGCTCTTATCCTTGGGGCGCTTTGCAATCTCGTAAGCAGTGAGAACATCAGCTATGGCGAGGGCGCCCGGGTCAGTGGCGCCGATTGTACTTGTATGTCGCCCGCCGATGTAGGTTTCGAGTGCCTTCGCAGCGCCATCAATGTCGTCGCGGCCGAAGCCTGTGCGGATCTGCCGGCCGCGGTCGAGGATGATCCAGGTCTCATCGTCGTCTCGGAACCAGAGTCGTGGTGGCTTGGCTTTGCGGCCCGGCATGACGGCTTGACCAGTTTGCGGATGGCGCGAGGTGTGGTCAAATCTTTGCCTGCCACTTTGGCAATTTCAAGAGTCCCAGTCGCTGCGGCCCTGCGCAACGATGATAAGGTCAATGGACCGTGCGGAAAAAATACGGTAACGGCCTCGATCAGCGTCATCACTTCGTCCTCCCCCCACTGTGCAGGATCGGGCCGGGCTTTGGCGCGAGCGAGTCTATCGATCTTACGCTTCGGCATATCTTGAACGCGGTACTTGTGAGTGCGCGAGGCCCTTCGGATCGGCCACCCGTCCAAGGTGTATGCGAAATCTGCTCTTCGAGAAGCGCGCCTCTCATTACATGCGGCAATTGGCGGTTCCCGAGTGCAAAACGGACAATTCGAGACTCTTAATCAGCGGGTCCCAGGTTCGAGCCCTGGTGCGCCCACCAAGCAAATCAAGCACTTACAGCAGTGCACGTCAGAACGGACCATTCGGTTTGACGTCCGGTTTGAGAAATCTGTTCATTGTCCGTACGCCGATGGCGGGATGGCTGCGCGTTACCGCAGCGGCTAGCTCGTTTCCGCGGCGGCGTGGAGCACTCTCTCACGCAGAAGCCTTGGCGACCGAGATCCCAATCCGTGGTTCCTACCCGTACACTTCGCTCAGCTTTTTGATCGCTGACTCCGCGAGTTCGAGCCGGCCACCCAGGTAGTGCGCGTCCAGAATCTCCTGCACGGTCTTCATCGAGTGGCCGGTGATCGAGGCGATCTCCGGCACCGAGCAGTTGGATAGCGCGAGGCGCGTAACAGCAGTGCCGCGCAAATCATGAAAGTGCAGGTCCTTCAAGGACGTTTTCTTAAAGGTCTTGTCCCAGCTCGTCCTGAAGCCGTCCTCCGTCCACGGCCGTCCGAACGAATTGACCAAAATGGTCACTGCAGAGCGCTTTTCCTTGAGCGCAGCATCAAGCGCCGCCTTTAGCGTCGGCCCCACCGGTATGGTTACACGGCGCCTGCCCTTGCTGCCGCGTCCCTTAGACTGACGCATCCGGATGTACGTGCCATCGTAGTCCTTCCAAGTTAGGCGCAGCAGGTCCCCTTGGCGCTGGCCCGTCCACAGTGCAAGCAGTAGAGCCGCCTGCAGCTCAACGGACGCAACGCTGCAGAAGGCCCGGATGTCCTCGGCGCTCCACACGATCTCCGATCGATCAGAGTCGTAAAGCCGCGCGCAAACGTTCACTGCGATCTTGCCGCGATCCTTCGCAACCGACAGAACACGCGCGATCGTTGTCCAAACGTAGTCCGCCTTGCGCGGCGTATCGGAGAATGAATCACGAAACTCTTTGAAGTCACCCCTCTTCGAGAGCGCCGATTGGCATCGATCCAAACTTGGCCTCGATGAGCTTGAGATATCCGTCGTAAGCGCGCTTACTCTTGTCGCCGAGATCTTTGTACTCGCTACAGTCCTTGAAGTAGTCGATGAGCGAGCTGAACGTCTCGGCAGTCTTCGTTGTGTACGACGACACTGCTTCGTTGTAGAGCCGCATAAACTCCGGTGTGCCGGGTTCCGCGTCAATGCGCGGGCCTCCTTTCCAAGCGTACCAGTAGGTCTTCGATGTACCGTCAGCGAGCTTTTTATGGACCAGTTGATCCCTTTCAGCCGCACTCGCATTCTGGGAAGCCTTCCATGCGTCGTATGGTGTTAGTTGAGCTTCAATCTTAGGCTGTAAACCAGATAGCCGGTCAAGGGCCGCGTCAATAGCTTTTCTATCCCATTTGCGTGGTTCCGGGAATCGGTCTAGGCATGATTCCGCGTCGAACCCATTCGGTGAACGCCGAAAGCGACTCGCAGCCAGCGTAAGCCGCAGCTTGTTTTTTTAGAGATGCCACGCGGCTCGGTCACCCTGTGCTCCACTGCTGTGAATGGCGCCGGATTGCGAGCAAACCCGAAAATGCGGCTGAACAAAGAGCGTCGGATCGGCTGTCGTATGTTCAGCCAGCCTGGCGTGGAAATCGGTCAGGGCATGATCACGGACTTGGAGTGGAACATGATGCGGCACGCGGCAAGAGCGAAGGCGCTCGAAATCTGGACAAGCTTCTAAATATTAAGAAGCACTGCTTTGCGGAGTTTTGTGCCTGCGTCTGATCAGCGCCGCGTGCGGGCGTTCTTGGTGTTGAGCTGCTTTGGTCTCGATCGCTTGTCCTGTGGTGCTGGCGCACAACGGTCTTTAAGTGTTACTAGCTTGGCGATCGCTCGAGCCAAAGCGTCAGGGGTATCGAAGCGAGCGATTCCACGGCGAACGCGAGCCCTCTCAGAAAAGTTTATGGTTCGTTTCGCTTTCCCGTCGGCCGACAGCAGCACGTAATCGAGCACTGACTCGTTATGCTCAGACAGCCTGATGGCGGCGATCCAGCCCTGAGGCAGGCGTGCCCTGCGCTTGATCGACCAATACGGCGCTCGATTTTGCCTTCCGCAGCAGAGGGCTGATCGAATTGAGATGTTGACCGATCCACGCACGCGCAAGTAATCGGTCCGGTTGCTAGAGATGATGCGACCACCAGCTTTCCTGATGGCCATGGCGATGTGAGAGCCGAGCTTGGCCTCTTGCTCTGCCCAGCGCGGGCGCGACTCGAGAAATGCATAGTTTCGCTTGGGAGTGTAGCCGATTAAGCGATACACGTTCATCATGCTGCCGAAGTGAGTTTGATAGGTGGAAGCGCAGGGAAGGCCGACCGTGCTGGCTATGATAGCAGAGCTCAGGCGCCCTTCCTTGAGCAGCGTTTTGCGTAGACGGGCAAGCATCTCCTCTTCAGTGATATCGACACGCCGTTCCTCAATGATCTTGTTTACTTTCAGGAAGACTTCGCGTTCGATGATCGGCTCGATACATCTCTCGCTGGTGATCCAAAGCTCGGGAGGATTGCAGGTGCAGGTCCGCCGCAGCTTGCGTGATCGGCGGTTGAAGGTCAGGTTTCCAATGTAGTTCTCGTTTCTAAGCACCATGTTAACCGCTGCGCGCGTCCACCGAACTCCCGTGCTCGTGAGTATGGCCCTCCGGTTTAGCTCCCGGGCGATAATCGCTTCCGACTTTATCTGCAGAAAGCGCTCGAAGATCCACTTGACCACGGCTACTTCCTCGGGAATGCCGGGGCGCACTCGGACGTGATCAGTCATGAGGTATTTTTGGTCACCGTTCTTCAGCACGCCTCGCGACCGCTGACTCTGATCGACAAGTTCTCGCAAGAGAGCATAACCAGGGCGACCTCCAAGCTTGAAGCCAAGTCGGGCGAACCGGCACTGCGCAGCGTGAACCTTCGCCGAAAGCTCACGACTGTACTCGGCCGCCATTACGCGCTTGATGTTTTTGATGATGCTGGAGAGCACGCTGCCGTCATTATCAAACTGCTCAGCACAATACACGATGTTGATGCCTGCCTGTTTGCACACGAATTCGTAATACGCGCTCTCATCGACGTCCTGAAAGCGGCCCCACCGGCTTACGTCATAGACCAGAATATGACCGAAATCGGCTGCTCCTGTTTGGACATCCTTGATGAGCTGTATAAGACCGGCCCTGTTCTTGATGAGCAGGCCGCTCTCTCCCTCATCGCGATAGGTTCGTACAATGGTCAGGCTATGGGCGTGCGCGTATGCTGCAATCACAGCAGCCTGATTCTGAATCGAGTATTGCTGCCGTTGTGTCGACATGCGGACATATTGTGCCGCTCTCATGCCGAGCTGCGATCGTACCGGATGAGCCTTATAGATCTCGAGCGCGTTGGCCATCATTCTCGCTCCCGAAAGTTACACCGGAGCAAATCAAACATCTATGCGACGCTTGCAGCAATAATTACATCAATTGAAGAAAATAGTCCCGCATCGCCGCCGGTATCGACGCAGTTGGGCGACCACCTCTCTTCGCAGCTCGCGTGCTAAGGAGCTCGTTCAAGGAGCATCTACAACGCCCAGCGGCGGAGGGCGCGATCCGGGAAAAGTATGTCTTCGGTGCGCCGTATAGTTAGCGCATTGGCGGTCTTATACTATGGCTGTATCAATCCTTCTCTGTAATCCGCAATAGATGGGAAGTGCATGTCTCGATCACTGCTCGGATAGGGTTTGAAAAAGCTGGTGCCAATGCCTGCTTTCTTCCAGCTCTGCTAGCAGATCACCGGCGGCTCCTCTGATCAGCCTCGTCTATTCTGGATGGCGCTTACGAGATAGACGCCTCACACCGCGCGTTGCAGGTGCGAGTGTTGGTATTATTCGGTCGCGCCAGCTCGGGTCCAAGCGTGGATCATCGAGGGCGCGACCAAGTAAGGCAACCATTTCGACTCACGCCTCACTACATTGAGACTGAGATTGAGGGCGCGCCTGGACGACAAACCATGGCATTGGTTTCTTAGCGGTGAGAAGCCCGAAACCAGACATTCCGTCGCGTCATCGCGATAGAGGCGGGCCGTCTGCTCAACCAAATGCCGATGATGTCGTCAGGCAAACGACTCTTCTTTTCGGCAGAGCCTCCCATGTTTTAACGCGCTGAATTCGAGTGCAGGAACCTGGCCTTTCGAGCAGCCTGCAGCCTCCTACCATGAGTGGCCGAATGGGAAAGACCCATTCCCACCGGAGCAGGTAATCGATGCTTGGAGCGCTTACCATCCAACGCGACTCTCGCTGATCCCGTCCAGGTACTTGCGCGATTGCACGATTAGCATGCCCGATCGTTCGATGAGCGAAGTGATGGCTTCATTTCGAGGCAGTCGTTTGCAAGGCTCGCCACACCGCACACGGTTACAGGTCCGAAAGGATCGAGCGCAACCTGAAATTACACCTGGTACTTCTGTTCGCCTTGCTGATGCCGTGAAGATCGCATTTCCTTTAGGGGAATGACGGTCGCGGGTTTGCGTCGCGAGCGCGATCGGAGTCAATTGATTATTCAGAAG
The DNA here is from genome assembly GCF_020193895.1 of Bradyrhizobium sp. NBAIM14. Lineage (NCBI taxonomy): Bacteria > Pseudomonadati > Pseudomonadota > Alphaproteobacteria > Hyphomicrobiales > Nitrobacteraceae > Bradyrhizobium > Bradyrhizobium sp. NBAIM14. The sequence continues at coordinate 203,297 of NZ_JADYVQ010000001.1, read as the reverse complement.
ATTGCCGGCAAAGATTTACAACGCTGGCTCATATAGAACGGATGAGAGAGCTATGCCGCGAAGAAGCAAGGGCGCCCGACTTCAGCTCAAGGCTGCCCGCCGAAACAAGAGCGGAAAGATCACTCACCAGCCAACCTGGATCATCAGAGACAACGGCCGGGATGTCAGCACAGGCTGCGCTGCAGATGAGATTGCGGCCGCGGAGGAAAAGCTAAGAGACTACATAAGCTCTAAACACACCCCGAAGCGACGAATTCGCCACATAGACGATATCGCTATTGCGGATGTCCTCTCGATTTATTTGGACGCGCAGCTGGACAAGCTTCGCGGTCGTTTCAAGGTCGATAGCGAGAGCGAAGATACGATTCCCGATATCCGCAAGTTCAAGAAGCGGATCGAACGGTTGAACGAGTGGTGGGGAGCAAAAATGCTGGGCGAGGTAAATGGGGAGGCATGTCGCTCGTACGCCAAGAAGCGCGGCAAAAGGGGAGGCGCGCGCAGAGACCTTGAAGACCTCCGCGCTGCCATTGGTCACCATGCAGGTGAAGGATATCATCGGGAAATCGTGAAGGTGTCGCTGCCTGAGAAGGGGCAACCCCGAGACAAGTGGCTGACGCGCAGCGATGCGGCCAAATTGGTTTGGACCTGCTGGCGCTATCGCGAAATGCAAAAAGGCTCTCGCCGACCGATGGAGGACGTGAAGGTCCCCACAAGCAAGCGTCCCCTTCGCCATCTTGCGCGGTTCATTTTGCTGGGCATCTACAGCGGAACCCGTGCGGGAGCTATCGCAGCCTCGTCTCCAATTCCGGCGATCGGTCGCTCCTATGTAGACCTGGAGCGCGGTCGCTACTACCGTCTGAAACAGGGCAGCGCCAAAACCAACAAGCGGCAACCGACGGTGCCCATCCCCTTTCGCTTGCTAGCTCATCTGCGGCGCTGGCATCGGATTAATCCAGAGGCGAAGCATTTCGTCGAGTACAACGGAAGGCCGATTACCTCGGTCAAAACGGCGTTCAAGAGTGCTGTGAGGCTTGCAGGGCTTGGTCCGGGCATCTCGCCTCACACTCTGCGACACACCGCGGCTACTTGGCTGATGCAGAGAGGGGCAGATCCTTGGCAGGCGGCAGGCTATCTCGGAATGTCGCTTGAGGTTCTGCTCAACACGTATGGCCATCACCATCCCGACTATTTGTCCGACGCCGTCGAGAAAATCGCCAAGCGCGAGCCCGCGGGCGAACGAAAAGCGGTCGTATCTGGTGCGGTTTCTGGTGCGGTGATTCCGATCAGACGAAACGGGGCCTGATAAGTTGCTGATTTTATTGGTGGGCCCGGCAGGACTCGAACCTGCAACCAGACCGTTATGAGCGGCCGGCTCTAACCATTGAGCTACAGGCCCCGCCGCGAGGCGGCCGCAGGTAGCGCGGCCGGCAACGGTGCGCGGTTCGTTTACAGGGCCTGAGGCGGGGGTGCAATGCTGGCGCTGGTGGATGGGGAACGCCGGCACGGCATCATTGATAAATTTCGAATAACCGAAATTGGCGATGATGGCTGTATAACCCTGTTTTGCCCGACGAAGCAAACCGCGTTTTCGCAGGTTTTTTCGACGTGGGGCGGTAACCCATTGAAATCACTGGCCTCGTCTACTGTGCATGGGGTTGTTTTCGCAATTTGTTTGAGGGGGCCTGTTGGCCCCCTCGAACATGTGCGGCTGCGCTCGGCGGCACGGCCGCTGCCTAGTCCACCGAGACCCCGGCGAACTCGACCACCTTGCGCCACTTCGCGGTCTCGTCCGCGACCAGCTTGCCGAACTCGGCCGGCGTCATCGGCTTGGGGATGCCGCCAGTCTCGGCGAGCTTTGCCACCAGCTTCGGGTCCTTCAGCGCTTCGCCGACGGCCTTGTTGAGGATCTCGATCACCTCGGCCGGAGTGCCCTTCGGCGCGGAGATGCCGTAGAAGCCGACCGATTCGAAGCCTGGCACGGTCTCGGCGATCGCGGGCACGTCGGGCGCGCTCGGCCAGCGCTGCGGCGAGGTCACACCCAGCGCACGGACGTTGCCGCCCTTCACCTGCTCCATCGCGGAGGGCAAATTGTCGAAGATGAGCTGCACCTTGTTGGAGATGATGTCGGGATAGGCGACCGCCGAGCCGCGATAGGGCACGTGCACCATGTCGCACTTCGTCATCGCCTTGAACAGCTCGGCCGACATGTGCACCGAGGTGCCGTTGCCGGAGGAGGCGTAGGTGATCTTGCCGGGATTGGCTTTGCAATAATCGATGAACTCCTGGACCGTCTTCGCCGGAAACGCGTTGGAGACGACCAGCATGTTGGTGAGCTGCATGATGCTCGCGACTGGGGTGGTGTCGCGCAAAAAGTCGAACGGCAGCTTCTTGTAGAGCGAGGTCGAGATCGCGTTGTTGGGCGCGACGAACAGCAGCGTGTAGCCGTCCGGCGGCGAGCTGATCGCGGCCGCCGCGGCGATGTTGCCGCCCGAGCCGGTGCGGTTCTCGACGATGAATTGCTGGCCAAACCGGTCCGACAGCCACTGCGCCATGATCCGCGCCACGATGTCGACCGGGCCGCCGGCGGAAAAGCCGATCAGCCAGTGCACGGGCCGGTCCGGATAGCCGGCGGCGGCGGGAGGGGCGGCGCTGAAAAGACCGAACAGGACTGCGAGCCCGAAAACACCGTGACGCAAAATTCGCAACATGACACCTCCCATTATTCTATTGTCTTTGCGCGGCATGCTTTCACAAAATCAGGTCGCTGCCTACATCGTCGCAAGTCGGTGTTGACGCAGGTCCGTCAGGGGCGACCATGAGATTCGCGATGATCCTTCTCGGTGCGGCGCTGCTCGCCAGCCCCGCCGCCGCCCAGACCGGAGGCACGGCCATTCCGACCGCGACGATCAGCTTGGGAACAGCGACGCCCGGCGGCGGCTTCCCGCTCTATGGCAACGCCTTCGCGGAGGTGATGAACGCGGCCGATCCGCATCTCACCATCGCCCCGCGCAACACCAAGGGCAGCAACGAGAACATCCCGCTTCTAGAGAAGGGCGAGCTCGATCTTGCGCTGGTTGCGGGCGAGCCGGCCTACGAGGCCTTCGCCGGCATCGGCCGGGCGCCGGTTCGGCTCAAGATCCTCACGGCGATCTATTCCAACCCCGGCATGTTCGTGGTGCGCGCCGACAGCCCGTACACAACGATCCGCGATCTCGTCGGCCAACCCGTCGCGTTTGGCGCCAGGGGCTCCGGCCTGCCGATCCTGGCCCGTTATGTGCTCGATGGTCTCGGCCTTAAGCAGGACGAGGACTTCAAGGCTGTTTATCTCGACCGCGCCGGCGACGGCCCCGCGATGGTCGAGGACGGCCGCGTCGCCGCGCTCTGGGGCGCCGGCATCGGCTGGCCCGGCTTTGCCGCCGTCGCTTCGAGCGCGTCGGGCGCGCGCTTCATCGCGCCGAGTGCGGACGAGATCGCCCGCATCCGCGCCAGGCATGCCTTCCTGAAGCCGCTGACCGTGCCGGCCGGCTCCTACCCGAAGCAGACCGAGCCGATCGCCTCGCTCGGTTCCTGGAGCTTCATCCTCACGCGCGAGGATCTGCCCGACGACGTCGCCTACCGCCTCGCCAAGACGTTGCACGGTATCGAGGCGACGTTCTGCAAGAAGCTCGCGCAGGCCTGCGAGACCACCGCCGCGAACACGGTCGCGGCCGCGCCGAGGCCGGAGCTGATCCATCCGGGCGTGATGAAGTATTTTCGCGAGATCGGGGTGGTGAAGTAGCGAGTGGCGAATTGCGAATAGCGAATGGAAGCTTCCATTCGCTACTCCCTATTCGCCACTCGCCAATCTCACTTCTTCACCAGCGGGCACGCCGGGTCCGGCGGGCCGAACGCCTTGTCGCCGGAAATGGTCGTGAGGATCTTGTAATAGTCCCACGGATATTTGCTCTCCTCCGGCGTCTTCACCTGCACCAGCCAGAGGTCGTGCACCATCAGATTGTCCTCGCGAAGCTTGCCGTTGCGGGCGAAGAAATCCTCGATCGGCTTCTCGCGCATCTTGGCCGCCACTTTCAGCGGATCGTCGCTGCCGGTCTCCTTGATGGCGTTGAGATAGTGCATCACGCTGGAATAGACGCCGGCCTGCCACATCGACGGCATCCGGTTCATCTTGGCGAAATAGCGCTTCGACCATTCGCGCGTCTTGTCGTCCATGTCCCAGTAGAACGAGGTGGTCAGCAGCAGGCCTTGCGCCGCCTGTAGGCCGATGCCGTGGATGTCGGTGATCAGCGCCAGCAGCGCCGCCATCTGCTGGCCGCCCTTGAACACGCCGAACTCGGCGCCGGTCTTGATCTCGTTCATGTTGTTGGGGGGACCGGCGGCAATGCCGATGATCTTGGCCTTGGAGGCCTGCGCCTGCAGCACGAAGGAGGAGAGATCGGGTGTTGCCAGCGGCGGCCGCACCGAGCCCAGCACCTTGCCGCCATTGGCGGTGACGACGGCGGAAGCGTCGCGCTCCAGCGAATGGCCGAAGGCGTAATCGTCGGTGATGAAGAACCAGCTGTCGCCGCCGCGCTTGACCACCGCATCCGCAGTGCCGACCGCGAGCGCGCGGGTGTCGAACACCCATTGGATGGCATAAGCCGAGCAGAACTTGCCGTGGAAGTCCGCGGTGCCGGTGGAGTGGGTGATGAACAGCCGCTTCTTCTCGTTGGCGATGGTCTGCACCGCGAGCCCGACCGCCGAGACGGGCACGTCCACGATCAGATCGACCTGCTCGACGTCGAACCAGCGCCGCGCCAGCGAAGCGCCGATGTCGGCCTTGAGTTGGTGGTCGCCGATCACGACGCTGATCGGCTTGCCGAGCACCTTGCCGCCGAAATCGTCGATCGCCATTTGCGCCGCGGTCACCGAGCCCTGGCCGGTCGGCGCCGAGGCCGGGCCGTTCATGTCGGTGAGCACGCCGATCTTGACGACGTCGTCGGAAACCTGCGCCGACGCCGCGCCGGACAGCACGGTCGCCAGCAAGGCGGCCGCGACGGGCACTCCAAATCTGATTGGGTTCACGCTCGTCCTCCCTGATCCGGCTCATTGGCCGGTGTTGCTTGTCCGGGTATGGCCCGGTCGAATTGGTTTCTTTTGCAACTATTAGGGGGCTGGCGTCAATGTCAGGCTGCGAAGCGGATCTGTCCTGCGGGGGAGGGATCGTAGCCGGTCAGCTCCTCCGCGCGCTGGCGCAGCCGCCGCTCGTTCAGGAAGCGGAGCAAGGCCTGCATGGCGGGGCGGAAATAGCTGCGCTGCCGCATCGCGAGGTCGAAATTCTCCCAGACCAGCGGCACGAAATCGAGACCGGCCGAGCGCGCCGCGGCGCGCGTCGCGATGCCGCAATCGGCCTGGCCGGCGCGAACCAGCTCGGCCAGATCCGGGCCGGTCAGCGCCGGCGTCTCGATCCGGCGCAAGTCCCGCATCGAGGCGCCGGCGCGCTTGAGCAGCACGTCGAGCAGCATCTGCGCGCCCGTGCCCTGTTGCCGCATCGCCATCCGGGCCCCGGCTGCGAGCACGTCGGTCAGGCTGTGCAGGTGCTTGGGATTGCCGTGCGGCAGCAGGAGACCCTCTTCGCGGCGCACGAACGCGATCAGCACCGCATCATGCAGGTCCGGCGTGGTCCGCAGCGCTTCGATGCTGGCATCGCTAGCGAAATTGTCGCCGGCGTCGAGCGCGTGGAAGTGCACCGCCGCAGCCATCACCTCATTGCGCTGCAAGCGCTCGAGCCCGCGCGCGCTGCCCTCGCTCATCGATCCGAGCCCCGAGCCGGACTCGCGCAGGCTCCAATCGAGCAGTTCGTCGTGGCTGCCGCCGACGACCGGCGGCGGCTCGGCGATCAACATGCCGGCCGGACGCGCAAGGCCCGACAGGACCCAGAGGTCGAGCTCGTGCCGTGGGAACAGCCATTTTCCCGTCACCTTGCTGCAGGGGATCGCACCGGTGGTGACGAGCTCGTAAAGCTTGCGTTCGCCGAGCCGAAGGTAATCGGCGGCTTCGCTGGTGGTCAGGAATTCCATCCTGCATTCCTATGCAAATTCTTGCTTCTTTTTGACGTCCGACGCAGGTGGAATTCTGCATTTCAGATATTTGTCGCAGGGAACCATGCCCGATCATCTCGCTGCTTTGCAACACATCCGCACGCGCGATCTCTGCTTTGGTGAACGATCCTAAAGAGATCGCGCGCCCGGTGCGCCGCGATGAAGTTGCCGAAATTTCCCGGCCGGCAGCGCAAAAACGCGTCACGAGTGCGGCGCAATCGATCATCATCATGACGGCGTCAAACCTGAGGGAACCCGATCATGGGCCGCCTGTCCGTTGCACTTGCGCTTCTCTGCGGCCTTGCCGCAGGCGTTGCGGCTTCGGCCGCGGAGGACCGCAGCATTGTCCTCGCTTCGACGACGGCGACGCAGGAATCCGGGCTGCTCGACTATCTGCTGCCGATCTTCCGCGACAAGACCGGCATCGACGTCACCGTGATCGCGCGGCGCGCCGACGAAGTGCTCGATGGGGCGCGGCGGGGTGAGGTCGACGTCGTGCTGATGCACGCGCGGCCTCAGGAGGAGAAGTTCGTCGCCGACGGCTTTGGCGTGAAGCGATACGACGTGATGTACAGCGACTATGTGCTGATCGGGCCGAAGAGCGATCCCGCGGGCGTAAAGGGCAAGGACATCGCGACGGCGCTGAAGGCGATCGAAGCCAAAGGCGCGCCGTTCGTGACGCGTGGCGATCGGTCGGGCACTCATGCCGCGGAGCTCGCGCTTTGGATCGTCGCCGGCATCGACATCGCGAGCGCCAAGGGCGCCTGGTATCGCGAGGCCGGGCCCGGCATGGCCGCATCGCTCGGGGCCGCGCGCGCGGCCAATGCCTATGTGCTTGCGGATCGCGGCAGCTGGATCGCGTTCAGCGATCGCGGCGATCTCGACATCGTCGTCGAAGGCGACCGGCGGCTGCTCAACCAATATGGTGTGATGCTGGTGAACCCTGCGAAGTTCCCGAACGTGAAGAAGGACCTCGCGCAGATCTTCGTCGATTGGCTGACATCGCCGGAGGGGCAGACGGCGATCGCCGGCTACAAGGTGGACGGACAGCAGCTGTTCTTCCCCAATTCGGACAGGTCGGGCGGCTGAGGGGTGAGGCCGGCACCGCCGGCGGTTGCCAAACCGGACGATGCATGGTCCTCATGGCGCATGACCCAGCGCCTGCCGCCTTCGCTCACGCCGCTCGACACCGCGCTCGCCGCGCTGCTGCGGGGCGTTGATCCCGTCGCGCCGATGGAGGTGCCGCTGGCGGACGCAATCGGCTGCATCGCGGCGGGTGCGCCGCTGCTTGCCGCCTATCCTTCCCGGGATGTTGCGGCCGTAGATGGTTGGGCGCTATCTGCCAACGATCTCGTCGGGGCGTCCGCTTACTCGCCCGTGCCGCTGGCAATGGCTCCTGCATGGGTCGAGGCGGGCGAGGCGATGCCGGCGGGATGCGACTGCGTGCTCGATGCCGACGCCGTGGAGACGTCGGGGCCGCTTGCCCAGGTGCTCGCAGAGGGCGCGCCGGGGCAGGGTGTCAGGCGCGCAGGCAGCGACATCACCGCGCGTAGGGCCGTGGGGGACGCCGGCCATCCCATCCGTGCGGCGGACCTGTTGCTGGCGCGTGCGGCGGGCGGGGACAAACTCGCCGTGAGGCGGCCGCGGCTGCGCATAGTCAATGTGCCGGGTGGGACGGTCGCGGCGCAGACGATTGCCGGGATCGCGCACACAGCGGGACTGGATGTGGAAACGCGTCCAGCGCGTGCGCGCGATGCAGCGTCGATTGCCGATGCGCTCGATGCGTCCTCCTGCGATGTCCTGCTGACCATCGGCGGCAGCGGCGTCGGCCGCCAGGACGCCGCCATCGCCGCCCTCGCCCGGCGCGGCGAGGTCATGGCGCACGGCCTTGCGCTGCAGCCGGGGCGTACGGCGGCGGTCGGACGGCTGGGACGAGTTCCCGTCGTCGCCTTGCCCGGCTCGCCCGATTCCGCGCTTGCAGCTTGGCTTGCACTCGCGCTGCCGCTCGCGGACCGTTTGTCGGCGCGTCGGCCGCGTCGAAAAGTGTCGCTGCCGCTTGCGCGAAAGATCGCCTCCAGCGTCGGCATCACGGAGATCGCTTTGCTGGCTGAGGAACATCGTGCCTGGATGCCGCTTGCCGTGGGCGAATGGCCGCTTCAGGCCATCGCCCGTGCGGACGCATGGCTGCTCATTTCCGCCAGCGACGAGGGATTTGCGGCAGGTACGCCGATCGATGCGTATCTGATGCGGGCGTGATAAGGGTTCTGGCATGACGATGATCCCGAAATCACCGGACCGCAGCGCGCTCGAGCAGGAGCAGTTCCTCAAGATCCTGTCGCGCGAAGAGGCCTTGGCGCGCTTCGAGGCGGCCTTGTTCCCGCGCGCGCTTCGAACTGAAACGCGCAAGCTCGCAGCCGCGCTGGGCGCTGCCCTCGCCGAAGATATCACGGCAACGATCGACGTGCCGCCGTTCGACCGCTCCAATGTCGACGGCTTTGCCGTGCGCTCCGCCGACCTTGCGGCGGCCGGCGAGGGCGCGCCCGTGCGCCTCGCGCTGAATGGCGAGACCGTTCATTGCGGGACCGCGCCGACGCTGCAGGTGGCGGCCGGAACCGCAACGGCGATCGCCACCGGCGGTCCGTTGCCGCGCGGCGCCGATGCCGTGGTGATGGTCGAGCACACCCAGCCGGCCGGCCAGGATGCGATCGATGTCCGTCGCGCCGTCTCGCCGGGGCAATTCGTCTCGTATGCCGGCTCCGACATCGCGCGGGGCGAGGCGCTGCTGCGCGCCGGCACCATCATCGGCTCGCGCGAGATCGGCATGCTGGCGGCTTGCGGCATCGCCGAGGTGGGTGTCGCGCGCAGGCCGCGGGTTGCCGTGATCTCCACCGGCGATGAGCTGGTTCAGCCCGGCGAGGTGCTCGGGCCCGCCGAGATCTACGATACCAATGGCGCCATCGTCGCGGCCGCGGTCGACGAAAACGGTGGCGAGGCCGTCTTCCTCGGCGCTGTTCCGGACGACGAAGCCAGGCTCGAAGCCGCCATGCGCAACGCGCTTGCGGAAGCCGACATGCTGGTGCTCTCGGGCGGCACGTCGAAAGGCGCGGGCGACCTCTCTCATCGCATCATCAGCCGGCTCGGCGCACCCGGCATCATCGCCCATGGCGTCGCGCTCAAGCCCGGCAAGCCGTTGTGTCTTGCGGTGTGCGACGGCAAGCCTGTCGTGATCCTGCCGGGTTTTCCGACTTCGGCGATGTTCACCTTCCACGACATGATCGTGCCGGTGCTGCGCAGGATGGCCGGACTGCCGCCGCGCTCCGATGCCAAGGTGAACGCGACCGTGCCGGTACGCATCGCTTCCGAGCTCGGCCGCACCGAATTCGTCATGGTCTCGCTGGTTGAGGGCAGGGAGGGCCTCATCGCCTATCCCTCCGGCAAGGGGTCTGGTGCGATCACGTCCTTTGCTCAGGCGGACGGCTTTCTGCGCATCGACGCACTTGCCGACCAGATGCCGGCCGGCACCGAGACCGAGGTGACGCTGTTCACGCCGCATGTGCGCGTGCCGGATCTCGTCATCGTCGGCAGCCATTGCACCGGCCTCGATCTCGTCACCGAACAGCTCGCGCATGCTGGTCTCACCGTGCGCTCGATCGCGGTCGGCAGCCTCGGCGGGCTTGCAGCAGCCAAACGTGGCGAATGCGATCTCGCGCCGATCCATCTGTTCGACGATCGCAGCGAGACCTACAACACGCCCTATCTCGTCGAAGGACTCGAGCTCGTCGCCGGCTGGCGGCGGATGCAGGGCATTGTCTTCCGCAAGGGCGACAAACGTTTCGAGGGCCTGAGCGCAAGGGATGCTGTTGCCGCAGCGCTCGCCGATCCCGCCTGCATCATGGTCAACCGCAACCAGGGCGCCGGCACCCGCATCCTGATCGACCGGCTGCTCGGCGGCGCGCGGCCGGAAGGCTACTGGAACCAGCCGCGTTCGCACAATGCGGTGGCGGCGGCCGTCGCGCAGCACCGCGCCGACTGGGGCATGACCATTGCGCCGGTCGCCCACGCGGTCGGCCTCGGTTTCATTCCGCTCGCGGAAGAGCATTATGACTTCGCGGTGGTGAGTGCGCGAAAGCAACGGCCGGCAGTGCAGGCTTTTCTCGACGCACTCGGCTCGAACGAGGTACGCGCGTCGCTCGCGCGAGCGGGCTTCCGGCCCGCATAGACGAGGGACCACGACGCGTTCGAGCCATGAGAGGTCTACGGCTACGATGCCTGGTCGGTACGGCTGGCGGCCTGAGCGGCCTGCTCTCGCTTGCGCTCACGATCCTCGGCCTCGGCAAGCGCGCGCCGCGCGGCGGGTGGCAGCGGCTTTGGATCCGGCGGCACCTCGACGATGTCAGGCTTGCTCAGCTGCCTCGTGCGATCGATCGTCTCGGAGAGATCGAAGACGAAATCGACGAATTCGAAGATCGTATTCAAGAGAGGGGCGGCCATGGCTTCGTCCGGGGAATGTCCAGACCTGTGGTCGCTCCCGTTCCAGGTCCGGTTCAAGACGCCATGAACTTGGCGGGGCGCCGCAGCGACCAACGAACATGAGCCAGGTCATGACCGCATCGACGCCCCTCAATTTCCGCAGGATCGCTGCTCTCGTCGCGGCGGCCGGCACGCTGTTCTGGCTCTACACCTTCCATTACATCGCGAATGTTCCGCCCGGGGACGGCAGCGGCTTTCAATGGCTCGCGGTGTTTCCGCTGGGCATGGTTTTCGGGGCGTTCTTCCTGCCGGCTTGGCTGCTGGTTGCGATCGGCCGTTTGCCGCGCTTCACCACTGCCGTCGGCATTTGCGGCCTGATCGCCTTCGCGATCATCTGGGCGCAGCTCCTCAACGAGTTTCCGAAATCATAGAGTCGCTAAGACGCGTCATCCAGCGCCGCCAGCCGCTCGGCCTCGGCGATGTCCTCGACCGTGTTGGCATTGAAGAACGGATCGAGCGGCTCGATCGGCCACGTCACCGTCGCAAGCGGATAGCGCGCGGTCCAGCGGTCGATCTTGCGGAGGTCTTCGACCACGAGGGCGTGGCGCAGCTCCTCGCGCAAGGCGACGCGCCACAGGCCGATCACCGGATGCGACTGCTCGCCTGAGGCTGCGACCGCAAGCTGCGCATTCTCACGCGCGCGCGCCTCATGCAGCTGCGCGACGAGGTCGCGCGGCAGGAACGGGCAATCGCCGGCGGCGCTCAGCACCCATTCGATCTTCGGCCGGTTCGCCGCGGTCCAGTCGAGCGCCGCGAGGATGCCGGCGAGGGGGCCGGGGAAGCCGGGCACGTCGTCGGCGACCACCTGCAAGCCGAACGCGGCAAAGCGGGCGGGATCGCCGTTGGCATTGAGAATCAGTCCGCTGCACTGGGACGCAAGGCGCGCGATCACGCGTTCCAGAATGGTGCGGCCGCCGATGGTGCGCATCGGCTTGTCGCCGCCGCCCATGCGCCGCGCGAGCCCACCGGCGAGCAGCACGCCGAGAGTCGGCGGAACACGCGCCGCGGAAATGTCAGTCGTCACCGCCTTCACCCTTGCGCTTGTGCTTGGCCGATTCCTCTTCGACATAAGCGAGGTTCTGGTCGTAGACGATACGCTCTTCGCCTGCGAGCGCGATGAAGCGTTTGCCGCGGGTGCGCCCGACCAGCGTCAGGCCGACCTGCCTTGCCAGATCGACACCCCAGGCGGTGAAGCCGGAGCGCGACACCAGGATCGGAATGCCCATGCGCACCGTCTTGATCACCATCTCGGAGGTGAGGCGCCCCGTGGTGTAGAGGATCTTGTCGGACGCGTCGACGCCGTGGCGGTACATCCAGCCCGCGATCTTGTCGACGGCGTTGTGGCGGCCGACATCCTCGGTGTAGCAGAGCGGGGTCCCCTCCTTGCACAGCACACAGCCGTGGATCGCGCCGGCCTCCAGATAAAGCGAGGGCATGGTGTTGATGGTCTGCGTCATCTGGTAGAGCCAGGAGGTGCGCAGCTCTGCCTTAGGCAGCGCGACGCTCTCGACCGCCTCCAAGAGGTCGCCGAAGGCGGTGCCCTGCGCGCAGCCGGAGGTCTGCGTGCGCTTTTTCAGCTTGGCCTCGAAATTGGTGTGGTGTGAGGTGCGCACGACGACCACCTGGAGGTCGTCGTCGTACTCGACCTCGGTGACCACGTCGTTATATTTCAGCATGTTCTGGTTCAGCAGATAGCCGAGCGCCAGATATTCCGGATAGTCGCCGATCGTCATCATGGTGACGATCTCCTGGGCGTTCAAATAGAGCGTCAGCGGCCGCTCCATGGGTACCTTGATCTCGACCCTGGCGCCGGTCTGGTCGGTGCCGGTCACGCTCTGGGTCAGGCGCGGGTCGTCCGGATTGGGGACGATCAGGGGCACCGGGGCTTTGTCGATCTTCATCATGGCGGCGAGGTTAGCATGACATTCGGGTCAAGCCGATATAAGCATGGAGGGGAGAGAGCGAAATGCCACCTTGTCGTCATTACGAGCGCAGCGAAGCAATCCAGGATCTTTCCGCAGCGGCAGTCTGGATTGCTTCGCTGCGCTCGCAATGACGGGGAGGGGATGGTGGTTCCATCGGCGAGCGCTGGTTGCTGGAAAAGAGAGCTGGAATGAAAGTCATCGGCCTTGCAGGCTGGAGCGGTGCGGGCAAGACCACGCTGTTGACGCGGCTGATCCCGCATTTCGACGCGCAGGGCCTGCGCGTCTCCGTGATCAAGCATGCGCATCACCAGTTCGACGTCGACGTGCCCGGCAAGGATTCCTGGCGCCATCGCGAGGCCGGCGCGGCGGAGGTTCTGGTGGCCTCGTCGAAACGCTGGGCGCTGATGCATGAGCTGCGCGGGGCGGCGGAGCCGCGGCTGCCGGAGCTGCTCGACAAGCTCTCCGCGGTCGATCTCGTCGTGGTCGAGGGATTCAAGCGCGAGCCGCACCGCAAGATCGAGGTGCATCGTGCCGCCAACGGCAAGCCGCTGCTGTTTCCGGACGATCCCGGAATTGCCGGGATTGCGACCGACGTCGCGATTGACACGAGGCTGCCGACTGTCCATCTCGACGATATCGAAGGCGCGGCGGCATTGATGATACGGGCGGCGATGCCGGTCGAGGAAGCGGTAGCAAGAAGCGCCGCGACACGCTGACGAGGCACCATGGCGCAACTGTCGGACGATTGCTTTGCCTTCGGCGGCCCGATGATGTCGGTCGACGAAGCCGTCGGCCTCATCACGACGCGCGTCAACGCCATCGTCGATCTCGAGACGGTGGCGCTGGTCGATGCCGACGGGCGCGTGCTCGCGCGCGATCTGGCCGCGCCTTTGCCGCTGCCGCCGTTCACCAACTCCGCCGTCGACGGTTACGCCGTGCGCAACGCCGACCTTCCGGCAAGCGCAGAGCAGGCCTTCCCGCTTGACGGCCGCATCCAGGCCGGCGGCCTTGCGCAAGCGCCGATCAAGCCCGGCCACACCGCGCGCATCTTCACCGGCGCCCCGATGCCGCCGGATGCGGAGACGGTCTTCATGCAGGAGGACGTCCGCATCGATGCTTCAGGCAGGATCGTGCTGCCGCCGGGGCTGAAGCCCGGCGCAAATGTGCGGCCCGCAGGCGAGGACATTCCCCAAGGTCAGGTCGCGCTGCGCGCCGGCCAGCGCCTGCGGCCGCAGCACGTCGCCCTTGCCGCCGCGTTCGGCCTGACAAGGCTCGACGTCGTCAGGCGCATCCGTGTCGCCGTGTTCTCGACCGGCGACGAGCTCGCCTCGCCCGGCGAGCCGCGCGCCGCCTCGCAATTGTTCGATTCCAACCGCTTCATGCTGATGGCGATGCTGCGGCGGCTCGGCTGCGAGGTCAGCGATCTCGGCATTCTGCGCGATGAGCGAGCGTCGCTGGCGCGCGGCCTGAAGCAGGTCGCAGGCGGCCATGACCTGATCCTCACCACCGGCGGCGTCTCGACCGGCGAGGAGGATCACGTCAAGGCGGCGGTGGAGAGCATCGGCTCGCTGGTGCTGTGGCGGATGGCGATCAAGCCCGGCCGTCCCGTGGCGATGGGCATCATCGGCGGCACACCGTTGATCGGACTGCCCGGAAATCCCGTCGCGAGCTTCGTGACATTCGTCCATGTGGTGCGACCGACGGCGTTGGCGCTGTCGGGCGCCTTGCCGGAGCCGCTCTTGGCGATCCCGCTGCGCGCGGCGTTCACCTACAAGAAGAAGGCCGGCCGGCGTGAATATGTGCGCGCCTCGCTGCGGCGCGCGCAGGACGGCGGGCTCGAGGCGATCAAGTTCCCGCGCGAAGGCGCCGGGCTCCTATCCTCGCTGGTCGAGACCGATGGCCTCGTCGAGCTCGGCGAGGACATCACGAATGTCGAGCCGGGGCAGGACGTGGGCTTCCTGCCCTACGCCAGCCTGATCTGATGCCTCCTAACGTTGACGCAGCCGCTCCGCCTCGCCATGGTGCGGCCATGACCAGGACGACACTCGATCTCACCGGGTTGAAATGCCCGTTGCCGGCCCTGAAGACGCGCAAGGCGCTCAAGCCGCTCAAGGCGGGCGACCAACTCGAAGTTCACTGCACCGATCCGCTCTCGGTGATCGATATTCCCAATCTGATCCGCGAGACCGGCGACAAGGTCGAGATCACCGAGCGCAACGAGGCGCGCATCGTGTTCCTGGTCGAAAAGAGCGACGCCCCGTAGAAACGGGAATGTTCACGGCGGACGCCTTTGCGATCCCGCCGCGCCTCAAGCGACGTCGATAGGACTTCGCTATCGCAGCATGAGACGCCTTTATTGATCTCCCGGCCAATTCGGGCTTGGCTCGGCCTTGCTCAAGAACGCAGGGCCGGTGCTGGGCTCTGTTGAGCCGTGCAGCGTAACCACTTCCGCGAGCGTGATAATTTTCTTGGCATCTGGCATGCCAAAGGATAGAAGTGGAGTTCTGATAAGGACGAGATCGAGACGAAGCGATGAGCCACGAGGACGTGCACAAGGTCCGCTCCTTCGAGCATCCCGGTGAGGGACGCCGACGCGCCAAGGCGACCCCCAAGGGGCGGCAGGTCGATCCCACGGCCGCGCACGAGATCGAGCTGTTGCTCGGCGACAGGCCGCGGCGGCGCGATCTGTTGATCGAATATCTGCACCTGATCCAGGACAAGTATCACCAGATCTCGGCGGCGCATCTGGCCGCACTCGCCGACGAGATGAAGCTCGCCTTCGCCGAGGTGTTCGAGACGGCGACCTTCTACGCGCATTTCGACGTGGTGAAGGAAGGCGAGCCCGACATTCCCCCGCTGACGATCCGGGTCTGCGATTCGCTCACCTGCGCGATGCTTGGCGGCGAGAACCTGCTCGAAGATCTGCAGAGCGCGTCAGGTCCCGGCATCCGCGTCGTGCGCGCGCCCTGCGTTGGACGCTGCGACACAGCGCCGGCCGCCGAGGTCGGGCACAATTTCGTCGACCACGCGACCGTCGCCGATGTGATGGCGGCGGCAAAGGCCGGCGATACTCATACGCATCTGCCCAAATATACCGAGTACGATGCCTACGTCGCGGGTGGCGGCTACAAGCTGCTCAATCGTCTGCGCTCCGGCGAATTGTCGAAGGACGATCTCCTGAAAGCGCTCGACGACGCTTCGCTGCGCGGCCTTGGCGGCGCCGGCTTCCCCACCGGGCGTAAATGGCGCGCCGTGCTGGGCGAGCCCGGGCCGCGGCTGATGGCGATCAACGGCGACGAGGGCGAGCCCGGCACGTTCAAGGACCGCTATTATCTCGAAACAGATCCGCATCGCTTCATCGAGGGCATGTTGATCGGCGCCCACGTGGTGCAGGCGAGCGACGTCTACATCTATCTGCGCGACGAATATCCGGCCTCGCGCGAGATCCTCCAGCGCGAGATCGCAAAGCTTCCGTCGGGCGGCCCGACGCTGCATCTGCGGCGCGGCGCCGGCGCCTACATCTGCGGCGAGGAATCCTCGCTGCTGGAGAGCATCGAGGGCAAGCGCGGCCTGCCCCGGCACAAGCCGCCTTACCCGTTCCAGGTGGGCCTGTTCGGCCTGCCGACGTTGATCAACAATATCGAGACGCTGTGGTGGGTGCGCGACATCGTCGAGAAGGGCGCCGATTGGTGGAAGGGCCATGGCCGCCACGAGCGTCACGGCCTGCGCAGCTTCTCGGTCTCGGGCCGCGTCAAGAATCCCGGCATGAAGCTCGCGCCCGCGGGCATCACCGTGCGCGAGCTGATCGAGGAATATTGCGGCGGCATGGCCCACGGCCACCAGTTCTACGCCTATCTGCCGGGCGGTGCGTCCGGCGGCATTTTGCCTGCAGCGATGGACGACATCCCGCTCGATTTCGGCACGCTGGAGAAATACGGCTGCTTCATCGGCTCGGCTGCGATCGTGATCCTGTCGCACAAGGACAGCGTGCGGTCGGCCGCACTGAACCTGATGAAGTTCTTCGAGGACGAGAGCTGCGGCCAGTGCACGCCGTGCCGCGTCGGTACCCAGAAGGCGGCGCTGCTGATGCAAAGGCCGGTCTGGAACCGTGCCTTGCTGGAAGAATTGAGCCAGGCGATGCGCGATGCCTCGATCTGCGGGCTCGGACAGGCGGCATCGAATCCGCTGTCTTCCGTGATCAAATATTTCCCTGACGAGTTCAAGGAAGCCGCCGAATGACCAAGATCACGTTCGAACTCGACGGCAAGCAGGTCGAGGCCAAGCCCGGCGAGACCATCTGGCAGGTCGCAAAGCGCCAGGGCCGCGACATTCCGCACCTCTGCTATTCGCCGGCGCCGGACTATCGCCCCGACGGCAATTGCCGCGCCTGCATGGTCGAGATCGAGGGCGAGCGCGTGCTGGCTGCGTCCTGCAAGCGCACGCCGTCGGTCGGCATGAAGGTGAAGACCGAGAGCGCCCGCGCGACTGCTGCGCAGAAGATGGTGATGGAGCTGCTGGTCGCAGACCAGCCGGCGCGCGAAACCAGCCACGACCCGGAGTCGAAGTTCTGGCACTGGGCCGAGACGACAGGCGTCACCGAGAGCCGCTTTCCCGCCGCCGAGCGCTGGGCGACCGATGCCAGCCATCCGGCGATGCGCGTCAATCTCGATGCCTGCATCCAGTGCGGCCTGTGCGTGCGCGCCTGCCGTGAGGTCCAGGTCAACGACGTCATCGGCATGGCCTATCGCAATGCCGGCGCCAAGATCGTGTTCGACTTCGACGACCCCATGGGCGAGTCCACCTGCGTGGCCTGCGGCGAATGCGTGCAGGCCTGCCCGACCGGCGCCTTGATGCCGGCCGTGATGCTCGACGACAAGCAGACGCGCGTCACCTATGCCGACAAGAAGGTCGATTCGCTCTGCCCGTTCTGCGGCGTCGGCTGCCAGGTCACCTATGAGGTCAAGGACGAGAAGGTGATCTATGCGGAAGGCCGCGACGGCCCCGCCAATCACAATCGTCTCTGCGTGAAGGGCCGCTTCGGCTTCGACTACATCCACCATCCGCATCGCCTGACGAAGCCGCTGGTGCGGTTGCCGAACGCGAAGAAGGATGCGAACGATCAGGTCGATCCGGCCAATCCGTTCACGCATTTCCGCGAGGCGAGCTGGGAGGAAGCGCTCGACATCGCCGCCAAGGGCCTCGTCAAGATCCGCGACGAGAAGGGCGTGAAGGCGCTGGCCGGCTTCGGCTCGGCCAAGGGCTCGAACGAAGAGGCCTATCTGTTCCAGAAGCTGGTGCGCACCGGCTTCGGCTCCAACAACGTCGATCACTGCACGCGCCTCTGCCACGCTTCGTCGGTCGCGGCGCTGTTCGAAGGCCTCAGCTCGGGCGCGGTGTCGGCACCGTTCTCTGCCGCCATGGACGCCGAGGTCATCATCGTGATCGGCGCCAATCCGACTGTGAACCATCCGGTTGCGGCGACCTTCATCAAGAACGCGGTCAAGCAGAACGGCGCAAAACTGTTCGTTATGGATCCGCGCCGGCAGTCGCTGTCGCGGCATGCGACCAAGCATCTGCAGTTCAAGCCCGGCTCCGACGTCGCCATGCTGAACGCGATGATCAACACGATCATCACTGAGGGCCTGACCGACGACCAGTACATCGCCGGCTACACCGAGGGTTTCGAGGACCTCAAGGAGAAGATCAAGGAGTTCACGCCGGAGAAGATGGAGCCGATCTGCGGCGTCCCGGCGCAGACCTTGCGCGAGGTGGCGCGCACCTATGCGCGCGCGAAATCGTCGATCATCTTCTGGGGTATGGGCATCAGCCAGCACGTCCACGGCACCGACAATGCGCGCTGCCTGATCGCGCTCGCGCTGATCACCGGCCAGGTCGGCCGTCCCGGCACCGGCCTGCATCCGCTGCGCGGCCAGAACAACGTGCAGGGCGCCTCCGATGCCGGCCTGATCCCGATGTTCCTGCCGGACTACCAGCCGGTCGGCCGCGACGATCTGCGCGGCAGTTTCGAAAAGCTCTGGCAGCAGGATCTCGATCCCGTCCGCGGCCTGACCGTGGTCGAGATCATGAACGCGATCCATGCCGGCGAGATCACGGGCATGTATATCGAGGGCGAGAATCCCGCGATGTCCGATCCCGATCTGCAGCACGCGCGCCATGCGCTGGCGATGCTCGATCATCTCGTGGTGCAGGACCTCTTCGTCACCGAGACTGCGTTTCACGCCGACGTGATCCTGCCGGCCTCGGCCTTCGCCGAGAAGGACGGCTCCTTCACCAACACCGACCGCCGCGTGCAGCTGGCGCGTCAGGTGATCAAGCCGCCCGGCGATGCGCGCCAGGATCTCTGGATCATCCAGGAGATCGGCAAGCGCATGGGCCTGCCGTGGAACTATGCCGGACCCGGCGACGTCTTCACCGAGATGGCAGAGCTGATGCCGTCGCTGAAGAACATCACCTGGGAGCGGCTGGTGCGCGAAGGCGCGGTGACCTATCCGGTCGACGATCCGAACAAGCCCGGCAACGAGATCATCTTCACCACGGGCTTCCCGACCGCGAGCGGCCGCGGCAAGATCGTGCCGGCCAAGGTCATCCCGCCGGACGAGATTCCCGACGACGAATATCCGATGGTGCTCTCGACCGGCCGCGTGCTGGAGCACTGGCACACCGGCTCGATGACGCGCCGCGCCCAGGTGCTCGACCAGATCGAGCCGGAGGCGGTCGCGTTCATGTCGCCAAAGGACATGCGCAAGAAGAAGCTGGTGCCCGGCGATTTCATTCGCCTGGAGACCCGCCGTGGCGCCGTCGAGGTCAAGGTCCGCTCCGACCGCGACGTGCCGGAGAACATGGTGTTCATGCCGTTCTGCTACGCCGAGGCGGCGGCGAACCTGCTCACCAACCCGGCACTGGACCCGTTCGGCAAGATCCCGGAGTTCAAGTTCTGCGCGGCGAGGGCCGAGCGCGCCGAGATGCGTGACGCGGCGGAGTAGGGGACGTCATGGGTGGGGCGCATGGTGCCCACACCGTCATTGCGAGCGAAGCGAAGCAATCTAGACTGCCTCCGCGGCAAGATTCTGGATTGCTTCGTCGCTTCGCTCCTCGCAATGACGGTGCTACATGTGACGCATGTCCAAAGTCACCCCCGCGACACGCGCACTCACGGCCGCCGGTGTTGCCTTCACCGTGCACACCTACGACTATGATCCCGACGCCGAGAGCATCGGGCTGCAGGCGGCGGCCGCGCTCGGCGAGGAGCCGGCGCGCGTCCTGAAGACGCTGATGGCGCTGGTCGACGGCAAGCCGGTGTGCGTGGTCGTGCCGTCCGACCAGGAGGTCTCGATGAAGAAGCTGGCGGCGGCGGCGAGCGGCAAGTCGGCGCAGATGATGAAGCCGCCCGAGGCCGAGCGCGTCACCGGCTACAAGGTCGGCGGCATCAGCCCGTTCGGGCAGCGCAAGCCTGTGCGCACCGTGATCGAGCAGAGCGCGCTTGCGCATGATCTCGTCTATCTCAATGGAGGCCAGCGCGGCTTGCAGGTCCGGCTGAAGCCGGCCGATGCGCGGGACGTCCTGAAGGCCGTGGTGGCGGATGTGCTGGCGTGAGCGCGATGGAGCGGGATCATGAGGCGGCTGCTTCTGGCGGGGTTCTGGGTGCTGCTCGGCATCGCTTTTCCGGCAGAGGCACATGAGGTCAATCTCGTCACCGCGCGCGTGGGGCTGAGCCCTGATCGCTCGGTGAGCGTCGAGCTCGGGTTGAAGGGCAGCGATGTCGATCGCCTGATCGGTACGAAGATCTATGATCCGAGACGGGACGCGGTCGATCCTGTCGCGGTCGACGCGGCCAAGCCCGCGATCCTTGCCTATATGGGCACGCATCTGGCTGTCACAGGTGGTGCCAAGGCCTGTGTTGCCGGAGATGCCGCGATCTTGGCCGACGGCGACGGCATCGTCTATCGCAACAGCTTTGCCTGCGCCGACGCCGCCGGCGATCTCATCTATCGTTCCACCGTGCTGACCGAGAAGGACAAGGCTGCTCGACAAGTCGTGCTGATTGCGCAGGGGCGGTCGGAAACGCAGGCCTTGCTCGACGCCGGCAACACGACGGTCACGCTTTCAACCGCGCCGCCGTCGCTGTGGTCGACGATGCAGCGCTATGTCATCACCGGCATCGAGCACATCTTCCTCGGTTACGATCACATCGCATTCCTGATCGCGGTGGTGCTGTGGGCGCGACGGCTCATGCCCGTCGTCAAAATCGTGACGGCCTTCACCATTGCCCATTCAATCACCTTGTCGCTGGCCGCGCTCGATGTTCTCGTGATTCCGAGCAGCATCGTGGAGCCTGCAATTGCGGCCTCGATCGTCTTCGTGGCTGTGGAGAACTTCTTCTCGCGCGACGTCGACAGGCGCTGGCGCGTGGCTTTTCTGTTCGGCTTGATCCACGGCTTCGGCTTCGCGGGGGTGCTGCGTGACATCGGGTTACCGCCAAACACAGCCGTGCCGGCGCTTGCCGCTTTCAACATCGGCGTCGAGATCGGGCAGGTCGCGATCGTTGCGGTCGCGTTGCCGACCCTCCGTCTCGCCGATCGATGGAGCGGAGGGGACCGGTCCGAACCGGTGAGGGCGGCGGGGCTGGTTTACACGTTCTCTGCCATGATCGGCCTGCTCGGCGGCTATTGGCTGGTCGCGCGCGTCTTCGAAGCTTGAAATCAAGCGGTCTCTCTCGCGCGGTCGGCCTGCTTCCGCCACGGCGCGCGGCCCCACGGCTCCTGCGCACTTGAGTTCGCTCACAAGCCCTGTATAGAAACTGGAATAGAAATAGAATATCGTTCTGTACAATAGAACGAACGCAATTGAGGGACGAGACAATGGAATTCGAACGCGTCCGGCAGGACGACGGCTCACCGGTGCCATTCACGCCCGATGCCGTCATCGAAGCCTTCAAGGCGATTCCCGATTTGCTGATCCGCGACGAGGCCCTCACTGCCCGTGGTCGCTGGCTCGATGTGGATTGCCTGCTCGGGCCGAGCACGCAGCCATTCCACCTCGCCATTCGGGCCGGTCGGATCGTCGACATGGCGCCGGCGCCAGTGCTGATGCGTTCCTGGCGCTTCTCCTATCGCGCGACGCCCGCCGCGTTCGCCGCATATTGGCAACGAATGCCGCCGGCGGGATGGCACGATCTGCTGGCGCTGACCAAGCGCGGGCAGGCGACGCTCGAAGGCGATCTGCATCCATTCATAGCGTACCTTCAGTATTTCAAGGATCTTCTGGCGCTACCGCGGCGCAGCGGGTTCGGAGGCGCGTCATGAACGGCTTCATCGAGCCGATTGTCGGGCGCTACGTGCACGTCGAGATCGATGGCGAGGTCAACAGGATCTATTTCGAGGAGAACGGCAGCGGCATTCCCCTGGTTTGCCTCCACACCGCCGGCTCCGACGCGCGGCAGTGGCGTCATCTGCTCGTGGACGACGAGTTCACGAGGCATTTCCGAGTCATCACCTTCGACATGCCCTGGCATGGTAAGTCCAATCCCCCGGACAGCCGATATGGCAGCGAATACCGGCTGACCACCGCGAGCTACACGGCGACGATCCGCGCCTTCTGCAGCGCGCTTGGGCTGGAGCGGCCGGTGGTGATGGGTTGCTCGATCGGTGGCCGCATCGTGCTCAATCTCGCCATTGCGCATGCTCACGAGTTTCGCGCTCTGATCGGCCTTGAGGCCGCCGACTTCCAGCAGCCCTGGTACGAAACGACCTGGCTGAACCGGCCCGATGTTCATGGCGGCGAGGTCTGCGCCGCGCTGGTATCGGGATTGATCGCGCCTGGCGGTCCTGAGGGTGCGCGCAACGAGACACTGTGGGGCTACAAGCAGGGCGGACCCGGCATCTTCAAGGGCGATCTTTATTTCTATCGCGTCGATGGCGATCTGCGTGGTCGCACCGGCAACATCGACGTCAACCAGTGCCCGCTCTATCTGCTGACCGGCGAGTACGATTTCTCCTGCACGCCGGAGGACACGCTGCGGACCGCCGCCGGGATTCCCGGTGCGAAGGCCACCGTCATGGAGCGGCTTGGCCATTTTCCGATGAGTGAAAACCCAGGCCAGTTCCGCCGCTACATCGCGCCGGTGCTGCAAAACATCCTCGATAAGCAAAAGTCGTAAACGGGAGGCGTATGTTATGAAGTTGCGTTGGATGATTGCGGTCGCTCTGGCCGCGCAGACGAGTGCCGCGGTCGCGGCCGACGATGTCATCAGGATCGGCGTTCTCAACGACCAGTCCGGTGTGTTCGCCGACAATGGAGGGCGGGGCTCGGTCGCCGCCGCAAGGCTCGCCGCGGAGGATTTCGGCAACGAACTCCTCGGCAAGAAGATCGAGATCATTTCGGCCGACCATCAGAACAAGCCGGACATCGCATCGGCAACTGCGCGCAAATGGTTCGACAATGAGGGCGTCGACATGATCGCGGACGGCGCAGCCTCCTCGGCCGGCTTTGCCATCCTGGAAGTCGCCAAGCAGAAGAACAAGATCTTCGTCATCTCGGGTCCGGGCTCGTCCGATTTCACGGGAAAGTCCTGCTCGCCGATCAGCTTCCACTTCAACTACGACACCTACGCGCTGTCGAAGCTGACCAGCGACGCGATCACGCGGGCTGGCGGCAAGACCTGGTACTTCGTGACAGCCGACTACGCCTTCGGTCACGCGCTTCAGCGCGATGCCACGAAGTTCATCGACGTCGCCGGCGGCAAAGTGATCGGCTCGGCCGCGCATCCGCTCGGCACTGCGGATTTTGCGTCCTTTCTGCTGCAGGCGCAGGGATCCAAGGCCGACGTCGTTGGCCTCGCGACGTCGGGCGCGGACGTGCAGACCGCGATCAAGCAGGCTGGTGAGTTCGGCATCGTCGAGGGCGGCCAGAAGCTCGCCGGCCTCCTGGTCTTCATCACGGATGTGAACTCGCTTGGCCTGAAGGTCACGCAGGGTTTGCAGGTGACGACCTCGTTCTACTGGGACCTCAACGAGCAGACCCGGGCCTGGTCGAAGCGCTACTCGACGCTGATGGACGGCAAGGTCGCGAGCATGGTGCAGGCAGGCGTCTACAGCGGCGTCCGACATTACCTCGCCGCCGTCAAGGCAGCGGGCACCACCGATGCAACGGTCGTTGCCGCCAAGATGCACGAGCTGAAGGTCAACGACATGTACAACAAGGACGTTGCGGTCCGCCCCGACGGGCGCGTGCTGCACACGATGTATCTCGTGCAAGTGAAGAAGCCGGAGGAGTCCAAGTACAAGTTCGACTATTACCGGATCGTCGGCTCCAAGCCGGGCGACGAGGTATTCCGGCCGTTGAGCGAAGGCGGCTGCCCGCTGGTAAAGTAACTGCGCCGGCCGGGCGGGAGCGGCGTCCGTCCGGCCACACGACTTCGAGGGAGAGTTAAGGAATGTCTGGTTCGATTGGGTTCATCGGTCTTGGCGTCATGGGCGAGCCGATCTGCCGCAACCTGTTGCGCAAGAGCGGCCGGCCGGTGCTTGCCTTCGACCTTGCTGCGGAGCCGTTGGCTCGGGTCGCAGCTGACGGAGCGACGGCGACGACGTCGATCGGGGATGTCGTCGCCGGCGCACAGACGGTCTTCCTGTGCCTGCCCAGCGCCAAGCACGTCATGTCGGTCTTCGAGAGCATCCTGCCGGCGGTCAAGCGCGACCAGACTGTGATCGATCTCGGCACGTCCGACGTCGGCCTGACCCGTTCATTCGCGAAGCAGCTCGCGGAGAAGGGCGCGCTCTGGATCGATGCGCCGATCGCGCGCACCCGCCAGGCAGCCCAGGACGGCACGCTCAGCGTTATGGTCGGCGCGACAGCCGAGCAGTTCGCCGCGGTCGAGCCGCTGATCCGGCATTTTGCGACCGACGTCACTCTCTGTGGCGGAACCGGCGCAGGCCAAGTGACGAAGATCCTCAACAACATGGTGCTGTTCGAGACGGTGAATGCGCTGGCGGAGGCCGTCGCGCTTGCCAAGCACAGCGGCGTCGAGCCGAAGCTGCTGCTGGAGACGTTGTCCAAGGGGTCGGCGGACAGTTTTGCCCTGCGCAATCACGGCATGAAGGCGATCGTCGCCGGGGAGTTTCCGCTGCGGGCGTTCTCCACTGAATATGCAATGAAGGACCTCTCCTATGCGCTGGAGCTCGGCGCGCAGGCTGGGCTCAACCTGCGCGGTGCCGCGCTTATGCGCACCATCTTCCAGGAGACGATCGACAAGGGGATGGGGGATGCTTACTTTCCCGTCATCGCTAAGCTCATCGATCCCTCCGGATTCCCCCAATAGGAAACGCCATGCCTTCGCCCGGTGTCGCCGCCGTCGACCGCGCTCTGACGATCCTTGCCGCGTTCGAGGATGCCCCGGAGCCGATGACGCTGGCGGAGCTTGCCAAGCGCACCAAGATGTACAAAAGCACGCTGTTGCGGCTGATGGCCTCGCTTCAGGAATTCGGCTACCTCGTGCAACTCGCCGACGGCCGCTACCATCTCGGGCCGACGCCGTTCCGGCTGGGTGCGGTGTACCAGCGCAACAACAATCTGCATGATCGGGTGATGCCGCTGCTGCGCCAGCTCGTGGCCGACGGCACCGAAAGTCCGTCGTACCACGTGCGGCATGATGCCAAGCGCCGGCTCTGCGTGTTCCGCGTCGATTCCCAACACTCGACGCTCGACCGCGTCGAGGCCGGCATGCTGCTGCCGCTGGAGCGCGGGGCGGCGGGCCGGGTTATTCTCGCCTTCGACGGTGAGAAAGGCGCGACCTATGACGCGATTCGCGAGGGCTGCATCGCAGTGTCGTTCGGGGAGCGCGATCCGGATTGTGCCGGGCTGGCCTGCCCCGTGTTCGGGTCCGGCGGCAAGTGCGTCGGCGCCTTGTCGCTCTCGGGGCCGAAGCCGCGCTTCACGAGAGACAATATCAAGACGATGGCGTCGCTGTTGCTGAAGGCAGCCATCCGCCTGACGCGCACGCTGGGCGGTCCGACCGAGATCCTCGACAATGCCTTATCGGCTTCGGCTGAAGACGCGCGTCCAGCGCGCAGGGCGAGGCGCTAGTTGTCGACAAGATGCGCAACGCTGGAAGGTCGAGCATGCCACTGACGGACAGAATTTCTCCAATCTCGCGTGCCGTCGGGCGGACGGTATGAGCAGCAAATACGACGTGCTGGTGATCGGCGGCGGCAATGCGGCCCTGTGCGCGGCGATCAGCGCGCGGGGCGGCGGGGCCTCGGTGCTCGTGCTCGAAGGCGCGCCGAAATTCTATCGCGGCGGCAACACCCGCCACACCCGCAACATGCGCTGCGCCCATGATGCGGCGACCGAAATCCTGACCGGCCCCTACACCGAGGAGGAATTCTGGGAGGATCTGCTGCGCGTCACCGGCGGGCAGACCGACGAGGTGCTCGCCCGACATATGATCCGCGAATCCAAGGACATCCTGAACTGGATCGTGGAGCAGGGTGTGCGCTGGCAGCCCTCGCTCGGCGGCACGCTGAGCCTCGGCCGCACCAACTCCTTCTTCCTGGGCGGCGGGCGGGCGATGCTGAACGCGCTTTATCTCACCGCGGAGCGGCTCGGTGTCGACGTCGAATACGACGCCGAAGTCGTCGATCTCGTGATCGAGGACGGCATGTTCCTCGCCGCGCGCCTCCAGCGGCCGATCAAGGGCGAGACCGAGATCCGCGCGACATCACTGGTCGCCGCCGCCGGCGGGTTCGAGGCCAACATCGAATGGCTGAAGCAATATTGGGGCGAGGCCGCCGACAACTTCCTGATCCGCGGCACGCCCTATAACCGCGGCTCGATCCTGAAGATGCTGCTCGACAAGGGCGTGCAGGAGGTCGGCGATCCCACGCAGTGTCATGCGGTCGCGATCGATGCCCGCGCGCCGAAATTCGACGGCGGCATCATCACGCGGCACGACTCCGTGGTGTTCGGCATCGTCGTCAACAAGCATGCCCAGCGCTTCTACGACGAGGGCGAGGACCTCTGGCCGAAGCGGTACGCGATCTGGGGCCGGCTGGTCGCGGCGCAGCCCGACCAGATCGCCTACATCATCTTCGACTCCACCGTGGTCACCAGCTTCATGCCGACGTTGTTTCCGCCGATCGCCGGGCAGACGATCGCCGAACTCGCCGGCAAGCTCGCGCTCGATCCGGTCGTGTTGGAGAAGACTATGACCGAGTTCAACGCGGCAGTGCGGCCCGGGACCTTCGACCACACCATTCTGGATGATTGCGTGACGGAAGGCATCACGCCGCCCAAGACGCATTGGGCGCGCCGGATCGAGACGCCGCCTTTTCTCGCTTATCCGGTGCGGCCCGGCATCACCTTCACCTATCTCGGCACGCGCGTGAACAAAGAGGCGCGAATGCTGATGAAGGACGGCAAGCCCTCCGCCAACATGTTCGCCGCCGGCGAGATCATGGCCGGCAATGTGCTTGGCAAGGGCTATGCGGCCGGCATGGGCATGACCATCGGCAGCGTGTTCGGGCGGATCGCAGGACGGGAAGCGGCGAAACATGCACGGAACTAGAATTCTCGACGAAGCCGACCGTCTGATGACGGTCTGCAATTCCTGCCGCTATTGCGAGGGCCTGTGCGCGGTGTTTCCGGCCATGGAGATGCGGCGCGCCTTCTCCGACGGCGATCTCAACTATCTCGCCAATCTCTGCCATTCCTGCGGCGCCTGCTACGTCGACTGCCAGTTCGCGCCGCCGCACGAATTCAACGTCAACGTCCCGAAGACGTTGGCGGTTGCGCGCGCGGAGTCCTATGCGGCCTATGCCTGGCCGCGGCCGCTCTCCGGCGCCTTCGCGCGCAACGGCCTCGTCATCAGCATCACCGCCGCGCTCAGCATGGCGATCTTCATTCTCGGCTTTGCCGCCTTGAATGACCGCGGCGTGCTGTTCGGCGTGCACACCGGGCCCGGCGCCTTCTACAAGCTGATGCCGCACAACGCGATGGTCGCGCTGTTTGGCGCCGCATTCCTCTACGCGATCCTCGCACTCGTCATGAGCGTGCGTGCCTTCTGGCGCGACATCGGCACACCGATCGGCAACCGCGCCGACGGCGGATCGATCTTTCAGGCGATCCGCGACGCCGGTGAGCTGCGCTATCTCCATGGCGGCGGCGTCGGCTGCTACAACGAAGACGACAAGCCGACCGACCGGCGCAAGCTCTATCATCACCTGACTTTCTACGGCTTCATCCTGTGCTTCGCAGCGACGTCGGTCGCGACGCTCTATCACTATCTGCTCGGCCGCGAGGCGCCGTATCCGTGGTGGGACCTGCCCGTGGTGCTCGGCACGCTCGGCGGCATCGGCCTGATCGTCGGGCCCATCGGCCTGTTCGCGGCCAAGATGCGGAGCGATCCCGCGCTGCTCGACGAATACAGCTACGGCATGGACGTCGGTTTCATCGCCATGCTGTTCCTGACCGGCCTCACCGGAATGCTGCTGCTGGTGCTGCGCGAGACTGCCGCGATGGGACCGTTGCTGGCGCTGCATCTCGGCGCGGTGTTCGCATTGTTCATCACTATGCCCTACGGCAAGTTCATGCACGGCATCTATCGCTTTGCCGCGCTGGTGCGCTACGCGCAGGAGCGGCGGACGGCGGCGTGACCCCGCGCCGCCCGTCTCGCAACCTCTTACGCGACCTCGCGCTCGGGCGGGGATCCCTGCTCGCGGGCCATCGTCGTGGCCGTGACATAGTCGGTCTTGCCGGTGCCGAGCAACGGCACCTTGTCGACCACCATGATCGCAGCGGGCACGGTCAGCTCGGAGGCGCCGATCGCCTTGGCCTGGGCCTGCATCGCGCTGCGCTCGGCGTTCTTCTCGGTCGTCAGCAGCACGATGCGCTCGCCCTTGCGCTGGTCGGGGATCGACACGGCGACGGATGCCGCCTGCGGCCATAGCGACGCCGCGATGGCTTCGACCGCGGACAGCGAGACCATTTCGCCCGCGATCTTGGCAAAGCGCTTGGCGCGGCCCTTGATGGTGATGAAGCCGGCCGCGTCGATCGAAACGATGTCGCCGGTGTCGTGCCAGCCGTCGGGGAGCTTTTCGAGCACGCCGGGCTTTTCGGCCCTGAGGTAGCCGAGCATCACGTTCGGGCCGCGCACCGAGAGGCGTCCTCCTTCCTCGATGCCGGGGACCGGATCGAGGCGGCTTTCCATCAGCGGCGAGAGACGGCCGACGGTGCCGGGGCGGTTGGCCATCGGCGTGTTCATCGCCAGCACCGGCGCCGTCTCGGTGACGCCATAGCCTTCGAGGATGCGAATGCCGTAGCGCTCCATGAAGACCTGCCGCGTGCGGTCCTTGACCGCCTCGGCGCCGGCGATGACGAGGCGCAGGGTGCGGAAGTCGTAAGCGTGCGCCGAGCGCGCATAGCCGGTCAGGAACGTATCCGTGCCGAACAGGATCGTAGCGCCGGTCTGGTAGATCAGCTCGGGCACGATCCGGTAGTGCAGCGGCGAGGGATACATGTAGATCGGAATGCCCGCCAGCATCGGCATCATCATTCCGCCCGTGAGTCCAAACGAGTGGAACACAGGCAGCACATTGAACACCTTGTCATTCGCATTGGCATCGACCCGCGCCAGCGCCTGCGCCGCGTTGGCGAGGATGTTGCGGTGGGACAGCACCACGCCCTTGGGCGTACCTTCCGAGCCCGACGTGAACAGCACGACGGCGGGATCGTTGGCCTGGCGGGGCACGCGCGGGGTCGTGCCGGCGAGCAGGCCCTTGATCTTGTCGGCGAGGCTGATCGAGGCGCGGACGTCCTCGAGATAGACGACGCGTGCCTCCGCGGAGATCGCAGTCATCAGCTTGTCGAGCTTGCCTTTCTCGATGAAGGCCTTCGACGTCAGCACGGTCTTGACCTGCGCGGCCTTCATGGCGGCGAGCACGTTGACCGGACCGGCCGAGAAATTGAGCATCGCCGGCACCCGGCCGCTGTTCTGCAGCGCCATGAAGACGACGGCGACGCCCGCGGAGTTCGGCAGCAGCACGCCGACATTCTCGCCGGTTGCGGTGCCGTTCTCGAGCTTGCGGCTCAGGACCTGCGCGCCGAGGATCAGCTTGCGATAAGTCAGCTTGGTGCCGAGCGCGTCCTCGATGATGACCTTGCCGGTGTCGCGGTCGCGATAGGCGTGTCCGAGGGCTTCGAACAGCGTGTGATCGAGCATGGCGTTTTTGACGAGGGCGTCGATCATGACGTCCTGCAGCGCGGCGCCGGCAGCGTTGCGGCGTGCCTTGCCCTTGAGCGTTTCGTCGACCGGAAGCTTGACCGGCGGCAGGATCGTCACCGTCACGCGCGGAAACCAGGACCGCTTGATCTGGCTGGAGTTGAGATAGCTGAGATAGGAGCGTTGCGCGCCTTCGATCCGGACCGGCACGACCACGGCGTCGGCCTTGTCCGCGATCATCGCGGTGCCGTCATACACCTTCATCAGCGATCCCGAGACGGTGATCCGTCCCTCAGGGAAGATCACGACAGGCTCGCCCGCCGCCACCAGCTTGATCAGGTCGCGCGCGGCCAGCGGCTTGCTCGGGTCCATCGTGTAGTGCTTGACGGCGCGCAGGAACGGCTTGGCCCACCAGGCCTTGGCGATGCCGGTGTCGACCGCAAAGCTCGCGTCGATCGGCAGCACGGCGTGCAGCAGCGGGCCGTCGATCAGGCTGACATGGTTCGGCGCGATCAGCATGCGCGTGCCGGGAGGCGGCAGGTTTTCGAGGCCGCGCACCTCGGTACGGAACAGGGCGCGGAACAGAAGCCCGCCAGCATCGCGCACGCCTTCCTTGCCCCACTTGGTCAGCACGAACCACACCGCGCCGAAGCTGGCGACGCCGAGGCCGAAGAAGATCCAGCCGATATGCAGACCTGCCGCCTGCAACAGCGCGACGAACAGCGAGCCGACCACCATGAAGGCGGCCTGCAGCACGTTGCCGGCGGCGATGATGCGGGCGCGCTCGGAAGGTTGCGACCAGGCCTGGACCGCGGCAAAGGACGGAACGACGAACAGGCCGCCGCCGAAGGCGAAGGCGACGAAGTCGGCCAGCATGCGCAGGCCACCGAACGAAGTCGCGAAGCCGAGCGCAGTGATCTCGTGCCCCTTTGCGGTGACGCCGATGGCCCAGGCGAGATCGAGGCCGGCAAAGCCCATGATGATGGCGCCGATCGGCACCAGCGCGAGGTTCGGGCGAACGTGGCTGAGGCTGGCGGCAAACAGCGAGCCGATGGCGATGCCGATCGCGAAGATGGCAAGGCACAGCGTCACGACGCCCTCGGTGCCGCCGACGACGTCCTTGATCAGCGCCGGCAGCAGCGACAGCACGATGGCGCCGACCAGCCAGAACCAGGAGACGATCACGGTGCCGTCCCAGAGGCGATGGTCGGCACGAAGCGTCCTGAGCAGGCTTACCGTCGAGGTCCAGGGATTGGCGTCGACGGGCAGCTCAGGCGCGGAGGGCGTCGTCTGCGGAATGCGGGACGCGAACGCCCAGGACAACACGGCTAGCACGACCACGGCGGATGCGACCCAGCCCATATGCGCGGAGCCGGCGACGAACTGGCCGCCGGCGACGGTGCCGAGCAGGATCGCCATGAAGGTCGCGCCTTCGACCAGCGCGTTGCCGGTCGCGAGTTCGCCGAGCTCGAGCTGGTCCGGCAGCATCGCGTATTTCACCGGGCCGAACAGCGCGGCGATGGTACCGAACAGTGCGAGCGCTGCGAACAAGAGCGGCACCGAATGCAGGAAGAAGCCGGCAGCGGCGAAGCAGGCTGCAAAGATCTCGACGAATTTGAGCCGCCTTGCGACGACGGATTTGACGTATTTGTCGGCGAGCTGGCCGCCGAGCCCGGACAGGATGAAGTAGGGGAAGATGAAGACTGCGCCTGCCACCGTCACCAGCGCATCGCCGTGGCTCGTCGCCGCGCTGTAGAGCAGGATGATGACGAGCGCATTCTTGAGCACGTTGTCATTGAGCGCCGAGAAGAATTGCGCCCAGAACAGCGGCGCAAAGCGGCGTGACGACATCAATTCCCTGATCATGACTGGTCCTGTTTTGGCAAGGCAGACTGAGGTTGTTACGTTGTCTGTGAAACGTCACGACCGGAAGCATAGGGCGAACGATTGCGCGGCAACGAAGTTGCTGGCCTGCTCTGTCCCCTCGGTTCCTCCGATCCTGTTGGTCTCCAATCGGCATCGTTAGGTTCGCAAATATCCGGTCGAGGCCGGGCGGAGCGGCCTCGCTCGCCCGGATATGGCGCCGGGCGATGAAGGAAAGACTGAACCGCATCGTCGAAATCCGCCGGATCGGCCACGCCCGTCCGGACATGGTTAAGTCCATCCTTGCAGCCGGCGCTTGCATTCGAGCCGACCCGCGTGCGCGCCTCAGGTGAGATGGGCGAGGGGGCGAAACGGCGAGAAGCGGCCGAGCAGGCTGAACCGGCGGCCCTCGTGACGGGCACGGGCACGGCTCGCCCGCCACATCCGAAGAGTCCCCCGGCGTTCGGCGAGCACACCGGCAACGTCGCAGGCGTTGGCGATGCGATTGACCGGGGCCATGGCCAGCCGCAGCAGGGCCCGGCCAAAGCCGGCGACGAGGGCGGCGGCGTCATCGACGAAGGTGGTGGCGATATCGACAGCAAGGGTTTGCATTTTCCAGGTCTCCGGGTTAGATTGAACAATGTTCACATGAGTAGCTTGAAAATGAACAATGTTCAAGAAGAATCGCTGCGCGACCAGAAAAAATTTCGGCGCCGGCTCCAGATCGTCGAAATTGCCCGCGGCATCATCTCAGCTAAGGGGCTGAGATCATTGAAGGTTCGGGATGTTGCCGAGGCGGCCGGCTGCTCGGTCGGCAGCGTCTATAACGAGTTTGGCGACTTCGACGGGGTCATTCTGACGGTGAACCGGGAAACGGTTCAGGCGCTCACGGCCCGGCTCCGTGCTGTTCCCGCCGAGGATCCGGTCCGCCAGCTTTATGGGCTCGCCGAGACTTATCTCGACTTCTTCGCCGCGCACGCCAATTTGCTGCGTTCCCTGTTCGAGCATCGGATGGAGGACGATCGCCCCTATCCGGACGACATCCTCCAGATGGTGATGGATGCGTTCGCGCTGATGCATCCGCCCCTGGTGCGGCTATTGCCGGATGCGGACGACGTGAAGATTGCGCTGCTGTCGCGCACGCTGTTTTCCGCCGTGCATGGCATCATCTCGCTCGGCCTCGAGGAGCGCATGGTGGCCGTGCCGTCGCAGATGCTGCGCCAGCAGATCGAACAATTCGTCGACACCCATCTCGCAGGACTTGGAATTCTGCCCCTGCGGTGACGATGCCATTACCCTCGTGCAGCGACCGCTTCGCGCGGGCGTGGCGCAACGACGACAACGTCCGATCGCCCGTTCTCGACCTGAACGCGGTTGCGGCCCTTTTCCTTGGCGCGGTAGCAGGCCGCATCCGCGCGTCGCATCGCATCCTCGAGCGTGATGTTGCCGTCGGCGATGCAGGCGACGCCGATGCTGGCGGTCACGGCAAAGCAACGGTCGTCCCAGGCGAAATTGAACAGCTCCAGCGACCGGCGCAGACGCTCGGCGATGTCGACGGCATCGAAGGGCGAGCATCGCGGCAGGATCAGGCCGAATTCGTCGCCGCCGAGCCGGGCCACCAGATCATGCGCATGCCGGTCCTGCTGCAGCAGGCGCGAGACCTGGCAGAGCAGGCGGTCGCCGGCGAGGTGGCCGCAACTGTCGTTGACGCTCTTGAACTGGTCGAGGTCGAGCAGGATGAGGGCGAGCGCACCCGCCGCGGCATTGTCCAGCTCGGCTTGCAGGCGCGCCTCGAAGGCGCGGCGGTTGGAGAGGCCGGTCAACCAATCATGCGATGCCTGCCAGGCCAGGCGCTCCTTCTCGGCATGCAAGGCGTCTTCGAAGGTCTGCCGTTGCCGCACCAGGCGCCGCGTATGCCAGATCAGGAGCAGGATCAGCGCCGCAGCCGTGATGATGTTGATGCCCGTCAGCGTCAGCTTGATCGCCCGGGATCCTTCGCCGAGGACGGTGGAGAATTGCTTGGCGTGCACCGTGAACTGGGCATTGAGCTCCGATAGCCGCGACGACAGGAATTGCAGGCGGTCGTCGTCCTGAATGGGACCTTTCTTCAGCTCGGATCGGATGACCTCGCCGAACACGCTGAGCTCCAGCAGCATGGGATCGGTGGCGGCCCATTCCCTGATCGCGTCCTGGAGGAAGCTGACGCGATTGAAATAGCGAAACAGCCAGATCAGTCCCGGGACGTCATCGGGATGGTTGCCGCCTTGGAGAAAGCCGACGCGGGCGGCCTCGACGTCGACCGGATCGCGTTCCAGCGCCCAGC
This sequence comes from Bradyrhizobium sp. NBAIM14, assembly GCF_020193895.1. Lineage (NCBI taxonomy): Bacteria > Pseudomonadati > Pseudomonadota > Alphaproteobacteria > Hyphomicrobiales > Nitrobacteraceae > Bradyrhizobium > Bradyrhizobium sp. NBAIM14. Next base: position 169,349 of record NZ_JADYVQ010000001.1, on the reverse strand, counting down.
GTGCGAACTCGTCGCCGATGGGGACGGCGAGTGAAGCCTGATATTGCGCGAACTGGCTCGGTTCGCCCGAATGCAGATAGAGATTGAGGAAGTAGACCGCGTTCTTCTGCGAGCGCGACCAGAGTGCTTCGCCGGCGACATAGGCGCGGACCGACGACATCACCTCGAGACTGAATCCGGCGATCGCCGCCTGCAGCACGACGACCATCACGAAAGGCGAGACGAGCTTGATGACGTGAAGGAGGTTGCCGCCCTCCGCCGACGCCGCTGTTCTGCGAAACACACCAGTCCCCAAGTCGATCGACGCGCCCGGCAGGGGCGTTGCGCCTGCAACGCAAAGTAGACGAGATGGTTGCTTAACTGGACCTGAAAAGTGCGAGGGATTGTGACGGAGGGTGAAGGTAATGTGACGTGGATGCACGCAGATCGTTTCAAATGCCGCGAAATCGGAGCTGATGCGATATCGCGAACCAATGCCTTGTCATTGCGAGCGCAGCGAAGCAATCCAGCCTGCCTCCGCGGCTTCATTCTGGATTGCTTCGTCGCAAGAGCTCTTCGCAATGACGACGTAGCGGCGGACGGGCGCTACACGCTCTCCGTGGACGTGTGTCCTACACCAGCACCGGCTTGCGCACGCGACCGGCGTCGCCGAACACGCGCAGATAACGCTCGATTTCCGAGGGCAGGCCGGTCGCCTTCTCCGGATTGTCGGAGAGCTTGACGGCCGGACGGCCGTCGACTGATGAGACCTTGCAGACCAGCGAGATCGGATCGAGGCTGATCGAGCCGTCCGGCGTGCAGCCGACGAAATCGTTGGTGAGGTTGGTGCCCCAGCCAAAGGAGAGCCGCACGCGCCCTGCGAAGTGGCGATAGGTGTCCTCGATCGAGCCGACGTCCATCGCGTCGGAGAAGACGAGCAGCTTGTCCTTGGGGTTGCGACCCTGCTTCTGCCACCAGGCGATGATTTCCTCCCCAGCCTGGATCGGCGGCGCGCTGTCGGGGCGGAAGCCGGTCCAATCGGCGACCCATTCCGGTGCATCGCGGAGGAAGGTCCTGGTACCGAAGGCGTCGGGCAGCGCGATCAGGAGGTTGCCGCCGTAAGTCTGACGCCACTGGTCGAGAATGCGGTAGGGCGCCCAGCGCAATTCCTCGTCGTCTCTGGCGAGCGCGGCGGCCACCATCGGCAGCTCGTGCGCGTTGGTGCCGATGGCTTCGAGATCGTTGTCCATCGCGAGAAGCACGTTGGAGGTGCCGATGAAGGAGGGGCCGAGGCCTTCCTTCACCGCCTCGACGCACCAGCGCTGCCAGAGGAAGCCGTGGCGGCGACGCGTGCCGAAGTCGGAGAGCCGCAGGTTCTCGAGCTGGCGCAGCCGTTCGACCTTGGTCCACAACTTGGCCTTGGCGCGGGCGTAGAGCACGTCGAGCTCGAAGCGGCCGCGGCCCTTCATGGCCGCACGCGAACGCAGCTCGTTGAGGATCGCAAGCGCCGGAATCTCCCACATCGTGGTGTGGGTCCAGGGCCCGTGAAAATGCAGCTCGTACTGGCCCTCGACCTTGCGCAGCTCGTATTCGGGAAGGCGGAATTCCGCCAGCCAGCGGATGAAATCCGCCGAGAACATATGGGTCTTGCCGTAGAAGGTGTTGCCGGCCAGCCAGATCAGCTCCTTCTTGGTGAAGCGGATGGTGCGGGCATGGTCGAGCTGGGCGCGCAGCTCGCCCTCGTCGATGATCTCGGCAAGGCGCACATGGCGCGAGCGGTTGATGACCGAGAAGGTCACATTCTGACTCGGGTAATCCTCCCGAATCATCTGCAACATCAATAGTTTGTAGAAGTCGGTATCGAGCAGGCTGCGGATAATGGGATCCAGCCGCCAGCTGTGATTGTAGGTCCGGTTCGCAATGTCAGTCACTGTCATGGGGGGATTTTAGCGCGGCTCCCCCTGCGCAACCAGTGGGTTTGGGAAGGGCAGTCTTGCGGAGCGCGGCGCCTGCTATCAGGGCATGAGAACGGCAGGTCAGAACGTGGCGGCCGTCGCCGCGACGGCCTCGAGTTGGCTCCTGACCCAGCGGTGGGCCGGGTCCTTCTGGTAGCGCTGGTGCCAGACCATGAACATCGGCAGCTCGGCCAGGGTCTTCGTGCGCGACGCCAGCGGGATCGGTGTTTGCGTAAAGCCACGCATTACGCCGGACGCGAGCAGGCTCGGCATGCTCGCCAGCATCTGTGAGCCGCGCAGGAACGACGGCACGCCGGAGAAGCTCGGCACGGAGATCGCGATGTCGCGGTGGAGCCCGTTCGCTGCCAGCCGGCGGTCGAAGTCGAGCCGCTCATTGTCGGTATAGACCACGGTGATGTGACGCGCCGCGAGATAAGCGCTGCGGCTGGCCGGCGCTGCGCGCGCTTTGGGATCGTAGTAGCAGACGTAGTGATCCCTCAGCAGCCGCTTCTGCACGATGTCGACGCCGGACGGCGGCAGCGGCGTGATCAGGAGGTCGCAGCGGTTTTCGCGCAGCATCGCGGGCGAGGGCGATTGCGAGGGGATCACGCGCAAATTCAGGCCCTTCACTTGTGCGGCGACGTGATCGAAGAACCGCGGCAGCAGCAGGTCGCGCTGGAAATCGTTGGCCGCGATCGTCAACGACAGCTGTGCGCGGGGCGGCTCAAAGCTGACGCCCCCGGCGAAGCTGCGCATCTCGTCGATCAGCGCGCGTGCCTTGCCGGCCAGTGCCTGCGCATGGGCCGTCGCAACGATGCCACGGCCGGACTTGGCGAACAGCGGATCGCCGGCAATCCGCCGCAGCTTGTTCAACCCATGGCTGACGGCAGACTGGGTGAGGCCGAGCCGCGTCGCTGCCGCCGTCACCGAGCCTTCCTCCAGCACCGCCAGGAACAGCTCGAGGGCATGGCCGTCGAGGGCCAAATGATCGATTTCCTTCATGCAATTCATTATAATTCATCTATTTATCTTGAGAATAGGCTGGCTCATGCTCTTCCGATAAGCCGCCCGACCCCGGGCTCCCAGGGAGAGACAACGCCGATGAATGCCCAGGCGCCAGCCTTGCGGGATCCCCGCCTCAATCGTCCCGAGCCCTTGACGCCGCCGCTCGGCGACGGCGGCTTCTTCCAGCGCGACCGCGCGATGCATCCGCCGGCGCATGCGCCAGGCTACAAGTCCTCGGTGCTGCGCTCGCCGCGCCAGTCGCTGCTGTCCTTGGAGAACTCGATCTCGGAGATCACGGGGCCGGTGTTCGGCCACAACGATCTCGGCCCGCTCGACAATGATTTGATCCGCAACTACGCCAAGGACGGCGATCCCGTCGGCGAGCGCATCATCGTCCACGGCCGCGTGCTGGACGAGACCGGCCGGGGCGTTCCGAACACGCTGGTCGAGTTCTGGCAGGCCAATGCCGGCGGCCGCTACCGGCACAAGAAGGACACCTATCTGGCGCCGATCGATCCGAATTTCGGCGGCTGCGGCCGCGCGCTCACCGACGACACCGGCTACTATTACTTCCGCACCGTGAAGCCGGGCCCCTATCCCTGGCGCAACTACGTCAACAGCTGGCGCCCCGCCCACATCCACTTCTCGGTGTTCGGCTCGGGCTTTGCGCAGCGGCTGATCACGCAGATGTATTTCGAAGGCGATCCGCTGATCCCGGTCTGCCCGATCCTGACGACGATCCCGGACAAGGACGCGCTCGACCGCCTCGTGGCGCCGCTCGACCTCAACGCCTCGACGCCGTTCGACTCGCTCGCCTACCGCTTCGACATCGTGCTGCGCGGCCAGCGCTCCACCTATTTCGAAAATCGCACCGCGGGGAACTAGAGCCCATGCCGCAACCGCTCAATTATCTCAAGGAAACCGCCTCGCAGACCGCCGGGCCCTACGTCCATATCGGCCTGATCCCGGCTATGGCCGGCTTCGACATCTTCGAGAAGAACTTCTCCAACGTCCTGGTGACGCCGAACACCAAGGGCGAGTGCATCACGCTGGAGGGCAAGGTGCTCGACGGCACCGGCACGCCGCTGCGCGACGTGCTGCTGGAGATCTGGCAGGCCAATGCGGCCGGCCGCTACAACCACCCCGCCGACCGCTCCGCCGGCGTGCTGGATGACGAGTTTCGCGGCTGGGGCCGCGCCGGCTCCGACTTCGACAGCGGCCTCGTCACTTTCGAGACCATCAAGCCGGGTGCGATCACCGACAGGACGGGGCGCAAATGCGCGCCGCACGTCAACGTCTGGATCGTCGCGCGCGGCATCAATATCGGCCTCAACACGCGGCTCTATTTCTCGGACGAAGAGGCGGCCAACGCCGCCGATCCCGTGCTCAACCTGATCGAGCAGCCGGTGCGCCGCAAGACATTGATCGCAACCCGCAGCGAGCGCGCCGGCAAGGTCGTGTATTCCTTCACGATCAATCTGCAGGGGCCGGAGGAGACGGTGTTCTTCGACGTGTGAGGTGTCGGGCCGGCGTCCTTCGATCATTCCACCCGGTCGTCGCGCCTGATGGTTCCGCGCGCGAGGAATTGCGGTGGCTGCCGCATTTCGCGCGATACCGGTCGATCGGGTGGATCGCGCCCCACTTTTGGCTTCAACTCCACCAGATCGATGAACATGTCCGCCTGCCGGCGCAGGTCGTCGGCGATCATGGGCGGCTGAGTGGAGAGTGTGGAGACGACGGTCACGCGGACGCCGCGGCGTTGCAAGGCTTCGACCAGCGAACGGAAATCCCCATCGCCCGAGCACAACACGATCTGATCGACGTGCTGGGCAAGCTCCATCGCGCTTACGGCGAGGTCCACATCCATGCTGCCCTTCACCTTGCGGCGGCCGGTAGCGGGGTCGACGAACTCCTTGGCGAGTTTGGTGACGACGGTGAAGCCGTTGTAGTCGAGCCAATCGATCAAGGGGCGGATCGACGAATATTCCTGATCCTCGATGATGGTCGTGTAGTAGAAGGCCCGTAACAGCGTAGCTCGGCTTTGAAATTCACTGAGCAGGCGTCTGTAGTCGATCTCGAAGCCGAGCGCCTTGGCGGTGGCATGGAAATTGGAGCCGTCGATAAAGAGCGCGCTCTTCCCAAGCGAAGACATTATGCACAACTCCCCGGGTTCGGCACGAAAGCCGACCGTCCAGCCGAAATGGCGCGGCGTATCGGCGGGAATAACTGAAGGCGCCGATGGCTTTGCTGAAAAGGCGGCGCAGACGACCGGACAGGGTTGGCCGCCTTGCGCCGAGGTTAGGGAGGTTCCATGCCACCAGCGCCAGGGCGCCGAATGCCGTTACGCTAGGGCGAGGGCGTGCCGCGCTCAATTGTACGGAGGTAAAGCGCCTCTATCCAAAGGATAGGGCGCTATATACGAAGGTAAGTGGCAACGAGAGACATCGCGGATCCGGGGCGCGTCGATCAGACGTGCCCTGATCCTTTGTCCGGTGGTTCAGCCTTCGCCGCCATGGAGCCGGGCGCGAAAGGCGCGCGGTGAGACCCCCGTGGCGGCGGCGTAGACCCGGCTGAAATAGGCGGGGTCCTCGAAGCCGAGGGCGTAGGCGATGGTCGAGACCGGCAGGTTGGTGTAGACGAGGTTGCGCCGCGCCTCCCGGATCAGGCGATTGAGGATCAGATGCGAGGCGGTGTCGCCGGTCGCCGCCCGCGTGATCCGGTTGAGATGCGTCGGTGTCACCGACAGCGCCTCGGCATAGTCGGCGACGCTCCAGCGCTCCAGATGATGCTGCTCCAGCAGCGCCTCGAAGCGGCGGAACAACCCGCTTTCCGCGGTGCCGTTGCCGCCGCTCTCGCCCGTGAGCGCGCGGGCCACGAGCCCGATCATGGCCGACGACAAGGCGCGGAGCACATGCGCACGGCCGAAGTCGCGCGCGGCGTGCTCGGCGAAAATCTGCTTCATCGTGGCGCGAATCTGCGGCGTGCCGCGCGCCACGGCCGACCGCGACAGCGCACCGCGCAGGCCCTCGGCGGCGAGCAGCGCTTCGTCGAGGATCTCCGCGGCGATGGTCAACACCCACCCTTGCGTATCGGGCACGAAGCGGAAGCCGTGGACGTGGCCGACCGGCACGTTGACGATCTGCATCGGCCTCAGCGGCACCACGCGCCCATCGAGCGTCGCCTCGCCGCCTCCGCGCTCAATCAGCAGCACCTGGTGCAGCCGGGCATGGCGGTGCACGGCCAGCGTCCAGTCGTGCAGCACCGAACGCGAGGCGATCGTCTCGCAATGCACGACATCGGGCAGATCGCCGGACTCGCCGAACAGATTGTAGACCCGGATGGCCGGGGCGGGGGCCGCGCTTCTCATGTTCGAATAGTACAAGACAAAGGCGAAACCCTCCATCGGCTTGCGCCTTAACGTATGCAAAAAAATGCCGACGGGAGGACGCAAAAATGAAAGTTCAGGTCTGTATCATCGGCGGCGGGCCGTCCGGGCTGTTGCTGTCCCAGCTCCTGCACCTCAAGGGCATCGACACCATCGTGCTGGAGAAATACAGCCGCGACCACGTGCTGGCACGGATCCGCGCCGGCGTGCTCGAGCACGGCTTTGCGAAGCTGATGCGCGAAGCGCAATGCGGCGAGCGGATGGACCGCGAGGGCGAGATCCACAACGGGTTCGAGATCGCCCATGACGGCGTGCTCTCCCACATCGACCTGCACAAGCATTCCGGCGGCAATTCGGTCCTGGTCTACGGCCAGACCGAGTTGACGCGCGACCTCTACGAGGCACGCGACCGGATCGGCGGCAAGGTCGTGCACAATGCCGAGGACGTCACGCCGCACGATCTGACGTCGGATCGGCCCTATGTGACGTATCGCTCGAACGGGCAGACGCTCCGCGTCGATTGCGACTACATCGTCGGCGCCGACGGCTTCCATGGCGTCAGCCGCAAGTCGATCCCGAAGGACGTGCTGCGCGAATATGAGAAGGTCTATCCGTTCGGCTGGCTCGGCGTGCTGTCGCGCACGAAACCGGTATCACCCGAGCTGATCTACGTGAAGCACGAGCGCGGCTTTGCACTGTGCTCGCTGCGCTCGCAGGTGCTGAGCCGCTACTACATCCAGGTGCCTTTGACCGACAAGGTGGAGGACTGGAGCGACGACGCGTTCTGGGCCGAGCTGAAGCGCCGCCTGCCGGACGAGGTCGCCGGCCGTCTGATCACCGGCCCGTCGATCGAGAAGAGCATCGCGCCCTTGCGCAGCTTCGTCGCCGAGCCGATGAGCTATGGCCGCCTGTTCCTCGCCGGCGATGCCGCGCACATCGTGCCGCCGACCGGCGCGCGCGGATTGAACAGCGCGGCGTCCGACATCTACTATCTCTATCACGCGCTGCTCGCGCATTATCAGAGCGGCGACGATGCCGGTCTCAAGGGCTATTCCGCCAAGGCGCTTGCGCGAATCTGGAAGGCACAACGCTTCTCCTGGTGGATGACGATGATGCTGCACCGCTTCCCCGACCGGATCGAATATGAGGATCGTCTGCAGCAGACGGAGCTCGACTACCTGCTCTCGTCCGAGACGGCGCAGCGTCTGCTTGCGGAGAATTATACGGGGCTGCCGTTCTGAATTCTGAGGCGAGCGATGCGGACGTTCTCTTCCTTCTCCCCTTGTGGGAGAAGGTGGCGCGAAGCGCCGGATGAGGGGTCTCTCTCCGCGGGCTTATTGAGAGAAGCGCGCGCGGAGAGAGACCCCTCACCCGTCTCGCCGCTACGCGGCGAGCCACCCTCTCCCACAAGGGGAGAGGGCAAGTACGCCCGCGGTTGACGTCGCTACTTTCCTTCCAGCGTGTTCACCGGCGTCCACTCCGGCGGCGGCGGATTGGCAGTCAATGCATTTGCGCGTTTTGCGAACAGCGCGGACGCCGGATCAACTTCCGCCACTCCCTCGAACGCGTCGGCCGCCTTGGCAAACTCCCGTGCCCGCCAGCACGCCAGCCCTTCCGCATAGGCTGCGGCGACCTTGGCCTGCTCGGCGCTTTCCGCGCCGGTTTCCGCCAGCGGCTCGAACACCCTGATCGCCTCGCCGCGTCCCTGCACCCTGATCGCATCGAGCTCGCGCCAGGCGAAGCTATCGCCGGTCTGCGCCATCGTGGTTTCCGAGGCCATGATCGCGGTGCCGTAATATTTGTTGGCGCCTTCGAGCCGCGAGGCGACGTTCACGGTGTCGCTCATCACGGTGTAGTTGAAGCGGCGGCGCGAGCCGATGTTGCCGACCACGGCTTCGCCGCTGTTGAGCCCGATACGGTGCGACAGGCCGTGACCGGCGAAGGCGGGATGGCCTTCATTGAGCTCGGCCAGCGTCTCGTGGCACTTCAGCGCAGCACGCACCGCATTGCGCGCGTGGGCGGGATCGTCGGCCGGGGCGCCGAACATGGCGACGATGGAATCGCCGATATATTTGTCGACGTAACCGCCATGACCTTCGATGATGTCGGTCATGGCGGACAGATATTCGTTCATCAGCGTCACCAGCTCGACCGGCGTCATCGTCTCGGCGATCGACGAGAAACCGCTGAGGTCGGAGAAGAACATGGTGACGTTGCGCATCTCGCCGCCGAGCGCCGGCATCTTGCCGGAGGCGACCATGGTCTCGATCACCTCGGGCGCGAGGTAAAAGGCAAAGCTCTTGCGCAGGAAGCGCTCGTCGCGGTCGGCCAGCACGAAGCGATACCCGATCATGATCGCGAGCGCGGCAAGGCTGGCGAGCGCCGGCTCGGTCAGCGGCAGCGCCAAGGCATGGACGAATGCGCCGACGGCAGCGACCGCGTAGGCGATGGTGAGACCGAGCCAGGCGATCAGGGCGCCACTCGGCGCAAACACGCCGGCCGCGCAGGCGATGACGGCCGCGAACGCGATCGTGAGAAGGGTGCGCGAGGGAAAGCCGAGCTCGGTCACGGCATCGCGCTCGATCAGGTTTCGGACCGCAGCGGCGTGCACGAACACACCGGCGACGTCGCTGCGGGCCTTTTGCGCGGTGCCGGCAGCCGCGGGCGGGGCACATCGCGCCGACGGCGTTCCGTCATAGCCGCCGGACAAGCGCATCGAGGTGAGCTTGCGGTCCTCGAAGTTGAGGACGGTCCCGAGCAGCACGACCTTGCCCTCGAAGGCGCGCCGGAAGAAATCGCGGTCGCCTTTTTCGACGCAGGCGCGCAGATCGGCAAAGGAGAAGGTCGGAACGTCGCGGCTGAGGCCGCGGAAGTTGAGCGTCAGCGTGTTCGGTACAGTGCTCGGGATTGCGTAGCCGGACAGCCCAGCCGCGCCGGATGGCGCCATCTCGACCTTCGCGCCGAGCGCGCGGGCGGCGAGCTCGGCCGCCATTGTGGGCACCGGCTTGCCCTCGATCGAGAAGCTGAGCGGCATCCGCCGGATGACATCGTCGGCGTCGGTGTGGACATTGAGCGCGCGGACGTTGTTTCGCACCGCCAGCCGCTGCGCACGGTAGGGCATTTCCGGATGGTCGTTGCTCAGGATCTCGCCGAGCACGAGCTTGCCGTTGTCGGAGATCTGCCGCAGCGCGATCAGATAGTCCCGGTCAAATCCGCGCATCCGGGCGCCGAGCGGCGCGTCGCCAAAGGGAATCTCGGATTGCTCGATCGAGTTCTTGAAGATGACGTCGAAGCCTATCACCTTGGCGCCGCCGTCGCTGATACTGCCGAGCACCCGGCCGATCTCGCGCGTCCAGGTCTGCGTCGGCGATCCCTTGAAGGGCGGGGTCTCGTAGGTTTCGCCGTCGATCGCCACGACGACGACCGGCGACGTCGCGGGATCGCGGCGCTCGCCGACAACCTTCCCACGCAGTGCGGTGAGGATGTCGAGCGAGAGGCCTTGCAGTGTCTGCAGCGGCGGGGACGTGAAGATCGCGCCCGCAAGGAGCGCGATCAGGATTGCCGCAACGATGTCCCGTCCCCCGATCCGCCGCATCGCCCCGTCGCCAACTCCGCTTATTCGAGTCCGCCTATTCGAGCCGCAGCAGGCGGCCGATGATCGGGGTCGGCGAGGAGGTGGCGCTGGCGTCGATCTGGAAGGTGTAGCGTTTGGCACCGAGAATGGCGAGGTAGCTGCCGCCCGGGGTCAATGTCTTTCCGGCCTTGGCAAAATCATAGAACTTGCCGCCGACCATGGCATCGCGCTTGAGCGGGACGCTGATCGTGGGCTCCTTGCCGTCGGTGCGTTCGATCACCAGCGTGCTGCCGACTTTGGCCTGCACCAGTGGCGAGACGCCGTAGAGCGTCGGCAGCTTGGCGGGCCCGCCCTTGGCGTCCGAGCGCATGGTGCGGAAGGTCGTTGCGGCGCTCTGGTTCGCCTCGCGCTCGGACAGTTTTGCCGCATTGGTATCGCAGGGCACCTTTTCCCGCTTGACCTCGCCCAGCTGAACGGTGCTCTGCTCGGCGCCGACCAGGACGACACCTTCGCTGATGGTCTCGCGCTGGCAGGATTTCAGGTAGCTGAGCGTGATGCTCGCCTTTGGCCCGAGCTTGATGATCTTGCCTGGCGCCACGTAATCCATGAACGCGATGCCGTCGACCTTGCCCTGGACGTCCTCGACGATCGCGGCGGGAGTCTCCGCCCAAGCGGGGGCCGCAAGGCAGAATGCGCCGACACAGGCGCCGATCAGGCTTTTCATGGGAATTCTCATCCAATTCGACGATGCTCTGGTGCCCGTCCTGGTTCGATGCCTAGCAGCAGGGCGCCGGGGCAAGTGTGACCAGAATCACTCTCAGGTCTTGGTGCCACTTTAGCAGGAACAGGTTCAAACCGGCGACCGGAGAAAAATGGTGCCGCGGCAAGATGTTGGCGGATCGATCGGGTCAGGCGGTCGGGACGCGGGACGGCGCGCGTCTGACGAGCTCGCTGCTGCACGCTCTATATCGGGAGCGGGAGGGGCCGCGGCGACCGGCAAGGGACTTGTCCGCTGACCGCCGGCGATCTCGACCACCTCGTCCCAGCGCAACAGGAAAGCCTCGACGCAGCCAGGATCGAACTGTCGCCCGGCGTTCTCGACCAGGTAGCCGCGCGCGGCCTCGAGCGGCATTGGCTCCTTGTACGGCCGTCGCGTCGCGTCGAAGTCGTGGAAACGGCTGACGACGGCATCGAATTGTTTTGACGTCGCCGCCGCCGCGTGCGGCCGCAGAAATTTAACGGATTGATTTTGCAGGGCGTTAACCGTGGCGGAATGCTCGTCGTGTCGGTCATTGTCGCGCCTCAAGCTTCGTTGCAAATACACGTGGAAATTACGGGTGGATGTTTCCATGCTGAAAGAGGGCAAATACGCGGCGTGGTTCAGAACAGCGCACGCGCAAGGCACCGGCATCGTGCATCTGGCCCAGGGACGGATCTCGGGCAGCGACAGCTTCTTCAATTATGGCGGCTCCTATCAGTTCGACAACGACCGGCATTTCACGGCCGTCCTGACCACGCGGCGACATGCCGACGGGCCGCCGACCGTGTTCGGGCTGGACGAGGTCGAGGTCGAGCTCTCCGGCGTTTATAGCGGGGCGATGGCGACCTGTTCGGGAACGGCCCGCCAAGCGCCCGACGTGAGATTCGAAGCGACGCTGATCTACAGCCAGGAAGAGGCGCCGGCTCCTGACCCCCGGGGCGCGGTCGTGAAGCTCAAGGCCGACAAGCTGCCCAAGAGGCTCGACAGCCGTTCACGGCCGCGGCATCCGTTCACGACGGGCGCGCCCAAGTGACAGTGGATCGGCAACAAGCTGCGCCAGTCCACCCGGCTCACGTCTGCGCCGCGCTTAGCATTGCGTTGACGTTGTTGGCTCGAATTCGCGCTGCAGAAACTCCGCCTTCAGAAGCGAGAGCTATCTAGTCTGCGATAGATCAAGCGTGGTGGAAGAACATGCCTCAAATCTGGATGACATATGACGAGCTCGGCGCGCTTTGCGGCTGCGATGCTGTGGAGGCGAGGGACCGCGCGATCCATTTGTCGCTCGATCGTCGCAGGAGTCGCGACGGTGCCACGCGCGTCAAGCTCGATCTGGCGCTGACGGCCAAGTTCTTTGCATCCGTCCGCGAGGCGGATTTCGATCTCGACTGCGCCATTGAAGCGCTGCACGACACCCACCGGAAGATGGCCGAGCTCCTGGTTCCCTCCGAGCGTCACACGAGGCGCGGGGCGGCCTGAGCCGGCGCGTGATGCGCTTGCGATGGCTAATTCCCGCGAGCGTTGTCCCGAATCAGCATAAGCTCTGCGGTGGAATGTCCGGCAGTCCTCGGTGTTTTCATCGCGGGACCAACGAAATCCGCAGGAGGAAGTGCATGAGCAAAGCCGTGTGTCGACGGTCCGTGGCACTGTTGGGGGCATTGGCGCTGGTCGGAGGCGTCAGCGCGACGAGCGGAACGGCAGGTGCGGAGGTCGTTAAGCTGCGAGCGGAGCTCAAGGGAAGCAATGAAGTGCCGCCGAATAGCTCGACCGGGTCGGGCAAGGCGGAGGCGAGCTACAACACCGAAACGAAGGTCCTGACCTACCTCGTCACCTTTACCGGGTTGACGGGACCGGCGATAGGGGCGCATTTTCACGGCCCCGGCGAGGCCGGGAAGAATGCCGGCATCGCCCTGCCGTTCAAGACGGCGCAAAGCCCGATCGAAGGCAGTGCAACCCTCACCGAGGCGCAGGCGGCGGATCTGTTGGGCGGAAAATGGTACGCGAACATTCACACGGCCGCCAACCCAGGCGGTGAGTTACGCGGCCAGATGATGAAGTAAGGACCGGGTCGCCCGGTCGCTCCGCCGAGGCCATGCTCGCCGTTTCAGGCAGGTGGTCTGGGCAGGAACGCCAGGATCATCTGGGCGAGCATGACGCCCACGGTGCCGCCCGCCGCCTTCTGCAGCACGTCGAGAAAGCCTGGATCGCGATCGGGTATCAACGCTTGCATCAGCTCCAACCCCATGGCGACTGCGATGACGAGCGAGCAAGCCAGGCTAAACCGTCCCGGCAGCAGGAACGACAGCAGGAAGCCGAGCAGGCCATAGGCGCTGAAGCGCTCGATCACGACGATCCAATAGGCCTCGTGGTGACCCATGAGCGCAGGCCGGCCCGACAGCTTCGCCAGCGTGGCATAGGCGATCAGCGCCAGACAGATGCTTGCGGCTGCTATGAGGTGGTTCCTGCGCATGGCGCCAACATACAAGGTTGGTCGCCGCTCCGGTTCGAAAGCCGAAAACATCGTTAGAAAGTATCGTTAAAGCCTCTGGGGGCCGACCAGTCAGGCCACCAAAGCCTTAGCACCGGATGTCGCCGCATCCGGCTGCGCAGCCCGACGCGATTTGATGAGCTCATTGAATTTTGCGGCGGGCAGGGGCGGCGCAACCAGATAGCCTTGGCCTTCCTCGACGCCGGAGGCGAGCAATGCGCGGAGCTGCTCCTCGGTCTCGATGCCTTCGGCGACCACGCTCATATTGAGGTCCTTGGCAAGCGCCACCAGCATTTCCACGATCGTGGTCGTCGATGCGTCCACCGTGATCGTGTCCACGAAGAACTTGTCGATCTTGATCGTATCGGCGCCGAGGCCCTTCAGCCGCGACAGTCCGCTATGGCCGACGCCGACGTCGTCGATGGCGACGCGGAAGCCGCGGTCCCGCAGCTCGGCGACGACCGACGCGGCGCGGGCGAGATCGTCCAATTCGTCGCGCTCGGTGATCTCGACCACGATCTGGCGCGCGGAGACGCGTGCCGTCAGAACCGTGCGACGCAGTGTTTCGACGAAGCCGGCGCTCAGGAGGTGCTTGGGGACGACGTTCAGCGACAGCTTGAAATTCTTGTCGGCCCTGAGCAATGGCCTGAGCTCGGTGAGCGCCGATCCCAGGATCTGCCAGGTCATCGCCTGGATGCGTCCGCTGGATTCGGCGAGCGGAATGAAATTCATCGGCGGGACCACCGAGCCATCGCGGCGCAGCCAGCGCGCCAGAATCTCGCAGCCCTTGATCCGACCTGTCCGGAGGTCGAAGATCGGTTGGTAATATGGCATGAATTCGCCGGCTGTCAGCGCCCGGTCGAGATCGGCCACTGGCCCCTCCATGCGGCGGTTGCGTGCCAGCAGGATGCCGAAGATCGCGCCAAGTCCGAGCGCCACTGCAAGCGTTGGCCAATAGGCCTCGTTGTTCCAGCTCGACAGCACCGCGTCCTCGAGCCGGATCGTGGCATGAAGCGGGAGCCGAGCGGACGCTCGCTCGAAGCCGATCGGCGCCGGCACAGACTTGCCGGCCTCGGTCTGGAATTCGCCGAGCTTCTCGCCATTGCTCAAGGCGAGGATCACCTGGCTGTGCGCGCGCAGCTCGGCCGGCATGATGTCGAACAGGCTGGCATTGACACCGACAATGGCGACCAGGGCGGAGTTGCCATTGACGTCCCTGAGCACGCCCAGGGCGTCGCCGCCGAACTGCTCCACGCGAAACAGGGAAAGCGTCTTGTCGCGCGAAGGCAGCATGTCGCGGCGATCCACCCATCCGTTGTCGAATTCGAGCGTCTCGGAATAGGCCGAGCAGATCACCGAGCCGTCCGGCTTGACGAGGCGGACGTCTTTGATCGCCGAGCGCTGGTAGACATGCAGGCGGATGGCTTGCAGCGCCGCCGGCTCGCAGCTGGCGAAATTGCGCCGCGCGAGCTCGTCCAGGCTGCCCGCAGCGAAATCGACTGCAAGCTCCGATCGGCGCAGAACCACCTCGGTGAGCTCATTGAGCTGATGCGCCTGGTGCTGGCGAATGACGGCGCCAGCGGCGAAATGACCCGCCAAGGCGAACGCCATCGTGCTCGCAAGCACGAGTGCCACAAACGGGAGGTCTGGTCGCAGCACTCTCATCCGGCTCAGGCGAAAACAGGGCGGGGCGGAAATTCAAGCAAGGCGTGGAGATTGATCCTAGCCAGCGGGGGCTAAGATAGGGTTTAACGGAAAGACCGGCCCGAAGGGCCCCACCTGAGCAGTGCCCGGCCAATGGTCTGGCGGCTCGGGGTCAGAAACAAGCATGGAAAGTTGAGCAGTATGATCAGGACGTTAAGTCTCGTGATGGCGTTGACAATCGGGAGCTCTCTGGCCTCGGCGCAGGGGACCAAAGACACGCCATCGGGCACGCAATCCACCTCCGCGACGCGCAGTGGCACGGGCACGAATTCCGGATCCGACACGATGGGCGGCGCCTTCAAGGGAACGGGGACGCCCAGCTACGGAACCAGCCCAGGGATGGGGTCCCAGAAGAGGACGCAGAATTAAGTGTGGCGGCTGGCGGGGCACCGCCGGCAACCCGCTCAATCCACCTCACCGTCCAAGACGATGGCGGACCGGAACGACCCCGGGATAAGGGCGGCTGGCCCTATCGATGCGGGGCCGTTGGACTGCAGCGGCCGTACATGAAGCCGAGGCGAGCGCCGGCACTTCTAAGATCAGCTCTTCTTTGCCGGCTTCGACTTCAAGGAAAGACCAAGCCGCAACGCCATGCGCTTGATCGCATCGGGCGAGCGCCCGAGAGCTTTCGCTGCCTGCTCCAGCGAGGTTGAAGACTTGGCCAGCTCGATGAGCCGGCGATCTTCCTTGAACGACCAGGGCCTGCGCGCCATAACCGAAATGATCCTCTCGTCGACACAACGACAAAGCCGCCAAGCGGACCCATGTTCGCTCGACGGCTTTGCTTGGGTGGGGCCGGGCTTGGGGGAGCCCGGTGCGAGATGGATAAGCGATCGCCGAAAGTTCGCAACAAACAACGCGGGTTAAGCTAACCTCTCAACCTTACCGCGATGAAGTTGGTGCATGGCGCTCCGTAGAAGCACGGATGCTTCTTCAGCGGTCTCGTCCGAGAGGCCGCTCCATACGTTCGAGAACGTTTCGCAAGACCTATCGTGCAGATCGCAACTCTGCCCGATGACAGCGCATCCAGCCGCTTCGTTCGAGGCTGCTGCCGCCGTGAACACGGGTTAACATCGCCGGCTGGATATCGCCCCCGAACGATGCGAGATTTCGTCGTCCTCCGGGCTCGTGGTTCTCGCGACGGCCAAAATTCAAGCACCACGTTGCACAAACTTCATCTTCCTCTGACAAAACTTTCAGCGCCGATGATCTTGAAGTCGTCAGAACATCACGTTGAAATGTACCGGGAGGAGCGTTCCGATCATTGGGAACATTCCAAATGTTTGCAATTCTGGTTCTGATTTCGATTTTTGCAGCTGGCTTTTGCTGCGGCTACGGCGTGCGGGCATGGCGCTCGCGCAGGCGATCGGCACGATATCGTCTCTATGCGCCCTACACGCCGGCGGCGATGGGCGCCAAGCAGAGTGAGCATCCGTCGTAGGCGCACCGCCATGTGAGCGCACACTGATCCTGCCGTGCGGCCGGGTCGGATAACCATGCGCAGTTAGGTTAACGTGGTGCGGCGCTTGAGAGCTTTGGAAAGGCAACCTAGAACGTAGCAATTCATGGTGAGAGTTTAGCCGCCTGTATTGTCGCGGCTCGCATAGGTGGGCGTGAATGGCGTATTTGATTGCTTTGCTGGGCGCGACTTGCGTCCTCGTTTTGATCGCGTTTGTTCGTGGCTTTGAGCGGCGGCTGAAGGATCGTCCGGGGCCTTGGATCATGAACGAGGGCCCTGCGAATGACTGATCAAAGGCACAACGCGCCGCGCAGATACTTCGTCGATGCCCAAGGGCATCGCGTTCTGATCGGCCTGTCTCCGGAAGAGACGGCGGAGTTCGAAGCTCTGGATCTTGCATCGAACGAGACAGGGCAATTTACATCCGAGGTCCGCGTGCGAAAAGGAGCCGCTGCCGACGGCGAGATCCGCTGGCACGAGCTGTATTCCAAGCACGCGGGAGCTTGGCGGGCATGGATTGCACAAAGCCAGACCGCACGGGCGCCGGATTCAGGATTTGTTAACTACGTCTGACCGATGGTACCCGCCTGGATCTCGTATGTGGGATGGCCCGGATGTTTCAGCTGTTCCTGAGAGCGCGCGCACACAATCTTCTCGGCTCCCGCCGCGAGGACAAAACCTTCAAGGCCCGCTCGGCCGAGCGTGACGCGGAGACCGACCGCGGGCGGATCGGTGCCGTTTTGGCCGCGATCGAAACCGCCTTGCAGGAGGCGGAGAGGGAGCAGGCCGGGCTCAACCGGCGTGTCGACGATGCGCTTGCCCGTGCCTCCGTCACCTTCGGAAACGGCACCGACGAATATCTCGAGCGGGAGCCGCTCGACAATCATCATCAGGATCTCTTCGCGGCCGACATCTCGAACGGCCAGCGCCGGCTCAAGGAATTGGCGAGCAGCATCGCCCACTTGAAGTTCGTCAAGACGGCAATGCTCACGCGCTTTCCGGATTTCAAGCCGCCGCAGCTGAACAGCTAGGAGCGGTGATATTTCTGCGCGCTCTGCGGCCGTGCTTCGAGACGCGGCTCTGGAGCATGGTCCGAACAAGTGCGCAGTCACAATTCAGCGCGCTTTGCCGTTTGGCGCCTCGTTCCTTTTTGGTATGGTCCGGCAAGCATTCACCGAGTGAAGGAGCAACGACGTGCCGGTCAAGAATTTGCGGACATTGGTTGGGCTGGCATTCGCTTTGACATTGGCCGTGCCGGCGACGGCGTCGGCCATCACTGCCGAAGTGGCGCGGGCATGTGACGCCGCGGTGGCCAAGGCCTTTCCGCCCAGGCAGATCGGCAACCCCGCAGCGGGGAGTGCCAAGGGAACGGGCAAAGACCAGCGCGAGTACTTCCAGAAATGCGTCGCCAACAACGGCAAGGTCGACGACATGCCGGCGGATGCGCCAAAGGACAGCAAGCCGGCAAAATAGGAAACAAAGGCTGCGTTATCGCCGCGGCGGCGGGCAGGGCGAGTAGAACGCGCCGTTCGCCGCATTGATGCGCTCGACGCATTGGTTGGGATCGGTGATCGTCCCAGCGATGGTGAAGTCATAGCCCATGCCCCTGACCACCACGATGTAGCGGCCGGGCGCGAGCGTGAAGCCGTCTTGCTCCGGTTGCAGCAACAGCATTCTCGCCTGGTCGTCGATCGGACCTACCTTGTAGGGGTAGGACATGCTGCGGATGACCCAGGAATCGCCGGCGCTGACCATGGTGGCTTTCCCGCTGGCATCGACGCCCATCGCTCGCGAGACTTTTGCGATCACCCGAACTTCGGTCCCGCTGGCGTCGATACCCCCGTCGGGCCTGAACACGATGAATTTGACGTCGCCGTCCATCAACGTGGTCGCGCTCGGCGTGTTGATGGCGGCCGAGATCGCGACCCGCCGGTCCGGAATTTTTCCGGGAACCGGCTTCAGCTCGTGGAGCTGGCCCTCGCTCAAGGCGTAGACGCCGAACGTCGTCGGCAGGGGCATCGAGGGGTGCGCCGCCGGCGCCGGCTCCTTTGCGCCCTCCGGGGTTCGTTCAGCGGTCTCGCTGGCCGAGGGAGTCGGAATCGCGGCCGGCTGAGGCTCCGGGCTCTTGGCCGAACGTTCGGGCTGCGCCATCTGCGACGATGCCGTCAGTTGTGCCTTCAGCCGCGGCCAATACACGACCGCGGTGCCGGCGCCCGCAATGAGCAGGAGGATCGCGGTCAATCGAACGAGAGACTTGAAAGCGCCGCTCCGTTTGGGTTGGTCGGGCGATCCTGGCGGTGCGGCAGGACGCCGCGGCGTCTCGGCAGCCATCGGAATGGCTGATGACGCCGAGGCAGCGAGCGTCGGAATGGGCGGGGGGACGGGAACGTTCGCCGGTGGAGAATTCGCCACCGGGACCGAGGCATCCCTGGTCGGTGAAGACTGCTCGCTTCGCTCAAAGGCGCGTTCGACCTCCCGAATGGCGCGTTCGAGGACTTGCTGGAGCTCTCGCGCTTCCCGCGCATCGGCGTGGGTGAATTGTTCCAGAAGCTTGACGCGAGCCAGCTCGTAGACGACATCCCGCATCTGCCTGGGGTCGCCGGAGACTTCGCGGATCCGCTCTGACAACAGGCGGACGAGCCCGGCCTTGATCTCTTGCGCCTGCGAGGCGTTGGCTGCGGTGTCGCCGGTCTCGGTCATCAAGAGCGATCAACTAGCCCGGATAGTGCTGTTTCGCTAGGCTTTTTCACCCGGATCGCGTCGGTTGCGGTGAAACACGCTGATGCTCCGGCCGCAAAGGTCCTGCGCGGTCGTTTCGTAGCGCTTGCTTTTGGGCGGAAACCTGTGACATTTCGACCGGCTCCTTCCTCCGGTGTGTGACCATGCGCGGCATTTTGACAGCAATCATGTTTTTGGCCTTTCTGGTTCAGTCTGCTTCTGCACAAGGGACCAAGGATCAGGCCAACACGACTAGCTCCAGCATCGTGACGACGACAAACAAAAAGAAGCAGACCACCCAGGCTGCCTCGCGGCCTACGGCTGTCCGGAACGTGGGTAGCGGTTCTACCGGACAGGCGGCCCAAGGTGTCTGGAGGAATGGCAAGCTGATCGCGGTGCCTCGCTGAGGTCACCCGTACCGCGGTGAGGTCGCGCAACGAACCGTGATGCCGTCGTGAAGGAACGGTCTTCGCCTCCCTGACGTTCTTGCTCGGGAGATATCGCATGAAACGAATAGTCTTGATCACACTCGCCCTTGTGGTGCCTGCGGGCGCCTGGGCCCAGGGCGTCAGCGATCCGTCGACGCCCAACCGCAATGTGATCATCGTCAACCCGTCGCAGCCCGCGCGTCCCAACGCGACGCCGAATATCCCGAGCCGGATCGAGCCTCCCGTGACGACTTACGGGCGGGCCCGGCCCTATCACGGGAATACAACCCGGGGCAGCGGGTCGAGCCGCCGATACTAAAGCGTTTTCGGGCGAAGTAGATACCCCTTCGCGCGTCGTAGGCCTGCCTATTGCGGGTTGACTTCGACCTCCAGAGTCGACGTCCCGGGATCATGACGGTTCTTGCCCGAAATCAGCAGCGTGAACTTGTCGGCGCCTCGCGCTTCCCTTTCTGCCGAATAGCGAAAGCCAGACCCGACCACCGCCAATTGTCCCCGTGATGGCCCGCTCACGACGGACACGTTGAAGATCTGCATGTAAGACCAACGCAGTCCCTGAATGCAGTCGGCGCCAGGCGCGATCGACATCGTCCATTTCACCGTGTCTTGCGACAAAGCGAACGGTGTCCGCTCCTTGATGCAGACGGGGCTGGCGTGAGCCGTGAGGGCGGACATGGCATACGCCGCAACGGCAACACGCAACAACGATACCAGGCTTGCACGCATTCTCGGCAACTCCATCGACAGATGCCGAAGTCTAGCAGCGATGGTCTAACGAGGCCTTAGAACGACGCTATTGTCCTTGCGGCGCTCATCCGACGTTGATCGCAGATAGGTCGATCATCGCTCGGCCTCTCTCCGGATCATGCCATACTAGCCCTGTTTTGCCCGACGGATCAAGCCGGATTTCGGGAAATTCGTAACCCATTGATTCGGTTGGTGCCGGCTACTGTGCATGGGGTTGTTTTTCGCTTTTTGAAGGTACGGCCGCTGCTTTCCGAAAATGTTGCAATTGGCAGCCGTATCAGCTGAAGTTGCGGCTGCTGCTCGGCCCGCCATCGGAGTCATCGGAGTGCGACCCGTCCGCTGCAAGTCCCTGTCAGACCGCCGGAGACCGGCGCGTGCGCCAGTTCAGGCGGCCGTGGCGGCCGCTGTCGGATTGGCTCTTTACGCCTGCCCGCTCTCGTGCCGTGCGCAGACCGAGCCGGAGCCGTCCATCAACGACTATCTTCCGCCGAGCGAGCCGGAAGTCTCGCGCGACGAATGGCGGCAGCGCATCGAGGATGCGCGGCGCCGTGCCAAGGGGGTTGCGCGCGAGCGGCGCGAGCATCCGGAGCTCTACAAGCCGATTCCGGAAGATCCGGACCTCGTCGCGACCGAACGTCTGCTTCGCGACGACAGCCTGCAGCGAGGCGACATCGTCGCCACCAAGAAGGGCATGTTCGTCTACCAGGGGCGATCCGATCAGCCGCGCCGCGATCAGGACTTCGTGCCGGTCAATCCGAAATCGGTGCGCTGATTTAGTACCGCCGCAAGATCTCGTTGAATCTTGGATCGGTCACCTTCGTCGTCTCCAGCAGCAGCGACTTGCCTTGCGGAGTTGCCTGCACATAGGCCGCGATCAGCAGCGGCTCGTAGCGCGAGCGGTTGGCCAGCGCCGACCGGATGTCGGATTGCGCCAGCAGCTTGATCTCGTCGTCGGTTGCTGCGGCGCTCGAGGTCACGGTGCGGACGCGTGAGAAGGCAACGTCGATCGGCACCGACCCGGTCAGGTACGACATCTTCACCGCAGGCGTGACCGCCTCGCCGGCCTGGGCCTGTAGCGTGCCGAGCGTGAGCCAGAGCGCCGGCCTGATCGGCGAGACTTTCAAGGCTGCCACGACAGCGGCTTGGGCCGTCTTGTTCTCGCTGGCCCTTCCGCCTGCCTCGGCCGACGGACGATGCAGAACGTCGGCGGCCATTGCCGCCGCATGATTTGCCAGGAGGTCGCCATCCCACGAAAAGGATGCCAGGCTGCCTGCCGCCGCGAGCTTGGCCTTGTCCGGCGGAATCTCGCCCGAGAACAAGTCGCTGGCGCGAAAGTTCGGCCGTACGAGATCGCCATAGAACGTCATGCCGGCGTGGAGCGCCAGCGCGATCGCGGTCAAGATGCCAATGGCGCGAAGCGTGATCACCGAAGTTGCGGCCTGAGCTTTCAAATTGCGAGAAGACTATCGCCTTGGATCGTCAACAGGGTCAAGTTGCCGGTCGCATAAGCGCCGGTGTCGATGTTGATGCGATTCGACCGGATATCGGGCGCGCTGACCGGCGTATGGCCGTGCACGACATATTTGCCGAAGCGCTCCTCGGAGGCGAGGAATTCCTCGCGGATCCAGAGCAGGTCCTCATCCTTCTGGCGATCGAGCGGGACGCCCGGTTTGACGCCGGCATGGACGAAGAAGAAGTCGCCGCAGGTAAAGGACGAGGGCAATTGCTGGAGGAAGGCGAGATGCTCCGGCGGGAGCGCACGTCTCAGTCCCTCGATCAGTTCGACCTGCTGCTCCGCGGAAGGGTTCATCGTCGGCGTGACGCCATAGGAGACCAGCGTCAGCAGGCCGCCATAGTGGCGCCACTCCTGCAGGCGGGTCGGGTCCTTGAGCACCTCGAGCAGGAAGACCTCGTGATTGCCCTTCAGACAGACCGTCTCGTGCGACTTCGAGCGTTCGATCAGGAGATCAAGAACGGCGCGTGAGTCCGGGCCGCGGTCGACATAGTCACCGAGAAAGACCTGAATGGCGCGTTGCGGCGCCGAGCGGGCCAGATCGGCGTCGATCACGGTTAACAGCGATTGAAGCAAGTCGGCGCGGCCATGCACGTCGCCGATCGCATAGACGCGGACGCCGTCGGGAAGCCGCGGCTTGGTCTTCTTGCGAAAGCGGGAGGAAAGGCCCATCGGGTCGGTCGAATCGCATCCAGCGTCACGAGCGGAAGTCGTGACCGCTCTTAGCAGAACAAGTCACACATCGGTATTCTTAATTGTCCCTGACCGACGCGGCCGCATTTTGATTAAAGCCTCGCGTGGCCTTTGAGCCGTATTTCAAGAGGTCTCGCGTAGCGTCTCCCCAACAAGAACGGGGAGCGCGACATGCGCAAAGTTGTGAAGTTCCTGGCGGCCGTCGCCGCCATCGTCGTTGCTGCGGGGGTGCAGCAGAAAGCGGAAGCCGCCTTCGTCGGGGCGCCCCTGGGGCTGCGTGGTGCCATCCACTACATCAAGTTCGACCAGCCGACGCTGCCGCCGATGGCGTTCACGCTCTTCTGCCTGAAGTACAAGGACGAGTGCAGGCCGCGGCCGCAGCGGATCGTCTTCCGGGGCGGCCGCCTGAAGCTGACGGCCGAGCGCATGGCGCAAATGCAAGAGGTCAACCAGCGGGTCAACACCGCGATCCGTCCCGAGGCCAATCTGGAAGGGCTGCGCGGCGAGAAATGGCTGCTGCATCCGGCAAGCGGCGACTGCAACGACTATGCCGTGACAAAACGCCACGATCTGATCGCCAAGGGCTTTCCGGCGCGCTCGGTGCTGCTGAGCGAGGTCGTGACCAGCTGGGGCGAGCATCATCTCGTGGTCGTGGTGCGCACCTTCTCCGGCGATCTCGTGCTGGACAATCTCTCCGGCCACATCATGCCGTGGTCGAAGAAGCCCTATCGCTGGGTCCGCATTCAGTCGCCCAAGAATCCGAACTACTGGGCCTCGCTCGGCGACCGCGCGGTCTGATCACCCGCGCGCTATCGTGATCCGGATTGGCTGACGCTCTGCGATAGCCCTAGTCCCAAGATCACCGAAAGGCAAAGGATTGCTGCCGGGTGCAGCAATCCGGGACCGGCAAAGCTCTGAACCAGCGCAAACAGGACGCAGGCCGCGGCCGCCGCCGGAAAGAACGAGTCGCGTCCGCGCTGCAGGGCGCCGACGAACAGGCGGACCAAAGCGAGCAGGCTCACCGCGATCATGGCGACCAAGCCGACCCAACCCATCCCCGCGAACACCGATGTGGCCGCCGAGGGCGCCGTCAGGACGGCGCCGGCATCGCTCTGATAGATCCTGCCCACCGCAGGAAAAGTCCCGGCACCGGCGCCGAACCAGCGTGTATCGGCCAGCATGCGCTCGAGGGCGGCCTTGGTCTCGGTCCCCATCTCCGGAACGAGCCGTAGCAGGATCGGTCCGGAATTCTTTTCGAAGAGGAAGGTCAGCACGATCGCCGCGCCGATCAGGGCTGCCACCGACAACGCGCTCGCGGCCAATGGCGACAGATCCAGTCTGCGGATCACGAGGATCAGCAGGATCAGCACGACGCCAAAGGTCGCCGCGATGGCGCTGTTGGTCCCGGACAGCCCAAAGATCGCGGCGGCACTGACCAAGGCTCCGACCAGACCGCAAAGTCCGATCGCGACCGAGCGAACGATCGAATGATGCGTCTCCGCCCGTTCAGCGGCGAGCTGCATCACCGCCAGATTGAGCATGAGGCCGAGCCCGGCCAGGCTCGTCGTGAGGTCATGGGGGACGGATCCGGCAAGCGCCGGCGAGAGCCGATGCAGGTCCAACATCAAGGCGGAGATCGCGGTTACGCCGCTCAGCACGAACAGAACCAGCTCGGCACGGCCGCGGTTGCGGACCACCAGGATCGCGATGCCAAGCAATGAGATCGCGGCCAGCGCCAGCAGCAGCGCATTCACCGTCAAGCCGATATCGGCCGTGATCGGCCCGAGCGACAGGCCACCGATTACCTCGTGAGCGCTGGCCCAGATCGGATGCGCAAAGCGCAGCGGAAGCGGAGCGAGCTGGGCCGCGATGCACAGCGGAATGGCGAGCAGAATCCAGCGGCCCCAGGAGGTCGCACGAAGATAGTGCTCGTAGTCGGCCTTGCGCGAGCTCGAGGCCGCGGCCAGCAGGCCTAGCGCTGCGGCGATCGACCCCAGCTGCGCGCCCAATGAGGCGCCGGCGATTTCGAGAGCGGAAGCGGAAACGATGGAGACGATGAGGGCAAAATAAGCGAGGGACAAACGGCGCGCTCGAAGCGAATCCTGAAACGGTCAGGTCACCATACAAGCGGGCGGTGCGTTTTCAAACAGAGGCTTGTGTGATCAGCGCGTGGCCTTGACCGGCCGACCGAAGACGCGGGTGGCGCGTGCGGCGGCAAGGGCAAAGCGCGCCCCCGAGCCGAAGAGGTAACCGCCTTGGAGGGCGATGGCGGCGAACGCCGCAGCCTTCATGCCGTCAAGGAAGCCCAGGCTGGTCATCATGCTGACCGGCAGCATGGTGAGCGCCAGCGCAAATGTGACCGGCAGGAGCACGAACACGCGAAAGCGTTGGCCCAGCACGGCACCTGTGAGAAAGCTGAAAATCAAAAAGGCGGTCATCCGAAACACTCTCCGTGCTCCGGACCCTAGATTCCCCGCCTAAAAAGACCCTTAAGTTGTATGGCTAAATTTAGCCTATTGGCCGCAATTTGCCAGCAGCGAATGATAGGCCTCCCGCAGCCCGTTGAGCGCCACCATCCCCTTGATCTCGCTGTCGCCTTCCCTGACCACCACGGACAGCGAGGCCGTCGTCTGCCACTTTCCGGCAGCAAAGGCCGAGACCTCGTCGGGCAACAGCACGGCCGCTCCCGCGGCCGCCATGCTGCCTTCGAAGCTCAGGGTGCCGCCGCCGCTTACGGCAATGGTCACCTTGGGGCGGCTCCGGGGCGGGAAGGGCCGGATCAAGGCCACCAGCACATCGACCTTGCCCTTCGGGGCGCAGCGCACGATCAGGCCGGCGAAGTCCGGGTCCGATTGGGTGGTGTCGGCGGTCTTCATGATGGCCGCGAAGCTTTCGCCGTCCTTGGCCCCCTGGGTCCGGGTGAATTTCCAGACGGACGTGGACGCAGGGGCGGCGACGGCAACAACGGGTGCGCCGTGACAGGAGGCTGCGCTGCCAGGGCAGGAGGTGGCGGAACTCCAGGAGCGATCAGCCGCGCCAAGGAGGGAACCCGCCAATAACGGGATCAGAAGGAGGCCAGACAAGGGGGATTCCTGCTCTTAACGGGCCCAGCTTTAGCAGACGGCGGCGAGGCTAAGAAGCCTTGCGCTCGACACGCTGAGCCCTCGACTAGGGCGATTTGCGCTCGAAGCGGGCACACGAAATACAACAAATGGTCACAAAGGGTTAAACCAGGCCCCAAACAGTGGCCTGCACGCAACAGTGGCCAACGGATCGCTCCGTTAACCACCGGCAACACTTGTCGCACCACCCCCTAGGCCGTACCAATTTACGTCAATTGGGGACCCTCGGGCGCGATTCATGTCATCTATTGCCAAGACCTACGTGTTGATGCCTGCGTTGCTGGCGGCTGCTTTGGCGCTCGGGGCGTGTTCGACCAATCCGGGGTCGGGACCGCTGACGGACGACGTCAACAACAAGATCCAGACAGAAAACGCGCCGGCCTATGAGCTGGTGCCGCTCAATCCGGCGACCGTGAAGATCCTGCACACCCACGAGCCCAAGGGCCTCGCCGGTGTCTTCACCGACCGCCGCCCGCCTGCCAGCATCGTGTTCGGCATCGGCGACGTCGTTAGCGTCACCATCTTCGAAGCCGCGGCAGGCGGTCTGTTCATCCCGGCGGAAGCCGGTGTCCGCCCGGGTAACTATGTGACGATCCCGGATCAGTCGGTCGACAATGACGGCTTCATCACCGTGCCCTATGCCGGTCAGATCAAGGCCGCAGGCCTGACGGCCGTCCAAATCCAGCGCGCGATCGTCGAGAGGATCGGCAACCGCGCCATCGAGCCGCAAGCGGTCGTGGCGATGTCCTCGCAGCGCACCCAGCTGATCAGCGTGCTCGGCGAGGTCAATTCGCCCGCGCGTTATCCCGCGAGCGCGGCGGGCGCGAAGGATCGCGTGCTCGATGCGATCACCCGCGCCGGCGGCATCAAGGGCCAGGGCTTCGAGACCTGGGTCATGCTGGAGCGTGGCGGACGGCGGGCCACCGTGCCGTTCGAGAATCTCGTGATGGCGCCCGAGAACAACGTCTATGTGCGGCCCGACGACAGCATCTACGTCTATCGCGAGCAGCAGAAGTTCCTGGCGTTCGGCGCCAGCGGCCAGAGCGGCGAGTTCAACTTCGACGCTTGGCGCATCAATCTCGGCGAAGCGGTCGGCAAGGCTGGCGGTCTCCTGGACGGCCAGGCCGATCCGGCGGCCGTTTATCTCTATCGCCGCGAGCCGCGCGAGGTTGCGGCCCAACTCGGCATCGACGTGAGCAAGTACACCTCGGAGACGATCCCGGTCATCTTCAACGTGAACTTCCGCGATCCAGGCGGCTTCTTCCTCGCCACCAAGGTCATGATGAAGAACGGCGACATCATCTACGTCTCGAACTCGCGCAACGTCGAAGTTGCCAAGTTCCTGAACTACCTGCGTGTGATCATGGCGACCGGCAGCGATAGCATCAATCTCGCCAACGACGCCCTGATCTTCCGCAACAACATCAAGCTGGCGCCGTAAGACGCCGACTTGACCGACCAAATCGATGGCACCGGGGCTTTGTCCCGGTGCCATTTTCGTTTAGCAATCGAGGCGGTTCTGCTGCGCCGACAAGCCCGGGATCTGGATCAAGGCGCCACTCGGCACGGGCGCGTCGGTCATCGGTCACCCCGCGGCTTTGCAAGGGGCTTCATGCGCTTTCGAACATTTTGCCGTCTTCTGGCTCGCGTCCCGCTTACCTTCGCGCTTGCACCGGTCGGGCCGGTGCTCGGCGCTGCCGCAGAAATGGGCGTCCGCCATCGCATCGACGTGATGGTTTCCGCCGAGCCCGATGCTCCCGTCCTGTCGCGCCTCAAGGGCGCCAGGGGCGAGCTGTCCTTCACGGTTCGCCTCTCGGCGAACTCCAAGGAGAGCAAGTTCTTCGGGATGCTGCGCCCGTCCTTCCCTGACATCGTCGTGCCCGATGGCCCGGGCAAGCCACTGGTGCAGCAGACCAAGCTGTGGGAGGAGGATGTCTGCCATCAGCGCCGCGGCCTGCCGAAGGTTACCGTGACCCAACTCGGCGGGCATTTTGCGCAAGGGGAGGGGCGGATCGAGATATCCGCCATCAACCGGCACATCGGCGTTCTGGTCCCGCCCGACGAATTAACCCCCGGAATAAAACTCGATCAGGGGAGTGATAGTTTTGGATTATTCTATGCGTTCCGCGCGCAGAGCCGGAACAGCCGCCTCAACGTGGATCTGAAGATCTATCCGATCGATTGCTTCCTCTAAGCCCAAGAGCAAAGCTCGCAAGACATAACGATGCGCCTTCGGCTTCCCAAGATTCGCTGGTCATGGAGCCTGCCCGCTGCCTTCATCCTGTTCTTCGTGGCCGCCGGCGCGCCGTTTCCGTTCGGCTCGACCAATGATCTTTCGATCGCGTTCTGGTGCCTGTGTCTCGGCATCGCGGTCATTTTCGCGCCGACGCGCGATCTGCGCAGGCCGCATCTTTGGCTGCTTGCGGGCATCGGCGTGATCGTTGCCGCCTATGCCTTCGTGCTGCACGAGCAGCTTTCCGATCATCCCTTCCTCGCGCCGTTCCAGCCGATCTGGAAGCAGGCCTCGGATCTGCTCGGCGTGCCGATCGCTCCCTCGGCGTCGATCGTCAAGAACGAGGCGTTCTTCGCGCTCGGCGCGCCGCTTGCCAACATCCTCGCCATCGTGCTCGGCATCACGATCGGCGCCGATCGGATGCGCGCGCGCCGCCTGCTCTGGGTGATTGCGATATCGGGCGCGGCTTATGCCCTTTACGGCGTGCTCTCGTTCCTGATCGAGCCCACCATGATCCTGTGGCGGGACAAGACGGCCTATCTCGGCAGCGTCACCGGCACCTTCATCAACCGCAACACGGCGGCGGCCTATTTCGGCTCCTGCGCGGTGATCTGGATGCTGCTGATCCTGGAAGACGTCCGCCGCCGCCTGCCGGAGCGGCACATCGAATGGCGGCGCCTGTCGCTCGACCTGCGCGCGATCCCGCCGAGAGAGATCCTGCCGCAGCTTAGCTGCCTGTTGATCTGCCTGATGGCGATGTTCATGACGACCTCGCGCGCCGGCGTCGGCCTGTCGCTGCTGGCGATGATCGTCGCCTTCACGCTCTTCCTCAGGAAGGACCTGCCGCCGCGCACCGGCATCTGGATCTCGCTCGGCGCAGGGCTCGCCGTCGCGCTCGGCCTGTTGCAGCTGCTCGGCGGCCGCGTCTCCAGCCGCTTCGACAGCCAGGGCTTGGTCGACGAGGGCCGCATCGAGGCCTGGAAATCAACGCTGCGGATCATCGCCGACAACCCGTGGTTCGGCACCGGCATGGGCACCTTCCAATGGGCCTTCCCGCCCTACCGCAGCCCCAACATCTCGATTCGCGGCGTTTGGGATGCGGCGCATTCGACGCCGCTGGAGCTTGCCTCCGAGGTGGGCATCCCGATGGCGCTGCTGGTGGCGCTCGGCTGGGCGATCATGCTGCTGGTGCTGGCGAGGGGCGCATTCGGACGGCGGCGCGACGTCATCGTCCCGCTTTCCGCCGCGGCGACCGCGACGCTGTCGCTGCTGCATTCCTGCCTGGACTTCACGCTGCAGGTGCCCGGCTACAGCATTCCGTTCTTTGCACTTTTCGGCGCAGGCCTGGCGCAGTCCTTCTCCAGCCGGGAAGCTCGCCCCGCGACGGATGCCGTCGCCACCGCACCGCGAGGCGAGGGCCGCTCGGCAACCGCAGCAACAGCCCCGCGCGGCCAAGGCGAGCTTCACAAAACTGTCTAGATTTGAAGCGGTTGCGCCGTTTACGAAGTTTTTAGTATAAATGGACAGCCCTTCTTTCTTTCGCTAGGTTCTTGCACTGCACAGCCATTTTGCCCGGGCCGAGGAAGCAGATCGGGGCAGCTGAATTTTTTGGAGGTTGTTTTATGAGCGTTATCAGAAACGCGCTTCGCATGGCTGCCGCCGCGGCGCTCGCCGTTACGATCACGTCGGCCGCCAACGCCGCCATTTACCCGCCGCAGCGCCAGCTGCCGGCCACCGTAATCTCCGAGTTCAAGGCTTCCCCCAACAGCCTGCTGCAGCAATATCCAACCGGCGGCCCGCAGCTGATCTCGCGCGTGCGCGACCTCGGCGCCTCCGATCCAACCACGCTTCCCGGCCTGATCGCGCTCCTGAAGGATCGCGCGACCACCCCGGACCAGATGCGCGCGATCGTCGCCGGCCTCGCCCAGGTCGCCCGCATGGCCGCGCAGCAGGATCAGGCCTATGCCAATGAGATCCAAACGGCGATCGCCGGTACCGGCAACCCAGACGTGATCGCCGCCTACCAGGCCGCGACTGGCGACGTCGCGATCGCCGCGGCCGGCGGCGCGGGCGGTGGCGGCAGCGGCGGAGGTGGCCCGACCGGTACGAGTGGCTTCGCGATCGGTGGTGGCGGCGGTGGCATTACTATCTTTGGTAACAACACCACCGCGAACACCGCACCCAACACTGGGAGTGGTGGTGTCGGCAGCTCAACAAACAGCGTCAGTCCGTTCTGACTTGGTGGGCTTCAGGTCCTGCTATGATCGCAGGATAGCGGCGCCAGCGCGCACTGTTTCGCTTTTGCGCCGTTAAGCTTCACGAAGGATGCTTCTTGATCGAAGCAGTTGCGCTGCATCAACGACGTTCAATTGCCGATCGGGTGTGCTAGGTTGTGTCACCGAGAGGACGTTGCACGGCGCGTTTGCCTCAAAACAGACCGGGCGGTTCGCGAGCCTCCAATCTTTGAGCACGAAATCAATCCATTTCCAGGAATTGCTAGATGTTGCAGGTGAACAAGCGGGTCTCGGAGATCAACCGTGATTTCGCCGAGGCCGATGGCTCGCCGGCTCAGGCGCTCGCATCCTATATTGAAATCGTTCGCCGCCAGCTTCCGGCCATTGTCGCGATTGTCTCAGCCTGCGTGATCTTGGCGCTGCTCTATCTCTTCACCGCCGCGCCGCAATTCACGTCCACCGCCTCGATGGTGATCGATACCCGAAAGGTGCAGCTGTTCCAGCAACAATCAGTCCTTGGGGACATTGCCGTGGATTCGGCCACCGTCGAGACTCAAGTTGAGATCTTGAAGTCGGAGAATATTAGTCTCTCGGTGATCCGGGATCTGCATTTGACCGAAGATCCTGAATTCGTCGGGCCTGGTGGCGGGTTTTTGGGCGCTATTGTTGCTGCATTCCGAGGTTTGTTTTCGAGCGGTGGAGCAAATCTCTCAGAATTTGCGCTCACGCGAAAGGCGCTCGTTCAACTAGAAAAGAACCGGAAAGTCAAACGAGTTGGCCAGACTTACGTTATGGAGATTAGCTTCACTTCGCTCGACCCGGCGAAGGCAGCCAGAATCGCAAACGCGATCGCCGATGCCTATATTGTTGACCAGCTTGAAGCGAAGTACCAGGCGACCCGTCGCGCCAGCGTCTGGCTGCAGGACCGCATTAAGGAGCTGCGCACCCAAGCTTCAGCTGCGCAAAAGGCGGTGGTCGACTTTAAGACATTGAACAACATCGTCGATACGGGCGGACGACTGATGAACGAGCAGCAGCTTGCAGAGGTAAATAGTCAGCTGGTGCTAGCACGCGCGGCTACTGCCGAAGCCAAGGCGCGGCTTGACCGAATGAACGAGATCGTCAAGCAGGAAATTCCGGACGCCTCTGTCGCCGATGCGCTGAAGAATGATACGATTGTGAAGCTGAGGGGCCAATATGTCGACATGGCTTCTAAGGAAGCAATCTGGTCCGCGAAATACGGCGCCGACCACCTTGCAGCCGTCAACCTCCGGCGGCAAATGGCGGAAATCAAGAAGAACGTCGTGGATGAGCTGAAGCGCATCCAGGAGTCCTACAAGAGTGAGCACGATATCGCCCTCACCCGTGAGGAAAGCATCAAGTCAAGTCTCGCTAACGTTGTCTCAGAATCGCAGTTGACAAGTCAGGCCCAGATTCAATTGCGAGAACTCGAGAGCAACGCACAATCTTATCAGGCGATGTATGACAACTTCCTCCAACGCTACATGGAATCCGTGCAGCAACAGTCCTTCCCCATCACGGAGGCGCGCGTGATTAGTGCGGCGACTATGCCGCTGACGAACAGTTCTCCAAGAACGCTAATCATCTTGGCCGCGGCTCTTTTGGGCGGCATCGTATTGGGTTTCGGAGTGGCGACCGCAAGAGAGCTCACTGACAACGTCCTCAGGACGACCGAGCAAGTTGAGCAAGGCTTAGGAACAAACTGCATAGCTATCCTACCCGCGCTGGCCGTGAATGCGCCCTCTACTGCGCTCGTGGATAGGATTGTGAGGAAAGACGATACCCCGCGGCCCGATTTCTTGCGCCACACGGTAGATAATCCATTATCGCGCTTCTCTGAGGCAGTCCGTTCTTTGAAGGTCGCGATGGACCTGAATTCGATTGCTCGGGAGAATCGTGTGTTGGCGGTTACGTCAACACTGCCTAATGAAGGAAAAAGTACACTTTCAACAAATCTCGCGCAACTTATAGCTCAAGGCGGCGCTCGGGTTGTCCTAATAGATGCTGACCTTCGCAACCCGTCCTTGTCGCGCGCCTTAGTGCCAAACGCGCAGGTGGGGCTAGTCGATGTGGCAGCACAGCGAGTGCAACTGGAAGATGCTTTGACTGAGGATTCTCAAACAAAGCTTTCGATCTTGTCGGCAGGAGCCACCTCGAAGCTGCTGCACACAAATGAACTCTTAGCATCGCAGGCGATGCTCAATTTAATTTTGCTGTTGCGCTCCAAATTCGACTACATAGTCATTGACATGCCGCCGATGGCTCCTGTTGTCGACGTTCGGGTCACATCGTCATTCGTTGACTCCTTTGTCTACGTTGTGGAGTGGGGCAAGACCAAGCTCGACGTCATCAAGCACAACTTGCGCACAGCACCAGAGATCCAAAACAAACTATTGGGTGTGGTGCTAAACAAGGCAGACACTAGAGTGTTGGCACGCTACGTGTCTTATCAGGGGCGCTACTATTATCAAAAGTACTACGCCCGCTATGGGTACTCGGAATAATTTGATCCGAATGCGGGACACACCAGTGAGCGCATTGCTGCTGCTGCTGGGGGTTTTAGGTGTGCTTTGGGTCTGGACTGTTCTGCCCTCTCTTAGATTGTCAGCTGTCGCTCGCGATGTCGCAGTACGAATCCGAGCAGAAGAACGCTTCAAGCCCGGAGTACTTCACGAGGTTGTAGTCCAATTGGATCAGTACACAAAGCCAGTTCTGCTCTCACCTCGTATTGGGCGCGATGGGGCGACAATTCAAGTTCGCATGGCTGAAGAAAATGAACGAAAGGCCGCTTACGACGTAGATCGTGACATGGCAGTTGCCGACGAGGCGCTGAGAGCCGTGCTTTCAATTTTTCCAGCTGATCCGTTCCTCTGGCTGAAGCTGTACTCGACCGGGAAAACCCGGCACGGCTTCGGTCCGGACAGCATTAAGTATCTCGCGCAGTCGTACCGTGTGGCCCCTCTGGACGGGTGGGTTGCTCTCCGGCGTAACAAGGTGGGACTCAGTATTTTTCAAATGTTAGCTGAGGATACGAGAAAGGCCGTCGTTTCGGAGTTCGTCGGTCTCGTTGATAGTGGATTTACTGACACTGCCGCGTTGAATCTTGAAACTGTCGGATGGACCGAGAGAGAGAGGCTTCTGGCCAGCTTGGTCGGGGTAAACATTATCTCAAGACAGGCGTTTGCGAAGAGGCTCGCTTTGGACGGTGTGAAGGCTAGCATTCCTGGAGTTGAAATTGATGAAAGGCCATGGCCGTGACTCCTAAGCATTCAGGTCCGATCAACATCGCCATCGCAATCGGCTTACTGCAGTTAGCGCTGCTTACCTCTGCTCGTGCTCAGGTAAACAGTGGGAATAGGATTTCCACGTTGCAAGGACCTGCTGAACAATCAGCTTCCCCCATTATCCGAGATGCTCTTAACCGACCGTGTTTGGATGTCGAAGCGATGGCGCGCCGACATACCGTAATGCCGACACTTTTCGATCACGTCGTCAGTGTGAAGAACAATTGCGGCCGACGTATCAAAGTGAAGGTCTGCTACTATAACACTGATAGCTGCGCCAAAGAATTTTCAGTAATGGGATATAGCAGAGAGGATACGATCCTTGGCAGCTCGGGCGCCGGACGATTTCGCTATTCTCTCTTGCAGCACTAAAGTCTAACACCTGAAGGCGTCAAGGCCCGCCGGCGGTGGTCCAGACAGCGCAGACTCGACCAATGCGACATGATGGTTGCGCTCTGCGAGAGCTCGTGGCCGATCGCGGTGGCTTCGTCGCGCTCCCGCACGCGAGAAGTAGACGGCATTATTTCCGCTCAAGAAGCAATTTGGCTGTGCCATCGCGTGAGTGATTTTTAGTCAGTGCGTGACTGGATTTGGTGCACGTAATGGGCGTTTACAATTAATGTCGTTGCCAATAAAGAGTTGCCTACAGCACGGTGAAAAATGTGTTATCGAAATCCCAAGTTGTTAAGGGCGAATTATCAAGGAGTATCGGAGTGAATTGGGGCTGGGACGATTAGGCGCTTTGGCGGTCCCAAGCGCAGAAGAAGAAAATGTAGCTTACTAAGCTCTGCGACTGCCCGACGCAGCGGCGCTGGAGAACGGTGAGCCGTTGTATCTAGGGTTTGCGTCTTCTTTGAATAGGTTCGCACAGCTTTGTTGTTCGTGCGTAGTATCCGTCAGTAAGTCTTTTTTTGCGATTTCCGAAAGAGCTACTATGCAGAGCATTTTTCGAACAAGCGTGCTTGGCGTTCCTTTGAGCTTAGTAGACTTGGCCCGAGCGACTGCGCAAATTTTGGAGTGGGCAAAGAAAGATCGCGGCCCTTATTCCGTTTTTGTGCGCGAAGTCGCAGGTCTGATGTTGACCGTGAGGCAACCCGAGCTTCTCAATTTGCATGAAAGTGCTGATCTCGTCGTTGCCGACGGGATACCGCTCGTCTGGGTAGCCCGTTTTAAAGGTCATGGAGATGAGATTGGTCGTGTAGCAGGTGCAGATCTCGTTGATGCCGTGTGTAGGCACTCGATAGCATCGGGGCAAAGTCATTTCTTTTACGGAGGCAAGCCAGGCGTGGCTCAGCGTATGGCTCAAGCTCTTTCACGAAAGTATCCTGGCTTGAAGGTTGCAGGTACCTATAGTCCGCCGATGCTGGATATTGGTCCTGACTTTGATCTGATCGGGACCTGTCGAGAGGACGTCGAGGTAATTCGAGCTAGCAAGGCGGATTTGATTTGGGTCGGAATATCCAGCCCCAAGCAAGAATATTGGATCGCCAAGGCCATGGATGCGATTGATAGGGGCGTGTTTATAGGTGTTGGCGCTGCTTTCGACTTTCATTCCGGAAGCAAGCAGAGAGCACCGGCGTGGATGCGGAATAACGGGCTTGAGTGGTTACATAGGCTTATGAGCGAACCCCGGCGGCTCTGGCGTAGATACCTCATACTTGCGCCGATCTTCGCTGTTCGCGCCTTCGTGGAATTGATCATGCGATCAAGGCAGCGCAGCGGATAATTCCCGATGCGAGCTGGGAGCAAAAAGCTGACTACAGATAATGCCGAGAAGGAAGGCGCGGAAGCTCGCTCGCCCGTTTTGGATGGCTGGCGAGGCATAAGCATCCTGCTCGTTCTGATCGGCCACATGGCTCCTCTTGGACCCAAGTCGCTAAAGCTTAACGTGATGGTCTCGGCGGCCGGCTTAAGCATATTCTTCTTTCTATCCGGCTTCCTTGTCGTATCCATGCTTCTGCGCAATGGTAATCTTGTAACTTTCGCAATTCGGCGTTCGCTTCGTATCCTGCCTCTAGCTTGGCTCGTCTTGGTGGTCGTGATGCTGGTGCAGCGGCCAACCGCTGAGGTGTGGATCGCAAATCTCCTATTCTACGCGAACATCGCTCCAGAGTATTTGCTTCCTCATGCAGATCATCTCTGGAGTTTGTCGGTTGAGGTGCAGTTCTATCTTGCAATTGCCCTGCTGGTCGCAGCTCTCGGCAAGCGTGGGCTCGTGGTCGTTCCAATTGCTTGTATCTTGGTCACTGCTGCAAGAGTAGCGAATGGTGCGGGTTTCTCGATTCTCACTTGGTTTCGAGTCGACGAAATTCTGGCTGGAGGTGCAGTCGCAGTGCTATTGCCGTTATTGCCCAGAGCTATGTTCACGCAAAAATGGTCGAGTGTCGCTCGGTATGTCTTAGTGGCCTTGTTCTTTCTCAGCTGCCACCCATCTTTGGCCTGGCTCCACTATGCCCGACCCTATGCCGCAGCTGCTCTGATTTACTCCACGATGAACTCCGAATCGGGGCATTTGCGAACACTGCTCTCGTCTAGTAGTCTAAGCTATCTCGCCAAGACCTCATACGCCCTTTACGTCATCCACCCGCTGACATACGCAGGTTGGCTGGGTGAGGGGGATGTTGTCGTTCGCTATACTAAGCGGACTTTTAGCGTGCTCCTTACTTTTTGCCTCGCGCATGTGAGTAGTTTTCATTTCGAGAAGTTCTGGAATGATCTAGCTCACAGAATTACCGGGGTAATCGAGAAGAGGGCAATAGCCCAATCACCCCTGCGTTCGCAACCCTTATAGCGCCTATGGACCTCGCGCTTTTCGTTGTTTTCCTTCTGCGGTCCAGTGCGGACTATGTATTCGACGCGCTTCGGATTGAGGTAGGAGGCCTCAATCTGACAGCTGGTGCCTTCCTCAACGTAGGTCTGCTGGCTCTCGCTAGCTTGATGTTGCTGTCCCGAAAGCGACCGCCGTCGTTAGTTGCGGTTTGGCTTCCCTTTCTTGGTATTGCTGCGGGATCGATCCTATGGGCGCCGGAGAAGGGTGAGGGACTACGCGCGCTGCTGGTCCTCTCCACGTATTTCGCTGTATTTGCGATTCCGTTTATGGTGAATAAGCACACACACGGTAAAGGCACTCTTCTAAAGGCCCTGATCTATTCGTCAATTGCTCCTTCGATTTTTGGGTTCTTGGAGTTTTTCTTCTTTCCGGACGCCTCAGGCCGCATAAAATCCCTCTTCCTACATCCAAACGTTTTTGCATTTTATCTCACGTTCGTGTCCGGGATAATATTCTTCCTTCTTGAATCATCGACAGTCTCCTTTAGGCCGGCTGTACGCAAATTTATGTATCTGCATCTCGGGGTATTGGGCGCGCTATTAGTTCTCACTCAGACTCGGGCGGCCTGGGTTGGCCTTTTCATCGTATTCGGCGTGCATGCAGTATTCGTCAATCGAAGATATCTTTTGATTCTGTTGGTAGCGCCTCTGCTGCTCTTTGTACCGGCCGTTTCTGATCGTCTAACTGATCTTGAGCAAGGGACGGAATACCGTGGTGGATTTAAGAGTCAGTCTGATTCAATCAATTCATTCGCGTGGCGGAAGGTAATGTGGGAGTCCGCACTCGACGATCTCTCCGGGTCATTTGTTCTCGGTAAGGGGTTGGCATCATTCGGTACGAACTCGCTTACCTTCTTCCCGATCGTCGATCCGACGCATCGCTATGGAAGCAAAGGAGTGGGTGCGCACAATGTCTATATTCAGATCCTGTACGAAACTGGCGTCGTCGGCTTGATTTGTTATCTAGCCATCTTCGCAAAATTGCTGAGTTTAGCCCTCGAATACAGGCGCTACGATCGACGAGGTGCCGTAACAATCGCGTCTGTGATCCTGGGTTACATGGTGGAAAGCTTTTCGGACAATATGTTCGAATATGGATCGGTGAATCTCTATTTTTGGGGAGGGGTAGGTGTCATTTTCTCCTATTGGGCGCGACAGAGATCGAATGCCTCGATTGAAGGAGGATCCGCACGAACAATGCAGGCCAAAATTTCAGGGAGCTCGCAGATTCTTGGTGGCTCGCCTGCCTGACAGCATTTCCTGATGATCGCCGTTGGTCACGCATTGTAGGAGTGAACTTTGCGATTCTCTATAATCATCCCTTGTCTCGATCGATCTAGCGAGCTGAGACAGGCGATAAGATCGTGCGTGGCCCAAACATTCTCTGACTTTGAGCTGATCATAGTCGATGATGGTTCGATGCACCCACTAAATGTCGTTTGCGACGAGTTCAAAGATTCACGAATCAAGTATCACAGGAACGCGACAAACTTTGGAGTGGCTCGGTCCAGGAATATCGGCCTTGATGTGGCTAAGGGCGACTACATCTCGTTCTTAGACTCTGATGATGTGTATTTGCCGACTCGATTGGAGGTTCTGGATCAGAGAATTCGCAATTGCCCGACGAGTTCGATAATCTTTCATCGGCAAAATCGCCGATTGTCGAACTGTTCTACAGTTCTAAGTCCAGCTCGGATGCCGGAAGCGCAGGAGCGGCTGGATGAGTTCATTCTTTTTTGGGGTAACTTCATTCAGATCAATTCAATGGTGATCGAAAGGGAGTTGGCAAAACAGATCAGGTTTGATGAAACGTGCGCGGTGCATGAAGATACAAAATTTGTCATTGAAGCCTGGCTCGCGCGGCAAAGCTTCGTCGCTTGTGAAGACGTTCTGTCAGACTATCACGATTATGACAACGCGACGCGGCTATCGAAGCAAGGCGGATATGAACTGCTGGAGCCCCTTGTGGAGTTAGCGAGCAGCAGATGTTCTCAGAAGGCGGATGTTGGTGCTTCGGCGTATGCAATCGGAGAGCTGAACTTTTTCCATGCACCCTTTCGTGTGCTGTCATGCGTTTGGCGTGCCTTTAGAGGCGGCCTGCCAAGTGCAAGGTGTCTCGTCTATCTCAGTCGCAGCATTTTCGGTGTTTCAAGAGTGAATAGGGTAATTCACCAGGTCCGGGTGCATCATCCGTGGATCGACCGTCACCGGGGGCGCATGCTGAAAAGCGAGTTAAGCATGATCGGGAGTCCGCGTTTGTCCGCTGGATGGCGGCGAGTCGCAGCCATCATCGCAGCATGGAATCGCAAGTGGTACACGAATTGACCCATAAAGACTTCCCCTTCGGGAAAGCTAAGCGAATGACTTTGCAGCGCTGCGGATATCGAAGGCATCAGCTCTCAATGTTGATGACCTTCGTGATCCTCTTGGCGATTGGGTCAACCGGTCGATCCGTTGCGGAAGAACGGGCGGACGTTGGAGGTAAAGCCTCAACGCAATTCACGACTGCTTCGGCTTTCCAAAGAGCAGGATATCCTGTTTTTGACAGCCAAAGTTTCTGGTATCAACCAATCCCGCGAAACGCTCCATTGCACCAGAAATCTGCTGAGTATGCTCAGGAGTTTGCTCGTCAAGTAAAGACCTATTATGGGCACATCGGCATTAACTTCAGTGGGTATAGCAGTCCAGTTTACACCGTAAAAGCTGACGTTCCGAACGTTACCGTGAAGCTCGTCGACTGTTGGCATAGTGGCTACTATGACAAGAAGCTCGCAAATGACTTCGCTGCGGTGCCGATCCCGAACTATGCCGAGGCTGCCGATGGAACAGATTCGGAGATGTCAATCTATCAGCCGGATACAGATTTGCTGTGGGAGCTATGGCAGGCGCGCAAGGTAGGGGGGCAATGGCAAGCGTGTTGGGGCGGGCGGATGCCGAATACCTCACGTAATCCCGGAATCTGGGAGCGGCCGTATGGAGCAGCTGCGACAGGCCTACCGTTCGCACCTGGCCAAATATTGGCTGACGAACTGCGTGCCGGCGAAATCGATCATGTGATTGGAATAGCGCTCGTTGCGGCAGAAGCGAAGGTTTATTCATGGCCCGCAAACCGGTCTGACGGAAAGGGCTCACCAGGCGTGCCGAACGCAATCCCCGAAGGGATACGCTTTAGGCTGGATCCAGCCCTCGACATAGAGAAACTGAATCTTCATCCTATCGCCAGAACGATCGCCAGAGCTGCTCAAAAATATGGGTTTGTGGTTTGGGATCTAGGTGGCTCGGTTGCACTCCGTGCCGAGAACCCGAAACGGTACACTCTGGTCGGCCTACCTAGTCCGTATCCTCAGCTTTTCGGCAACACGCCGGCTTACGCAATCATGAATCGCTTCCCGTGGGACAAGATGCAGTTCTTGCCAGCTGATTACGGAAAGCCAAAATGAGCAAGGCGGGTGTGGCAATTTCAGTTTGGAGCGTCCATGCAATCAATTGATCATTCGGTTGCGTATATTTTGAATCACTATCCCAAGGTAAGTCATACCTTCATAAGGCGCGAGATCCTGGAGCTTGAACGCCGCGGATTTCGCATTGTACGTTTCGCAATGCGAGGATGGAAGGATCATTTGGTCGACCCTGATGACTTGGCTGAGGTTAACAGGACATCCTTTGTTTTGAAGGCTGGAGCAACAGGTCTGGCTTGCGCGTGCGCAATGATACTTGCTCGGTCGCCTCGGAAGTTTATCTCGGCGGCCTGGCTGGCGGCAAAAATGATGCGTGGGTCGGATAGGCTGGCGATTTGGCACCTGATTTACCTTGCTGAGGCATGTTGGATAACGCGACAGCTTAAGAAGTATCAGATCGGGCACTTGCACGCTCACTTCGGCACGAATCCTGCGGAGGTCGCCTTGTTGGTAGCTGTCCTGGCAAACGTCAGTTATAGCTTCACCGTCCATGGCCCAGAAGAATTCGACAAGGTACACTCAATTCATTTGGCGAAGAAAGTTGAACGCGCGGCTTTCGTTGTTGCGATATCTTCCTTCTGCCGCAGTCAAATCTATCGCGTCATCGCGCATCAGCTTTGGTCTAAGGTTAAAGTGGTGCATTGTGGAGTGGATGACGCTTTCGGAGGGGGGGATCGCCTTGAGGTGCCTCGCAGCAATCGGCTGGTGTGCGTCGGCAGACTTTGCGAGCAGAAGGGACAGCTTCTCTTGATTGAAGCGGTTCGCGATCTCGCAGGAGACGGACGCGACTTCAAGGTAGTCCTGGTTGGCGATGGAGAATTGCGCCATGAGCTCGAGGAAATGATAGCTCGTTACAACCTGGAGAGGTACGTGGAAATAACTGGGTGGGCAAGCGCCGAGAGAGTCAAGAGAGAGATCTTCAGTGCGCAGGCCGTGGTACTTCCAAGCTTCGCGGAAGGTCTCCCACTCGCCTTGATTGAAGCAATGGCAATGGGTCGTCCTGTAATCACTACATTCGTTAATGGAATACCAGAGCTGGTGGTGGACGGTAAGACCGGATGGTTGTTCCCGGCTGGCTCCAAGTCAGATATCGTCACGGCCATCCGAAGCTGTCTTGATGCGCCTCGTGAGCTGCTTGAAGAAATGGCACGTAACGGAAGAGAGCGGGTTCTTCAACGACATGATCTGTCTCGTCAGGCGGAACTTCTGGCTGGACTGTTTTCAAGCGAATTGGGTGTGTGTCGTGACAACACTCGAAACGGCCGACGAGCGATTAGCTCATCTCCCGATGAGCAACAAGTTTGTCAGACATGCTGAGTGAAGATACTGTTCTATGACCAACGATCCTGATTGGAACGCCGATCTTGCCCGAGTCGGAAATGGTTCTTTTTTTTGGCGAGAACCCTCGCTTTGGGCCCTCTGGGTCTACCGATATGGACGGCGAATTGATCGAGAACGGGCCGGAAGAATTCGTTCGTTGAAAACACGCTGGTATTGGCTTCTCTTTCACTTAGTCGCAATCATTACCGGTATCAGTATCCCGAAAGAATGCGCAATCGGCCCGGGCCTGCGCATTTGGCATTTCGGCGGAATTTTCGTGCATCCGAAAGCCACTATAGGTAGTAACTGTACGTTCAGGCAGGGGGTTACTATCGGAAACAAAGGTGAACAAGAGTGTGCGCCTACCCTAGGGGACAACGTAGAATTGGGGGCTTACGCGCAGATCATTGGCCCAGTCAGAGTTGGAAGCAACTCTAGAATTGGAGCCTTAACTGCCGTGGTAAAGGACGTCCCTCCGGGTGTCACCGTCGTGGGGCAGCCGTTTCGCTTCGCTAGCCATTCACTTGAGAGCTAGAATGCCTACCATTGAGGTCTTGCTGCCGATAAAGAACGCGCTCCCGTACTTGCCCGAAGCGATCGACAGTGTTTTCGCTCAAACCTTTCAAGACTGGCGGCTCTCAATACTTGATCACGGCTCTACCGATGGCTCCCTCGAGATCGCCCAGCGATATGCCGAGAAGGACCGTCGCGTTCATGTAGCTTCCAATCCCGGCGCCAGGGGGCTTGCGGGACTATTGAACTTCGGGTTGGAAAGGGCTGATGCTCGCCTTGTTCTTCGGCAGGACGGAGATGACATATCGCGGCCTGACCGCTTCCAAGTGGTTGTCGACACGTTTGACAGGCAATCTGATCTACTAGTACTTGGAGCTGAGGCCACCGTCATTGACAAGAGCGGCCAAGAAATAGGCTACATGCGGCTGCCAGGAACGCCGGCCGCGGTCGCATCTGCGAGTTTTTTCTACAATCCCATTGCACATCCAACGGCAGCGATCGATCTTCTAAAGCTAAGACGCTACGGTGGATGGTACGGCATCGACATGTTGCGAGTTCTTCCGACAGATCAATCACTGGAGGTTCTTAGTCTAGCTGAGGATTACTTTTTCTTTGGACAGCTCGCTCAACTCGGTTCATGTGCGAACATCAAGCGGCCACTTATAAAATACCGCTACCATAGCCAAAGCGAGAGCGTCTTGAAGCGTGATGCGCAGAATGCCTGTGCAGTAAGTATCTCACGCTTTTTGGCTGCCTCGTTTGCGGCCCTAAAAGGTGTGGAGCTCTTCGATCCCGCTCCGTTTTGCTCTCACGCTGAAAACATATTCGACTGTGGGCTGTCTGACTATTCCGCAGAATTCAATAGAATGGCTCGATCACTCAGAGAAGGACTTTGCTGGTCTCCCGAGTTAGCAAGAGAGCTGGCCTTTCGCTGTGTCCTAGCGAACCGGAACTCGATAGTAATGTTCGCGCGCTACTTCAATTTTGCGCTCGCCCATGGGCTACATTCCGGTGAATGGCGAGTTGTTCGCAATTGGATAGGACGACTAGTGGACAGCAAGCATATTACTCGCGTCGATGAACGCATCAGTCGTTTGCCCCAGTTCTGATGGATCAGGAGTCTCTCAGGCGGCGAACCCGTGGAGCTGTCCTTTGGATGGCGGTCGCAACCGGTTGGGCTTCGATTGCATCCTTCGTCACGTTTGCTCTACTTGCGAGGCTGTTGGATCCATATGCGTTCGGTATATTTACGCTGGCGCAGATCGTTTTCACCTTACTCGCAACGCTAACTGCAGCTCCCTTCAACAATTACGTGATACAGCAACACGATCTGGATGAAGATGCTCTAGACACGTTGTTCTGGACAAACTTAGTTCTTTGCGTCGCGATAGCCGCGCTAATTTGGGTCTCAGCAGACGCTTATGCTGTTCTGATGAATGCACCCGGCGCGGCGGCTCCCTTGCAATGCCTGGGAATTGCGCTTCCCGTGGAAGCACTCGCGACCATTCATCTCGCACGAAGCCTTCGCGAGTTCGGTCATAAGATTGTTGCTATACGAACTCTTGTGTCTACGTTATTGGGTGGTGGGCTCGCCGTACTGGCCGCTTATAACGGCCTGGGTATTTGGAGCTTAATCCTCCAAGTCTGGATGACGAGCCTTTCGAACGCCGTATCTTCCTGGCTCTTTAGCCGGTGGGCACCCCGGTTTCGGTTCTCTTGGTTCGCACTTCGTCCGTTCTTGCCCTTCTGCGTAGGGGTAATGACCTCTCAACTCCTGTGGCTAATCTTGCTCAGAATCCCTGAGGTCATTCTTGGTCGGGTTTGGGGACCCGCATCTGTTGCGCACTACCGAGTTGGTTGGCGACTTACAGAAGCAATAAGTACAGCCATTCTTCAGCCGCTCGCGGGCGTCGCGCTACCCGTCTTTTCCAGGCTGAAGGGGGATCCGGCAAAGTTCGAAGATGCATACGCGCGTTTCCTGAACATCGCCGCAATCGCCCTCCTGCCATCGTTACTGGGGCTTACAATCACTGCGAAAGAAGTCGTCCCGCTTCTTTTTGGGCCCAATTGGACCGACAGTATTGTTATTGTCCAGATCCTAGGGCTTTTGGGAGTGCCGTTGGTCCTAAACTATCTTGTCGGCCACGCGCTGACCGCTGTTGGCGCAGTGCGGCAGCTGTCTCGGCTGGCTATCGTCCAGATTGTTGCGACATTCTTCTTTTCACTTTCAGCAGCGCCATTTGGCGTAGCTGCTGTCTGTCTGGCCTACGTCGCACGCGCTTACGTGATGATGCCCTATCAACAATACCTATTGCGCGTGTCGTCATCGGTTTCGTTTCGGACATGCATTAAGGCAATCCGCGCGCCGTTTCTGGCATCATGCGTCATGGCAGCCGCTCTTTATTTGCCTAATCACTTGTTTCGATCTTACCTCCCGCAGGACGTCATATATGTCACGATCGTCATTCCTTGCGGTGCTTTAGTTTATATCTTAACGTTGTACCTTCTTGATCAGAAGGCTTTTCGTGCTTACACCCGATTGTTGGGAAGCCTGAGTTGAGCAGGTGAGCGTTGGAAACACATCTCGAAATGATTGCGCGCATGAACGCGGAGATGGACCGCGTTCTGAGTCCTTTTGTTAACCAGGGGCCGATCGCGTTCTTAGATTTTCCGGACTACCCGAATGTTGGAGATACTGCCATCTGGCTTGGCAGCATGGCCTTCTTGGCCAAAAGAGGTCTATCTCCATCTTTTATCTCGACGATGTCGAGGGTCAACGTCGAGGCGATTAGACCACAGCAGACGATTTACCTTCAGGGGGGGGGCAACCTCGGTGACGTCTGGTCCAAATACTGGCCCAATCCACAGGAGTTCCGAGAAGCCGTCATTGAGCGATTCCCGGACAAGACCATTATTCAGTTGCCGCAATCCATCAACTTTCAGTCGGAGAGGAATGCTGACAGAGCTGCAAGGGTCTTCGAGAAGCATCCAAATTTTTTACTTTTGGTTCGTGATGCGAGAAGCTTGGAATTCGCAAGACGCAAGTTTCAGTGTCGCGTCGCTCTTTGTCCGGATATGGCCTTTGCGTTGGGATCGGTAAACAAGGTTGGCAGATCCAATGGAAGGACACTGTTT
This sequence comes from Bradyrhizobium sp. NBAIM14, assembly GCF_020193895.1. Taxonomy (NCBI): domain Bacteria; kingdom Pseudomonadati; phylum Pseudomonadota; class Alphaproteobacteria; order Hyphomicrobiales; family Nitrobacteraceae; genus Bradyrhizobium; species Bradyrhizobium sp. NBAIM14. The sequence continues at coordinate 124,777 of NZ_JADYVQ010000001.1, read as the reverse complement.
CTCTTGCGCACGGACATTGAGAAAGCTCAGACAAGCTCGCTGAAGCAAACCTCAATACCTCCCAATGGAGATGTGGCCGACTGGATTGAAGAGCCGCGTTGGACAACAGCCGCAGCCATTGGTCGAGCATTGATTACTAGCGGTGTGCCGCAGTTAGTAAAAGGGGGTAGGCGCCGCCAATGGATGATGGATTTTTACAAAAGGAAAGCTGAGCTTCGCTTTTTGAGGGGAATCACGTTGCTATCGGCGTACGACCAAATTGTATCCGATCGGCTACACGTTCACATTGTAAGTTCCCTTCTCGGTATACCCCATATAGTGCTTGACAATAACTACGGTAAGATAAGCGGAATTATCGATGCATTCTCGACAGACTGGCAAGGTGTTCGCCGAGCGAGCACGCTAGATGAGGCAATCATAATGAATGGGAAATAGTGAGTTTTGTTGGCCGGTGGGCTCGCCTGTCTTGCTTCCTCGACAATGTTGCGGCACATGCGTTGCTACAATCTGCAGATTGCAGCGTTCGCGTGGTGAAACGCGATAGGCCTGAGCGCCGAGCGTGCGGGGATATCCCTCGATTCACGCTAATTAGCGAAAATGCACATGCGGACTTTTCGAACTCGCCGCTGCAGCTGTGCGCGGCCGGAATTCCTGTTCTTCGCTACATGAGGCCTTGGGGATGATCGCTGCCACCTGATAGCCGTCGCTAGGTCAAATGCTATGCTGGAGCTTGGCTTGCCTACCTGAGTACGCAGTATGCACGCACCGAATGCCGCACCAAAGGGGCATCGGCTTTAAGAGCGCGACAAGTCGGACTCAAATGAACGTGACCTTTAGTACGCGCGCGCTTGGCCAAAACTGATAAAGGCAGTTTTGATGATAATGGAGACGTCGAGCCACAAGCTCCAGTTGTTAATATACCACAGATCATACTCCACGCGCTTCTGCATCAGGTCGAGCGTGCGGGTTTCTCCGCGATAACCATTGACCTGAGCCCAGCCGGTGATGCCGGGCTTGACGTGGTGGCGGAAGGCGTAGTTGCCGATGATCTGCTCATATTCGGTGTTGTGGGCGGCCGCGTGCGGGCGCGGGCCGACCAGCGACATGTCGCCCTTGAGCACGTTGAGGAGCTGCGGCAGCTCGTCGATCGAGGTCTTGCGCAGCCATTTGCCGATCGGCGTGACGCGCGGGTCGTTCTTCTGCGCCTGCTGAATCGTCGGGCCGTCCTCGAGCACGCGCATGGTGCGGAATTTGAAGATCCTGAACGCGCGCCCGCCGAAGCCGTGGCGGGTCTGGCGGAAGAACACCGGCCCCGGCGAGGTCAGCTTGATCAGCACCGCGGTCACCAGCATCACCGGCGCGAACACGAACAGCGCAAGGCTGGCGCCGGCAAGGTCAAGCGCGCGCTTGAGCGCGCGTTCGCGCCAGGTGAGCGGGGCGCGGCGCAGCTCGGCGGTGAAGGTGTTGCCGGTGCCGACAAGCGGATAGCGCAGGAAGCGCGCCGTATTGGGGTCCGGCACCAGATGCACGGGGAGGGGGAGGATCTTCAGCACGTCCAGAATGCTGTCGATCGCATGCTGCCGGCTCCAGTTGATCAAGAGGAAGACGTGCTCGATCCGGTGCTCGCGCGCGTAATTGATCAGCTCCTCGAAGCGCGGCGCCAGCGAGGACAGCAGCAGGGGCGAAGCCAGCTCCCTGGCCGGGATCTCCATCACGCGCATCAGGCGGTAGCCGTGCTGGCCGAGGTCCTCGACCGCGTTGGACGAGGTGGCAAGGCCGAACTCGGCGACCAGAAGCGCCCGTCCGTTGGCGAAGGCGCCGGTGCGCAAGGCATGCGCGGTCCAGCGCGCCGCCACGATCTTCCAGGCGAGCAGGGCGGCAAGGCCGACCAGGTAGAACGAGATCGTGGTGCCGCGCGAGAACTCGTCGCTGACCTTCATCGTGAAGGCGATCGCCAGCAGCGCCCCGAACAGGCCGGTCCACGTCGCCAGCGTCATCCGGAACGTGCGGGGCAGGTGGGTGACCGTCTTGAGGCGATAGCCCTGCTGTACGATGGTCAGCAGGACGAAGTTGATGGCCACCAGCACGCTGGCGGCCGCATAGACGTCGGCCTTGCCGAGCGTGCCCGCGGTGACGACGTGATAGCCAACCGCGCAACCGATGCCGCTGACCACGATCAGCGCCGCATCCACCACCGCCAGCAGCCGTTCGACCACCACAGGTCGCAGCCAGCTCGGCGCAAAGCCTCCGGATGTAGGCGTGACCGGCTCGACCACACGAATTTCCGTCGCAGAATCAGCGACGGGCACCGGCCGAGTGGAAAGAATTGTCATCCTGCCAAATCCATTGACGCAAAATTCATTAGCCCGAACAAGCCGTGCTATCGGGCAATATCGCTGTTAGAACAAGGCGAAGGAAAAATTAACCTTACCCCACAAGCGTGCATTGTAGCTCATCTCGCCTCGACTGATATGTTAAATTTCACAACCCGTTAGGAAGTCCTCGTTGCCTCGCACCCAGTCCCGGCGGCGAACCCGGTCGAGCGGGAAGCGCTACCTCGCCATTGGCCTTGCGGCCGTCGCTTTGGTGGGACTCGTGCTTCTGCTTCTGCGTCCCGATGCCGGCCCCCTCCCAGTTCCAACGGCTTCCAGGTCCGTCGCGATCAAGCTTCTCGTTGATGGGCGATATGGCGCGCGGTTTGCCGGCGAACTCGCTGCAGCCACGCAGGGATATTTCTCCTCCCGCATTGAGGTGTCGGCTCAGCCCGAAGACCCTGACTTCGTCCAAACCATTGCACGCCAACATGCCATCGGCGTGACGAGCGGCCAGAACTTCCTGCTGGCGAGCTGGCGCGGCGTCCCCGTGACTGCGTTTGCCGCAAGCTTCCTCGACACCTCTGTCGCGATCTTCACGCTCGAAAGCTCCGGCTTGCGGCGGCCGGCCGATCTGGTCGGAAAGCGGGTCGGATACCGCAGGGCGAGTGAGGGAGACGTCGTCTTCGATGCCATGATGGCGCAGCTCGGGCTTCCCCGAAGCCAGATCACCAAGGTGCCGGACCGCGACAGCTTCGAAGCCCTGCGGTCCGGGGAGGTGGATGCGATCATCGCCGCCATCGACGAGCAGCCGGATCCTACCAGCTCGACCTTCGTGAAGCTGAACGTCATCAAACCGCAAGACTACGGTATCCATGTTCCTGGCCTAGTCTACTTCGCGAGCAATAGTCTCGTCCATGAACAGCCATCTATGATTGCCGATGTCCTTCAGGGCCTCATTCGAGGATGGCAATTCACCTACGCGGACTATGCACGGAGCGTGCCCGTTCTCGCCGGCGCCGATCCGGCCAGGTTGAATTCCGAGCGGCTCAAATTCGAGCTGCAGCAGCAGCGCCCGCTGGTATTGCCGACGGGTGGTCGCATCGGCGACTACGACGAAAGCCGCTGGCGGACGCTCCGGGATATCCTTCTCTTCGCCAAGCTGGGCGAGGAAGACGTGCCTTTGGCTCAAACGGTCAGCTACCAGTTCTTGCGGGATGTGTATCGCCGTTCACCCGACCTCGCGGCTCCAGGCGCGTGGAGCCAGGACAAATAGGAAAAAATAGGACCAAGAAGCCACACTTGCTCGCCATATTGCCCAAAGGTCCCTTTGCCGCCCCGGCGTCGGTTGCATTTCCGCCGGCGGCCTTGGTAAAGTTCGGTTCACTATTTGGGCTAGTCGCGGAGTGACTTTACGGACCGTGACGTTGGATGGGCTAGGGTCTGACAAGCGCGTTAGGATCAAATCCGCAGCGGCGAGGAGCTTCTTTGGATGTTTAAGACGTTGATGCGAGTTGGCTTTTTGGCCGCAACTGTTACTTTCGGCGCAGCGAGCGGGGCGAGCGCGGCGATGCAGATGCCCTCATCGGCGGCCCTGCTCGCGGGCGAGAGCCAGGTGACGCCTGTTACCTTCTGGGCACAGCCGTATCCGTATCGGTATGCGCCTTGGCGCCGTTGTCCCCTGGTGCGGGTCGAGACGCCGTATGGCTGGTACATGGACCGCGTCTGCGCGCCTGTCGGTCCCGTTCTGCGCCGAGCCTACTAAGACCTAACCGAGCGGCGGCTGCCGTTTTGTCGATCTTTCAAGGCAGTCGCACAGCTGATGCGGCTGCCTTGCTCGTTTTGTTTCATTGTGTGCTGACCTTTTGTGCGCGCAACGCAGGTTCACCATGAGTATCTTTGCTAGGCCGGAACAGGCTGTTGCGTGGTGAAGATTGTGTTACCAGTTCCGCGGGGCTGCATAGGCAGCGTGATTGCTTAAGGCGACCGCCACAGCCGCATCTCGTGAAGATTGGCGGCCAGACGGATACTGTTAGAGGATTTCAATGACAGGAGCTTCAACTTTCGACCTCAGGGGCAAACGCGTCTTTGTCGCGGGTCATCGCGGCATGGTGGGATCGGCTGTCGTCCGCAGGCTTGCGTCAGAGAATTGCACCGTGCTGACGGCCGATCGGCGGGAGCTGGACCTCACGAAAGAAGAGGCCACACTGAAATGGCTCGAGGCCAACCGTCCCGAGGTTGTGGTGCACGCCGCTGCGAAGGTGGGCGGCATCGCAGCGAATAGCAATTTTCCGGTCGATTTTCTCTGTGACAACCTTGCAGTGGAGCTGAGCGTCATTCGTGCGAGCCACACGATCGGTGTCCAACGTCTGCTATTTCTGGGCTCGTCCTGCATCTATCCCAAGCACGCCAAGCAGCCGATCACCGAAAGCGAATTGCTGACGGGGCCACTTGAGCCGACCAACGAGTGGTATGCAATCGCCAAGATCGCCGGTCTCAAGATGTGCCAAGCCTATCGTCGGCAATATGGCGACGATTTCATCTCGGTGATGCCGACCAATCTCTACGGCCGCGGCGACAATTATCATCCGGACCATAGTCATGTGCCGGCTGCACTGATCCGACGCTTCCATGAAGCTAAGCTTGCCAAGGCGCCGACGGTCACCGTGTGGGGCACTGGCACGCCGCTGCGCGAATTTCTCAACGTCGAGGATTTTGCGGATGCCTGCGTTTTCCTTCTGAAGAACTATTCGAGTGACCTGCCGATAAACGTCGGCAGCGGCGATGAGGTGTCGATCGCTGATTTCGCAGCGGCCGTGGCGGAGGTCGTCGGCTTCGAAGGCAAGTTGATTTTTGACACGTCCAAGCCTGACGGGACTCCACGCAAGCTGCTCGATAGTTCACGGATTCGCGCCCTTGGCTGGAGGCCTAACACTACGTTGCTGACAGGCTTGGCTGCCGCATACGACGATTTCTTAAGCGGTTACGGGCGCAACCTCGAGATCGCTACAACCGGCCACGCCGGTTAGCTGCACGCCGTTGCACCAAGAGAGCATCGAGCCTAAGACTAACTTTCGAGCATTGAAACAGGTGTCGTCGTCTTTGCGACGCCCTTCCGTCCCTGCCAATTTGTACGTCGTTCCTATGGAGGTTAACAATTGAGCGTGCACTACGTTCTATAGATTGCCTTCCGGTGATTGCGGGCTTTATCAGCCTGGTGAGCATAATTCGAACTCTTGCCCTCATAATTTTTTGAAAACCTGGCCCGCCAGCGTAGCTCTCGAGCACGCCTTGATGCCAACTCGAGATAAACGTTGCTGAAAAACACGAACGCAACGATAGATCCCAACAACCCACCGCCAACAATCAGGAGAATCGTCATAGCTCCTCCTACAGGGGGACATCGTCAAGCGTTTAATAAATATAATATATTAGCGAACAATAATCAATTAAATATATGGTTTAAATTAATGGAGAGAACGCCAGTGGCTCCCCAGAAGGCTAGTCTGTTTACGGTCCAATCTGGGCGCGAGCTTGGTCTCCTCAAGACGACGTTGCGGCCTCCCGATGGAAATGGGACGTTCGCGGCAAGGTGCAGGGCCCATCGTTCTGAACGCGGGCTCTCTGTACGTGCTGCGGCGATGAAGGAGGCGCGCCTAGAAGCGATGGTGGCCAGGAGTATCGACAGGCCAGAAGAAGAAGGCCGAAAAAACGCTGCTGGCGGAGGATGCTGGTCCGATTGCCTTGGGCATCAAATCGCAATGGATGTCATCCGAAGGCAAATGAGCGCCGCGATGGGCGCTCATTTGCCTGGGTTGTCGCCTTGCTGGCCGATCCACAAGAACTACTCGTGGCGTGGATAATATCTAAACCCGTGCTGCTTGATGAGCTCGTCGCGCTTTGCCGATTCGAGATCTTCCTTCATCATTTCTCGAACCAGGCTTTCGAACGAGGTCTTGGGCTCCCAGCCGAGTTTCTGCTTGGCCTTTGATGGGTCACCAAGAAGCGTCGCAACCTCAGTGGGCCGAAAATACCGGGGGTCGACCGAAACGACACACTTGCCGGTCTTCGCGTTGTACCCTTTTTCTTCGACGCCACTTCCCTCCCAGCGAACCGTCATGCCCACTTCGTTGGCAGCGATATTGACAAAATCTCGGACAGAATGCTGCACGCCCGTAGCGATCACGAAATCCTCTGGCTTGTTCTGCTGGAGCATCAGCCATTGCATTTCGACGTAGTCGCGGGCGTGTCCCCAATCGCGTAACGCATCGAGGTTGCCTAGGTAGAGCCTCTCCTGCAGTCCCAAATGGATCCGCGCCAAAGCGCGCGTGATCTTCCGGGTCACGAAGGTCTCGCCGCGGACGGGAGATTCGTGGTTGAAGAGGATGCCGTTGCAGGCATACATCCCATAGGCCTCGCGGTAATTGACCGTGATCCAATACGCATAGAGCTTGGCTACGGCGTACGGCGAGCGCGGATAAAAAGGCGTAGTCTCCTTTTGGGGGATCTCTTGGACTAGGCCGTACAGCTCTGATGTTGAGGCTTGGTAAAATCGCGTAGTTTTTTCCAAGCCGACGATCCGTATCGCCTCGAGAATTCGAAGGGTGCCGAGGCCGTCAGAGTTCGCGGTGTATTCCGGTTCCTCGAATGAAACGGCCACATGGCTTTGTGCTGCGAGATTGTAGATCTCGTGGGGTTGTACCTGGCCAACGATGCGTATGAGGCTCGAAGAATCCGTCAGGTCGCCGTAATGCAATCGGAACGGTGGATTCGGCTCGTGAGGATCCAGGTAGAGATGGTCGATACGATCCGTATTGAATAGCGAAGTCCGGCGCTTGATGCCGTGGACTTCATATCCCTTTCCTAAAAGCAATTCAGCGAGATAGGCGCCGTCTTGGCCAGTTACGCCAGTAATAAGTGCACGTTTCTTTGACATAATAATCTCTGGGTTTGGTACCCGTTCGTACTCGAAAACGGACGCAATAGGGAGACGGGCTGAACCAAAAAAAGCAAGCTTAGATTAACGGCTTTCGAGGTCTGGAGAATAGGCAACAGATAGTCATGATCAGGTTATTTCAAATTCACGTCCGGCGTGATGTTGTAGCTCTATAGATGCTGTCTCTATTTTATTGAACTGGCATTTGGCGTGGAGCTTCAGATTTTTGACAAACGCATAATCCCCCTGATCATGTGCGGCGGCGCCGGCACGCGGCTGTGGGCCGGCTTCGCGCGAGGTGAGGCCAAAACAGTTGCTGCCGCTGTTCGGCACGTGCTCGACCTTCCAGGACACGCTGCTGCGCGTGTCCGATCCCTCTTTGTTCGACCGGCCGATCGTCATCACCAACTCCTCCTACCGCTTCATGGTGCTGGAGCAGCTCGCCGAGATCGGCATCGAGGCGGACGTGATCCTCGAGCCGATGCGGCGCGATTCCGGTCCTGCGATCGCGGCCGGCGCGGTGTTGGCGCAGAACCGCGCTAGTGAGGCGATCGTGCTCGCGCTCGCCGCCGACAAGGCCGCCTTCGTCGCCGCGTGCCGCGAGGGCCTTGCCGCCGCGAATGCGGGACGCGTCGTCACCTTCGGCGTCAGGCCGGAGTGGCCAGCGGCCGCGGTAGCTGTTGAAACTCCGCGGGAGCGATCACCGCAGCGAGGTCAGAGTTTCCGGTGGGGCAGCATCGTAACGGTGAGCTGAGACTAAGGTGGCGTCAAGGTTATCCGGCCACTCGCCCTCGCGATATGGGGATATATTCGCAACGAAGTGCTGGTCGACGCTTCGGTCGGGATTACCGGCGTTGCTGTGAGATGGTGTGCGACTCGAGCGCTCGCTGAGATCGACGGCCGCCCTCTCTTCGTAAGCGATGGCCTGTGGGGTATCCGTCCGATTGAAGGCCGCCTTGCCGAATGAGGCGTTTTGTTGAGAGCTGTCCTTATCGACAGTGATAGGCGCAGTGTCAAAATCGAACGGCTTGAGGTGGTGAACACCCGGCGGCGGCACTGGTCCAAGGAGGCGAAGCTCAAGATCGTTCTGTAGAGCTTACAGGCATCGCGCCAAGTCGCAGCGACGGCGCGGCGGTATGGCGTTTCGCGCTCAGTCGCGTCGGCCAGCAGCGGCGGGTCGATCGAGATCGAATTGACCGGGGCTCGAAAGGCTGATTAGGGGTACGGTCGATGCGGCGATGCTGAGGCCCCGAGGCGGCGCTGGCTGATGGACGCCCACGGTGGTCCCATCGGGTCGGGCGTGCGGGTGTGGCTTGAGACCGGCCAACCGACATGCGTCGCGACATGAACCCGCTGGGCGTGCTGGTGCCGGAAGCCTTCAAGTGAGACCCGCACGACGATGGCCTCTATGTGTTCCGTGACAGAAGCGGCAAGCTGATGGCGCGATGGACTGGGCAGGTTGCTTTATGCCAAGCGGCTGGAGCGCGGCCGCTTCCTGTGGCCGTCGTCGGCTGATGGCGTGGTGACCATCACGCCAACCCAGCTTGGCCATTTGCTAGTGGATACCGACTAGCGGATCCCACAACACAGCGGCGCCCGCAAACAGCCGGCTGGTCGCTGGGATCTGAAGCGGTGCCACGATCAGCAATTCGGACAGAGACTGCTTATTTTGATCTTCTGCTCGGCGATGGGCAATGATGTTTCTCTTTGCGGCTGTGTGACTACGCTGCAGGCGATGCTGGACGCCGAGCGAGCGATCCGGTTGGCCGCGGAGGCGGAGCCGCCGAAATCGGGTCGACGTTTCTTACTCACGAAAAAACCCGACTTCTCGGGTGATCTGTGCTTCGTCTATTCAAAAGCTAGTTGCAAGCGGCGTCGGAGCCGCTCCTCGATGCGAACCTTCAAAGAGGCGGGCAGCGAAAGCAGGGAACTCGCTACTCAGTGCGCAGTGCACTAGTCGAAGACCTTTGCTTCAGAGTTCAAAGGCATATTTCAGATGGCCTGCAGTCCGATCTGATCGCGAGGCCGCTGACCGATGGTCTGTACGACCCCGGTGATCGTTTCCCAAGTACTTCTCAGATCGCGATTTGCGCCGGCCATACATTTGGCCGAAACGCCACCTAAACGCGATTAGAGCGTACAAAAGCAATGTTGGTTAGATGGAAGGTGTCGTTATCGCGATCGGCGTTTTGGTCGCGGTCATTTTCATGTTCGTGATCGGGAGCAACGTATGGCTTGAGTTGACGCGCAAGAAGCGGCGGCGGAAGCGGACAGATCAGAGTAGAGCTAGAAGTGACGACGAAAGTGCGCACAGTTAACCACCGTTCGCTTCGCATTGCGGCTTCGGGGGATCGGCCGCTCCTCTCAAGGCCGATGCCAGCTTACTGAGGCTTCCAATCGAGGTAGAAGTGCCGGAAAGACCGGGATCTGTCCCGGAGATCTCCAGGGTCAACGGCTGAAGTTATATGCTCGAGGGGCGGGCCTGTACTTGTATCGTTCCAGAGTGCGCGCTGACTGTGCTGTCAATCAACGTCTCCTTCGATGGAAGTCCTGCAGGCAATGCGTCCCCGTTTTGATCGAGAAGGACGACTGCGCAGCGTCTGACTGCAGTGCGAAGCGGCTTTCCGATGTAAGGCAGTCGAGGGCTTTGTTGATCGTGGACCGAGGTCGCCCCGCAACTGTTTGGGCAGGGACGTGGCCCAAAAGCAGTATCGATCCTGCATTCTGTCCTATCCGCTGTCCGTCCAATTCGCGCGTTCGACACAGTGAGATCAGAAGCTTATCAGACCTTTTGCCGCGGACGCCCAAGTGACATGCTCGGCAAATTCGCCGGAAAGCAACAACGTTCGAAGTTCTGGCAGCGTCACTAATTCAACAACTACACCTGGCTCTTATACGAAGTTTCATTGCGAAAGTCCGTGCGGATGAAGAAGGATGTCGTTGAGTTGCTTATGCGCGAAGCGCATGTTGCGGACCTGCCAATCGTCTCGACAGCCTTCGCCATGTATCCGGACTCTTCGCGAAGCTCGCGAGAAATAGCATCTTCCGGGGTTTCTCCCGGCTCAATTATTGCGGCAGGAAGTTCTAAGGAGTAGCGTTCAATCGCCGACGAAATTGTCGGACAAGTGGGGCCCGTGCGTCCGGTGTGAGCGCTAGGGCGACGAGGTAATCCGGTTGACCGATAACAATATAGGATGCGACAGGACCGTTGGGGCAAATTGCACGTCGCGCGAAATGATCTCCATTCAACGAGGTTTCGCCTTGCGACGCATGCGTACGACCTTTGGCCAATTCATCTGTATCCATTCCAAACATCCGAGGACCGCACAAAACACAATGTAGCACATTCAGGCAGCCTCTCTGGAAGGAAATATGTATCGGCTTCACTGGAGACGGGGCGAATTCGAGATTCCCATTATCCTGGCCGACCCTGCCGGACTTCGCAGTAGCTCGGTAGCTACGACGACAGCTCGCGGAGCAAACTGTCACGGCTTGCGGCGCAGACCGGGCCGACGGCAGCTTTGCGGAGCAGGTGCTTGAGCCTGGCAAAAACCTGTTCGATCAGGTTCAGGTCAGGCGGGTATCTTGGCAGAAAGAAAAGTTTAGCGTCGACCGAACGGACGAGCTGGCGAACTGCTTTGCTCCTGTGGCACCGTTGAATTGATCTGGCCGAGTTCCCGCCGAACATTGAATTGAGGAGCGGAAATCTCGGATCCTGCGATTATCGTGACGCTGGCAGTCCTCGGCATATTGAGTGCGGAATTGTGAGAATGACAGCGGTGGCGACACCGCTTGGTATTCATAGCTTGAATAGGCGGGCTGGCTGCAAACGCAATACATCATGGCCAGCATGCGTGCCGCATGTCTGATCATCGAAAGTTCGCCTGACATCCTTGATTGTTAGGCGAAGTATATTGCGGTGCAAAGGAAGCGCTATGACAATTGTGAGGAAATTTATGCCCATTCGTGCATCAGGGGGGCGCGCTCGATCTCAACGGGGTAAAGGTGACCACGGTGCAGTCCGTGGCCTTGAACACCGCAAGATCCAAAGACATGTAAGCCGTCTGCTCAGGCTCTATCACGCCGCCGCTAGAGGCCGCTCACCGAATGAAGCGTCGCCAGCGCGATACGGCAAAAGTGAAATGGTGGATAGCGAAAGCAAAGCACATCTTCATACGCATGCGCGGAGTGCCAAGCGTGGGTACGAACGCACCAAGAGAGGGCGCGCTGCTTTCATTGCGAGCACGTTCGAGTTGGCAGCCGCCTTCTGTCGTGCTCGCGGCAAGTTGCCGAGCGATCAAGACTTCCATTGGTGGAGCGAACAAGCTGGTTTGCGGTCGATCAGCAAGGATAATCGCGCTCGCTGGTTACTATTGGTCGGCACGTCAAAGCGGCTCGCCGTTTCTTCATGGATAACAAGGACCGGTGGTCATGGCGTAGGTGCGCGGCTCATTTGGTGGGTGGGCCGGTTTCGCAGCCTGCGACACCAGTGGCCCGTCCGGCAACGACAGTCAGGTTGCAAGTTACCGAAGAAACCGTTCGCCTCGTTGCACCTTATTATCGTTACCCTTCCGAAACGAAGCAGTTCGCTGCACCATTCAAATTGATCACACGCGAGCCTGAGCAACGAGCATCCCTGCCGCAGCCTCTACCAGGTAAGACAGCGGGGTTGCATGATGCGATCGGAGCGATGCAAGCAGTGATCGAGGCCTCATCGCTGTTGACGCGGAGTGTCGCGCTCTACTGGCGGGTCGAGCCCGGGGGAGCTACCTGCACCCGACGAGGTCCGGGACGCAGCGCATTGGCTGGACATGCTGGCAGATGCCCTGGAGACGGACATTGTGAGCAAGCAGCAGCCTCACTGATAGACGGCCCGAAGGTTGCGGGTGCCACGCTGCTGCTCCGGTGTTGCCTCGCAACCTGCTCGGGACGGGTCTACACCACAGCCACTCGCATGCTGGCACTCGCATGCTTGACGATGGCACTAACTTAGGCCATGCTGGGCATGGTCGTGCGTATGGGTGTCCCTCACCGTTCCGAGCGATAAGATCCGAGACCAGCGCCCAAGGGGCCAACGGTCCAGCATCGAAGCCAGCACAGAGTAGGGCCACGACCATTTCACCTGACATCACAGTTGCGTCTCGAGACAGCCTGTAGGCTGTCGCGCAGCGCGTTCAGCGAAGGGAAATGGTCGTGACGAAGACAATAAATGCACAACTTTCCACGCTCGCGCGGAGCGCAAGAAATGCATACGCGCGCACCAAGGAAGCACGGTCGGGCTTCATCTCCGGCACGTTCGAGTTGGCGGCTGCATTCTCTGCAGCGCGCAACAAATTGCCTAGTGATCAAGCTTTCCACGAATGGATCGACAAAGCTCGTCTCCGATGCGTCAGCCGGGACGATCGTGCCGCGCTGATTTATATCGGCAATCACGCCAAGGCGGCCCGCCAGTACTTCATGCAAAACCCTGACCGCTGGTCGTGGCGGATGTGCATGGCCCATTTGTCGATCCGCGCGCCGGTTTCGCAGCCTGCGAAACCGCTCCCTAGTCCGGCAAGGACCATCAATGTGCAGGTCACCCACGAAACGCTCCGACTAGCTTCGCCGTATTATCGCGGCACATCCGAAGTAAAGCGCCTGCCCGCACCGTTTCGTCTGGTCACCAACGAGACGCATGAACAAGAATACATGACGCCGGCAAAGGCACTTCAGACACACCGGACGGATGAGGCAATCGGCGCTGTGCAGGCTGTCGTCGAGGCGTCATCGCTACCGACGCGTGATATCGCACTGTACTGGCAGATGAAGCGAGGCGAGCCACCATCATCCGAGCAGCTGCGGAAAGCGGCTCAATGGCTGGACCTACTCGCGGATGCCCTTGAAGCGGACCCTGACTGCAAGCAGCGACATCACTGATCGTCGTCCATTGCTGTATCTTGGCAGGAGTTGACGCGCCGAAAAGCAAGCGGGGCGCTCGGCAGCGCGATGTTTAGCGCGGCCGGCGCATCGGTGCACTTAGAAGGCGCTGATTCCTGATCTCACGAAGCAGCAACATTCGTTTGGTCTGGGCGGCATTGAGCAAGCCTTCGAACAGACCCAGGACTTCGCGCGCCTGCACGTAGACTTCGGCGGTGATGGCGTCTTGATCGAAGCCGTAGGCGGCAAGCCGCGCGTCGATCTCGGTCGCAGCGATGGGATCAATCCGCCAGCTCAGCGCATTTTGCTGCGTGTAGGACGCAGCCTTCTCTTCGAAGTCGGGATCGATCCCGGTCATGTCGATGCGCAGCAGTGCCGCCGCGATGGCCTTTTGGCGAGAGGTCTCGAGCAATTTGTGCCGCAACATGCGGTAGCGCTGGATCTCCCAGGACAGTTCGGCAACATCAATGGCGAGCAGCCACTCGATGGCGGATCGGGGCGCAAGGTCAGCGAAGATTGCCTGCCGCAGTGCCAGGTAATGGTCGAGATGCTCACCGGGCAGCAGCAGCGGCGGCGGTGCCAAGGCCGCAAACTCAGCCGGTAGCGTCGTGGCGGTCAGCTCGCGCGCGGTTTGGAAGGGACCGTTCATCGGGATGCGGCCTCCGCGCCCAGGTTTGCGAGGACGGCTGGGGCGCCGACCGCGCTGCCGGTCGGACCGTGGATCGGGCTCGTCGCCCACAGGTCCTGCGCGACCGGCAACGGCGCGATCTGCAGGTTCGCCCACCACGCCCGTTCGTTGCCGTGCCGATGCAGCTCCTCGTGATGGGCGCGGCACAGCGGCACCGTGAACTCATCGCTGACCTTGCGGCCGAGCGCCCGCGGTTGGGCGAATTTCAGATGATGGGCGTCGCATGGGGTTTCCCGGCACACTAGGCAGGGCTGCTCCCGGACAAACAGCAGGTGCGCCTTGCTGCGCTTGCGGGGCGGCTCCTTGGGGAGGGCGAGCCCGGCCTCGGGTGGCGCGGGCTGCAGCGCGGCCTCGGCGTCAGCCGCAGGCGCTGCTGGCAGGCTTGGCGTGTCACTCAGGGCGGCCGGTTGGTCGGTCTGGCTTTCTGTGGGACGGGCAGCGTCCTCGAGCTTGGCTTGATAAGCTGCCTCGACGCGCCGGGCATCCGGCTCCTGCAGGCTGTTCTTGAGCGGAAGGCTCGCCATGGCCCAGCTGAGCAGATCGGTGCTGGCGGGCAGCGCTTCGAGCTGACGCAACAGCTGCTCCCGGAGTGCGGCGGACTCGCCCGGCCGCAGCACCGCGGCACGGTTGAGAGCGCCCTTGCCGGGCGAGGCCTTGAGGTTGGGGGGTGCGGGTGGACCGGCGACCGTATCCGGGGCGTCCAGATCATCCTCGCCGGCAATCCCGACCAGCGCGAACAGAGCGTAGCGTCGGGCGTAGGTCAGCGCTGCGCCCATGCGATGCGGCGCCTCGATGTCCCGGGAGGCGCAGACCGGCCAGTCCGAGGAGATCCATTCGCCGGAGGAATGGGCGAGCAGGGTGGTGAGGTGGATGTGGCCGGTGGTCTCCTCGACCCGGGTGGTCTGGATGGTGGCGATCTCCTGCTGGCTCAAGGTCTTGCGCACGATGGCGAGGCCGCTCGCCAGCGAGGCGTAGCGAAAGGTGCGGTCGTCATCGCGCAGGAACGGCGAGCGGATCTGAGCGGTCAGGGTCTTTTCCGGGTTGGTCAGTTCGGCTTGCGCGCGGGCCAGCGCCGCCGCGATCGCGCCGATATGCTCACTGGCCTGGTGCATGGACGCGCTCCATCTCAACCGGATCAAAACTGATCGCGCCGGCTTTGGAGCGCTTGGCGCGCACGCCGTGGCCAAACGCCTCCTTGGCATCCTCCGGCAGCAGCTTCTTGAGCTCGGCCTTGGCCAGCTCATGCTCGGCATGGGCGTCGCGGGTGCGCAGATAGATCGCGGCGCATTCGGCCCAGAGATTGGAGGCGGTCATGTCGACGACCTTGACCGCGGCAAGCCGCGGCCGTGGGGTCTCGATGCCAAACAGCAGCGGTGGCTCGCCGCTCTGCACGCAGCGCCAGAACTTCTTCTCCGCGGTCAGCAGCAGGTGCTGGTAGAGCGGGTCGGCATGCACGGTGATTTCGATCCATTTGCCGCCACCGGTGATGATCGAGAGCACGGCCGCGCGGGCCGCGACCACCCACATGTTGTGCTGCAGCTGCGCCATGTGCTTCTCCGCTGCGGCCTCTTCGGTAAAGGCCCAGGGCAGCATGAACTTGGCCTCGAACACCGCGCCGGTCTGCGCGACGATGCCGTCCAAGGTGGCCGCCATCCAGGAATGGACGGAATGCCGAGCCCGCTTCTGGATGTCGGTGATCGCGTGCCCGGTGGCGGCCTGGTACCAGGCGCGGTTGAGCGCCTCGGTGGCAACGCCGAGCTGAACGACCAGGTTGCGGGACAAATCTTGCGGCGCGATCTCGCCGCGCTTTTCCCGCCACAGGCGCAGCAGCGCGTCCTGGTCGTCGCCCATGATGATGCGCGCGTCCGAGCCGCCAATGAAGGCGCGGCGGTCGTGGCGGTTCAAGGTGGTAACGGAGCGGGGCGCCGCGGCGCCGTCGGTTGCAATCGTGGTCACCGGTCTCTCCTTGGTTGACGCGGCTTGCCGCCGCACCGCCAAAACCCCCGCCGCCGCGAGGGGAAAGACCGGGGCCAAGGGCCGAAAGGCCGGTCCGGTGATTAACGCTCCTTTTGCGCGGGGATGCCAGTCCTTTCTGCAGTAATTTTGCGGTTCGTTTGGCGACAAAAGCCTTGATGGTTCAGGAGGTTGGAGCGAGCTTTCGGGGACGCAACCCGCCCCCGGCCGAGGAGCTCGGACATGGCCTCAGTTCGACAAATCGAAGCCAATCGCCGCAACGCCAAGCGCAGCACGGGGCCAAAAACGGCGAGTGGAAGGACGAGGTCCAGTTGCAACGCGCTGCGTCATGGACTCGCCAGGACTTGCAAGCCGGATGCCCCCGAGTTGGCGACGCTGATGGTCGCCATTCTCGCGGGCCTCGGCTGCGAGATTGGATCAGATACCGCAGCGGCTGTTGCGCATGCCAAATGCGAACTATGGCACGTGCGATTGGTCCGCCAGGCGATGTTGGCCGATCTATTGGATGGTCCGGTCGAAGCCATCGGGAGACGGCTCAACGGGCTGGAGCGTTATGAGCGCAACGCACTTGCGATGCAGAAGCGCGCGCTTCGGTCTCTGAAGTCAAAGCAACACTAAGCTTGCGGACCGTACGCGATTGGCTTCGTTCTGCGAAAATAGGCGAAGGCGTGTGAAAAAGACCTCAAATGGCTATGGGAAGCCGTACTCCCCTCGGCCGACCGAAATGATGTTCAGCTCAAGATCGTCGAAGATGGGGTGATTGGCCGCCCACTTCAGAAATTGCGAGGTGCTGTCGACCTGGTCGTCGTGCTTGCCGTGGGGAAACGCCAGCAACTCCAGCAAGTAGTCATCAAGCCAAGGGGCGTCTGCGGGCAGATGGACTTGTCCGGCCTCAATCCTGAACGATTGTGCCGCCATCCGATCGGCCTTGCTGCCTTCCGGCTTGATGCCAAGCGGGCGCGGCATGCCGTTTGGCGTATCGCGTTGCAGGTCCTGTAGCATCGCCATGCCGGGGCCGGCGTCCTCGACTAGAACCGCGTCCGCATTATATCTTGCGGCCAGCGCGGCCACGGCGCGCCGCAGGTCGGGATATTGGTGTCGGCCGCGGTAGAGATCTACGAGGTAATAGTCGTTCTTGATCACCCGCCAGGTGGTGCAGACCGAGTAGTCGTTGGCCTGTCCGGTCATCATCGCGGTGTCCCAGCTCTGTACGACATAGCCGGCTGCGGCCGCGGCCGGGAGCTGATCGAAAAAGCGAAACCAGTCGCGCCTGATCAGATTGCCTTCGAGCGGCACCGGCCGTTGCTGGTATTGCGCCGAGAATTGCAGGCTGCCGATTTCGGCCTTGATCCGCTCCAGCACCAGCTTGCTTTCGCGCTGCGGGTGCAACAGATCGCCGGCGCGCCGGCGAACGACGCGATGTTTGCCGATAGGGATGTCGCTATCTTCGACCGCGGTGGCCGGCAGGTCGAGGTGCTGCCAGGCGCCCGCTTGCAGCAGATGACCGGCGAGATCGTCTTGGTGCAGGCGCTGCATCACCACGATGATGCGGCCGGTGTCCTTGTCGTTGAGGCGCGAGACCAAGGTGCCGCCAAACCAGTCGGTAACGCGCTTGCGCGCGGTCTCCGATTGCGCCTCCTCCGCCTTGTGTGGATCATCGACGATGATGAGGTCGGCGCCGCGACCGGTCAGCGTCCCGCCAACCGTGGTTGCGTAGCGGCTGCCGCCCGCCGTGGTCACGAGTTCGGTGCCGGTATCCTTAGCCGGGCGCATGGCCGGAAACAGCGCTTGGTACCAGCCCGACTCGATCACCATTCTGAATTGGCGGTGCAGCTCGGCGGAAAGTTCGCTCGCGTAGCTGACCACGATGATGCGCCGGCTCGGGTCGTGGCCCAGCAGCCACGCGACGAAAGATACCGAGACCGAAAGAGATTTGAGCGAACGCGGCGGTTGGTTGACGAGAAGACGGCTACATTCGCCATCGTGGACGCGCATGAGCTGATGGGCGATCGCATCGATATGCCAGTTCGACAGATATTCGCTGCCCAAAAAGACGGTGGTGAAGGCCTTGTGGATGAAATACCGCAACTCAGTTCGGAGCAGCGCCGCCACAACAGGCCTCATGTGTTGTCCTCCTCATCGCGTTGGCTTGCAGCCGCAGCATTGGCGTTCGCCAAGACGTCTCGGCGATATGCCTCGAGGATGGCCTGATCTTCGGGCGGCAGGCTTGTCGCGGTCTCCACCGCGGAGCCGACAGTCATTGCCATCGCGAGGGAGAGGAATTTGTCGAGAGCCCGCGCGTCCCCTTTGAGCGCCTTTTCCCGCAAGCGAAGCAATGCTGCCTTTTGCGTGGTGACGCGTCGTGCCCTGCCAGCGTCGTTCAGCGCGACTGTGGCCAGAAGGATGTTTTTCAGGTCGGTGGCGAAATTCAAGGCGCCTTTCGGCCGCCCGCGCGGGTTTCCGGATTGCCCCGGTGCGAAACGGGTATGCAGGGGCGGGCTGCCGTAGCCGACGCGGTTGTTCGGTTTCTTAGCCACCGCTGCGCTCCAGGCCAGCGGTGTTGGTCTGATCGAACGGCGCGCCGGTCACGGCGTTCACGGCTGCCTTGCCGGTTACATGCTGCCAGCGCCGGATCGTGACATCCACATAGCGAGGTTCGATTTCGATCAGCCGCGACCGGCGCCGAGTGCGCTCCGCGGCGATCAATGTCGTGCCGGCGCCACCGAACGGATCGAGCACGATATCGTGCTCTTTGGTGCAGTCGCGGATCGCGTCGGCGACAAGCGCAACCGGCTTAGGCGTCGGATGAAGGCCTAATTTTGATTTCGGGGAATTTGCCCAGCTGTTTGAACCTGGGTAGTCCCAGACATTGGTACGGGCTCTGCCATGCTTGCCGAGTTGAACATTGTTGATGTGGGCGGCCTTTCCGTGCTTATAGATAAACACCAGCTCATGCTTCGATCTATAGAGCGACCCCATCCCGCCGTTTCGTTTGTTCCAAATGCAGAGATTGATCATTTCTGTGTAGATCGCGCCGGCGGCGGATAGGAGCGGCCCCAAGCCGCGCCAGTCCATGCATAAATAATGCAATGATCCATCCACGCTGAAGACGGCAGTATGTGAGAGCATTCTGGTCAGGAATGCCTCGAATTCGGCTGCGGACAGCTCGCCCGACGCCATCCGGAACTCGGGATGTGTGATCCTGCCGCGGCCCGAGACGTGACCCGCGATTGGGACGTTATACGGCGGGTCCGCAAACACCATTTGCGCCAGCTCACCCTGCATCAGGAGCTGATAGCTGTCGGCGAGCGTTGCATCGGCGCAGAGGATGCGGTGCTCGCCAAGTTTCCAGAGATCACCCGGTTGGGCGACCGGTGGCCGAGCCTCGACAGGCGGCAGTTCATCCTCATCGGTCTCCGGAGCTGCCAGTAGTGAGTCGATTTGGCCCATGGCAAACCCGGTGATCTGCAAGTCGAGCTCTGGATCGAGGTCGCTAAGCTCCGACAGCTCTAGCTGCAAAGCCCTCTCGTCCCAGTCACTATCTTCAGCCAGGCGGTTCAGCGCTAGTCGGAGGCTGCGAAGCTGTGCATCCGTAAGATCGCGGAGCTGGACCACTGGGACCTGGTGAAGACCGAGTTCGTCGGCCGCCTGGACAAGCGCTGCCCCGGCCACGATGCGGCGGTCACGATCGGCGACGACCGGTAAAACGAAGCCGAACTGCTGCAGGCTCGCGGCCAATTTTTTGAGTTGGCTCTTGGGATGCCGCCGGGTTTCATGTCCGAGCTGCTTGAGCTCGCCAATCGGCACGAGAACCGGGGTGAGGTCGTGGCGGAGCGGGCAACCATTACTCCCCACGGTCTGATTCGACAGGCGGGCACGCTGGATCATCACTGTGTCTCCAAGCATCGCGTTGCGCAGAGATCCCACTAGAGTCGCCTTTACGAAAAATGAATCGATTCGCGAGGCCTTGCGCATTCCTGTGAATAACTCGGGGAAATCTCCTCCCCCGCGTGCCGCACGATCGACGGCTGGCAGGCGATACGGCCGTTCGAGGGCGTCATTCACCCGACCCAGCGACCCGTCGGTTCGAGTCGGCCAGTACCAAGCTCCGGCACGTGCGCTATGCAAGCTGGCGTAGTAATTCCTGGCATCGATTGAGCGCTCTGGCCGCAGGAGCTCTCGGTGGTGCGCGGCGTCGCTCATTTTGGCGAGGCTTCGAATTCGCATTGTTCTACTTGCGGATAAATTTGAAGCTTGCCGTTGAATGTGATGCGGCGCTCATGTCCGTCTCTTTTTTAAGACGACAGTCAAATTGGCCGAATTGGAAGCGCGCCTCCGGTCCGTCACCAGGATGCTGGTGCGTCGCCATCGAGGTGCTCTCGAGCGTGTACCCCGAGCGTTGCTTGCGAAGAGCCGATTGAGCAAGCGAGAGGTCGATCAAATCGCCGCTAGGAGCATTGACGACGTTGTCACCACGCTCCGCTCGTGCTCGCAATGCACCGACAATCGGGCACCGCCGCGCGCTATTGCGAGCATCACGACGCTTACGCGCTTTTCCTTTTTGGAAAGCGTCCATTTCTTGCGCTGTGGTGTCAGTTGACGTGGTTGTTGGCCGCCAATTCCAGGGTAGGAGGTCGTCGAGGCGGCCGATGGGTGCCCGTTGGGCATGCGCTGGAGCACGTCTTCAGGATAGGCGAGGGGCTCGACGTCGCTGAGCTTCGCAGTAGTGATGATGAGCAGACGGTCGCCCAGCGGGGGGCGCCGTCATCGGATCTGGCGAACGGATCGTGCTTGTGCGGGAGATCGGCCGAAGCTGCGGCCTCTAGGATCAGCCCCGTAGCGCTCATTCGCCCTCACTGAGCCGGGCGTGACGGAGCAGGTCGGCTGCGATCCTAGTTCGTGATAGGAAGACTTCGGTGATGTTAGTTTGATGATGTCATGCCCCACCTTCCCAATCCCAAGCCGGTTCGACCCGGTCCCGGTCCCGAACAGCGACTGCGCAATTTGCAGCGTCGTTTCCGTGCGGTATCGGCGCGCCATGATTGTACCACTAAGCTGCGGTGGGTCATCACGGCATCCATCGCAGCCGCTGCCATGTTGGCCGCCTATCCGGCAATTTCGCTCCCCGTTCCGAGCACGTCGCCGGTCACGATCAAGCTCAAATACATCGCATCCGTCCCCGACTGCGATTTTGCCCGCTTGGTCGGCCTGGCCCCCGCGAGACGCGGAGAGCCCGGCTATTGGGTGCACCACGATCGCGACAGGATGGTTTGCTTGTAAATCTCGGCGCGGTGGGGGGATGTCTCGCCACTAACCATAGCAATGGCCTACTCAGATTGAGTCGCGCAGGCATTTGCGACGCGCCTGGTTCGTGGCGCCCAATAGCGCCGCGCCTCCGGAGTGTGCACGCCGCGCGTTTCCAACAGCTCGTGCTCTGCTGCCCACCTTGGCACGCCGCCGTCTGCTGATTGTTCTCGCTTCTACATGTCGGAGCGTGCTGCCATCCTCGCAGCCGATGTCGTGGGCTACTCGCGCCTGATGGGCGCTGATGACGTGGCACGCTGGCCGCCTTGAAGGCGCCTCCACGTTAGCTTTCAGAGGAACCGCGCGAGTCCTTTCCTGGTTGCTGCCCTTGGTCGCGAAGTTGCTCGAGCCTACTTTCGAGGAGTTCCTTCTTAGCGGCTATCCTCGCGGCCAGCACTGAATCGACGTCCTGGTGCAGCTCCCACAAGTCGTCAATGGACATATCCTGGAACTGCTTTCGGTCAATCATTGCACTGGAACGCGTGTCTCGAACGAGATGCTTCGGCCTCTGTCTTAGGACGGTCTATCATAGGACTCGCCGGAACGCCCTGTTATGGAGAGCCAAATACTAGTCTTGTGAGCCGGTCAGAGCCTTGACCCACTGCGCTTCGCCTGAGCCGCCTTCGAGGGTGACAACCGGCCCGTCGCCCAGAGCAAGCTTGACTTTTCTTGCGTTAGTAACGCTTCTTATGAGTCGTTCCGATCCCGAGATTGAGCCCTCAGCAAGTAGGGGATCACCCTCAGGAGAAACGGTGAGCCAGCAAGAGACTCTCTCGTTGCGCCATCTATGATGATAGCCGATTAGATCATCGGTTGTCTCGTCATGCACGTCCATCGGTTTACCCTCCAATCGGAGAAGCCCAGGCATCGCTCGCTTCTTCGCCGATGTACGCGCATCCTGCCTGCTTTCGGCCATCCGGCGAACGAACCTGCTGTAGCGGTTGCCATGTTGTTTCTAGTCGGAAGCCGACAATCGGGACGCACCGTCACGCAAATTTGGCGATGCGCAGCCGCATGCTGAAGCTGCGACGGAGCGCCTTTCGCAGCCCAACTCAACAAACGGACTGTGCTGGTGATCTTCAATGGCGAGCCCACGCCTGGCGGGCTCCGACTTGGTGCGCGCGAGCCTCATCTTCTGTGGCCACGGCCCGTCTCTCGATTGCCCTCCCGGAATCTGACCCTCAGGCGGATTAATCAGTCTCGCGTTTGGCCGGCCGATGCCACATCCGAGCCCGTCGTCGGACGACATCGAAGCGCCGTCACCCGAGATCCGGACGGCGCGAACCGACATCAGCATCGTGAGAAGTCGATCTTGGCCAGCGCTTCACCCGGGTTATCGGCTTTGCCGCAGTCGTCGGACGGCTTGAAGTTGCAGTCGTCTTTCGACGGCTGGCCGTAGTCCTTGTGTGGATGGCAGTCGTCGTTGGCGTCCCTCGAGCCAGGATCGCGCTTCGCGCAATCGCCCGTGGCATCCCCCGGGCAGGCATCGTGGGGGTGCGCGGTTTCGGTCGATTTCGCACCTTCGCCGGCAAACTTGGTGACCCCGACATCTCGCTCAGGCGCCGCTGCTGGTCTGCCGCTTGTCATTCCGACCCGAAATGGCTCCGCCGCCGCGCCAAGATGGACGATCATATCTGCTCCCTGGGTGATTTCGGGTCGGTGCGCTACGCTCACGCGCGTCATATTGAGGTGCCGAAGATTCGCATTGATTTCTCTTTCCTTCTCGGTGTCGAGATGTGCCGTTCCCTCGTCTAGAAACAGGATCTTTGGTCGGCGATAGAGCGCGCGCGCAAGCAAGACTCGCTGCTTCTGCCCGCTAGATAACGAGCTTCCCATGTCGCCGATGAGGCTGTTGTAGCTCATCGGCATTGCCATGATATCGTCGTGGATGCCGGCAATGCGCGCGCAATCGATCATCCCTTGCAGGTCGAAAGTTGTATCAAAAAAGCAGATATTGTCGGCAATCGATCCCGACAGCAATTGATCCTCCTGCATCACCGCGCCAATTTGCTCGCGATAAGCGCGCGGTCCGATCTGGCTCAGCGGAAGGCCGTCGATCAAAACCTCTCCGCTCGTCGGCTCGAGCAGCCCAAGCATAATCTTGACAAGAGTTGACTTGCCGCAGCCCGAGGGTCCCATGATCGTCACGAATTGTCCGGGAGCAACGCACAGATTGACGTTGTTAAGAATCAGAGACTCTCCTTCCGCATACCGGAAGCACACGTTGCGCAGTTCGATCGCGCCGCGAATCTGTCGGATATACGACAGGTCCAGGTCGTGCCCCCGCTCGAGCGGGGTGAGCGCGATGTCGGCGAGACGCTCCAGGTGCAGACCGAGAATGCGGACATCCACCAGCTTCTCGATCAGCAGCGCTGTCCGCTCAGCGAACTGCAGCTTGTAGCTGACGAACGCGAATATCATGCCAACCGTGATGAGGTTGTCTAGTGCGAGACGAGCGGCAAGGTAGATCGTGATTACGTTCTCCAAGCCAAATATCGTGTCGTTCATTGCTTTGAAGCTGATCCTCGCCCGACCTAGCCGCACGTTGGCATTGATATATGCAGCATAGCGGTTCAGCCACTGGCCCTCCCGTTCGTTCTCTCGGTTGAGCAACTTTAGGCTTTGCACCGCTCGCACGGATTCGATGAAAGTGGAGTCCTCGTCTGCCTTGCTGTGAATGGCGGCTTCGCTCCGTTGTCGGAACATGCCGAAGAGAGCGAGCCGCAGGGCGGCATACAACACGAACGCCAGCAGGACGACAAGTCCGAGCTGGACGCTGTAGGTGAACATCAACACCAGCATCAACACCGACATGAGACCGTCGATCAGCCCCGTGATCAATCCCTCCGCGAGCACGTTGCGAATGGGTTCGATCGAGTTGAAGCGAGACAGGATATCGCCGATGTGCCGCTTTTCGAAGAATGAGAGTGGCAAGCGCACCAGATGATGAAACAGCCGCGCGCCGATTTGAAAGCTCAACGTGTTCTGAAGAACAAGAATAATGAACGAGCGGGTTGCGGTCGACGCGACCCGTATCAGGAGAAGGAACGCGAATCCTAGTCCGAGTACGACCAGCAGATCGACATCCCCTCTGGCGATGACCTCGTCAACGGTGAGCTGCATATAGAAAGGGGCGGCAAGGAGAAGAATTTCGATGACCACCGACAGAACTAATATTTGGGCGAGGGCGAAAGCGCTTCCATTCATTCCGCTCCAGAATACCGAGAACGGCAATTTCACTCTCTCGTCTGTGCGGCAGAACTTTTCAGTGGGCGAGAGCTCGAGCGCGACCCCGGTGAGATGTCTAGACGCTTCAGTGAGGGGGAACCATTTTTCGCCAGCTGCCGGATCGTGCACCACGATCCCTTTCCTCCTGTATGCTTTGAGTACAACGAAATGAGCCATGTCCCAGTGCAGGATAGCCGGAACACGCAATTGGCAGAGATGGCCGATCTCGATTCGCAACGGCCGACATGCCAGCCCGAGGTGAGCTGCAATCTGCATGAGGTCGCGAAGAGTGACGCCCTTTAGGGACACTGGATGTCGGCGCCGCAGGCTGTTCAAGTCAGTTCGATGACCATGATAAGACGCTACCATGGCGAGGCATGCGAGCCCGCATTCCGTCGCCTCCGTCTGCCGGATGACTGGGAGGGATCTGCGTCCGCTGAAATTCAAAAGTCCCTGCATGCGCTACATCCTTGCGCTTAACACCGGATCGAGCAGCCACCTCATCAGGGACCGTTGCTCAAGGATCACGTCGGCCCTTAGCAGCATGTCCGGCTGAAGCGGCATCTTTCGGCCATAGGCGTCGATGTCGGGCCGCTCGAGAGCCGCAGTCACACGGTAAGCTGGTTCCTTGAGGGTGATCGGTCCGGTCGTTTCGTTGCCGGTCAGAATCGTGTGGGAGACTTTCGTCACGCTGCCGCGGTAGGTGCCGAATTTCTGATAGGGAAATGCATCGTAAAGGATCCTAACCTGCTGGCCTCGGCGCACAAAACCAAACGCGCGCGTCGGAAAGAACAACTCCGCCTGCAGGTGCGCATCAAGGGGAATGATTTCCAGCTGCATATGCCTTGGATCAGCGATCTGGCCAACAGTCCCCTGCAGCGTGGACACGCGCCCACTCGTTGGCGCCCTGATAACGTAAGCCTGCCGCCCATTCACCTCCGCCACGCGCTGTTCGATCGAGGAGAGTTCATTGCGCAGTCCTCGGATCCTCTCTGCGGCGACGGTTGGGAGTTGCTCGAGTGTATGCCGAGCGTCTGTCAATTGGGTGCGCCGCGCGGTGATCTGCTGATCCAGCGAGATCACGCTCTGCTTTTGCTCAAGTGCGGCCTGCTCGCGGCGCTTAAGCTCAATCGTTGGTAATGCACCGCTCGCGGTTAGCTTGGCGCCGGTTGATACAAAACTCTCGGAAAGCTTCAGCCGCTCGTTTTGGATGTTCCGCTGGTCCTCGAGCTGGGCAATCTCTCCTTCAATTCCCTTGATCGTGGAATCGAGACGATCCCGTTCCGAGGCCGTTCGTCGATCTTCCGCATCGATCTGTCGCTCGACCACATTGCGTTGCTGTGTCAGTACTCCAAGTACAGTCGCATTGACGTCATCGCCATTGGCGGTGATCTGGGAAGTGACTACGGTCAGGAGCGGGTCACCCTCCGTAACCTCTTGCCCCTCCTTCACTTGTATTGCTTTGATGAAGCCCTGTTGTGGTACGAAAATCTTAGCGGTGCCCGAGGTCGGGGTGAGATACCCGAAGACGGTCTCCTTGCGGGCGTATTGCGCGATGGAGAGAAAACACACAACGAGTACAACGAGTGCCGCAAGGCTCCAGCCAAGGAGCGCGCTCGATAGCGGCTGCAGCAATACGACCTCACCCCAGCTGTGGCGCTGACGCACAAAGTCGACAGCTTCCTCGCGAAATAGCGCCGGCCGAGTCGACATGGACGCACCTTGCTGTGCTCACGTTCATATTTATGCGCTGCGCGGAGTAGTGTTCCGCAGCACGACTGCGGGTCGATACCGGAGAACCGCTTCCCCTTATGGAGAAGCGGTTCGCCGACGCACCCTGGCTTTACCCAACAAAGATTTGGGACTGGTACTGCTTGGACAGCAGGCCAACCTGAACTTGGTTTCCACTGAGAACATTGATGTCGCCAGTTCGGATCAGTGAGCCGCCACTGCAGCCACAGCCGCCGGTGCCGGCGGCCACGAGGTCGAGCTCCTCATCAGACAGTTCGATAGGGCGCGCAAGATTGGTCATCTCTAGCATGTTGGTCTCCTTTCGATGTAAGTGGCGGAACGTTGATGTAACTGTTGCCACGTCAGCACTAGGTGTAAGACGCCAATCTAGATGCACGGCCGCGCAAATTTTGTGAGCGACATGTGTTCGACGCTTGTTACGTCGCGGTTTTGCAACGTCGTATGCAAGGCACCTAAAGTGGGTCTCAGTGTGGTGTCGTCACAGTGAGTTGGATGCTCCGATCAGCTGGTACGTTCGGCGCGGCCGAGATACGACATCGCGCCTTCCGAAGGAAAGCGCGTTGGGACGCCATGGGCGCGAGCGTGGTCCACGAAGCGCCTTAGCTCGTTCGACGGCTGCACTCGTCGCGATAGCTACGCAAGTCGCCGCGCCGATTGGCACGATCAGGCTGAGAGTCGTCGCAGCTGATCTGTAGGCAGGTTGGGATAGAGGCCCGAAGCGAGGGAGGGAATATAGTTCTCTTGAGGGGGCCTTCGACTGACCCTTGATGGCGTTACACGGTAGCCCGATCCGATGCGTGCTCTGAAGTTATAAGGCGCGACTTAGCGACCATGTTGATGCTGCCCATTTTTCAAAGTCGGCTCGACGAGTTACACCGCTGCTCATAGCGGCTCACCTGGTCAGCGAGCACGGCTCGCTATGGTCTGCCTGCACCTCACGACCACGTCGCCGGGCGGTTGGGGAAAAAGTTCAAAAAACTTCGGAACGAAGTCGATGCTGTTGACTTGAGTTCGCCGACAGCCGATTTCGTATTTTGTTAAAGCAGATCATTTAAATGCATTTTAAATGCAGGTATTAAATGTAGCGGGCGGCGGCCCTGCGGCTGAAAGCAGCAGGTTTTCTGCCTTTTGAGGGGTGACTTCGACCATGCCCCATCAATGCGTCGCTTTAACAAAGGCGAAGTCTCGCTCCAGCGCGCCGCGCCATGATGGTTATATCAATCGCGACACGGCTCTCAATTATGAAACAGCCCTGCTTGAGTGCGCCTCCGGATCGCAGTCGGCCGTCGGCGAGATCTACGCTCGGGAGAAGGAACAGCTGCGCGCGATGGCGCACCGTATCGTGCACGACAGATCGCGTTCCGAGGACGTCATCCACGACGCATTCGCGCAGATTCTCCGGTATGCGAAAAACTTCGATCCTGCACGCGGATCCGCACGGGGCTGGATCTACGCGATCGTCCGCAACACGGCGCTCAAGATGCGGCAGAACGCCGGGCGCGAACTCGCGCTCGAGGAGGATGCATTGAATGCCCTCTGCGCGCGCGAACAGACCACTCCGAACCCTGCGTCCTGTATCCCAGACAGCATGACGCTGCGAACCATGCTCGATCAACTTGAGCCACAGCGCCGTGCGAGCCTGCTTTTGGCGATCGTCGACGGGCGCACACACGAGGAAATTTCCGAATACCTCCGGGTTCCTGTCGGAACCGTCAAGGCGTGGATCCGGAGAGAGCTCGTGGCCATGCGCCGGCAGCTCGAATGAGGCGTGAACTTATTTTTCGCCGCTGCATCCATAATCGTGCTTCGGCGACAGTAGGGGTGACCGCGTGGTGATCCGGGCAGGGCACGCGCGCGTACGCAGGTGCTCGTGACCGTCGCAGAGCTGAAGCGAGGAGCGAAGCCATGTCTATCCTGAGCAGTGTTACGAGCATTCTCGGGCTTATGAAGCTTGCGGGAACCGGCGTCCCACCCGAGGAACGCGCGTCCACCAAGCCTGACGACTGCGGCGACGGCAAGCCGTCAAAGTGGAATGACGATCACAGCGGCAACGACGAGTATTCGAACGGCGACGGCAAGGACAATTATTCCAAGCTTAGCGGCATGGGCGCCTACCCGAACGACGGCAAGGGCGACTACCCAGAGCACGATGGTGGCTGGAAGGATGCCAAGGACGGCGAATACCAGGCCAGGGACTATTGTGACCTCAAGTCGGCCGACCACGGCGGCACGGGCGACACCGATCGCAGTCCGGGTGAAGCGCTGGCCAAGTTCGACTTCTCCCATGGTGATTTCGCGGGTGATTTCAGGTCGCACGGTCCCGATCATTCGGGTGACATACACGGCGCGCTCGCTTCGATGTCTTGCGACGATGCGCTCGAATACGCCATCGGTTTAATGGGCCCAGCGGAGCACTTCGACGTAGGGCATTTCGACACGGCGACGGATACGTCGCACGACACGGATGCCTGACATGCCGAAGAGACGCGCCTGGCGGTGAATGCTGCCGGGCGAGAGTGGTTTTTGAGCGAGAAGGGCGGCGGTCATGCAGCAGGTAGAAAAGCGCGAACTGTTCGAACAAGAGCGGAAGATTTTCGAAGCCGGAGTGCAGCATGCCGACAAGCGATCCGGCTCTTTCAGCTTCTTGACGTGGTCGTTCTTCATTGCCCCGCTGATTGCCTGCGAAGAGTTTCTTGCCGCCTCGTTCAAATCAGCGCTGGCTGAGCAAGAAGATGCGACAGCCGCTCAGGCAGGTGCGGGGCCGCAACGGACGAACGACGAGCTGCCTGCGAGCGATCCCGCGAAACCGG
This sequence comes from Bradyrhizobium sp. NBAIM14, assembly GCF_020193895.1. Lineage (NCBI taxonomy): Bacteria > Pseudomonadati > Pseudomonadota > Alphaproteobacteria > Hyphomicrobiales > Nitrobacteraceae > Bradyrhizobium > Bradyrhizobium sp. NBAIM14. The sequence goes on along the minus strand of NZ_JADYVQ010000001.1, from coordinate 95,857 downwards.
GCGCGGAGGATGAGACGTCCAAAGGGCCGGCCGCTTCGTCGGAGACGCATGTGGCTCAGCTCGATCCGACCGGCCTCCCGGCGGAGCCTCATGAGCATACGCCCAGACCAAGCACCCCTCTTGGCGACGCAGTCGCTGCTGCGAACTATGGGGGTGAGGGCGGAGGTAGCGAAGATACCGATTCTTGCAAGCACCATGCTCACACCTCAGCCGACGTTAGTAGCGTGAGTTGCGTGAACTCGCCGTCAGCAGGGTCCGACGTCGGAAGCACTCAATTGCCCGGTGTGTCAACGTTCGAATCCATTCGGTCTGATTTGCTTTGCGGCTCGTCTAGCCCGTCGATCGGCGGCTCCGTTCCCCTGCTTGGAATGGTCGGCGATCTGAGCAATGACGTGGTGGTAGGGATTGCGCCGGTCGAGGCGATGGTGCCGCCGGCGCTCACGACGAGCGACACCGTCAGCACGCTATCGGATGGCGAGGTCTGCGCGATCGCGTCGCTCCAGGTGACGGCGCAGCCGACGCTCACGACCCTGGCCGACACCGCGGGCACGCTGCCCCACGACGTGGTTGGAACGATCGCGGCGGTCGAAGCGGCGGTGCCGCCGGCACTCGCGACGATGACCGACACCGTCAGCACGCTGCCCAACAACGTGGTCGGCGCGATCGCGCCGCTTGAGGCGGTGCAGCCGACGCTCAAGACGTTGGCGGACACCGTAGGCACGCTGCCGAACGACGTGGTTGGTACGATTGCGGCGGCCGAGGCGGCGGTGCCGCCGGCACTTGTAATGGCGGCCGACACCGCGGGAAGCAACGTGGTTGGAACGATTGCACCGGTCCAAGTGGCGATGCCGCCGGCACTCGCGACGAAGACCGACACCGTCAGCACGCTGGCCAACGACGTGGCCGGCGCAATCGCTCCGGTCGAGCCGGTGCCGCCGACGCTCACGAGCCTGGCCGACACCGCGGGCCCGCTGCCCGACGACGTGGTTGGAACGATTGCGGCGGTCGAAGCGGCGGTGCCGCCGGCGCTCACGACGGTGACCGACGCAGTCAGCGCGCCGCCCAACGATGTCGCCGGCGCAATCGCGCCGATTGATGCGGTGCCGCCGACGCTCACGACGTTGGCGGACACCGTGGGCATGCTGCCCGACGGCATGGTTGCTACGATTGCGTCAGTCGATGCGGCGGTGATGCCGGCACCCGCCACGGCGACCGACACCGTGGGCACGCTGCCCGATGACTTGGTTGGAACGATTGCACCAGACGAGGCGACTGTGATGCCGGCATTCGCCACTGCGACCGATCCCGTGGGCACGCTACGCAACGACGTGGCCAGCGCAATCGCGGCGGCCGAGGCGGTGCAGCCGACGCTCCCGACCTTGGCCGACACAGCGGGCACGCTGCCGAACGACCCGGTTGGTACGATTGCGGCGGTCGAGGCGGCGGTGCCGCCGGCACTTGTGCCGGCACTTGTAATGGCGATCGACACCGCGGGCAGCGACGTGGTTGGAACGATTGCACCGGTCGAAGCGGCGATGCCGCCGGCGCTCGCGACGACGACCGACACCGTCAGCACGCTGGCCAATGACGTGGCCGGCGCAATCGCGCCGTTCGATGCGGTGCCGCCGACGCTCACGGCCGTCGCCGACACCGTGAACACGCTGAGCAACGAGGTAGTTGGGCCGACGGGTCCAGACAGTCAGTCGACCGCGCTGCCGCAAACGGCCGCATCGGACAGCATGGGAACTCACACCCTTGCTAGTTCAGCACCAGCCCTTGAGATCGTGGACTTGGTAGTGGATACGGGCAACGGAGCACCTGGTGATGTATCACAGCCCACCGATGCGGCTGGCGATGCTTTGGCGAGTGCGGCGCCAGTCGCTGACACGAGCGCCCCGGTGCTCACCACAACTGCTGCTGCTCCGATCGATCCGCCGAGCGAGCTCTCGCATCCGGGCGACACTGCGAGTATGGCTGGCGACACTCTGGCGAGTATGGCTCCGGTCGCTGACACGAGCGAGCCCATGCTCATCACAACGGCTGCGGTTCTGACCAATGCGACGAGCGACGTGTCGCAACCGGCCGACACGGGCAGTGTGACTGCGAGTGCGTCGCCCATCGCTGACACGAGCGAGCCGGTGCTCACCACAACAGCTGCCGCTCTGACCAATCCGACCAGCGACGTCTCGCATCCAGTCGACACAGGCAGTGTGGCGGGAGATTCTCTCGCGGCCGTTGCTGACGCGGGCGAGCCGATGCTCGCCACAACGGCTGCTGCGCTGACCGATGAGCCGAGCGACGTGACGCAACCGGCCGATACGGGCAGTGTGGCTGGCGATGCTGTGGTGAGTACCGCGCCGGTCGCTGACATGCGCGAGCCCGTGCTCACCACAACGGCTGCCGCTCTGACCAATCCGACCAGCGACGTGTCGCATCCGGTCGACACGGGCAGTTTGGCGGGCGATTCTCTTGCGAGTGCGGCGCCGGTCGCTGACATAGGCGAGCCGGTGCTCGCCACAACGGCTGGGGCTGCGACCGATCCGCCGAGCGACGTGACGCAACCGGCCGACACGGGCAGTGTGGCTGGCGATGCTGTAGTGAGTACGGCACCGGTCGCTGACACGAGCGAGCCGGTGCTCACCACAACAGCTGCCGCTCTGACCAATCCGACCAGCGACCTGACGCATCCGGTCGACATGGGCAGTGTGGCGGGCGATGCTCTTGGGAGTGCGGCGCCGGTCGCGGACGCGACCGAGCCAGTGCTCACCAGCGCCGGAGACTCGCTCAGCAACCCCACAACCGAGTCGGTAGAGCCGGCCGCGCCGGACACTGGCAGCGCTCAAACGTCTGGATCGGCCGACACCCTTCTTGCGCTCGCCAGCACAGCTGACGCACCGATCGAGAGTTCGCAATCCGCGACCACTGCCCCGGAGAACGTCGTGACCAACACATCGAATGCCGTGGCAACGACCACTGCCCCGGGCGATGTGATCGCGTTGAACGATGCGCCACCGCCGCCAGCGGATTCGCTGTTCAACGGAACCCAGTATACTGACTATGGCGTCACGCTCAGCAGCGACATTGCGCCCTCCCAGACCGCCGTGTCTCAGCCAGACGTCGTCTCGGCTCAAGACAGTTCGGCGCCGGTGCCTGCCGATGTCCAAAACTCCGCGCCGCCGCCTCCCGACATCGTGGATAGTACTCCGATCGATCACGTTGGAACTCACGATGCCATCCTCTAGTGGGAGGCAAACATGGCAGCTGTCGAGACACTGGACGATCCGCAGCGCACCCACTCCAGAGCTCAACTGCGCGTCACACCCAACGGCGAGGCCCGCGACTATGTCGGACCTGTCAACGCGCTGGCCGCCTGGCGTTCGGTTGCGCGCACCAACCTGATAGCAGTCGCGGCATTTTCGGTCGTTGTGAATTTGCTGATGCTCACGTTGCCGATTTACCTGTTTCAAATATCCGATCGCGTGCTGACGAGCCGTAGTCTCGAGACACTGCTGATGCTCTCTGCTCTCGCGCTGGCGTTCATCGGTATCCTCTCGATCGTGGACATTCTGCGCCGGCAGGTGCTGGGGCGTCTTGCGACCAAGATGGAGGCGGTGCTCGGCGGCGCAGTGTTGGCGAGCAGCATCAACAACGCCAGGGCTGGCGAGGGCGGAACGATCCAGGCGATCCGCAGCCTTCACCAGGTGCGGGGTTTCATCTCAAGCCCTATCATGCTTCTGCTGATGGACGCGCCACTCTCGCCCCTCTACTTCGCAGTCATATTCCTCGTTCATCGACATCTGGGCTGGATCGCAGTGGTATCGGGCTTGGTCCTCACACTGATTGCGCTGATCAACCAGAAAGCGACTTCGGAGCGTCTGAGCGAGGCAGGGCTGCATGCCGCCGAGGCCGATGCAGCGGCCGAGTCGCTGGCGCGAAATTCGCAAGTGATCAATGCGATGGGAATGCTGAGCGAAAGCATTCTCCACTGGGGGCGCCGGCAGGCGCCGGCTCTGACGGTGCAGAGCCAGGCCCTTGACCGGAATTTCTGGATCAGCGGCGCGTCGAAGTTCGTCCGGCTCGTGGCCCAGATCACGATCCTAGGTACTGGCGCCTATCTGGCCCTCCACGCCGAGATCACCGCGGGCATGATGATCGCGGCTTCGATTATTGCTGGCCGCGCCCTGCAGCCGCTCGAAGGTTTGATCGAGGGATGGCGCAGCTGCGTGCAGGCGCGGTCGGCCTATGCCCACGTCAAGCAGGCGGTCGAGTCATTCCAGCGCGAGACGCCCAAGCTGCGCTTGCCAAGACCGCAAGGGCGCCTGAGCGTTGATCGGGTCTTGTATCTTCCGCCCGGCTCGAAGGAGCCGGTACTCAATGGTGTGTCGCTCGAGCTCGCGCCCGGAGAGTCTTTGGCCATTGTCGGACCGTCCGGATCCGGCAAGTCGACTCTCGCGCGCATTCTGGTGGGATGTCTGGTGCCGACAGCCGGAAAGGTCAGGCTGGACGGAACAGAGCTGCGCAATTGGGATCGCCGCCAGTTCGGGGAATATACCGGCTACTTGCCCCAGGAGGTCGAGCTATTTCCCGGTACCATCAAGCAGAACATCTGCCGCATGCGCGACGATTTGCCCGACGAGAGCATCCATGAGGCGGCGATGTTGTCGGGCATTCACGACATGGTCTGCCAGTTGAAGCAAGGATACGAGACCGTGCTCGACCGCAGTGGCGGGCCGCTCTCGGGAGGACAGAAGCAGCGCATCGCGCTCGCCCGGGCTTTCTTCGGCAATCCGTCGCTTGTTGTGCTCGACGAGCCCAACTCGAATCTCGATGCGGCGGGCGAGCAGGCTTTGACCGAAACCCTGCAGCGAGCCAAGAGGCGGGGGGTCACCGCGGTCGTTGTAACCTTGCGCCCGGCGCTCCTGAACAGTGTTGACAAGGTGCTCATACTGCGGGCCGGACGCGCGGAAGCGTTCGGCTCTCCGAGCGAGGTGCTGCATCGCTTGGTTCGGTCGCCCGCCACGGTCGGCGGAGATGCGCCGGAGCAGCCGCAGCGCATCGAATCCTCGGGCGGGTGACCAGCGCGGGAGGATAGCATGAGGGTAAAGGACGACATCGGTGAGTGGTACCGCGGCGTTCCGCTGAGCGCCAAATGGCCCATCTTTACCGGCCTTGCCATCCTGGTTGTTTGGCTCGGGTGTTTCGGCGTTTGGGCCGCAGTTGCCCCCCTCAACAGTGCGGTCGTGGCCTCGGGCACGTTTGTGGCTACCGGGCAAAACAAGCTAGTCCAGCACTTCGAGGGCGGCATCATCCGCGAGATTGCGGTTAAGGATGGGGATGTCGTCGAGGCCAACCAGGTCCTCGTTCGCATGGACGACACCGCTGCCAATGCCAAACTGAGACGGCTGGTTTTGAAGAAGTATCGACTGCTCGCCATGAAGGCGCGTCTAGAAGCTGAAATGAGCTCTTCGGATACTATCAAAACTCCGGCCGCATTCAGCGAGAGTGCACGTGATCCAGAAATCAAAGCGATTCTTGAGCGGCAACGTGCCGAGCTTCAGGCACGCCGGGCTAGTCTGGTGACCGAGGAAAGCGTACTTGTGAAGCAGATCGCTGCGCTGGAGGAAAGCATCCGCGGATATCAGGCGCAAGTTCAGTCCACCAAAGAGCGTATTGCCTTGTTCGCCGAAGAGCTGAAGGACAAGAATTCGCTTCTTGGCCAACAGCTGGTCCGCAAGTCGGATGTACTGGCGTTGCGACGCTCAGAGGCGAGTCTCGGGGGTGACCTCGGCGAATATCTCGGCCGCATCGCCGATGCGAAGGAGCGGATCGCTCAGGCGAACGAAAGAATAGCGCAGCTCCACGCCACGACGCTCCGCGACGCGATCAAGGAGCTACGCGAGACCGAGGCGGATCTGGACGACGGAGAGGAGCAGATTCGCGCCGCTCAGGATGTGGTCGATCGGGTCGATGTCCGGTCGCCGGTCCGAGGTATCGTGGTGAAGAACAATTTTCATACACCGGGCGGCGTGGTCTCTCCTGGTGTCGTGATCCTTGAGCTCCTGCCGATCGGCGAGGAGCGCATCATCGAGGCACATGTGAATCCCAAGGACATTTCGCACGTGAGTGTCGGCCAGGAGGCGCTGGTGCGGCTTTCGGCGCTCAACCAGCGCATCACGCCCATGGTGGGGGCGAGCGTCATCTACGTGTCAGCGGACGCCTTGGCGGAGCAAGTGCAGGGAAAGACCGAAGCCCGTCCCGACGGCGACACGCGTCGGGAATTCTATGTTGTTCGGCTGCGCCTGGACCAGGACGATATTCTCAGGCGAATGCCTGAATTCATCCCGACGCCTGGGATGCCCGCGGACGTTTACATCAAGACCGGAGAGCGTACGTTTTTCGAGTACATCATGAAACCTGTCCTCGACAGCTTCTCCCGCGCGTTCCGCGAAACCTGAAGCGAGCATTTTGGACTTGATGCTGAGCGCAGGACGGTGAGCTCAAGCCTTTCGTCTAAGGTTGCTAAACGGCGCCACTTCGCTCTCGCCGAGAGCTTTCGGTTGCGTATACTGACGCCGCGTTCAGGTTGATGCGGGGGATCGGCCGAGGCTCTGGGCTGTAAGGGTAAAGTCGTCACTGACCTTACGCGCGACGCGCCCTCCCGCTTCGCCTTGGACCTTGTTCAACGGCTGCTTGGGGCTTTTCCTAAAGTCGCTTCCTTCAAGCAATCTAACGGCTGATTGCAACGGCGGTGTTGGTTAGCCACCGCCGCTTTGATCGCCCGCTCCCAAATTCTCCTCGAGTTACCTTGCTGCTTGTGGCGGCTGCGGCTTAGGAACCGATGTCAGCATACGGATCTTCCATTGTCCGTTCTCACGAACATCAAGGGTCGTCCAGACAATATTCAAGTTGATAGGATCACCCTTCTCGGTCTTGCCGGTGACGTGCGCTTCGCCGGTGCGGATGACCATGTTCTCTGATAAAGGCTGAATAGCGTTGGTCGTGATTGCCAGATGATCCGCCCCTCTCTTGAACGCGCCTTCATAATATTTGGTGTTATCCGGCTCAATTCCATTCTGGGTCACTCGCAGGTAGTTCTTGGTGAAAAGCGACGTGATCCCTGCAGCATCCTTCTTGTTGAAGTGCTGCTCGTACGCTGTCGTCAACCTGCCGAATTCTTCCCTGAGATTTTGATCTGATGCAGTCGCAGGAATCGTTGATAGCAACAGTGAAAGACATACAGCTCCGAATGTGCGCATGAGTGTTACTCCCTACTGTTGATGCCTCCCTCGAATAGGGGATGGAGACGAGGCCGGCCTCCGTCCTCCTTAGCAACATCGATCGCGCGGTCGCGGGTTTGGGATGGGCAAGTACTGACCAGTTCCTCTTCGTACACGCTGCCGCCGACATCCTTGTTGTTCATCGATGATCGGCAAAGGCTCTCGGCCAATAACTACCAAGCCCGTTCCCGTTTCTAGGAGACCCCCTTCGTTTCCTTTAGCCACGAACGACAACGGCGCACGTCAGAGTACGAAGTCACTTACCGAGAGCGTGTGCCGGCCGACCAGGTCGATCTGGAATTCCGCGCTCGGGTCAGAGTCGACACTCCCCTCCACGATGGTATGCTCGGTGCCGGTTGCGTCGGTCTCATAGTGGTAGCCGAGTTGGCCACGCCCGAGTTGGCCCACGCCGCCGACCACGTTGGTGATTTCGCCAACAAACACGAACTCGGGATTGCCAGCTTGGCCTCCGTTTGCGTCGATCCCACCGACATCGATGCGATCTGCTGCCGCCGTAAAATCGATTATCAGATCTCGATTGGTGCCAAAACCTGCGGCCGCGGTGCTCGCGAATGTGAATGTGTCGTTGCCTGCTCCGCCAAAAAGCTCGCTCCTCGCATTGCTGGCCGTGATCGTGTCTTGGCCGGAGCCCCCCACCACGTTCTCAACGGATGTCAGACTATCGGTGCCGATCTCGCTGCTCGTTGCCGTCCCTGCAGTCAGGTTGATGACTGCATCGGCGCTGAGTCCGGCGAGGCTGTAGGTGTCGTTCCCGCCATTGCCGGTATAGTTATCATTGCCATCGCCTGCCGTGGCAACGAACATGTCATCGCCCGCTCCTCCGCTGATCGTGTCATTCCCACCGGCGCCAATGATCGTGTCGTTGCCGCCAGCGCCAGACAGCGTGTCAGCACCGCTGCCGCCGGTGATCGTGTTGGCCAAACCGTTACCGGTACCATTGAAGCTGCCGGTGCCGCCATAGGCCAGGTTCTCGATATCTGCGGACAAAGAATAGGTCGTGCTGGTCGCCACGACGGTGTCCGTGCCAGCATTCGCGGCTTCCACGATTACGTCCGACGAGTTGTCGACAAGATAGGTGTCGTTGCCGGCCAGGCCGACCAGCCGGTCGACGCCTCCTGCGCCATCGAGCGTGTCATTGTCGGCGCCGCCCGTGATAATATTGGCCAGCGCGTTGCCGGTACCTGCGAAATGGTCGGTGCCGACGAATGTGAGATTCTCGACATTGGCGATTCCGGAAAGCGTGAATACGGCGAGTGCCGTCCGGATCGTGTCGGTCCCTTCGCTGGTATTCTCGACGACGACGTCCTCAGAACTGTCCACGACGTAAGCGTCGTTACCCGCGCCGCCGGCCATCCTGTCGTTGCCCGTACCGCCATCGAGCAGGTCGCCACCAGCGCCGCCATCAAGCGCGTCATTGCCCGCGAGCCCCAGCAGCGTATCACCGCCGCCCTGGCCGCTGAGCGTATCTTCCTCACCGGTCCCGTTCAGAGTATTGGCGGCACCGTTGCCGATCAGGGATATGCCGGCCACATTCTGGACCGTAGCCGCAATGGCTTGCGTATCTGTGCCGCCATTGCCGTCGGAGACCTGGACGATGACGTCGTAGACGTTGTTCGCGTCGACGTCGATTGGCGTCTCAAAGTCAGGTGCGGCGTTGAAAGACAGCACGCCAGTGTTGGCATCAATCGCGAAGAGGTTCGCGTCTGATCCGCCAGCGATCGTATAGGTGAGCGTCTGTCCCGTGTCAGGATCGGCGGCGGTCACAGTCGTGACTGCCGTCGTATTCTCGGCGATCGCAATACCTGCCGCCGCCCCCCCGCCATCGGAGGTTATGGCTGGCGTATCATTCTTGTCGATGACATAGGCATCCCCCACAATGGTCGGCGGGCTGGCTTGCAGAATGGAGATCGAATTCGAGCCGAAGTTTGCGACTGCAATATCTAGCCGCCCATCACCGGTGAAGTCGCCGACTGCTGCCCAGCCGGGTTGGGTCCCGGCAGTCGCAAATAGCTGTTGGCTCTGGAACGTACCATCACCATTGCCGAACAGAACCGAAACGGAATTCACCAACGGGTTGGCGTACACAAGATCCAATGCGGTATCGCCATTGACATTGGCGAGTGTCACGGTGCCAGGTGCAACACCGTCACTTGCTATGCCGAGTGTATAGGAGAACGGCGCCCGGAAACTTCCATCGCCATTTCCTAACGCCACCGATACGGTTCCGTCGTAGCTACTGAACACCAAGTCCGTATCGGCATCGCCGTCGAGGTCCTCGAGCGCGACGGAAGCTGTGTGTGTGGAGGCGGGAACATTGGGAGCCGCCGTGAACGTGCCAGCTCCGGTCCCGAGGTAGATTTGAATGCCGAATGCCCCTGGAACGTTTGAGAAGGCGACATCTTCGATGCCGTCGCCATTGAGATCGGCGGCCGCAACGCCGAGTGGATCCGCGTTCGAGGCCAGCACGGTAGAGAGACTGAAACTACCGTCTCCGTTTCCAAGGAGCACGGAAACGCCGCCATTCTCGCCGGTGTTCGCAACGAGAACGTCGAGTCGACCGTCTCCATTGAGGTCCGCCAGCGCGGAATCCGATGAGTGGGCGCGGTTAGTCGGGGACGAAATCGCCGATTGGAATGTTCCGTCGCCATTGCCCAGGAGTACGGCAATGGCTCCGTTGGCGCCTGCGTTCGATATAGCGAGATCGAGCAGGCCGTCGTTGTCGACATCGGCGATCGAAACGCCGTTGAGATCATGGCCTGCAGCGTAATTCACCGGCTCCTGGAAGGTGCCGTCACCATTGCCCAGCATGACCGAAATCTCGCCCGAGGTGGATTCGGACACGAGGTCTTGCTTGCCATCGCCGCTCAAGTCACCGCTCGCGACATGCCCAGCGATCCCTGAGATGGACGAAATGACCTGGAAGGCGCCTCCCGCCAGGGGATTGCCGGCGAGGTCGCGCACCTCCGCGCCGGTGACACCGAGTGCCACCGTGCCATCACCAGTGCCCGTATCGACGGTCACTACGTATTGTGCGCCATCGCTGCCCGTGACGGGCGTCACGCTGGCAATGCTGGCGCCGATCACGGCGCCAGTCGTCGTCAGAGAAAACTGGCTCGCATCCACGCCGGTCACGGCCTCGGAGAACGTGACGGTGTAGTGCACTGTTTGCGCATTCGTCGGCGTATCGTCGCTGCGCGTGACGCTCATGACCGTCGGCGCGATGTCGTCGACATCGGTCACGGTCACTGCAACTGCCTGCGTATTCGTTGCACCACTACCGTCGGAAACCTGCACGGTCACCCTGTATACGTTGTCGCCATCGGCGTCGGTGGGGGCCTCGAAGTTTGGGGCGGAGGCAAAAGAGAGCGCGCCAGTATCGGCATTGATCACGAACTTGCTGGCGTCTTCACCGCCTGTGATCGCATAGGTGAGGGCTTGCCCAGCCTCCGGATCGGTTGCGGCGAGGGTCGCCACGGCCGTGGTATTTTCCGCAATCGAGATCGACAGCAGGGCGGGCGCGCCGAAAGTGGTGTCGAGGCTGCCGTCAGCGTTGTAGCGAAGGAGCGCGAAATCGGCATTCGACCCGTTGCTGCTATATCCCGAAACCAGAATCTTGCCGTCGGGCTGCAACTTTACGCTATACCCCTCGTCCGAGCCGGCGCCGATCTGCGTCGTGATCGTGCCGCCAATGCCAAAGGTCGTATCGAGGTTGCCGTCCGTGTTGTAGCGGACAAGGGTAAAATCCGTGTTCGACCCATTGAAGCTGTTTCCTGCCACCAGAATCTTGCCGTCAGGCTGGATCGCGACGCTGCTCCCGACGTCGCTGCCCGGCACAACGCTAGTCCTGACCGTGCCGTCGCCGGCAAACGACGTATCGAGGCTGCCGTCGGCGTTGTACCGCACGACGGCGATGTCGGCATTCGGGCCCGTTTGGCTAATGCCCGCAATTACGATCTTGCCGTTGGCCTGCACGGCGACGCTTTGACCAACGTCATTGGTACCGCCAAAGTCCGTGGTGACCGTGCCGTCGCCACCGAAGCTCGTGTCGAGACTGCCGTCCGGGTTGTAGCGAACGATTGCGAAGTCGTTCGGCCCGTTCCCGGTAAAACTATGGCCCGCGGCGATGATCTTGCCGTCCGGTTGCAAGGCGACGCTGTAGCTGGCGTCGTGAAACGCGACTGCCGTGGTAACTCTTCCATCGCCATTGAAGGTGGTGTCGAGACTGCCATCCGCGCTGTATTGCACGATCGCGAAGTCGAAGCTCGAGCCATTAAAGCTGTAACCTGAAAGGACGATGCTTCCGTCGGATTGCAGCGCTACACTCTGGCCAAAGTCATCGACCAGCAGATCTGTAATGACCTTGCCGCCGTCGCCGAAACCGGTGTCCAGACTGCCGTCGGCGTTGAATCGCACGATGGCAAAATCGGAGTCCGCGCCCGACCCGGTATAGCCTGCAACCAGAATTTGGCCGTTAGGGTTTACGACAACACTATAGCCATTGTCATCGGCACCGCCGAAATCGGTGACTACCTTTCCATTACTGCCAAAACTCGTGTCAAGGCGGCCATCTACGTCATAGCGAACCACGGCGAAGTCGACACCCGTGCCGTTGAAGCTACTGCCAGCCACCAAGATCTTCCCGTCAGGCTGCACGGCTACGCCTCGACCAAAGTCATCAGCCGGACCGATGGTCGTCGTCGTCATGCCATCGCCGACGAACGTCGGCGCCTCATTGACGTTGCCGACCGTCACGGCAATCGCCTGCGTATCCGTTCCACCGTTGCCGTCGGAGACTTGCACCGTGACGTCGTAGACGTTATCGTTGCCAGCGTCGATCGGCGCCTCGAAGTCCGGCGCAGTGTTGAAGGAAAGTGCCCCCGTGCTGTGATCGACGTTGAAAAGGCTCGCATCCACTCCACCGGCGATCGCATAAGTCAGGGTCTGCCCGGCGTCCGGGTCGGTGGCTGTCACCGTCGTGACCGCCGTCATGTTTTCCGCAACCAAGACGCCCGCCGTGTCGCCGCCGCCGTTCGAGGTGATGGCTGGTGCCTGGTTGTCGGGCACGACCTCGAAGATTTGTGCGCGCACGGCGTTGCCGGAAGTGTCGCTGCCCGTCTGGCTGGCATCAGTCCACGTGACGGCAAAACGCCCATCGGGCAGGGCGGTGATTGCCGGCTCAACTTGGTTACCTGCCGTTGTGGTGTTGACCAGCAACTCGGAGCCGGACGGCACGCCATCGGCGTCGAACACCTGCGCCCGCACGGCCCACGAGGACGTGTCGCCGCTCGTCTGGCTGTCATCGGCCCACGCGATCACAAAATGCCCGTCGGCCAACGCGGTGATGGTTGGGTCGGACTGATTGCCTGCCGCCGTGCTGTTGACCAGGAGCTCGAATCCGGACCGCGCGCCATCGGCGTTGAGTATCTGCGCCCGCACGGCGAGCCCGGACGTGTCGCCGCCCGTCCGGCTGTCGTCGGTCCACGCGACGACAAAGCGCCCGTCGGTCAACGCGGTGATGGTTGGCAAGTACTGAAAGCTTGCCGTCGTGGTGTTGACCAGGGACTCGGAGCCGGCCGGCGTGCCATCGGCGTTGAACACCTGCGCCCGCACCGCCCACGAGGACGTGTCGCCGCCCGTCTCACTGACATCCATCCACGCGACGACGAAACGCCCGTCCGCCAGGGCGGTGACTACGGGCTCAACTTGGTTACTTGCCGTTGTGGTGTTGACCAGGAACTCGGAGCCGGCCGGCGTGCCATCGGCGTTGAATATCTGTGCCCGCACTTCGTACTCGCCCACGTCGAAATCGTCCCACGCGATCACGAAACGCCCGTCGGCCAGAGCGGTTATGGCGGGCCTGACCTGGCTAGTCGTCACGGTGTTGACCAGGAACTCGGACCCGGACCGCGTGCCGTCGGCGTTGAAGACCTGCGCTCGCACGGCAGCGCCGCTCGTCGGACTGTCATCAGTCCACGCGACGACAAAACGCCCGTCGGCCAGGGCGGTAATGGTGGGTTCGATCTGATCGCTTGCCGTCGTCGTGTTGACCAGGAACTCGGAGCCGGCCGGCGTGCCATCGGCGTTGAACACCTGCGCCCGCACCGCCCACGAGGACGTGTCGCCGCCCGTCTGACTGAAATCAGCCCACGCGACGACAAAACGCCCGTCGGCCAGCCCGGTGATGATTGGCTGGGACTGATTGTTTGCCGTCGTGGCGTTGACGAGGAATTCAGATCCGATGGCCTGAATAGTCATTGCCGTCTCCCCTCCGTGGCCGCGCCTTATTTCTTCTTTTCTTGAGCGCCTGGGCCCTCGAATTCTGAACAGGCTGCGAGCGGCGCGAATGATGCAAATGTACCAATCGCCATGTACCTCGTTCGAGGTAGGGGATGCTTGCTGTCGCTAAGCCTCTGCTCCACCCTAGCGACGTTGCGACGGACTGCCGTAGCCCAAGTGGGTCTAGCGAGGATCGCGTAACCCTGTAAATCCCGCACACCCTTCCGATCTCGATGTCCCAGAGGTTTGCTTGGAAGGGGCAACCGCGATTGAACGTCGGGACGAACCACGACGATCAACAGGCACAAGGTCCCGTGAAATCACCAGGCCAACTGCCCCGGTTACGCGAAACGCCACAAGTCCGCGAACCGTGGAGAACACTCGCTTGAGCACATTTCGTACGGTCTCGTTCGCGATTCCGAGCTTCTCGGCCGGCTCCTTTGGAAGCGCTGCAGGCCAGCGAGCTGGGAAAGGGAGCAGCGTCGTAGATCGCCTCGGTTGCCGTAAACTCTGGCTCGTGGCGGTTGCGCATCGCACGTTCTCATCACTCGTTCGGCTCCAGGTCCACATGCGTCGCCGGCGTCTCACCGAGATCCGAATATGCCCAGCGTTCCGACGATCGCGGTCACGAGCTCGGCTTGCCGCCGCGTGTCGGTCTTCTCGAGCGCTGATGCGAGCTGGTTGCGCACGGTGTTGCGCGAGTGGCCGCTGACGCGCGCATACTCCGCCAGCGTCCGGCCCGCGATCAGCGCGCTGACGAGCCGCGCCTCGGCGGCGGACAATTTGAATGCCGCCAGGATCGCCTCTGGGGGAATAGATAACGCACACTCGGCCGCGACAACCAGCACAAGCGCGGTCGCCTCGGCGCGGAGACCGAGCATGAATTCCGAGCGATGGTTCGGTCCGTTTGGCTGCTCCGACCGCATGGGCACGGCCCAGGCAACGAACGCCCGTCCGGAGGCGCTTGAGGTCAAACGCACGGGCTGGGTTGCGAGCGCCGTCGGCGGGCGCAAGGCGCGCATCATGGCGACCTCGAATGCAGCGTTGTCGGCGCAATTGGCGGCGCGCAGCCGCTTGGAGCGATCGGTGCATAGCACGCTGTCTCGCCGTAACAGGTCTTCCGCCTTTTGATTGGCGAGCAGGAGCCGCCCGGTCCCATCAACCAGGAACGCGGCCAGCCTCAGCGCATCAAGACCGGTTCCGAGCGCTCGCTGGGCTGTGCGCGCAGCCGTCGTAACGCGATTGATCTCGATGGCGCGCATCAGGTGCGGCACCAGCAGCGCCAATTGACGTCTGTAGGTCTCTCTGTTGCTGCGGTACACGGACTCGTGCGGAGCGATGCTTAGCAGCGTCACGCCATAACCGTCATTGTGGAGCGATACACCCAGATGATCGGTGGTGATGCCCTGCGGTCTCATGAAATCGGCGTAAAACTCGGTGCGTTCAGCGATCTCAGGGTCAAGAAGATCGCTTGCGTAAATTACCTTGCCGACAGGGATGGTTTCGAGGCGTGCCGGTGGATACGGATTGATGCTGTGGAAATGCTTGGCATAAGACGAGTTGAGTCCGGGATCGTCGCCGAAATGTCGGAATACAGGTGTGGTTGCCGTAGCCACATCATAGAAATGCAAGATGCCGCGCGCGCCGCCAAAGGGGCCCGGCAGCGCATTGAGGAACGCCTGCCATCGTTCGGGATCGAGCGCCGAGTCGTAGAGCATATCTAGCAATCGGGGGAACTCTTTCTCGTAGAAGATACGCATGGCGCCGCCCCCTCCGGTCACTCGTCCGGACCGAGGTCCAGACATGGCGCCAGCGCCGTCACGACGCCAACCAGCTCCGCTTGCCGGTGAACACCGAGCTTGGCCATCGCGGCTGCCAGCTGGTTGCGCGCGGTGGCGCGGCATATGCCAAGCCGATCGGCAGTTGTCTGCAGGCTGTCACCCTCGGTGATACTCAGGACTACACTCGCTTCGGCTTGCGACAGCCTATAGAGGTTCTTGAGCACCTCGCTCGGGGGACTTGGCGCACGTCGCCGGTCGTTGATCAATACGAGGGCAAACCCTAGATCCGCGCCCAGAGTCGCGAGCGTCTTCGAGATCCTGAACGGCAACACGAGAACCTGATAGCGCCCGTTGCCCCCATTCGTCACCATAAAGCTCGCCGGAGGCGGCGCCTTCGCCGTCACGAAACCACTCTGGAGCGCGCGATGAAACGCTTCGTCGGCCCGACACGCGACGAACGTCAGCTCCGATGCCAGCGACATGCGCACGAGCCGACGTTGCTCCAGAAAAACGACGGCCCGTCGATTGGCAGCCACCACCTTGCGCGGCGGGCGCACCAAGAACGCGGCCCCGGAGATTCGATCGAGCAGCCCTTGCAATCCCCCCTCGGTAGCCCGCGCCGCGCGCAGGCGGGAGGTCACTTCCAGCGCCCGCGCAAAGTGCCGACCGACGCTGTGCAAGAATTGCGCGGCGGGCGCTTCGAGATGCGACAGGCGCTCGGGGATATCGCAGCTGAGCCGCGTCAAGGAGCCGGGCGATCGCTTGAACGTCAGGTTGGCGCCGTGCGTATAGTCGCCGGCCGGTTTCAGCCATTCGTGATAGAAGGGCTGCCGGTCAAGCCATTGCCGGCCGAACATCTGGGACGCTCGCGCCACCTGTCCCGGCGCAACGCATCGCAACAGGTCGTTGTACGGGTTCAGCTTATAATAGTGCGCGACGTATTGCCTGATCGAGTCCGGATCCCAGCCGGCTGTCGTTGTCGGCGGAAGATGGCCAATGCCGTCCATACAGATGAACAGACTGAAGGCTGTCCCTGGAAACAGACTGTGGCAGCTCGCGACCGCCTCCGGCCAGTGTGCAGGATCACAGCCCGCCTGGTAGATCTGATCGACTGTTTCAAGCAAAGCTCTGGTGGAAACAGACATGCCCCGGCCATCATCAATTTAAAAAAGAGCAACCGCACTTTTGCGCCGATCTGGCTTAGAATCGCGAGCATGTCGAAGCAGCGCAAAGTGACAACCAATTTCGTCAGCTCGTAAAACCGCTGCTCCGCATTCGTCACTTCCTCTATGTCGCCGGGGTCGAATTCCGACGGCTGTCGCCACGTTGGTGCATTACGATCTGGATGCCATAACCCCTCTCTCCTCCGAGTTGCTGCGGTCCCAAGATCCGTGCGCAACGCTCTGGCTCAGAAACCGCGAACCACATTCGAACGGAACGTGCTTGCCTTCTGCAGAACGGCGGCAACGTACGGTCGGTGCATCGTCGAGGCCTCGTGCGTGACTCGCTGTGAGTTGCCGGAACGGTTGATGCTCAGTCGCTAATTAAATATATATTTAATAACCAATTTAATCGAGCGGCAAGAGGAATTCGCTACATAGCACGAAATTCCGGGCGCTTGCGTAATTTAGCTTTATAATCGATTACGTCGCCGCCGTGGATTAATTACTCGGACCCTCGAGTAGGTGCGCGACAATAGACACTTCCGACGCTCGGACTCACGGCCGTTCCCTGTTCGGGCGCCGCCGACTCGCTGATACGAGGTCTCGATGATGTCCTCAATGCAGGACGCAACCATGCCGCCACTGCCGCGGGATCACAGGACGCATCCGCACCGAGCTGATTGGGCATAGGCCGACAGGCGCGGGTCGATCCCGGCATGCGCCTCGCAGAAGCAGTCTATGATCTGGCTGACTTTATCTCTGTAGTCGCGGCGCCAGTGTCCAAGTCCGTGTAGAGCGCTTTCCTGACAGGCGATCGATTTAAGCTGAAGGATGCGGTCCATGGTCTGCAGCGCGCAATCGTGGAGCGTTGGCAGGTCGGGGTCGCCGGGTAGAGCCAAGCTCGGAAACGCATCCCACCACATGTAGCAAACACCGTTTAGGGCGTTGCTAGCGGCTTCGCTCAGGTGGGACAGGCTAGGATCGCAACGAGGCTCGAACAATTTCGTAAATAGAGCCGCGACAGACGTGACGCAGCGAACACGGTCTTCGACCGGAACATCAGTTGAACAAAGCCACCGGCTGTCGCCGCCGGCACTGGTATTGACGAGGTAGGTTAGGCCCTGCGCGATTTGGCTGTCAGCAAATCCCTGTAACGCTGGCTCCGGGTCTTCAAACAGTCGGGTGAGATAAGACACGGCGTCAGCCGCCGGCGGATCCCACCAATCATGCTCGGGATCGAAGTACCACGGTGCTTGCTGAAAGCGAACCTCGCGTCCAAATGCGTGCTCCAGCCAATCATCAAAACTGAGGTTTTGAAGGCGCATCGCAACTGCCGCGGCCATACAAAGCAAGTGGATCCGCGAAACGACATCGTGGCCGCGATAAGCCCCACCGCTCATGAAGGTCGCTGGCCGATGCGGTTTCGCCGTAAAACTAGCCAATGGTAGGCTAGATGCGGGATGAAGCCAAGCCGCGAAACTTTCCGGATCAGGCCCAATCATGTTCTTCTATGCCGCAATGCTGACGCCGCGCTCGAGCTTATGCAGGAGACTGGCCGAAGCTGCGGCCGCTAGGATCAGTCCCGTTGCGCCCATTCGCCCTCACTGAGCCGGGCGTGACGGAGCAGGTCGGGCGCGATCCTGGTTCATGATAGAAGATTTCAGTGACGTTACTTTGATCATGTCATGCCCCACCTTCCCGACCCCAATCCCATTCGTCCCGGTCCCGGTCATGAACAGCGACTGCGCAATTTGCAGCGTCGTTTCCGTGCGGTATCGGCGCGCTATGATCGTACCACCAAGCTGCGCTCTACTAGGCTGCGGTGGGCCATCACGGCATTGATCGCAATCGCTGCCGTGTTGGTCGCATATCCAGCAATTTGGCTCCTTGTTTCGAGCCCGTGGTCGGTCACGATCACGCTGAAACACATCGCGTCCGCCTCCAATTGCGATTTTGCCCGCTTGGTCGGCTTAGCACCCGCGCGGCGCGGAGAGCCCGGCTATTGGCAGCACCACGATCGCGACGGGGATGGGGTTGCTTGCGAACCATGGCGGCCACGTCGGGGAGAGGTCCCGCAACGAACCGCAGCAATGGCCAACTCAGACTGAGTCACGCCGGCATGTGTGACGGGCCTCAGCAAGTGGTAGTGTTGGCCGTCGGTGAAGAGCGGTCGCGATCCATGATCGCATGCGCTGCTGCATCTAACCCGTCCGAGATATTGTCACTTCGAGACCTGATCCTGCTTTATTGGCAACTGCATGCTGGGCCATGGTGCGCTCGTGGGAGAGCCTCTCCTTGCGGACCTCAATACCCCAGAGCCAAACCCAATCCCTTCCAACATGAGGCGGCAAGAGGTCTTGCCTGATTGACGCGAGCACATTCCCTGATCGTCGGCGGAATTTCCCTGTTAGGATCTTGATGCATCGCGACGCAATGCCTGCGATTTCAACCCTCATTTCGCATTCTACGCCCGTTGGCGCCCCTGCGACGGGCACTTTTCCCTGCAAAATTCCCTGTAAGCAGGGAATTGATCGCCGGCGCCTTTTGCACTCTTGGGCAGGCGCTTTTAATGTCGGGCGCACAGGGAAACTCGCGCCTCGGCGCGCCCATAGCCCAAGCTACGCCCGTCGGCCACGCTTGTTCGACCGCTCTCCCAAAAAGGGCTCAAAGTGAGTCAAACAAAAACCGCCGCTACCGTTTGCTCGGCGCGGCGGCTGATGATTGCGGACGTCTGGGTTGCGATTAGACTGCCGCTTCGGTGCGTTACCGCACGTACCAATATCCCCACCAGCGCTGGGACACCGGCCGCGCCTGTGCCTTCATCGCCGCGACCTCCTCGGCAGGGCGCAGCTGCGGGCCATAGACCGCCGGCGGGTAGACGTCGTCCCAGAACACAAGTCCGCCCTGGACAGCAGCCGCCCGGTGTGACGGAGCAACGGTGAGCTCGGCGGCCGGCGCCAAGGATGTCGCCAAAGTGAGGCCGAGAGCAGCCAGAGCAATGGTTGGAATAAGGGGCCGGAAGTTCATTGGATTGAATCCCTCATGAAATGCGATGGGTGATAATGCGATGGGTTCCGGACGGTTGCAAGGGCACGGGCAGGCCGGCTGACGCCGAACTTCCGGCTGCAGGGGCGCATGGTCTCGCCAAGGCGCGTCGGATCGACCGCGACGGGACTTGATGCATTGAGCTGCGAGAACGTCTCTTAGATATGTCGTCGACATATATATAGAGAGAGTATTCGATGATCATCTCCGGCCGAGACGAGATCAGGCAGAGGCTGGCAGCGTTGCCGCGCGCGCGGCATGCATGCAAAGGAGACCGAACCTTGAACATTTTTTCGGCGCTCGTGAATCCCCGAGAACCATGATGTCGACACACTGCTCACTCTTGATAGGACGCGCACGATCCAGGACGATTCCCAGGACGACTCTCATGACTTCTGCGTTTGTCTCTGCTTCCATTTTCGGCGCTGGCCTCATTCTCGGATACGCGCTGCGCGCCTGGCGCGTCCAACGAAGAGCCGTGAGCTCATCCAGCAGCGCCTCGCGCCGGGTCTCGGGGCCCGCTCCGACCTCGACGTTCGGCCACGCCCGGCGAGCCTTTTAGGCATCATCCCATTCGATGACGGTATCCAGCTTCACACTGAACCCGATGGGACATGACGACATGAGTGAGCCCAAGAAGGATGCGCCGCGACGCTACATCGTGGACGGCGCCGGACAGCGCGTGCTCGTCGGTCTGACGATCTCGGAAACGATCGAGTTCGAAGCGCTGGACAAGCCGGACACCCGTCCCGGCGCCGAGCTGCTCGGGGAGGCGGCGCGCGTCCGAGAGGCCAGGCATGGCGAACGTTGGGTGGAGCTCTACGTCAAGCACGAGCGGGCCTGGAGCGACTGGATGGCCCAGACGCGTGCGCGGCCGGCGCAGCCGACGTTGCTCAACTAGAAATTGCGGACGTTTATTCCCTCCCTGAGACGGTCTCGCGCATCGGTGGCAGGAGGCTGAAGCTCATCACACCGCGAGCATGCGGCTTCCCTGGATGCTCATCAGGGTGAGGTTACCGGTCGCATAGGCGCCGGTGTCGATATTGGCGCGGTTGGCCAGTAGTTCGGCGCTGCGGACCGGCGTATGGCCGTGGACGATATATTTGCCGAACTGCTCCTCGCTCTGCAGGAATTCCTCGCGAATCCAGAGCAGATCGCGCTCGGTCTGCTCGGCGAGCGGCACGCCCGGGCGAACGCCGGCATGGACGAAGAAGAAGTCTCCGCAGCTGAAGCTCAACCGCAGATTGTCCAGGAATTCCAGATGCTCGGTCGGCATGGCGCGAATCAAGTCGCGCAGGATCGATGCTGGCTCGTCGCGCTTGAGATCGGGGGGAGCAAGCCCGTAGGACATCAATGTCTGGGTCCCGCCGAAGGCAATCCAGTCCTCGAATAGGGAAGGATCTTCGAACACCCTCACCAAAAAGGCCTCGTGGTTGCCCTTGAGGAAGACCGCATTCCCCCGCCGGCTCCGCTCGACCAGGATGTCGAGGGTTGACCGCGTATCCGGGCCGCGATCGATGTAATCGCCCATAAAGACTTCGATGGCATAGCGCGGCCGGCTCCGCGCAACGTCGGCGTCGATCACCCGCAGCATGGGCTCGAGCAGATGCGCGCAGCCGTGAATATCCGAGATCGCATAGATGCGGACGCCGTCCGGCAATTGCGGTTTGGGAAGCGACGGCTGGGATCGCGAGAAAGATTTCATGGCGCTCATCGATCGGGTGGTCGGAAAAATATCCCCAAGTCACCGGCACCGGAGAGCGTCCATCCAACGCGAACAACGCGAGTTCCGTGGGGCCGCAGCTCGTTGTCGGTGCCGATCACGCCAAAAGAAGGGCACGGCATTTTTTGCCGACTTGTTTCATGGACTTCAGGAACGAGAGGGGTCCGCAGGAATTGCATCGCTGGCTCGAAGCATGCAGCAAGTCTGCATGACTCGTTGCAGATTCTCGCATACATCCGCAGATAGAAATCCCTGGAAACTCTCGCAAGTGATCCGATGTTTGCGTTCGTCGGCAGCAAGCAGCGCCTCAAACTTCAGCGAACAGCGGCCCGTGCAACGATGGCGTCGCATTGGATGCGGAACTTGATTCAAAATAGGGCAGTTCGCTCGCTCGTATGTCAGCACTGTGACGACATTTTCAGCGCACCGAATTTCGCCGCGCATCTCAACGCGACACATCGTCCGTGCGCCGCAAAAGTTTCGCGTGCAGCGCCACAATGTCGCTGCGATCGACCAACACTTTCCGTGCGGGGAATTGACGAGTCTTCAGCATCACGATGAGCGTCAGGCACTCTCTCGATACGCAGAGGTTCGAATGGCTGTTGCAACTTACGGTTCTGAAAGCGCTCATGCGCTGTCATCTGCGCGCGGCAGTGCGCTTCAGAGGCCCTTTCAGGTCGTCGTCATCGCTGCTGATTTTCTGTTGATCCTGCTGAGTTACGCGGCGGGGGCTTCGCTGTATGGCGTGGCGGTCGCGTCGCCGCCCGAGGGTGCATCGGTGGGAGCCGGATTGTTCGTCGGTGTGGTGTTCGTCGGGATCGCCTATTTCCGGGACGTCTATTCCACGCACCGCTTGCTCAATCTGGTTTGGCAGCTTCGAATGGCGGCGTTTATCTGGTTGACGTCGCTCACGATCCTCGCCGTTGCGGCCTTCCTGCTGAAATCGACGGACAATCTGTCGCGCGGCACCGTCATCGTCTTCGCCGTGATCGGCGGGCTCGGCCTGATCAGCCTGCGCTTCGTTTGGCAGGCCGTGTTCGGCACGAGCTTTGCCAGAAGCCGCCTGGTCGACCGCAAGGTGATCCTGCTCAGCCTGAAGCCGCTCGACTTCACCTCGAGCCGCTTCAAGGATTTGCGCAGGAACGGCTTCGACGTCATGCGCCATTTCGTGCTCGGAGAGGACCGGGATGACGGCCAATGGGAGCGGCAGATTCGCGACGTCATCCGTCAGTCGCGCGCGGCCGATGTCGATGAATATCTGCTCGCGATCGACTGGAACGAATTGCCGATGCTGCGCAAGCTCGGGCCATATTTGCGCGCCGTTCCGCAGCCGATTCGCCTGCTGCCGGACGATTCCGTTGCCGACCTCGTGACCCGCCCGTTCCTGCCGGTCAGCGGAACCGTCGCGGTCGAGATCCAGCGGCCGCCGCTGACCATTCTCGAGCGGCTGCAGAAGCGCTGTCTCGACGTCGGCGTCGCTCTGTTCGCGCTCGTGCTGCTGACGCCGCTGCTGCTGACCGTAGCCGTGCTGATCAAGCTGGATTCGCCGGGAAGCGTCATATTCCGGCAGTCGCGCCGCGGCTTCAACGGCAAGCCGTTCGAGATCTGGAAGTTCCGCACCATGACGGTTGCCGAGAATGGCGAGACGGTGACCCAGGCGACTAAGGGGGATGCCCGGGTCACCAAGATCGGGCGCTTCCTGCGCATGACCAGCATCGACGAGCTGCCGCAGCTCTGGAACGTGCTACGGGGGGACATGTCGCTGGTGGGACCGCGTCCGCACGCGCTTGCCCATGACAATTATTACGACGAGCTGATCAGCAAGTATGTCTACCGCCATCACATGAAGCCGGGCCTGACGGGCTGGGCTCAGGTGAACGGATTCAGGGGCGAAACGCCAACGATCGATCTGATGGAAAAGCGGGTCGAGTACGACGTCTGGTACGTCAGCAATTGGAGCATCTGGCTCGACCTGAAGATCATGGCCCGCACCGCGTCCGCCGTGATGTTCCAAGAGGCCTATTAGCCGCTCGATCTCTCAATCGCCGGAAACCTCCGTGGACGGGGCCTCAGGTTCCATTTCGCGGTGGCCTGCGGAAGAGCCGCATGATCGCATCGCGCAGCGCGAGCAGCGGCGGCACGAGCACGAAGAAGGCTCCCATTGCGACGGAGACGATGACATGGCGGATCGAGAAAGGCTCGTCCTGCTCGATCTGGCGCCGGTTCGGGTCGATGGGCGCGGGTGAGAGCGTCGTCGCCATGGGGTGGCGGAGCGGCTTGCGTGGAGGGACCACGATCAACACGAACAGAATGTTGAGCAGGACCCAAACAGTCAAAATCGTCAGGACGATCAGCATCCGAGCCTACCGGAAAAATAACTGCGAGTATGAGCCGAGTTTAGCCCCGGGGAACCGAGAAAGAAAGATGCCTAAAGTTTCGGCATTTTCAGGCCTCAAGGCTCGGATCGTCTCGTCTTATCGACAGCTGCTGGCACCGGCACAAACTTTCCCGGCGACCACCGTATCCGTCAATCCTTGCTTTTGGCTAGAGCAATAACTGCAAGTTGTGGATTCCGGACGAATACGGAGCCCGCGAGCAGGTCCGGAGCGCTTGCCGCATCTCGGTCCGTGCGCGAGGGCGCACGGGATGCCCTTCAAGCGACCGCCAAGCACGAATAAGGCCCGCTGCCAATCGGCAACGGGCCCGAGCTCATTCCAGTTGTTCAGTGGGAGCGGCGCCTCGCCTCCGCCTAGGCGTGCTCGACGTAATAGCTGTTGTGGTGCTTGCCCTTGTAGGCCTCGATGCGCTTGAGCATCTTCGGGTTCGCGCGGTTGAGCACGGCGCCGATCAGCTTCTTCTGGAGGACTTCCGAACCCGAAACCGACTCCTGCAGAGCGGTTCGCGTGGTCTGGCCCCATTCGATCACGTAGACCATGGCGTCGATCAGGAAGCTGACGGCCTTGGAATCGGCCACCGGCATCACCGGGGCGAGATCGATCACGATGTACTCGTAGTGCTCCCTCAGCACCTTGAGCAGCTCGGCCATTGCCTTGGATCCGATGACGTCGGCCGAATTGACCATGCGCGAGGCCACGACGGAGGGCAGGAAATCCAGTCCCGTCTCCTTGCTTCGCTGCACGTGGTAGCCGAGGTTCGCGGGATCGTTGAGAGCCTCCACGAGGCCGGTCTTGGCGTTGGGCGCGAGCTCCCGCGTCAGCGAGCGCGTGTGCAGATCGCCGTCGATCAGAACCGTGCGATGCCCGGTGAGGGCGATCAGCTGCGCGAAATTGGCGGCCACCGTCGTCTTGCCCTCCTTTGGAAGCGAGGAGACGATGCCGATCACCTTGATCTCGCGGGTCAGACGCGCGACGTCGATCGAAACCTTGATGTTGCGCAAGGTCTCGGCAAAGCGTGAGAACGGATGATCGACGACGTAGCGGGACAGATCGGGAGGGCCGGTCTTCGCTGACGTCGGGAGCAACGTGCCGGCCGTCGTCGGCGGACGTATGTCCGGCAGCACGCCGAGGCATTTCACGCCGAGCTCATCCTCGACCTCGCCGGGGGTCCGCAGCACGTCGCTCAGCAGTTCACGCGCAAATGCCGCGCCGAAGCCGAGGCAGAGGCCGCCGACCAGGCCGCCCACGAGGGCGAGGACCGTTCGCGGCGAGCTCTTGCGGTCCGGCTTGGTGGCGGTGCTGATGAGGCGGGCCTCGCTGAGGGGAAAGCTCTGGTTCTGCGTCGCGCTCTGCAGCTTTTCCAGGAAGTTGTTGTAGAGATTGCGGTAGGTGTCGGCGGCACTTTCGAGATCGCGCAGCTTGACCTCGGCCTGGCCCTTGTTGCCGGCCTGGGCGACGAGCTCCTTGACGTTCTTCTCGAGCGAGGCCTCCCGGCTCTTCGCGATCTCGTAGTCGCTGCGATAGGCGTCTGCGATCCGACGCAGCTCGTCGGCGATGTTCTTGCGCAGCTCCTCCATCTTGTTGGCCAGATTGACCGCCGCAAGGTGGGTCTTGCCGTAGCGCCTGGACCAGTCGGCATATTGCGCCTGGAGGTCGAGATATTGAGCGCGCAGACGGGTGATCACCGAGTTGTTGAGGGCATCCGTCACGGTCGACTGCGCAACATCCTGATCGGAAATCGTGTCGATCCGGTCAAGCCGGGCCTTGGCTTCGGCGGTCGCAGCCCGCGCCTGAACTAGCTGCGTGTTGAGGTCCGACAATTGCTGCTCGGACATCAGGCCGCGGCTGGTTCCGACGATGTTGTTCTCGGCCTTGAAGGTCTGGACGGCGCGATCGCTGGCCGATGCCTGCTCGCTCAGCTCGAGGCTGCGCTGCTGCAGCCATTCGGTGGCCCGCTTGGTGGACTGATATTTGGCCTCCAGGGCGCCGACGAGATAGGCATTGGCGATCGCGTTGGCGATCTTGGCGGCTTTGTCGGGGCTCCGCGCTTTATAGCTCAGCGACAGCACATATGTCGTCAGCACGCGCTCCGTACGCAGATTCTTCTGAATCTGCTGGACGACCGCATGTTCGATTCGCTCCTGGCTTGCTGGTTCGCCGGAGCCGAATAGCGATGTCAGCTTGCCGATGATGATAGAGAGCAGGCCGGGCTTGGAGCCGTTGAACTCCGGGTCTTCTGTCAGCTTCAGGCGGCGGACGACGGACAGAATGAGGTCGTCCGAGTTGATGATCTCCACCTGGCTGTCGACGTAGCCCGTGTCGATCAGGGCGCTGCTGGCGTTGCTGTCCTTGTCCAGAACTTGCGTCTGCCGCGTATCCATCATGATGCGGGCATTTGCCGTATACATGGGCTGCGCCACGGCCAGGTAGACGATCACCAGGGCCAGCGAAGCTCCCGTACAGACCGCGATGATCGGCCATTGGCGGCGAAGGACGTCGGCCACGCGCTCGAAGCTGAGGACCGCCCCGCCGAATTCGATGCCGAATCGGTGCCCCGACTGGAAATGTTCCCTAGGCTGGTACATGTGCTAATTCGCTGCCTTTGACGATCATGGATCAATTCGGAAGGGGGACGGGCTTGAATGGATTGGCCAGCTTGGTTCTCCACTCGCCTTCGAGGAGTGCTCCGCCACGGCCCGGCTGCGGCGAGGTCTTGATTTGCGATTGGGCCTGGACGCCGGAGCTGTCCTCTCCGGCGCCGGAATAACCGGCCTGCACGTTGAGATCGCCGATCCGCTGCACGAAATCCCTGATCTTGCGCGCGGCGTCCGGCTTGGTCGACGTGCAACGTGCTTCGGCAAGGCGCAGCGCAGCGCCGATGGACGAGCGATCGGCTGAAGCCGACGCCGAGATGAGCGTCTGGACGGACGGCAGCACCGACGGATTCGTCGCGACATAGCGCGCGAGCCAATACCGCAACTTCTCCTTGTCATTGCGCAACCGCTCGAGGAGCGAGGACGGCGACTTTGCGAAGGTGTCGAGTTCGAGTTGCGAGGCGCGGTCCGAGAATTCGACGCACTGCGCGCGGCAAGCACCAGCGCTCGACACAATCAGCGCAGAACCAATCAAGACAATCGCTAGCCATCGCGGCTGCGCATGACGACGTGTTAGTCCGCGGCCCATCCGTGTTCCTTGCTTCTGTTGCAATAGGAGAACAGGCGAAACTTGACAGGTAACTGTGTCATCTTTTTGTGCGACGCAAAAGCTGGTGCAAAGCTGGCGACAAAACAAACGCGAGCCCGCTTGTTCGCCGGTTGCAAAAACAAGTTCTACAATGCCTGCGAGATCGGCAAATCACGCCCATGAATGTTGCAACCTGAAAACATATCGGGCACTCGCGCAGCCGCTCGTCGCAAAACCGACACACAAGTCACGACGCGCGTTTATTGTTCCCCATTGGCGAAAGATTTTTTCGCGCGACATTGGCACGCAGCAATCAATGTGCTGCAAGGGCCTCGATCGCAACAGTGCCGAATTTCGCGCACACTTTGCGCGCAAATACTCGCAATCATCCCATGTCGATTGGCTTGCGCGCCGAAGCAGGCGCACGTCGGATGAAAAGTGGCATGAACTTGGCGCTCGCATGTCCGAATGATCTGCAAGCTTTGAAATTATTGTCGGTCGTCATGCATCGAATGCGGCTCCGTGATTGCAGAGATTGATCACGCGTTGAGACCTGATACACACTGCTGCGGTGCAACAGCTACGGAATGTTGATGTGACGGAGTTGGTTCATCGTGAGAAGGCGCACGTCCTGCCGCTCGACAGCATCCGGGGGATCGCCGCGACTTCCGTGGTGATCCACCATCTGCTGCTGATGCCAACCTTTCTCGCGGCATTCCCGCACAACGCCTGGATCAACTGCTCCTTCTTCAGGAGTGCATGGCTGCTGGTCGATCTGTTCTTCGTTCTCAGCGGAATGGTCATGGCGCTCAGCTACGTCGAGAACGACTTCACGCGCTTCTCGCTGCGCGAATTTATGGTACGGCGCCTGGCGCGAGTCTACCCGCTGCATATCGTCATGCTGCTGGCAAACCTCGTCTTTCGCCTGCTGCGCATCGGCCTGGTCATGGCGGGGGTGGTCGTCGCCGCGCCTGCGGCGTTCGAAGTGAACAATGCCTATTCCTTCGGCCTCAACGTCCTGCTTCTCCACTCGATGGGGTTCATCGACTATCTCAGCTGGAATGCGCCGAGCTGGAGCATCAGCGTTGAGTTCTACACCTACCTGGTGTTTGGTCTGATCGTTCTCATTGCCCTGCGCATGCGCTCGCTGGCGTGGTTTTATGTCCTCTCCGGGCTGCTCGCGGTCGGAAGTCTCGTCTTCATCATCTTCGTGCTCGAAAAGAAGAGCATCGAGCTTCAGACGGATTTCGGCTTGCTACGCTGCTTCGTCGGCTTTTTCCTGGGCGTCTTGATGGTGAGGATCGTCGATCGCCTGCCGGCCAAGCCGGGGCCTGCCGTGCAGGGCGCATTGCAATTCGTCGCCATGATCGCGAGCATCGTCCTGGTGTCCCTGGCGGAGGCCAATCCTGCCGCGACCTTCCTCGCGCCAGTGATGTTCGCGATCTTCCTCGGCAGCCTGCTGGCCTTTCCGGATGCGCTGCTGGTGCCGCGGATCCTGGTGGCCAAGCCGCTGATCTGGTTGGGGCGTCGTTCGTACTCGATCTATATGGTGCACGCGCTCGTGGTGCTGCTGGCTGAATACTTCGTGCGGGGCGTGGGGGCGGGGCGAATCGCCGCCCTGGATTCGATCTGGGCAGGCCTGCCGGCGACGCTGAATCTCGTCGTTTCACTGGCCGCCGTGCTCGCGGTTTCGCACCTCACCTATCTCTATGTCGAAATTCCCGGCGGCAGGCTCCTGCGAAATGCATTCGGAAGCCCCCCGGATTTTGCGCCATCCCCCGCCCGATCGGCGCGGCTGAGCAACTGAGCCGCGCATGAGCACCTTCGCGCTGCAACCCCGCAGGATGATGCTGATCAGCCTCAATATCGAGGCGATCGCGCTCGCAGCCTATCTGGTCCGGGATGCCTTCGGCGGTATGATGCGGTACTACACCAGCATCATGCATTTGGACGCGCTTTGGTTCGTGCCGGATGGCATTGCGCTTCTGTGCCTGGTCCAGTTCATCGTGCATTGCATCTTGCGCAATCGCAGTATCATGGCTGCAGTTGTCCTCGTGCAGATCATGCTGTCGCTGGTGCTCGGCTACTTCATGCTGGGGACGGTCAACGCGGCGATGTCGTCGTTTAAGATGATGCTCCCGGTGTTCGTCGGATTTTGTTTCTGCGACACCAGTCTGGGCTCCTACAAGAAGTTGCTGTCGGTCATCGCCGCGACGTTCTACCTCTCGCTGATCGGCGTGCTACTGACGAAATTCTACTTCATGCCCTGGGTCGGATACAAATATGAGTCCTTCGGCGCCGTTCGTGAGGCGGGTCGCTTATGGTGGGCCTATGGCGGTGACGATCAGCGTCTCACGGGCTTTGCTGCCGAAAGTACCATGGCGGCCTTCTTCATACTCGTGTCCTTCGCAATTACGTCGATCCGTAAGAGCACGATTTGGTGCCTTCTGTACGGCTCTCTTGCGGTCTACATCATCCGTCTGACGACCAGCAAGACGACCATGATCGTCCTCGTGCTCTACTTGATTCTGCTGGTGTTCGTGCGGATGCTCCCGGAGAAGTCGCGCTTCTCCGCGATACGGAACATTGCATTGTGGTCGTTTGCCGCGATCCTGGTGCCGTTCTTCATGATCGTGCTCGCTTCGGGTACCGCCGCGGTGCCGCACACGACCCTGTTCAGCATCGTCGACCGCATCAACAACAGCTGGCAACTGCCGTTCGTCTACCTGAGCCAGCTCATGCCCGTTGGTCTCGTGACCGGCTGCGGCGTGGGCTGCTTCAACTATCCGCAGAAGCTGTTCTCGCCGCTCGCCGCCTTCTGGGTTCCCGTCGACAATTTCTACATCGGCACGTATCTGATGTTCGGACTCCCGTTCGTCGCATTCATGGTGATGGTATTCCGGGCGACGTTCGGCACGACCGACGTCTACAAGCTGACGCTGATCTTCGTCGTCAACTTGTTCACGATCACCGTTCTGAATTACGGCCCGGCGTCCGGCCTGCTGATCATCGCGTTGAGCTTCAGCGAGGTGTTCTCGCGGCGCGCGACCACCGCGCGGGCGGGCGACGCCGTGCCAATCATCGTACGGCCACCGATGCCGTCATTAGAAGGCTTCCGCCCGGATGTACCGGCGGCGAGCGGAAGCAGGTGAGAACGAACAATGCATAAACGGCTCGCATTCATCGACACACTGCGCGGCATTGCCGTGCTGGCCGTCCTGGTCCAGCACGTGTTCGAGGTCATCCTGGAAAAGCACCCGACGGGTGTCTATTACGGGCCCCTCCACGACATATTCGGCTACTACATGAACTTTGGCCGGTTCGGGGTCGTGTTGTTCTTCTTCGTGAGCGGCTTCGTCATTCCGTTCAGCTTCCCGGACAGCGCCACGCCTGTGCGCGATTTTACGATCAGCCGCTTCTTCCGGCTCTATCCGGCTTATTGGACTTCGATCGTTGTCGGGCTCGTGTCGGTGCAGCTGCTGGATTCGAAGAGTTTTCCGCTGGGGCAGATCGCCGCTAACGTGACGATGTTGCAGACTTTCGTGAACGTCCCGAATCTCTGGGTGTTCTATTGGACGCTGGCGATCGAACTCTTGTTCTACGTCGGATGCACCATTCTCTTTGCGATGGGGCTGCTCAACCGGCGCTTCACGGCGGTGACCATCGTCGTTGCCGCCGCGCTGGTGGGAACCACAGCTGCACTTTTCGTTGAGAGCAGGGCAGTCTCCTCGGTGATGGAGGTCGGCTTGAACCTCTCGGCGATGTTCCTGGGCAAGATCATCCGCGACACCGTCATTGGCGGCAAGCTGCGGTGGACGCATGTGACCGTCTGCACGCTTCTGTATGCGGTCTTCGCCGCCACCCTGTCCGACCGCCGGTTCGGCGGCGTGTATCACGAGAATTTCTTCTACAGTTATTCGATCGGATCGGCCTATATCTCCGCGGCGCTTGTCTTCATCGGCTTTGCCGTGTTCGGCGAACGGATGGCCTGGCGTCCGATGGCATTCGTCGGCGTGATCAGCTATTCGGTCTATCTGATGTCGCCGTTCGCGATCGTCTACGTCCACCGCCTGGTATGGTTCGGCGACGGACCCCTCGGATGGTCGATCTTCCTGGTCGTCATCCTGGCATTGTCGATCCTCGTCAGTTGGATGACATACACGTTCATCGAGAAGCCCAGCATTTCCTTCGGGCAAAGATTCCGCTCCGCGCGAAGAAAGCCTGTCGTCCTCGAGCCAGTGCTCAGCACCCAGGGTGCCGCAGAGTGATCAAGGCACCTCACCAGCCGGGCGCCGCCTATGATGGATCGTTCCTTCCTTCGGTCCAGGGCCTTCGTGCCATCGCGGCGCTGAGCGTGCTGATGGATCATTTCTACGACATGCCGAAGGCAGGCATGTACGACATCCCGAACCCCGGATTCTTGCCGCCGATCTGGCCCTGGCTGCAATCTGTGATCAATGTCGGCGGGCACGGTGTCGAGCTGTTCTTCATGATCAGCGGCTTCCTGATCCCGGCCAGTCTGATACGCCACGGTTCGCTGTCGCGGTTCTTCTTCGACCGCGTCCTGCGCATCATGCCGGTGTTCGTCGTGCTGCATCTTGCGCTGTTCGCGATCGGGCCGATCGTGGCCTACAAGTTCTTCCGCGGGATCGATCTCACCAGCTATCTCGCGATCTTTGCGGCCAACCTGTTCTTCGTGCAGGACGCGCTCGGCCTGCCCATTGCCCAGCAGAATGCGTGGACGTTGACCTATGAGTGGGCATTCTACATCTGGTTTGCGCTGACATTCTCGATGTGGCGCGCCGGCGGCAGGCTGCTGGCTGCGCCTCTGATCCTGCTGGGCGTGGCCTGCCTGATGCGCTGGCCTATCACCGCGTTCTTCTGCATCGGGATGCTGTTCAGCGCGACGGGATTTCGCATTTCCATTCCCGGACGGCTCGGTCTGGTCGCAGGGCTCGTCTGCGGGGCCGCGCTGTATGCGAGCCTGGTGCTGTTTCATCCGTTCGTGGGCCTCATTCCCGGATTTCTGCTGTTCGCCATGGTGCTCGCCCCGGAATCAGGCCTCGGGAAGGCCCTGAGCACGCCGGCGCTCCAATATATCGGCAAGATCAGCTACAGCCTCTATCTCGTGCACCCCTTCGTGCTCTTCCCCTTGCAAGTGGTTGGCCTGAAGCTGGTTGCCGCCGGCGTCGACCGCTGGTTGCTATGGGCGGCTTTCATCGGACTCGGGCTGGTGATGTCACTGGCTGCAAGTGCGATCAGCTATGAACTGATCGAGGTCCGGCTGAGGCGCTTGCTGGACGGCGCGTTCCGCAGCACGTTCTTTCGACCGCTGAAAGTGGGGCAATCGGCATGAGAGAGCGCGTGTCGCGCTCACTTCACGGTGCGACCGGCGAGCTTGTGATAGGATCCAAGCAACCGTTCGGCAATGTGGTCCCAGTTCAGAAGGCCGGCCGCGGTCTGCCGCGCGCCGTCAGCCAACGTTGTGGCGAGTGAATTCGACGTCAGCACGCGCTCGAGTGCATCGGCGAGCGCAGTGGCATCGCCGGGAGGGACCAGGAGACCATTGACGCCGTCCGTCACGACGTCGGGAATGCCACCGGTGGCGCTGGCGACGACGGGACGCGCATTCCCATAGGCGGATGCGAGCACCCCGCTTTGTGATGCATCCTTGTAGGGCAAGGCAACCACCGTAGCAGATTGAAATAGACGTCCGGTATCCGCAGGCGAAATGTAGGCATTGATGGTCTTGACCGTCGGCATTGCCTCCATCCGGGCGCCGAGCCGTGTCATCTCGGGGCCGCGCCCGGCGACGATCGCTTCATGCGCGACGCCGCGCTGGGCCAACATGTCGATCGCGTCGATGAAAACGTCGAGGCCCTTGTAAGCCCACATCCGTCCAAAAAACAGGATGCGTCCGGATTCGGGCTCGGTGAACGAGCTTTTGTCCGGCGGAACCATCAGCACGCCGTGCATGCTGGAAACCGTCTCGCCCTTGAAGTCGGGCGAGGCGCGATGAAAATCTGCAATGCAGCTCTCGCCGTGCGTCGTGACGATCGAGGCGGCCGCACGCATGCGTCCGCGCCAGGCATCTTCACGGGGCGAGGTGCCGGAGCCGCCCTCCGAGTGCGGGATAGCATCGTGAACGGTCAGCACCAGGGGAATGCCGAGCGGACGCAGGAGCTGAATCAGCTTGGACGTGTAGATCTCGGGAACTTCGTGACAATGGATCACGTCCGGGCGGAAGGAAATTATGTCGATGAACGAGGCAGGGATGCCGATTGCGCCGCCGCGCCGCAGACTGAGGTCGCGAATCCGTGTCTCGAACGGCGCCGTCACAGCGATATCGGCAAGCTCCCATTGCTGGTTCGCGTCTTTGCGGTTGAGCACAAGCCGAACGTCGCAATGATGCGCCAGTCCCGATGCGAGCCGGTAGGAATATTCCGCAAAATGCGGCGCGTAGATGGCCACGCGAAGGCGCTTGGCCATGTTAGTTCTTTCCGCTCCAGAGGTCGATCGGGAATGCACTCATCAAGGCACGATGATCAAAGTTGAGGCGCGCAGCTCCCCCCATCTCGCGACC
Source organism: Bradyrhizobium sp. NBAIM14 (assembly GCF_020193895.1). Lineage (NCBI taxonomy): Bacteria > Pseudomonadati > Pseudomonadota > Alphaproteobacteria > Hyphomicrobiales > Nitrobacteraceae > Bradyrhizobium > Bradyrhizobium sp. NBAIM14. The sequence continues at coordinate 62,409 of NZ_JADYVQ010000001.1, read as the reverse complement.
TTCGTCAATACTCGTCGCAAACTCGACGGCGAACCGGCCGGTGCCCTCATAATAGTCATGATACTTGAACTCGGCCTCTCCGCTGCTCAGCCGTACGTATCGAGCCGGTATCCCGAATGCCTCGGCGACGATGATGCCGTGGAGCGAGCTGGCCAGAACCAGTTCAGCTTCGAGTATGGCGTCAATTCGGCGGTTCCAGGATCCCAGCGGTGAGACCACCGTATCGGCGGCAGGGTCGACGATGTTCAAATCGTGCAAATTCGGAACAAACACCCACGGCTTCTTGGCAGTAGGGCGAAAACGATTTGGAAACAGCTGAGGAAGCAGCAACGCCGGATCTCCGAACACTTCGGGAACCGCGATGCCCCGGCGCTGCAGAACTTCCCGGGTACGGGGGCCGCGCACCGCTCGCACGTCCAAATTCTGCACGCGATGGTTGAGGTCGCCTTGGCCGGGGCGTCCGTTTACGCCGCTTCCCCAGATCACATCGCCATTTCGCGCGTAGTGGAGCACGGAGCCGATCGCGAACAAGCGCGCTTGCCGCGGCACCTCATCGGCGAGCGTATAGCCGAATTGCCGCAAGAGATGGTCAACGACAACGATCGAAAGATGATCACCGAAATTGATCGTTCCATCGTCGGGACGCCAGAAGAACAAGTCCACGTGCGGATAGGGCAGTTGATGAATAAAGTCGCAGCCGACCTCGTTGATCAGCCGTCGTAGATTGCCTCGAAAATTCATGCTGCCTCGGATGTAGCTGCTTTCTTGCCGTAGTGTCCTCGTAAACAAGGCGACTATTGGACCATAGCAGCCAATGGCTCTCGACGAATGTCGACCTAATCCCGAATTGTGACAGGCTTCCAATTGCGCCACGAGATTATCAAGCCGCGCTCGATCGTTTCGGGCGTCATTTGGTCGGCGCTCGATTCCGCGGTCGGGCAGGCGCTCACGCTCGCAATCTACATGATCATGGCGCGGCTGCTGTCGCCGCAGATTCTCGGCATCGTGGCAACGGGAGCGCTGGCGCTCGAGTTCTGCCGGGCAGTCCTGATCGAGAGCATCGCGATTGCCGTCCAGGCGCGTCCCGATCCGAAGGATGAGGATTACACTGCCTCGTTTTGGCTCATCGCGGGCCTCTCCTTGTTTGCAGCACTCGCACTGTTCGCCTCGAGCGGCGCCATCGAACGATTCTCCGGTCTTTCGGATCTTGCCATCGTTCTCAAGGGATTTTGCATCGTGGTGGCCGTGCAAGGCCTGTCACGGACGCACGAAGCCTGGCTGACGCGCAATCAACTCTTTCGATCCCTCGCCATCCGTTCGCTTTCTTCAATCTCTATCGGCGGGGCGGTAGGGATCGCGCTGGCGATACAGGGATACGGGGTCGTTGCGCTGGTCGGACAGCTCGTCTCGACTTCGTTGATCTCGCTGGTCAGCCTTTGGATCCTGACGCCCTGGCGCCCTCGGCTCCGGGTCAGCCGGCAGGCTGTTATCGATCTGCTGAGCTATGCGCGCTACGTGGCGCTGACGGGAATCACGAACTTTGCCAATGCCAATTCCGATCTGATTTTCGTCACTTGGTATACCGGCGCCGCCGGCGCGGGCTTCTACAGCCTCGCCAAGCGCCTGGTCAACGCCGTGAGTACCGTGATCGGGAATGCGTTGAACCGCGTGTTCTTTTCGACCATCGCTGGCCTCCAGCATGACCGGGAAGCATCGCGTTCGACGCTGGTCGACTTCGTCAAATACACGTCACTGCTGACAGCCCCGCTTTTCGCGGGGATAGCGGCTCTGGCGCCGGATCTCATCGTCGGTTTCTTCGGATCCAAGTGGGGCGAGGCCGCCCCTCTACTCGCGATCATGTCGATCACCGGGTTCTTGACCACAATCGGCCTCTACAATCACTCGGTTATCCTGGCATTCGGCAAACCGCACTGGCAGACTTGGCTGACGCTGATATACGCGGTTTCGAACATAGCGATCTTCATCGTCGCTGCGCCATTTGGCCTTATCGCGATCGCTGTCGGCTACGTCGTTCGCGCCTTGTTGCTGTATCCACTGTCCGCCGGAGCCTCGATGCGGATCTTGGCGCTCGGCATCAGGCCCTATGCCGCGGCGCTGATGCCGGCACTTGCGGGCTCCGCGGTGATGGCATGCGCGGTCGTTGCTGCCTCCGTTACCATGCCGGCCACGTCGCCATGGCTGCGTCTCGCGGCGCTCGTGCTGCTTGGTTCTTCGGTCTATCTTGCCGTTGTCATGGCGGTCGCCCGGCCGGCCGTGGTGCGGATATGGCAGGAAGTCTTGGGTCGTGTGCGGCGATCGTCTAAGACCTAGCCAGAATTCGGCCTGCACGCACCAGCTAGCTTGCGTTGGCCGCCTGTCTGGCCTCGGCAAGACCGAGCGGCTCGGGCTTCGGGACGCGGGCTGATCTTGCCCCGCCAGGCGCAAGCCGGTTGATCAATCTTCTAGCGGGATCTTCGACGTAGCGATATGTCACGTCGGCAACGACTGTCAGAACGATGCAGCAGACCAATGCAAACACCGGAAACATGCTTGGCTGAAGTCCGAAATAGTGCCAAGCCGGCTTGAAGAGCAGGATCAACAGCACTTCGTGCACCATGTAGATGGCATATGACGTGTTGCCGAGGCGGCCAAGCCAGTCGGAGCCGGGAAACCGCGCGAAGGCGCTTTCTCCCGTGGCTGTGACGAGGATCGCGAGAGAGAACAGTATGATTGCAAGGTCGGGCTTGGCAAAGAAGTTGAGGACCAGAACCGAGACGGCAAACAGCGCTATTCCGGCGAATGCAACCGGCTTCTTGCGATAGTCCCTTGAGAGCCTGAACAGGACGGTTAGGAGAATCCCGTTCAGGAAGCTCGGAAGCGCCCGTAACATCCCGAAATCGAAAGTTGCCCCATACATCTGAGAGCGTTTCTGCCAGATCGGCAGGTGAGCATGGGCAAGGATGCCGTAAGAGAGCGCGACGATGATCGCCAGCATCAGCGGCGAGATCCTCCCGGCCAGCAGCATGAACAATGGGAATAATAGGTAACAGAACAGCTCGGCGCTGATGGACCAAGCCGGCGAGTTGAAGCTGAGATGATCTGTGATACCCCACGCCTGCACGAGGAAGAGGTTTTGAATGAAATCCGTCCAGCTCGCGTGCGAGGTCGGACCGGATATGCCCATGAGAGCAAGGACCGCGAATATCAACAAGGTGAGCAGATGCAAGGGGTAGATTCGCGCGATCCGCCTAATGAGGAAGCGCGCATAGGAGCGCGGGCCTGTCGAGGTTGAAGGATAGGAGTAGGAAATCACGAACCCGGACAGGATGAAGAACATGTCCACGAACAGGCCATAGGACCCGTTCCAGGCCGGTGAGATGCCCTTGTCGATCAGCTTCAGGTGGAAGATGAAGACCCCGAGCGCGGCGACGAAGCGGTAGAAGTCGAGAACGACAAAACGTCTTGCTTCACTGGCTTCCATCGGGGCTCGGTTTCCTTGCACGTTTCGTCGCTCTTCTAGAGACGAATTGTGACGCAAGTTCGCAAGCGCGGCCGCCGATGGCGGCACAACCCGACGATCCCTCCGAATTCATGGGGCTCATCCAATTGCGGATGGCAGAGAGCCCTTTGCTCATCGATGAGGCAGGCGCCCGACCAACGAACGATCAGGGGCCGGGACATGGTCCCGGCCCCCAGCGACGTTGGCGCCCGTTTGGGCAGGTCTCACCGGCTCAAACGAACACGAAGTCGTGGCTGGTCAGGCTGGAGACGTAGACGTTCTTCAGCAGAATCGAGTCGGTCGCCGAGAACGTGATGAGCGCGTTCGTGCCGGACTGCGTGATCTGGAGCTGGCTGTAGTCCTCCGCCAGCAGTTTCGAGATCGCGATCGTGTCGTGCGTCGTCCCGCTGCCGGCCTGGAAGTTGAGGATCTGGTCCTGGCCGTGGTCGTACGCGATGGTCGTCGAGTTCGGCGCCGCCGAGAATACGTCATTGCCGGCCCCGCCCTGGATCGTCACGCCGCTGGCGACGGCCGTGACGTTATGGGTGCCATCGGACTTGGTCTGATCGATGAACTCGAGCGCCTTGGCGGTGTTGTAGCTCTCGTGCTGCGTGACGCCGGCCTGTCCGTTGAAGTTGAACAGGAAGACGTCCCTCGAGCCGTCGGCGTGGCTGGCGATCTCCTGGGTCTTGATGCCGGCACTGTTATAGATGTCGGTCAGCTTGCTGCCGTCATTGTTGATGACCTGGGTATAGTCCAGAGTGCCGTCGGCGTGGGTCCTTGTGATCTCGACGATCTTGCCCGAGGCATCGAGGTGCTGGTGCTGCGTCGTGTAGGACTGGCCTGTGATGTTGTAGTTCCAGTTGTCCGACGTGCCGTCGGCGTTCTTGATGTAGGCAGCGGTCTTGATACCGCCGGTGTAGACCGTGGTGGAACTGTAGCCGTCGCTCTTGGTCGTCACCTCGCTGGTGATAATTCCTTTGGCGTCATACCAGCCCGAGGTCTTGGTGCCGTCGGCGCTCTGCACAAGAGTGAATGCCAGGCTGTCGTCGGCGTGGGTCCGCACGATGTGCGTCAGGAAACCGGTGGTATCGTAGGTATCGTGCTCTTTCGTGTAGTTCTGACCGATGACGTTGAAGAGATAGACATCCCTCGAGCCGTCGGAGTGATAGTCGGTTTGTGTCTTCTTGAGGCCTGAAGCGTCGTAATTGGTCACGACGCTGCCACCGTCGCTGCCGACGACCTGGGTATAGTCGAGCGTGCCGTCGGCGTGCCAGCGGGTCACCTCCGTCGTCTTGCCGGTCGGATCGAGATGCTGGTGCTGCGTGGCATAGCTCTGCCCGGTGATGTTGTAGGTGTAATTGTCTTGGCTCAGGTCGGCATTGGTGATGTAGGCCGCAGTTTTCAGGCCGTTGGTATAGACCGTTGTCGAGCTGTAACCGTCGGCCTTCGTGATCACCTCGCTGGTGAGGACCCCCTTGGCATCGTACCAGTCCGTTGTCTTGGTTCCGTCCTTGCTCTGCACCAGCTTGAACGCCATGCTGCCGTCCGCGTGCTTCCGGATCAGCGTCGTGAGGAAGCCGGTTGCATCGTAGACATTGTGTTCGGTCGTGTAGTTCTGGCCGGTGATGTTGTAGAGGAAGACGTCCTTGCTGCCATCAGCGTGGTACTCGGATTGTTTCGTCCGTACTCCCGTCGAGTCATAGATGGTGACGACGCTGCTCCCGTCGTTGTTGACGACCTGGGTATAGTCGAGCGTGCCATCCGCGTGCTTGCGGGTGACGGACGTGACCTTGCCGGACGGATCGATGTGCTGGATCAGCGTGGTGTAGCTCTGGCCGGTGATGCCATAGGCATAATTGTCCAGACTACCGTCGGCGTTCTTGATGTAAACTTTCGTCTTGACGCCGTTGCTGTAGAGGGTTGTCGAGGCGAAGCCGTCGGCCTTTTGGACCACCTCGCTGGTGAGGCTGCCGGCGGCATTGTACCAGTTGGTCGTCTTGGTGCCGTCGGCGGTCTGCATCAGCTCGAAGGCCAGGCTGCCGTCGGCATGCAGGCGCGTCAGGGTCGTGAGGAATCCGGTCGAATCGTAGACGTCGTGCTGGGTCGTATAGTTCTGGCCCTTGATGTTGTACGTCCAGACATCCTTGCTGCGATCGGCATGGTAGGCGGTCTCGACCTGTTTCACTCCCGTGGCGCTGTACAACGTGATCACGCTGCTGCCGTCACTATTGTAGACCTGGGTCGAGTCCAGCGAGCCGTCGGCATGGCTGCGGATCACCGAAGTGACCTTCCCCGACGCGTCGAGATGCTGCACCTGGGTGGTGAAGCTCTTGCCCGTGATGTTGTAGGTATAGTTGTCCTGCGAGCCGTCCGCGTTCTTGACGTAGGCGGCTGTCTTCACGCCGTTCGTGTAGAGCGTGGTGGAGTAATAGCCGTCGGACTTCTGGACGACTTCGCTCAGCAGGGTGCCGGCCGTGTTGTAGGTGTCGGTTGTCCGGGTTGCGTCGGTTCCGACATGAACGAACTTCGTCTGCACGCCGCCGGTGTAGCTGATCACGTCCTTGGAGCCGTCGCTGTGGACGATGGTGGTCGAGGTCGGCTGTCCGCTTGAATTGAGGCCGGTGTCGGATTTCGAGAGCAGCTTGCCGCTCGAATCGTAAGTCCTCGTGCTGGTCCAGGTCGCCGCCGAGTTCGTCACCGAGAACGAATATCCGCCCTGGATCTTCGAGAGCGCGTTGCCGTAATGGGCGATCATGTAGTCCATGGTCGCCTTCGACGCGACCTGCAGGACGTGGGAGTCGGTCAGGGTGATTGTCTGCAGCGCCGTCGAGTCGCTCAGATCGGACAGTTGCGGTACGATCTCCGCAGCCGTTCCGGTGACGCTGGTCCTTGTGTCCGGGGCGGGCGGCGTGGTCGGGGGCGCGTCGATCTCGATGATCACAGGGTGATCGCTGACCGGAATGGTGATGGTGCTGACGTCGGTGTAGCTGGCGATCGCTGTGGTGCCGGTCAGCGTGTCGTACACCTTCACGGTATGATGGACGGCGCCGAGGTTCACCGTCACCGTCTGGGCCGCATTGGACAGCTCGGTATCGGTGGCATCGTTCCAGAGCTTCGGCTCGGCCCAGACGACGAGTTCGTAGGCGCCATTGCTCTTGCCGAGCACCATGCTGTTGCCGGTGGCCGGCATGTTGCTCAACGTGTAGTTCAATGGGTCAGTCGGCTGCAGGCCGCCCTTGCCGTCGTCGGCCAGAATGGTCGTCAGGTTGTGAATCGCCGTCGCGGCGAGCTTGGGCGTGCCGTCGGAATTGAACAATCCGAAATTGGCTTCCGGATTGGTGTTGGCTGCAGACGAGTCGCGGTCGAACAGCTCGTAGAGGTAAGTTGCACTCACGCCGGCCTTGTAGGCGACGACAAGCGTGTTCAGGATCGATTTGGCCTGCACCGTCTCGTTGGCGCCGAGATACTGGGTGTTGTTTTGCGTGGTGTAGCCGGTTTCCGTGATGACGACAGGCTTTCCCGGAGCCGCGGCCATGACGGCGCTCAGCGTCGCCGCAATGGAGCTGCTCGGATTGAGGCCGGTGCTGACATAAGCGTGGGCGTTGGCATAGTCGACCGAGCCCGACATGTTGCCGAGCTGGCTGTAGCCTTGCGGATCGTTGTAGGCCAGTGACAGATTGTAGACGGGGATGCTGGCGAGCGTCGCGTTGGCATTGACGGCCTGATAGAGCGCACTCTGGAACTGGGCCGCGGCCGAAAGGCTGGAGCTGCCATTGTAGCTGAAGGGCTGGTGATTGGCCTCGTTGAGCCCCTCGATGGCGGTGATGCTACCCGAATAGCTCGTCGCGAATTTTTGGAGCGAGGCGATGTAGGTCTGCAACCCGACCGTACCGGACTGGGGCAGCGCAGACGATACCAGAAAGTCGAACTTGTAGCCGGCGGCGGCCAGGCCCTCGACGACCGGCTGCGCAGCGGGGTTCGTGCCCATCGCGTCGCGGAGATGGGTGACGCCGATATATTCGAGGCTGTCGGCCATCAGCGCGAGGTTGTTGTAGCCGGTCCATCCGAAACCGGCGTGCGTGTTGACGCCGATGGAGTTGATGAAGCCGCTGGCGGACAGGATGGTTTGATCAGGCATTGCAAACTCGGGTTTCAGCGCGAACGAAATTGCTCGCAGGGATTTGCGTCGAAGCTTCTCTGTCGAGTGTGAATTTCAGATAAAAATCGAAGCTACAAATCGCGAGTGAAATGCGGTTCCTTGTGCAGGAACAGCTCGACTCGTGTTGCAGCAGAATGCTGATGCGATGCCCGTGCAGGATGGCGTGAGAATGGCGCTTTCAAGATTTCCACGATTCACGCTGCTAAATATATGCGCAAGCCGTGCGAGTTCGATCCAACGCTTCGGCTTGAGAGCGTGTCATACGAACGCGGCGGTGGGGTGCGACTCTTTCGTCTGCGTCATCGGATGGCACAGGGAGTCGGCAGATGCCATTTTCATGGGCGATCAATCTGAAAGATTTTATCGCACTGGTTGTATCCGTATTTTCCCGGATATGACCGGCTTGGTTTGATCGGGGAGGCGCAATGGTTCCGTCCAGGACCTGAATTTGAGCCGTGGCCCAACGGCTCAGTTGCTCGCCCGCTGTGTTCCGATCCGTGCCGGATGCGGCGAATTGGGCTAGCCGCGACGGGCCAGCATCAGAAAGTCACCGCGCCATCCGACGATCGCCGTTGCGAGCGCGGCGATCACGATCTTGCCGGCAAGCCATGTCGCGGGCTCGGTCGGCATCGCGCCGAGTGATCCGATCAGGACGGCGGCCACCAGCGCCTGCGCGACCAGTGACCAGCGCGGGAATGCCTCGAACCGCAGGGTCGGACCGAGCGCAAACAGAATCGCTGCCAGCGTGGCGAGGCAAGCGCAGCCGACCGCCTGGTGCGGCGACAGGCCGGCCCATGCCGCGGCCAGCGCGACAGCAGCGACGATCGCGAGCTGGCCGGCCGCAACGATCACGAGCCTCGTTGCGAGCTTCTCCAGGTGCGGAACGACCGCGACGGTCGCCTGGAGATGCGTGTGCAGGAAATAGAAGACGGCCACAACAGGTGCCGTCGTCAGGAAGCCATCAAGGCTCTCCCGCGGCACCAGGATACGGGCTGCATCCGGAATGAAGCCGACGAGACCGCCGAGCAGCACGAGGGTCGTGCAGACCATGAACTCGAACATTCGCCGCGTCGATTGCACCGACTTCATGACGGTTCCGTGCTCGAAATCCTTCACGACATCGGGATAGCTCACGGTGTGGATCGCTGCATTGAGGACCCAGAACGGGCGTTGCAGCAGGTCGAGCGCAATCGAGAATCCGGCGCCGGCGCCCGTCGCGCCCAGCCGGCCGATGATGATGAAGCGGAGCAGCACCGGCACCGAGAGATGGATGACGGACGCACCCGCCGCCAGCATGCCGTAGCGGGAGAAATCCTTCCAGTCGGCCAGCATCGTCCGCAGCGGAACGCGCTCCAGGGGGGGGCGATAGGCCACCAGCCCGGCGAGCAGGCCCAGGGCGTGGCCCGCACTGACGCCGAGCAGCGCCGCTTCCGCCGTTCCCCAAATCGCCGCACCCGCGGCGGCTCCGGTCAGAAGGGCGGTAGCGCGAAACGCCAGGAGAGAGGAGGCGACACCCAGCCGGTCGGACAGGCGGACCGACAGCAAATAGAGGTCGGTCAGGCCCTGAAGCACGGATATGCCGAGGCCCAGCGCGATGATCCCGGCCGGGAGTACGCTGGCCAGAGATGCGCAGCCGCCGACCACGACGAGCGCGCCTGCGCTCGACAGGCCCGCGGCAAAGAGCGACCACCTCAGCCGCGCCGCCTCGTTCTCCCCGGCTGCTGCCAGAAAACGCAATCCGGCGAGTTGCAGCCACTCGAACATCAGGACGCAGAGCAACTGGCTCGAGGCCAGTGCCAGCGAAAAATTGGTGTAGTCGGAGGCGGGCAACAGATGACTGATCGCGAAGATCAGGATGATCGCCGCGGCGCTCTGATAGAGGTAGCCCGCCATCGCGAAGAGGCGTGTCATCTCGGAATGAGGCGCTCCTTGCCGACGGCCCGCGGCGCTTCAGTCGTTGCTGCGCGCACGCGCGACATCCGTTGCTCGCGCAGTTGCTCGTACAGATTCTTGTAGGATGACAGCACGTCGGCAAATACCCATTTGTTGGTATCTGCGATCAGGCGCCGGCTGATCTCGTCGATCTTGTGCGGATCAGACGCGACTGCAAGCATGCTGTCGGCCAGGGATTGGGGATCGGCTTCGGTCAGCCAACCCGTCACGCCGTGCTCGATGACCTCGGGCATGCCGCCAAAGCGCGTTCCGAGCAGCGGCCTGCCGGCCGCCTTGGCATCTGCGACGACGAGTGGACCGGGGTCGTGCCAGATCGAGGGCGCGACCACCACGTCGACCTGCCTGTAGAAATCGTCCGGCGCCACGAAGCCCATGAACTCGATGCGCGCATCCGGCGCGAGCGCCTTGAGGCGGCGCTGCTCCTCCTCGCTGACCCGGCCGGCGATCATCATTCGGATGCGGTCGGGGGGCAGCATGGCAAGGGCATGCATCAGGTTGTCGATGCCCTTCTCCTCAGTGAGGCGGCCGATGAACCCGAACGTCACTTCCGTGGTGCAGACCGGGCGAGGGTAGGGCTCGCGCGGCGGCTCGGTCGAGGCGTTGCGGATCACGGTTCGGATCGGCGTCTCCGCGAACATGCCCATGTCGGTATGGATCGACAGCACGCGCTCGCTCACGCCGACCACGGCGCTCAGCCAGTGCGTCGCCCGCTTGCGATGGAAGGTCAGGATCCCGCAGCTCGTGCAGGTGTGCTCGCAAGAGCGTCCCTTGTCGAAGCGCGAGCAGCGCGGGCAGGTCAGATAATAATCGTGAAGCGTATGCAGCACCGGCACGCCGAGCTGGGCGGCGACGCGCCAGATCGCGGTGGTGAGACCCGACAAATTGTTGGAGTGCAGCACGTCCGGCTTGAAGGCCCGGATGCGTTCCGCTATCAGCGGCGCCTGCATCTGCCAGTCGTCGACCGCATGCCAGATGCTGCGCTTTACGATGTTCTTCGGCAGCGAGAAGGGCAGATGGAAGTTGCGCACCGGCGCAGAATAGACGTTGATGCCGTTGCAGCTTTCACGAGCCTGCTCGGGCGCGGATGCGCTGCGGATCACCTCGACCTCGTCTCCGCGCTGCACCAGGCCTTCGGCGAAGCGCCGCGCGAAGATCTCCGCACCGCCGACGATCTTGGGGGCCTGAGGCGTCGGATAAAGAGTGGACGTCAAAAGAACTTTCATCACTGAACCTCATGTCTTGCAAAATCGCGCTTACCGCGCCGGCCTTATCTCCAAAGCGGGCATGGCACCGTTGCTCGCTGCAATGAGAACCGGCGTGGTCGAAACCGGAATCCAGGCACCGGACGCAGGTCTTGCGGCCGAGTCGCACGGCATCGCAAAGGTTGCGCCGTCCTGATCCCCCTTGATCCGGACCTCGTAACGCCGCTCGGGAGTCTCGGACCATACCGCAACTCTGGCGCCGGACGTCGTCGTTGCATTGATCGACACGACGCCACTGGCGAGCTCGCGTTTCTCGGCGCTCAGGCTGGAGCGGATGAAAGCCCAGGCGCCCTGAACCGCGCAGGCGACGGGCTTCGGCGAATTGTCGAAACGGTAGAGCCCGAAATTGTGCTCCAGATCCGATGCGTCCTTTCCACTGTCCTTGAGTTCGTAGAACCACATTCCTTTGAGCCAACGCGCCGCGGTTGATGCCCACAAGATGAGCTGCGCACTATTGTCGGACTGGGCTTGTTCGCTGACGCCGCATTTATTGGTGGCAGCCGTGGTCCACCCCGTCTCGGTGACATAGATCGGAAAATCGGGGTTTCCGCTCGCCTGGCCGACCAGGCGGTGAAACGCCGTCAGCCTGTCGATGATTTCGGCCGAGGTGCGTTTGCTCGGGCCCATGCAGAAATTGTAGAGATGGATCGATGCGCCGTCCGCATATTGAAGAATGCCCGTCCGCAGCATCTTCTCGGTCCATGTCCAGCCCAGATCGTCGCCGAGGGCGCCGACCAGGAAGGGTGCATTCGGCGCCACCCGCTTGACTACCGGCCGCGTGACCTCGGCAAGCGCCCGATAGTTTTCCGGCGAGAACGCAGGATCTTTCTTCGCCGCCAGGTTCCATTCGTTCCAAAGCTCGAACAGCGGATGCTGCGCCACCACCGATTGCGCGGCCGCCGCCGCATAATCGGCGAACCGCTGCCGCGCCTCGTCCGTCGTCGGTGGCGAGGAATTCGGAACGAGATGATGGCCGAAGGCGAGGATCAGGAGAGGGCGCGCGACGCCGGACTTGACTTGCGCTTCGAGCCTGCCAAGTCGGGGTGTGAAGCCCATCCGGCGTCCGCCAACCTCGAACTCGGACCAGGGAAAATCATCGCGAAAGGAATTGAGACCGAGTTGCTTGATCTGGGCGACGTTTTCCGAAGGCACGTATCCGCGCGCGCTCACCGGGCCGCCCAGCCCCTGATGCGTGCCGACCCCCAGCAGGAATCGGGCATCGAGCGGTTGCGCCTGCTGTGCGCAGACCGAGACCGGCAGGAGGATGGATGCGATGAGGCTCGCGAGGCGGAGACTGTCGCGGACCAAGGTGCGTGGGAGCGGTGCAGCCATCAGAAATTCTTGGAGAGATCCGACTGCAGCGCCGCCTTCGTTGCGACGGGCGTCCGGTCGTCCTGAAGCAGCTCGACATAGACCTGCTGCAATTGCGCATGCGTCTTCTCGACGTCATAGAGCTGCTTGAAGCGGTCGTAGCCGCGCTGTCCCAGCACCTTGAGATCGAGGTCGAGTGCGCGCCGGAAACCATCCACGAGCGGCTGGACCGCGACGGGCTCGCAAAGCACGCCGGTCACGCCATCGACGACGATCTCGGGCAAAGCTCCGCTACGGAACGCAAGGATGGGCTTGGCCGCGCGCATCGCTTCCAGGGCAACGAGGCCGAAGGCTTCCCAACGTGACGGGATCACGACGAGGTCGGCGGCCTCGAGCTGGGTCTCGATGATCGGGCGGTCGAGCCAGCCCAGCAGGGACACGTTGGACGGGACGGTCGGACCTTCGTACTTGTTGACGACGGAGGCGCCGATCATGCGGACGTCCAGCACATCCTCGAGCGCGCGTGCCGCTTCGATCAGCAGATCGAACCCCTTCTGCCGGTCCAGGCGTCCGATGAACAGCACCTTGACCTTTTTGGAGGTCCAGTCAGCCGCGACGGGCTGCGGCGTGCGGCTCTTCGAGATGCCGTTGTGGACCACGGTGAGGCGGTCGGCAGGAATTCCCGCGCGCACCGCCTCGTTATACTCGTCGCTCGAGATGCAGATGATTCGGTCGGAGGTGCGCGCAAGCAGGTTCTCCGCGGACTTGGTCAGCAAATGACTGAAGCGGCCGGTCTCGCGCGAAAATGCCCAGCCGTGCGGACAATAGACGACGCGCGGTCCGCCTGAGCGGGCTGCCAGCGCGGGCCGGAGCACGAGCCCCGCCAAGGAAGAATGCAGGTGCACCACGTCCGGTCTGAAGGCATCCAGCGCTTGCATGCTCGCACGCAGCATCTGGAATAGGCCGGCGACGCTCCGGCCGGATCGTTCGAATGTTGTAATCTGGTTGTCATCGATTGCGCCAAGGTCGCCCCGATGATCCGACGGCACGACATAATGTACGTTCTCGGCACCGAAGCTGGCCTGTTGTTGAGGATGCAACTCGTTCAGATAGCTCGCGATCCCGCCACGGATCGTTTCGGCGATGTGCAGCACTTTCATCGTTTGCCTTGCGTAGGGCCGCGTTGGAGAGCCGGACATCTGTATCCCTGTTCTGTGTTCGCTAGTGCGAAACACAGTTCCTCGAATACGTAGCGATATTGGGGCAGCGATGTGGTCATGTTGCGCCAAGGCGCTCGCGCTTGCGATCATCGCAAGAACGAAGAAGAGTCATGGAACCAGGCAAAGAGCTGCGAGTTGCAAACTGTTTGTGCAAAAACCGTTGCGCGCGATAGGCGAACCGTGCCGCGTTTCACGCAGCGCTGGCGACGTTCGCCGGCGCTGCGAGGTGATCGAGCAACGCCTTCGCCGATTTCTTCCACGAATAGAATGCAAGGCGATCCTGTTGCCGCCGGCGTTCCTGGTCAGAGATCGCGCCGATTGCCAGTCTTTCGAGCATGAGCTGCTTCAGCGCCTCGAAATCCGTGGCGTCAAAATACGCAGCCGCGTCGCCGCACGTCTCCACGACGGCGTCGGCCCTCGAGGCGATGACCGGGCAGCCGAAGATCATGGCTTCGAGCGGCGGCACGCCGAACCCCTCGTAGAGCGAGGGAAACACGAAGGCCGATGCGTGCGCATAGAGCGCGGCAATCTCGCTGTCGGTCAGACGGCCGGCCAGCACCAGGCCGGAAGCCCCTTCGCCCGAATTATCCTGAAAGACCTTGCTGTTGTCGCCGCCGACGATGACCAGGGGAACGTCTGCCCGGTCGAGCAGCTGGATGGCGCGGATCGCGACGGACAGGTTCTTGTTCTTGGTTTTCGAGCCCACGAAGAGGAAGAACTTCTGCGGCTGAACGCCAAGTCGGGCCAGGATGCCGGGATCGGGCTGCGTGGCTGCAAAGTGCTCGGCGCTGTTGGGGAAGACGGGAATGCGCGATGCCGAGAGATTCAGCACGTCCGCAAGCTCCTTGCGGGAAAAACCCGACACCGTTGCGATGCTTGCGTGCCGCGCGAGCATCCGCCCCATCGTGCGATGGACGGTCAGATAGCGCCAGTTGAAGAAGTCGGGCCTGCGAAAGACCTGGGCGTCATGAATCACGACGATGTGGTCGCGATGGAGGACGGGCCCGGAATTGGCCAGGCTGATCAAGCGGCCTCCGGCGGCAGCGCGGGCGAGATCGATTTGATCCCACGCGTGCCCATGCAGCCGGCCGACAGCGCGAATCTTGATCCGGTCGAGATCAAGTTCCTCGCTTGCATCCGCGGGCTTCAACAATTGCCAGTCTGCGTTGCGCAGCGAGGCCGGAATCTGCTCCGACGCGAGCAGCACGTCGATCGCCTTGACCATTTCAGCGGCATAACGCTGCACGCCCGTGAGCTTTTGCGACAGAAAGCGGCCGTTGATGAAGAATTTCAATTGGGGACCACGATGGTTCATGGAGTTCCGGCCGGGTTCGCGGGGAGCTCGCGGTGGAGGAGCCGCACGTGAGCAATCGTTAGGTACAGAAATATGACGCAGCCGGGCATGGCTCGGAGGCGCGGCCTGCATGGCCCGGCGTCGCCTTGCTGCCTGCCAGGCCGGGGTGTAGAGGTCGGCCATGACCGATGACACCCACTCCTTCCGCTGCGGCTCGCTCACCGCGACCGTCAAGGCGCACGGCGCCGAGCTCTGCTCGCTGAAGGGCGGCGGCACCGAATTCCTTTGGCAGGCGGGGCCGGAATGGCCGCGTCACGCGCCGCTGCTGTTTCCGATCGTCGGGCGCCTTGCCAACGACGAATTGCGGCATCAGGGCAGGACGTATCGGATGACGCAGCACGGCTTCGCCCGCGACAGCCGCTTCGTGTGGGCAGAACGCGGCGAGAGCCGCTGCACCCTGGTGCTCGATGATAATGAGACGACGCGCGCGCTCTATCCGTTCCCGTTCCGGCTGACGGCGGCCTATGCGATCGATGAGTCCGGCCTCGATCTGACGCTCACGATCGCCAACACCGGCAAGGAGACGTTGCCGGCCTCGCTCGGCGGTCATCCCGCCTTCAATTGGCCGCTGCAGCTCGGCGCGGCGAAGGAGAGCCATGCGCTGACTTTCGCGAGCGCCGAACCGTCTCCGGTCCGCCGTCTCGAAGGTGGATTGCTGCGGCCGGCAGCGGAGCCGAGCCCGGTCAAAGGCACCTCGCTTCCCTTGTCGGACTCCCTGTTCGTCGACGACGCCATCATCTTCGACCGCATCGAGAGCACTTCGGTCCGCTATGCCGCGGCGGGAGGTGCATCGACCGGGCCATGGCTGAAAATGTCCTGGCGCGGATTTCGCGAGCTCGGCGTCTGGTCGAAACCGTCAGGCGCGCCGTTCCTCTGTATCGAGCCCTGGCGCGGCTACGCAAGTCCCGCCGGCTTCCATGG
Source organism: Bradyrhizobium sp. NBAIM14 (assembly GCF_020193895.1). Lineage (NCBI taxonomy): Bacteria > Pseudomonadati > Pseudomonadota > Alphaproteobacteria > Hyphomicrobiales > Nitrobacteraceae > Bradyrhizobium > Bradyrhizobium sp. NBAIM14. The sequence goes on along the minus strand of NZ_JADYVQ010000001.1, from coordinate 46,727 downwards.
CGAGTTCGCCGACAAGCCGGGACTGATGCACATCGCGCCGGGCGCTGAGGAAGAATTATCCTACCGGATCGAGGTCGGATCGTCCTGACGCCGAACGGCTTCCGCACGCATGATTTGTTGCGGCGCGCGTGCTTCGATCTTCGATCATCCTCAGACCTCGATGCGCGTGAGATCCTCGCCGAGCATGACCGGTCCTGCATAGTCCCGCCTGACGTCATCAAGCAATGCGTTCAGCATGGCATCGTCGGTGCGCGGACGGTGATGGGTCAGCGCGAGCTTCTTGACGCCGGCTCTGGCCGCGATCTTCCCGACCGTGTCGCCGCAGGCGATCGTGTATTTCGCAAGCCGGCGCAAATGCTCGTTGTTGATCTCCGGCGTGGCGAGGAAGCAGCACTGCACCAGCAGGTCGGCTCCCTCGGCCAGCCGCTCGAGCCCGGGGCAGGGGACGGTGTCGCCGGAAATAGCAATGACCTTGCCTTCCGCTTCGAAGCGATAGCCGAGACAGATCCAGCGCGCCAGAAAGGCCGGCGGCATGTCGAGGCCATCGCCATGCGAGACCAGTTCGGCACTGATCTTCCAGCGACCGGTGTCGAGCACGGGGCCTGGAATGATGTCCGTTGCGGCGACCGGCTTCCAGCCGCCGAAGCTCGGCTCGCCCTGGTCCCGCCAGATGATGTCCTTGTCGTAGACCTGCGTGATGAGCGTGTTGACGAGCCGCTCAGTGTCCGGCGGCCCATAGATGCGCAACTCATCCTTGCGCCCGTGCATCCACGAATTCAACATCACATCGTAGAGATCGCCGATGTGGTCGAAATGGTGATGGGTGAGGAAGACCGTGTTGATGGCGCCGAGCGGCACGCCGGCCTTGTGAAGCTGCACCATGACGCCACGGCCGGCGTCGAACAGGATGTTCTCCTCGCCAAGCCTGATCAGCGTGGTCGTCGCCATGCGGCGCGGGTCCGGGCGCGGGCCGCCGGTGCCGAGCAGTATGACCTCCATGCGCCACCTCCGAGTGCAGGCTTTTGGAGGCACAGTAGATGCGAAGCTCACAGGGGAGCAAGCCGCAGAGCGCCGCCCGAAGTACGATCTGCTTTTCCGAAAATCGGGAGACTGCCGGCGCGACGGTGCGCAAAATGAGAATTGTGGGCCAATTCATACTTAATGTGCCAAGAGCATGACCAATATTGTTTGCGCATCACAACGCGCCTAGTATCGCGGCAGGCAATTTCGGGGGCTCGAACAGGCTGTGAATGCCCGTTCACATGACGGCGCGTTGCGCGGCGACTTGAATCTGCAGGTCGGGACGCAGGCACATGGGACCGCCAGGACGGCGGTAGCTTCCGCTCGTCCGCCCGGCCGCGAGCGGCTGATCGTCGTCGAGGACGATCCGGTGACGCGGACCATGCTGGTCGACTATTTCAGCGACAACAATTTCGACGTGGTCGGCGCCGGCACCTGCACGGAGTGCCGTCAGGCGCTGCGCGCGCGCACCGATCTCGTCTTCCTCGACGTGCAACTGCCTGACGGGGACGGCTTCGAGCTCGCCAAGGAGATCCAGGCCACCAGCAACGCGGGCATCATCTTCGTGACGCGGCGCGACACCGACGTCGACCGCATCCTCGGCCTCGAGGTCGCCGGCGACCATTACGTCACCAAGCCGATCAACCTGCGCGATCTGCTCGCGCGTGCGCGCAGCGTGCTGCGGCGTCGCTCGATCGACCGCAAGGCGGCGCGCAACCACAATTCGATCGCGTTCGGCGACTGGATCATCGACCTGACCCGGCGCGAATTGCTCGGCAACGACGGCAAGCCGGTGGCGCTGACGCGCGCCGAATTCGACCTGCTGGCGGCGCTCGTCGGCGCCGACGGCAGGCCGCTCAGCCGCGACTATCTGATCGAGGTGGTCAGCAACCGCCAGGCCGAAGTCGACATCCGCACCGTCGATGCGCTGGTGGCGCGGCTGCGCCGCAAGCTCGTCGGCAGCGGCACGCCCGTGATCGCGACCGTCACCGGCGTCGGCTACAAGCTCGCGCTCAGCGAGCGGCTGTAGCGCAAGATCCGGAAAAGCGTGCAGCGGTTTTCCGGCAAGATCATGCTCAGACAATAGCAACATCGCCGTCAGCGCGATGCGACGCGCTTCCAACGTGCTTCGATGCGCGCCTTGATCCGGCTGACCCTGGCCTCATGGGCCGCCCAATAGGCGCGGCTGGCGGCCGCGGTGCCTTGACGATAGCGGGCATAGACCGCCTTCGGCTGCACCGGCATCTTCGGGCGGCTCGCCGGTTTCACGGGCGCCGCAGCCGCAACCGCAACGGCAGCTGCAACCGTGGACGCCGGATCCGGAGCAGCCGCAGCTTCGCGCTCTCCCGGCATCGCGCTCATCGCGACAAGCCGGTTGCGGGCCCGGTTGCAATAGACCTGCGACCGCGCGCTCATCTCCACTTCGCCATGACCCGCCCGGTATTTCATCAGCGCGCGGCAGAGGTCCCCGCCCGAAAGCCGCCAGGCTTGGCTGAGATAGAGCACCCCGTAATGGATGTTGACGTCGGGTTCGGCCAGCTCCGCGCTGCTGCCGCGGAAGCCCAGCATCGCCGCGGTCTCGGGGCGCACCTGCATCAGGCCGATTTCGCCCGCGCTGCCGATGACCGCCGGGTTGTAGCCGCTTTCGACGAAGACGACCGCCTCGGCGATATCGGCCGGCAGATTGGTGCTCTTGGTTTCCCTCTCGATGATCTTCCGGATCGTGGTCCGCGACGACGGCGTTTCCCCGGCGCCGAGCTCGCTGCTGCCGTCAGCCGCATGTGCGCCGATCGGAGCCGACACGAGCAGGACGACCGCGACGTGCCTCCACGTCGCGCCGAGAATGAAGCGCGCCCAATCCCGCAGCATGGGCTTGTCATAGAGCGCCGGAGTTAACAAACCGGCCTCAGGCGTGTGTGCGTCACGGTCGCGCGCGGGCGCTCTGGTCGGTGGATCTGGCCTGCGACGGCTCCTCCAGCTGGTCATCGACCGCATAGAGCGTGCAGCTGGGCGACCATTTCATGCAGGCTGCCAGCGAGTCGCGCCGGGCCTCCTCAGTCGTCGCCCGTCCGGCGCGCCAGCCGTAGCCGCCGTTCGGCGACACCGCAAAGGCCTTGTGCGGCAGCAGGCTGGCGAGATAGCGCGCGAACTCGGCCCGCGCGGCCTCGTTGAGCTGGCGTGGCGGCGGCAGCGGATCGGGCAGGCTCAGGAGGTCATGGCCGAGCCCGCGCTCGCGCAGGAAGGCGTCGAGATACGGTGTCCATTGCGGCCGGCCCGCGACCGAATAGAGATAATGCCCGTCTTCGCCGTAAGCCGGCGCCGCGACGAACCTCGCATTGCCGCCGCCCGCGCGAAATCCGTCATGGAGCCGGCGCGCGAAGTCGGGACCGAAATAGGAATCGTTGCTGGCATAGACCCACAGCATGGGCACGTGCGAGGTCTTGCCGAAGGTGGCGAAGGCCTGCACCAGCCCATCCGGATTGCAGACATCGTCGTCGTTGCGCGAGCCGCGGCCGCCGGCAAAATTGATTGCGGCGACGAGGCCCGCCGGCGCCTGTGCGCTCAGCGCCACCGTTGCAAGGCCGCCTGCGGAATGGCCGGCCGCGATCATGCCCGATGTCGTCACGTCGCCCCGGTGCGCCATCGCATCGATCGCGGCGCGCAGATCGGCAACCGCGACGGCGGCCGCCGGCAGGTACGCGGCCTTTGCGCAACCGCCGACGCTGTCGACGCGCCCGCCCGGCGAGGTGCCGTAGCCGCGCCGCATCACCACCAGCGCCGCAAAGCCGCGCCGGGCGTATTCCAGCGCGATGCCATAATATTTGTGCGCCGACATGGTCGCGCGGTCCTCGAACTTGCGCGGCGAGCCATGGCTGAGCAGCGCCAGCGGATAGCGCTTGGTCCCGACTGGTCGGACCAGAAAGGCCTCCAGCCCCTGCGGTCCGGCCTCCGCCATCGGGATGCGCAGGTCCTCGGTGTAGAACTCCGCGGCGCGCGCCGGTGCACCGGCCAGGATGAGGCCGGCGATCAGCACGAGCAGCTTGCGCGATGGGATCATCAGACGATTCGAAAGGGCGGTGCTGCCGAGCATAGCACGAAGGCCGCTCATGGGGACTGCAGCGCCTCCAAGGAACGCCTTCCCTGTCGCGCGTGTTGTGCCCTTGGCGGGGGCTTGGCCGATGCTATGGTGTCCCGCACTCACGACAGGACGAGGGTATTCCAGTGGCTGATGTTCATCCCGCGGCGGGCAAGCAGGCCTCGCCGGACGCGCTCACCAATATTCCGCGGCTGGTGACGGCCTATTTCGCCGGCAAGCCGGATGCGTCCGATCCGGCACAGCGCGTGGCGTTCGGCACGTCGGGCCATCGCGGCACCTCGTTCAAGAACACCTTCAACGAAGGCCACATCCTCGCGACCACGCAGGCGATTTGTGATTACCGCAAGGAGAAGGGCCTGACCGGCCCGCTCTTCATCGGCATCGATACCCATGCGCTGGCCGAGCCGGCGTTGGTCAGCGCCATCGAGGTGTTCGCAGCCAACGGCGTCGAGGTCATGATCGACAAGGATGGCGGCTACACGCCGACGCCCGTCATCTCGCATGCGATCCTCACCTATAACAAGGGCCGCACCTCTGGTCTTGCTGACGGCGTCGTCATCACGCCGTCACACAATCCCCCCGAGGACGGCGGCTACAAGTACAATCCGCCTCATGGCGGCCCGGCCGATACGGACGTGACCGCTGCCGTCGAGAAGTGCGCCAACGCCTATCTCGCAGGCGAGCTCGAGGACGTGAAGCGCATCGACTATTCGAGGGCGCGCAAGGCCGCGAATGTCCACGCCTACGACTTCATCACGCCTTACGTCGCCGATCTCGGCAATGTCGTCGATCTCGACCTCGTCAAATCCGCCGGCGTCAAGATCGGCATCGATCCGCTCGGCGGCGCCGCCGTGCATTACTGGCATCCGATCATCGAGCGCTATGGCCTCAATGCCAATGTCGTGAACGAGGCGATCGACCCGACCTTCCGTTTCATGACGGTGGACTGGGACGGCAAGATCCGCATGGACTGCTCCTCGCCCTACGCGATGGCGAGCCTGATCGGCATGCGCGACCGCTTCGACGTCGCCTTTGCCAACGACACCGACGCCGACCGTCACGGCATCGTCACGCGCACCGGCGGGTTGATGAATCCGAACCATTACCTGGCGACCGCGATCTCCTACCTGTTCGCGCACCGTCCGGACTGGGGCAAGGATGCGGCGATCGGCAAGACCGTGGTGTCGAGCTCGATCATCGACCGCGTCGCCAAAAAGCTCGGCCGCAAGCTGGTGGAGACGCCGGTCGGCTTCAAATGGTTCGTCGACGGCCTCGTCACCGGCGGCTTCGGCTTCGGCGGCGAGGAGAGTGCAGGGGCCTCGTTCCTGCGCCGCGACGGCGCGGTGTGGACCACCGACAAGGACGGCGTCATCCTCGGCCTGCTCGCTGCCGAGATCATGGCCAAGACCGGCCGCGATCCCAGCCAGATCTTCAATGATCTCACCGCCGAATTCGGCATGCCGCATTACGCGCGCATCGACGTTGCCGCCACCGGGCCGCAGAAGAACATCCTGAAGTCCCTCACGCCGGAGCAGCTCGGCCTCAAGGACCTCGCTGGCGATCCGGTTCGTGCGACGCTGAGCAAGGCGCCCGGCAACAGCCAGCCCTTCGGCGGCATCAAGGTCGAAACCGATTTCGGCTGGTTCGCCGCGCGGCCGTCCGGCACCGAGGACGTCTACAAGATCTACGCCGAAAGCTTCCGCAGCCCCGAGCACCTGAAACGGATCCAGGAGGAAGCCCAGGCGGGCCTAGCCAAGGTGTTCGCGGCGTAAGAGAGGTCGCCGCTGTCTTACCCTCCCCAGGGGAGGGTAAGCGGAGCCGGAGCCGGACGCGGTCATTCCCCCGTTATGTATACAATCACGAGGATAAAGGTATTAAGGTAGAGCTTATTCCATCTTGAACAATTCCATCCCTCAGCTATTGTATACATAACGTATTCATAAGCCGTGGGAGTGAGACATGACAAAACCCTTCCCCATGAACGCCTGGTACGCCGCGGCGTGGGACGCCGACGTCAAGGCGGCGCTGCTGCCGCGGACCATCTGCGGCAAGCATGTCGTGATGTATCGCAAGGCCGACGGCACGGTGACCGCGCTGGAGGACGCCTGCTGGCATCGCCTGGTGCCGCTGTCCAAGGGCCGGCTCGAAGGCGACACCGTCGTCTGCGGCTATCATGGCCTGAAATACAACGCGCAGGGCCGCTGCACCTTCATGCCCTCGCAGGAGACCATCAACCCCTCGGCCTGCGTGCGCGCCTATCCCGTGGTCGAGCGTCACCGCTACGTCTGGCTCTGGATGGGCGATCCCGCACTCGCCGATCCCGCGCTCGTCCCCGACATGCACTGGAATCACGACCCGGCCTGGGCCGGCGACGGCAAGACCATCCACGTCAATTGCGACTACCGCCTCGTGCTCGACAATCTCATGGATCTCACCCACGAGACCTTCGTGCACGGCTCCTCCATCGGCAATGATGCCGTCGCCGAGGCGCCGTTCGACGTCACCCATGGCGAGAAGACGGTGACGGTGACGCGCTGGATGCGGGGCATCGAGCCGCCGCCGTTCTGGGCCAAGCAGCTCGGCAAGCCCGGCCTCGTCGACCGCTGGCAGATCATCCGCTTCGAGGCGCCGTGCACCATCGCGATCGACGTCGGCGTCGCGCCGACGGGCACCGGTGCGCCGGAAGGCGACCGCTCGCAGGGCGTCAACGGCTTCGTGCTCAACACCATCACGCCGGAGACCGAGAAGACCTGTCATTACTTCTGGTCCTTCGTCCGCAATTATCGGATCAGTGAGCAGCGCCTCACCACCGAGATCCGCGAGGGCGTCTCCGGCATCTTCCGCGAGGACGAGCTGATCCTCGAAGCGCAGCAGCGCGCGATGGACGAAAACCCCGATCGCATCTTCTACAACCTCAACATCGACGCCGGCGCGATGTGGTCGCGCAAGCTGATCGATCGGATGGTGGCGAAGGAAAACGCCCCAAAGCACCTTCAGGCCGCGGAGTAGAACATGGCCGAGCGTGAGGTCGACCGCTCCATCTCGCAGACCGTGAAGGCGCAGCTCGCGCTGCGCGACCAGATCCTGTCGGGCGCCTTGCGGCCGGGCGAGCGCATCTCCGAGCTGCAGGCGGTGGAGACCACAGGCGCCTCGCGCACGCCGGTGCGCATGGCGCTGGTGCGGCTGGAGGAGGAGGGGCTGTTGGAGGCGATCCCCTCCGGCGGCTTCATGGTGAAGGCGTTTTCCGAGCGCGACATCTCCGATTCCATCGAGCTGCGCGGCACGCTGGAAGGCCTGGCGGCGCGCTTTGCCGCCGAGCGCGGCGTCTCTGCGCGCGAGCTCGAGCCGCTGAAGGAGTGCCTTGCTGCGATCGACGAGCTGCTGCGGCAGGTCCCGATCTCGGTCGATGCTTTCTCGGCCTACGTCGCGCTGAATGCGCGCTTCCACGCCCAGCTCACGGAGCTGTCGCGCAGCCCGCCGCTGATCCGGCAGATCGACCGCGCCTCGGCGCTGCCGTTTGCCTCGCCGAGCGGCTTCGTGATGGCGCAATCGGCGTTGCCGGAGGCGCAGCAGATCCTGATCATCGCCCAGGAGCACCATCGCGTCGTGATCGACGCCATCGAGAACCGCGAAGGCGCGCGCGCCGAGGCCGTCATGCGCGAGCATGCCCGGCTGGCGGTGCGAAACCTGCGGCTCGCGCTGCGCAACCGCACCCATCTCGACCTCTTGCCGGCGCTCGCGCTGATCAAGACCGCAACCGATTGAGGGCAGTCACCATGCGCTTCATCGAGACCTGGACCCCGGCAACGCTCGTCGCCACCCGCGATCTCACCCCGAACGTCCGCGAATTCCTGATCAAGCCGGATCAGTTCGAGGCCGCGGCCTATCCGGTCGGCAGCCACATCAATGTCAGCGTCACCATCGACGGCCTGCCGGAGACGCGGTCCTATTCGCTGGTTGGCGAGGCCTCGTCGCACGGCCTCCGAATTGCTGTGCGCCGCGCGGAGGATTCCCGTGGCGGCTCCCGCTACATGTGGTCCTTGCAGCCGGGCGCGCGGCTCGACATCACCCAGCCCGCCTCGCTGCTCGCGGTGGACTGGACTCGCGAGAATTATTGCCTGATTGCCGGCGGCATCGGCATCACCCCGATCCTCGGCGCCGCGCAGGCGCTGGCGCGGCGCGGGGCGGATGTCACGCTGCATTATGCCGTACGCTCGCGCCGCGAGGCCGCCTATCTCGACGATCTCGCCGCGATGCTTGGCGATCGCCTCGTCGTTCATGCCAGCGAGGAAGGCAGCCGGCTCGATATGGACGCGCTGTTCGCCTCATTGCCGCAAGGCACGCTAGCGCTGTTCTGCGGCCCGATGCGCATGCTCGACGCCGCACGCCATGCCTGGATCGGCGCCGGCCATCCGCTCCCCGATCTTCGCTACGAGACGTTCGGCTCCAGCGGCACGCTGCCCACCGAAACGTTCAGGGTGCGCCTGAAAGACTCCGGTGTCGAGCTCGAGATCCCGCGCGAGCGCTCGATGCTCGACGTGCTCAATGCCAGCGGCTTTGAGGTGATATCCGATTGCAAGCGCGGCGAATGCGGCCTCTGTGCCATCGACGTGGTCAATGTCGACGGCGAGATCGACCATCGCGACGTCTTCTTCAGCGACCACGAGAAGAAGAGCAACCACAAGATCTGCACCTGCGTCTCCCGCGCCCGCGGCACGATCACGGTGGATACGTTGCTGCGCGCGGATGCGGTTTGAAGGAGGCCGGAGCGGGACTCTCCTAGGAGCAAGTAGACGGCGCCGCGGGCTCCACCTCTCCCGCTTGCGGGAGAGGTCGCGCCGAAGGCGCGGGTGAGGGTTCTCTCCTCTGGGGGAATCCCTGTAGCCCGGATGGAGCGGAGCGAAATCCGGGGCGGTGTTGCTCCGGCGCACACTCGTCCCGGATTGCGCTCCGCTCCATCCGGGCTACGAAGGACCAATCGGTAGAGCCCTACGCCGCGTAAATCGCCCGGTACTTCTTCGTCTCCAGCAGCGCCATCACCCCGTCCGCGGCCACCGGCCGGCTGATCAGATAGCCCTGCACCTCGTCGCAAGTGATCTGCCTGAGATATTCGAGCTGGTCGGCGCTCTCGACCCCCTCCGCCACGACGCCGATCCGCAAATCGCGCGCAAGCGAGATCACCGATTTCACGATGGCCGCGCAGTCCGGCTGCACCAGCATGTCGCGGATGAAGGACTGGTCGATCTTGATGCGGCTGAACGGCAGTTTGCGCAGGTAGGTCAGCGAGGAGAAGCCGGTGCCAAAATCGTCGAGCGCGAGGGTGACGCCGAGCTCCAGCAGCGCGTTCAGGACCGTCGCGGCCGGACCGTACTTCGCCAGCAGCATCGATTCCGTGATCTCGATCTCGAGCCGATGCGGGGCGATCCTGGCGTCGGCGAGCGCCTGCACGATGGTCTGGAGGATGGCCGTGTTGTGAAATTGCGCGGCCGAGAAATTCACGGCAACCCTGATGTCTTCGGGCCAGTCCGCCAGCGTCGCGCAGGCGCGGCGGATGACCCATTCGCCGATCTCGTGGATCAGCCCGGTCTCCTCGGCGACTGGTATGAATTCACTCGGCGGCACCAGCCCCCGCGAAGGATGCTGCCAGCGCAATAGCGCCTCGAAGCCGGTGATCCGGTTGGTGCCGAGATCGAGGAACGGCTGGAACACCAGGAACAGCTCGTTGCGCGCAATCGCGCCTGCGAGGTCCGCTTGCAGCGCCTTGCGCTCGCGGGAGGACCTGTCGTCGGCCTGTTCGAAGAAGCAGACCTTGCCCGGCCCCGCCTTCTTGGCGCGGTAGAGCGCGGCGTCGGCATTCTTCATGAGGTCGAGCGGTGTGTTGCCGTCGCGTGGCGCCAGCACGATGCCGACGCTCGTCGCGCCGACGATCTGGCGACCCTCGATCTGGAACGGCTCGCTGAAGGCCGCGACGAAGCGTTCGGCGATCTCGAGCGCATCCTCGGGCCGTGTCAGATTGGCCATCACCAGCGCGAACTCGTCGCCGCCGATCCGCGCGACGTGCTCGGCGGCGCGCGTGCAGCGTTGCAGGCGGCTGGCGACCTGGACCAGGAATTCGTCGCCGGCGGGATGGCCGAACTGGTCGTTGACCTCCTTGAAGCGGTCGAGATCGAGCAGGAGCACCGCGAATTCCTCGCCCGATAGCGCCAGCCGCTTGAGCGCGGCATCGAGCGTTTCGTTGAAGGCGACGCGGTTGGGCAGGTGGGTCAGGGGATCGAGCCGCACCGTGCGCTCGGCCTCGATCTGCCGCATCATGCGCCGGGCGAACGAGAACGAATTGACGAACACGCCGCGCAAAAGGACGCTGCCGTAGACCACGACGAGAAAGGCGATGAGGAGAAAGGCGAGATCGCCGTTCTGGCCGAGGCAGATGGCGATGCCGAGGAAGATCGGCGCCGTGAAGGCGATCGCCGCGATCGGAATGGTGGCGAAGGCGAGCGCGCCGCCGGCCAGCATGCCCGCGCACAGGCAGGTAATGACGAGCTGGCCGCCGCTGGAAGCGTCGGCGAAGAAGGCGACCGGGACGATGCCCCAGGCGGCGCCGAGGATGAAGGCGTTGCGCACCAGCCGGTACATCGCGCGACGCGAGACGAATTGCGGCTTGGTGATGCGGCGCGCGACGTGGGATTGCAGGCCAAATCCGATCGCGGCGGCGGCGACAGCCGCCGCCCAGATCAGGGCGGGCATCCTGTCCGGCGACTGCCACAGCGCGATGGCGAGCACGATGGCGTTGCAGGCATTGGCCAGCATGATGCCGACCGAATAGCCGAGCACCAGCGACATCTGCTCGGCGCGGATATGCCCGGCCACGGCCTCGTCCGTTGCGGGGCCGCCAAAGGCCGACAGATCGCCGGCGAACAGCCGGGCGACATAGCTGGTCGTTTGAGTCCGCATTCAATAGCCTAGCAGCACGGGCCGTTCTTTTCGGCTCGATCCGGAGAATTCGCCGTAAACCTTTGACGAACTATGAATTATCCCCGCTTGCCGCGCCGGCCGCGACCACTACTGCGTGCTCTTCACGCAGTATCGATAACAAATCGATACAAATGCCCGACAGGCCGGACATCAAACGGGGCGGGGGCGCGGTCTCAGCTGGGTGATGGCGACCCCGGAGATCGCGAGCAGTCCGCCGACGATCAGCTTGGGCGTAAGCCGGTCGCCGAGAAACAGTACGCTCGAAAGCAAGGCAAACACCGGAAGTAGCAGACCGAAGGGCGCGACGCGCACCATCGAGCAACGGGCGATCAGCCAGAACCAGAGGCCAAACCCGACAATTCCCCCGGCGAAGATCGTGTAGGCGAGCGCCAGCCAGCCAAGTTCGCCCGCCGTCACAAGGCTCGCCGCTTGTCCATGTTCAAGGAGCAGCGACATCAACATGACCTGCGGTACCGTGAGCAGCGAGGACCACCCCATCAACATCAAGGGATCGAAGGGGCCATAACGCTTCGTCAAGACGTTGGACACCGCGAAGGCGAAAGCTGCTCCGACTACAAGCAGCAGCGGAAGCGGGTTGGCGGACTGGTCAGGCTCCGCTGCCAACACGGTCACGCCGACGAAAGCAAGCATCACTCCGGCGCAGGTGGCGAGTGACGGTCTCTCCGCGAGCAGCGGCCATGCGAGCAGGACGGTGAAGGGCGTGGCGAGTTGGTATGCGACGGCCGACATGCTTCCCGAGCCGAGCCCAAGGCCAACGTAGAACAGCCCGAAATTCAGTCCACCAAGGAAGAGCGAAATGGCTGCGACAGGGCCGAGCTGTTGACGCGTGGGCCTGTCCACGAACGGAACAAGCAGCAGCGCAATGGCCAGAAAGCGCAGTGCGAGGAAGAAGAGCGGTGGAAACTCCGCAACGCCCACTTTGATGGCCACGAACTGATAACCCCAGATCAGGGGAACGGCGATCGCGCAGACGATCTGGATGGCAGACATGGCGGATGTCCTTTTTAAAGACCGATCAGTCCAAATATGGGCCCACCATCAGCGGAGGCGTCACGGGGTTGCTTACCTGACGAAACGACCGATGAGAGCGTCGACGGCCGCTTGCGATGTGGTCCGTGCCGGTGCCGTCTTGCCGACCACGCGCAGGCCTTCAACGAAACAGACGAGAACCCGGGCGGCCGTTGCGGGCTCAACACCATCGGCCAACCTGCCCGCCGCTTTCGCGCGGGACAGTGCATCGGTCACTTTGGCCTCCATCGCCTTGAAGAAGCCCGCAACGCGTCGACCGACGTCGGCATCCCCGCCAGCCAATTCCATGGCCGTGGCCACCAGGAGGCATCCACGCCGACCGTTGCTCCCGCTGGTGCGCTCGACGTAACCGGCGAGGTAGGCCTGCAGACCCTCGACCGGATCGTGTCGGGGGTCGAATTCGACATCCATCCGCGCCAAGGCATCCGCAATGTAACGATCGAGCGCCCGCAAGAACAGCGAATGCTTGTCACCGAAAGCGGCGTAGAGGCTGCCCCGCGACAGCCTGGTCGCGCGCAGGAGATCGGGCAGCGCCGTGGCGTGATAGCCGCGCGACCAGAACACATCCATCGCGCGTTCGACGGCGGCGTCCACGTCGAAACTTCGCGGCCGGCCACGGGGCATCGGCGTTGCAGTATTTTGCCTCATGCCGATATATAGACCGATCAGTCATTAAATGACAAGCCCAAGCTCCGGGGATCATCAGCCTCCTATCCGGACCTCAACACCGGAATCTGCGCTGATGTTTTCTTCTCGTCAGCGGATCGAGACGCCCCCTCGATCGCGTGATACGTTTCGTGGACCGGCAGGTCACCGTGCGCCGCGTCGGCACCGGATGCGTTCGAAATTCCGAGGGCCTGTCCATGAGCGAGCCTTCAGCCGATGTGTCGGCAACGGTCGAATACACGATGGACAAATGGCGGATGGACCGGGTCCCCTGGGCCCTGTGGGCTTGCGTCGCCGGCCTTGCGATCGCGGTTCACGCCGAGAGCCGTGGCCAGAATGGAGCCGTTTTGGCCCTCGTCTATCTGGCTCTGCTGGCTCTGGCGTTCGCAGGCTATGCACTGACGAGCCTGATCGGGCGGTCCGGCCTGCCATTGCTTCTCGAATTATTTATCGGCCTCCTGGTCCTGATCATCGTCTCTGCCCTCATCGGTGGGATCAGCCTGATGGTCAGCGGGTCGACCGGCGGCTCCAGCTATGTCGGCACGATGCGCAGTCACTATTGGACTCATCTCGTGAACCCATCGCTGAACGTTTTCGGCTGGATGTTGCTCTATCTGGGTTTCGGATGGATCGCGTTTTCAGCTTACCGGCACTTCTACGCGGATCGGGCGGTCGTCTCCATGTCTTCCGCGGGCATCCACTTTCACAGGCCATGGCTCAAGGGTCTCTTCATTCCCTGGCAGGAGGTGCGCGGGGTGGGCCATCTGGTCGTTCCCGGCATCTCGGGGGTGCCGTATGTCAGTCCATACGCTGCGGCCGTCACGGTCGGTCAAAACTTCTATGAGCAGCATATCGCCCCGAAGCTGGGCTTCCTCGCGCCACCCGGGGCCGAGGCCATGTTCCAGCCGAAAGGCGAAACGATGCAGGTGGTGCTGAGCAGCGCCGACATGGCGGTCAAGCCGGAAGATTTTCTCAGGCCTGCCGAGGCGCGGTGGAAGACATTTCGGGATCAACCGGCATCGCCGCCCCAACGCGGCGGCACCGTCTTCTACGGACGCTGGTCGATCGATGGCTCTCGGTGGCAGGCCGTTCAGTTTCTTGCGCCTCTCGTCGGTCTGGCCGTGGTCATGCTGTACCGATAGGGTAATCCCGCTCAGCGTCCGAGCTGCTTCGGATCGTAGAAGAAGCGCTCCTCGATGATCTCATTGCCTCGCCAGGTCTGCCACGCGATCTCCTCCAGCGTCCGCGTCGCGCCCTCGGCGTCGGTGAAGGAGAACTTCCAGCGGCTGGCGACGACGTCGCCATCGATCAGGCTCGGGCCGAGGCGCACGGCAGTGACCTCCTTGAACGCGGCCAGCACGCCGCGCTCCTTATCCGCGAGCTTGTCGCGCCCGACCACCGGCGCGGCGAGATTCTCATAGGTCGCGGTATCAGCGGTGTAGTAGTCGAGGATCGCGCCGACGAAGTCGCCATCCTCCAGCCGCTTCGCAAAGGCTTCGACGATCTCACGGCTCGGCATGGCGACCTCACAATTTAAAACCGACTGATAGTCGGTAATTACCGACCGATAGTCGAAAAGTCAACTGGCCGGCTCTCGCGAATTCGACTAGACGAGAGCTTATGGCCAAACAGGCGGAGCGGCGGGCGGCGACATCGGAGGCGATCCTGACGGCGGCGCGGCGCCTGTTCGGGACGCAAGGCTTTGCCGCGACCACTATGGACGACATTGCCGAAGGCGCTTCGGTGGCCAAAGGCGCGGTCTATCATCACTTCAAGACCAAGGAGGCGGTGTTTGAGGCTGTGTTCGACCAGGTGTCGCGCGACCTCGTTGCCGAGATCGACCGCACGGCACGCGCCGAGAAGGACGTGCTCGCCGCCATGGTCGCCGGCACCCAGCATTACTTTGCCGCGACCGCGAAGGGGCCGACCGGCCAGATCATTCTGCGTGACGGCCCCGCCGTGCTCGGCTGGGAGCGCTGGCGCGAGATCGACGCGCAGCACTTTGGCGGCAAGATGCCGCGTGCGCTCTCCGCCGCGATGGAGGCCGGCCTGATCGCGCGGCAGCCGGTCGAGCCGCTGGCGCGGCTGCTGCTCGGCGCGGTGACGGAGGCCGCGGTCGCCTGCGCCGGCCGCGCCGATATCGCCAAGGCCGGCGCGGAATATGCCCGTGCGTTCAAGTCGCTGGTCGAGGCGCTGCGCGTCAAGGCCTGAGTGTGCTACTCACAAACTCGAAACGCCCGCTCTAACAAGAAGAACAGTAGCGCATGAACGCAACTTCCTCTCTCGCACCCACCGATCCCGAATTCGACTACATCATCGTCGGCGCCGGCTCCGCCGGCTGCGTGCTCGCCAACAGGCTCTCGGCGAACGGCAAGCACAGCGTGCTTCTACTCGAGGCCGGCCCGAAGGATTCCAACATCTGGATCCACGTCCCGCTCGGCTACGGCAAGCTGTTCAAGGAGAAGAGCGTCAACTGGATGTACCAGACCGAGCCGGAGCCGGAGCTGAAGGGTCGCCAGGTGTTCCAGCCGCGCGGCAAGACGCTGGGCGGATCGAGCTCGATCAACGGCCTGCTCTATGTCCGCGGCCAGCACGAGGACTACGACCGCTGGCGCCAGCTCGGCAACACCGGCTGGGGCTATGACGACGTGCTGCCCTATTTCAAGAAGGCCGAGAACCAGTCGCGCGGCGCCGACCAGTATCACGGCACGGGCGGGCCGCTGCCGGTGTCCAACATGATCGTGACCGATCCGCTGTCGAAGGCCTTCATCGACGCTGCCGTCGAGAGCGGTCTGCCCTACAATCCTGATTTCAACGGCGCGACCCAAGAAGGGGTCGGCCTGTTTCAGACCACGACGCGCAACGGCCGGCGCGCCTCGACGTCGGTGGCCTATCTCGGGCCCGCGAAGGCGCGCAGCAATCTGAAGATCGAGACCTCCGCCCACGCTCAGCGCATCCTGTTCGAAGGGCGCCGAGCCGCAGGCGTCGAATACCGGCAAGGCGCCACCTTGCGCCGCGCCCGCGCGCGGCGGGAAGTCGTCGTGTCGAGCGGCGCCTACAACTCGCCGCAGCTGCTTCAGCTCTCCGGCGTCGGGCCCGGCGATCTCCTGCGCAAGCATGGCATCGAGGTGGTGCTCGATGCTGCCGGCGTGGGGCATGATCTGCAGGATCACATGCAGGTCCGCATCGTCATGCGCTGCTCGCAGAAGATCACGCTCAACGACACCATCAATCATCCGCTTCGCCGCACCATGGCCGGCGCACGCTATGCGCTGTTTCGCAAGGGATGGCTGACGATCGCAGCCGGCACGGCGGGCGCCTTCTTCAAGACCAGTCCGCGCCTCGCCTCGCCCGACATCCAGGTTCATTTCCTGCCGTTCTCGACCGACAAGATGGGCGAGAAGCTGCACGATTTCTCCGGCTTCACCGCTTCGGTTTGCCAGCTCCGTCCTGAAAGTCGCGGTTCCCTCCGCATCAAGAGTGCCGACCCGGCCGTGCCGCCGGAAATCCGCATCAACTACATGTCGACCGAGACCGATCGCACCACCAACGTCGAGGGCATCAAGATCTTGCGCAAGATCCTGAACGCTCCGGCGCTGAAACCGTTCGTGGTCAGCGAGTACGACCCCGGCGCGAAAGTATCTTCGGATGCCGAGATCCTGGATTACTGCCGCGAACGCGGCAGCACCATCTATCATCCGACCTCGACCTGTCGTATGGGCAATGACGCGCTCGCGGTGGTCGATCAGCGGCTGAAGGTGAGGGGACTCGAAGCCTTGCGTGTCGTCGACGGCTCGGTCATGCCCGATCTGGTGTCAGGGAACACCAATGCGCCGATCATCATGATCGCCGAAAAGGCCTCCGACATGATATTGGAGGATGCGCGTTAGTTTCGCGCTTTGAAAGGATTTGGACTTGGCTACGCGACTGAAGATCGGCACACGCAAGAGCGCCATGGCGCTGGCACAGACGGAAGAGATTGCGCGCCGCCTGACCGCCGCGGTGCCCGGTCTCGACGTCGAGATCGTCAAATTCGATACCACGGGCGATCTCGACCAGACCAGCAAGCTGCTGCCGCATGGCGGCAAAGGCGGCGCCTTCGTGGCGCAGATCCGTGCCGCCGTGCTGTCGGGTGAGCTCCAGGCGGCGATGCATTCGTTAAAGGACATGCCTGGTAACGAGGACACGCCCGGCCTCGTCATCGGTGCCACGCTGTCGCGCGATCCGCCTGGTGATGCGCTGGTGCTGCGCGAGGGTGTGACGCTGGAGGCGCTGCGGCAGTCCCGCGGCAAGGGTTTCAAGATCGGCACCAACGCGGTGCGCCGTGCAGCCTATGCGCGGCGGCTGTTCCCTGATGTCGAGGTGATTCACTTCCGCGGCGCCGCCGACACGCGTGTGCGCAAGCTCGACAATGGCGAGAAACAGCGCCTGCCGGATGGCGGCGCTGTGGGGCCCGCGGATGCGCTGATCATGGCGCGCTCGGGCCTCGATCGCGTCGGCCTGTCCCATCGCATCGCCTACGAATTCACAGCAGTGGAGATGTTGCCCGCGGCAGGGCAGGGCATCGTCGCGGTCGAATGCGCCGCGCAGGATTGGCAGACGCGACAGATCCTGTCGTCGATCGACGACGCCGCTGCGCACGCCTCCGCCGACGCCGAGCGCGAGGTGCTGTGGGTGCTCAACGGCCACTGCAATTCACCGGTAGCGGGCTTCTCGACCATCACGGGCGATCGGATGTCGCTCACCGCCTCGGTGCTCGATCTCTCCGGCAACACCATCATCGAAGCCTCGCATACGGGGCCGGCCAACCGTCCGCGCGAGCTCGGCCGCGCGGTGGGATTGGACCTGCTGACGAAGGGTGCGGCGGAGATCATCGAGCGCAGCCGGCCGCGGTAAGCATGCCGAAATCACGATCTCTGATGATGTCATTTTGCACCTGTTTTGCCCGACAAGTCAAAACGCACGGGCGAGTCATGCCCGCCTAATATTTTCAACGACTTGCCTACTGTGCATGGGGTTGTTTTTCGCACTTTTTGCAAGACCCGATCACAACGGCTCGTCATGCCCGGGCTTGTCCCGGGCATCCACGTTCTTCGCGTCGCATGGCAAGGCGTGCATGGCCGGGACAAGCCCGGCCATGACGACGTGGATAGACGGCCCTCACCCCCGCACGCGCCGGATCATCTGCTCGACATGGGCGATCGGCGTCTCCGGCTGGATGCCGTGGCCGAGGTTGAAGATCAGCCGCCCGGCAGCAAAATTGGCCAGCACGTTGTCGACCGCGCCATCGAGCGCGGCGCCGCCCGTGATCAGCACCAGTGGATCGAGGTTGCCCTGCACCGCGACCTTGCTCTGCACCCGCTCGCGGATGAAGGCGGGCTCCGCGGTCCAGTCGATGCTGACGGCATTGACGCCGGTCGCTTCGACATAGCCGGGCAGTTGCGCTCCCGCGCCGCGCGGGAAGCCGATGATCTTCGCGTCCGGCACCTTGGCCCTTACGCCCTCGACGATGCGCCGCGTCGGCTCGACCGACCAGCGCGCGAACTCGGTCGGCGGCAGCACGCCGGCCCAGGTGTCGAAGATCTGCAACGCGTCGGCCCCGGCGTCGAGCTGTGCCAGCAGATACTGAATAGAGTTCTCGACCAGGACGTCGATGATCTGCGAAAAAGCTTCCGGATGCCGGTACGCCATCATCCGGGCCGGCGCCTGGTCCGGCGTGCCGTGGCCTGCGACCATGTAGGTCGCCACCGTCCACGGTGCGCCGCAGAAGCCGATCAGCGCGGTCCTGGGATCGAGCGCGCCGCGCACGATCTTCAACGCGTCGAACACCGGCTCGAGCTTGCCGAAATCGGCGCGCGGCGCCAGCGTCGCCACCTTGGCCGGATCGTCCAGCGGCTCGAGCCGCGGGCCCTCGCCGACCTCGAACCGCACCGAACGTCCGAGCGCATAGGGGATCACCAGGATGTCGGAAAAGATGATCGCCGCATCGAAACCGAACCTTCGGATCGGCTGCAGCGTCACCTCGGCGGCAAGCTCCGGGTTGAAGCAGAGGTCGAGGAAGCCGCCCGCCTTGGCGCGCACCTCGCGATATTCCGGCAGGTAGCGCCCGGCCTGGCGCATCATCCACATGGGCGGGACAGCTTGGTGCTGGCCGGAGAGGACGTCGATGAAGGGTTTCGTCGAAGACTGGGGCACGAATGGTCCTGAAGCAGGTTGTGCTTCCTGATACACCGCCGCGGCCCGCAGCGGAACAGGGGAACCTGGATGATCGGGCCGCGTTGACCAGCCAATGGAGGAGATCATGGCTGAGACATTCAATCCCGCGCCGCACGACAAGCACGCCGAAGACCTGCGCGAGGCGCTCGCTGCCGATCGGCAGTCCAAGCTCGACGACGGGCTGAGGGACACGTTCCCAGCGTCCGATCCCGTGAGCGTGGCGCAGCCGACGCCCTCGAAGGCCGACGCCGATGCCGAGCATCCTTCGCTCTGGGCCAAGGTCAAGGCCATCTTCAGCTAGCGGCGGCGGGCGCCGGATTCCGATCGGCCCGCTAATATCTTGTTAGCGATGCACCGATCGCCGCGTCCGTAAGACTACTGGAAAGGGCGGAAACCGCCGCGTAGTCCGGTAGCGATTTCAGAATTAAATAACAGAAGCGGCAGAGGTTTCCGAACGATCGGAGAACCCTGCCACATGAGCGCTACCCAACGAGCCGGATGGAGCCGCCTGCCGCTGCGCGCGGCGGCCTTCGTGGCGCTGACCTGCGCGACGATCCTCGGCGTCAGCGGTTGGCGTGAATGGACGGCACGCGATGCGGTGCTCAAGGCCGCCGAGATGGAGATGGCGAACGTGGCCCGTTCGCTGACCCAGCATGCCGAAGACAGCCTCGATCTCCTGGATTCCGGTGTCGTCGGCGTGGTCAGCCGGTTGGAGATGGACGGCACCGCACCGGTCACGATCGCGAAGCTGCGTACCTTGCTGGATGTGCGCAAGAAGGCGATCGCGCGCATTCACAGCCTCGCCATCATCGACGATCAGGGCAACTGGCTGACCTCACCCGGTACGATCGGCACGACCTTCAGCGACGATGCCTTCTTCCGACATCACCAGCTCTCGCCGAAGCGCGAGGCCCATGTCGGCCGTCCCGTGAAGAGCCTGCTGGACGGCGAATGGGTCGTCACCCTGTCACGCCGCTTCAGCAAGCAGGACGGCAGCTTCGGCGGCGTGGTGCTCGCGACCATCAGCTCGAACTATCTGTCGCACTTCTACAAGCAGTTCGAGATCGGCCGCAACAGCTCCGTGTCACTGGCGCATGGCGACGGACTGATCGTCGCGCGCAATCCCAGCAACGAGACATTCGTCGGGCGCAGCGTCGCCGACAAGCCGTTGTTCCGCGAGCCGAGCCTGCAACGGCCGAGCGGCGCCCATCATTTCACCTCGTCGCTGGACGGTGTCGAACGCGTCAGCTTCTTCAATCGCAGCGGTCGGTTCCCGCTCCTCCTGCTCGCCACCGTCGACAAGGACGAGCTGCTCGCGCCGTGGCGCGCGGCGGCGATCTCCCGCATGCTCTACGTGTTCGCGCTGGTGATGCTGATCGCAGTCATCGGCGGCGTGCTGGTGCGGCAGTTGCAGCGCGGCCAGCGCATGGCTGTCGCGCTGACCGAGACGGAGGCGCATTTCCGCCTGCTCGCCGAAGGCTCCAGCGACATGGTGACGCGGATCGGCCTCGATGAGCGACTGCGTTATGTCTCGCCCTCGTCGGTCCGCATCGTCGGCTGGCGTCCCAATCAACTGATCGGCACGCCGGCTCTTGCGGGTATCAATCCGGAGGACCTGCCGGAAGTCCAGGCGATCGTCGACGCGATGAAGCGCGGTGAGAAGGAGGAGGCGCGTCTCACCTACCGCAACTCGCATCGGCAGAACGGCGAGATCTGGCTCGAATCGACCATGCGGGTGACGCGCAAGGACAATGGCCAGGTCGATGGCGTGGTCGCGATCTCCCGCGACATCACCGAGCACAAGAGGCTGGAAACCAGGCTCGAGACGCTGGCGATCGAGGACAGCCTCACCGGCCTTGCCAATCGCCGCCGCTTCGACGAGCGCCTAAAGGAGGAATGGGCGCGTGCCTATCGCGACCGCTCCAGCCTTGCTTTGCTGATGATCGATGTCGACCACTTCAAGGCCTACAACGACGAATATGGCCATCCCGCGGGCGATGCCTGCCTGCGCCTGATCGCCAAGATCATCGCGGCCGAAGCGCAGCGCGCCGGCGATCTGGCGGCGCGTTACGGCGGTGAGGAATTCGCCATGCTGCTGCCGAACATCGATGCCGCCGGCTGCGCCCGGATCGGCGAACGGATCCGCAACGCCATTCACGAGGCCGGCCTCGCGCATGGCAGCAATGAGGCGGCTGGATGCGTCACCGCTTCGCTTGGCGGCGCAGCCTGCCGGCCGGCGTTCGAACGAACCGCGGGGGTCGCTGCGCTGGTCGAAGCTGCCGACCGGGCGCTCTATGCCGCCAAGGCCGCAGGCCGCAACCGCCTGGTAATGTCCGGCGAGGTCATGGATCTGCTGCCCAAGGCGTCCGGCCAGTAACACCGTTCAATAATGCGGCGGAGGCTCGTTGGCAGGCCCCGGCGCATTTGCCTCGGCGTCCTGCAGCCGAGCATTGAGCTCGGTGATCTGCCGCGTCAGCCTGTCGATCTGCTTCCACTGCGCGGTGATGGTCTGGTTCAACGTCTCGATCGTATCGTCCTGATAGGCGAGGCGCGTCTCCAGCGTGTCGATGCGCTCGCTCAGCGTCTTGATCTCATTCGTCACGCGTTACGTCCTTGTTTCGCTCGCGCAAGCCGTGGCCGAGCGCCACGCGCTCGTCGAACACGAAGCATTCGCCGCGCCAGCGGCTCTCCGCCTCCGGCACCTCTTCCAGATATCTCAGGATGCCGCCCTTGAGGTGATAGACCTCGCCAAAGCCGCGCGCGAGCAGATGCGCGCTCGCCTTCTCGCAGCGGATGCCGCCGGTGCAGAACATCGCGATCCTGCGGTGCCGTGCCGGATCGAGCCGCTCGGCGGCAAAGTCCTTGAACTGGCCGAAGCTCTTGATGCCGGGATCGAGCGCGCCCTCGAACGTGCCCATCGCGACCTCGAAGGCGTTGCGGGTGTCGAGCACGAGCGTATCGGGTGCTGCGATCAGCGCGTTCCATTCGTGCGGATCGACATAGGTGCCGACCTGACGCGTCGGATCGGCGGCCGCATCGCCCAGGGTGACGATCTCCTTCTTCAGCCGCACCTTCAGCCGTCCGAACGGCATCGCCTCCGCGGCGGAGAATTTCAATTCGAGATTGTCGAGCCTGCCGCCGAACATGTCGCCGCGTGCGAGCTCATGAGCGAAGGCGTCGATCGCCTCCGGTGCGCCGGCGACCGTGCCGTTGATGCCCTCCTGCGCCAGCAACACGCTGCCCTTCAGCCCAAGGCCGGCGCAGCAGGCGCGCAGCGGCTCGCGCAGCTCGCGGTAATCCGGGAGGGCGACGAATTGATAAAAGGCGCAAACCTTGTATGGCGTATTGCTGGACGTCATGGCCGCTCGTTTAGCAGGCGGCTCGCGCCCGGAAAACCCGCATCGCAAGAGCCTGCAAAAGGTCCATACGCCCAGCGGATAGCAGCCATTTTCCTGGTATGCCAGCATTGCCCCGCGGGGCGGGAATGTGCCATGTAGACGCGGTTTTCGAGATGGCGCGCCAACCGCGCCGACGGCCAAGAGAGCAAGACATTCGATGAGAAACTTCCATTTCCCCGGCAGGTCCACGGTCCACGCCACCAACGCGATGGTGGCGACCTCGCATCCGCAGGCCTCGCTCGCCGCGATCGAGGTGCTGCGCGAGGGCGGCACCGCGGTGGACGCGGCGGTTGCCGGCTCGGCCCTGCTCGGCGTGATCGAGCCGCAATCGACCGGCATCGGCGGTGATTGCTTTGCGCTGATCCAGCCGCGGGGCGAGGGCAAGATCGTCGCCTATAACGGCTCCGGCCGCGCGCCAAAGGCGGCGAATGCCGACTGGTATCTCGAACGCAAGATCAATTCCGTGCCGCTCACCTCGGCGCATGCCGTCTCGATCCCTGGCGTGATCGATGCCTTCGCGACCGTGCTGCGCGATCACGGCAAGTTCGGCTTCGACCGGCTGCTCCAGCCCGCGATCAAGGCGGCCGAGGAGGGCTACGTCGTCGCGCCCCGCATTGCCTTCGATTGGAAGAACCAGTTCGAGAAGCTGAAGAACGGTACCAACACCGTGCGCTATTTGTTGCCGAGCGGCCAGCCGCCGGTCGCCGGCGACGTCATTCGCCAGGCCGAGCTCGGCAAGACGCTGCGCGCGATCGCCAGGGACGGCCGCGACGCGTTCTACAAGGGCGAGATCGCGGAGGACATGGTCGAGACCCTCAGGGGCATCGGGGGCCTGCACACGCTCGACGATTTCGCCGCGCACACGACCGAAGTGACCACGCCGATCGGCACCATGTACAAGGGCTATGACGTCTGGCAGTGCCCGCCGAACGGCCCGGGCGTCACCGCGCTGTTGATGCTCAACATCCTGTCGCGGTTCGATCTGACCAAGTACGCGCCCGTGAGCGTCGAGCGCTTCCATCTCGAAGCGGAAGCGGCGCGCATCGCCTACATGAACCGCGAGATGCATGTCGCCTCTTCCGAGCACATGAAGATCAACGTCGCCGAGATGCTCGAGAAGGGCTTTGCCGACGAGTACATCAGCAAGATCCGCCTGGACGGCATGCTCGACCTGCCGAACGTCGCGCCGCCGATGAATCCCTCGACCATCTACATCACGGTCGTGGACAAGGACCGCAACGTCTGCTCGTTCATCAATTCGGTTGCGCATTCCTTCGGCTCGGCGATTGTCTCGAACAAGACCGGTGTCCTGTTCCAGAATCGCGCCGGCGGCTTCCGCATCCAGCCGGGCCATCCCAATTGCATCGAAGGCGGCAAGCGCCCGCTGCACACGATCATGCCGGGCCTGCTCACCAAGGGCGGCCGTTCCACGATGTCGTTCGCGGTCATGGGCGGCCAGTACCAGCCGACGGGCCAGACTCATCTCCTGACCAACATCCTCGACTACGGCTGCGACGTGCAGGAGGCGATCGACATGCCGCGCGGCCTGCACTACGAGGGACAGTATCAGCTCGAGGACAGCGTGCCGGCGGCCGTCGTCGAGGGCCTGAAGAAGCTCGGCCACAAGACCACCAGCGTGGTCGGCCCGCTCGGCGGCGCCCAGGCGATCTGGATCGATTGGGACAAGGGCACGCTCACCGGCGGCTCCGATCCGCGCAAGGACGGCTGCGCGCTGGGTTATTGATCGCCGGCGCAGTTCCCCACGCGAGATCAGGAAAAGTTGACGAAGGGCGGCGCGGCATTTGCTGCGCCGCCCTTCTCTCATCCGGAACTGCGCCCATTGCTCCAGGTTAAGGGGCGATGAGCGGTGCAGGCGTGCGCTGCTTTGCAGATCAGCGGCGGAGGCCTGCCATGCCCGACAAACCAGGTTCCAGATCATCCGGATTCGACCGGCGGGCCTTCATGACCGGCGCGGCGGGCAGCGCGCTGATCCCGATCACGGCGCGCGCGGCGTCGGAGGATGCCCGGGCGCCGGCCGCGCAGGATCCGTCGCTTCCCGTCGAGGTCACGCTGCGCGTCAACGGCAAGGACAAGCGCCTGAGCATCGATGCGCGCACCACGGTGCTCGATGCCTTACGCGAACATCTCAAGCTCACCGGCAGCAAGAAGGGCTGCGACCACGGCCAGTGCGGCGCCTGCACGGTGCTGATCGACGATCGCCGCGTGGTGTCGTGCCTGACGCTGGCCCTCGCCGCCGAAGGGCAGGAGATCACGACCATCGAGGGCCTCGCCACCGACGACCGCCTGCATCCGATGCAGCAGGCCTTCATCGACAACGATGCGTTCCAGTGCGGCTATTGCACGCCCGGTCAGATCATGTCGGCGATCGCGTGCGTGAAGGAGGGCCATGCCGGCAGCGAGGCCGACATCCGCGAATACATGAGCGGCAACATCTGTCGCTGTGCCGCCTATCCCAATATCGTCGCTGCCGTGAAGCAGGCCGCGCCCGAGATCATGAAAGGCTAGGCGCATGCGACCGTTTTCGTATCAAAGGGCATCAGACCCCGACATGGCCGTGCAGGCGCTCGGCGTCGCCGCAGCTGCAAACAATCCGCTGACGAAGGCGGCGGCGCAGCCGCTTGCCGGCGGCACCACCCTGATCGATCTGATGAAGCTCGACGTGATGAGACCCACCGCGATCGTCGACATCAATCCGCTGGCCCCCGCCTGGTCGGCGATCGCGCCAGGCGGCGACGGCTTGCGCCTCGGCGCGCTCGCCAAGATGTCCGACGTCGCCGCGCACGCCGAGATCCAGCGCAGCTATCCCGTGATCGCGGATTCGCTGAAGCTCGCCGCGAGCGCCCAGCTGCGCAACATGGCAACGCTCGGCGGCAACGTGATGCAGCGGACGCGCTGCAACTACTTCCGCGATGTCTCCTATGAGAACTGCAACAAGCGCAATCCAGGCTCCGGCTGTGCCGCAATGGACGGCGTTAACCGCATGCATGCGGTGCTCGGGACCTCCGATCAGTGCATCGCGACGTATCCTGGCGATTTCGCGCAGGCGCTGATCGCGCTCGATGCCATGGTCGAGATCACCGGCAAGGCCGGTACGCGCAGCATGCCGTTCGCGCAGCTTCACAGGGCACCAGGCAGCACGCCCGACATCGAGACTGCGCTTCAGCCCGGCGAGCTGATCTCGGCGTTCTCGATCTCCGGCCGCTGGCCACGCTCCGTGTATTTGAAGGCCCGCGACCGGCAATCCTACGAATTCGCGCTGTCGTCAGCCGCGATCGCGCTCAACGTCCAAGACGGCACGATCCGCGACGCGCGCGTCGCGCTCGGTGGCGTCGCCACCGTACCGTGGCGGGCGCGTGAGGCCGAGGCGCTGTTGAAGGGACAGAGGTTCGACGAAGCTCTGGCACAGCGCGTCGCCGATGCAGCTTTCGCAGACGCCCGCGGGCGCCGGCACAACAGCTTCAAGATTGCGCTCGGCAAGCGTGTCGTGGCACGCGCGCTCCAGCAGGCCGTAACGATGGAGATCTGACCATGACCGCTGCAGCTCCCGGGCCAAGGACGAATATGGGGCAGCCCGTGCCGCGCTATGATGCGGCCGCAAAGGTGACGGGGCGGGCGACCTATGCCTCGGACATGCCGCTGGACAATCCGGCCTACGCATTCCTGGTCACCAGCGCCATCGCCAAGGGCCGGATCGACCGCTTCGACCTCGACGATGCCAAGCGCGTCCGCGGCGTGATCGACATCGTCACGCACGAGAACGCCCCGAAGCTGAAGGAGTCGAAACTGTACAGCAATGGCGGCTATGCCGGCACGACGATCCAGCCGTTGAAATCGGCCGAGATCGCCCATGACGGCCAGATCATCGCCGTGGTGGTGGCGGAGAGTTACGAGGCCGCGCGCGAAGCGGCCAACCGCGTCAAGGTCAGCTATAGCGCTGCTACGCCCAGCGCGACTTTCGATTCGCCGGGGACGACGACAGCCGCCGCGAAAGGACAAAACTCGCAGTTCAAGGAAGACCCGAAGGTCGGGGATTTCGCCAAGGCGTTCGACGCGGCCGAGGTCAAGCTGACCGCCTCCTACGAGACGCCGACGCAGCATCACAATCCGCTGGAGCTGTTCACGACCAGCTGCACCTGGATGGGCGACAATCTCGTCATCTACGAGGGCAGCCAGTATGTCCATGGCCTGAAGCACGGCGTGGCCGAGCAGCTCGGCATCGACGCCGACAAGGTGCGCGTGGTCAATCCCTATGTCGGCGGCGGATTCGGCTCGCGAGGTTCGATGACACCGCGCACCGCCATCATCGCCGCCATGGCCAGGCGCCTGAACCGTCCGATCAAGCTGGTCCCGACCCGCGACCAGGGCTTCACCATTACCACTCATCGAGCCGAGACCCGTCACGAGATCAAGCTTGGTGCGAGCCGCGACGGCAGGCTGGTCGCCTTGAGGCATGAGGGGGCCGAAGTCTCCTCGCGCCCCGACGCCTATTGCGTCGGCGGCACCAAGACCACCACGCGGCTCTATGCCTGTCCGAACGTGGACAGCCTGGTCTCGATCGTGCGTGCCGATCGCAACACGCCGGGCTTCATGCGCTCGCCCCCGGAGGTGCCGTATCTGTTCGCGCTGGAGAGCGCGCTGGACGAGCTCGCCGTGAAGCTGAACATGGATCCGGTGGAGCTTCGCCGTATCAACGACGCCACCAGGGATCCGATTGATGGCAAGCCCTACACGTCGCGATCGCTCATGGCGTGCTTCGACGAAGCCGCCAAGGCGTTCGGCTGGTCGCAGCGCTCGCCACAGCCGAAATCGATGTCGGATGGCGACTGGTTGATCGGCTACGGCTGCGCCGCCACGTGCTATCCGACGCTGGCGGGACCGTCCGCCGCGCGCGTGCGCCTGCAGCGCGACGGCCGCACGCGCGTCGAGATCGCCGGCCATGAGATCGGGACCGGCGCCTACACCGTCATCGCCCAGACGGCTGCCGAGCGGCTCGGCGTGCCCCTTGAGAAGGTGGCGGTCTTCATGGGCGATAGCGACCTGCCGCCCGCGCCGGTTGCCGGCGGCTCCAATTCCACTGCCAGCACCTGCTCGGCCGTGATGATGGTGTGCGACCAGATCCGACAGCGCCTATTCAAGGCGCTGATGCCCAGCGACAGCCTTGCCGACAAGGCCAAGGAGACCGTCGGCATCAGCCCGGCACCCTCGACCCAGGCCGCCAAGGGCGATCGCTCGCTCGATATCGAGAAGGCGTTCGATGCGCTCGGCGTCGGCGTGGTCGAAGAATATGGCGAGTGGAAGCCGGAGGGCGCGCCGCTGGATTCCTTCAGGGCCATGCACAGCGGGCAGGTCCGGCTGGTCGGCGGCCATCAAATGAAGGACCAGATCGCCTATGCGTTCGGCGCCGAGTTTGTCGAGGTCCGCATCAATCGCTTCACGCACGAGATCCGCTGCCCCCGCCTGGTCGGCGCCTTCGCGGCAGGCAGGATCATGAATCCGCGCACCGCGCGCAGCCAGCTCATGGGTGGCCTGATCTGGGGCATGTCCTCGGCGCTGCTCGAGGCCACCGAGATCGATGAGCGCAATGCGCGCTACGTCAACGACAATCTTGCCGATTACCTCGTGCCCGTGAATGCCGATGTGCCCGGTGTCGAGGTCATTCTGCTCTCCGAGGAGGATGATCGCATCAACCCCGTCGGCGTGAAGGGCCTCGGCGAGCTTGGCAATGTCGGCACCAATGCTGCGATCTGCAATGCGGTCTACCATGCCACGGGACAGCGTATCCGCAGGCTGCCGGTTCGGCTCGAAGATATCGAGCTCTAAAGGGGGTGGAAACGGCGACCGCCTTGGGTTAGACACCTCCCGCCTCAAACGGAAGGTGTTTTATGCAGCGTTTCCAGCGCGCGCTCCTCGCCCTGATGTCGGCACTCGCGATCACCGTGATCGCCAACGTGTCGCATTTCGTTTCCACAACGGCCTCGGCCCAGACCGCAGGAAAGACCATGACCACAGCTTCAGGCTTGCAGATCATCGACTCCACCGTCGGCACCGGCGCCTCGCCGCAGCCCGGCCAGATCTGCGTGATGCACTACACCGGCTGGCTCTATGAGAACGGCCAGAAGGGCAAGAAATTCGACAGCTCCGTCGATCGCAAGGAGCCGTTCGAGTTTCCGATCGGCAAGGGCCGCGTCATCGCCGGCTGGGACGAGGGCGTTGCCTCGATGAAGGTCGGCGGCAAGCGCACGCTGATCATCCCGCCGCAGCTCGGCTACGGCGCCCGCGGTGCCGGCGGCGTGATACCGCCGAATGCGACGCTGATGTTCGACGTGGAATTGCTCGCGGTGAAATAACTGACGTCGTCACGCCCGGGCTCGTCCCGGGCATCCACGATCTTCGTGCCGCGCGGTCAAGACGTGGATGGCCGGGTCAAGCCCGGCCATGACGGATGAAATCGATACAAGCAAAAGACCGGCCTTAGGGCCGGTCTTTTCACTTTCAATCTTACGCGCGTCACTCCGCCGCGCGGCGAGCCGCAGCGGCGGCGCGATCCATCGCGTCCTTCGCGGCGTCCTTGGCATCGCCCATGGCCTGCTGGCCCTTGCCCTTCACTTCCTGCACCACGCCCTCGCCTTTCATGCGATCGGATCCGGTGGCTTCACCGACGCCCTGCTTGGCCTTGCCGATCGCCTCGTTGGCGGTGCCCTTGATCTTGTCGGTCGTGCTGCCCATGGAAATCTCCTTTCGATTTGCTTGGAATGACAACGCTGGGCGGCTATGAGGGTTCCGATTTTGGCATGGCTTGCGGCTGCGGCTTTGGGTTAGTTTGCCGCGCACGGAACCAACAGAAAGCAAGTCCCATGACCGGCCCTGACCATTCGCATTCCCACCATGACCATGGTCATCATCATGATGACCGCTGGAAACATGACGGCGTGCGGGTCATTCCCGGCAATCAGCTCGATACCAACGTGCCGTCGACAGCGGGCATGGACCGTGCGGCCGCGATCAATTTCGCCCGCGTCGGCGCCCAGAAATTGTGGGCGGGCACCGTCAGCATCAAGCCGGATGCCAAGACCGGCGCGCATCACCACGGCCATCTCGAAAGCGTCATCTATGTCGTGAAGGGCAAGGCGCGCATGCGCTGGGGCGAGAGCCTGCAATTCACCGCGGAAGCCGGCCCCGGCGACTTCATTTTCGTCCCGCCCTACGTGCCGCACCAGGAGATCAACGCCAGCCCCGACGAGGTGCTGGAATGCGTGCTGGTGCGCAGCGAC
The DNA here is from genome assembly GCF_020193895.1 of Bradyrhizobium sp. NBAIM14. Classification (NCBI taxonomy): domain Bacteria; kingdom Pseudomonadati; phylum Pseudomonadota; class Alphaproteobacteria; order Hyphomicrobiales; family Nitrobacteraceae; genus Bradyrhizobium; species Bradyrhizobium sp. NBAIM14. The sequence goes on along the minus strand of NZ_JADYVQ010000001.1, from coordinate 17,016 downwards.
GGCGAGGCGGTGGCCATCAACCTCGACATCGAACCGGTCGAGAAGCCCGAGACCGTGCTGTGGATCGACCCGGTGCACCGGGATCCCAACGAGAAGAAGTAAGGCCCCGCAGTCGGGGTCCGAAAAATTTGTCGGAAGTGATGTCGGATGGCGGCCTGGCCATCCGTCCTTGGCCAGAACCCCGCCAAGGAGCTTCCGATGCCCAAGATGATCTTCGTCAACCTGCCGGTGACCGACCTCAAGCGCGCGACTGCCTTCTATGAGGCGGTCGGCGCGGTCAAGAACCCGCAATTCAGCGACGAGACCGCGAGCTGCATGGTCTTTTCCGAGACCATCTTCGCCATGCTGCTGACCCACGACAAATTCCGCCAGTTCACGCCGAAGCCGATCGCGGACGCCAGGACCTCGAACCAAGCGTTGTTCTGCCTGTCCGCGGACAGCCGCAGCGAGGTCGATGACATCGTTGGCAGGGCGGAGGCTGCAGGAGGCATTGCCGATCCCAGCCCGAAGGACGAATACGGCTTCATGTACGGCCGCAGCTTCGAGGATCCGGACGGCCACATGTGGGGCGTGAACTGGATGGACCTTTCAGCCGCCCCTCTGCAGCCCGACCTGGCGAACGCCTGAGCCGAAACAGCAGACCTCAAGAGGAGCATTCACCATGTCCAAGCTCGTGCCCTGCATGTGGTTCAACGGCGATGCCGACGACGCTGCAAAATTCTACGTCTCGCTGGTCCCGAATTCGGCGATCACACACGTTCAGCGCAACGTTTCGGACGGCCCCTCCGGCAAGGAAGGCTCCGTGCTCGTCGTCGAGTTCACCGTGGCCGGACAGAAGCTGGTCGCGCTCAATGGCGGCATGAAGATGGAATACACCCACGCCATTTCGCTGATGATTCATTGCGACGACCAGGCAGAGGTCGACAGTGTCTGGAACGCGTTCCTCGCCCATGGCGGCAAGGCGGAGCAGTGCGGCTGGCTGAGAGATCGCTGGGGCGTGGCCTGGCAGATCGTGCCAAAGGTGATGTTCGAGTTCCTGTCGAGCCCGGACAAGGCCGCAGCCGCGCGCGCGATGCAGGCGATGATGAAGATGGTCAAGCTGGACGCCGAGGTGTTGCGGCGGGCGTTCGAGGGCAAGTCGGCGGCGTGAGGGCGGGTCGCTCTCGCCACATACTCACTGTCATCGCCCGGCTTGACCGGGCGATCCAGTACTCCGAGACGGCAGTGATTAAACCGATGGGCCGCGGCGTACTGGATGCCCCGGTCAAGCCGGGGCATGACAGCGGAATGTGAGGCGGTATTCTCGCCGCTAATAGTTGATCCGCAGCCCCACGCCGCCGTGGATCGTGTTGCCGACCGGCTGCGGGCCCAGCGTGCCGTTGGCGAAGAGGTCCACGATCCAGCCCTTCTGCACGCGGAAACCGAGGCGGCCGCCATATTCGAACCAGCCCTGGTTACCCATGGTCGGCACCACCGTGCCCTGGCCGGTCACTGTGGCGACGATGCCGCTGTGGCTGGCGAAGGACTGCACCCAGCCGCCATTGATGTTGGTCTCGATGCTGCTGCCGAACAGATGCGTCCACTGGCCGCCGATCTTGACGAGGCTGGTGCGGTCGGTGCCATCAGCGATGCTGGCGTCGAACGGATTGAACGCCACCGCGCTGTCGCGATAGCCGGAGACGCGTTGCCAGAGCTGCCAGACCTCGATCGAGGCCGCGACCTCGTCGCGCGGCGAGAGGCGGCTCATCCAGCCGGCGCGGCCGTAAACGGCGTAGTTGGACGCGTTGGTCGACCTCGTCACGGGCACCGGCCCGAGGCTGGTGTCGTAGCTGCGCGTGTAGCGCGCCTTCTCCCATGGGGTCAGGATCGCGCCGACGTCGAAGAACGGGCGCGACGAGCCCCAATCGGTGAAGTCGTAGCGAAGCGCGAAAGCGCCGATCGGTGCGCTCGTGATCTCGTAGCCGCGCCCTTCGTAGTGCGTATAGGCGATGCCGGCGAGCAGCGAGAGATTGTTGGTCAGCGCCTTGCGACCATGGATGCCGGCCGAGAACGAGCCGGCCGAGCCGAACGCGCTGATGCAGTCGCCGCAATTGATCTGCTCGTTGACGCCGAGCAGCACGGTGCCGAGCACCCGGTTGGTGATCATCTGATTGAAGCGCTGATTGGCAAGGCCGCCGATCGAATTGCCGCTGGAATCCGCGCCCGTCGGTCCCGACGGCGACGGAGCCGGGCTCGGTGAAGGCGACGGATAGGGGCTGGGCGATGGGGAGGGGGTCGGCGTGGGCGAGGGATTCGGCGACGGGGAATAGGTCGGGGACGGATATGGCGACGGCGAATAGGTTGGGGACGGAGTGGGCTCTGGTTCACCGCACTCGGACCCGCACTCCGAGGCCTGTGCAGCCGCCGGGCGGGCATCGAACGTGACGAGCGCAAACGCCGCAGATGCGGCCAGCGCAGCGGCAAGGATGAGGCGCCGAACGGTGAATTTCGCCATCGTCAGCGCCCGCACAGCATGGCGTCGTCCTCGACGGCAGGCGTGATGGTCGGCGAGGCGCCGGCATACTGGTTGACTGCGCACAACCCGGCGCTCGCGGCGCAATTGGCGGCGAAGGTCCAGGGCGGCGTGTTGCTCTTGGTGATGCTCACCTTGCCGCCAGTCGAGGTGATGATGGCGGTGTCGCCGGGCTGGGTGAGTTGCACGCACTGGGCGCTCCTCGTGCACACGCTGGCCGCGCCGTCCTGAAGCACAACGACGGAGCGCCCGCGCTGCGAGAGAATGTCGAGCGTGGTGCCGCGCACGCCGATGGTGGCGAGCGGTGTCGTGATCTTGTAGGCGGCCTTGTCGGAGCGTCCGGTGACGAAGCGGAAGGCGCCGGTGGTCATGCGGATCGCGACGTCACGATAGCTGTGCTCGTCGTTGAAGACGGTGCGGTCGAGCTTCAGCGTGGCGCTCGGCCCCAGTGATAGATTGGTGCTGTCGGCCATCACGAAACGCGCCGCGCTGTCGGCGCCGGTTCGCACGGTCTCGTCGCGCAGCATGCTGTCGCCGACATTGATCGGCGTCGTGGTCGCGGCGACGCGCACCACTTCGTTCTGAATGACGACAGCCTGGCCGACGCGCGTCTGCGCTTCGGCGCCGGATGCCGCACAGATTGCGACCGTGAGCAGTGTGGAGAAAAGGCAAAAACGCAAATTCATTTCGCAACCGATCGATGTGTCCCTGATCGTACCGGATCGCGCGCGCTTCTGATGTGGCGGAATTATCACAAGCGGCGCAGGACCTGCGTCATGCTTAGTGACAGTTACGGCAGAATGCGTTCAATGACGGGAAGCAGTTTATTTTTCTCCGCGGTGAAGCCAATTTGCCACGCAAGACAGCCCCACAAAAGATGCGCGAATTGCCTGCGGTTCCTGAGGTGTCGCGGAGTGCAGTGATTGCTGTCGCGATCTTCCTGATCGCGCATCTGGCGCTGTTGATCGGCGTCGTCACGCCGGAAAAATTCGTGTTCGATGAGGTGCATTACGTGCCGGCGGCGCGCCAGATGCTGACGCCCGCGATGTCGCAGCCGATGCTCAATCCGATGCATCCGCCGCTGGCCAAGGAGATGATCGCGGCATCGATCGCAACGTTCGGCGACAACGCGCTTGGATGGCGTTATCCCGCGACCTTGTTCGGCGCGCTCGCGATCGTCGCGATCTATCTGTGCGGACTCGCGTTGTTCGCCGCGCAGGGGCCGGCGATCGCCGCCGCGCTGATCGCAGCCTTCAACCAGATGCTGTACGTCCAGGCGCGCATCGCGATGCTCGATGTCTTTGCGCTCGGCTTCGGCCTGCTCGCCACCGCCGCCTTCATGCATGGGTTTCGCAGAGAGCGGCCGCAAGCGCTGTTCGCGGTGGCGGGCAGCCTGTTCGGCCTTGCGGCCGCGTGTAAATGGACCGGCCTGTTCCCGCTCGGCGTCTGCATCGTCATTGTTGCGGTGATCCGCCTGATGCAGGGCTGGCATACGCTGTTCGCCGACGCGAAGCCGGACGACTGGTATCGGCCGGAGCTTTGGCCCGGCCTGAAGCTGCATCATGTCGCGCTCTGCTTCGCCGTCCTGCCGGCATTGGCTTATCTTGCCGGCTTCGTTCCGCTCTACGGGTTATCGCTGCCGGACTTGATCGAGGCGCAGCGGCGGATCTTTGCCGACAACACCACGACGGCCATCGCCGGCCACACCTATATGAGCGCATGGCCGTCCTGGCCGCTGCTCGCGCGTCCGGTCTGGTTCCTGTTCGACAAGACCGCGGAGGACCACATCGCCGCGATCGTCTTCCTCGGCAATCCGCTCGTGCTGTGGCCGGCTCTGCCTGCACTCGCCATGGTGCTGCGCGATTTCATCGTGGCGCGGCGCTGGGATGCATTCCTGATCGCCACATTCTATTTCGGTCCCTGGCTCGCCTGGGCGTTGCTGCCGCGCACGCTGGGCTTCATCTATTACTATCTGCCGGCCGCGACCGCGGCGTCCCTGGCACTGGTCTATGTGCTGCGCCGCGAGGGTCTGCCGCGCTGGCTGTTGTGGGCTTATGTCGGCGTCGCGGCGGCCGGCTTTGCGGTGATGCTGCCGATTTCCGCGGCCTTCGTCGGCACCTCGATGGGGGGCTTCAACCGGCTGATGCTGTTCCAAAGCTGGATCTAGTGCCCGCGGGCGTGCATAGCCGAGTAGATTTGGCTTGCATGAATCAATCGGCGCGTGTGCACTGGCCGTCATTGCCGGAATTGGAGACGCGGCGGGGTGGGCATGGGGGATGGCATTGTCAGTCCGGATCATTCCAACGCGGACTGGCTGCGTGCCGTGGTCGATACCGCCGTCGACGGGGTGATCCTGATCGACGCCCGCGGCGGCATCCTGATATTCAATCCGGCCTGCGAGAAGCTGTTCGGTTATTGCGCGAGCGAGGTCATCGGCCGGAACGTCAAGCTCCTGATGCCGCCGCCCTACCGCGACGCCCATGACGAATACCTTCAAAACTACCACCTCACCGGCGAGCGCAAGATCATCGGTATCGGCCGCGAGGTGGTGGGACAGCGCAAGGACGGCTCGACCTTCCCGATGCACCTGTCGGTGGGCGAGACCAGGCAGGCGTCGGGCGAATCGATCTTCGTCGGCATCGTCCACGACCTCACGGAGCGTGAGCGGGTCGAGCGCGAGCTGCGCGAGAGTGCGGCACGGCTGCGTGCGGTCGTCGACACTGCCGTCGACGGCGTGATTCTGATCGATTCCGCCGGCTCCGTCCTGCAATTCAATCCCGCCTGCGAAAGACTGTTCAAATACGAGGCCGACGAGGTTCTCGGCAAGAACGTCAAGATGTTGATGCCGGACCCCTACCGTTCCGAGCACGACGGATACATCCGCAATTTCGTCACGACCGGCGACAAGAAGATCATCGGCATCGGCCGCAAGGTCGTCGGTCGGCGCAGGACGTGCCGCTTGCGGTCGAGAAGGAGGCAACACAGAGCGGCTCCGAGACCGTCTTGGTGGTCGAGGACGATCCGTTCGTCCGCTCCTACGCGGTCATGAGCCTGGAGAGCCTGGGCTACAAGGTGGTGTCGGCAGTCGATGGCAAGGAGGCCTTGCAGACGCTTGCGGCGCCGTTGCACATCGACCTGCTGTTCACCGACGTCGTGATGCCTAGCGGCGTCAATGGCTGGGAGCTTGCAGGGCTTGCACGCCAGGAAAGGCCCGAGCTGCGCGTGCTGCTGACATCGGGTTACGCCCTCGAAACGCTGGCGGCGAACGGCCACGTCAGGCAGGGCGCCCTGATACTGGAAAAGCCCTACCGCAAGGCCGAGCTCGCGCGGCTCGTCCGGGAGGCTCTCGCGACACCCGCACCGGTCTAATTAAACCAACTGCGATCACGCCTCCGCCTGCCGCAGGGCAGCAGGCGGAGGCGCTCGTCGCATCATTTCGCTGCGGTCTTGGTGTCCATGTTCACGACCTGGACCCGGCGGTTCATGGCGTCAGTGCCGTTGGCGGCATCCTTCAGCTTCGTCTCGCCGTAGCCGACGGTGACGAGATCGTTGCCGTTGAGGCCGTAATTCTGCATCAGGTACTTCTTGATGGTGTCGGCGCGCCGTTCGGAGAGACCTTGATTGTATGCTTCGCCACCGGTCGCGTCGGTGTGGCCGGCGACCACGAAGGTCGAGCCCTTCAGCGCCGGATCGGACAGCGCCTTGCCGAGCGCCTGCACCGAGGCCATCGAGGTCTTGGCGATGTCGGCCGAGTTGTAGTCGAACTGGATCTCCAGATCGATCTTCGGCTTGGTGGCAGCGAGCTCGGCGATCTGCTCGCGCTCGCCTGTCGAGAGCGACCGGGTCGAGCGGTTGCGCACGGTGTTCAGGAAGGTCGCCTCCTTGGCCTGCACGGTCGTATCGGTCTGGGGGCCAACGGACAGGCCGCGGGTCGCCGGCTTCGGCTTCAGCGCATCGACGATCTGGCCGGCGGAGATGTTGTTGTCGCCAGCCAGCGCAAGGCCGGCCGTCATCGACAGGACGGCTGTCAGGGTGATCGCCGTCAGTCCAAAAGACTTATTGAAATGGGTCATGGTGGTATCCTCGCTGTTACGCCTGATGGCGATTTGATGCTGCGAGCGTAGGGCAGGTTCAACGGCTCTGATGTGATCTTGGTCACATTCGAAACGGCGAGCCGAGGTCACTTTGCTCCGGTTCGAATCATTCGCACTTTGCTTTCGAGCCGGCCGTACTGGGTTCCGGGAAACCCGAACGTCGCAAAGGCGTCGCCTCACCGCCCGCCCGCGAACAAGAATTCGTCCAGATGTCCGCCTAACACACTTCAATCATTCGATAATTTGACGCGAGGGGAGCCGAGTTCCGTCCTGTGCCGAGGCCAAGTGACTATCAGCGCGACTATCAATTCCATCGCAGCGGCCCGCCGGATCGGACAGTGACCCTGAACGCAATGCCCATCTATATCGGTGCGGCGATGATCGCGGTGGCCATCCTGCTGTCGACACTGATCACCGGGATGACCTCCCGCTATGTCGGGCTCGAAGGGCCGACCGACGAGAACGTCTGGCTGGTCGATCGCCTCACCGGCAGTGTCTATCGCTGCCAGGCAGAAGGACGTGGCAAGGCCATCTGCGACCCGGAGGTCGCCACCGGCAGCGTCGGGGAGCGCCCAAAAGCCGCACGCTGAAAAGCGGGTATCACTGCAGCGCAGCAACGAAATTGTCTTTTCCCTGCAAACTTGTGGCTGAAGAATGGCGGTGCGTTGGCCGGCATCAGGCCGGCTGCCTACTCGAGGAGAGAACTTGATGAAGACCCTGTTGCTCGCGACGGCATTCGCCGCACTTGCTCTGTCCCCCGCCTCTGCCGCCAAGATGGCGTGCACCAGTGCAAACATGGCGAAGCTCGTTGCCGGCATGGGCGGCGAAGACACGCCCGCCAAGATCGCAGCGAGGAAGTCGATGGCCGCGGCCAATTCCGACATGAGCAAGGGCAACATGCGTGGAGCATGCAAGCACTATATGAACGCCGAGAAGTCGATGGCGATGAAGAAGTAGGCTTCCGCCTGATCCCCACACGTCATGGCCGCGCTGGCAGCAGATGGCAGCGCGGCCTTTTCGTGTCCCGCTTCTTTCCTCGCGGCGAATCCCGTTACATTGCATGCTGCAATGTCCCGCACGTCCAAACCGCTTCCGCTCTCGACGACACAGGCCCGGCAGATCTGGCTGCATGCCCAGCGGCTGACCGACCGCGCTCCGTTTGGCGAAGGCGCAGAGGCCGTCTCGGCCGCCGTTGCCCATCTCGGCTATGTGCAGATCGACACCATCAACGTCATCGAGCGTTGCCATCACCACATCCTGTTCAGCCGGATCCCGTCCTATCGCCGCGCCGATCTGCGCCACGCCCAGAGTGTCGACAAGACCGTGTTCGAGTACTGGACGCACGCGCTCTCCTACGTGCCGGCGAACGACTTCCGCTTCTTCCTGCCGGCGATGCGCGAGCACCGCCGCGAGGGGCACAAATGGTTCGCCGCGGTGAAGCCGGCCGACACGCGCAAGGTGATGCGGCTGCTGCGCGGCGGGCCGCTGACGATCCGTGACATCGACGACGACGTGCTCGTCGAGAAGGAGCATCTGTGGCAGAGCCGCAAGCCCTCGAAGCGGGCGCTGCAGCTCGCCTTCTATACCGGGGCGGTCACCATCAGCGCGCGCCAGGGCATGCTCAAGACCTACGAGCTGACGACGCGTCATTTCGGCTGGGACAGGCTGCCGAAGCCGGCGCCGGCAAGCGAGATCACGGCTTATCTGCTCGACCGCGCGCTGCGCTCGCAGGGCGTGGTCAGCCTCGATTCGGTCTGCCATCTCGATGCGCCCAGCAAGAAGCCGGTCGCGCGCCTGATCGCCTCGCGCGTCCGCCGCGGCGAGCTCGTGCCCGTCGCGATCGAAGGCGCCGGTAAGCAGGAGCACTGGGCCTCGCCTGCAGCGCTTGAGCCGCATGAGGTGTCGCCCGATCTCGTCCACATCCTCTCCCCGTTTGATCCCCTGATCATCCAGCGCAAGCGCACCAACCTCATCTTCGGCTACAACCACCTGTTCGAAGCCTATGTGCCGAAAGCCAAGCGCAAGCTCGGCTATTTCGCGCTGCCCGTGCTGGTCGGCGACGAGATCGTCGCCGCGCTCGATCTCAAGACCGACCGGCAGAACAAGAAGCTGTTGATGCAGAAATGGACCTGGGTCGGGCAGGGCAGGAAGACGGCGGGCCGCAAGGAGCTGAAGCGCGTGATCGAGGAGGAGCTCGACCGTTTCGAGCGGTTTCAACTGGCGGAGTGAGGCTCCGACGGCAGTCTTGTAGGGTGGGCAAAGCGAAGCGTGCCCACGTCTTGCCTATTCGATGACGAGACGTAGGCACGGCGCTACGGCGCCTTTGCCCACCCACCGCGCATGGCAACGCGATCGATCCACATGCCAAACGCAATCCCAACCGCATAGGCCAGCAAATTCCAAAGCGAGAAGATGCGGCCGAGCAGCAACGCGCCGGCGGTGGTGAGGCGGAACGCATCGAGCCAGGGAGTATGCATCAGGCGGGAGAACTCGACGACTGCCGCGATCACTATCGCGATGGCTGCGAGCTGGCTCCGTGTCAGCCGCGGCAGCACGACTCCTGCCAGCAGAAACACCATCGTCGCCCACAGCAGCGAGCCGCCGTACTTCACGATGAACGCAGGCAGGCCGAGCGGGAAGCCGTACCAGCGAAGGGACAGCCCACAGGCAATCACTGCGAGCGCGAAAGCAGCGCGGATCAGTGAGGTCCGTAGAGGCGCAACAGGCGTGCCCGGCTGCGTCTCGTGCATTGCTTGCTCCATTGACTCTTTGCTCGCGATGCTGAAAACGGCCGCAGACCCGAAAAAGCAACAACCCCGGGGGAAGCCATGAGCCAGACCACGACCTATGCCGGTTCCACCGGTGCCACCAAGTCGGACATCGAAACCTCGACCATCCGCGCCATCTCCTGGCGCCTGATTCCGTTCCTGGTGCTGGCCTACTTCTTCTCCTATCTCGATCGCGTCAATCTCGGCTTCGCCGCGCTGACCATGAACGCCGATCTGAAATTCACGCCGCTGATCTACTCCTGGGGCGCCGGCATCTTCTTCATCGGCTATTTCATCTTCGAAGTGCCGAGCAACCTCGCCCTGGAGAAATTCGGCGCGAGCCGCTGGATCGCCCGCATCATGGTGACCTGGGGCATCATCTCGGCGCTGATGGCGGTGGTCAGCGGCGTCACCAGCTTCTACGTCCTGCGCTTCCTGCTCGGCGTCGCCGAGGCCGGCTTTTTCCCCGGGATCATCCTCTATCTCACCTATTGGTATCCGGCCGAATATCGCGCCCGCTTCCTTGCGGCCTTCGCCGTCGCGGTGCCGGTCTCGACCGTGATCGGCGCGCCGATCTCGGGCCTGTTGCTCGGGCTGGACGGCATGATGGGGCTGAAAGGCTGGCAATGGCTGTTCATCATCGAGGGCATCCCATCGGTGCTGCTCGGCATCGTCACCTGGTTCTATCTCACCGACAAGCCGGAGAAGGCGTACTGGCTGTCGGCCGAGCAGAAGGCATGGTTGAAAGCCAAGCTCGATTCGGAGATCGCGGCCAAGCAGGCGGTGAAGCATTTCTCGCTCGGCGAGGCGCTGTCTTCACCGAAGGTGATCGCGCTCAGCCTGGTCTATTTCGGCTTCGTCGGCGCGCTCTATGGCATGCAGTTCTGGCTGCCGCAGATCGTCAAGGCGTTCGGCCTCACCAACGCCCAAACCGGATTCGTCACTGCGGTCCCGTATCTGTTCGGCACCATCGCTATGATCCTGTGGGCGCGGCATTCGGATGCGAGCCGCGAGCGCGTCATGCATGTCGGCGCGCCGCTGCTGCTCACCGCAGTCGCGCTCGGCATCTCCTCCTATCTCACCGATCCCACGCTGACGATGGTGGCGCTGACGGTGGCCGCGATCGGCGTGTTCTGCTGCTTCGGCGTGTTCTGGACGCTGCCGACCGCCTGGCTCTCCGGCACGGCCGCCGCCGGCGCCATCGCCCTGATCAACTCGATCGGCAACCTCGCCGGCTTCGGCGGGCCGTACCTGATCGGCTGGGTCAAGGAAGCCACGGGCCAGACCTCGACGGGCCTCTTGGTGCTCGCCGTGCTGCCGTTGATCGCGGGCATCCTGGTGTTCGTCGGCGGACACGACAGCAAGCACGAATTCGCCGACCAGGAGCGGTGAGGGGGCACGCACGTCGCGCGCTGTACCCACCATCTTCGCCGCAGAGCGGTTCTGGTGGGCACGCTCCGCTTTGCCCACCCTACAATAACACCTCGCGGCCAAGCCTATCCCTCCTTACCACTCCTTCACGATCACGCATTCCTGATGACTGACGATTATTGACTTTTATCAGTGAACAGTCGACATTCCTCTCAGTCGAGATGCAGGAGTGTCCTTCGATGTTGGTCCGGTCGATTTTGTCGAGCTATTCCAAGCTTTTCGCAGGAGCCGCGCTCGCCCTGATGGCCGTTTCGCTGGCAGGGTGCAATGATACCGTCGCCGAGAAGGCCGAGCCGCCGCGGCCGGTTCTGGTGGCAACCGCCCACTACGCTGCCGAGACCCCGGAGCGCAGCTTCGTCGGCACTATCCGTCCCAGGATCGAGAGCGATCTCGGCTTCCGCGTCGCCGGCAAGGTGGCCAAACGCCTCGTCGAAGTCGGCCAGACAGTCGAAGTCGGCCAGCCGCTCGCCACCCTCGACGAGGTCGACCTGAAGCTCCAGGCCGAGCAGGCCGTTGCCGAGCAGACCGCCGCAACCGGCGTGCTGGCCCAGGCCGCCGCCGCCGAGCAGCGCGCCAAGGATCTCAAGGCCAAGGGCTGGACCACGGACGCCCAGCTCGACCAGAGCCGCGCCGCCGCCGATGAAGCCCGTGCGCGCTTGAACCGGGCCGAGCGCTCGGTCGAACTGACCAAGAATTCCCTTTCCTACGCGACGCTGGTTGCCGACGCCCGCGGCGTCGTCACCGCAACGCTGATCGAGCCCGGCCAGGTGGTTGCCGCGGGCCAGGCTTCGATCCGTGTCGCCCGCTTTGCCGAGAAGGAAGCGGTCGTCGCGATCCCTGAAACGCTGGTTGGACGTGCCAAGTCGGGCGTCGCCAGCGTCACTCTCTGGTCCGAGCCGAACAAGAAATACACGGCCAAGCTGCGCGAGATCGCGCCGGCAGCCGATCCCGCCACGCGCACCTATCTGGCAAAGTTCTCGCTGCCCGAGGCCGACGACAAGGTCGCGCTCGGCATGACGGCGACGCTGACGCTGTCGGATGCCGCGACCGAGCGCGTCGCGCGGTTGCCGCTGTCGGCGCTCTTCAACGAAGGCGGCAAGCCCTCCTTCTACGTTGTCGACGACAACGGTGGCGTCACGCTCAAGCCGGTCACGGTGAAGTCCTACGAGAGCAAGGACGTCGTCATCACCGGCGGCGTGGACGAGGGCGCCAAGATCGTCGCGCTCGGCGTGCAGAAGCTCGATCCCGGCCAGCGGGTGCGGATCGTGTCGTCCTTGTCGTTCTGATCCGTCGTTTGAAAGTCTGGTCCTTCGGACCATCCCGGAATGACAAGAGAAGTGAGTTACGTCGTGTGAGGTGAGTTTCGGCCTTTGTCCCTAAGCAAAGGCTGAAGCGGCGAAGCGATCCAGAACCTGCCCAGCCCCCTGGATTGCTTCGCTGCCTCGCGACGACGGTTTGAGCAGAGCGGCTGTCGTTGTTTGCAACTGGATCGTCTTTCGGAGAGTGCGATGAAGCGCTTCAACCTTTCGGCCTGGGCCGTCAGCCATCCGACGCTGGTGCTCTTCCTGATGATCATCCTCGGCGTCGCCGGCTTCTTCTCCTATGAGAAGCTCGGCCGTGCCGAGGATCCGTTCTTCACGGTGAAGGTGGTCAACGTCTCCGTGATCTGGCCCGGCGCGACCGCGCAGGAAATGCAGACCCAGGTTGCCGATCCCATCGAGAAGAAGATCCAGGAGCTGCCCTATTTCGAAAAGGTGCAGACCTATTCCAAGCCCGCCTTCACCGCGCTCCAGGTCACCTTCCGCGACAACACGCCGCCGAAGGACGTGCCCTACCTCTTCTATCTCCTGCGCAAGAAGCTGGTCGACGTGCAGGGCCAGCTGCCGTCCGGCATTCTCGGGCCCGTCGTCAACGACGAGTTCTCCGACGTCGATTCCATCCTCTACATGATGACCGGCGACGGCGCCGATTATGCCCAGCTCAAGAAGGTCTCCGAAGGTTTTCGCCAGCGCCTGCTCAAGGTGCCCGGCGTGACCAAGGTCGACGTCTACGGCAACCAGGATGAGCGCATTTTCGTCGAGTTCAGCCACGCCAAGCTCGCCACGCTCGGCATCACGCCGCAGGCGCTGTTCGATTCGCTCGCCAAGCAGAACAACGTGACGCCGGCCGGCACGGTCGAGACCTCCTCGCAGCGCGTGCCGCTGCGCGTCACCGGCGCGCTCGACGGTGCCAAGGCCGTCGCCGAAACGCCGGTCGAGAGCAACGGCCGCGTGTTCCGTCTCGGCGATATCGCCACCATCACCCACGGCTATGTCGATCCGCCGAGCTTCGTCGTGCGCCAGGAAGGCAAACCCGCCATCGGCATCGGCGTCGTCACCGCCAAGGGCGCCAACATCCTCGATCTCGGCAAGGAGGTCGAGAAGGCGACGGCCGACTTCATGAAGGCCGTGCCGCAGGGCGTCGACGTCAAGCTGATTGCCGATCAGCCCAAGGTGGTCGAGCACGCCGTCGGCGAGTTCGTGCACTCCTTCATGGAAGCGCTCGTCATCGTGCTGTTCGTCTCGTTCCTGGCGCTCGGCTGGCGCACCGGCATCGTGGTCGCGCTGTCGGTGCCCCTGGTGCTCGGCATCGTCTTCATCGTCATGAACACGATGTCGCTCGACCTGCACCGCATCACGCTCGGCGCGCTGATCATCGCGCTCGGCCTGCTCGTCGACGACGCCATCATCGCGGTCGAGATGATGGTGGTGAAGATGGAGCAGGGCTGGGACCGCATGCGTGCGGCGTCCTTTGCCTGGGAATCTACTGCGTTTCCGATGCTCACGGGAACGCTGGTCACGGCCGCTGGCTTCCTCCCCATCGGCTTTGCCAATTCCGCGGTCGGCGAATATGCCGGCAGCATATTCTGGATCGTGGCAATCGCGCTGGTCGCCTCCTGGTTCGTGGCGGTGATCTTCACGCCCTATATCGGCGTCAAGCTGCTGCCCGAGATGAAGGCGCACCACAACCATGATCCGCATGCGGTCTACGAGACCCGCATGTACCGCGGCCTGCGCGCCATCGTGAAATGGTGCGTCAACCACCGCATCACCGTGGTGGTCGCGACCGTCGGCGTCTTCGCCGCCTCGATCGTCGGCTTCGGCCAGGTCCAGCAGCAGTTCTTCCCGCTGTCGGAGCGCCCCGAGCTGTTCCTGCAGCTGCGCCTTCCGGAAGGCACCGCCTTCAACGTTACCGAGAAGGCGGTGAAGAAGGCTGAGACGCTGCTCAAGGACGACAAGGACATCGAGACCTATACCGCCTATGTCGGCCAGGGCTCGCCGCGCTTCTGGCTCGGCCTCAACCCGCAGCTTCCGAACGAGGCCTTTGCCGAGATCGTCATCGTTGCCAAGGGGGTCGAGGCGCGCGAGCGCATCAAGGCCAAGATCGAGACCGCGGCCGCCGAGGGCTTCCTGACCGAGGCACGCGTGCGCGTCGACCGCTTCAATTTCGGTCCGCCGGTCGGCTTCCCCGTGCAGTTCCGCGTGATCGGCCCGGACGCCAACAAGGTCCGCGAGATCGCCTACCAGGTCCGCGACGTCATGCGCGAGAACAAGAGCGTCAAGGACGTCCAGCTCGACTGGAACGAGCAGTCGCCCTACCTCAAGCTCGTCGTCGACCAGGACCGCGCCCGCGCCATGGGCCTGACCCCGCAGGACGTCTCGCAGGCGCTGGCGATGCTGATCTCGGGCTCGCAGGTCACAACCGTGCGCGACGGCATCGAGAAGGTCGGCGTGGTCGCCCGCGCGATCCCGTCCGAGCGCCTCGACCTCGGCGGCGTCGGCGATCTCACCATCACCTCGCGCAACGGCGTCGCCGTGCCGCTGCAGCAGATCGCTCGAATTGAATATGCCCATGAAGAGCCGATCATGTGGCGGCGCAACCGCGACATGGCGATCACCGTGCGCTCCGACGTTGTCGACGGCGTGCAGGCCCCTGATGTCACCAACCAGATCACGCCGAAGCTGAAGGCGATCAAGGATCACCTCGAGCCGGCCTACCGGATCGAGCCGGGCGGCGCGTTCGAGGAATCCGCCAAGGGCAACGCCTCGATCTTCATCCTCTTCCCGGTGATGGTCATGGTGATGCTGACGCTGCTGATGATCCAGCTGCAGAGCTTCTCACGCCTGATCCTGGTGTTCCTGACCGCGCCGCTCGGCATCGTCGGTGCCTCGCTTGGCCTCAACGTCGCCAATGCCCCGTTCGGCTTCGTGGCGCTGCTCGGCCTAATAGCGCTCGCCGGCATGATCATGCGCAACACGGTCATCCTGGTCGACCAGATCGAGACCGACGTCAGCCACGGCCTGACCCGGCGCGAGGCGATCGTCGAGGCGACCGTCCGCCGTGCCCGGCCGGTGGTGCTGACGGCGCTCGCCGCCATTCTCGCCATGATCCCGCTGACGCGCTCGGCCTTCTGGGGCCCGATGGCGATCACCATCATGGGCGGCCTGTTCGTCGCGACCTTCCTGACGCTGCTGTACCTGCCGGGCCTCTACGCCCTGTGGTTCCGCAAGAGCCTGGACGAGGCCGGAACGCCCGAGCAGCCGGCCGCGCCGCAGCATGGGAGCGATGACCCGCACGCAATTCCGCTTGCCGAAGCGGCTGAATAGATGAGAAGACTGTTGACCAGCGAGTCCTGACTGATGGCCCTTGTTTCGGAACATATCGAAGTCGACACCCGGGATCGCATCCTCGAGGTGGCCGAGCGGCTGTTCCGCCAGATCGGCTACCAGAAGACGACCGTCGGCGACATCGCCAAGGAGCTCAGGATGAGCCCCGCCAACGTGTATCGCTTCTTCGAATCGAAGAAGGCGATTCACCAGGCGGTGGCCCGCTCGCTGATGGGCGAGGTCGAGCTGGAGGCACAGCGGATCGTGGCAAAGCCCGGTCCCGTCAAGGAGCGCTTCCGCGAGCTGCTCACCACCATCAATCGCATGAACACCGAGCGCTATGTCGGCGACAACAAGCTGCACGAGATGGTCGCGATCGCGATGGAGGAGGACTGGGACGTCTGCGTTGCCCATATGGAGTGCGTCGCCGGAATGATCGGCCAGATGATCGCGCAAGGCGTCGCTTCCGGCGAGTTCGAGGCGCCGGACCTGCAGCTGGCTGCGCTCTGCTCCTGCAGCGCGATGATCCGCTTCTTCCACCCCCAGATGATCGCCCAGTGCGCCACCAAGCCGGGCCCGACCATCGACCAGATGATCGATTTCGTCATCGCGGGTCTGTCGCCGCGCCACTGACGGGCGGGGCGTTTTCTCCTATAAGCAGACTGATCGCCCCGGCACGACCGCCGGAGGCGGACCGGGACGGACCCAAAAACTCCGTCATTGCGAGCGCAGCGAAGCAATCCAGACCGTCTCCGCGGAGGGATTCTGGATTGCTTCGCTGCGCTCGAAATGACGAAAGGAAGCAGCGCGTGACCGACAAAGACCTGTACTTCTACGAACCCTCCAAGGGCCACGGACTCAAGCACGACCCCTTCAACGCCATCATCGCGCCGCGGCCGATCGGCTGGATCTCCTCGCGCGACGCCAGGGGCCACGTCAACCTCGCGCCCTACAGCTTCTTCAATGCGTTCTGCTACGTGCCGCCGATCATCGGCTTCTCCTCGACCAACTGGAAGGACACGGTCGAGAACATGCAGCAGACCGGCGAGTTCGTCTGGAATCTGACGACGATGGATCTCGCCAAGCACATGAACGCGACCGCGGCGCATGTCGCCCCCGAGGTCGACGAGTTCGAGGTCGCGGGCCTCACCGCCGTGCCCGGCAAGCTCGTCAATGTCCCGCGCGTCGGCGAGAGCCCCGTCGCCTTCGAGTGCAAGGTGTCCGACATCGTCCGCCTCAAGGGCGCCAATGGCAAGGAGGCCGACGCCTGGCTGACGCTCGGCGAAGTCGTCGCCGTCCACATCGACAAGGCCTTGATCAAGGACGGCGTCTACCAGACCGCCGCCGCCCGCCCCATCGTCCGCGCCGGCCGGCGCGGCGATTATTTCGAGATCAAGCCGGAGAACATGTTCGAGATGGTCCGGCCGGACTAGGCCACTTCCGTCATTCCGGGGCGACGCGCAGCGTCGAGCCCGGAATCCAATCATCGACCAACGCTGCGGCACGATGGATTCCGGGCTCACGCTTCGCGTGCCCCGGAATGACAGTGGAGAGACATTCAGCCC